>NZ_JBIWPJ010000010.1:86783-314354 GCF_044768205.1 Streptomyces sp. NPDC101160 | reverse complement strand
CGCCGGCCCGCCCCGGGCCGGCGGGCCCCCCCCCCCCCCCAGCCCCGCCCGCTGGCCCTGCCCCCCCCCCCCCCGGGCGGGGCGCCCCCCCCCCCGGGGGGGGGCCCCCCCCCCGCGGCTCGGCCCGGGCGGGGGCGCCCAGAACTGCCTCGACCTGCGCCGATGCGGATGGCAGAGTCGTGACCGCTGCCCCGGACTCGGGGCGGGGGGAGGCGCGGACCCCCACAGGTCCGCCGGTAAGTGACGACACATGAGAAGAATCGCGGCCCGTGGGCTGCACCTCCTGACGGCCCTCCTCGCGGCCGTCGTCCTGCTCGGGGGACAGACGGCACCCGCCGCGGCGGTCACGACGACACCGGGGGACGCGGCGGGCACGGCCCACACCCGGGAGTCGGTCCGGGCGATGACCTGGAACCTGTGCGGCGAGGCGGGCGGCCGGGTGGCCTCGGACGCCGGCTACTGCCCGTACCGCAACGTGCCCGGCAAGAAGATCGAGGGCATCGCCCAGCTGGTCAAGGACCGTGACCTCAACGTGGTCATGCTCCAGGAGGTGTGCTCGGTCAGCCACCTGGCCCCGCTGGAGGCGAAGCTGGAGGCCGACGATCCCGGCTCCGACTGGACGTTCGCGCTCGCCGGCGTGACGCGCCCCGGGGACGCGTACCAGACCGAGCAGCCGGGAATCGAGTTCATCGACTCGCAGGGCTCGAAGTGCCGCGGCTCGCTGACCGGCACGCTGGGTGTGGCCATCGGCGTCAAGGGCCGGATGACGTGGAAGACCGAGACGGACTTCACCACTCCGCTCGGTCTGTCGATGGACCGCGGCACCGTGCTGTGCGTGGAGGTGGCCGGATGGGAGAACCACGTGTGCACGACGCACGTCTCCAACTTCGGCGCGGACGTCCCGGCGAAACTGACCCAGGCGCAGGCCGACCAGTACTACAGCGACCAGATCGCGACGATCGCGGGCGTGGTCGGGAAGTTCCCGTCCGTCGTGCTCGGCGGTGACTTCAACACCCGGCTCCAGGACCGGCTCCAGCCGCTCTACAGCCTGATGTCGGAGTGCGACCAGCGGTCGTACTACCCCGGCGACGCCTCCAACGAGCCCACGAAGTTCACGCTCGACGGCGTGACGACCGACGCGAACGGCGGGATCCTGTCGTACGCCGGATACCTCACCTCGAAGATCGACTACCTCTTCGCCACCGACGGCTTCACCGGCTGTGACTCCCGGACCGACTTCTCCGACCAGACGGACTACCGTCTCTCGGTCCAGCCGACCTGTACGAACGCGACACCGACGACCGTCACCAACCCCTGCACGCCCGGCGCGACCGGCTACTCCGACCACACCCCGCTGTACGGCTACACGCAGGGCGGCGCCGCGCTGTCGTGGCGGCTCGACGGCAGCCCGGAAGGATCCGGCGGCGGGGCGCTGTCGGGCGGTGCCTCCTGGGCGCCGGGCGAGCACGGCGGGGCGCTGGCGCTGGACGGTTCGACCGGCGCCGTGACCGCGTCCGGCCCCGCCGTGGACACCACCCGCGGCTTCACCGTCTCCGCCTGGGCGAAGGTGAACCCGGGCGCGGGCACGGGGGTCGTGCTGTCCCAGGACGGGACGACGATCAGCGGGATGATGCTCTTCTACAACGCGGGCGACGGCACCTGGCGCTTCGCCCTGCCGAAGGCCGACAGCGCCACCTGGAGCGTCGACCAGGCCATCGCCCCCGCCGCCGCGACCGGCACGTGGACGCAGCTCACGGGCGTGTACGACGCGACCGCGGGCACGGTCGCCCTCTACGTCGACGGCGTGAAGAAGGCCACGGCCGTCCACGCCGAAGCCGACCGCTGGGCCGCCACGGGCCCGTTCGTCGTGGGCCGCGACAAGGTGAAGGGGGCGGGCAACGCGTTCTTCAACGGTTTCGTGCAGCGCGCGGCGGCGTTCGACCACCCGCTGCGCGACGACCAGATCGCCTCGTACGCCGTCGGGCTGACGGCCCCCACCGGCCGGAACACGGCGCTGCGGGGCGTCCCCGGCGAGCCGTCCTCGCAGGGCTGCCACCAGAACGTCGACCCCTTCGGCGCCGACTACGGCACGGCGACCACGCTCACCCCGACACTGACGGCCACGGTCAGGCACCCGGACCCGTCGAAGGAGGTCTGGGCCGAGTTCTCGATCTGGGACAACACGGACAGCACCCGGCCGCAGCCCATCACCATGGGCGAGGCGGGCTCGGCCAGCACGAAGGTCCGCGGCCAGGGCACCGTCTCCGTCCCGGTCCCCCAGCTCGTCCCGGGCCACGACTACGGCTGGCGCGTCCGCACCACGGACGGCACGACCACGTCTCCGATCTCGACGAACTGCCACTTCAGGGCGCCGGCGGCGTAAGCGTGAAACCCGGTGGCCGCCACGCCGACCCCAGGGGTACGGTCGGCGGCCACCGCCTTCACAGGCACACGGACCCGAGAGAGAGCGAAACCATGACCAGCCGCCGACGCGCGACCACCACCCTCTGGCGCCCCACGGGCCCTGAGGAGCTGGAGCTCGTGCGCGCGTCGGGATGGCGGGCGTGGCCGCCGCGGCTGCCGGAGCAGCCGATCTTCTACCCCGTCCTGAACGAGGACTACGCGATCCGCATCGCGCGGGACTGGAACGTCCCGCACAGCGGCGTCGGTTACGTGACGCGGTTCGAGGTCGACAGCGACTTCCTGGCCCGCTACCCGGTCCGGCAGGCCGGGGGCGAGACGATCCTGGAGCTGTGGGTGCCGGCGGAGGAGCTGGAGGAGTTCAACGCGCACATCGTGGGCGCGATCGAGGTCGTACGCGAGTTCCGCTGAGGCCGGGGCCCGGTCCGCGCTAGCGGGCCGTCTTCGCGCCCGGTCGCGTCGCCAGGAACTCCTCGAAGGTGACGCGGCCGTCGGCCCGGTCGGGCGCGAGGTGGCCGCCGGCCCGGAAGGCGCGGTAGGTCCGGCCCGCGAGCGGGGCGTTCAGGACGGTACGGCGCTTGCCGCTCGCGCGCAGGTAGGCGGCGGCCAGGTCGCGGAAGGTACGCACCTCGGGGCCGCCCATGTCCGGGACGCGGCCCGCGGGCTCGGCTTCCGCCAGCGCGGCGAGGCGGTCGGCGACCTCGGCCACCTCGATGGGCTGGTCGGGGACGTCCGCCGGGAGCAGCATCACGGGAAGCTTGGCCGACATCTCCAGGACTCGCAGGACGAGGTCGTGGAACTGGGTCGTGCGCAGGATCGTGTACCCGAGCCCGGACTCCTCGACGATCCGTTCGACGGCGAGCTTGGCCTTGTAGTACCGGAACGGCACCCGGTCGACGCCGACGATCGAGATGTAGAGCAGGTGCCGCACCCCGGCCCGCCGCGCCGCGTCGACGAGATGCCGCGCGGCCTTCTCGTCGCCACCCGTCTGGGTGCTGGCACAGTGCACGACGGTGTCCACGCCCGTGAGCGCCGCGTCCAGACCGGGCCCGCCCTCGCGCAGGTCGACGGCGTACGGCTGGGAGCGGCGACTCAGTACGCGCACCTCGTGGCCCTCGGCGCGCAGCCGCGCGGTGACGAGCCGCCCGAGGGTACCGGTCCCGCCGGTCACCAGGATCGTGGTCATGGCCGTGCCTTTCGTTCGTGTCGGCCTTCCGACATGTCGTCCGACATCTAGAGGACGGACCACCGTTCGGGAACGTGACATCGCCGCGAACACCTCGGACGGCGGCATCATGCGGTGTGCCAGGATGCGAACATCACTGCGAGGAGATCCGAATGACGTACCTGGACGACCTGTTCTCCCTCTCCGGCCGCACCGCCCTTGTCACCGGCGGCAGTTCCGGCATCGGCAAGGCCATGGCGCGGGCCCTCGCGGGCGCCGGTGCGCATGTCGTGATCGTGGCGCGGCGCGAGGCGGAGCTGAAGGCGGCCGTCGACGAGCTGACGGCCCTGGGCGGCCGGGCGGACTGGGTGAGCGGGGATCTCGGCACGCGCGAGGGCGTGCGGGCGGCGGCCGAGGATGCCGTACGGGCGCTGGGCGCCGAGCCGGACATCGTCGTCAACTCGGCCGGGATCAACCTGCGTCCGCCGCTGTCGGAGCTGAGCGACGAGGTCTGGGACCGGACCATGGCGGTGAACCTGGACGCGCCGTTCCTGCTCGGGCAGCGCTTCGGTCCCGGCATGGCCGAGCGCGGCTTCGGGCGGTTCATCCACATCACGTCCCAGCAGGCGCACAGGGCCTTCGTGAACTCGGGCGCGTACGGGGTGTCGAAGGGCGGCCTGGAGGCGCTCGCGCGTTCGCAGGCCGAGGCGTGGTCCCCGTACGGCGTGACCGCCAACACCCTGGTCCCGGGCTTCGTGATGACGCCGCTGAACCAGCGGCTCTCCTCCGACCCGGAGAAGGTCGCGGCGCTGGCCGCCCGCACGATGGTCGGCCGCAACGGGCTGGCCGAGGACTTCGAGGGCGCGGCCGTGTTCCTGGCGAGCCGGGCCTCCGCCTACGTGACCGGGCAGGCGATCTTCGTGGACGGCGGCTTCTCCGTCCACTGACCCGCACCCGTAACGCGTCACGCGTACCCGCAACCCGTACCCGTCCCCGTACCCCTGCCCCCCTGGCCGGATCAGGCGCTCTCTGGCGCCTCGGCGACGTCATGGGGGCTGAAGGTACGACGGTAGGCGGCGGGTGAGACGCCGAAGGCCGTTCTCATGTGGGCGCGCAGGGAGTTCGCGGAGCCGAAACCGGCTCGGTGCGCGACCAGGTCGATCGGCAGGTCGGTGGTCTCAAGCAGCTGCTTGGCCAGTTCCAGGCGTTGCGCGGTGAGCCACTGCACCGGCGTCATGCCGACCTCGTCGCGGAATCGCCTGGTGAAGGACCGCAGACTCATCCGGGCGTGCTCGGCGAGCTGGGCGAGGGAGAGCGGTTCGCCCAGGTGTTCCAGGGCCCAGGCGCGGGTGGCCGTGGTGCTGGCCACCGTGGGGTCGGGGACCGGACGGTCGATGTACTGGGCCTGCCCGCCGTCCCGCCAGGGCGGCACGACGCACATGCGGGCGGCCCGGTTCGCGGCCGCCGCTCCGTGGTCACGGCGGATCATGTGCAGGCACAGATCGACGCCGGCGGCCACGCCCGCGGAGGTGAGCACGTCGCCGTCGTCGACGAAGAGGACGTCCTCGTCGACCTTGACCTCGGGGTAGGCGCGGCGGAACTCGGGGGCCAGGTTCCAGTGGGTGGTGGCCGGCCGGCCGTCGAGCAGCCCCGCCGCGGCGAGCACGTAGGACCCGGTGCAGATGGAGACCAGGCGGGCGCCGGGCCGGACGCCGGCGATGGCCGCGGCGACGTCGGGGGGCAGGGGTCCGCCACGGCCCAGCTCGGGCATGGCGTGCGTGGGCGGGACGATCACGGTGTCGGCGGAGGCCAGGGCCTCGGGGCCGGCCGCGGGCTGCACGGTGAAGCCGGCGTCGCTGAGCACGGGGCCGCCGTCCGCGGTGCAGACGGTGACGTCGTAGAGCGGACGGCCCTCGGCGTCCTCCACGCTGGCGAAGACCCGGGAGGGGATGCCGAGCTCGAAGGGCGGCACCCCGGGCAGGGCGAGCACGGCGATCCGGTGCCGCCGGGGTGTCCCCGGGGTCCGGTCCCGGCCGTCGTCGGCCGCCGGGCGCCGTCGCCTGCCGGTCATGCCCAGATCCTCATCACCCAGATCCTCACGCCCAGATCGTCATGGCCACATCCTCATGGCCGACATCCCCCTGGCCAGATCCTGACACATCCTGGCCAGACGGCCAACACCGTCGTGGGCGCGGATGCCGCACCGTGGACTGCGTCGCGCCGGAACTCCCGGCGACGAGCTGATCGAGATGATCCAGCCGATCGAGACGAAGGACTTGGCGGAACAGCATGCGTGCGATGGTCGTGGAGCAGTGGGGCGGACCCGAAAACCTCGTCGAGCGTGAGGTCGAGCGCCCGCAGCCGGGACTGAACGAGGTCCTGGTGCGGGTGCACGCGGCCGGGGTGAACCCGGTGGACTGGAAGACCCGCGCCGGCGGAGCGCTCATCGAGTGGGGCACCGTGCCCGCGGTGGGCTGGGACGTGTCCGGCACGGTCGAGGCCGTCGGGCCGGGGGTGGGAGTGTTCCGTCCCGGCGACGAGGTCTTCGGGATGCCGCTGTTCCCGCGCCAGGCGGGCGGCTACGCCGAGTACGTCGTGGCGCCGGCCCGGCACCTCGCGCCGAAGCCGGCGGGCCTGACGCACGTGGAGGCGGCGGCGCTGCCGCTCGCGGCGCTGACCGCCTGGCAGGCCCTGGTGGACACGGCGGCCGTGCGGCCCGGCGAGCGGGTGCTGGTGCACGCGGCGGCCGGCGGAGTCGGCCACTTCGCGGTGCAGATCGCCAAGGCCCGCGGCGCGTACGTCATCGGCACGGCCAGCGCCGGCAAGCACGACCTGGTGCGGCGGCTGGGCGCGGACGAGGTGATCGACTACCGCTCGGTGCGGTTCGAGGACGTCGTGACCGACGTCGACGTCGTCCTGGACGGACTCGGCGGCGAGACGGCCGAGCGTTCCCTGAAGGTGCTCCGGGACGGCGGCCGGCTGATCACCCTGCCCGGCCCGGACGACGTGCCCGCCGCGCAGGACGGGGTGCGGGCGGTGTGGGTGCTGGTCGAGCCGGATCACCTGGGCCTGCGTGAGATCGCCCGGCTGGTGGAGCAGGGCGCGCTGAGGCCTGTCGTGGAGACGGTCCTTCCGCTGGCCGAGGCCGCGCGCGCTCACGAGATCGGCGAGCAGGGCCGTACCACCGGCAAGATCGTCCTGACGGTCGGCTGATCCGGGGCCGGGCCCGCACGGGGGGCGAAGGAGTTGGCTGCCCGCAGCGCCGAAGGCCCCAGGCGGTTTCCCGCCCGGGGCCTTCTCATGCACTGGTCAGGCGATCAAACAGGCGATCAGCGCAGGTCGAACCGGTCCAGGTCCATGACCTTGGTCCATGCCGCGACGAAGTCCTTCACGAACTTCTCCTTCGCGTCGTCCGAGGCGTAGACCTCGGCCACCGCGCGCAGCTCGGCGTTGGCGCCGAAGACCAGGTCGGCGCGGGTGCCGGTCCACTTGACGGTGCCGGCCGCGTCGCGGGCCTCGAACGTGGTCTGGTCGTCGGAGGTGGACGTCCAGTTCGTGTCGAGGTCCAGCAGGTTGACGAAGAAGTCGTTCGTCAGCTTGCCCGGCGTCTCGGTGAGGACACCGTGCTGCGTCTGCGGCTGGGTCACGCCGAGGACGCGCAGGCCGCCGACGAGGACCGTCATCTCCGGGGCGGAGAGGTTCAGCAGGTTCGCCTTGTCGACGAGGAGGTACTCGGCGGGGAGGCGCTGGCCCTTGCCCACGTAGTTGCGGAAGCCGTCCGCCTTCGGCTCCAGGGCGGCGAAGGACTCGACGTCCGTCTGCTCGGCGGTGGCGTCGACACGGCCGGCCGAGAACGGGACCTCGACGGCGAAGCCGGCGTCCTTGGCGGCCTTCTCGACGGCCGCGGTGCCCGCGAGGACGACCAGGTCGGCGATGGAGACCTTCTTGCCGCCGGTCTGGGCGGAGTTGAAGGACTCCTGCACGCCCTCCAGGACGCGGAGGACCTGGGCGAGCTCGTCGGGGTTGTTGACCTCCCAGTTGCGCTGCGGCTCCAGGCGGATACGGCCACCGTTGGCGCCACCACGCTTGTCGCTGCCGCGGAAGGAGCTGGCGGCGGCCCAGGCGGCACCCACGAGCTGGGTGACGGTCAGGCCGGAGCCGAGGATCTGCTCCTTGAGGGAGGCCAGGTCGGCGGCGTCGACCAGCTCGCCGTCACGCGCCGGCAGCGGGTCCTGCCAGAGCAGCTCCTCGCTCGGGACCTCGGGGCCGAGGTAGCGCACGACGGGGCCCATGTCGCGGTGGGTGAGCTTGTACCAGGCGCGGGCGAAGGCGTCCTGGAACTGCTCCGGGTTCTCGTAGAAACGGCGCGAGATCGGCCCGTAGATCGGGTCGAGCTTGAGCGACAGGTCGGTGGTGAGCATCGTCGGGCGGTGCTTCTTCGACGAGTCGAACGCGTCCGGGATGACCTCCGGGGCGTCCTTGGCGATCCACTGGTGGGCGCCGGCCGGGCTCTTGCTGAGCTCGTACTCGTACTCGAAGAGGTTCTTGAAGAACCCGTTGCCCCACTGGGTCGGGGTCTCGGTCCAGGTGACCTCGAGGCCGGACGTGATGGCGTCCTTGCCGACGCCCGTGCCGTAGCTGCTCTTCCAGCCGAGGCCGAGCTGCTCGATCGGCGCGGCCTCGGGGTCGGCGCCGACGTGGTCGGCCGGGCCGGCACCGTGGGTCTTGCCGAAGGTGTGGCCACCCGCGATGAGGGCGACGGTCTCCTCGTCGTTCATCGCCATCCGGCCGAAGGTCTCGCGGATGTCGCGGGCCGCGGCGATCGGGTCCGGGTTGCCGTTGGGGCCCTCGGGGTTGACGTAGATGAGGCCCATCTGGACCGCGGCGAGCGGGTTCTCCAGCTCGCGGTCGCCGCTGTAGCGCTCGTCGGCGAGCCACTCGGTCTCGGGGCCCCAGTAGACGTCCTCGTCCGGCTCCCACTCGTCGACGCGGCCGCCGCCGAAGCCGAAGGTCTTGAAGCCCATCGTCTCCAGGGCCACGTTGCCGGTGAGGATCATCAGGTCGGCCCAGGAGATGGCCTTGCCGTACTTCTTCTTGACCGGCCACAGCAGACGGCGGGCCTTGTCCAGGCTCGCGTTGTCCGGCCAGCTGTTCAGCGGCGCGAAGCGCTGCTGGCCGCCGCCGGCGCCGCCGCGGCCGTCGCTGATGCGGTAGGTGCCGGCGCTGTGCCAGGCCATGCGGATCATCAGCGGGCCGTAGTTGCCGAAGTCGGCCGGCCACCACTCCTGCGAGGTGGTGAGCACCTCGGCGATGTCCCGCTTCACGGCCGCGAGGTCGAGGGCCTCGAACGCGGCGGCGTAGTCGAACTCCTCACCGAGCGGGTTCGCCACGGCGGGGTTCTTGGCGAGGATCTTCAGATTGAGCCGGTCCGGCCACCACTGGCGGTTGCCGCCGCCCTGCGTCGGGTGCGGGGCGCGGCCGTGCGCGACCGGGCAGCCGCCGGTGCTCTCCGTCGCCGCCTCGTCCTCGGTGACAAGTGGATCGTGCTTCTGCTCAGACATCGGTGTTTCCTTCCGAACCATTCGGATCACGGAGCTCGGGAACTGCTGAGGCGTCGGTGCGGACGCACCCTCTTGCTCTTGGCTACTACTGGAGTCGATCCTATTGTGGACACAGTCCAAGTCAATATGACAGCCGGACTCATACGGATTACTCACACAGCAAGGCTGGTGACCATGAGCAACCTGCTGGAACGGCTTCGCGGTCGTGGCTGGCGGATGACCGCCCAGCGGCGCGTGGTCGCCGAGGTCCTCGACGGCGAGCACATCCACCTCACCGCGGACGAGGTGCTCGCGCGCGCCACCGAGAGACTGCCGGAGATCTCGCGCGCGACGGTGTACAACACGCTGGGCGAACTCGTCGCGCTCGGCGAGGTGATCGAGGTCTCCGGCGTCGGCCGGGCCAAGCGCTACGACCCCAACGCGCACCGCGAGCACCAGCACCTGGTCTGCGCCGGCTGCGGGACCGTACGGGACGTGCATCCGGCGGGCGACCCGCTGGACGGACTGCCGGAGGCGGAGCGGTTCGGCTTCACGGTGACGGAGGCCGAGGTCACCTACCGCGGGCTGTGCCCGGAGTGCGAGGCCGCCGGCGCCGTGGCTGAAAACAGCTGAGCCGACCGGCGCGCGTGGCGCCGGTCGGCTCAGGTGATGGGGCATGGTTGTCAGCTCTCGTCCGGCTCCAGCCGGAGCGAGATCGAGTTGATGCAGTACCGCTGGTCGGTCGGGGTCGGATACCCCTCGCCCTCGAAGACATGGCCCAGATGGGACCCGCAGCGGGCGCAGCGCACCTCGGTGCGGATCATGCCGTGGGACGTGTCGGCGAGCAGCTCGACGGCGTCGCTGTCCTTCGGGTCGTAGAAGGACGGCCAGCCGCAGTGCGACTCGAACTTCTCGTTCGACGTGAAGAGCTCCGCGCCGCAGGCCCGGCAGGAGTAGACGCCCTTGGTCTTGGTGTCCGTGTACTCCCCGCGGAACGCCGGCTCGGTGCCGGCGAGCCGGAGCACCTGGTATTCCGACGGAGTCAGCTCGGCCTGCCACTCCTCGTCGGTCTTCTCGACCTCGTACGCCATGAGTCGCTCCCTACTGCGAAAGCCGGTCCAGGATCCTCGGGCCCAGGTCGGTGACGTCACCCGCGCCCATGGTCAGAACCAGGTCGCCCGGCTTCGCCATTCCCGCGATCACGTCCGGCACGGTGGCCTTGTCGTGCACGGCGGTGACGTCGGCGCCCGCCGCACGGGCCGCGGCGATGATCAGCTCGCTGGTGACGCCGGGGATCGGGTCCTCGCGGGCCGGGTAGATGTCCAGGACCACGGACGCGTCGGCGAGCGCGAGCGCGTCGCCCATCTCGCGGCCCAGCTCCTGGGTGCGCGAGAAGAGGTGCGGCTGGAAGACGACCAGCAGGCGGGAGGCCCCGGCGGCGCCGCGCATGGCCTCCAGGTCGGCGGTCATCTCGGTGGGGTGGTGCGCGTACGAGTCGATGACCTGGACGCCCGCGGCCTCGCCCTTGAGCTGGAGGCGGCGGCCGACGCCGGTGTAGGCGGTGAGCGCCTGGGCCAGCCCGGCCGGGTCGATGCCCACGCGGGAACCGGCGGCGAGGGCGGCGGCGGCGTTGTGCGCGTAGTGGCGGCCCGGGACGGAGACGGTGAAGGTGTGCTCGGTGCCGTCGAGGGCGACGGTGACCTCGCTCTTCATCCCGTTCGGGACGATCTTCAGGATGCGGGCGTCGGAGTCCGCGGACTCGCCGACCGTGAGCACGGTCAGACCCTCGCGGCCGGCGACCCGGCGGGCCAGCTCGCGCGCGCCCTGGTGCTCGCCGACGACCAGCGTGCCGCCGGGGCGGATCTTGGCGGCGAACGCCTCGAAGGACTCGTAGATCTCGTCCATGTTCGCGTAGTTGGCGTGGTGGTCCAGCTCGACGTTGAGGACGATCGCCACGGTCGGGTCGTACTTCTGGAAGCTGCGGTCGCTTTCGTCGGCCTCGGCGACGAAGACCTCGCCCTCGCCGTGCCGGGCGTTGGTGCCCGGGCCGGCCAGGTCGCCGCCGATGGCGTACGAGGGGTCGAGGCCCAGCTCGGTGAGGGCGACGGCCAGCATGGAGGTGGTCGTGGTCTTGCCGTGCGTGCCGGCGACGGCGATCGCGCTCAGGCCGTCCATGAGGGAGGCGAGCGCGTCGGAGCGGTGCACGACCGGGATGCCCAGCTCGGCGGCGCGGGCCAGCTCGGGGTTGTCGGCGCGGATGGCGCTGGAGACGACGACGGCGGAGGCGTCGTCGGCGAGGTGCTCGGCGGCGTGGCCGATGTGCACGGTGGCACCCAGGGCGCGCAGCGCCTCGGCCGTCGCGGACTCCTTGGCATCGCTGCCGGCGACCTTGGCGCCGCGCTGGGCGAGGATCTTCGCGATGCCCGACATTCCGGCACCGCCGATGCCGATGAAGTGCGGCCGTTCCATGGCGGCAGGGATGGCGGGTGCCATGCGGTTCTCTCCCCTGGGTGTAACGGATGCGTGTGACGGATGCGTGCAACCTGGAAGTGCCAAGCCTAGTGGTTCGGGCCGGCCGGCCCGGGCGGGGCCGCCCGGGCCGGCCGTCGCCTCGCGGCCCCTACTCGCTGTGCGCGAAGAGCTTGAGGACGGGGACCCCGACCTTGTGCCGGGCACGGGAGGCCCAGTCGCGGTGGAAGAACTCCTCCACGTAGTGCGGGGCGGTCAGCACGATCACCTCGTCGGCAGCGGACTCCTCGACCACGGTCTTCATCTTGTCCAGGGGGTGGTTCTCGACCACCTGTCCGACCGCCTCGCAGCCGGCCGCTCTCAGCGCCTGCAGCGAGACCTCCAGGGCCTGCTCGGCCACCGGCCGCGCCTCCTTGCCCTCCGGCTTGTCGCCCTCGCGGGTCGCCTCCTTGAGCTCACCCATGGCGACGTCGTCGATGGCGCGCAGCAGTACATCGGCCTGGTCACCACGCGGCTGCATCAGAACGATGAACGACACGCCCTCGTCGCCGTGCAGGGTGGTGACGAAATCCACGTCGACGGACGTGAGGGGCTTCTCGATCATCAGAACGCTTGTGAACACCTCAGGAGCCCTTCTGCGGAAACCATCCTTCCCCGTGCCCGCACGGGGACTGCGAAGTGATTGTGCCCAGCGAACGCTAAGCGGAACGACAAATTCCGCGATTGTCAGATCCGAAGGTAGCGGGTGAAGAGGAAGCCGTCCTGCTCCAGCACCGCCGCCACGGCGAAGCGTTTCGGAACGGCGACCGGGGGCCCTCCGGCGATCCGCTGCGCGGTGCCGGCGGTCATGGTCGGCGAGACGCTCAGGCACAGCTCGTCGAGCACCCCGGCGGCCACGAACTGGCCGAGCAGGCGCGGGCCGCCCTCGGTCAGCTGGCGCCGCAGCCCGCGCTCCGCGAGCGCCGCGACCACCCGCTCCGGCTCGACCCCGGGCCCGTCGCCCGCGATCACCACCTCGGCGCCCGCCCGCTCGGCCTCGGCCCGGCGCTCCGCCGAGGACTCGGCACCGGTCAGGATCAGGGTCGGGACGAGGGGCTCGGTGAAAAGCGGAAGCGAGAAATCCAGGTCCAGGGAGGCCGTCACGACGGCGATCACCGGGGCCGGACCCTGCCCGGCCGCCGCCCGGCGGGCCGCGAAGACCTCCCGCGCCCGGGCCGGCCGGTAACCCTCGGACCGTACGGTCTCGGCGCCGACCACCACGACGTCGGCGAGGCCGCGCAGCGTCCCGAAGATCTGCATGTCGGTCTCGGAGGAGAGCGGCTGGGAGCGCCCTTCGTGCTGGCCGGCCCCGTCGAGCGAGGAGACCATGTTGGCGCGCAGCCAGGGGCGGGCGGCGGCTTCCGCCGGATACGCGTAGGCGTCGGCGAGCTCGTCGAGGGACCACTCCCTGTCCGACTCGCTGGCTGTCATGTCCGTCACAGGGAACAGGCGTCGCATCCTCGCAGTCTGACATGGCGCTTACAGTGGAGAACTGTGTCGACCCGTGCCATAACCGAAGCCTCTTCCACCACAGCGGCCCCGCTCTCGCTGTGCTCGCGAGAGCCGCATGTCCCCGCCGACCGCCTGGTGGCGGAGATGGTGCCGCCGCCGCGGTTCGACTCGGTGCGCTTCGACACGTACATACCGGACCCGAACCAGCCCAGCCAGATCGAGGCGGTCAAGGTCCTCGCCGACTTCGCCGAGGGGCTCGGCGGCGCCCACGCCTCCGGCGCCGGCAAGCGCCGCTGGTTCTCCAGGGCGCCGAAGAAGCAGGCCCCGGCGGCCGGCTCGCGCGGGGTCTATCTGGACGGCGGCTACGGCGTCGGCAAGACGCACCTGCTCGCCTCCCTCTGGCACGCCACCCCGGCCGAGCCGGCGCTCAAGGCGTTCGGCACCTTCGTGGAGCTGACGAACCTGGTGGGCGCGCTCGGCTTCCAGCAGACCGTGCAGACGCTTAGCGGACACCGGCTGCTGTGCATCGACGAGTTCGAGCTGGACGACCCGGGCGACACGGTCCTGGTCTCCTCGCTCCTCAGCCGCCTCGTGGAGCACGGCGTGGCGCTCGCCGCCACCTCCAACACCCTGCCCGGCAAGCTCGGCGAGGGCCGCTTCGCCGCCGCCGACTTCCTGCGCGAGATCCAGGGCCTGTCGGCGCACTTCCGCCCGCTGCGGATCGACGGCGAGGACTACCGCCACCGCGGCCTGCCCGAGGCCCCCGCCCCGTACTCCGACGAGGTCGTCACGAAGACCGCGTACGCGACCCCGGGCGCCTCCCTCGACGACTTCCCCCACCTGCTCGAACACCTGGCCAGGGTTCACCCGAGCCGGTACGGCGCGCTGACCGACGAGCTCACGGCCGTCTGCCTCACCGACGTCCAGCCGGTCCCCGACCAGTCGACCGCGCTGCGGCTCGTGGTCCTGGCCGACCGGCTCTACGACCGCGAGATACCCGTGCTCGCCTCCGGACTCCCCTTCGACAAGCTGTTCAGCGACGACATGCTGAACGGCGGGTACAAGAAGAAGTACTTCCGGGCGATCTCCCGGCTCACCGCGCTCGCGCGGGACGCGAAGGGGCTCGTGGCGCAGTAGCTTGGGGCCATACCCCAGCGAAAGGGATCACATGGCCACCGTGCGTCACGCCCACACCGTCTGGCAGGGCGACCTCCTCAAGGGTTCCGGTGTCGTCACCCTCGACTCCTCCAAGCTCGGCTCGTACGACGTCACCTGGGCGTCCCGTGCCGAACAGCCGGACGGCCGGACCAGCCCCGAGGAGCTGATCGCCGCCGCGCACTCGTCCTGCTTCTCGATGGCCTTCTCCAACGGCCTGGCCAAGGCCGGCAACCCACCGACCCGCCTGGAGACCAAGGCGGACGTCACCTTCCAGCCCGGCGAGGGCATCACGGGCATCCATCTGACCGTGCGCGGCGAGGTGCCGGGCCTGGACGAGGAGAAGTTCCAGGCGCTGGCGGAGGACGCGAAGAAGAACTGCCCGGTGAGCCAGGCGCTGACCGGGACGACGATCACACTGACGGCGGAGCTGGCGTAACCCCTGCGGACAACGGGGCTCAGCCCAGCCCGTAGCGCACCTCGGTGAGGCGCTCCGACAACTCCCACAGACGGCGACCGGTCTCCTGATCGGTCGCCGTCGGCGCGAGCGCGACCCGCTTGGGCGCGCCGCGCAGCTCACCGGGTCCGTCCGGCCCGACGAACGCGCCCCCCTCGACGCCGGGCGCGGTCGCCGCGTAGAGCTGCGGCAGGGCGCCGGTCTCGGGCGACTGGGCGAGCAGCGGCCCGAGGATCCGGCCGAAGACGAGCCGTACGAGGGCCACCGGGGTGTCGTTCTGGAGGTTGGTGGCGGTGTAGCCGGGGTGAGCGAGGACGCTGCGCACGGGGCTGCCGGCGGCGGTCAGGCGGCGGTGCAGCTCGTGGCCGAAGACGGCGTTGGCGAGCTTGGACTGGTTGTAGAAGCCCATGGGCGAGTAGCCGCGCTCACCGTCGATGTCGTCGAAGTGGATGGTCCCCTTGCGGTGCTGGAGCGAGCTGACCGTGACGACCCGGGGCTCGCGCCCGGCGGCCAGGCGGTCGAGCAGCAGCCCGGTGAGGGCGAAGTGACCCAGGTGGTTGGCGGCGAACTGGAGCTCGTGGCCCTGGGCGCTGAGGGTGCGCGGCGGCGCCATCACGCCCGCGTTGTTGACCAGCACGTCGAGGTGCCGGTGGTCCGCGCGGAGCTTCGCGGCGAACTCCCGTACGGAGGCGAGGTCGGCCAGGTCGACCCGCCGCACGTCGAGGCGGGCGCCCGGCACGCGGCCGGCGATGTCGAGCGCGGCGTCGCGGCCCTTGCGCTCGTCGCGGACGGCGAGGACGACATGGGCGCCGTGGCGGGCGAGGGCGCGGGTGGTGGCGAGGCCGAGGCCGCTGTTGGCGCCGGTGACGACGAAGACGCGTCCACTGAGGTCGGGGATGTGGTCGGCGTTCCACTTCTGGGTGTCCAGCTGCGTATCCATGTGACACACGCTGCCTCTGGTGTCACTCGGTGTCAAGTTTTTCATTCGGTGCCACTTCTCGGACTACGATGGGCGGCATGAGCCTCGCCGCACGCAAACGCCAGCTCGTCGCCACCGAACTCACCGAGTCCGCCCTCCAGCTCCTCGCCCTGAGGGGCTTCGACGGGGTCACGGTGGACGAGATCGCGGCCGCCGCCGGGGTGTCGAAGCGGACCTTCTTCCGCTACTTCGCGTCCAAGGAGGACGTGGTCGTCCAGTTCCTGTCCGGCATGGGCACCGACATCGCCTCGGCGCTCGCCGCCCGGCCGGCCGGCGAGCCGGCCTCCGTCTCGCTCCGCCACGCCGTCGCCGTGCCGCTCGCCGCCTGCACCGACGAGCACCCCGACCACGCGGCCCGCGCGCTGCGCGTGGTCCAGCTGGTCCTCCGCACCCCGGCCCTCCTCGCCCGCCTGCTGGAGCGGCAGGCGGAGTGGCGCGAAGCGCTCGCGGCGGAGCTGGCCCGGCGCCGGGACGTGGACCCGGTGGCCGACCTGTACCCGCGGCTCGCCGCCGGCACGGCGCTGGTCGCCTTCCACACGGCGCTCGAGCGGTGGAGCGACAGCGAGGCGGCGGAGGACCCGCTGGAGCTGCTCGACCGGGCGTTCGGGGTGGTGGCACCGGCGCTGGACGCGCAGGATCGGTAGGAGGCGGGCCGCCGGAAGGAAGGATGGACGGACGAGTGCCGAAGAGGAAGACGAGCGCGGAGTCGAAGGCGGAGTCGAGGGCAGAGTCGGAGGCAGAGGGGGCAGAGACGAGGGCGGGGTCGAGGGCGGAGACGAAGAGGCCGGGTGCCGTACTGAGGCTGCCGGTGGGCGAGCGGATCGACCTCTCCTCGTACGACGCCTCCGCGACCCCGGTCGGCCCCGCCGACAAGAGGGCCGGCCGCACTGCCACCGCCGCCCTCGCCCCGCGCCTCGCCGAACTCCAGGAACGCCTCTACGCGGCGAGCACCGCCGGCGACCGGCGGCGCCTCCTCCTCGTCCTCCAGGGCATGGACACCAGCGGCAAGGGCGGCACGCTCAAGCACGTCATCAGCCACTTCAACCCCGCCGGCTGCCGCGTCCACGCCTTCAAGGCCCCCACCCCGGAGGAAAGCGCCCACCCCTTCCTCTGGCGCGTCACCCAGGCCCTCCCCCACCCCGGCGAGATCGGCATCTTCGACCGCTCCCACTACGAGGACGTCCTCGTCGCCCGCGTCCGCGCCCTGGCCCCGCCGGCGGAGATCGACGACCGCTATGCCGACATCGCCGGCTTCGAGAAGTCCCTCGTCGACAACGGCGTCACCCTCGTCAAGGTCTTCCTGCACATCTCCTACGAGGAACAGCGCGCCCGCCTCCTCGCCCGCCTCGACAACCCCGCCAAGCACTGGAAGTTCAGCCCCGGCGACATCGACGACCGCGCCCTCTGGCCGGCCTACCAGAAGGCGTACGAGGTCGCGATGGAGCGCTGCGCCACCGACCGCACACCGTGGTACCTGGTCCCGGCGGACCGCAAGTGGTACCGCAACTGGGCGATCAGCAGGCTGCTCCTGGAGCATCTGGAGGAACTGGACCCGCAGTATCCGAAGGGGGACTTCGACATGGCGGAGTGCCGGAGGCGCCTGCTCACCGAATGATCGGTTAATTTCCGTAGGTGACCATTTCTGCACGAAAGCTGTCGGCGCTGGCTCTTCTGGGCGCCGTACTCGTCGGCTGCGGCGGGGGCGCGGCCGACTCCCCCGCGCACCCCGCGCATGCCGCGCCGCCCTCGCGCCCCACGGCGGCGTCCCCCGGCACCAAGGCCGCGGCGCCCGCTCCCGACCACCCCGCCGCGCCCGTCCGCAAGGTGCCGCCCACGCTCCCGCCGGCGGCCGGCGGGCTCACGCCCGTCTACACGCACCGGGCCAAGAGCACGGAGAAGGTCGTCGCGCTCACCTTCGACGCGGACATGACGGCCGACCAGGGGCCGCGGGCGGCCCGGGGCGAGCACTTCGACAACCCGGAGCTGATCGCGACCCTGCGCCGGCTCAAGGTGGACTCGACCGTGTTCATGACGGGGCGCTGGGCCGAGGAGTACCCGGACGAGGCGAAGTCGATCGGCAACGATCCGCGCTTCGAGATCGCCAACCACTCCTTCAGCCACTACGCCTTCGCGAGCCCCTGCTACGGCCTGCCGACCGTCGCCGGGCCCGACATGGCCTCCGACGTCCAGCGCGCCTTCGACGCCTTCCGCGACGCCGGCGCCACCAACGTCGTCCCGTACTTCCGCTTCCCCGGCGGCTGTTACGACGACGAGGCACTCCGCGCCCTCGCCCCGCTCGGCGTCACCGCCATCCAGTGGGACGTCGTCAGCGGCGACGCCTTCGCCAAGGACGCCGACGCCGTCGCCGAGCAGGTGCTCTCGGGGGTGAAGCCGGGCTCGCTGGTCGTCATGCACTGCACCCGCAGCGCGGCCCCGGTCACCGAGCAGGCGGTCCGCCGGATCGTGCCGGAGCTGCGGGCGAAGGGCTACCGCTTCGTGAAGGTGTCGGAGCTGATGAGCCGTTAGCGCTCCCGTAGGGCGCAACGCCGTCAGGGCCGGCTCAGCAGCTTCACCATGATCGAGCCGTCGCGGCGGACCTTGCGCCAGGGGTACTCGCAGTTCATGTGCTTCACCTCGACCGGCTGCTCCACGAACGTCCGCGCCGGGAACGGCTTGCACGTGCCGCGGTCGGCGTACTTCGGGCAGTGGCCGTCCGGCTTGGTGAACTGGTGGGCGCGCCAGGCCAGGGTGCCCGCGAGCTTCTCGTCGGGGTGGGTCGGCAGGTACTGGTTGGTGAAGAACGAGCCGATCATGCCGCCCGCAAGGGCCATGGCGAGCAGCACGCCCACCGCCGTGAAGCGCTGCTGCCGCTGCCCCGTCCCCTCCCCCTGCCCTTCGCGGAGCCGCTTCAGCAGCGGGACGAGCCGCTGGGCCGCCACGACGCAGGCGAGGACGGTGAGTGCGGTGAGGGTGACCTGGATCTGGATCATGGTGCGGGGGAAGAGCTGCACCTGCTGGTCGGCCTCCATGCGGCCGGCCAGATAGAAGCGGATCAGCCACGCGCTGCCGAAGCAGGCGAGCGGCGCGACCACGATCGCCTTGCGCAGGCCGAGCGCCACGGCGATGCCGAGGCCGATGAGCACGACGACCGCGTACACGTGCAGTCCGGAGAACTCGCCAACGCCCGGGTACTCGCCCGGCTCGTCCCAGGCCAGGCTGGTCAGCGGGGTGGTGCCGATGTACGCGGGTTCGGTGAGCGTGTAGCCCGAGCACCACTGGTCACGGGTGCCGGTCGCGCCGAGCAGCACCCGCAGGTACACGCCTGCCACCAGCAGGAAGCCGAGCAGCGAGCTGCCGAGGAAGAGCAGGCCGCGCAGCCGACCCGTACGGCCCGTACGCCACGGATAGAAGAAGAGGACGGCGACGAGCACCCCGGGCAGCGACCACAGGTGCCAGCCCGAGTAGACGAGGAACAGCAGCCCGAACAGCAGCCCGAGGAAGCCGCCGCGCAGCACGGTGCCGCGCGCGCTGAAGGCCGGCGAGGCGCGCAGCCACATCAGCAGCTTCGCGATCAGCGGCAGGAGCAGGACGAGGACGAAGGGGCTGTACGGCTTGTGCGGCAGCGTCTGCTGAAGCGCGGGCAGCAGGCCGACGGCGAGGGCGGGCAGCGGCCTCAGACACATCCGCCAGAAGAGATACGCCGCGGGCCCGGTCAGCGCCACGAAGGCGATGAACACCCACTTGATGGCAAGCGCCGGCTCACCGCCGAAGAAGCCCAGCTTGGCCAGATACCCGAGGGTGTACGGCACGGCCGGCGGGTAGAAGGCGTCCATCGCACCGTTGTGCAGCACCTCCTCGCCCCAGCCGATGATGCGGTTGTTGTCGCCGTAGGGCCCGTTGAGTACCCAGGGCGTGCCACGCAGCGCGAAGACCTGCCCCGCGCCGAGGAAACCGGTGGACAGACCGGCGACGGCCGCCGCGGCGAGCCGCGTCGTGAGACTCCGTACGCGCACGGTGCCACGGACGTTCGCCCAGCCGACCACCGCCAGCACGATCAAGGCGATGCAGGCGAACCGGAGCTGGAGGTCCGACAGGCCGCTGATCTGGCCGACCCGGGTGATCGGACTGTGGTCGACGCTCAAGCCCCACACGGTGAAGCCCAGCGCGGTCACGACTGACACAAGGATCTCGCCACTGGTCGGGGAACAGCGGCTCAACTCCCGCAGGAGGAGTTCACGGGGCCCTCTCGGCCCTACCTTCGGAACAGGGGTGGCGATTGTCGTCAACTGTCTGTCTCTTCCGGAAAGCGGAACGCCTGGGAAGATTCAGATGCGCCAGCACCGGCCTGAGGTTGGCCGCCACCAGAGTGAAGCCGTTCTCAGCGTGCCAGACGGCGGAGCTTGCGCTTGACCCGGGTGAGGAACGAGGGCGGGACCGGCGGCGCCGGCGGGGCCGGCTGCTGCTTCAGACGGAGAGTCAGCTGAGGGCCTTCGGGACCGAGGCTCACGTCGTACGGGCGGCTGCCCTCGGGGCCGAGGGGGAGCGTACGGCGTTCAATACGGCGGGGGATGTCCGGGGCGAGCGGGCCGCCGAGCCGTCCTTCGGCGGTGAGGTCACGGGCCGAGCAGCGCAGACTGATGTCCCAGGCACCCTCGGCAAGGGTGGCGACGTCGATTCGGATCCGGAATCCGGCGCGCCCGTAGTCGTACGTCTCTCGGCCGCGGCTCACCGTGAGGTGCGGGGTCGTCTCGTACGTCACCGGGAGCACCGTCTCACGCCCGCTGTCGCGGTGGCGCAGCACGGTCTCGATGGTCAGCTCGTCGGTGTCGATCTGGTCGAGGTAGGCGTAGCCGGCGAGTTCGACGACGTTCCCCTCCCAGCTCAGCTCGTCGACGCGGCGGCGCGGGCTGGCGCCGAGGGCCTCGTCGGTGACGTCGCACAACTCCGGCGCCCCGGTGTACGGCGCCGCCGCGTACAGGCGCCCGTCGCGGACGACCGTCTTGCCGGGCCGGCCCGCCAGGTCCCACTCCACGACGGCCGCCAGCTCGTCGAGCAGGCCCTCCTTGATGCAGTGGACGCGCAGCCGCTCGGACACGTCGAGGCGGGCGAGGACGCCCGGGGTCACCCAGCGTTCGGCGTGCGGGCGGGCGAGTTCGGCGACCGTCTTGCGTTCGGCCTCGGAGTCGTTCAGGAAGCGGCGGTCGAAGCGGCGCAGCAGCTCGACCTTGACGTGCCGGGTGATCAGCCGGTCGCGCAGCTCGCCGGGTTCGGTGAGCTCCTCGACGATGTCGACCAGCTCGTCCGCCTGCGCCACCATCGTCGCGTAGTCGAGGCCGCCGTGGGTGATGTTGCCCTGGTCCTGGCGGCCCACGAGGTAGTAGCAGTCGTAGTCGCCGACGACGGATATCACCGAGCTGTGCAGATAGGCGCGGGCGACGAAGTGCTGGTCCTCGCTGATCCGCATGTGCTCGGGGAAGCGCAGTCCGTGCGCCTCGATCATCGCGCGGCGGAACAGCTTGAACGGCATCAGCGTCCAGTACACGACCGCCGGGTCGGCGCGGTCGACGTTCTTCGCGAAGACGTCCCTGGCCGTCGGTGAGATGGCCCGGCCGGCTCCGACGAGCTTGGCGAGCACGGTGTCCGCGCCGTTCTTCTCGGCCATCGCCACCAGGCGCTCCAGCGCCTGCGGCCCGAGGCAGTCGTCCCCGTCCAGGAAGAAGACGTACGTCCCGGTGGCGTGGTCGAGCCCGACGTTCCGCGGCCGGCTCGGCCCGCCGGACGCCTCCTGGTGAATCACCGTCATCGCCCCGGCATAACGCTCCGCCCACGCGTCCAGGAACTCCCCGCCCCCGTCCGTGCTGCCGTCGTCCACGGCGACGATCTCGACGGCGTCCGCCCCGATGCTCTGCCGCGCGACCGAGGCGAGCGTCTGCTCCAGGTACGGCATCGCGTTGTAGACCGGGATGACCACGGAGACGGTGGGCGTGGGGGGTGTGGTCATGAGGCGGTGGCTCCCGTGCGGACGTACGGACCAGGGGACGTAAGGAAACAGTGAAGAGCGAGCCAACGGTACGGCACGCTCGCCCGGTCGCGCAGGTGGTGGTCCCGCGCTGGTTCGGTGCCGGTTCGGTGCTGGGTCAGTGCTGGGTCAGTGCTGGTTCCGTGCCGGTTCGGTGCCGGGTCAGCCCGAGCGGGCCGTGAGCCGGCAGGCCGCGGCCGTCGCCGCTGTCATGAGTGCCAGGGCTGTGGCGACGGCCGGCCAGGGGAGGGAGAGGGGCGCTGTGGCGTGGGAGGCGGTGAAGAGGGTGGTGAGGGCTGACTTGGCCGGGGAGCCCGGGGTGACCAGGGCCAGGAGGGAGCCGAGGAGGAGGGCGCTGAGGGACCAGCCGCGGGAGGGGACGAGGGGGCGGGTGGTGAGGGCGCCGACGGTCGCGCCCGTGAGGGTGCAGGCGGTCGCGGCGAGCAGGCCCGCGACGGCCCCGCCCGGGTGGGGGTTGCTGATGGCGGTGACGGCGAGGACGGTGACCCAGGCGACGAGGAGGACGGCCGTGGTGGCGGTGACGATCGCCGCCAGGTGGGCGCGGGCCGGGCCGGCGGCCGCGGCGACGACCGTACGGGCGGCGGGCGGCTCCTGGTCGAGACAGATGCGTACCGCCCAGGCGGCCACCGGGACCAGGGCCGTCGCCGCGTAGCCCAGCGAACCGGGCAGGGGTTCGCCGGGGCGGACGCCGACGCCGACGTAGGCCGCGTAGAGGAGGAAGGGGGCGAGCCAGCGCTGGGAGCGCAGGAGGAGGGCCGCCTGGTAACGGAGGAGCGCGGTCACACCCGTACGCCTTCGGTGCCGAGGTGGTCGATGTGCCAGCCCGCGTCGAGCAGGGCGCGCAGGACGGCGTCGGAGCGGTCCGCCTCGACGGTGAGGGTGACGACACGGCCCTCGGTCCGTACGGCTCGCAGGTCCGCCGGGAGCTCCGTGCCGCCCGACGCGGTGATGCGCGTACGGGCGCGCGGGGCTGGGGACGACTCCGCCCGCGTCACCCGGCCCGCCGCCACCGCGTACACCGCGTCCGCCTCCCCCGCCAGCCGTCGCGGGTCGTGGTCGACGAAGACGACCCGGCCGCCCGCCGCGACCCGTTCGCGCACCGCGCGGTCGAGTTCGGCGCGGGCGGCGGTGTCGAGACCGGTCCACGCCTCGTCGAGGACGAGCAGACCGGGCTCGGCAAGCAGGGCCTGGGCGACGGCCACCTTCTGGCTGGTGCCCTTGGAGAGTTCGCCGAACGGGGTGTCCCGGTACGCGGCGGCGCCGAAGCGTTCCAGCCACGCCCCCGCCCTCGCCCGGGCCACCGCGCCGCCGAGGCCCTGGATCCGGCCGAGGTGGATCAGGTAGCCGGCCGCGGTGAGCGGCAGGGCGGCGGGGAAGCGCTCGGGGACGTACGCGGTGCGGGCCGGACGGCCGGTGACGCGACCCGCGCTCGGCGCGTCGATGCCCGCGACGAGCCGCAGCAGCGTCGACTTGCCGGAGCCGTTGGTGCCGGTGAACCGGGCCAGAGTGCCGGCGGGCAGGGCGAACCCCACCTCGCGCAGCACCCAGGGCCCGCGCGCCCCATAGCGACGCCCGACGTCCTCGAACCTCACCCCGTCACCCCGTCAGCTCGTCGCCCGGTCAGCTCGTCACCGCGTCGGCTCCTCACCGCGTCGGCTCGTCGCCCAGTCAGCTCGCCCCCTTGGTCGGCCTAGTTGGCGACCTTCTGCGGGACCGCCTCGCTCGGGCGCACGATGACGAAGCCCTGACCCTCCAGCTTCAGCTGGATCGCCTCGCCCGAGCCGCCGCGGATCATCGAGCCGAAGGACTGCGAGCGGTGCAGCGAGGTGTGCAGCTGCTCGCTCCAGCCGACGACCGCGTCGGTGTCCACGTACACCGGGGCCTCGGGGGTGACGGGGATGACGATCGGGTTGCCCTCGCACATCAGGGCGATCTTGCCGTAGCCGGTGAAGACGCTGTTGAACAGGCCGCCGCCGGTCATGCCGGCACCCTTCACCGTCCTGATCTCGTAGTGCAGCGTGGCGTCGAAGCAGAGCACGTTGCGGCCGTTCACGGTCAGGGCGTCGCCCTGCTCGACCTCCACGATGAAACAGTTCTGCGCCTCGTGGGCGAACCACGCCTCGCCCTGGCCGCGCACGGCCATCAGCGCCAGGCCCTCCCCGGTGACCGCCCGCTTGAGCAGGCCGCCCAGGCCCTGGCTCTTGTGCTCGAACTGGAGGTTCCCCCGGAAGGCGATCATCGAGCCCTGTCGGGCGTGCATCTCCCCGTTGACGGTGTACTTGACCGACTTGGCGTTCTGGAGGGTCATCCCCGGATACGTCGCGGCCTCGGCGAGGTGCTCACTGGCGAAAAGATCACTCTTCATGGCGGCATCCTGTCCCGGAAGCACTCATTCCTACAAGAAACGTGTGTTCGGAACGCGTGCTCGACGGCGGGAAGCGCGGTGGCAGACTTGCCGGGTGAGCAGCAACGACCACCGCGACCACCGCGACGAGAAGCCTCAGTTCGTCCTCCCCCTCGTCGTCCGCATCGAGCGCGCCGAGCCCCCGGCCCGTACCGACGCCCTGGAGACGGCCGCCCGCGCGGTCCTCACGATCCTCGCCGACGAGCGTTCGCTCGGCGACGGCGAGTGGGCGCAGGCGATGACGGACTGGCAGGACGCCCGTATCCGCAAGGTGGTGCGCCGGGCGCGCGGCGCGGAGTGGCGCCGGGCGGAGGCGCTGCCGGGCATCACGGTCGCGAGTGCGCAGGGCACGGAGGTACGGGTCTTCCCGCCGGTCCCGCTGGACGGCTGGCCCAAGGAGCTGGCCCGCCTCCAGGTGTCGGGCACCGACCTGGACGACCCGGCCGCGCCGGGGCCGGTACCGGAGGGCGGGGCCGTGCTGTGGCTCAACCCGGAGCTGGACATGTCCGCCGGCAAGACGATGGCGCAGGCCGGGCACGGTGCCCAGCTGCTGTGGTGGGAGCTCTCCGACGCCGACCGCAAGAGCTGGCGCGAGGCCGGTTTCCCGCTCTCCGTGCGCACGGCCGACCCGGAGCGCTGGGCGCGGCTGACGTCGGGCGGGCTTCCGGTCGTCAGGGACGCCGGGTTCACCGAGATCGCGCCAGGCTCGTGCACGGTGGTGTCGGAGTTCCCGGCGCTGGGCTTCCGCGCGAGATGAGCGGTTCAGCAGGCCGCGGCAGGCCGTCACCAGCGGTTCCCAACCTCAAATCAACCTCTGAACGTTCCCTCCGGCGGATTCGAACCGCCCCTTCCGGGCCATCAGCTCAGGGACCGAAGGAGGGGGACATGGGGGACCTGAAGAATTCCGGCGCGCTCGGTGTCGGCATCGGCTGGCGGCCGGAGATCGCCGAGGCGGTGGAGGCGCTGCCGGGGGTCGACTGGGTGGAGGTCGTCGCCGAGAACCTGTGCGCCGATCATCTGCCGGACTCGCTGGAGCGGCTGCGGGCGCGCGGGGTGACCGTCGTGCCGCACGGGGTGTCGCTGGGGCTCGGCGGGGCCGACCGGCCGGACGCGGGGCGGCTCGCGGCGCTCGCGCGGAAGGCCGAGGTGCTCGGCGCGCCGCTGGTGACGGAGCACGTCGCGTTCGTCAGGGCCGGGGGGCCGCTGACCGCGACGCCGCAGCTGGAGGCCGGGCATCTGCTGCCGGTGCCGCGCACCTGGGACGCGCTCGACGTGCTGTGCGAGAACATACGGACCGCGCAGGACGCGCTGCCGGTGCCGCTGGCCCTGGAGAACATCGCCGCGCTCGTCTCCTGGCCCGGCGAGGAGCTGACGGAGGGCCAGTTCCTGACCGAGCTGGTGGAGCGCACGGGGGTGCGGCTCCTGATCGACGTGGCGAACCTGCACACCAACCACGTCAACCGGGGCGAGGACCCCGCGGAGGCGCTGTCCTCGCTGCCGGTCGAGGCGATCGCGTACGTGCACGTGGCGGGCGGTCTGGAACGGGACGGGGTCTGGCACGACACCCACGCCCACCCGGTGCCCCGGCCCGTCCTGGACATCCTGGCGGACCTGGCCTCACGGGTCTCCCCGCCGGGCGTGCTCCTCGAACGCGACGACCACTTCCCGGAGCCGCGGGAACTCGCCGCCGAGCTCACCGCGATCCGTACGACGGTGGAGGCGGGCCTGGCGGCCGCCTCGCGCCGCCCGCTGCTGATCGGCGCGGGCGCCCGGGCCTCGGGCGGCGCGATGCCGCTCGCCACCCCATGGACCGCTCCCATGACCCAGTCCCGTACGGCCGACGCGACGGACGCGGCCGACAGGGCCGACAGGGCCGACGCGGCCGACTCGGCCGACACGGCGGACAGGAGCGACAGGGCCGACTCGGGCAACACGGGCGACACGGCCCACACCGCCCGCATGGGCAACACGGCCGACACCGGCAACACCCGCGACACGGCCCACACGGCCGGCATGGGCAACACGGCCGACACCGGCAACACCCGCCACACGGCCCACACCGCCGGCACCCGCAACACCCGCGACACCGCCGGCACCGCCACCGACCGCGCCCGGCAGCGCCTCGGCCTCGCGCAGGCCGCGTTGCTCTCCGCCCTGGTCGCCGGGACGCCCGCGCCCGAGGGTTTCGACGTGCGGCGGCTCGGGGTGCAGAGCCGGGCGCTCGCGGCCAAGCGCGCGGACGTCGTGGCCAAGGTGGCGCCCGAGCTGCCCGAGATCCTCGGCGCCGGCTACCGGCCGGCCTTCCTCTCGTACGCCCGGACCCGGCCCATGACGGACGGCTACCGGCACGACGCCCTCGACTTCGTCGAGGCGCTGCTCGTCGCCGGGCGCCCCGAGGACCCGGAGGCGCACCGGCGGCTCACCGCGTGGTGGCGCGACCGGGCGGGCATCCGGCCGCCGGGGCCGGTGGCGCGGCTCGCGCACCGGATGCGCACCGCGCTGGGCAGGACGGGGGTGGCGGCGCAGTGAACGTGCTCGCGATCATCTACGACGTGCTCGGCGCGGGCGCCATCGCGCTGCTGCTGGTCCTGCTGCACCGGGCCCGGCGCGGGTCCGGCGGGGCGGTGCACGACCGGTACGAGGCCGCGTTCCTGAACGGCGGGCCGGCCCGGGTCGTCGACTCGGCGCTCGCCTCGCTGCACGGGGACGGGCGGCTCAACGTGAGCGACCCGGGGATCGTGTGGCTGACCCGCTCGGACGCCCGGGCGCACGACCCGGTGGAGCGGGCCGTGCTCGGCACGCACGTGGCCGGGCAGGGCGCGCTCGCGCCGCTGCGGCTCGACGTGATGCGGCACCCGGCGGTGCAGGAGATCGGCGACGGGCTCGCGGCCCGGGGGCTGATCATGACGCCCCGGGCCCGCCGGTCCGTGCTGGTCTGGAGCTGGGCGCTGGGTGGGGCGGTGCTCCTGTCGGTTCCGGTCGTGCTGTTCCTGACCGTGGCGGCGCTGATGGACACGGACGATTCCGTGCCGTTCGTGGTGAAGGTGGCGCCCGCGCTGCTCGGCGTGCCCCTCACGGCGGTGGCGTGCGGCGTGGCGGCCTCGGGCCGGGTCACGCCGGCGGGGCGGGCCGCGCTCGCGTCGTACGGGCGGGAGCTCGCGCACGTCGCCGAGCCGGGCCTGCTCGTCGCGCTCCACGGGCTCGGCGCGCTGCCGGACCCGCTGCTGCGGGCGCACCTGGTCATGGCGGCCCGTACCCGGGTGCGGGCGCGGCCGATGTCCCCTGCGCGCTCGTCGCACTCCGCCTCCGCCCACGGTTCGTCCTCCCGTCACTCCTCCCACCACTCCTCGAACGACGACGCGTTCCTGCCGGTGATGTGGTGCGCGGCGGCGGCCGGGGGCGGTGGGGGCGGGTGCGGTGGCGGCAGCTCGTGCGGGAGCGGCGGGAGTTCGTGCTCCGGCGGAGGCTCGTGCTCGGGAGGGAGTTCCTGTTCCTCGTCGTCGAGTTCCTGTTCCTCGTCGTCGAGTTCGTGCTCCTCCTCGTCGAGCTCCTGCTCCTCCTCGTCGAGTTCGTGCTCGTCGTCGTCCAGCTCCTGTTCCTCCAGCAGCAGTTCCTGCTCGTCGTCCTCGATGTGAGCCGAGCCGGGCCCGGTATTCCGGTGGCGGCCCCGGTCCCCGTCCCGTACAACCAGGGCATGGTCTGGGTCCCCCTCCTCCTCGTCGCCTTCGTGGTGTCCGCCCTCGCGTGTGCGCGGGTGTGCCGCGACGCCATCGCCGTCGACACGGCCGAGCGGCGCCGCGCGGACGGCGCCGGGCTCACGGTGCCGGAGGCGGCGTACCTGGCGGGCGGGCCGCTGCGGGTCGTCGATCTCACGCTGGTCGGTCTGCACCGCTCGCGGGCCGTGCTGCTCGCCCACACCGGCTGGGCGACCGCCGTGGACCCGGGCGCCGGGCGGGACGAGCTCGAGCGGGCCGTGCTCGGCGCGATCGGGCCCGCGGGTCAGTCGCCGATCCCGGCGGTACGGCCGCTGGCCGCGGAGACGGAGTGCGTACGGGCGCTGGGCGACGGCCTGGTGGCGCGCGGGCTCGCGCTGCCGGAGCCGGTGCGGCGCACCTCGGCGGCGGGTGTCCGGGCGCTGCGGGGCGCGTTCCTGCTGACGCTCGCCCTGGGGACGGCGGCCGTGCTGCTCGTGCCGGCGGGCGAGCGCACCCCGGTCCTCGCCTGGTTCTCGCTGCCGCTCGTGGCGGTCGGGCTGTGCCTGGTCATCGCCCGCACCGACGACCCCGGCCTCGGCTGCTGGGCCTCCCCGGCCGGCCGCCGGCTGCTCGCCGCGCTCTCCCCGGCCGATCCTCTGACGGCGCTGGCCCGGCGCGGCACGCAGGTGCTCGAACCCGAGCTCCGTGCCGCCTTTCGGGTACATGACAGCCGACACCTGGCGTAGATCCTTTACAAGCGCGGCGCCCCGCGGTCCCCTCTTGTCGTCTTTGTCGTCCGTGCCACCGCGCTCCACGGCAC
Organism: Streptomyces sp. NPDC101160; assembly: GCF_044768205.1. Classification (NCBI taxonomy): domain Bacteria; kingdom Bacillati; phylum Actinomycetota; class Actinomycetes; order Kitasatosporales; family Streptomycetaceae; genus Streptomyces; species Streptomyces sp. NPDC101160. The sequence continues at coordinate 285,718 of NZ_JBIWPJ010000010.1, read as the reverse complement.
CGGGACGCTCCACGGCACCGAGAAGGGGATGCGCAGATGAGGTCCGTCGCGCTGTTGCTGTCCGCTCTCCTCGCCCCCACCGCCGTCGCACTCCCCCGCGCCGGCGCCGCCGACGCCCCGCCTGCCGAGAGCCGCGGCGTCGCGGTCGCCGCGCGGGCCGCCGCGGCCGGGGGGATCCGGTTCGGGCCGTGCCCGGCGGTGGAGAAGCTGCCCGCGCCGGTGGAGTGCGGCACCTTCCGGGTGCCGCTCGACTACGCCGCCCCGAAGGGCGCCCAGATCCCGCTCACCGTGAGCCGGGTGAAGGCGTCGGGACCGGCGTCCGGGCGGCAGGGCGCGCTGGTCTACAACCCGGGCGGGCCGGGCGCCTCGTCGACGTACTTCCCGCTCGCGGCCGGGCTGCCCGCCTGGAAGCGGATCTCCGCCGCGTACGACCTGGTCGGTTACGCGCCGCGCGGCGTCGGCCGGTCCGCGCCCGTCTCCTGCCAGGACCCGGCCGACCGCACCCAGGGGCCGACGCTCGCGCCGACCGTGCCCTCGGAGGTCTTCAAGAAGGAGCGCATCGCCCGCGCCCGCACCTACGCGCAGGGCTGCGCCCGCCGCACGGGCGCGGCGCTGCGGCACTACCACTCGCTCAACAACGCCCGTGACCTGGAGGTGCTGCGGGCGGCGCTCGGCGAGCGGCGGCTGACGTTCATGGGCGCGTCCTACGGCGCGTACTTCGGCGCCCTCTACGCCACGCTGTTCCCGCACCGGGTGCGCCGGATGGTCTTCGACGCGCCCGTGAACCCGGCGCCGACGCGGGTCTGGTACGTCAACAACCTCGACCAGTCGGCGGCGTTCGAGCGCCGCTGGGCCGACTTCCGTGCGTGGGCGGCGAAGCACGACAAGGTGTACGGGCTGGGCACGACGGCCACCGAGGTCGCGGAGAACTACGAGAAGGTACGCGCCGAGCTGGCCGCCGCCCCGGCGGGCGGCAAGGTCGGACCGGGGCAGCTGCACGGCGCGATGCTCCAGGCGCTGTACGACGACCGGTTCTGGGCGGCGCGGGCGGGCGCGCTCGGGGCGTACCTGAAGGGCGACGCGAAGCCGCTGATCGCCCAGGCCGGGCCGGCCGAGGCGCCGCGCAGCGGGGCGGCGGAGGCCGGCGATCCGGGGAACGCGGGCGCCGTCTACACGGCGGTGGAGTGCAACGACGCGCCCTGGCCGCACGACTTCGCGGTGTGGGACCGGGACAACACCCGGCTCGCGGCGCTCGCGCCGTTCGAGACCTGGGACAACGTGTGGGCGAACCTGCCCTGCGCGTACTGGACGGCACCGAGCCAGAAGCCGCTGGACGTGCGCACCGGACCGAGCGTGCTGCCGCCGGTGCTGATCCTGGCGGCCGAGCGGGACGCGGCCGCGCCGTACGCGGGGGCCCTGGAGCTGCAGCGGAGGCTGGGGGGCGCGGCGCTCGTGACCGAGCGGGGCGCGGGAACGCACGGCATCGGGGGCGGCCCGAACGCCTGCGTGAACGCCTATCTGGAGCGCTATCTGCTCACCGGAGCCGTACCGGACGTGACCATGAGCGCGGGAGACCCGGGAAGCCCCGGAAGCCCGGAAGGCGCGGCGGGAGGCGCGGAGGAGATGACGCCGGTGCGGCGCGCTTCGTGCGCGCCGCACCCGGAGCCGGACCCGGTGTCGCTGGAGCGGCAGGCGGAGCTCCGCCGGCCGTCTGATCTTCCGGGTCAAGGGATCACCGCCCGGCTGGGCGCCGGGCGGTGACCGGGTCGGTGGTGCCGGGGGGCCGTCAGGCCAGGCCCGCCACCAGGTCGGCGACGCTCTTGCGGCGGCCGGTGTAGAACGGGACCTCCTCGCGGACGTGCATCCGCGCCTCGGAGGCCCGCAGGTGACGCATGAGGTCGACGATGCGGTACAGCTCGTCGGCCTCGAAGGCGAGGATCCACTCGTAGTCGCCGAGCGAGAAGGAGGCGACCGTGTTGGCGCGCACGTCCGGGAAGCCGCGGGCCATCTTGCCGTGGTCGGCGAGCATCCGGCGGCGGTCCTCGTCCGGCAGCAGGTACCAGTCGTAGGAGCGCACGAACGGGTAGACCGAGACGTAGTCGCGCGGGGTCTCGTCGGCCAGGAAGGCCGGAATGTGCGACTTGTTGAACTCGGCGGGGCGGTGCAGCGCCATGTTCGACCAGACCGGCTCCAGGGCGCGGCCCAGGCGGGTGCGGCGGAAGAGGTTGTACGCCTCCTGGAGCTCGTCGCTGGTCTCGGCGTGCCACCAGATCATGACGTCGGCGTCGGCGCGCAGACCGGACAGGTCGTACGTGCCGCGGATCGTGATGTCCTTGGCGGCGAGCTGGTCGAAGAGCTCCTGGACCTCGTCGGCGTAGCCGGCCCGGTCCTCGGGCAGATTGTCGCGCAGCTTGAAGACGGACCACAGGGTGTAGCGGATGACCTCGTTGAGGTCCTTCGCCTTCTTACCGGCGTTCGGGATCTTTTCGGGCGCACTCATACGCCTATTCTCGCCCGTCACGAAGAGTGCCCTGCACCGGGGTGGGTGGTTTTCGACGTGGCGATGATCTCGTCGGCGGCGCGGTCGCCCGAGGCGATGCACGCGGGGATGCCCACGCCCCCGTACGCGGCGCCCGCGAGGGCGAGGCCGGGCAGCCCGGCGACGGCGGCGCGGACGCGCTCCACCCGGGCGAGGTGGCCGACCGGGTACTGGGGCAGGCCGTCGATCCAGCGGGTCACGGTGGCGGCGACGGGCCGGGCGGCGAGGCCGGTGGCGGCGGCCAGGTCCTTGAGCGAGACGCCGACGAGGTCGGCGTCCTCGCGGTGCACCTGCTCCTCCTCGCCGTACCGGCCGACGGAGGTGCGCAGCACGAAGAGGTCGGGGGCGGAGTCGGTCACCCACTGCCACTTCTGACTGGAGAAGGTGGACGCCTTGATGGTGTGGCCGTCGACGGGCGGGACGAGGAACCCCGAGCCGGGCAGGCCGGGGCCGGGGACGCCCTGGACGTCGCTGCGGCGGAAGGCGAGGGTGACCAGGGCCATGGAGGCGTACTCGACGGCGGCGAGCTCGGCGGCCGCGGCCGGCGCGTGGCCGGCGAGCAGCGCGGCGGCGGGCCCGGCGGGGGTGGCGAGGACGACGGCGTCGGCCGCGTACGTACGCTCCGCGGTCACGACCTGCCAGCCGGTGGCGCCGGTGCGGTGCAGTGCGGTGACCGGGGTACGGGTCAGGATCGTGCCGCCCGCGGCCCGGATCGCGTCGGCGACCGCACCGGGCAGGGTGCCGACGCCGCCCCGGATGCCGGCGAACACGGCCCCGCCGAGCCCCGTCGCGGCGCCGGCCACATCGGCCGGCGTGGCCGCGCCGGCCTGCTGCACGGCGCGGACGGCCTCGGTGAGCGTCGGCGCGCGGCGCGCGGCGGCGAAGAGCGCGGGCACGGCGGCCTTCATCGAGATGCGGTAGGCGTCGCCCGCGTAGACCCCGCCGAGGAGGGGCTCCACGAGCCGGTCGACCACCTCGTGGCCCATGCGCTCGGCCACGTACGCGCCGATGGCGATGTCCTCGCCGATCTCGGTCGGCGGGAGGTCCCGGTCGCGGCCGATCCGCGCCACGGCCTCGGCGGACAGCAGGCCCTCGACGGCGTGACCGTCGCCGGGGACGCCCATGACGTGGCCCTTGGGCATGGGGACGAGTTCGCCGCGCGACCACACGGAGGCGGTGGTGGCGGCGGGGGCCTGGAGGCGGTCGGCGAGGCCGACCCGTTCGGCGAGCGCGACGGCCTCGGGGCGGCGGGCGAGCAGCGACTCGGCGCCGAGGTCGACGGGGGCGCCCGCGATCTCCCCGGCGAGCAGCTTGCCGCCGAGCCGCTCGCCGCCCTCCAGGAGGGTGACCCGCGCGCCGGCCGTGACCAGGCGGTGGGCGGCGGCGAGGCCCGCGATGCCGCCGCCGATGACGACGACGTCCGGTCCGGGTGCGGTGTGCGACTTCGCGTTCGTGGGGCCGTTCATGGGACCACTCTCTCAAATCGCCCCGGCGCTCCCGATCCGAGGCCGGACCGTGACCGCTTCGCGATCGCGGAACGGCAACCCGCTCCGTGGCCGGGACGTCCAACCGGCACCACGACACCATCACCTTGGGGGGTACGGATGCGAGGAACGCGTACGGCGAGAAGGCGCGCGGCCGTGGCGGCGGCGCTGCTGACCGCGTCGCTCGTCCTGACGGGCTGCGGCTCGGGGGACGGCGGCGCGGACGCGGCGGGCGACGGCAAGCGGGACATGAGCGCGGCGAAGCCGGCGTACGGAGGGCCCGAGGCGGCGGCGGACGGGTCCGGGACGGCGGACGGGTCCGGCACGGCGGGCGCGAGCGGGGCGAAGGGCCGGGCCCCGGCCCGTACTCCCGCGGTCGCCCAGCACGTCATCCGCACCGCCGAGCTGTCCGTCGAGGTCAAGGACGCGGCGAAGGCGACGGCCGCGGCCCGGCAGGTGGCCACGCGTGCGGGCGGGCACGTCGAGAACGAGTCGACGGAGCGGGTCGACGACACGCACGTCGTCTCCCGGATCGTCCTGCGCGTCCCGCAGGAGCGTTACGACTCCGTCCTCGCCGAACTCGCGGGCGCGGGCAGGCTGCTGTCCCGCAAGGCGAACGCCAAGGACGTCACCGACCAGGTCGTGGACGTCGACAGCCGTATCGCCACCCAGCGGGCGAGCGTGGCGCGGGTGCGGACCCTGATGGACCGGGCGACGAAGCTGGCCGACGTGGTCACCCTGGAGGGCGAGCTGAGCCGCCGTCAGGCCGACCTGGAGGCGCTGCTCGCCCAGCAGGCGGCACTGAAGGACCAGACGACACTGGCGACCGTCACCCTCGAACTCACGGAGCCGGAGTCCGCCCCGGCGGACGACGACAGCGACCGCCCCGGCTTCCTCGACGCCCTGGCCGGCGGCTGGAACGCCCTGGTGTCGGCGGCCGCCTGGCTCCTCGTCGTACTCGCCGCGCTCGCGCCGTGGCTGGCGGTGGCGGCGCTTGCGTACGCGCTGTGGCGGTGGCTGGTCCGCCCGCGGCTGCGGCGCCGCCGTCCGCAGCCGGCGCCGCGGCCGCGCCCCTGGACGGTCAACGCGGCGGGCGTCCCGGCCCAGCAGACGGCCCCCGAGGGCGAGCGGGCGGCCGGACCGGTGGCCGGACCGGTGGCCGAACAGGAGGACTGAAATCGCCCGGAAGCTCGTGAAGCCCTGAAAGATGGCTTCCATGAGCGAACGACTGGTGGTCATCGGTGGTGACGCGGCCGGCATGTCCGCCGCGTCGCAGGCGCGCAGGCTCAAGAAGCCCGGGGAGCTGGAGATCGTCGCCTTCGAGCGGGGGCACTTCAGTTCGTACTCGGCCTGCGGGATCCCGTACTGGGTCGGCGGCGGGGTCGGGGCCCGGGACGAGCTGATCGCCCGGAGTCCCGAGGAGCACCGGGCACGGGAGATCGATCTGCGGATGCGGACCGAGGTGACCGAGCTGGACCTGCCCGGGCAGCGCGTGCGGACCCGGGACCTGGAGTCGGGCGCGGAGGGCTGGACCGGCTTCGACAAGCTGGTGATCGCGACGGGGGCGCGGCCGTCGCGGCCGCCGCTGCCGGGGATCGACGCGCCGGGTGTGCACGGGGTGCAGACGCTGGACGACGGCCAGGCGCTGCTCGACTCGCTGGGCCGGGCGCCGGGGCGGCGGGCCGTGGTGGTCGGCGCCGGGTACATCGGCGTGGAGATGGCGGAGGCGCTGCTCGGCCACGGCTTCGAGGTGACGGTCCTGAACCGGAGCGAGCAGCCGATGGCGACGCTCGATCCGGACATGGGGCGCCTGGTGCACGAGGCGATGGACGGGCTCGGCATCACGACGGTCGGGTCCGCTGCCGTGGCGGAGGTCCGCGGGGGCGCGGACGGGCGGGTGCGCGCGGTGGTCACCGAGTCGGGTGACGAGTATCCGGCGGACGTGGTGGTGCTCGGCATGGGCGTGGTGCCGGAGACCTCGCTGGCGCGGGCGGCGGGGCTGCCGATCGGCACGTACGGCGGTCTGCTGACCGACCTGTCGATGCGGGTGCGCGGCCACGAGAACGTGTGGGCGGGCGGGGACTGCGTGGAGGTCCTCGACCTGGTGTCGGGACGGGAGCGGCATGTGCCGCTCGGTACGCACGCGAACAAGCACGGCCAGGTGATCGGCTCCAACGTGGGCGGCGACTACGCGACGTTCCCGGGCGTGGTGGGGACGGCGGTGTCGAAGGTGTGCGACCTGGAGATCGCGCGGACCGGGCTGCGCGAGAAGGACGCCCGGGACGTCGGGCTGCGGTACGTGACGGTGACGATCGAGTCGACCAGCCGGGCGGGCTACTACCCGGGGGCGGCGCCGATGACGGTGAAGATGCTGGCGGAGCGGCGCACCGGACGGCTGCTCGGGGTGCAGATCGTGGGCCGCGAGGGCGCCGGGAAGCGGGTCGACATCGCGGCGGTGGCGCTGACGGCGGGCATGACGGTGGAGCAGATGGTCGCCCTCGACCTGGGCTACGCGCCGCCGTTCTCGCCGGTGTGGGACCCGGTCCTGGTGGCGGCGCGGAAGGCGGTGGCGGCCGTTCGGGCGGCGGGCTGACCCGAGCGGCAGAGCGTCGTCCGGTGACGAATTGCGACCACGAGGGCACCGTGAGTGACTCGTCGCATGATCAGACACAACGTCGTGCGCGCGCTCTGCGCCACCTCACTCGCCCTCGCCCCGCTCGCCCTGGCCGCCACTCCGGCGTACGCCGTGACCTCGTGCACGGTCAACGGCAAGCCCGTCCCCGGCGACACCGTGAACGGGACGGCCGGGCCCGACTACATCGTGTGCTCCCGGGTCGAGGCCGGGGGCGTCGTCCACGGCCTCGGCGGCTCCGACTCCATCATCCTCACCGGCCCGATGAACGGTGTCGTGATCGGCGGCACCGGCGGCGACAGCATCACCGTGTCGTCGGGCGTCACCGTGAACGGGATCATCGACGGCAGCGACGACGCCGACTTCATCCGGATCCCCGGCACGCTGAACGGCATCGCGGCCGGCGGCGCCGGGAACGACTACCTGCAGGTGGGCAGGAACAACAACGTCGTGGACGGCGGCCCCGGCCTCGACTTCTGCAAGGTCGGCTCGGGCAACCCGCCGAACAACTGCGAGGGCTGAGCCCAGCCCTCGCAGGCCCCGCGCGGGCGGGCGGTCGTCAGCGGGCCGTCCGCGTGTGCACGTAGTCGACCAGGCGGGTCAGCGCCTCCGGATCGGTCGTCGGCAGCACCCCGTGACCGAGGTTGAAGACATGGCCCTCCAGGTCCTTCGCGGCGGCCAGGACCTCGTCCGTCTTGGCCTCCACGGCCTCCCGCGAGGAGAAGAGGACGGCCGGGTCGAGGTTGCCCTGGAGCGCCTTGCCCGGGCCGACACGGCGGGCGGCCTCGTCGAGCGGGACGCGCCAGTCGACGCCGACCACGTCGGCGCCCGCCTCGCCCATGAGGCCGAGCAGCTCGCCCGTACCGACACCGAAGTGGATGCGCGGGACGCCGTACGAGGCGACCGCGTCGAAGACCTTGGCGGAGGCCGGCATCACGGAGCGGCGGTAGTCGGCGGGGGCGAGGGCGCCCACCCAGGAGTCGAAGAGCTGGACGGCGGAGGCGCCGGCCTCGATCTGCACCTTGAGGAAGGCCGAGGTGATCTCGGCGAGGCGGTCGAGCAGGTCGGCCCACAGCTGCGGGTCGCCGTACATGAGCGCCTTGGTGTGCTCGTGGTTGCGGGACGGGCCGCCCTCGACGAGGTAGCTCGCGAGGGTGAACGGAGCGCCGGCGAAGCCGATGAGCGGGGTGGACCCCAGTTCGGCGGTGAGCATCCCGATCGCCTCGGTGACGTAGTGGACGTCCTCCGGGGTCAGGTCGCGCAGCCGGGCCAGGTCGGCGCGGCTGCGGATGGGCTCGGCGACGACGGGGCCGACGCCGGGCTTGATGTCGAGGTCGACGCCGATGGCCTTGAGCGGGACGACGATGTCGCTGAAGTAGATGGCGGCGTCCACCTTGTGCCGGCGGACCGGCTGCAGCGTGATCTCGGTGACCAGCTCGGGCCGCATGCACGACTCGAGCATGGGGATGCCCTCGCGGACCTTGAGGTACTCGGGCAGGGACCGCCCGGCCTGCCGCATGAACCAGACGGGCGTGTGGGGCACGGCCTCACGCCGGCACGCCTTCAGGAACGCGGAGTCGTACGTCTGCGGCTGGTGCTTCGTCTGGTTCGTCTGGTTGCCCTCGGGGCTGTGGTTGGCGCTCACGCCCAGAATCTTCGCATGTGGCGAGAAGCCGCTCGCCCGGCCCGGGTGTCCCTCCCTGCGCGCGGGCCCCGTTCCGCCTACTCTTCCCCGCATGGCTGCGGCTCAGGGACATTCTTCCGATCATTCCGACGGCATTCGAGGGACGGAGAAGACGGCGGGCGACAGGGTGGACCCCACGGACACGAACCCGCTGCCGCCCGCGTTCCGGCGGGCGGTCGAGGGGCTGCGCGCGGTCCGGCTGCGGCCGGAGATCGAGGCGGACCCGACCCGGCCGCCGCAGCGGCTCGCCCCGTACGCGTACGCCCTGGAGGCGGCGGTCGTGGCGGGCGAGGAGGACCTGGCGGACGGGCGGCTCGTGCTGCTGCACGACCCGGCCGGGCACGACGCCTGGAAGGGCGCCTTCCGACTGGTCACGCTGGTACGGGCGGAGCTGGAGCCGGAGATGGCGGCGGACCCGCTGCTGCCGGAGGTCTGCTGGTCGTGGCTGACCGGGGCGTTCGAGGCGCGCGGGCTCGCGTACGAGGAGGCGAGCGGCACCGTCACGATGGCGGGCTCCCACTATTTCGGGGGACTCGCGGAGCGGCGGCCGGCGACGCAGATCGAGATCCGGGCGTCGTGGACGCCGCGGGAGGGTCCGGCGGGGGTGCCGGACACGGGGACGCACCTGGCGGCCTGGTGCGATCTGCTGTGCCAGGTCGCGGGGCTGCCGCCGTCACCGGCCGAGCCGGGGGCCGGGCCGGGGGCGGGGACGACGTCGGGCGCGGGGGTCGTCTCGCTGCCGCAGCGCCGGGGCCCGCAGCACCCGTAGCCGCGCGGAGAGTGCGGCGAGGGCCGGCGAGGGTCGGAGAGGGTCGGAGAGGGTCGTTTTTCGGACACTTTCGAGTGGGGCGGGGCCCCGGATCGCATGAGGCTCGTACGATGATCGATCGCGCGTCCGAATTGCCCCAATTGTTACTCACTAAATCGTGATCTTTCCCTAAAGGCGGGCGGCCCTGCTGCCGAAGGACTCAGTGACCCCTTCAAAGCAACGGGTTCGCCCCCGGCTTCTTCCCCGAGCCGGCTCCGTCCCCCACCTTCCCCAGGAGGCCTGGTGTCCGTTCTCCTCGAGCAGCCCGCAAGCCTGGTCGCCTACCGCCCGAACAAGCCGACGGCCATGGTCGTCGTGGCCGACCCGCGCGTCCGCTCCACCGTCACCCGCCACCTGTGGGCGCTCGGGGTGCGCGACGTCATCGAGGCGTCGTCCATCGCGGAGGCCCGTCCCCGCGTCGGCAACCCGCGCGACATCTGCGTGGCCGACGTCCACCTCCCCGACGGCAGCGGCCTGACCCTGCTGTCCGAGACCCGCGCCGCGGGCTGGCCCAACGGCCTCGCCCTCTCGGCCGCCGACGACATCGGCGCGGTACGCAACGCCCTGGCCGGCGGTGTCAAGGGCTACGTCGTCACCGGCACCCGTACGAACATCGGGCACCCCACCCGCCCCGGCGCCGCCCCCATCGGCTCCGCGGCCGCCCGCCTCGGCCACCGCCGCCCCCCGGGCGCCCCGAGCCACCCGGGCGGCTACCGCGAGCTCTCCGGCCGCGAGGTCGAGGTGCTGCGACTCGTCGCGGAGGGCCAGTCGAACAAGGCCATCGGCGTCTCCATGGGCCTCTCGGCCCTCACCGTGAAGTCCCACCTCGCCCGCATCGCCCGCAAGCTGGGCACCGGCGACCGCGCCGGCATGGTCGCGGTGGCGCTGCGCACCGGGATCATCCACTGAGCGGCGCGCCGCGAGGCGTGATCCACCCCCTCGCCGTCCCTTCGGTGTGACGGCTGTCGAGCGCCTGTCGACGGAACGTTCCCTCTGTGTCCGGCCAGTCGGCCGTTCCGAGCGTTCCTTCGATGGGCGCTTGCCATTGACGGATACCCTTGACAGGTGACCGACGCCCAAGACACCGCGAGTGACACCGCACTGCGAACCACCGGGGGCGCCCCCTCGGACGACGACGTCCCTGCGCATGGGCTGCCGATCCCGCTGCTCGAACCGCGCGAGGGCATTCCGCCCGTCGTCGCGACCGAGGACGCCCTCGCCGAGGTGATCGCCGCCTTCGCCGCAGGCCGCGGCCCGGTCGCCGTCGACGCCGAGCGCGCGTCCGGCTACCGCTACGGGCAGCGCGCCTATCTCGTCCAGCTGCGCCGCGAGGGCGCGGGCACCGCGCTGATCGATCCGGTGGGCTGCCCCGATCTGTCCGGTCTCGGCGAGGCGCTCGCCGGCACCGAATGGATCCTGCACGCCGCGACCCAGGACCTGCCGTGCCTGCGCGACATAGGCATGGTGCCGACGCGGCTCTTCGACACCGAGCTGGCCGGCCGGCTCGCGGGCTTCCCCCGGGTGGGTCTGGGCGCGATGGTCGAGTCGGTCCTCGGGTACGCCCTGGAGAAGGGCCACTCCGCCGTCGACTGGTCCACCCGGCCGCTGCCCGAGCCCTGGCTGCGGTACGCCGCGCTCGACGTGGAGCTGCTCGTCGACCTGCGCGACGAGCTGGAGAAGGAGCTGGACCGGCAGGGCAAGCTGGAGTGGGCCCTGGAGGAGTTCGACGCCATCGCCTCGGCGCCCCCCGCCCCGCCGCGCAAGGACCCCTGGCGCCGTACCTCCGGGATGCACAAGGTGCGCCGGCGCCGTCAGATGGCGGTGGTACGGGAGCTGTGGACGGCCCGTGACCGCGTGGCGCAGCGGCGCGACGTCTCCCCCGGCAAGGTGCTGAGCGACTCGGCGATCGTGGAGGCGGCGCTCGCGCTGCCCCCGAACGCGGGCGCGCTCTCGGCGCTGCCGGGCTTCGGGCAGCGGATGGGCCGCCGCCAGCTGGAGCAGTGGCAGGCGGCCGTGGACCGGGCGAAGGACCTGCCGGACGCCGAGCTGCCGCAGCCGGGCCAGCCCGTGGCGGGCCCGCCCCCGCCGCGCGCCTGGGCCGACAAGGACCCGGCCGCGGCCGCCCGGCTCGCCGCGGCCCGCACGGCGGTGTCGGCGCTCGCGGAGGAGCTGAACCTCCCCCAGGAGAACCTGATCACGCCCGACACGGTCCGCCGGGTCTGCTGGGAACCGCCGGCCCCGGTCAACCCGGACACGGTCGCGGCGGCCCTGACCGGCTACGGCGCGCGGGCGTGGCAGGTGGGCCTGGTGACACCGCTGCTGGTCAAGGCGCTGGCGGCGAAGGGCTGAGCGGGAGACGTCCGGAAGAGACAGGTGTGGCGAAGCCCCCGGTGCGATGCCCCGGGGGCTTCGCCATGCGGTTCTGTCACGCTCGGCTAAAGCGCTCTTGGCACCCTAGCCTCGGGGTAGGCGCGATCGCCGGCCTGCCGCACCTCCGCCCTGAGCTGGGCGCCCATCCCCGTCCTCACCAACCTGGAGGCGCCGGATGTTACGTATCAGCGCGTCCGGCAGCCGGGCCCGCCCCCACCTGATGGTGGCCGAGGCGGTGGCACTCCGTTGGCGGGACCCGCTACCGCGCCGCTGATCACCCTGCCGGCGGCTCGGGCATCCGGCCCTACACGTAAATGAACCCTACGTGGGGGCGCGGATCCATCACCACCGGCGGGCGGCCCGGGATCGCGACTGCCCGGCACCCAACAGCTGCGCGAGCACGCCGACGGCGGCCCGACGACGTGCCGGCCGAGAGGACCAGACCGCGGGCAGTGCGACCGCGGCCAGGAGAGCCAGGGGACCGAGCCCGACCAGGCTCACCGAAAGCGCCATGGGCCAGGACGTCATGTGGACTTCCTTCCGTCATGCGGTGGTCCTGCACCACCGCCGGACCGACTGTGGGACACCGGCCGACCGGGTTGGTCCTTTACCGAAGATTTCCAAAGCACCGGGCGGTCGTGGCAGGTCAGGCCTACGCTGCTGCCTCTGGGGCCGAAGTCGTACGAATGTCGGGGGGCCAGTTCGTGACCGATGCTCCAAGCGCTGTCGCCCACTTCTGCGCCGCACTGCGGCATCTCGTGCAGGCGCACCACGTGCCCCAGACGGCGCTGGCCCGTGCCCTCGGCCGGAGCGAGTCGACCATCTCGGAACTGCTGAGCGGGCGGCGCACCGCTCCTCCGCGAGTGGAGGACGTCCTGCGGATCGTCGAATACTGCCGCCGACACACGAAGACGCCCGATCTGCCCGGGCTCCCGCTCGACTCTGTTTACTGGCGTCGACGCCACGGGGAGCTGGAGGTGATCGGTGGCGCCGAAGGCGTCGAGAAGCCCCGGCAGCGCCCGCGGCGCCCCGACGTCGACGGGCGGGCATGGCTCGAAGACGGGGGTGACTTTGCCGGCGCGGTGGCCGTCCTGGCCGGGAGACGTGCGCGGCTCGAGGACTTCGCCGAGGACGTGCTCGCACCGCTGGCACTGGACGGATCGCCGTCAGCGGAACTCCCCGCGCTCCTCGCCCATTACCCGGGACGGGTCCGCTCCGCACAGGGCCTGGACCGGACGGTCCTGCTGTGTGCGGCCGACGTCGTTCTGCACGTCGCCGCGTTCTGCGAGACGGTCGCTCGCGCCGGCCTCACTCCCATGGAGGACTGGGGTGCCGGTCCGGCCGACGTCACGACCGATGTCCTCCACGAACTCGCCCAGATCGAGCTTGGTTCGTTCCGCGTCCGTGAGCCGGCAGAGTTACGGGCCGAGTTGATCGCCTCGTACGTGGCCGCGGGCGACGTCGTCAGTCGCTCCGCCACCCCGGGGAGTTCACCGCCGGAACGGCTCGCCCGGGAGGCGATGCGGAAGTACGACCAATTGGTCTCCGAGGTCTCATGGAGCTGTCCGGAGTTCCGCCTGACGTCCGACAGCGTGGTCATCCCCCCAGACGAGGACGAACCGCCCGCCCCGGCGGACCGCACCGGCCTGGGCAGGCTGGGCTCGTTGCTGAGCGAGTTCGCCGACGGGGGGAAGGCACCACCTCGTTCACGCGCGCGTCTCCGGGCCCCCATCGCCTCGGTCGATGGCTCCGACCTCGTGATTCCCACGCTCGCCGAAGGATACGTGGCGCCCTCCTTCCGATTCGCCCCACGCCCGGTGGACCGCCATCTGGCCAGCGACGACTGGTGGGAGCGGCAGCCGCTCCGTCACGACCTGGCCACGTTCTTGGCCGCCTATCTGCTCACCGCACGGGCCACGCGGGCACCCCTGCTCGTGCTCGGGCATCCGGGGTCGGGCAAGTCGCTCCTGACCCGTCTGTTGGAGGCACGCCTGCCGGAGCGGGAGTTCTTCTGCGTCCGTGTGGAGCTACGGCATGTGTCGGCCGACGTCGACGTACAGGAGCAGATCGAGGAGGCCTTGCTGCGGAACACGGGCAGACGGACACCGTGGCCCGAGGTGGTGGACGAGGCGTCGGGCGTCGTACGCGTGGTCCTCCTCGACGGTTTCGACGAGCTCCTCCAAGCCGGCGCACAGGGACGGGGCCATCAGCGCCTGTGGGGGTATCTGGACGAGATCGAGCGGCTGCAGGCCCGGGAGGCGGAGTGGGGACGCCCGACGGTGGTCGTGGTCACGAGCCGGACCGTGGTCGCCGACCGGGCACACCTCCCCGGCACCGCCACCGTCATGCGGCTGGAGCCGTTCGGCGAGCGGCACATCACCCGGTGGCTCGCGATCTGGCGTGAGGCGAACCGCCGGTACTTCGCGGAACAGGGGCTCGAACCGCTCACCTGGGAAGTGCTGCGGCCGCATGAGGAGCTCGCCACGCAGCCGCTTCTGCTGCTCATGCTCGCGCTGTACGACGCGGTGGGCAATGCGCTGCGCCTGCGGCGCGGGGTCGGCGGGGGACGGGCGGGACTCTACGAGACGCTGCTGAGCGAGTTCGTCCGCCGGGAAGTCGTGAAGCAGACGGGCGTGCTGCCGGAGGCTGCCGAGGCCGAGGCCGTGGCTGACGAATTGCGGCGTCTCGGAGTGATCGCGACCGGAATGTTCCATCGCGGCAGCCAGAGCATCATGGCGACCGATGCCGAACGGGATCTCGCGCATCTGCTGGAAGGGGAGACCCCGCCGCTGGTCTTCGGGCGCTTCTTCTTCGTCCACGAGTCGCAGGCTGTGGTGGCGGAGGAGAACCTCCGGTGCTACGAATTCCTCCACGCGACTTTCGGCGAACACCTGGTGGCGCGGCTGATCCGCTGCGAACTGGACGACGTGCTCTGCGCACACGGTCCTGCCAAGCGCGAGCCGGACGACCGGCGCCTGCGCGCCCTGCTGTCGGTCGTCCCCCTCACCGACCGTGCGGAAGTGGTGCGCAACGTTCGCGAGCTGCTGGCATCGGGTGACGAGGAGTACCGCCGGTCCTTGGCGCGGCTGCTGCGGGTGCTCTTCGCAGGGGCGGAAAGGGACGATTCTCGGGGTGCGGACCTCGCGTACCGGCCGGTCGTCCAGAGCGCCGTGGAGCGCGACGCGGTCTACGGCGCCAATCTCCTGCTGATCGCCGTCGCGGTGGAGGGGGTCCTCGACCTCGACGCGTTCCTGTCCGGGTCCCGCGAGGTCGAGGACGCCTGGTCGCGCTGCGCCCACCTGTGGCGCTCGCAGTTCAGCGACGCCTCGTGGACCTCGTTCACCGGATTCCTCTCGCTGAGCCATCAGAAATACGGCAGCCCGGACTCCGCGCGCCATGGTCTGCGGATCGCCCTGAGGTCGGACGACGCACACGAGGAAGATCGGGCCTGGTCCGCCCCCATCCGGGCGCCGAGGCCCGGCGGCTTCCATTCAGACGACGAGAGGCACTCCGTGGCGGAGCTCGTGCGCCGCATGTCGTTCCTGGGCGACGCGGACTCGGCGGAGCTGCTTCACGTCCTGGTCCCACTGCTTACGCGCTTGTCCGGCACGCTGCGGACGTACCGCGCCGACGGAGAGGGAGCGGTCCGCTCGTCGGCCCATACGCTGATGGCTGTCCTGAGCGGAGACCGTCAAGCGGCTGCCGGTGTCGCGGACGCCTACGCCGATCTCGCGGTGATGCTGCCGTACGTGCCCGAGGCGGATCTGCCGACCATGCGGGACGTCCTGGCACGGCTGTTGGCGCGAGACGCCGCCGATCTGCCGGGGCCCATCGTGGTGGAGACACTCAAGGCCTTGACGCTGTCCGCAAGGGCGGATTCCGATCCGGGTCGGCACGCGAGCACCTGGAGGGCGCTGATCGACTGCGTCCACGGGCAGGTGGGGCGCCCCGATGTGGCCCACGCCGAGCTGGACACGATCATCTCCCGGCTGGGCACCCTCCTGCGGGCGGCCGACAGTCACGCGCGGCTTGCGGCGGCCCTCGGGCAGGCGGAGACCACGCACGTATGGCACCGAGTCACGCCGAGTCCGGCGGACGAGATCCTTGACCGTCATGCGGCAGCACTTCCCGACGTGCCGTCCGTCGAGCGCCCCAGGCTCACGGTCGAGCTCCTGCGGCTGGCACGTGAGCTGGGCCGCGTGGACTGGCTGGCCGAGCACGCCGAGCCTCTGCTCCTGACACTGGACCTCGCGGCCCTGGGCCGGTTGCGGCCCACCGACGTCGATGCGTTGATGCCCCTCGTTCATGACACGGCGCTGGTTCACCTGTTGGACCGCATCAGGGTCGTGTGGCGCGGCAGGCCGATGCCGCCTCCGGACGTCGATATGTGACCGCTCCGGGCGCCCAGCCGGGTGTGACGTTCGCCGCTCCCGGCCCGGGGACTGGGCAGCTTGGTTACTCGTAAGTAGCATGGGGGTAGCAAGCGCGCGCTTAGCCGCGTGCCGGGCGCCGCGCGCCCGAGCAGCAGCAGTGCCATCCCGCACCCTGGAGGAGAGCCATCGTGCCTCGTACCGTCAGGGACGTCGTCTTCGTCGACGGCGTCCGTACCCCGTTCGGCAAGGCGGGCCCGAAGGGCATCTACCACGAGACCCGCGCCGACGACCTCGTCGTCAAGGCCATCCGGGAGCTGCTGCGCCGCAACCCGGCTCTCGACCCGGCGAAGATCGACGAGGTCGCCATCGCCGCGACCACGCAGATCGGCGACCAGGGCCTGACCCTCGGCCGTACCGCCGGCATCCTGGCGGGTCTGCCGCAGTCCGTGCCGGGCTACTCCATCGACCGCATGTGCGCCGGCGCGCTGACCGCCGTGACGTCGGTGGCCGGTTCGATCGCTTTCGGCGCGTACGACGCCGTCATCGCCGGTGGTGTCGAGCACATGGGCCGCCACCCCATGGGCGAGGGCGTGGACCCGAACCCGCGCTTCGTCAGCGAGAAGCTGGTCGACGAGTCCGCCCTCTTCATGGGCATGACGGCGGAGAACCTGCACGACCGCTACCCGAGCATCACCAAGCAGCGCGCCGACGAGTACGCCGTGCGCTCGCAGGAGAAGGCCGCCAAGGCGTACGCCGACGGCAAGATCCAGCAGGACCTGGTGCCGATCTCGGTCCGCCGCACCGACCCCGCCGGTGGCGAGACGGGCTGGGGCCTGGTCACCGCCGACGAGCCGATGCGCCCGGGCACCACCCTGGAGTCGCTGGCGAACCTGAAGACGCCGTTCCGCGTCCACGGCAACGTGACCGCGGGCAACGCGGCCGGCCTGAACGACGGCGCCACCGCCTCGATCATCGCCTCCGAGGACTTCGCCCGCGAGAACAACCTCCCGGTGAAGATGCGCCTGGTCTCGTACGCCTTCGCCGGCGTCGAGCCCGAGGTCATGGGCTACGGCCCGATCCCGGCCACCGAGAAGGCGCTGGCCAAGGCCGGCCTGTCCATCTCGGACATCGGTCTCTTCGAGATCAACGAGGCGTTCGCCGTCCAGGTCCTCGCGTTCCTGGAGCACTACGGCATCGCCGACGACGACGCGCGCGTCAACCAGTACGGCGGCGCCATCGCGTACGGCCACCCGCTCGCCTCCTCCGGCGTCCGTCTGATGACGCAGCTGGCCCGCCAGTTCGAGGAGCAGCCGGAGGTCCGCTACGGCCTCACCACCATGTGCGTCGGCTTCGGCATGGGCGCCACGGTCATCTGGGAGAACCCGAACCACAAGGACGCCGGAGGCAGCAAGTGAGCACCACCGCAGAGCTTCTGAAGGGCGCCGCCGAGCTCTTCCCGGACGAGGTCGTCACCTCCGCCCACGTACGGCACTTCGAACTCCCCGCGGGCGCGGGCCGGTTCGCGCTGATCACGCTGGACAACGGCTTCGACCACACCAAGCCGACCACCTTCGGCCCCGCGTCGCTCGCCAACCTCAACACCGCGATCGACCAGGTCGAGGCGGAGGCCGCGAACGGTGAGATCGTCGGCGTCGGCATCACCGGCAAGCCGTTCATCTTCGCCGTCGGCGCCGACCTCAAGGGCGTCGAGCTGCTGAAGAAGCACGAGGAGGCCCTGGCCATCGGCAAGGGCGGCCACGACGTCTTCAAGCGCCTCGCGGGCCTGGCCGTCCCCACCTTCGCGTACTACAACGGCGCGGCGATGGGCGGCGGTGTCGAGGTCGGTCTGCACTGCACCTACCGCACCGTCTCCAAGGCGCTGCCGGCCTTCTCGCTGCCCGAGGTCTTCCTCGGTCTGGTGCCCGGCTGGGGCGGCTGCACGATCCTGCCGAACCTGATCGGCGCGGAGAAGGCCGTCCAGGTCATCATCGAGAACTCGCTGAACCAGAACCGCCAGCTCAAGGGCAAGCAGGTCTTCGAGCTCGGCATCGCCGACGCGATCTTCGAGGGCGCCGACTTCCTGGAGCAGTCCCTCATCTGGACCGCGTCCGTCCTCAAGGGCGACGTGTCCGTCGAGCGCCCGGAGATCGACCGCGGCGAGGGCTGGGACCAGGCCGTCGCCAAGGGCCGTGCCGTCGCCGACTCCAAGGTGCACGGCGCCGCCCCGGCCGCCTACCGCGCCCTCGACATCATCGAGGCGTCGAAGGACGGCGACCTGCAGAAGGGCTTCGACGCCGAGGACCAGGCCCTCGCGGACCTGATCATGGGCGGCGAGCTGCGCTCCGGCATCTACGCCTTCAACCTGGTGCAGAAGCGCGGCAAGCGCCCGGCCGGCGCGCCGGACAAGTCGCTGGCCCGCCCCGTCACCAAGGTCGGTGTCGTCGGCGCCGGTCTGATGGCCTCCCAGCTGGCCCTGCTCTTCCTGCGCCGCCTCGAGGTGCCGGTCGTCCTGACCGACATCGACCAGGAGCGCGTCGACAAGGGCGTCGGCTACGTGCACGGCGAGATCGACAAGCTGCTCGGCAAGGGCCGGATCAACCAGGACAAGGCCAACCGCCTCAAGGGCCTGGTCTCCGGTGTCCTGGACAAGGCCGAGGGCTTCGCGGACGCGGACTTCATCATCGAGGCCGTCTTCGAGGAGATGTCCGTCAAGCAGACGGTGTTCGCCGAGGTCGAGGCCGTCGCCCCGGCGCACGCGATCCTCGCCACCAACACCTCCTCGCTCTCCGTCAGCGAGATGGCGTCCAAGCTGAAGCACCCCGAGCGCGTGGTCGGCTTCCACTTCTTCAACCCGGTCGCGATCCTCCCGCTCCTGGAGATCGTGCGCGGCGAGCAGACGGACGACGCCTCGCTCGCCACCGCCTTCGGTGTCGCGAAGAAGCTGAAGAAGACGGCCGTTCTGACGAAGGACGCCCCGGCGTTCGTCGTGAACCGCATCCTGACCCGCTTCATGGGCGAGATCCAGAACGTCATCGACGAGGGCACCTCCGTCGAGACGGCGGAGAAGGCGGTCGAGCCGCTCGGCCTGCCGATGTCCCCGCTCGTCCTCCTGGAGCTGGTCGGCCCGGCGATCGGTCTGCACGTCTCCGAGACCCTGAACCGCGCCTTCCCGGAGCGCTTCAAGGTCTCCCCCAACCTGAAGGCCGTCGTCGAGGCCGGCAAGCGCGGCTTCTACGTCTACAACGCGGAGAACGGCTTCAAGCCGGAGCTCGACCCCGAGGTCGCCGCGCTCCTCAAGCAGGGCGACGTCGTCCTGACGGAGGAGCAGGTCCGCGACCGCGTCCTGGACGCGGTGGCCCAGGAGATCGGTCTGATGCTGGAGGAGGGTGTCGTCGCCGAGGCGCAGGACATCGACCTCTGCCTCATCACCGGCGCGGGCTGGCCCTTCCACCTGGGCGGCATCACGCCGTACCTGGACCGCGAGGGCGTCTCGGAGCGCGTCAACGGCAAGCGGTTCCTGGCGCAGGGCGTGGCGAGCGTCCCGGCGTAAGGCACTGCCGGAGCAGGAGCGGCGCAAGGCAGTCGCCGCGTGACTGCGAGGCGGACAAAGGCGGATGCCCGTCCCTCGACGAGGGGCGGGCATCCGCCTTTTGATCATCTTTGATCGTCTTTGACACAATGGATGGCTCCCGTCGCTCCCGAGAAGGGTCAACCGCCGCATGCCCTCAGCCCGTCCGCCCGTCAGCCGCAGGACCCTGCTCCTCACCGGGGGCACCGCCACGGTCTCGCTGACGGTGGGTGGGGTGGCCGGGTTCGCGCTGGGCCGCGGCGAGCGGCCGGCCGCGGGCCCTTCGGAGCCGGCCGGGGAGTTCGACATCGACCGGGCCGCCCGGCTGTGGTCTCCGACGCCCCTGCGCGACACCACCGGGCCCCAGTCGCTGGCGTTCGACGACGCACGGGACGAGGTGTACGCGCTCCAGCTGGTCCAGGGCGGCCGGCGGCTGCCCGGCGAGGACGAGCCGCTGGACGCCGACGACCGCAAGCGCGCCGGCGACCTGTGCGTCACCCGGTACGCGGTCTCGGGCCGGCGGCTCGGGCACATGTACCTGCGCGGCTTCGGGCACGGCATCTCGCTGGGCGTGGAGCCGACGGACGACGGGGCCCGGCTCTGGGTGGAGTCGCGCCCCCATCCCGAGACGGGGTACGGGCGGGCGGTGACCCGGGTACGCTTCCGCGCCGGAAGCGTGCTGGACGGTGACGATCCGTCGGTCGTCCACCTGCGGGCAGCGCCGCCCGGCAGCACACGGGTGCACCCGGCGCTCGACGCGGCCGCGGGGAAGGTGCTCGTCAGCTATCTGGCCGACGGCGAGCACCGCTACGCCGTGCACCGGATGCGGGACCTGCTGGCCGGGGGCCGCGAGCCGCTGCGGGACCTGCGGGTGCCGCCGGCGCTCGAACGGGAGACGTTCCAGGGCTGCGCGCTGCACGGGAATTACGTGTACCACCTGACCGGAAATCCCTACAGCAAATCGTCGGGGAGAAACCCGCGCGGCACCGGCGGAAATACCTTCGTCACGGCCCTCGACGTGACGTCGGGGAAATTGGCGGGCCGTGGCCGGGTGACCGCCGACCCCGACCTTCCTTTTCGGGAGCCGGAAGGAATATCAGTGCGAAACACCCCGGATCCGCTCCTCTGCGTCGGCTTCTCGGTCACCGCACCGGGCCGCCGGAAACTCGCGGTCTACGGCTTCGACCGCAGGTCGTAACCACTTTGCGCGAGACCTTGGGGACGCTGCGTGAGGGTTGTACGGAAAACGAGCACGCTTCGGGCAGCGTTGCATAACTATTTCGCATACTTGTGACCGACTGTTCGAACCAACTCCACAGTTCGTTCATCCGCCGTCCACCCCTGCATATACTTTCGCCTCTCAGCGTCTTCATAGGTCGACCAGTCACGCCCCCACCGTGGCGCAGTTTCGGCGCAAGTGACACGCGTCACGGCATCGGCAAGGAGGGGCCGCCCGGCCATGAACAAGCAGAAGCGTCAAGCCCTTCTTGGCGTGCTCATATCGAGCGCACTGGTGCTGAGCTTCCTCGGCATGATGGTCGCGGTGGTGATGCCGTCCCTCAAGGTCTTCGCCGCCTCCGCCGCCGTCAGCTACCTCGCCGACCTGATGCTGCACAGCGCCCAGTCCTCCACCCTGGACCGGCTGCGCGACTCCCGCTTCGGTCTGACCATCCGCTTCATCATCCGTCAGTTCCTGCTGCTGGCACTGTGCGGCGCGATCGCGGACATCGACTCCTTCGTCGTCCAGATGACCTCGGTCGGGCTCATCCTGCTCTTCGTGCTCCAGCTCGCCTACGGCGCGGTGCTCAAGCACGTCCGCAAGAAGCGCGCGGAACTGCCGTACACCACCCGCGGCCTCGACATGGAGGTCCTGGGCATCCGGCGCATGCCGCACCCGTTCCTGATGAACAAGCACGTCCGCAAGACGCTGCACCTGGACGTCCCGCTCTTCGCCGGCGCGCTCGGCACCATCGCCACCGACAACTGGCGGTTCGTCACCTACGGCGGCATCCTCTCCGTCTCGGTCGCCTACCTGGCCCTCCTCGTCCTGCTGCCCGGCGCCCGCAACGCGCTGATCCTGCCCGACACCGACGAGGCCATCGACCTGCTCAACGAGGAGCTGTCCCGGTACCGTCCCCAGGTCGCCCTGTACTTCACCTTCGCGGCGATCTCCAAGGACTTCATGTACCAGGTGAACATGTGGCTGGAGTCGCTGGAGGCGATGGAGCTGCGGCCCGTCATCGTGCTGCGCGAGCGGGCCACCCTGCGCTACCTGGACGCCACCGCCGTCCCCGTCGTCTGCGTCCCGAAGGCCGAGTACCTGGCCCGGGTCGAGATGCCCGAGCTGCGCGTGTGCCTCTACCCCGGCAACGCCGGCAAGAACGTGCACATGCTGCAGCGCCATGACGTCAAGCACGTGTTCATCGGTCACGGCGACAGCGACAAGGCCGCCAGCAGCAACCGCGTCAGCAAGGTCTTCGACGAGATCTGGGTGGCCGGCCGGGCCGGCCGCGACCGCTACGAACGCATCAAGCACGCCGTCCGCCCCGAGCAGATCGTCGAGGTCGGCCGCCCCCAGCTGATGCCCGTGCGGCGCTGGTCGGGCTCGGTCGAGCAGTCCACGCCGACCGTCATCTACGCCCCCACCTGGGAGGGCTGGACCGACGACGCCTGCTACACCTCGGTCATCCCGGCCGGCGAGAAGCTGATCCGCACCCTGCTCGACTACGAGCGCCCCCTGCGCATCATCTACAAGCCGCACCCGCTCACCGGCTCCCGCTCACCCGCCGCGGCCGCCGCGCACCGGCGCGTCATCGCGCTCCTCCAGGAGGACAACGCGCGCCGCTTCGGCAAGAAGGTCCTCGACTCCAAGACCGCGGCCCGCAAGTTGGCCCGGATCGACAAGAAGCTCGCCGACCTGCAGGAGCGCGGCGTGCGCTCCAAGTACCCGGACCTCACCGAGGACGAGCGGACCGGCCGGATCCGCAGGCTCCGCGAGCAGGCCGGCGCCCTCTACTGGGAGTCCCTGCCGGACAGCGCCCACCACGTGGTGATCGAGCGGATCCCCTCGCTGTACGACTGCTTCAACCACTCCGACCTGCTCATCGGCGACATGTCGAGCGTGGTCTCCGACTTCGTGGCGAGCCGCAAGCCGTACGCGATCTTCAACCTCGAGGGCCTGCCGGACGACCAGTTCCGCAACGAGCAGCGCACGGCGTACGCCTCGTACCTCCTCGACACCGACTGCGGGGGTCTGGAGACCGCTCTGGAGGCGATGTTCTCGCGGGACCAGGACGTCATGGCCCCGTACCGGGAACAGCTCAAGGAGTACCTCCTGGGCACGGACCACCCGCCGTCCTCCTATCGCTTCGCCAAGGCCGCGAGCGACCTGTACCGGCGGGGACTCCAGGACTTCCCCATCGAGTACCCGGAGCTGCCCGAGCAGCCGCACCAGCCCTTTCAGGAAGCAGGAAGATCTTGACCACGCGCGTCAACCGCCGCCGCACCGTCGCCGTTGTCCTCGCCGGGGGCACCGGTCAGCGCATCGGGCTCTCGATACCCAAGCAGCTGTTGAAGATCGCGGGTAAGTCCATCCTGGAACACACCCTGCACATCTTCGAGAACGCGCCGGACATCGACGACGTCCTCGTCCTGATGACGCCCAGCCACCTGGCCGAGGCCGAGCAGATCGTGGCCCGCAGTGGACTCGGCAAGGTCTCCCGGGTCCTGGCCGGCGGCAACACCCGCAGCGAGACGACGAACATCGCGATCCGCGCGGTCTCCGAACAGCTCGGCGAGGGCGAGGACTGCAACCTGCTCTTCCACGACGCGGTGCGCCCGCTGCTCTCGCAGCGCGTGGTCAAGGAGTGCGTGACGGCCCTCGACCGCTACTCCGCCGTCGACGTGGCCATCCCCTCGTCCGACACCATCATCGTGACCCGGACGCACGGCGCCGACGGCGAGTTCATCACCGAGGTCCCGGACCGCTCCCGGCTGCGCCGCGGCCAGACCCCGCAGGGCTTCCGGCTCTCCACCATCCGCGAGGCCTACGAGCGGGCGGCCGGCGATCCGTTCTTCCAGGCCACGGACGACTGCTCGGTGGTCGTGAAGTACCTGCCCGACGTGCCCGTGCACGTCGTCATGGGCGACGAGTACAACATGAAGGTCACCCAGCCGGTCGACGTCTTCATCGCCGACAAGCTGTTCCAGCTCGCCTCCGCCACCGCCCCGACGCACGGCGCCGACGAGTTCTACCGGGAGCGGCTGGCCGGCAAGACCCTGCTGGTCTTCGGCGGCTCGTACGGCATCGGCGCCGACATCGCGCGGATCGCGGAGGGGTACGGGGCCAAGGTCTACGCCCTGGGCCGCTCCACCACCGGCACCCACGTGGAGAACCCCGACGACGTCGAGGAGGCGCTGGCCGCCGCGTACGCCGAGACCGGCCGGATCGACTACATCGTGAACACGGCCGGCGTGCTGCGGGTCGGTCCGCTGCACGAGGCTGACAACGCGACCGTGCGCGAGGCGCTCGAGGTCAACTACCTCGCGCCGGTGAACATCGCCCGCGCCTCGTACAAGTACCTGGCGGAGACCGCCGGCCAGCTGCTGCTGTTCACCTCCAGCAGCTACACCCGCGGCCGCGCCGAGTACAGCCTGTACTCCTCCACCAAGGCCGCCATGGTGAACCTCACCCAGGCGCTGTCGGACGAGTGGGCCGAGGACCGCATCCGGGTCAACTGCGTGAACCCGGAGCGGACCGCCACGCCGATGCGGACGAAGGCGTTCGGGCAGGAGCCGGCCGGCTCCCTCCTGTCCTCCGAGGAGGTCGCGCGCAGCTCGCTCGACGTGCTGCTGTCCGGCATGACCGGTCATGTGATCGATGTGCGCCGTCAGGACCCGACGGCGACCACCTCGGCTTTCGAGTCGGCCCTGACCCAGGTGCTGAACAGCTCCGAGAGCCAGGCTCTCTGAGCCGGAAGCCGGGCCGGGACCGTTCCCGGCCCGGCTTCGGCATTTTCCGCCCCCGGCCCGGGACCCGGGCCGTTCTTCCCCGGCCCACCACCCCGGAGACCTCGTGAAGATCGACTTCCTGATGTACAGCGCCTACGGTCAGGCCGGTACGTCCGTCGCCACCCAGACGCTCGCCAACGCGCTCGCCGCCCGAGGGCACGACGTCCAGCTGGTGAGCTGCTTCCAGTACCACGACCGGCCGCCGCTGAGCTTCGCGCCGGACGTCCGGCTGCGCACGCTGGTGGACACCAGGAGCGGGTCGGCGGATCTGAAGGACCCGCTGCACGAGGTCCCTTCCGAGGTCTGCACCGGGTTCAAGGCCGACGACAAGAACCGCTACAGCAAGCTGCTCGACGAGCGCGCCGCCGCGCATCTGCGGGGCACCGACGCCGACGTGGTCATCGCCACCGCGCCCAACACGATCGCGCTGCTCGCCGCGTCGGGCACTGGACGGTACGTCACCCTGGGCCAGGCCCACACGCACTACCACCACCAGACCGCCGCGTCCCGGAAGATGCTGGACGCCGCGATCCCGAACCTCGACGCCTTCGTCACGGTCACCGCCCGGGACGCCCAGACTCACCGGGACGCCTACGGCGCGGTCGGCACCGTCTTCCATGCCATCCCGAACGCCGTCACCAGCACCTTCATGCGCGCGGACGTGGGCAACTCGCGGATCGTCACCGCGTCGGGCCGCTTCGTCGACTGGAAGCGCTTCGACCTGCTGATCAATGCCTTCGCGCAGCTCGGTACCCGGCACCCCGACTGGACGCTGCGGATCTACGGCAACGGCGCGGAGCGGGGCAACCTGCGCAAGCTCATCGACACGCTCGGCGCCAACGAGCGCATCCAGCTGATGGGCCACACCCAGCATCTGCGCGAGGAGCTGGCCAAGGCCGCCCTGCACACCTCGACGTCCACGGACGAGACCTTCGGCCTCACCATCGTGGAGGCCATGACCTGCGGGGTCCCTGTACTCAGCACGGCCGGCCCGCACGGCCCCTCGGAGATCGTCTCCGACGGCATCGACGGCGTGCTCTCCCCCGTCGGTGACGTGGACGCGTTCGCCAAGAACCTCGACCTGCTGATGAGCGACGCCGAGCTGCGCGTACGGCTCGGCGCGGGCGCCCTGGAGAAGGCCCGCGCGTACAGCAGCGAGGCGCAGGCCGAGACCTACGAGGTGTTCCTCCACCAGCTCGCCGCAGGCCGCGACTTCCGGCCGGAGGCGCTGTGCCGGGCCACCGCCGCCGGAGACCTGGAGTTCGTCCTCGACCCGGCCAGCGCGCCCGGCGGCCGCTTCTCGGTCCTGTGCGTCAACGCTGCGGACGGCCGGCAGGCGATGATGGTCGGGCCCGTGGAGCAGACCGCGAACGGGCATCTGTACGCGACCGTCCCGGCCCGGATCCGGCTCGCCACCGGCGCCTGGAACGTGCTGCTGCGCCGCGAGGACGACGGCGTGCTGCGCCGGATCCGGATCAAGGAGCTCCAGCAGACCGCCAACGCGCTCATCTCCGCGCCGGAGGAGCACGGCCCGGTGCGCTTCCGGACCTTCGTGCGCTCGGAGGACGGCGGCTACCTCCGGATCGCCTCGCGCGAGCTCGCCGCGCACGCCGAGGTGCTGTCCGTCGAGATGAACGGCCCGCACCTGTTCGTGCAGCTCTACCCGTTCGGGGTGGTCCCGTCGCCGACGGCCGGTCCGGAGGTCGATCTCGCCGGACAGGGCGCCCAGATCATCGCGCAGAGCCGGAAGAACAAGGACGCTTTCTTCACCGTGCCCTGCGCGTTCGCGCCCGGGCAGACCGGCTTCACGCTCGACCTGCACCAGTACGCGGACCGGATGGTCGGCGTCGACAGCGGCTGGGACCTCAGCCTGGCCATCCCCGGGCATCTGACCGCCGACGGGCAGACCCACAAGCTCCGGCTCGGCCGCTTCCGCGACGACGTGCTCAAGCGCAAGCCGGTGTACGTGTACCCGAAGAACACGATCACGACGATGGACGGCCGCTCCGTGACGTACCACCCGTACTACACCGACAGCAATCTGCTCTCGATCGCCATCAAGCCGGCCTGAGCCCGGGGGCCCTCGGTCCGTCCCTCCACGTGGGCGTCAGACGCGGACCGAGGGCTCCATCACCAGGCTCGGACCGCCTGACTGGCGGGAGACGTGCAGCGCCCCGTCGGGGCCGATCAGCGCCAGGACCACGCGCCCGTAGGCGTCGTGGGCGAGGGCCGGGGTGCCCAGGCACCGGTCGCCAGTCGGCGACCACCACACGCCGCCCGCCTCGTTCTCCGTGGCGCAGGCGGTAAGCATGACCTGGCCGTCGGGGGCGCGGTGCACGAGGACCGTGCAGTCGTAGCCGTCGAGCAGGGTGCGGAGCAGCGACACCGGGCCCGTCGGGGCGGCGCCGCCGAGCGGGATGGACCACATGCCGGGGCGGTAGGCGACGAGGCCGCCCATGGACTCGTCGGTCCAGTAGTACGTGACCCGGTCCTGCGCCGTCTCCAGCGCGGTGGCGGTGCCGGGGCGGTGGGCGAAGGGGATGTCGTGGTCCTGCCGGTAGGCGCCGTCGGAGGCGTCCCGCACCAGACGGTGGGTCAGGCCCGCGCCCGGGACGAGCAATTCGGTGCGGCCGGACGCGGTGGTCACCGCGGCGGCGCCGTCCTGGGTGCGGCGCAGCTTCAGGTCCTTCCAGCCCTCCCACTTGCCGCCGCGGCCCTCGGCGCGGAGGAACAGGCTGCCGGCTCCGTTGCGCACGAGGGCGTGGACGAGGCCGGTGCCGGTCACGGCGAGCGTCGGCGCGCCCAGTCCGGCCGCCTTGTCGGAGTCCTTGTCCGGATTGCCCAGGGACCTCCATTCGGTGAGCGGCCGGCCCGTCTGGAACTGGGTGGCACACACCACGTCCACGACCTGCCCCGTCTGTCCGGTCCCGTCCTGACGGACCCGGCGGCCGACGAAGTGCACGAAGCCGTGGTCGCCCTGAGCGAGGGAAAGGTCGGTCAGGCCGGGTACGGGGAGGAGCTCGGGACCGGTCCACTCGGGGCCGCCGGGACGCGCCTCGGTCCAGCGCAGCACGCCCTCGACGCCGAGCGCGTACGCGGTGAGCCGGCCGTCCTTGCCGAGGACGAGCCAGCGGCCGGTGGCGGTCGACTCGGCGGCCCGGAAGTGCCCGGGGCGGTCCTGCTGTGGAGCGGACACAGAGCCCGCCGGACCGCCGGCTGCGCGCTTGGATCTGACCGGCATGAGCTGAGGCCGTCCTTCCCCGGAATTCCGTACGCCTCTGGGGCGGCGCTCCCTCGGAATTGTGCCGGTACTGGGTCACGGCTCAGGCGTGACGTTCGGATGCCGAAACCACTGGATTGCGCGAGCAATTATACGGGATTCGAAAATCCATCTATAGTGCAGACCCTGCCCCCCATAGAGTGGACCGGCCCCACCCGAGTCCCCGCCCCGAATCCCGCCCTCTGCGGGCCACGAGACCAAGGGACTTGAGCAGGATGAGCCACGACGTCATACCGCCGGAGTCGCGTGCCGCGCGCCGGGGAGCCGCCAAGGGACGCCCCCGCAAGCGCAGGACCGGCCGCATCATCCTGCTGACCCTGCTCGTGCTCCTCCTCGCCGCCGGCGGGACCGTGTACTGGATGTACTCGAGCATCGACGGCAACATCAAGGCCGTCGACATCACCAAGGAGCTCGGCGACAACCGGCCGCCGAAGCTGCCGACTTCCGGGCAGAACCTGCTGGTGCTCGGCTCGGACTCGCGGGCCGGGGCGAACGCGGCGCTCGACGGGGCAGCGGTGAGCGGAGCGCGCTCGGACACGGCGCTCGTGGTGCACGTGCCCGAGGGACGGCAGAGGGCCACGGCGGTCAGCATTCCGCGGGACACGCTGGTGACGCGGCCGGAGTGCACGCGGCGCGGCGGCGGGACGGCTCCCGAGGCGAAGCGGGTCATGTTCAACTCGGTGTACTCGGGCTTCGGTCCGGCGTGTGTGGTGAAGACCGTCGAGAAGATGTCCGGCGTGCGGCTCGACCACTACATGGAGATCGACTTCGCCGGGTTCAAGGACCTCGTCGACGCGATCGGCGGAGTGACCGTCGACGTCGACAAGCCCATCAAGGACAAGCACACCGGTCTCGACCTCGCCGCCGGTCCGCAGCGCCTGGACGGCACGCAGTCGCTCGCCTTCGTGCGCACCCGGTACGCCGTCGGTGACGGCAGCGACCTGGGCCGCATCGGCAACCAGCAGAAGTTCCTCACCGCGCTGCTCACCGAGGTGAAGAAGCAGGACCTGCTCGGCAGCCCCACCAAGACGTACGAGATCGCCGACTCGGCGACCAAGGCGCTCACCACCGACTCCGAGCTGGCCTCGCTCAAGTCGCTCGCGGACTACGGCCGCAGCCTCAACGGCATCGACCCGGCGAACATGGAGACGATCATGCTGCCGGTCGCCTACGACAAGAAGGACCCGAACCGGGTCGTCGCGTACGAGCCGAACGCCACGCAGCTGTGGACGGCGATCCGCGAGGACAGCGACATCCCGGCGTCGGCGAAGAAGTCCCCGGCGACCGGCGGCTGATCAGCTGACATCCTCAGGGCATGACACTCCCCCTGCTCATCGTCGACGGCGCCAATGTGGTCGGGTCCGTCCCCGACGGATGGTGGAAGGACCGGCGCGGCGCCGCCGAGCGGCTGCGGGACCGGCTCGCCGAGCACGGCGGGCCGGCCGAGGGCCCGTACCCCGGCCCGTACGAGATCGTGCTCGTCGTCGAGGGCCGGGCCCGGGGTGTCGCCCCGGTGCCGGGGGTGAGGATCGAGGAGGCGCCCGCCAGCGGGGACGACCTGATCGTGGAGCTCGCCCGGACCGCGGCCGGCCGGCCGTGCCTGGTGGTCACGGCCGACCGGGAGCTGCGGCGGAGGGTGGCGGAGACGGGCGCCGCCTGCGTGGGGCCCCGAGCTCTTCCCCGGGACCCGGACTAGTACTTCGCGTCCTGCCCCAGCTTGCCCAGCCGGCTGTTCCTGCGTCCGTACAGGAAGTAGACGGCGAGGCCGATCACCATCCAGACCGCGAACCGGAACCACGTCTCGCCCGGCAGGTTGAGCATCAGCCAGAGGGAGGCGGCGACGGAGAGGATCGGGATGACCGGCACCCAGGGAGTGCGGAAGGCCCGGTGCAGGTCGGGGCGGGTGCGGCGGAGGATGATGACACCGATCGCGACCATGACGAAGGCGAACAGGGTGCCGATGTTCACCAGGGTCGCGAGCTCGTTGATGCTGGTGAACCCGGCGATGATCGCGATGAGCCCGCCGAGCAGGATGGTCGGCCGGTACGGGGTCCTGAAGCGCGGGTGCGTGACGGAGAAGAAGCGGGGCAGCAGCCCGTCGCGGCTCATCGCGAAGAACACGCGGGTCTGGCCGAGCAGCAGGATGAGGCAGACGGTGGTCAGGCCGATGGCGGCACCGAAGCTGATGACGCCCGCGTAGAAGGGGTGGCCGACGGCCTTGAAGGCGTCGGCGAGCGGGGCGCTGACGGAGAGTTTGGTGTAGTGCTCCATTCCGGTGACGACCAGGGCGACCGCCACGTAGAGCACCGTGCAGATGAACAGCGAGCCGAGGATGCCGCGGGGCATGTCGCGCTGCGGGAGCCTGGTCTCCTCGGCGGCGGTGGCGACCACGTCGAAGCCGATGAAGGCGAAGAAGACGACGGAGGCGGCGGTGAAGATGCCCATGACGCCGAAGTTGGTCGGCGTGTAGCCGAAGATCAGCCCGAGCATCGGCTCGTTCCAGCCCGAGACACCGCCCGGCGGACTGACGGCCGGCGGGATGAACGGGTGGTAGTTGTCGCCGACGATGAAGAACAGACCCGCGATGATCACGATCATCACCACGGTCACCTTGATGGCGACGACGACGGCGGTGATCCGCGCCGAGAGCTTCATGCCGACGACGAGGATCGCGGTCAGCACCAGGACCAGCAGGAACGCCAGGATGTCGAAGGTGCCGCCGGGCACGTCGGGCCCTTCGAGCGCGGCCGGCAGATGCCAGCCGATGTTGTCCATGAGTGAGCGGACGTAGCCGGACCAGCCGACGGCGACGACGGCGGTGCCGAGCGCGAACTCCAGGACGAGGTCCCAGCCGATGATCCAGGCGGGCAGTTCGCCGATGGAGGCGTACGCGAAGGTGTACGCCGATCCGGCGACCGGCACCGTGGACGCGAACTCCGCGTAGCACAGGGCGGCCAGCGCGCAGACGATGCCGGCGGCCACGAAGGCGAGGGCGGTGGCGGGGCCCGCGTTCTCCTTGGCGACCTTGCCGGTGAGGACGAAGATGCCCGTGCCGATGATGACGCCGACGCCGAACACGGTGAGGTCCCAGGCGGAGAGGGACTTCTTGAGCGCGTGCTCGGGTTCTTCGGTGTCGCGGATCGACTGTTCGACCGACTTGGTCCGGAACAGGCCGGAGTTCCGCGTGGATTGCTGGTCCGTGCTCACGGTCCTACCTCCCTGGCTCGCCCTGGGGCTGCCCGCTCTCAGGCCAGGATGCACGCGGAAGGGCCGGTCGGCACCCCAAGGGGTGAGCCGACCGGCCCAAAGGTGACACTCGGTGAGGGGAGCGGGCGTCAGTCCCGCGCGGGCTCCACGGCCTTGGCGCTGGTCTCGAACCTGCCGTCGAGCCGCGAGACCAGGCCGGTGACCTGGCGCGCGATGTCCGGTGCGGTCAGGCCGATCTCGGCGAGCACCTCACCGCGCGAGGCGTGGTCGAGGAAGCGCGGCGGGATGCCGAAGTCGCGCAGCGGCACGTCCACGCCCGCGTCGCGCAGGGCCTGGGCGACGGCGGAGCCGACGCCGCCGACGCGGCTGTTGTCCTCGACGGTGACGACCACGCGGTGGCCCTCGGCGAGCGGGGCGAGGGCCTCGTCGACGGGCTTGACCCAGCGCGGGTCGACGACGGTGGTGGAGATGCCCTGCTTGTCGAGCAGGTCGGCGATCTCCAGGCACATCGGCGCGAGCGCACCGACCGAGACGAGCAGCACGTCGGGAGTGTCGCTGCCGGCCTCGCGCAGCACGTCCATGCCGCCGACCCGGCGCAGGGCGGGTACGGCGGGGCCGACCGCGCCCTTGGAGAAGCGGACCACGGTGGGCGCGTCGGTGACCTCGACGGCCTCGCGCAGCTGGGCGCGGACCTGGTCGGCGTCGCGCGGCGCGGCGAGCCGCAGGCCGGGCACGACCTGGAGGATCGACATGTCCCACATGCCGTTGTGCGAGGCGCCGTCGGTGCCGGTGACGCCGGCCCGGTCCAGGACGAAGGTGACACCGCACTTGTGCAGGGCCACGTCCATCAGGACCTGGTCGAAGGCGCGGTTGAGGAAGGTCGCGTAGACGGCGAAGACCGGGTGCAGGCCGCCGGTGGCGAGGCCGGCCGCGGAGACCGCGCCGTGCTGCTCGGCGATGCCGACGTCGAACACGCGCTCGGGGAAGGCCTTGGCGAAGCGGTCGAGCCCGACCGGCTGGAGCATGGCCGCCGTGATGGCGACGATGTCCTCGCGCTCCTTGCCGAGCGCGACCATCTCCTCGCCGAAGACGCTGGTCCAGTCGGCGCCGGAGGAGGCGATCGGCAGACCGGTGTCGGGGTGGATCTTGCCGACGGCGTGGAAGCGGTCGGCCTCGTCCTGGAGCGCGGGCTGGTAGCCGCGGCCCTTCTCGGTGAGGCAGTGCACGATGACCGGGCCGCCGAAGCGCTTGGCGCGGGTGAGCGCCGACTCCAGGGCCTCGATGTCGTGGCCGTCGATGGGGCCGACGTACTTCAGGCCGAGGTCCTCGAACATGCCCTGCGGGGCGATGAAGTCCTTCAGGCCCTTCTTGGCGCCGTGCAGCGTCTCGTAGAGCGGCTTCCCGACGACGGGCGTGCGCTCCAGGATGTCCTTGCCGCGGGCGAGGAAGCGCTCGTAGCCGTCGGTGGTGCGCAGGGTGGCCAGGTGGTTGGCGAGGCCGCCGATGGTGGGCGCGTAGGAACGCTCGTTGTCGTTGACGACGATGACGACCTGACGGTCCTTGGCGTCGGCGATGTTGTTGAGCGCCTCCCAGGCCATGCCGCCGGTCAGCGCGCCGTCGCCGATGACGGCGACGACGTGGTCGTCCCTCTTCAGGACCTGGTTGGCCTTGGCGAGGCCGTCGGCCCAGCCGAGGACGGTCGAGGCGTGCGAGTTCTCGATGACGTCGTGCTCGGACTCGGCCTGCGACGGGTAGCCGGACAGACCGCCCTTCATCTTGAGCCTGGAGAAGTCCTGGCGGCCCGTGAGCAGCTTGTGGACGTAACTCTGGTGGCCGGTGTCCCAGAGGACCTTGTCCTTGGGCGAGTCGAAGACGCGGTGCAGGGCGATGGTCAGCTCGACCACGCCGAGATTGGGACCGAGGTGCCCGCCGGTCTTGGAGACGGCGTCCACGAGGAAAGTCCTGATCTCTTCGGCCAGCTGGTCCAGCTGTTCCGAGGAGAGCCGGTCCAGATCTCGCGGTCCCCTGATACGGGTCAGCAGAGCCACCCGTGCCTCCTTGCTTTGAACTGGTCGAGCTTGCCGATTTGTCGAGTCTAATG
The DNA here is from genome assembly GCF_044768205.1 of Streptomyces sp. NPDC101160. Taxonomy (NCBI): domain Bacteria; kingdom Bacillati; phylum Actinomycetota; class Actinomycetes; order Kitasatosporales; family Streptomycetaceae; genus Streptomyces; species Streptomyces sp. NPDC101160. Next base: position 252,662 of record NZ_JBIWPJ010000010.1, on the reverse strand, counting down.
TTCCGTCTTGGATCGTGGGCATCGGGCCGGTGGCTTCACCGCCACCCGGATGGCCGACACACCGATGATCCGTGCGGTCGCCGCACTGCTCCGGACGCAGCAGTGCCCGGCGCCGGTTCTCGGCGCCGGGCGGACTGTACGGGGTCCGGGTTACGCGGTGGTGACCGGTGTCACGCGCGGCCCGCGGTCTTCTGCGTGCGGCGGGAGACCGAGTCGATCACGACGGCGGCGAGCAGCACCGCGCCGGTGATCATGTTCTGGATCGCGTTGGACATGCCGATCATGTTCAGACCCTGCTGGATCGACTGGATCACGATCATGCCGAGCAGTGCGGACCAGACCTTGCCCCGGCCGCCGAAGAGGCTGGTGCCGCCGATCACGGCCGCGGCGATGACCAGCATCAGCGTGTTGCCGCCGCCGAGGCTCTTGGTCGCGCCGCCGGAGAGGCTCGCGATGAACAGGCCGCCGAACGCGGCGAGGGTGCCGGAGATCGCGAAGACGGCGATCCGGATCCGGTCCACGTTGATGCCGGCGCGGCGCGCCGCCTCGGCGTTGCCGCCGACCGCGAAGACCTTGCGGCCGAAGAGGGTGCGGCGGGCGACGAAGTCGGCGATCACCAGGACGGCCAGGAAGAGAACCAGGGCCAGCGGCAGGCCGCGGGCGCCGGCGGGCTCGTTCATCACGTACGCGACGACGAAGACCAGGACGGCGACGACACCGGTGCGCAGCAGGATCTCGCTCATCGGGCGGGCCGGGAGCTGGGCGGTCTTGCGGCGGCTGCTGTCGCGGAGCTGCGAGAGCACGTAGGCGGCGACGGCGAGCAGGGCGAGGCCGTACGCGGCGATCTTGTCGGCGAAGAAGTAGTTGGTGAGGTTCTCCACCACGCTGCCGGACGGCGTGTTGATGGAGCCCTCGCCGCCCATCAGCCATTCCTGGAGGCCCATCCAGCCGAGGAAGCCGGCCAGGGTGACCACGAAGGCGGGGACGCCGATCTTGGCGAAGAAGAAGCCGTGCAGCGCGCCGATGACGGTGCCGGTGAGCACCGCGAGCACGATGGACAGCCACTCGTTCATGCCGTGGCTGACCTGGAGGCCGGCCCAGACGGCCGCGCCGACGCCGGCGACCGAGCCCATGGAGAGGTCGATCTCGCCGAGGACGAGCACGAAGACGATGCCGACGGCCATGATGCCGAGGCCGGAGGCGTAGACGGCGACGTTGGCGACCGAGCTCGCGGACAGGAAGTTGCTGTTCTGGAGCTGGAAGACGATCGCGATGACGATCAGGCCGAGGATCACCGGGAGGGAGCCGAGCTCGCCGCCGCGGATCTTGCGGGAGAACTCGGTCAGGTAGCCCTTGAGGCCCTCCTCGCGGACGAGGAGGCGGGGGTCGACGGCCGGGACCGGCGCGGCGGAGACCTCGGTCACCTCGGCGGTCGCGGTCACCTCGGCGGTCGCGGGGGCCTCGGTGGTCTCGGGGGTCTCGGTGGTCTCGGGGGTCTTGGCGAGGTCGCTCACTTCGCGGCACCCTTCTCGGCGTTCGCGGCCGTACGGGCCTGCCGGCGGGTCACGGCGTTGTCCGTGGCACCGGTGATGGCGGCGATGATCGTCTCGTGGGTGGTGTCGGCGACGTCGAAGACGCCGTTGTTGCGGCCGAGCCGGAGCACGGCGACCTTGTCGGCGACGGCGCGCACGTCGGCCATGTTGTGGCTGATGAGGATGACGCCGTGGCCGCGCTCGCGCAGCCGCTCCACCAGGTCGAGGACCTGGGCGGTCTGCTCGACGCCGAGGGCGGCGGTGGGCTCGTCCAGGATGACGATCTTGGGGTCGCCGATCAGGGCGCGGGCGATGGCCACGACCTGGCGCTGGCCGCCGGAGAGGGCGGCGACGGGGATACGGACCGACGGGATCCGGATGGACAGGGTGTCCAGGAGCTCGCGGGCGCGCTTCTCCATGGCGATCTCGTCGAGCACGGAGCCGGAGCTCAGCTCGCTGCCGAGGAAGAGGTTGGCGACGACGTCGAGGTTGTCGCAGAGCGCGAGGTCCTGGTAGACGGTCGCGACCCCGAGGTTCTGGGAGTCGTGGGGCTTGGTGATCTGGACGGGGCGGCCGTCCCACTCGATGGTGCCCTCGTCGATCGGGTGGACGCCCGAGATGGTCTTGACGAGGGTGGACTTGCCGGCGCCGTTGTCGCCCACCAGGGCGACGACCTCTCCGGCGTGGATCTCCAGATCGACATCGGTGAGCACCTGGACGGCGCCGAACCGCTTGGAGACCCCGCGCAACGCCAGCACGGGCGCAGCGGACACGTGAATCATCTCCTTCGCCGCCTGACCGGCGGGGATGTGGTGCAAAAAGACTGAGGGGAGTCCGGCGCCCCGCCCCCGCTTGCGGGGCGTGGATGTCGGGGCGGGTGCGCCGGACCGTTTCTGCGTGGGGGGCGGGGCGGGGCGAGCCGGGCCCGGCGGGCTACTTGATGCCCGCGGCGTCGCAGGCCGCCTTGTACTCGGCGGTGCAGATGTCGGCCGCCTTGTAGACGTTGTCCGCGATGATCGTGGAGGCGATGTTGTCCTTGGTCACGACCTGCGCGTCGTACAGCTTCGCCGGGATGCCCTTGAACTCACCGGTGAGGCTGTCGACCTGGACCGGGGTGAGGTCGTCGATCTTCTCGCCCTTGAGGAGCTTGACGGCGATCTCGGCGGTGGTCTCGGCCTCGGGCTTGATCTGCTTGTAGATCGTGAAGGCCTGGTCGCCCTTCAGGATGCGCTGCAGACCGGCGAGTTCGGCGTCCTGGCCGCCGACCGGGACCTTGACGGCCTGCTTGTTGAGGGCGGTGATGATGCCGCCGGCCATGCCGTCGTTGGCGGAGTAGACGCCCTGGAAGCCGGTCTTGCCCAGCGAGTCGATGGCGGCGCCCATCTTCTTGTTGGCCTCGTCCGGGGACCAGTCCGGGATGTCCTGCTCGTAGACGACCTTCTTCACTGCGCTGTCGATGACGCTGTGGGCGCCCTTCTTGAACAGCGGGGCGTTCGGGTCCGTCGGCGAGCCGTTGATCATGACAACGTTGGCGGACTTGGCGCCGGCACCGAGGGCCTTCACCAGGGCCTCGCCCTGCAGGCGGCCGATCTTCTCGTTGTCGTAGGAGACGTAGGCGGAGATCGGGCCCTCGGCCAGGCGGTCGTACGCGACGACCTTGACGCCCTTGGCCTCGGCCTGCTGGACCCAGGACTTGGTGGCCTTGTAGTCGACCGAGTCCAGGATGATGACCTTCACGCCCTGGGTGACGAGCGCGTCGAACTGCTTCTTCTGCGTCTCGGTGTCCTGCGCGGCGTTGTTGTACTTGACCTCGCAGTCGGAGCACAGGGCCTTGATCTTCGCCTCGATGATCGGGCGGTCGAAGGTCTCGTAGCGCGTGGTCTTGTTCTCCGGCAGGAGCAGACCGATCGTCTTGCTGTCACCGCCGGCCGAGCCGCCGGAGCCGTTGTCGCCGGCCTTGCCACAGGCGGCAAGGGAGAGGGCCATGGAAACCGCGGCCGTGCCTATGACGACGCGACGCGTCACTGCGTTCATGTGGGGTTGCCTCCCTGACGAGGCCGCGACGTTGCGGCCGAGGTGGCTGGAAGTCAACTCGGCCGTACGTCCGACGTCAAGGAGTAAATCCTTAACGAGACGACAACGGTGCCATTCGTTATCTAAGTGAAGGCAGGAGACTTCGCCTTCATGGTCCCTGACAAACCGCCCATAGCGCCCAGAGCACCCACAGTTCCCTCCAGGAGCGTCGACTCGCCCATCTCGCTCAGTACGAGGGCGAGCGCGCCGAGCACCTCCGCGCGGCCGCCCAGGGCGCCCGGCGCCAGGGAGAGCTGCCGGGCGGCGCTGGGGATGGCGTAGCGGGAGACGGAGTCCCGGATGGGCGCGAGCACCAGCTCGCCGGCCTCGGCCAGATCGCCACCCAGGACCACCCGGCTCGGGTTCAAGAGGTTGCAGAGGTTGGCGACACCGCTGCCGATGTGCCGGCCGACGTCGGCGATCACCCGGCGGCAGCCGGGGTCGCCCTCGCGGGCCAGCTGGACCACCCGCTCCATGGTCAGGTCGGGCCCGTGGCTGGGCTGGAGCAGCGGCAGGACGTAGCGGGCGGCGGTGAAGGTCTCCAGGCAGCCCCGGTTGCCGCAGCGGCACACCGGGCCCGACTCGTCGAGCGTGATGTGGCCGATCTCGCCGGCCGTGCCGCCCGGGCCCCGGTAGACCCGGCCGTCGATCACCAGACCGGCGCCGACACCGCTGGCGACCTTGATGTACGCGAGGTCCTTCACGCCCCTGCCGCTGCCCCAGACCAGCTCGCCCAGCGCGCCGAGGTTGGCGTCGTTGTCGACGTGCACGGGGACGCCCAGGCGGGCGGAGAGCTCGTCGGCGGGGTTGATCCCGCTCCAGCCCGGCAGGATCGACGTGGAGCCGAGCAGGCCCGACGAGACGTCGATCGGGCCGGGCACGCCGAGGCCGACGCCGATGACCTTGTCCCGGCCGATGCCGGTGCTCGTGATCAGCCGTGTGACCAGCTGTTCCGCGCGGTCGAAGCCCTCCGCGGCGGAGGCGTCGACATCCAGCGGCTCGGCCTCCTCGGCGAGCACCTGGTGGGCCAGGTTGCCGACCGCGACGCGCAGGTGCGTATGCCCGAAGTCGACGCCGATGACGATGCCGGCGTCGCCGCTGAGCGAGACGCTGCGGGCCCGGCGGCCCCCGGCGGAGGTCGGGGTGACCTCCACGGTGCCGCCGTCCTTCAGCTCCCGCACGATGTTGGAGACCGTGGCGGCGGACAGGCCCGTCGCCCGGGCGATCTCCGCCTGGGTGAGCGATCCGGCCATCCTTACCGCCCGGACGACCCGCTCCAGATTGGCCCGGTGCAGCGAGGACTGCGACCCCGGAGTCTCCATTGACTCTCTCCACCCTATGACGTGTACAAGTTATGAACTCCAAGCTCCGCTGTGGGGCTTGTCGGCGTCAAGTCCTACAGCGGAGCGGAATCCGGACGCAAAAGATCCGGCCCCCGGGGGAGTGAGTCCCCGGGGGCCGGACGGAGCGCCTGACTCGTTACTTGAGCGTGGCCGAGGTGAGACCTGCCTGGACCTGCCGCTGGAAGGACAGGTAGACCACCAGCATGGGGATCATGGCGATCGTGACGCCGGCGAAGAGCACCGGCAGGTCGGAGGCGTAGCCCTGCTGCTGCTGGAGCTGGATCAGGCCCTGGGTGAGCACGTACCGCTCGGGGTCGTCACCCGTCTGGGGCTGCATCAGCACGGTCGGCAGCAGGAACTGGTTCCACTGCCCCAGCGTGTTGAAGATGCCGACGCTCACCAGGCCCGGCTTCGCCATCGGCAGCATCACCTGGAAGAAGGCCCGGGTGTGCGAGGCACCGTCCAGGATCGCGGCCTCGAAGACGGCCTCCGGCAGCGTCCTGAAGAAGGAGTGCATGAAGAAGACGGTGAACGGCATCGAGTAGGCGACGTACACCAGGACCAGGCCCTGGTAGGTGTTGAGCATCCCGAGCATCTTCACCATGAAGAAGAGCGGGACGAGCGCCAGGAAGACCGGGAACATCGCGCCGGCGACGAAGAAGTAGTAGATGAGCCGGTTGCCCCAGAAGCGGTAGCGCGCGAGCACGTACGCGGCCATGGAGCCGAAGAGCATCGTCAGCGGCACCGAGAACACCAGGACGATCACGGTGTTGAGGAAGTAGTCGCCGATGCCCTTGTGCCAGGCCCGGGCGAAGACGTCGAAGGACCAGTGGGCGGGCCAGCCGAAGGCCGAGCCGGCGATCTGCGAGTCGGTCTTGAAGGAACTCAGGACGAGCCAGATCAGCGGCAGCACGATCATCAGCGCCCACAGGGCGAGGAAGCCGTGCGAGAAGACGTTGAGGACGGTGCCCTCGCGGGCCGGGCCGGACGCCGGGGCGCCGCTCTTGCCGGTCTTGCCGCCCGCGCGCTGGCGGGGCACCCCGGCCGTGGGGGTGTCGGACTTCTGGATGGGTGCAGTCATCGTCGGTTCTCCCGCTCAGAACTCGAGGCGCTCGCGGCGGGTGGCGCGCAGCGTGACCACGGACACGATCAGGGTGAGCAGCAGCATCACGACGCCCATGGCGCAGGCGTAGCCGCTCTTTCCGAAGTAGAGGAAGTTCCGCATCATCACGGTGGACATGACCTCGCTGTGGTGGTCGGGGCCACCGCCGTAGTCGCCGGAGGTCATGGTCGAGACGAGGACGAACATGTCCATCGCCACGATGCCGAGGTAGACCCAGGCCGTCTGCACGGAGTCCCACAGCAGCGGCAGGGTGATGCGGAAGAAGGACTGGGCGCGGCCTGCGCCGTCGATGAGCGCGGCCTCGTAGATGTCCTTGGGGATGGACTGCATGGCGGCGGAGAACAGCACCAGGTAGAAGCCGACGCCGTGCCACACGACGACCGCCATCAGCGCCCAGAGCACGAAGTTCGGCTCGTTCAGCCACTCGATCGGGTTCTCCGCGTCGATGAGGCCGAGCTTGAGCAGCACGCCGTTGAGCATTCCGCCGGTGTCGCTGCGGTACACGGCGCCGAAGAGCACGGCGAGGATCGCGAGCGAGAGGACCTGCGGGAAGAAGTAGACGATCTTGTAGAACTTCGAGCCGCCGACGCCGGCCACTCCGCCGGCCCGGCTGCGCCCGCCCGCGTTCACCATGAAGGCGAAGAAGAGGGCGAGCAGGATGGTGATCACCGGGATGAACACCAGGAACAGGATGTTGTGCCAGACCGCTCCCAGGAAGACGTCGTCCTTGAAGAGGGCGACGTAATTGTCGAGTCCGACGAAGGAGAAGGTCTGCGACTGGCCTTTCCAGTCGGTCAGCGAGTAGCCGAACGTCTGGATGTACGGCCAGATGACGAAGACCAGATAGAGGGTCACGGGGACGAAGAGGAATCCCGTGACGAACTTGTACTGCCCTTTGCGCATGGCGTGGCGTTCCTGTCCCTGGTGTGGCCGGTGTTCCCGGCTGTTCCCGGCTCGGTGGTGCGCGAGATCAGTCGCGGTGGTTGTTCTTGGCCGCCGGGTCCTTGGCGGCCTTGTCGACCGCGGCCTGGGCCCGCTTCAGCCATTCCGCGGGCTGGATGCGCTTCGCCATCAGCTCGTTGGAGGCGTTCTGGATCTCGGTGTCCATCTCGCTGTACCACTCGGTGTAAAGGAACCGGAAGGTGTTGGTGCCGGCCTTCTTGGACGCCTCGACGGTGGACTGGGTGCCGGGGCGCAGCTTGACGCTCGGGTCCACGCCGTCGGCGAGGATGGTGAGCGAGTTGGCCTCCTTGGCGAAGAGCGTCGACCACTCCTTGGAGAGCATCATCCGCATGAACTCCTTCGCCTCGGCCAGGTTCCTGGCCTTGGCGGGGATGATGAAGGGCTCGCCGGAGCCGGCGCGGATCGCCTCGTACGGCATCTTGCTGCCGGGCAGCAGCGGCATCGGCATGAACTTCATGTCGAAGTCGGCCGGGGTCTGGTTGAGCTGCTCGTTCTCCAGCCAGGAGCCACAGGTGATGAAGGCGGCCTTGTACTGGTTCCAGCGGGTCTGCGACTCGGTGTGGGTGAGGCCGTTGGTGCCGGGCATGAGGTAGCCCTTCTCGACCACCTCGTAGATCGCCTCGACGGCCTCCTTGGCGGCGTCGGAGCCGACGAAGGCCTTGGGGTCGAGGTTGTCGATCGCCTTCATGGCGTCCAGGCCGCCCTTCTTGGCGATCAGGTCCATGATGGCGACGTTGATGTAGTACGGGTACTTGCCCTGGTGGGCGAGGCCGCCGATGCCCTGCGCGGTGGCGTCCTTGCAGATGGCGAGGAACTCGTCCCAGGTCTTCGGCTCGGTCCAGCCCTTCTCCTTGAAGAGCTTGCCGGAGTACCACAGGCCCCACACCGTGTAGATGTAGTTGAGGGCGACGGTCTTGCCCTCCAGGATGCCGGCGTCGAGGGTGCCCGGGATCAGGGTGTCGCGGACCTTCTTGGCGGGGTCGTCGACGGACGGCGCGTCGAGGACCTCGGCGAGGTCGAGCAGCTGGCCGTTCTTCTGCAGGACGTCGATCTTGATCTTCTGGGCGCCGGAGTCGTCGACGATGTCCGGCGGGTTGCCCGCGTTGAAGCGGGGCTGGAGCTTGCCGGTGATCTCCTGGGTGCCGGTGTGGGTCGCGGTGATGCCCCACTTCTTGTTGAAGCTGGCCTCCCACGCCTTGGCGTAGTCGTCGCCGTAGCCGCCCTTGAAGACGACGACGTCTATCTTTCCGCCCTTGGCGACGCCGAACGGATTGTCCTTCGTCTTCTCGCCCTTGGGCTTCTCGGAGCCCGTGTCGCCGCCGCCGCTGGAGGCGCACGCCGACAGGAAACTCATCGTGGGCACCGAGATCAGACCGAGTGCGGCGGAACGCCTGATCAGATCGCGGCGGCCGAGGCCCCCGTTGCCGGGGGCGTCGTTCTGGGCGGAGGTGGATCCCATGCTCAAGTCCTCGCCTTCATTCAGGACTCAGGCGGTGTACCGGTCGCCCGTACAGAGTTCGCCTCAGGCGAAGGGCCCCGCCACCGCGGTCAATTGCAGCTGGGTCGTGCAGGCGTCGGGCGTCGTCGTCATTGGTGCGTGGTACGACGGGCTGGACGCCGACAGGTATAGTCCACTTCCCGTCATCGGAGCAAGATCGAAACCGGCTTTCCCCGTGAGTCTTCTCCGAGTTGAGACCTGCGGGATATCCGCGGCATTTCTGCCCCGATTCCTCCCCTGCCCCTCCCTTCATTTTGCCGTCAACATCCTTGACAGCCCCTGCGGTTTGCCCTTCTCTGGGATCTTGCGCGGTGAGATTGACAACGTTGTCTACAACCAGCGGCAGGAGTGGCGACACGGCATGCACCTCCCTCTCAGAGCACTCTCGCTCGCGGCGTCGGCCGCACTGGTCCTGAGCCTCACCCCCGCGGTGGCTCAGGCACTTCCTGGCGGATCGGATGATTCAGCCGACACCACCCGGGAGTTCAGCACCTCCTTCGAACCGGACGAAGTCCAGCCGACCTGGCGCAACACCGTCGAAGTCGGCCCTGACGGGCAGAAGCGCGCATCCGGCGTCGACGGCGGATTCGTCACCGGAATCCCGGGCAATGTCACCGACCGGGTGACGGCCGTGCGCGCCAGCGGCGAGAACGCCGGCGCCGGTGAGGTGAAGGAGAACCTGGTCGACCTCCAACCCGGCACCAAGTGGCTGGTGTTCGAGCCGACCGCCTGGCTGGAGTTCGACCTCGACCAGCCGGTGAAGCTTGCGACGTACGCGCTGACCTCGGCCAACGACGCCGCCGAGCGCGATCCCCGCGACTGGACCCTCAAGGGCTCGGTGGACGGCAGGGAGTGGACGGTCCTCGACACGCGGTCGGGCGAGAGCTTCGCCAAGCGCTTCGAGACGAAGTCGTACGACATCCCGGGCGCGGCCGGCGGCGCGGGCACGGCGTACGCCCACTACCGCCTGGAGATCACCAGGAACGCGGGCGCGGGCCTCACCCAGCTCGCCGACGTCCAGTTCTCGAACGGCGACACCTCCCAGCCCGTGCCGGAGGAGATGCGCAGCGCCGTCGACCGCGGCCCCAGCGGCTCCCCCACCGCGAAGGCGGGCGCGGGCTTCACGGGGAAGCGCGCGCTGCGCTACGCGGGCACCCACAAGGGCGACGGCCGGGCGTACTCGTACAACAAGGTCTTCGACGTCGACACCCGGATCGTCCGCAACACCGAGCTGTCCTACGAGATCTTCCCGTCGATGTCGGCCTCCGACGCCGACCTGAACTACCCGGCCACGAACGTGTCCGTGGACCTCGTCTTCACCGACGGCACCTATCTGAGCGAGCTGGGTGCGCGGGACTCGTACGGCGGGCTGCTCACCCCGCAGGGCCAGGGCGCGGCCAAGCGGCTCTACGTCAACCAGTGGAACCGGGTGAGCGCCCGGATCGGGGACGTCGCCAACGGCAAGACGGTGGACCGGATCCTGGTGGCGTACGACTCCCCCAAGGGCCCGGGGAAGTTCCAGGGCTGGCTGGACGACCTGTCGATCGCGCCGAGGACTCCGCAGCAGCCGTACGACCGCCTCTCCGAGTACGCCTCGACCGTCCGCGGCACCAACTCCTCCGGCTCCTTCTCGCGCGGCAACACCTTCCCGGCCACGGCCGTGCCGCACGGCTTCAACTTCTGGACGCCGGTCACGAACGCGGCGATGCAGAGCTGGATCTACGAGTACGCGCGCGGCAACAACGCGGACAACCTGCCGGCCCTCCAGGCGCTGGCCGTCAGCCACCAGCCGAGCCCGTGGATGGGCGACCGGCAGACCTTCCAGGTGATGCCGTCGGCCGCCGCCGGCACCCCGCCGACCGACCGGGGCGCCCGCGCGCTGCCGTTCCGGCACGCCGACGAGACGGCGAAGCCGTACCTCTACGGCGTCACCTTCCAGAACGGTCTGAAGGCGGAGGTCGCCCCGGCGGACCACGCGGCCGTCATGCGCTTCACCTATCCCGGTGCGGACGCGAGCGTCGTCCTCGACAACGTCACCGACCAGGGCGGGCTCACCCTCGACCCGGAGACCCGCTCCTTCACCGCCTACTCGGACGTGAAGAGCGGTCTGTCGACGGGCGCGGGCCGGATGTTCGTCTACGGCGTCTTCGACGCGCCGGTCACGGACTCCGCGGCGCAGGGCGTGAAGGGGCATCTGCGGTTCGACGCGGGCGCGGACCGCACGGTGACGCTGCGGATCGCGACCTCGCTGATCTCCGTCGACCAGGCGAGGGCCAACCTCGCCGACGAGATCCCGGAGGGCACGTCCTTCGACACCGTCCGCGAGCGCGCCCAGGACGCCTGGGACGAGGTGCTCGGCCGGGTCACCGTGGACGGCGCGAGCCACGACCAGCTGGTCACCCTCTACTCCAGCCTCTACCGGCTCTACCTCTACCCCAACTCCGCCTTCGAGAAGGTCGGTTCGGCCTACCGGTACGCCAGCCCCTTCACTCCCCCGGCCGGGCCCGACACCCCGACCCGGACCGGTGCGAAGGTCGTCGAGGGCAGGCCGTACGTCAACAACGGCTTCTGGGACACCTACCGCACCACCTGGCCCGCCTACGCGCTCCTCACCCCGAAGAAGGCGGGTGAGCTGGTCGACGGCTTCGTGCAGCAGTACAAGGACGGCGGCTGGATCTCCCGCTGGTCCTCGCCCGGCTACGCGGACCTGATGACCGGCACGTCCTCCGACGTGGCCTTCGCCGACGCGTACGTGAAGGGCGTCGACTTCGACGCGGAGGCGGCGTACGAGGCGGCCCTGAAGAACGCGACCGTCGTCTCGCCGAGCCGGGGCACGGGCCGCAAGGGCATGGCCACCTCGCCCTTCACCGGCTACGCCTCGACCGACACCGACGAGGGCCTGTCCTGGTCCCTGGAGGGCTATCTCAACGACTACGGCATCGGACGGATGGGCCAGGCGCTCTACGCGAAGTCCGGCAAGAAGCGGTACGCGGAGGAGTCCGCGTACTTCCTCGACCGGGCCCGCAAGTACGTCACGCTCTTCGACGCGAAGGCCGGCTTCTTCCAGGGCCGGGACGCGAGCGGCGCCTGGCGGGTGCCCTCGGAGTCGTACGACCCGCGGATCTGGGGCTACGACTACACGGAGACCAACGGCTGGGGCTACGCCTTCACCGCCCCGCAGGACTCCCGGGGCCTGGCCAACCTGTACGGCGGGCGCGCGGGCCTCGCGCGGAAGCTGGACACGTACTTCTCGACGCCGGAGACGGCGAGCCCGGACGTGGCCGGCTCGTACGGCAGCGTCATCCACGAGATGACGGAGGCCCGGGACGTGCGGATGGGCATGTACGGGCACTCCAACCAGGTCGCGCACCACGTGCCGTACATGTACGACGCGGCCGGGCAGCCGTGGAAGACGGCGGAGAAGGTCCGCGAGGTGCTCTCCCGGCTCTACACGGGCAGCGAGATCGGCCAGGGCTACCACGGCGACGAGGACAACGGCGAGCAGTCGGCCTGGTTCCTCTTCTCCTCGCTCGGCTTCTATCCGCTGGTGATGGGCAGCGGGGAGTACGCGATCGGCTCGCCGCTCTTCACGAAGGCGACCGTGCGGATGGACAACGGCCGCACCTTGGTCGTGGAGGCGCCGCGGAACAGCGCGGAGAACATCTACGTCCAGGGCGTGAGGCTGAACGGCGTGGCGTGGAGGTCGACGGCGCTGCCGCACGACCTGCTCGCGAAGGGCGGCACCCTGAAGTTCGACATGGGCCCGAAGCCCTCGGCCTGGGGCACGGGCGCCTCGGCGGGCCCGGTGTCGATCACCAAGGACGACAGGGTGCCGGCGCCGCGGACGGATCTGGTCAAGGGCGCGGGCCCGCTGTTCGACGACACCTCGGCGACGTCGGGCCCGGTGGCGGGCGCGGTCGAGCTGCCGGTCACCGCTCCCGGCAAGGCGGTCCAGTACACGCTGACCTCGTCGGCGGACCGGGCGAAGGCACCGGCGGGCTGGGTGCTCCAGGGCTCGGCGGACGGCGTGACGTGGACGGACCTGGACCGGCGGTCGGGCGAGTCCTTCGCGTGGGACCGGCAGACCCGGGTGTTCACGGTGGCGGCGCCGGGCTCGTACGCCAGGTACCGGCTCGTCGCCACCGGCGAACTGGCGGAGGTGGAACTGCTGGGCTGAGGTCCGTACATGAGGAAGGGCCCTCTCCCCGAGCGGGGAGAGGGCCCTTGCCGTACCGATCCTTTGGCTGTTAGCCGCGGATCAGGTTGCGCAGCACGTACTGCATGATGCCGCCGTTGCGGTAGTAGTCCGCCTCACCGGGGGTGTCGATGCGGACGACCGCGTCGAACTCGACACCGGTGTCGGTGGTGACCTTGACCGTGCTGGGGGTCGTGCCCTCGTTCAGCTCGGTGATGCCGGTGATGGAGAAGGTCTCCTCGCCGGTCAGGCCGAGCGAGTCGGCCGACTGGCCGGCCGGGAACTGGAGCGGGAGGACGCCCATGCCGATGAGGTTCGAGCGGTGGATGCGCTCGTACGACTCGGTGATGACGGCCTTGACGCCGAGGAGGGCCGTGCCCTTGGCCGCCCAGTCGCGGGACGAGCCGGAGCCGTACTCCTTGCCGCCCAGGATGACCAGCGGGATGCCGGCGGCCTGGTAGTTCTGCGAGGCGTCGTAGATGAAGCTCACCGGGCCGTCGGCCTGGGTGAAGTCGCGGGTGTAGCCGCCCTCGGTGCCCGGCGCGATCTGGTTGCGCAGGCGGATGTTGGCGAAGGTGCCGCGGATCATGACCTCGTGGTTGCCTCGGCGCGAGCCGTAGGAGTTGAAGTCACGACGCTCCACACCGTGCTCGGTGAGGTACTTGCCGGCCGGGGTGTCGGCCTTGATGGCACCGGCCGGGGAGATGTGGTCGGTGGTGACCGAGTCGCCGAGCTTCGCGAGCACGCGGGCGCCCTCGATGTCGGTGACCGGGGTGGTCTCCATCGTCATGCCCTCGAAGTACGGGGGCTTGCGGACGTAGGTCGACTCGGGGTCCCACTCGAAGGTGTTGCCGGTCGGGATCGACAGCGCCTGCCACTGGGCGTCGCCGGCGAAGACGTCCTGGTAGGACTTGGAGAACATGTCCTCGCCGATGGCGTTGGCGACGACGTCGTTGACCTCGGCCTCCGACGGCCAGATGTCCTTGAGGAAGACCGGGTTGCCCTCGGTGTCGACACCCAGCGCGTCCTTGGTGATGTCCACCTTCATGGAGCCCGCGATGGCGTACGCGACGACCAGCGGCGGGGAGGCCAGGTAGTTCATCTTGACGTCGGGGTTGATGCGGCCCTCGAAGTTCCGGTTGCCGGAGAGGACCGAGGTGACCGCGAGGTCGTGCTCGTTGACGGCCTTGGAGACCTCCTCCGGCAGCGGGCCGGAGTTGCCGATGCAGGTGGTGCAGCCGTAGCCGACGAGGTTGAAGCCGACCTTGTCGAGGTACGGGGTCAGACCCGCCTTGTCGAAGTAGTCGGTGACGACCTTCGAGCCCGGGGCGAGGGTGGTCTTGACCCACGGCTTGCGGGTCAGGCCCTTCTCCACGGCCTTCTTCGCGACGAGCGCGGCGGCGACCATGACGTACGGGTTCGACGTGTTGGTGCAGGAGGTGATGGCCGCGACCGTCACCGCACCGTGGTCGAGCGTGTAGGTCGTGCCGTCGGGGGCGGTCACCTGGACCGGGTTCGACGGGGCGCCACCGTTCGGGTGGTTGGCCGGGGCGTCGGAGGCCGGGAAGGACTCCAGCTCGGCCTCGTCGGCGGAGGTGACGTAGTTGAGGACGTCGGTCTTGAACTGCTCGGCGGCGTTCGCGAGGACGATGCGGTCCTGCGGGCGCTTCGGGCCGGCGATCGACGGGACGACCGTGGAGAGGTCGAGCTCCAGCTTCTCGGAGAAGTCCGGCTCGGCCTTCGGGTCCAGCCAGAGGCCCTGCTCCTTGGCGTACGCCTCGACGAGCGCGACCTGCTGCTCGGAGCGGCCGGTGAGCTTGAGGTAGTTCAGGGTCTCGTCGTCGATCGGGAAGACCGCGGCGGTGGAGCCGAACTCCGGCGACATGTTGCCGATGGTGGCGCGGTTCGCGAGGGAGGTGGCGGCGACGCCCTCACCGTAGAACTCGACGAACTTGCCGACGACACCGTGCTTGCGCAGCATCTCGGTGATGGTCAGCACCAGGTCGGTGGCGGTGGTGCCGGTGGGCAGCTCGCCGGTCAGCTTGAAGCCGACGACGCGCGGGATGAGCATGGAGACCGGCTGGCCGAGCATGGCGGCCTCGGCCTCGATGCCGCCGACGCCCCAGCCGAGCACACCGAGGCCGTTGACCATGGTGGTGTGGGAGTCGGTGCCGACGAGGGTGTCGGGGTACGCCTGGCCGTTGCGGACCATGACCGTACGGGCCAGGTGCTCGATGTTCACCTGGTGGACGATGCCGGTGCCCGGCGGGACGACCTTGAAGTCGTCGAACGCGGTCTGGCCCCAGCGCAGGAACTGGTAGCGCTCCTTGTTGCGGCCGTACTCCAGCTCCACGTTCTCCGCGAAGGCGGAGTTCGTGCCGAACTTGTCGGCGATGACGGAGTGATCGATGACCATCTCGGCCGGGGAGAGCGGGTTGATCTTCGCCGGGTCGCCGCCGAGCGCCGCGACGGCCTCGCGCATGGTGGCGAGGTCGACGACACAGGGGACACCGGTGAAGTCCTGCATGATCACGCGCGCCGGCGTGAACTGGATCTCCTGGCTCGGCTGGGCCTGGGAGTCCCAGTTGCCGAGCGCCCGGATGTGGTCGGCGGTGATGTTCGCGCCGTCCTCGGTGCGGAGCAGGTTCTCCAGGAGGACCTTCAGGCTGTAAGGGAGGCGCGCGGAGCCCTCGACCTTGTCCAGCTTGAAGATCTCGTACGACTCGTCGCCCACGCGCAGCGTGCTGCGGGCGTCGAAGCTGTTCGCCGACACGACAGTCTCCTTCATATATGTGCGCGTTCCACCGCATCCTGCCGCCACGCCACGTCGCCAATCCGCTAAGGTAAGGCTAAGTTAGGTAACCCTTACCGCCAGACTGATGTCGGCGTACGGCAGCGGTGCGCCTCGGCAGATATCTCGATGTCGAGATAACTCTAGTACATCACCGGCGGTCGGTCATGCCCGGCAGGGCCCGAGAA
Organism: Streptomyces sp. NPDC101160; assembly: GCF_044768205.1. NCBI lineage: Bacteria > Bacillati > Actinomycetota > Actinomycetes > Kitasatosporales > Streptomycetaceae > Streptomyces > Streptomyces sp. NPDC101160. Next base: position 236,956 of record NZ_JBIWPJ010000010.1, on the reverse strand, counting down.
ACCCGGCCAGCGTCGCCACGAACCGGGCGGGGTCGTCCAGCCACGGATAGTGCCCGGCACCCGGCTGTACACGGAATGTGGCGTCCGGCACGAGCCCGGCGCACTCCTCGACCGCGCTCGGCGGGCTGTTCACGTCGAACTCGCCCGCGAGCAGCAGGACGGGCGCCGAGAGCGCACGGAGTCCGGCGCGAGTGGCGGCAGGGGTGTCCGCGTCATCGGCGGCGGGGACCGCCCCCGCCGCGACACTCGCCGCGTGGTGGCGACGCGCGGCGGCGTCCCAGCGGCCGTACCGGAAGGGCGCGACGGCCTCCCAGTCGGCACCCGTACCCGCGTTGATGGCCTCGAGGGCGGCGAAGGCAGCCGGGAACCACGGCTCGGCCGCGCGGCGGCGGGCGAGGGCGAGCCGGGTCCCGGCACTGATGTCGATGCCGACGGCACGGGTGCTCGGGGCGACGAGGGCGAGCCGTTCGACACGGCGCGGGTGACGGGCGGCGTACCGGACGGCGGCGTTGGCGCCGGCGGAGTGGCCGAGCAGGGCGATGCGGTCGAGCCCGAGGCGGATACGGAGGGTCTCGATGTCGTCGGGGGTCGCGGGCCGCGCGGGGCGGCGTTCGGGGAAGACGAGGGTGCGGTGGGCGGAGAGGCCGCCGAGGTCGCCGAGGTAGGCGGGGTCGCCGGCGCCGCCGGGAACGCAGAGGAGAGGTTCGGGTTGCATAACCACGTTATATAACCCAGCTATGACGCTGTCGAGACCTGCCGAGCGCGCGGTATAACTGGGTTGTGGACATGACCGAGGAGCAGGCCGAGGAGCTGTTCGCCGGGATGAACGAGGTCATCCGGGCGGGCGAGGAGATGCGCCGCCTGCGCGCCGAGATGATCCAGCAGTTCGCCGCCGCCGGCTGGACCCAGGACCGGCTCGCGCGGCTCGCCGGGATGAGCCAGCCGGCCGTCTCGAAGCAGCTGACGAGGCCCCGGGCCGGGGAGGCGGCGGACGTCTCGCTCGACCAGCACGACACGCCGTGGCTCGAAGGGCGCCTGTGGGGTCTCGCCGAGGAGATCGCCGGCACGCTGGGCGGGGCCGCGGCATGCGCACGCCTCACGCACGCGCTGGCCCTGGGCCGGAAGCGGTTCACACCGCAGAACGTGGACGCGCTGCGACGCCTCGTCGAGGAGGACCTGCGCACACACCGGGCCGAACTCGCACCACGACACCAGGAGACGTACGACCGGGTCGCCCGCGCCCTCGACACCATGCCCCCGCCGGCGCGGGAGGCCGGGGGCGGGCCCGGGGGGCCGGCGGCACGCCGGACGCTGGCGCGGCAGGTGCAGCGGGTACGCCTGCAAGGGCGCTGACCTTCGCGTCACCGCGCCGGGTCGGGGTGACTGCAGCGCACCCGCGCCCGGTCGCGGTGACCGCCGCTCACGCGCACCCCCCTACGATTTCCGGCCCATTGCCGTCGTACCCCCGTACGGTCGCGGCGCGATTGCCGCGAAGCGGACACCGGCGGACGATTGACCCATGTTCAGCGGCGCGCATGTGATCCTCTACACCCCGGACGCGGAAGCGGACCGCGCGTTCCTCAAGGACGTCATCGGCTTCGACCACGTGGACGCGGGGCGCGGTTGGCTCATCTTCCGGCTGCCGCCGGCCGAGTTCGCGGTGCACCCGACCGAGGGGGCGCCGAAGAACGAGATCTATCTGATGTGCGACGACATCGCGCAGACGCTCGCCACACTCGAGGACCGCGGGGCGGAGGTCTCACGGCCCGTCAACGACCAGGGCTGGGGCCTGGTGTCGGCGGTGCGGCTGCCGAGCGGTACCGAACTGCCCCTGTATGAACCCCGTCACCCCATTGCGCATAGTCCGTCACCCTGATGGCCTACCCCACCGCGAGCGTCATCTCATATCTGAGATAACGTGACGCCATGGCAGACGACTACCTCGTACGCATCGGCAAGCTCATCCGTGACGCCCGCCAGCACCGCGGCTGGACCCAGACCCAGCTGGCCGACGCACTCGGCACCAGCCAGAGCGCCGTCAACCGGATCGAGCGCGGCAACCAGAACATCAGCCTTGAGATGATCGCCCGAATCGGTGAGGCTCTCGACAGCGAGATCGTCTCCCTGGGTTACGCGGGCCCCATGCACCTGCGGGTCGTGGGCCGCCGCCGGCTCTCCGGCGCCATCGACGTCAAGACGAGCAAGAACGCCTGTGTCGCGCTGCTGTGCGCCTCCCTCCTCAACAAGGGCCGCACGGTGCTGCGCCGGGTGGCCCGCATCGAGGAGGTCTTCCGGCTCCTGGAGGTCCTCAACTCCATCGGCGTCCGCACCCGCTGGATCAACGAGGGCGTCGACCTGGAGATCGTGCCGCCGGCCGAGCTGGAGATGGAGGCGATCGACGCGGAGGCGGCCATCCGCACCCGCTCCATCATCATGTTCCTCGGGCCGCTGCTGCACCGCCTGGACCGCTTCAAGCTGCCGTACGCCGGCGGCTGCGACCTCGGTACCCGCACGATCGAGCCGCACATGATCGCGCTGCGCCGCTTCGGCCTCGACATCACGGCCACCGAGGGCCTGTACCACGCCCAGGTCGAGCCGAACGTCGCCCCCGACCGCCCGATCGTGCTGACCGAGCGCGGCGACACCGTGACCGAGAACGCCCTGCTGGCCGCCGCCCGCCACGACGGCGTCACCGTCATCCGCAACGCCTCCTCCAACTACATGGTCCAGGACCTGTGCTTCTTCCTGGAGGCGCTCGGCGTACGGGTCGACGGCATCGGCACCACCACGCTCACCGTGCACGGCGTGCCGCAGATCGACGTCGACGTCGACTACTCCCCCTCCGAGGACCCGGTCGAGGCGATGAGCCTGCTGGCCGCGGCGGTCGTCACCGAGTCGGAGCTGACGATCCGCCGGGTCCCGATCGAGTTCATGGAGATCGAGCTCGCGGTCCTGGAGGAGATGGGCCTCGACCACGACCGCTCGGCCGAGTACCCCGCCGACAACGGCCGCACCCGCCTGGTCGACCTGACGGTCCGCCCCTCCAAACTGGAGGCGCCGATCGACAAGATCCACCCGATGCCCTTCCCGGGCCTCAACATCGACAACGTCCCCTTCTTCGCGGCCATCGCGGCCACGGCCCAGGGCAAGACCCTGATCCACGACTGGGTCTACGACAACCGCGCCATCTACCTCACCGACCTCAACCGCCTCGGCGGCCGCCTCCAGCTCCTCGACCCCCACCGCGTCCTCGTCGAGGGCCCCACCCGCTGGCGCGCCGCCGAAATGATCTGCCCCCCGGCCCTCCGCCCGGCCGTGGTCGTGCTCCTCGCGATGATGGCGGCCGAGGGCACCTCGGTGCTGCGCAACGTGTACGTCATCAACCGGGGTTACGAGGACCTGGCGGAGCGCCTGAACTCGGTGGGCGCACAGATCGAGATCTTCCGGGACATCTGACCCCTTGGAGAACACCGCTTCCGCCCCCTCCTCATCGGAATTCGTGCCGGTCAGGAGGGGGCGGTTGGCGTCTGCGGGACCTCGCTCGCATCACGCGTCATCGGAATCGCTTCACAGTGGCTGCCCCATCGGAGCAGAACTGATCATGCGCCGAGCCAGCGCGTCGATCTCGGCAAGCAACCCAGAAGGCCGCTGGTCCAGATCGATGGCGTGCTGGTGGAGGACGGTGCCAGCGTGTCGGACGTGGTGGCTGGTGTGCGGCGCGTTGCCCATCGCGTACACCAGGTGCCCCTCCGGCAGCCCCAGGGCAGTGCAGTAGGCCAGCATTTGGTACAGGTCCTCATTCGGAAAGCCGGGCTTTCTGCGGGCCTTGTACTTGGCGTCCGCGACGATCAGTGGGGTGCCGGACTCTCCGTACCAGACGAAATCGGGTCGCAGGCGGATCGCATCCCCTTCGTCCATGTGGATGTTCCGGGCCTGGAAGACACTTCTGCCACCGTAGGGGCGCATGGCCTCCCGTAGTGCCGTACAGATGAAGTCCTCGTAGATGCCATTCATGTCGAACAGGAATCCGTTCATGCGCAGCTGCCCGGGCAGGTGCTCGGCCGACCACCCCCTCAGCACCGTTTCGGAGAGGTGGAGCGCCGGGTGATAGCGGGTGTTGAGCCGCGTCGGATGCCAGCCGAGTGGTGTCTGCCCCCGGGTGAGCGGTGTGATGTCCACCAGCCGGGACCGCTGGTGCATCAGGCGCGTACGTACGGTCCGGGGGACACCGGGGAGGCGCAGAAGCCGGTCGACAGCCGCGCGGAGGAGGCGGTTCTCGGTGATGTCCGTGGTGAATTCGTCGTACGTCACCTCCGCGGGCACGGGCATTCCGAACCGGCGGCGGATCTGTTCGGACTCGCGGAGCCGGCCGCGTACGACAGGGGACGACTCCTCGGCCGTCCGGTAGCCCTGGAGCAGGCCCTGCCGCAGTGCGCGGTCGATCTGGCGCTCGACGGCGTGCGCGAACGCCGGGAGGAGGTCGTTGTGCGCGGCCAGGTCCACGGTGCCGTCCCTCCAGCCCGGGGGGTCGCTGCTGTAGCCGAGCAGGAAGAGCAGGCGGGCGATCGGCACCTTGGGAGTGATCCGCACCGTGACGCCTTCGCCGCCCGGGACGGTCAGCGTGACGGCGCCGACCTTGCTGCCGGCGCGCAGCCGCCAGGCGCCCGGCTCGTACGGGTCCGGACCGGCCTCTTCCAGGATCCTGGAGGCGGCCAGTGCGCGGCCCACGGCGTCGGGGAGCCGGACCGAACGCGCGGGTCCGTGTTCGACGAGCGGAACGTCGGAGGTCACTGCGCGTCGGTCCCGTCGCCCGGTTCGGGCGAGGTGGTGCGTGACGCGAGCGCCCTGCGGAGTGCCGGCAGGCCGTAGCGGCCCTCGATGTCCACGCCTTCGCCATAGTGGTGCTCCTCCAGAAGCGGGAGGATCTTGGTCCGCCAGGTCCGTTCCAGTCCGCCCTCGCGGTAGACGCCGGGCTTCATCAGGTACGACGGTCCGACCTTGAAGTCGGGGTCGTCGATACGGGCGTTGAGGGCGTCGAGCAGGTCCGCGGGTTCGGCGTCCTTCTCCTCGGCCTCCAGCCAGGAACGCAGCAGCCCTCGGGTGGGGTCGATGCGCGGGGACAGCTCGACGAACGCGAAGCGTCGGCGCATCGCCGCGTCGACGAGGGCGATCGAGCGGTCGGCCGTGTTCATGGTGCCGATGACGAAGAGGTTGGGGGGCAGGAAGAAGTCCTCGTCCGAGTAGGTCAGCCGCACCGACAGGTCCCGGTATTCGAGGAGGAAGTACAGCTCGCCGAAGACCTTGGCGAGGTTGGCCCGGTTGATCTCGTCGATGACCAGGAAATGCGGGATGTGCCGGTTGCCCTCCCTACGGGCCAGTTCGGCGAACTCGCGCAGGGGGCCGGCCGTGAGCCGGAAGGCGACCTCGCGCGTGCCGGGGTCCTCGCGGGGGCGGAAGCCCTCGAAGAAGTCCTCGTAGGAGTACGACGGGTGGAACTGGACCAGTTCGACCTGTTCCGGTCCGCCGCCGAAGAACGCGGCGAGCTTCTGCGCGAGGAAGGTCTTTCCCGTCCCGGGAGGGCCGTAGAAGATCAGCTGCTTCTCGTCGTGGAGCAGTTGCCTGATCTCCTGCAGCCATTCGAGGTGGTGCACGTGCAGCTCCTTCCGCAGCTCCTCGGTGGGCTCGGGCAGCTCCACGTCGCGGCGGGCGGTGACGGCCAGGGGCTCGGCGCTGATCCCGGTGCCGTCGGCCAGGGCCTCCTCCACCAGCTCCTCGTCGCTGACCCCGAGGCCGTCGACGACGGCCTTGACGGTCGTGAGGTCGACCACGTCGTGGCGCGACGAGAGCTTCTGACGCAGGTCCTGCGGAAGCTCGTTCAGAGGAAAGCCGTCGCCTCCCCACTCCACGGGGCGCCAGAGGACGCGGCTTCCGTCGTCGGCGACGAGGTGCTCGACGTTGCCGGTGATCTTCCCGGTGTGGAGCCGGCCGTCGGCGAGTGCGCACACCGTGTCGCCCGGCCGCATCCTGGAGAGGAAGGCGTGCAGCTCCTCGACGAGCTGCGGCTTCTCGGTGTACGTCGCCGTCGACCCGTAGTCCTCGTCGACGAAGGTGCGCAGCTGTTCCTTGCTGATGCCCTGGGTGGCGGCGGGGCGCAGGTGGGCGGCGGTCAGGGACACCCTGCCTTCGGGGAGCCACGCGCGCCGGAACAGGTCGGGGCCGGCAGAGTGCGGCCCCCGCACCAGCCAGGCGCGGCTGGGACCCGACCACACCTGGTCGAGGAAGTCGGCGAGCGGCCGGCCGTCCTCGGTCTTCCACTCCATCCACCCGTTGCTGCTGCGGCCCACGAGGATGTCCGCCGCCGCGGAGGGCGAGTTGCACTCCACGTCCTCGACCACTTCGAGCCAGCCCGGCCACGTGGAGGTTTCGCGTATCACCCCGTCCGCGATCAGCCGTTCGCGCAGCCGGTACGAGGAAGGCGCCTTCTCCGGGAACGACGGGACGACGTCGGGTCGCGCCGGTGAGCCCGCGAGCACCACCATCTTCTGGCTGCCGTTGGTCCCGCTCTCGGTGAGCAGCCGGCCTCTGGCCGTGGGCCCGCCGTACGGAAGGCGCAGCTGGAACTCCGGGTACGAATCGAGCATCGGTGTCCTTGGGTCAGAGGGTACGGCCGGGTGCATTGTGGGGCGCTCGTGATCCACTTCGGCATCGCTTCGCGTATTTCCGGCCAACTCCGACGCCTCGGCCGGCACAGATCCGGCCGCGCGTTGCCGTGCACGGCGGCCGACGTCCATGATCGGGAGCGGAGCACCGGCACGGCGAGGGGGAACGGTGGGCACCGGAACGACGAGCGGACCGACCAGGCAGCGGCACACCGAGGACCTGCTGGCGGCGGTGTCCATGACGTCCGCGCAGCTCGCCCAGGCGGTCGGCCGGTTCGACGGTGACACCCCGGCCATGGTGACGGCTGCCATCCGCACGGCGGAACGCGCCTTCGAGGAGCTCGACGCCTGCTACGAGGTCATCGACGACGCGTCGGCCACGGGCCAGGCGATCGCCGCCCGGCTGAGCGCCCTGCTCGCGGCGGAGGACGAGCCGGGTGTCGGCCTGGAGCTGGACGCCCTGGACGCGGTCTCCGCTCGCGTCCGTGGCACGGACCGCGCCCGGGAGCTGCTGCACCGTGTCCTCGGACGGGAGGAGGCGGCCGAGCGCGCCCTGCCGGCCGTGCGCCGTCTCACCGGGGCGGACCTGCCCGCTCTCCCTTCCGCGTACGCGGACGACGCGGGTTTCGACGACCTGATGGCCATGGCCGCCCGCGAGGAGGAGCTGGTGCCACGGCTGCGCGCGGCGCACGCCGAGCGCCTGCGCGAGGTGGCCGCGCACCTCGTCCACGTGGTGGAGCAGGTCGCGGCCGTGGGTTTCGCCGACGAGGCCTTCGCCCGGGAATCGGCGCACGAGGCACGCCGGGCCCACGAACTGTGGGTTCGGTGCCTCGCGGAACGCAGGCGCGACTTCGGATAGCCGGCTATCTCCGCGCCCGTACAGCACCGGCCTCCGGCCGGATACCGTGTGCGGTGCGACCGGACATGTCAGCTCCGTCCTCACGCTCACGAGCAGAAAGGCCCCTCGTGCACATCGCTCCCCTCAGCCCGCATGACCCCGTCGAGCTGGGCGGCTACGAGCTGCTCGGCCGCATCGGGCACGGTGGCATGGGGCAGGTGTACCTGGGCGAGTCACCCGGTGGGGAGCCAGCCGCCGTCAAGGTGATCAAGCCGTCGGTCGTGGACTCCGAGACCCGGCAGCGCTTCGCCCAGGAAGTGGAGATCCTCAAGACGATCTGGGGTGCGCGGATCGCGGCGCTGCTCGACGCCGACGCGGAGGCCGATCCGCCGTGGCTGGCCACCGAGTACATCGAGGGCCCCGACCTGAGCCGGCACGTGGCCCTGCACGGCCCGCTGCCCTCGCTGCTCGCCGCCTCCCTCGGGGCGACGCTCGCCGAAGCGCTCGCCACGGTGCACAAGCAGGGTCTGCTGCACCGTGACCTCAAGCCCGCGAACGTGCTGCTCGGCCCCAACGGGCCGAAGGTCATCGACTTCGGCCTCGCGGTGTTCGCCGAGTCGAGCGTGTCCCTGACCGCGCCCAACGCCGTGGTCGGCACCCCGGCCTGCATGGCGCCCGAACAGGCGCGGGGCGACCGGCCGCTGTCCCCCGCGGTCGACGTGCACGCGCTCGGCGCCGTGATGCTGTTCGCCGTCTCCGGTCACCTCCCGTACCAGGCCGCGAACATCCACGTCCTCTTCCACCAGGTCACGGACCCGGAGACGGATCCCGACCTGTCAGGGGTCCCCGACGAGCTGGTGCCCCTGCTGACGGGGATGCTCGCGCACCGGGCCGAGGACCGGCCGGCGCTGAGCGACGTCGTCCAGCAGTGCCGGGCGGTCATCGAGGCGCAGGGTTTCAAGGTCGCCCAGGCACGGCGCCGGCTCACGACGCACACGGCGGCTCCCCCGCATCCGCTGGACAGCCTACCGCCGACGGTCGCCCTCCCGCTGCCGCCCACCGTCCCGGCGGCCCCGGCGGTTCCCGAGACGAACACGTCGCCGACGACAGGGCCGACCGTGGTGCTCTCCCCGGACGCCACCCCGCCGGCCGTCCCCGCGCCTGACGCCGACGAGCAGGTCGCCCCCGAGCCGACCCCTACGCTCGTCGACCGTCCCGCGCCGCGGTCCGGAACCGCCGCGCCCTCGTCCGCGCCCGCCGCTCCGCAACCCGCCACGGGCGCGGACAGCCCGTCGTCCACGCCGCCGACCACTCCCCGCGCTCCCCGCGGCCGGCCCGGGCAGCGGCTCCATTCCGCCCAGGCCCGGATCACCGCACAGCGGCTCCGCGAGGTGTACGCGGCCCAGGCGGCGTTCTGACACCGGCGGGCTCACGATGCCGGCGGACCCGCGATACTGAGGGGTCTGCCACAACCGTCACGAAACACCACAGGAGGACACGGGTGACCGCCGTCCAGACCAGCCCCGAGCAGCACGGCGACGCGTCGGACGCGGCGGGGCAGGAGCAGTTCCCGGCAGGCGCGCAGGTGCTCGTACGCGACGAGGTGTGGCTGGTCAGGAACGCGGTGCCGACTACCGACGACGGCACCCGGGTCGAGGTGGTCGGGGTGTCCGACTTCGTGCGGGACCAGGAGGCCGTGTTCTTCACGGGCCTGGACACCGTCGAGCTCATCGACCCGCGCGACACCCGCCTGATCGCGGACGACTCCCCCACCTACCGGCGCTCTCGGCTGTTCCTGGAGGCCGTGCTGCGCCGCACGGCGCTGCCCCAGTCCGAGCGGCGGCTCGCGCTCGCCGACTCCTTCCTCCTGGACCCGCTCCCCTACCAGCGCCGCCCCGCCGAGCTCGCGCTCTCCGGCGCCAATCTGCGTCCCCGGCTGCTGATCGCGGACGTGGTGGGCCTGGGCAAGACGCTGGAGATCGGTCTGACGCTCGCGGAGCTCATCCGGCGCGGCCGGGGCGAGCGCATCCTCGTCGTCACGCCGCAGCACGTCCTGGAGCAGTTCCAGCACGAGCTGTGGACGCGGTTCGCCATTCCGCTGGTCCGCCTGGACTCGGTGGGCATCGAGCGGATTCAGCGCGAGATCCCCGCGGGACGGAACCCGTTCACCTTCTTCAAGCGCGTGATCGTCTCGATCGACACGTTGAAGAACACCGACCAGTACCGCCATCACCTGGAGCAGATCCGCTGGGACGCGGTCGTCATCGACGAGTCGCACAACCTGATCAACCGCGGCTCCCTGCGCAACCAGCTCGCCCAGACCCTGGCGCCGCGCACCGACGCCCTGATCCTCGCCTCCGCCACGCCGCACAACGGCGACGCGAGGTCGTTCGCCGAGCTGATCGCCCTGCTGGACCCGGCGGCGATCCGCGACCCGGAGAACTACCGGGCCGAGGATATCGAGCACCTCTTCATCCGCCGTACGAAGGTCAGCACCGAGGTCCGCGAGCAGATGAAGGGCCAGTGGGCGGACCGCGGCCCGTCCCAGGCCGTGCACTGCCCGGCCACCCCGGCCGAGGAGCGGATCTTCGAGGAGCTGGCGGCCGTCTGGCTGCCGCGCGACGGCAGCCCGTCCGTGAGCTCCGTCCCGCTCTTCCCGTACACGCTCCTCAAGTCCTTCCTCTCCTCGCACGCGGCGCTCAAGGCCACCGTGAGCGCCCGTATCAAGACCCTGGAGAAGAAGGACGACCCCCGGGCCACGGAGGCGGAGCTCGCCGCCCTGCACCGGCTCGCGGACCTGGCCGCGGACCTGACGGAGGCGGACTCGGCGAAGTTCGCCGCGCTGGTGGAACAGCTGCAGGGCATCGGCGTCGGCCCGTCCTCCGACACCCGTGTCGTGGTCTTCTCGGAGCGCGTCCAGACCCTGGAGTGGCTCGCAACCGTCCTGCCCGCCGCCCTCGGCTTCCGGGGCCGGACCGCGAAGGACTGCCTGCGCGTGATGCACGGCGGTCTGTCCGACGAGCAGCAGATGCGGGTCGTGGAGGAGTTCGGGCTGGCCGGCGCTCCGGTACGGATCCTGCTGACGGGCGACGTGGCTTCCGAAGGCGTCAACCTGCACCGCCAGTGCCACCAGCTGGTCCACTACGACGTGCCGTGGTCGCTGATCCGCATCGAGCAGCGCAACGGCCGCATCGACCGCTACGGGCAGGCCCAGCCGCCGCAGTTCCGCGCCCTGATCCTCACCAGCGGCACCGAGGGCGCGAAGGACGACACCCTGGTCTCCGAGCGGCTCCTGGAGCGCGAGGACCAGGCGCACCGTTCGCTCGGCACGGCGGAGGCCGTCACCGGCCTCTACCGCGCGGAGGCCGAGGAGAAGTCCCTCATCCAGGATCTGCTGCGCGGCAGGACCGTGGACGAGTCCCTCGACGGGCGCCGGTCCGGCGAGGACGCCGGCACGGATGCCATGGACGACTTCCTGGCAGACTTCTTCGGTGCGGTCGGTGACGAGCCGCAGGCGGAGCACACGGAGGCCGGCGGGCAGTCCGCCCCCGAGACGGCCGGGGACACCACGGGCACCGGTACAGGTGAGGGCACGGGCACCGTCCTCCCCCGCCTCTTCGACTCGACCGCCCACTTCCTGGACGAGGCGCTGCGCGAGGTCTACCCGGACGCCCGCGACCGCCTGGACCTCGACCGCGACGAGCAGTCGGGCCTGCTGTCCTTCCGTCCCCCGGCCGACCTCCTCCACCGCCTCAAGGCACTGCCCGTGGACTACCTGCGCGAACAGCGGCTGCGCGAACGGCTGTTGGTCACCTTCAACCGGCGGCTCGCCCAGCACTCGCTCCAGCGAGCCCGCGAGGCGGGTTCCACCTCCAGCTGGCCGGAGATCTCGCTGCTGACCGATCTGCACCCGGTCGTCGAGTGGCTGACGGACAAGGTCCTCGTCCGGCTCGGGCGCCAGGAGGCGCCGATGATCACGGCCGAGGTGGCGGAGCCCACCTACCTCGTCCAGGGCGTGTACTCGAACGCCCTGGGCCGGCCGACGGTCGTCAAGTGGATGGGCGTGACGCGCAGCGGGGCCGTGGACGACGACATGGTGTCGCTGCTGCGCCGCTCCGGGGTCGGCCCGACGATGGCGAACAAGCTCCGCCACCGGGACCCCGCCCCGCTGGCCGCCGCCATCCCCGCCGTCCTTGAGGCAGCCGAGGGCTTCATGGAGCGGCACCGGGACGCCTGGGACCGGCCGCTGCGCGAGTCGATCGAGCGCCACAAGCTGCGGCTCGGCGACTGGGAGCAGCCCACGCTGGCGGGCGAGCACACCAAGCGGCGGCTCACCGACCTCGCCGACGACCTGCTGACCACCGGGCAGCGCCCGATGCTCCGCGTGCTCGCGGTGCTGCTGCCCGACCCCGACGCACCACCGGCCGCGTCCGCGCCCCTGTCCGCCACGCCCGCCGCCCTCTGAGAGAGCCACTGTCATGACGTACGACTCCCTGGTCAACCGCGGCGACTACTTCTCGGCCCACTACCTCGCCGAGGTGCTGCCCAAGGACCTCAAGACGGGCCTGCTCCAGACCTGGAAGGAGCGTGAGGAAGCCGCCAAGCCGCCGGCCGGTACGGGAGAGGCGGCGCCCTCCGAGGGCCCCGACATCCTGCGCGAGGAAACCAAGCAGGCCCTGCCCGTCACTCCGCGGGCCGGTCTCCGGGCACTGCGCCGCGACTACTTCCGGGCCCGCTCGTTCTTCGCCCTCCCCGAGGACGCCGAGGGCACCGCCTCCGTGCCCGACGCGGGCGACGACGCGCTGACGTACGACACCCCCGCCTGGCGGGAGCGGGTACACGCGCTGAACGCCGAGGTCCTGCGCGCACTGGGCTACGACGCGAAGCCCGGCAACCTCACCGTCTGGCGGGCGGGCCAGAGCCACGAGATCACGGTCGCGCACGCCGAGAAGGGCCTCGTCGCCATCGACTGCGGCTGGGCCGCCGAGGCAGACGCCGCCCTGGACCCCGACGGCCCGGGCCGCCTTCTCGACCCCGTCGTCCTCGACGGCTCGAACAGCCTGACCACCGGCTCCAAGCTGGCCTCGTTCCTGTTCGCCTGCGACGAGGCACCGCGCTACGTCCTGCTGCTCGTCGGCGGCGTCGTCGTCCTCGCCGACCGGATGGTCTGGGGTGAGGGCCGCTACCTCGCCGTCTCCCTCGACATCGCGCTTCAGCGCAACGACACCCGCCCGGGCGGCGAACTCGACACCGTCGCCGCGCTGTTCGGCGCCGACTCGCTCCGCACCCCCGAGGAAGGCGGCGAGAACCCGCTCGCCGAACTCGTCGGCAAGTCCACCAAGCACGCGGTGGGCGTCTCCAGCGAGCTGCGCGACGGCCTGCGGCTGAGCGTCGAGCTGATCGCCAACGAAGTCCTGGAACGCCTCCGCGAGCAGGGCGTACGTCCCCAGGACATCGGCGAACTCCCGGAACTCGGCCGCCAGCTGACGCGCGAGTCGCTGCGCTACCTCTACCGCATCCTGTTCCTGCTGTACGCCGAGGCCCGCCCCGAGCTCGGCATCCTGCCGTCCGACTATCCCGAGTACCAGCTCGGCTACGGCCTCGGGCGGCTCGGCGAGCTCGTCGCGGAGCGCGACCTCGTCGACGAGAAGTCCCGCCGCGGCTTCTACCTGTACGAGTCCCTGGACCTGCTGTTCCGCAAGGTCCAGGACGGCTACCGGCCGCGCCGCACCCACGGCGAGGCGGCGGAGACGGCGGAGACGGCCGACACTTTCGGCGCCGCCGACGCCGTCGGCGCGAAGACCAGCGAGGACCTGGGCCTGCGCTTTGAGCCCCTGCACTCCACGCTCTTCGAGCGGGACTCGATCAAGCTGATCGGCGCGGACGCCGTCGTCGACCCCCGGTACGACGCCGATGAGGCTCTCGCCCGCGGCGAGCGCGTCCGCTACCTCGACACCCGGCTCCGCAACGCCACCCTGTACGAGGTCCTGCACAAGCTCATGCTGACCAAGGGCAGGAAGGGCGAGCGCGGCGGCTTCATCTCGTACGCCCAGCTGGGCATCAACCAGCTCGGCGCCGTGTACGAGGGCCTGATGTCGTACTCCGGCTTCATCGCGGGCGAGGAGCTGTACGAGGTCGCCAAGGGCGGCGACCCGAAGGACGGCTCCTGGCTGGTGCCCAAGTCCAAGGCCGACGAGTATCCCGACACGGTCTTCGTCCGGCGCCCGGACCGCGACACGGGCGAGGAGCTGCGCGTCCGGTACGCCCCCGGCTCGTTCGTCTACCGGCTCTCCGGCCGCGACCGCCAGACCTCGGCGTCCTACTACACCCCGGAGTCCCTCACCAAGGTCACGGTGCAGCTGGCCCTCCAGCACCGCCTGGACCAGGACGGCACGGTGACCGAGGCACGGGAGCTGCTGGATTGGAAAATCTGCGAACCGGCCCTCGGCTCGGGCGCGTTCCTCAACGAGGCCATCAACCAGGTCGCCGCCGAATACCTGCGCCGCCGGCAGAAGGAACTCGGCCGCTCCATCGACACCGAGCAGTACGCCGTCGAGCTCCAGAAGGCCAAGGCGTACATCGCCCTGCACAACTCGTACGGCGTCGACCTCAACGAGACGGCGGTCGAGCTGGCCGAGGTGTCGTTGTGGCTCAACACCATGCACCCCGGCATGGAGGCCCCCTGGTTCGGCCTCCACCTGCGGCGCGGCAACTCCCTCATCGGCGGTCGGCGCGAGGTGTACGGCCCCGAACGCCTGAAGAAGGGCGGCTGGCTGGGGGCGACGCCGGAGCGCTATCCGCTGGCGGACGCGCAGGCGGGTGTGCCGCTGCCGGAGGGCGCGGTGCACCACTTCCTCCTCCCCGCGAAGGAGTGGGGCGCGGTCGCGGCCGAGAAGGAGGCGAAGGCGCTGGCGCCGGAGGCCGCGAAGGCGCTCGGCGCGTGGCGCAAGACGGTCACGAAGTCCCCGACGGCGAAGCAGACGGCCCGCCTTCAGGGCCTCGCCCGGCGGGCCGAGTACCTGTGGGACCTGGTCGTGCAGCGGCTGACGATCTCCGAGCGGGAGATCTCGCGGCGGGTGGACGTGTGGGAGGCGGAAGCGGAATGGCTGCGTCGCCCGAAGGAGGCCGTGCCCCGGGAGAAGGTGCTGGCCGACCTCACGGCGGTGGACACCCCGTACTGGCGGCTGAAGAAGCTCATGGACACGTGGTGCGCGCTGTGGTTCTGGCCGGTGCAGGAGGCTGCGCTGCTGGACGGGACCGACGCGCGGTACGAGCGGGCGGACGTCGTGCCCGCATCGCAGGGCGGGGCTGCTGCGGAGTCCGGGGCGTCGGACGTGATCCGTACGTACGAGGAGGTCGACCTCCTCGGGAACGTCACGGTGAAGGAGGTCAGGCGCGGCGACATCGACAAGCGGCGCAAGGGCACGCGCAAGGGCGAGCAGTCCTTCGCGGGCCAGCGCCGCGAGGTCATCCCGCTGGCGAACCTGGACGACTGGCTGGACTTCGCGGAGGCGCTCCTTGGCACGCACGACGTGCCCGCGGAGTCGCTGGTGGCGTCGTTCGACTCGCTCGACGCGCTGGAGCGGTACGAGGACGATCTGCCGGACTGGATGGGCATGGACCGGTCGTATTGGCTGGAGGGGCGGTTCCCGTGGGTGGGGGTCGCGGGGGACGTGGCGAGGCAGCAGGGGTTCTTCCACTGGGAGCTGGAGTACGCCCAGGTGTTTGGGGGGCGGGGTGGGTTTGACCTGCAGGTGGGGAATCCGCCGTGGGTTCGGCCGGACTGGAAGGAGGACTTGGTCCTGGCCGAGCTTGATCCGTGGTTCGCCCTGTCGAAGAAGCCGGACGCCTCGGAGTGGCTAAGGCGCAAAGAAGCACTGATCTCCACAGAGCGCAGCAGGAAGTTCGTCCTTAACGAGTTGTCGACCCACGCAGGCGCAGCCGACATTGTTAGCAGCGCGGTCATGTACCCACTGCTCGTCGGTACCCGGGGGGATCTATACCGAGCCTTCATGGCGCGCGCTTGGAAGAACATCGCTCGACACGGTAGCGCCGGAATGATCCATCCAGATACTCACTTTGGCGGATCCAATGAGGCCACACTCCGAGCCGAAGCATACCGTCACCTGCGCATGCATGCCCATTTCGTCAATTCCTCCAACTGGGCATTCGAAGACTTGAATCGCTCGCAGGAATTTGGGATGCACATCTACGGAACCCCTCAGGAACCTCAGTTCTTGCACGTCAGCGAGCTGCGAGATGCCGAGGTCTTGCCCGCTTCCCTGAATCACGATGGGCATGGCGAGGCTCCAGGAATCAAACACAACGGTTCATGGGACATTCGACCGCACCGCGATCGAGTAGTACACGTGGATACGAAGCTACTGACGAGCTGGAACGCGCTGACCGACTCGACCAGCAGCGCTGCCCGAACCCCACTGCTATATCCAGTTCTGGGCAGCGAGCAAGGGGCCGTGGAGGCGATGGCATCCTTCGAACTTCACCTGTCCGACTTCCTCCCGTCAATCTCCGCCGGATACAACGAAACCAACGCAACCAAGGACGGACTGATTCGTTGGGAGAACAGGGAAGTATCGAGCCTCAGGCAGGTAGTCCTTCAAGGCCCACATTTTACTGCGGCACTCCCCTTCTCCAAGCAGCCGCGCGTGCCGTGCCGAAACAATCGCGACTGGGATCCGATTTCACCAGCAAGCATCCCTAGCGACTTCTCTCCTGTGACCAATTACGTGCGCGCAGCTGACGAGAACTCATACCTCGCCGCCCAAGATCACTGGAATGGACAGCCGTCCAGCTCCTACTACCGATTGGCCTGGCGACGCATGATCCCCTTCGATAGCAGCCGCTGTCTACACGCGGCTCTCATCCCGCCTGGCCCTGCCCACGTACATGGCGTCTACTCGGCAGCCCTTCCGACAAACCGTCTCACCACGCTAAATGCTGGATTCTGGGCCACTCTCCCGCTCGACTACCTGCTACGCATCACGGGACGCTCGAACCTCCAGGTCAGAGAAGCCAGCAAGATGCCTGCAGCAGATCCTCGGCACCCGCTGGCGCCAGCACTACTCCTTCGTACCCTCCGCCTCAATGGCCTTACGGACCACTACGCCCCCCTCTGGGAAGAGCTGTTCGACCCACGGTGGGCGGGCTACGAGGACTGGGCCAACCCCGCCTGGCCAGGACTGGCGCCTCTCGCTGCGGGTCTGAAGCCCACCTGGGACTACGACACCCCGCTCCGTACCGAGCACGAAAGACGCGCCGCGCTCGTGGAGATGGATGCGCTCGTATCCGTTTGGCTCGGCATCACCGCCGATCAGCTCGTCGCGATCTTCAAGTCGCGCTACCCGCAGCTGCACGACTACGAGGCGAAGACCTGGTTCGACGCCAACGGCCGCAAGATCGCCGAGAACTTCAACACGTACGGCCACGGCCAGACGAAGCAGGACTGGCTCGACTTCGAAGCCCACCTGGCCGACCCCGCCAACACCCCACCCCCTGCCGGCTACGTCGGGCCCTTCTACAAGGCCGACCGTGAAGCCGAGATGCAAGCCGCGCACGCGCACTTCCAGGCGCGGCTGGACAAGGAGATCGAGCTCGGGCGTTGGACGCCTCCGGCGCGCAAAGCGACCGTCGAGAGCGCGGCATGACATGCGGCTGCCCCGGACCCTTCGAGGTCCGGGGCAGCCGCGTCGCTGCACTACCGGCTTGCGAAGCCGACGAACGCAGTCCAGGCAGATGCGTCGACCACCAGCCCAGAGCGGGTCGTGTCCTTGGAGTCGCGCACGTGGACGCTGCTCGCGCATGCAGCTACCTCAACGCAGTCACCACCGTCCCCGGCGCTGTAGCTGCTCTTGAACCAGGCAAGTCCCTCGTTGCCATGCTCCGACTGCTTCACGATCATCCGTCTCCCAGCAACTTCTCGATCAGAGCCTGCGACTCCCGTGGGGTGAGAGCCTGAGCACGCAGCGTCCCATACGTGGCTTCCAACCCGCGCACCCTGCCCCGCTCAGTGTGTAGGCGGCTGTCGCTCTGGACCTCCGTGTAGGCGATCCTCCGCCCGTCCTTCAGCTCCATCAAGGTGAACGGTCCCGCCAGTCCAGCGTGTTCCTCACGGTCGAGCGGCATCACCTGCACATCAACGTTGCGCGCCTGGCTGATCAGCAGGATCTGTTCCAGTTGGCCTCGCCAGACATTCCGCCCTCCAAGGCGCTTGTGAAGGGCGGCCTCTTCGATCACGAAGCTCATGTGAGGCTGCGGGCGCCTGGTGAAGATCGCCTGGCGGGCCAGTCGGGCGGCGATCCGCTGCTCGATGGTCTCGTCGTCCAGCAGAGGACGCCACATCTTGAACACAGCGCGGGCGTAGTCCTCCGTCTGCATGAGGCCCTTCACCAGATGGGCGTCGTAGGCATGCAGCTCAACCGCCTCCGCCTCCAGCTTCGCCGCGTCCCGGAAGAACGCCGGGTACTGCGCCCGCGCAACCTCCTCCTTCATCTCCTTCAGGACCTCGCCCGCGTCCAGCAGCTCGTCCGCCTGGTCGATGAAGCGAGGCGGCGGGACCCTCCGCCCCTGCTCGTACGCCGCGATCGTCGACGCCGAGTACCCCAGCCGCGCCCCGAACTCCGACCGCTCCACCCCGGCCCGTACCCGGAACCGTTTCAGCTGGCGGCCGAAGACGCGCAGGATGCCCGAGCCCGGGTCCGGTGCGGCGGCGTCGCCGGCCGGGTCGTCGTCCTCTGCCCGCTGGATGGATTCGTTCATGCCCGCCATCACCTCCACCGGCCAACGCCGCTCCGCGTCGGCCGTCACGCTCCGCGCCGCCTACAGGCGCCGACACCGCGCCTACCGCTGCCCCCTGTACGCGCGTCGGGCCTTACTCAGCGTAAGCGGCGGGCACCAGCCTGTGTCCCATGAACAGCGAAACTTCCCTCGCATCCACCGCCCTTGAGTTCGCGATGCGCTTCACGTCTTCACCGCGCGGTGCCCGCCTCGCCCGGCGCCTCGTCTCCCACCGTCTGGACAGCTGGGGGCACCCGTACACCTCGACCGCCAACGAGACGATGACGCTCATCGCCGCCGAGTTGACCGGCAACGCCGTGCGTCACGGGCACGTCTCCGGGCGGGATTTCCACCTCCGGCTCACCGACTCGGCGGACACCCTGCGTATCGAGGTCACGGACACCCGGACCGAGCGCGTACCGCTGCTCTCCTCCCACGAGCCGCCCGGGGACGCCGAGTCGGGGCGCGGGCTGCTGGTCGTGGCGCGGCTGGCGAGTCGGTGGGCGGTGGCGCCGCGCGTAGGCGCTCCGGGGAAGACCGTGTGGGCCGAACTGTGCCTTTCACGCCAATGACCAGCAGGTTTTCGGAAACGGGCCGACGGTCTGTCCGTGCGTGCCGCTAGCGTCGTTCGTCCGTGTGTGCACTGCACGGGGGAGCCCAAAGGAGAACAGCGCACGTGAGCAGCACCACCCACACCGACCCGGCCGCCGGTTACCGCATCTCCATCGTCGACGAAGATCCGCTGCGTGCCCGGCGCGAGGCCCGCGAGTTGCTCGCCGCCCTCGCCGAGGCGGACCCGCAGGCCGCGCTCGACGTTCCGGCCAGCCCCGCGACCACCGGCTCCACCACCGACAAGGGCGGGCCGGTCGCCGATCTCCTCAGTCTGGTGTTCGGCGGCGGCTCCCTGGTCGCCGCCGCCCTGCAACTGTGGCTGGCGCGCGTGCCGCAGCGGACGATCGTCGTCACGCGGCCCGACGGGGCGACGCTGACCATCTCCGGGAAGCAGGCCCGCGCGGACGACGCACAGATCGAGCGGTTCCTCAACGGTGGGGCGGGTTCGGCGGACGAGGGCGGCGCGCAGGGCGGGCCGGGCGCGGCGTGAGTGACAACGACCGGTACGCCATGCTCATCGGCGTATCCACGTACGACAGCGAGCGGTACCACGATCTGCCGGCGGTGCGGGCGGACCTGCACTACATGCAGGCGGTCCTGGAGAGCACCGAGATCGGCATGTACAACGACTGCGCGATGGTCGCGGAGCCGACGCGTGCCGAGATGCTGCACGCCGTGGAGACGTTCTTGGAGGAGCGGCAGGCCAGTGAGACGGCGCTGCTCTACTTCAGCGGGCACGGGGAGTTCTGCGAGGCGGACGGGCAGCTGTACTTCCTCACCCGGGACGCCGATCCGGACGACCTGCCGGGTACCGCCGTGCCGGCTGAGTTCCTGGAGCGGATGCTCACGTCGTGCCGGGCCTCCTCGAAGGTCGTGCTGCTCGACTGCTGCTCCAGCGGCTCCGTCGTCCAGGGGTGGACAGCCAAGGGGGCAGCAGACGGCGGCGAGCGGCCCGCGCCCAGCACGCTGCTACGGCCGACCGGCGTGTACTTCATCACCGCCTCGGACGCCCTCCAGGCCGCCTCGGCACTTGCTCCGGCCGGTTCCTCGCTCGGCACGTCCCGGTTCACCGGGGAGATCGTCGAGGGGCTGCGCAGCGGGCGGATCAAGGACAGCGGCTGGATCACGCCGGACGACCTGTTCGAGTACCTGACCGCGCAGATGGTCCGCATCGGCGTGCCCGAGGAGCAGCGGCCCACGAAGTCCACCATCCGTGCGACGCATTCCCTGCCGCTGGCCCGGTCGGTGGCCCGGTCCGTCCGGCTTCCCGAGCCGCCGCCGGAGGCCGGTGGCGGTCTGCCGGTCTCCTCGGCGCTGTCGAAGGCCCGCGGCCTCGTCGCGCAGGACGCGCACGACGGCGTGGACCGGGAACGTCTGCTGCGCTACTACGCGCACTGCCTGCGGGCCCAGGCCGAGTCGAAGATGCTGCCCGACCGGGACGGCGGCCGGAACTCCGATTACTTCCTGCTGAGTCAGGTGCCGGAGACGATCCAGTCGGGACTGGGGTCCGGTCTTCCCGCACCCGGTGGACTGCCCAAGGCGAAGAGTACGGGTGCGAAGGTCGACGAGGCCGGGTTGCAGGAGTACTGGTACGGGTACCCGGCCGTGACGCTGCCCGAGCGCGGCGGGAACGGCGGCCGGCGGGCCGCGGTGCGCATCGCGCCGCTGCTGGTCCAGCCGATGGAGCTGGCGCCCGACGAGAACGGGCAGGACCGGCTGCGGCCGAGCGGAGTGCCGACGCTGCACAGCGGTGTGCTCACGGAGCTGCTGGAGGACGAGGAGGCGGCCGAGTTGCTCGGCCGCTGGCAGCCGACCTGGCAGGAGGGCAACGCCGCCCAGATGGTGAAGGCGGTGCGGGAACTCCTGACGCGACTCGAACTCCCGGAGCTGGAACCGCTCGACCTGTCCGCGCTCAGCGAGCGCTCCGTCATGGACTCGCTGCGTCCGGGCGCCCACAACGCCGCCATCCTCCTCGCGCCCTCGGGTCTCGAACGGACCGCGACCGAGGGCCTCGTGGAGAACCTGCTCCAGATGTCCACGCGCGCCGACCGGATCCCCGGCACCGCCCTGGACGCGCTCCTCACCGGGTGTGGCGACGGCGGGCCGGGCGGGAGCGACGCGCCGCCCGTCCTGGTATCCCCCGGGCCGTGCAACGAGAGCCAGGCGCAGGTGATCACGTCGGCGATGACCCGGCCGCTCACGGTGTCCACCGGGCCGCCCGGCACCGGGAAGAGCGAAGTGGTGGCCGCCGTGGTCGCCACGGCGGTGGCCGCCGGGCAGTCCGTCCTCGTCGCCTCCACCAACAACGAGGCCGTGAACGTCGTGGCCGAGCGCTGCGACGCCATCTCCCCCGGGCTGCTCATGCGGACGGGGAACTCCGAGGCCCTGGAGGCCGAGGCCGCAAAGCTGGAGCGGCTGCTCGCCGAGCCGGTCGAGGCCCCGGCGCGGGGTGCGGCGACCGTGGCGGGCGACCTCAGGAACCGGCACGCCCGGGCCGCCGCGCACGAGGCCGAGGCGGCGCGGCTGGTCGGCGAGGAGGCGCGGCTGCTGGAGCTTCTGCGGGAGCGGGCGCGCCGCGCGGACGAGCTCGGGCTGCCGGTGGAGCTGCTGGAGCGGGCATGGCCCGAGGGCGGGAGCGCGGCGCTCTCTGACTGGGAGGACCGGGCGCGCAGGGCCGCCGTCGCCCGCTGGTACTCGTTCGGCCGGTGGCGCAGGGGGCGGGCGCTGTCCGTGTTCGTCGCCTCGGCCGCGGAGGGCGGTGCGGGCGCGTGGCCGGCGTGGGCCGCGGAACGGCCCGTACCGCCCGAGCTGCTGCTCTCCCTCGCCGAGGCCGCCGGAGTGGAGGGCGCGCTCAGGAGCCTCGTACCGGGGCATCTCGCCCTGGACGAGGAGGCGCTGAAGCAGGCACGGCTGGAGAGCCGGGCAGGTCTGTCGGAGGTGTCGGGCGAGCTGGCCCGGGCCGTGTCCGCCGAGGCGATGGCCCGTGGGCGGTCGTTGATGGCCCAGCGGCTCCAGGCCCTGCGCCGGCGCTCCGGTTTCTGGAAGAGCCAGCGCAATCTGATGGCGCACCTGAAGGGCTGGGCCATCAGCACCCACTCGGTGCGCCAGCTCGAACTGGTCCCGGAGCTCTTCGACCTCGTCGTGATCGACGAGGCCAGCCAGTGCTCGATCCCGTCGGTGCTGCCGCTGCTGTTCCGCGCCAAGCGGGCGCTGATCATCGGGGACCCGATGCAGCTCGGGCACATTCCCGGGATCACGGCGCAGCAGGAGCGGCAGGCCCGCGTGCGGGCCGGGCTGAGTGCGGCGCAGCTGGAGGATCACCGGCTCGCGTACCACGTGTACTCCGCGTACCACGCCGCGGCGCAGCACGGCGAGGAGACGCTGCTGCTCGACGAGCACTACCGGTGTCATCCGGCGATTGCCGATGTCGTCAACGGGCACTGCTACGCGGGGCAGTTGCAGGTCCTCACCGACGTCAGGGAGCAGGTTCCGGCGCTCGATCCGGTGGGGTCGGGCGGTCCGGCTCCCGCCCTCGGCTGGGTCGACGTGCCGGACGGCGTGTCCGCGCTGGGCGCGGGCGGCCGGTCCTCACGGAACGCGGCGGAGGCCGCCCGGGTGCGGGAGACGGTGGACGAGCTGCTCGCGCGGCTTCCCGAGGACGCGACGGTGGGCGTCGTGACGCCGTTCCGTGCCCAGAAGGACGCCCTGGCGCGGGTGTGGGCGGACGACGACCGCGTGCGGGTCGGCACGGTGCACGCCTTCCAGGGCGGCCAGCGGGACGTCATGGTCCTCAGCCCGGTGGCCACCGACAACACCCCTCCCCGTACGACGCACTGGGTGTCGAGCCAGGTCAACCTGTGGAACGTGGCCGTCACCCGGGCGAAGTCGCAACTGATCACCGTGGGCAGCCATGCCTTCTGGCAGGGACAGGCGGGGCTTCCGGCGCTCCTCGCGGGAAGGTCGGAGGTGCTGGGGGCGGGATCGTCGGCGGACCGGCCCGGCACAGCCTCCGGCGCGAGGTCGCGGAGCGCCTTCCGTGAGGAGCTCACGGACCGGCTCCAGGACTTCCTCAGGCGCCGTGGTGTGACCGATCTGGAGCGCGAGACGGTGGTCGGCGGGCACGTCGTCGACCTGCTGTTCACGATGGACGGCGCCAACACCGCCGTCCTCGTCGACACCGGGCCCGAGCACGGGCAGGACCCGGCCCGCCATCTGCGTCTGACGCACGCGCGCGGCGACCTGCTGCCCGGGCTGCCGTCCGGCGGCTCCGGCGCGAAGCCCGGACCGGTGGCGCGGACGGTCCGGGTGCCGGCGTGGCGGATCCTGGCGGGTGACGCGACGCTGGAGCCGCTCTTCGCCTGAGCGCGCACCCCGCCCGGGTCAGGTCCTGAGGCTCCGGACGACGTGCGTCATGTGCTGGACATGGCCCACGCGCAGCCAGTCGCCGACGTTCCCGGTGCCTTTCGGACCGTGGCCGTGCGCGCAGTCGCGCAGCCAGGTCTCGGCCGTGCTCGCCGCCGGGCCACGGAAGTCCGGCAGGGCGAGGACGTCCCGCGCGGCGGCCCGGACGGCGGCGGCCCGGCCGGGACCTCGCGTAGGCGCCTTCACGAGGACGTACGACTCGTCGGTGGTGTACCGCAGCGCGTTCCAGGGCGGGCCTCCCTTGCCGGTGGAGGGCGGGCGATACCCCTCGTGGAGTCGGCGCCGTAGTCGCCGTACGCGAGGATGGAGTCGAACTCCCGTCCGCTGCCCCGCACTTCCGTCCACACGCGCCAGTCCGAGCGTGGTACGACCGCGCTGCCACGCTCCAGGAGCCGGGCGGTGACGTCGGGGAAGGCGCCGCCCAGGACGGCCGCCGTGCGCCAGGGGAACAGCGGCAGCAGGGCGTCGAGAGCGCGCCGTGTCTCCTTCGCGGCGTCGGTGCGGTCGGCGAGGACGGCGCCCAGGTCGAGCAGGAGGTCCGCCTCCACAGCGGGGTCGACACGGGCGATGAGGTCGCGGACGGCATGAAGGGGCACGTCGTCCCAGTGGCCGGGCAGCATGACGCGTATGCCGAGTCCGCTCCCCGTGGACCGGGCGTGCTCCAGCATCGCGGCACGGTGAGCGTCTGGGCGGTCGGGGCCCGTCACCGGGCGCAGCGCACTCACGTCGGCGTCCGCGAACAGCGCCTCGGCCAGCGCCGACTGCTGCGCCTCGTCGGCGAACGGGCAGTCGATCCAGGCCGGATGATGGCGATGGGCCTTCCGCACACGCCACAGGTCGCCCCGTACGCCCACGGCGAGTGCGTCGGGATGTACGCCAGCGCGGGGCGGAAGGTTCCACAGCGGCACGACGGCCGTTTGCACCTCTGGGATCAGCTGCCGGTACGCCTGGCAGGCATGCTGCTTGGTCGGCAGGACGGGAACGTACAGCGGTCCGGACATGGCGGCTCCCCCTCGGCTCTGCCCGCGTCCTCTTCGCCGCGCCTGTCCTCGCCCGTCCCATTGTCCATTCCAGGATCCGCCGCATCACCGCCGCACGAAATGGCGTCTTTTCAGCCTTCATGACTGAAACTTCAATGAATCTGGAAGCGCTGTGATCACCGAGGTACTGTTCGTGAGGCTCGGCAGCGGTATCGGCAAGGTGAAAGGGACCGTCGTGAAGCCCACCATGGCCGCCGCCCAGTTGCGCGGCAGTCTGACGCAGTACCTCACGACGACGTACGCCCTCGCCGACGAGGGCACCCGGCGTGCCCTGGAGCGCTTCCTCGGACATCCCGAGACGGGGATCTTCCGGGGGCCGTACCTCCGGATCCGGACGCCGTTCCACGTGGCGGACGACGGCTGGCAGCGGGAGCTGGAGTGGACGGCCGGGTTCCCCGGCTTCGCCCCCTACCGGCATCAGGCCCGGGCGTGGGCGCGGCTGTCCACGCTGCACGGCCCGGCCCGGCCGACGCTGGTGACCACCGGGACGGGCTCCGGCAAGACGGAGTCGTTCCTGATCCCGGTGCTCGACCACTGCCGCCGCGAGCGGGCGCGCGGCAACCGGGGCGTCAAGGCCGTCCTGCTGTACCCGATGAACGCGCTCGCCACCGACCAGGCCGGCCGCATCGGCGACTACCTGGCGCGGCCCGAACTGGCGCAGGTGACGGCCGGTCTGTACATCGGCGACCGGCCCGACACGGACTTCCGCCGGGTGATGACCCGGCGCGAGGAGATGCGCGTGTCGCCGCCGGACGTGCTGATCACCAACTACAAGATGCTCGACCTGCTGCTCCAGCGCGGCGAGGACCGTTCCCTGTGGGAGGGCGCCGACCTCACGTACGTCGTGCTGGACGAGTTCCACACGTACGACGGTGCGCAGGGTACCGACGTGGCCATGCTGCTGCGGCGGCTGGCCGCGGCGACCGGTGCGTCACGGCCTGGCCGGCCGCTCGGGTCGATCTGCCCGGTGGCGACGTCGGCGACCCTGGGCGAGGGCCCGGCGGGCGCTGCGGGCAAGGAGGCCGGCGGCATCCTCGACGTGGCTTCGCGGGTGTTCGGGATGCCCTTCCCGGCGGACGCGGTGGTCGGCGAGGAGAGGATGTCGGCCGAGGAGTTCACGGGTGCCGTGGACTACGAGCTGCCCGAGCCGCCGACGCCGCAGGAGATCATCGCCTGTTCGGGCGGTCCCGGTGTGGAGGCCCAGCCCGATCTGCTGGACCTGGACGGGCTGGCGGAGCGGCTGCTCGGCCGCGCCGGCCTCGACGCCTTCCGCATCGGGCGGCTGCTCAAGCGCCACGACTTCACCCACGGCGTGCTGTCGCTGCTCGGCGGAGAGCCGCTGGACGAGTGGGGACTGCGCGACCGGCTGGCCCGCTTCGGGTACGCGTGGGGGCGCACGGCGCGGGAGAATCCGCAACTGGTGCTCCAGGCGCTGTCGCGGTTCGTGGCCCTGCTGTCGGCGGCACGCGATCCGGAGTCCGACGAGCGCCGGCCCCGGCCGCTGCTGCACATCGAGGCCCACCTGTGGGTACGGCCCGTCACCCGGGTGCTGCGCGGTGTGGGGGCGGCGCCGGAGTTCCGCTGGTACGAGGACGACCGCACCGCGGCGCGCCGGGCCGCGCTGCACGCCGCACCGGTCGGCGACGAGGAGTCCGACGGGTCGTCCGCCGGCTGGCCGTCGCCCTCCGCGCGGCCGCAACCGCTGGCCGGGGCCGACACCGCCGTCCGGCCCGCCGAGGTGCATCTGCCCGCGGTGTACTGCCGCAACTGCGGCCGCTCCGGCTGGGCGGCCCTGTCCCCCGAGGCGGACCCGCAGCGGCTGGTCATGGCCCAAGATCGGATCTGGCGGGCGTCCGTGGGCCGGGACAAGCGGCGCCTGCGCTACTTCATCGCCGCCACGCAGAGCGAGCGCCAGCAGACGCTGGACGCGCTGACCTGTGCGCGGCCGTCGGACGGCGGCGGAGTCGACCCGCTGTCGGTGGTGGTGCTCGACGGCGGGCAGGGCACCTACCGGTTGCCGACGCCGTCGGACGCGGGCGACCTGATCGACGCCTGGTTCGCGCTGGCCGTGCTCGACAAGAAGTCGGCCGACCGGGCCGCCAAGGACGACCGCTGCCCTGCCTGCCACACCGACAACAGCATCCGCTTCCTCGGCACCGCGCAGGCGGCGCTCGCCTCGGCGACCGTCACCCAGCTGTTCACGGGCGGCGACATCGCGCTCGTACCGGAGGAGCGCAAGACGCTGCTCTTCAACGACTCCACGCAGGACGCGGCCCACCGGGCCGGATACGTCGCGAACGCCTCGTACAAGTTCTCGCTGCGCTCGCTGCTCGCCCACAACCTGGACGAGTCGGGCGCGCCGACCGCGCTCAACGACCTGATCGGACACGTCCTGGAGTCGGTGGACGACCCCGAGGCGCTGGCCGCCGTCGTGCCGCCCGACCTGCACGACGAGCCCGGCGTCGACCGGCTCCTCTCGGGACGCGGCACCGGCGACGCGCGGACGTGGAAGCTGATCGGCGAGCGACTCGCCTTCGCCACCGTCATGGAGTTCGGGCTGCGCAGCCGCATGGGCCGCACCCTGGAGCTGACGCGGACCGCCGCGGCCGAAGTGGTCGTCGCGGAGCCCGAGCGCGTCACGGCGCTCGCCCGCGACATCCACCTGTCCCTGCCGGGCCAGCTCCTCGTCACCGGCGGGCTGCCCACGCCCGACCGCTACCTCGCCTACGTCCGCGGCCTGCTGGAGCGCCTGCGGCTGCGGGGCGCGGTGCACCACCGGTGGCTCGACACCTGGATGAAGGAAGCCGGCACCAACCGGTACCTCATCTCCGGCCGCAGGCCGGAAGGCATGCCCGCATTCCCCGAAGGCGTCGCGCCGCCGCGCTTCCTGCTGGACGGACAGAAGGACAGGTCGGAGTTCGACGCGATCACCGGCCGGCTGGGCTGGTACCAGGACTGGACCCGCCGCTGTCTCGGCCTGGACGCCGCCGGTGCCACCGAGTACCTGCGGCGGCTGCTGCCCGCCCTCGCCGACGAGCGGGTGCTCGCGGTGCGCACCGCCAGGGACCGGCAGACACGGCTCTACGGGCTGCAGCCGGGGCACATCGAGGCGCGGCTGCTCGACGACGCCGTCGTCAACAAAGCGTTCGTCAGCTGCGAGGACTGCGGCTGGCAGCAGGTCGTGGCGCCGGAGCGCCGCACCCGCTGGTACGGGCACCCGTGCCCGCGCTACCGGTGCAAGGGATTGCTGACCCCGCCCCAGCCCGGCATGCCGCGCAGCGGTTCCAGCACCTCCGGGTTCGGCTCGGCAGTCCGCGAGCGGGACTACACCGGCGACTACTACCGCCGGCTCTACCTGACCGGCGGGACGTTCCGCGTGGTCACCGCGGAGCACACGGGCATGCTCACCAGGCCGGAGCGCGAGCGCGTCGAGCGCAGCTTCAAGGCGGGCACGCACTACACCGACCCGAACGTGCTCTCGTGCACCCCGACACTGGAACTCGGCATCGACATCGGCGAGTTGTCCGCCGTGCTGCTCGGGTCCCTGCCCAAGGGCCCCGCCAACTACGTGCAACGGGCCGGCCGTGCGGGACGCCGTACGGGCAACGCGCTGGTCGTCGCCTTCGGCGGGCGCCGCGCCCGCGACCTGTACTACCTGGACGAACCGTCGGAGATGATCGCGGGGACGATCCTTCCTCCCGGCTGCTACCTGTCGGCCGTGGAGATCCTGCGCCGCCAGTACACGGCCCGGCTCCTCGATCTCGCGGCGAGCGGCGGGCTGCGGACCTCCGACGGCGAACTCCTGCCGCCGGTGCCCCGGTTGTCCTCCGCGCTGTTCGGCACCACGGGCTGGTGCCAGGACCTGGCGGACGCCGCGCAGACCCACGGCGCCACGCTGGTCGAGGAGTTCCTCGCCCTGTTCCCGGGGGGCGGCGACGATGCCGACGGTGGCGTGTCGCCATACGCGGCGGACGAGCTCAGGGCGTACGCCACCGGCGGCATCGTCCGGGCACTGCAGGAGGCGGAGGAGGACTGGACCGGACGGCGCGAGGAGCTCCGGCGCAGGATCGCCGCGATCGACGAGGCCGCCGAGCACCTGGTCCGCACGGACGTCGTCCAGGACCGCGAACGCCGGGAACTGCTCGCCGAACGGCGCGGCGCCGGGGACCTGCTGCGGGAACTGAGCCAGTCGAGCGCGCACGGCACGCTGGTGGAGCTCGGGCTGCTGCCGAACTACAGCCTCACCGACACCACCACGCAGCTGGAAGCGACGCTGTACTGGACGGAGACCCCGGACGACGAGGAGGACACCCGGCCGGAGAACCCTGCGGGGGACCCGGCCAAGCGGGTGTACCGCAGCGAGACGCGGGACTACGAACGCTCCCGCAAGCTCGCCCTGACCGAACTGGCGCCCGGGAACAGCTTCTACGTCAACGGCTACCGGCACGTGGTGCGCGCGCTCGACGTCGGCACCCCGGACCGCCGGGCCTGGGCCGAGTGGCGGCTCTGCCCGGCGTGCGGGTACGTCCGTACGCACGACGCCAGGAAGGACACCAGTCCGTGTCCCCGCTGCGGAGGGCGGGAGATCGCAGACGCTGGCTGCGTGCAGTACGTGCTCCAGCCGCGGCGCGTCGTCTCCCGTGACAAGCGGGACGACGCCCGGGTGCGGGACGACCGCGACGAGCGGGACCGCCGGCACTACGCGGTGCTGACGACGGTCGACGTCGACCCGGAGCGGATCACCCCCGGGTCGTGGCGGCACGAGACGGCCGTCTTCGGCGTGGACTTCACCCGGCACGCGAAGATCCGCACGCTCAACCTGGGTCTCGACCGGGAGGAGGGCAGCAGCACCGTGCCTCTCGCAGGTGCGGACGTGCGGCTCAACCCCTTTTACGTGTGCACCAGTTGCGGCGGGGCGACGGCCGAGGGCCGTCCGGTCGTGGACGTGCCCCAGCACGCGCTGACGGACTCCGGCGCGGCAAGCACCGCGGCCGCCGCCCACCACCTGCTGTGGTGCCCGCGCCGCCGGACCAGGGAGACCCCGGCGGCCGGACCGGCCGAGCCGCAGGGCAAGGGTGAGGACGTGCCGCTGCTGCTCGCGCACGAGCTCACCACGGAGGCGGTGCGCATCCTGCTTCCCGCGTCCGTGGCCCGCGCCAAGGAGCGCCTCGCGTCGTTCACGGCGGCGCTGTTCGCGGGCATCGCAGCCCAGTACGGCGGCGATCCCGACCACATCGACATCGCCGAGGCGACGATGCCCGACCATCTGGGTGCCGACGGCTCCGACTGGCCGCGGCGCTTCCTGGTGGTCTACGACCGCCTCCCCGGAGGCACCGGCTATCTGCACCGGCTCGCGTCCGCCGACGGCTTCCGGGACGTGCTGCTCAAGGCGCGGGACGTCATCGAGGACTGCGGGTGCCGCGAGAAGGGTCTCGACGGCTGCCACCAGTGCCTGCTGCGGCGCGTGCCGGCGGCGGACTACGACAAGGTCAGCCGCAACGAGGTGCGGCAGATGCTGGAGGACCTCCTCGGCGAGGACGGTTCACGCTGGCGGACCTCCCCCGTCGCGACGACCCGGCACATCCCGCTGGAGCGGCAGGCCGAGAGCGATCTGGAGATCCTGTTCATCGAGACGCTCCAGGAGTGGGCGAGGCTCGCCGATTCCGGGGCCACCGCCGACGCGTACACCACGTCGGCCGGCACCTACGCGCTCGACCTGCGGCTGACGGGGGACGACGGGGCGACCGTGAGCTGGCGGGTCTCGCAGCAGCGCGCGCTGGACGGCACCCGGCCCGACATACTCCTCGAACGACTCGACGCGCCCGGCCCTCGCGTCGCGGTGTACCTCGACGGCTTCGCCTACCACGCGACCCCCGAGCACAACCGGCTGGCCGACGACGCCAGGAAGCGCACCGGTCTGCGCAGCGAGGGACTACGGGTGTTCCAGCTGTCGTACGACGACGTCAAGGAATGGCGTGAGCGCGTACGGGACACCGGATACGCGGCGGCGGGCCCGGCCGACCCGGTCTGGCAGCCCTACCCGGCGGACGCGCAGAACCGGGCACGCGACTACTACAGCCGCATCGGCGGAGGACTGCCCGGCGAGCTGTCCGACGCCGTCTGGGTCAACCCCGCCCGGCTCCTGCTCGCCTACCTGCGGACGCCCGACGCCCCACGCTGGCAGCGGCGGGCCGAAGCCGCCGCCGCGGGGCTCATCGGCGCGGCCGGCGTCCGCGCCGCCGCCCTCGGGCCGGACGGCCTCGGGTCGGCCCTGCTGTCGGCACTGGGCGGCGGGACGGTCACGGGCCCTGCGGGACCGGTCCGGCTCGTGTACGGGCCCGACGCCTCCGGCTGCCGGCTCGTCCTGGCCGCGGACGGACGGCGCACCCCGCCGGTGTGGACGGGCCTGACGGTGCTCGACGACAGCGCCGAGGCCGTGGCCGACGCGCAGGCCCACCGGAGGCGCTGGCGGGCCTGGTTGTACTGGAGCAACGTGCTGCAGTTCTTGGACCACGGGGGCGGCGACAGCGCCCAGCTCACCACGAGCCTCGTCGACGGCTTCGCCACCGAAGCCCTGACCGTGACCGGCGGCGAGGGATGGCTGCAGTCCGCCCGGACCGAGATTCTCCGGGAGGAGTCGGCACCGGTCGCGGCCGAGGCGGCGGCGGTCGAGGTCGGCGCCGTCCGGGACGGCACACCGGCGGCCACAGTCGCCGTGGCCACGGTATCTGCCGAAGTGGCGGCAGCGGCTGCCGAGCCGGTCGCAGCGACGGCGACCGGACGGGACCCGGGCTGGGACCCGGTGCTCGAATTCCTCGATCCCGACGAGGCCGGCCTGTCCGAGCTGGCCCTGGCCCTGGCGGAGGCCGGGGTACCGGCGCCCGAGGACGGCTACGAACTCGACGAGCGGGGATGGCAGGCTGAACTGGCCTGGCCCGCAGCCCGCGTCGGCGTGGTCCTCGGCGCCCGCGACGACGGCCTGGAACCCGACCACGAGGCCGCGGACAGGGACAAGGCCTTCGCAGCAGCCGGCTGGGACGTCCGTACGGCGACGGCCTGGAACGCCGCCGAACTCGCCGCCCGGCTGCTCGGACGGGACCGGGACACGAACCACGACAGCACCAGTGACGGGGAGCACACACGATGACCGCCTCGGGCGTGACGCTGCGCCTGCTCGACAAGGCCGACAAGGAGATCCTCAAGCTCCCCCGCACGGTCAAGGGCGCCTTCTTCGACTTCCAGCACAAGTTCAAGACCAACCCGCACACCACCGGCCTCAAGCTCCAACAGCTCAAGGGAGACAGCCGGCTGTGGTCGGCGCGCGTCAGCGACGACTACCGGGCGCTGCTGATCCGGCTCGCCGAGGACGACTGGCTGATCGTCTCCGTCAAACACCGCAAGGACGTCTACGACCGGCTGTCCGCACAGGTCAACCAGGTCACCGGTGGCATCGAGTACGTCGACCTGGAAGTTGTGGAGGAGAGTGTCCTCCGCAGGCTTCCCGCCCCGCCCGCCCCCGCGCCGGTCGCGCCCGAGGCCCCAGCACCCGAAGCGGCCAAGCCGCAGGAGCTCTTCGCAGCCTGGACCGACGCCCAGCTGTCGGAGCTTGGCGTCGCCGAGCCGCTGCTCCCGGTCATCCGGACGCTCACCACCGAGGACCAGCTCCTCGGCCTCGTCGAGTACGCGCCCCAGCTCACCGGCGAGGTCCTGCTCGCCCTCTTCGACGGCAAGTCGTACGACGAGGTCCTCGACCAGGTGACGACGCCCGTCGCCGTCGCCGAACCGGTCGACCCCGAGGACTTCCAGGCCGCGGCGCAACGCCCGGCCACGGTCGTCACCACCTCCGACGAGGCCCTCCGCGAGGCCCTGGAGGGCGGCGACTTCAGCCGCTGGAAGGTCTTCCTCCACCCCACCCAGGCCAAGCTCGTGGAACGGCGCTACTCGGGTCCGGCCCGGGTCGGCGGCGGGCCCGGCACGGGCAAGACCATCGTCGCCCTGCACCGGGTGCGTCATCTGGTGCGGCAGCTGCCGCCCGGCCGCGACAAGCCGGTCCTGCTCACCACCTACAACAAGAACCTCGCCGCCGATCTCCGGTCCCGGCTGCTGGAACTGGGCGGCGAGGAGCTGCTGGCCCGGGTCGAGGTCAGCCACGTCGACCAGCTGGCGCTGCGCATCGTGCGCGAGGCCGAACCGGGCAGCGGCAAGCAGGTGATGGACGACAGCCAGGCCGTACGGGAATGGCGGGCGCTGCTCGACGAGCTGGGCGAGGAAGGATGGGACCCCGAGTTCCTGCACGACGAATGGACCCAGGTGATCCTGGGGCAGGCCGTCGCCACGCGCACCGACTACTTCCGCGCCCGGCGGGCCGGCCGCGGCCGGAACGTCACCCGGGGCGAGCGCGCCGCAATCTGGCAGCTCGCGGAACGCTTCACCCAGCGCCTGGACCGGCTCGGACGCCAAACCTGGGACCAGGTCGCCGAGCGCGCCGCCCGGCTGGAGATGGGCCGCGAACAGCGCATCCTCTCCCTCGCGCGGCAGCGGGAGGAGGCCGGCGGCCTCGACAACATCCACGTCGCGGACGGCTCGGGCGGCTGGCTGCGCTACCGGTACCGGCACATCGTGGTGGACGAGGCCCAGGACCTGCGCCCCGCGCACTGGAAAATGCTGCGGGCGATGGCCCCTCGGGAAGCGGACGACCTGTTCCTGGTCGGCGACACCCATCAGCGCATCTACAAGAACCAGGTGACGCTCGGCAGCCTGGGCATCAACATCCGAGGCCGGTCGTCGAAGCTGAGCCTGAGCTACCGCACGACGCGGCAGATCCTCCGCTCCGCGCTCGACGTGCTGGGCGAGACGGACTACGACGACCTCGACGGCGACAAGGAGACGCTGGCGGGCTACCGGTCCGTGCTCAGCGGACGGCAGCCGTCAGGGCACTCCTACCCGGACTGGGCCGCCGAGCGGGAAGGCATCGCGGCCCTCATCGCGGGCTGGGACGCCGACCCCGATCTGGCCATTCCGCACGAGCAGATCGCCATCTGCGTGCCGACGAACCAGATGGCCGCCGAGATCGGCTACACGCTCGGCACGCACGGCATCCGGCCGGTGGAGATCCGTGCCGACGGCCCGCAGGGCGACGGCGGCGTGCACATCGGCACGATGTTCCGGTTCAAGGGACTCGAATACCAGCGGATGATCATCGCGGGCGTCTCGGACGGCCTGGTGCCGCGCGAGGCGGTGAGCCGGCTGCGCACGAGCGATCCGGTGCGATACCGCCACGAGTTGCAGCGGGCCCGGTCGCTGCTGTTCGTGGCGGCCACCAGGGCTCGGGACAGCGTGGATGTCTTCTGGCATGGGACACCCAGTCCATTCCTCGGGCCAGCACTGACGCAACACGAGTAAAGCCGGCCTGGGCGCACTCCACGACCACGCCGAACGGATCCCTGTGGGACTTCTGTCTTTGCCGGGCCAGCCCCGGACCACAGCCCCCCCGCCCCGGAGCGATCCGGACCGGCGGGGGCTTCCGAGGGTTGGTCCTCGAGAATGGTGAATGGGCGCCCGTGGCCCAAACTGCGGCCGGGCGGTCGGCCTGGCGGGACGGACTGGCTCAGCCCTGGTCGTCTACCGGCGTGAGCCGCAATCCCGTTCAATGGCAGATGAGTTGACCGTTCCTTCGGCAGGGGGGAACAGTTGGCTGAGGATCCGGGACAGCAAGGGAGCGCTCCTGCACGGCGACTCGGCGAGGTTGCGGCTCTGATCTGGGCAATAGCGGCAGTTGCCGGCATCTTGCTCGGCATCTTCGGGGTGCCGTCCTTCCATGGCGTGTCGACCTCGCGCCCGCCCACCGGCTCTGGTTCCCCGATCCGGACCACTGCGGCTCCCTCGACCCCGTCGCCCCTGCCCGGCCCATCCCTTCCTGACCTCCCCCAGGGATGGCACCGGGTTCGGGACGTCGAGCTCACAGCCGTGTTCGCCGTTCCGGACGGGTGGACGCGAACCGAGAAGAACACGATCCAGAGCGGTTGGGCCTCGCACGGCGGCACGTACGAGATCGTCATGAAGCGCGACACCTCGTACGGCCCGACCGCCCAAGCCGCGGCTGAGGGCCAGCACGCCTGGTATCGCAAGGAAGCCGAGTCCTCGATGGCCGGCCTCCGTGCTACGACCCACACCACTCGCCAGAGCGAGAGGGATGCGGTCTGGATGGAGCTCGATTATCACTGGAGGGGCCAGCCCCCCCCCCGCAAACGTGTGGAGGTCTTCGTGGCGGGCGACGCGGGCCGCGCCTACCAGCTCCTCGTCGACACGACGGCGACCGGCGACCACCCCGTAAGACAGCGGGAACTCTTCGAAGCGGCTCGTGCGCAACTGATAACGGACGTCGAGTACTCTCCGCCGGGCTGACGGACGTCCGTCAGCCCGGCATCGCCGTTTCGTACATGCTCAGCCCGCGCCCGGCACCATCCCGCCGCCCCGCAGGCGTTCCATGTCCGAGGGGCGGACCTTGATCGCGATGATGGCGATCAGGCAGGAGAGGATGGCGAACGCCGCGGCGACGATGAAGCCGGCGGTGACGCCGCTGGTGAGGACCTGGTCGCTCCAGGGTTTGGGGAGTTGCTGGGTGCGGGCGAACTGGGCCTTCTCCAGGGGACCGGCCTGGGAGAGGAAGGCGGGGACCTGGGTGTGGGCCTCGTTGCGGCTGGCCGTGCCGAAGACGGTGACCAGGATGGAGAGGCCGAGCGAGCCGCCGACCTGCTGGGTGGCGTTGAGGAGGCCGGAGCCGGCGCCGGCCTCGTGCGAGGGGACACCGGAGAGGGCCATCAGGGTCAGCGAGACGAACATCATGCCCATGCCGGCGCTCAGGACCAGCATCGGTCCGAGGATGCTGCCCAGGTACGTGGAGTGGACGTCGGTCAGGGTCAGCCAGGACAGCCCGGCCGCGAGGCAGATCGAGCCGATGACCATGAAGGGTTTCGGCCCGTACCGGGGCATGAGTTGGGAGGTGATCCCGGCGAGGACCGCGATGACCGCGCTGACCGGCAGGAAGGCGAGTCCGGCCTGGAGCGGGCTGAAACCCAGGACGTCCTGCACGAAGAGCGTGAGGAAGAAGAACATCCCGAAGATGGCCGCAGCCAGGCAGAGCATGATGCCGTAGGTGCCGGACCGGTTGCGGTCGGCGAACATGTGCAGCGGAGTGATCGGCTGCCGCGAGCGCCGCTCGATGAACACGAAGGTGACGAGAAGGACGACCGCCGCGCCGAACGAGCCCAGCGTGAGCGGGTCCTGCCAGCCCTCCTGCGCGGCGCGGATGAAGCCGTACACCAGCGCCACCATGCCCAGCGTCGAGGTGAGCGCGCCGAGCACGTCGAAGTGGCCGGGGTGGCGCTCGGACTCCTTGACATGGCGCGGGGTCAGGAAGGCGATGAGCAGCGCGATCGGGACGTTCACGAAGAACACCCAGCGCCAGTTGAGCCATTCGACCAGCAGCCCGCCGGCCAGCAGGCCGATCGCGCCGCCGCCGGCCGAGACGCCCGCGAACACGCCGAAGGCCCGGTTGCGTTCCGGCCCCTCGTCGAAGGTCGTGGTGATCAGGGACAGCGAGGTCGGCGAGGCGATGGCCCCGCCGACGCCCTGGAGCGAGCGGGCGGCGAGCAACTGCCAGGACTCCTGGGCGAATCCGCCGAGCAGCGAGGCCAGTCCGAAGAGCAGCACACCGAAGATGAAGACCCTGCGGCGGCCGAGGATGTCACCGGTGCGGCCGCCGAGCAGCAGCAGTCCGCCGAAGGTCAGCGTGTAGGCGTTGACGACCCACGACAGGCTGGTGGTGGAGAAGTTCAGTGCGCTCTGGATGTGTGGGAGCGCGATGTTCACGATGGTGATGTCGAGGACGACCATCAGCTGGCAGGAGGCGATCACGAACAGGGCGATGCCCTTGCCGTCGCCCTCGTGCCGAGGGGCGGCGGTCTTCTGCGAGGTCGTCGGCTTGGGGGTAGTCATGGCGCATCGCGCCCTCACCTGAGGGACCCGTGGGCCGGTCAGTCCACCTTTCGACCCTAAGCCCGCCCCCAGGACGTCACCAGTTGATCAAGCAACAGCCGCGGGCCGCCCCGAACAGCCGGGCTCAGCCCTCCGCGACGAAGGCGCGCAGCTCCGCCGCGAGCCGCTCCGGCTGGTCCTCCGCGATCAGCGTGCGGCTGTCCGCGACCTCCACGTACCGCCCCTTCGGCAGCAGCGCGGCCAGCCGGCGCCCATGCTCGCGCGGCATCATCAGGTCGTCGGCGGCCCAGACCACCAGCGCCGGCCGGTCGAAGGAGCGCAGCCCCTCCGCCGCCCGCAGCAACTCGTCCTTGCGCACGGCGAGGTTGTAGCGGCGGAAGTCGTGCCGTACGGCCGGGTCGGTACGCAGCGGCTCGAGCCAGCCGTCGACGACGGCGTCCGGCACCGGCCGCCGGGTGAGCGCGCCGATGCCGACGGGCAGGCGGCGCAGCGCCTTCAGCCCGAGCACCCGCGCCATCAGGGCGACCCCGCCGGGGATCCGGCAGGCCAGCGCGATCATCTTGCCAGGGGCGCCGGGCGGGTAGTTGTCGAATGCCTCGCACGAGACGAGGACGAGCCGGGCGAGCCGCTCGGGGTGCTTGACGGCGACGGTCTGCGCCCGGCCGCAGTCGCTCTCGACGAGCGTCACCTCGCGCAGGTCGAGCCGGTCGAGGAGCTCCCCGACCAGGTCGATCACGGTGTCCGGCGACAGCGGTACGTCGGGCCGCATCGGGATGCGGTGCGAGCCGTACGGGAGGGTCGGCGCGATCACCCGGTGGTCGGGGGCGAGCCGGGCGGTGACCTCGCGCCATACGGTGGCGTCGTGGACCAGGCCGTGAAGCAGGACGACCACAGGTCCCGGGCCGCCGGTGTCCTCGTACGCGATGGACCCGGCGCTCAGCTCGATCTCCGGCATGACCCTCCGCCTCCCCCGTCCGTCACGTGTCCCTCACGCGCACGTGTCCCTCACGCGTCCGTCACTCGTCCACGACCGCGAAACCGTCCAGTTCGACCAGGGCCTGATCGTCCCACAGGCGTACGACACCGATCACGGCCATCGCCGGATAGTCGCGGCCCGCCAACCGGTGCCAGATCCGGCCGAGTTCGTGCGCGTGGTGCCGGTAGTCGGCGACGTCCGTGGCGTAGACGGTGACGCGTGCCAGGTCGGCGGACGTGCCACCGGCATGACGGAGGGCGGTGAGCAGGTTGGTGAGAGCGGTCTCGAACTGCTCGGGCAGCGTCTCCCCGATCACCTTGCCGTCGCGGTCGAGACTGGTCTGCCCGGCGAGGAACACCAGCCGGCTGCCGGTGGCGGTGACGGCGTGGCTGAAGCCGCTCGGCGGGGAGAGCTGGGCAGGGTTGTGGCGGTGCAGGCTCATGGGCGGACTCCTGCCTCGGCGGGGGTTTCGGCGCGGGGAGCGGTGGAGGTACGAGAGCGGGTCTCGGCGGCGCTCCGGGCTCCGGGTTCGGCGGCGGTCCCGTCGCGGGGCTCGGCGGAGGTACGGGACCGGGCCTCGACAGCGCTCCCGGCGCGGGGCTCAGCAGCGCTCCCGTCGCCGGGCTCGGCGGAGGTACGAGACCGAGTCCCGGCAGCGCTCCCGGCGTCGGCGCCCCGGTACAGCTCCTTCGCGATGATCGTTCGCTGTACCTCCGTCGCCCCCTCGTAGATCCTGGGCGCCCGCACCTCCCGGTAGAGGTGTTCGAGGAGGTGGCCGCGCTGGAGTGCGCGGGCGCCGTGCAGTTGGACGGCGGCGTCGACGACGTACTGGGCGGTCTCGGTCGCGAACAGCTTCGCCATCGCCGCGCGGCGCGGTACGTCCGGGTCTCCCCGGTCGTACGCCTCGGCCGCCGCGTACACGAGCAGCCGGGCCGCCTCGGTGCGGGTCGCCATCTCGGCGACCTGGTGCGCCACGGCCTGAAGGTCGGCGAGGACGCCGCCGAAGGCGGGCCGGGCGGCGGTGTGGGTCAGGGTGGCGTCGAGCGCGGCCTGCGCCATGCCGACGGCGAAGGCCCCGACGCTGGGCCGGAACAGGTTGAGCGTCCCCATCGCCACCCGGAACCCCTCCCCCGGCGCCCCCAGCACGTCACCCGGCCCGACCCGGACGCCGTCGAAGACCAGGCTGCCCAGCGCGTGCGGCGCCAGCATGTCCAGGGCCTCGCCGCCGAGCCCGGCCCGGTCGCCGGGGACGAGGAAGGCGGTGACGCCGCGGGCGCCCCGCGGGTCGTCGCCCGTTCGGGCGAACACCGTGACCAGGTCCGCCTCCGGCGCGTTCGAGATCCAGCGCTTCTCGCCGTAGAGGCGCCAGCCACCCGCTTCCCGGTCCTCGACGGCCTCCAGGGACAGCGCGGCGGCGTCGGATCCCGCACCCGGCTCCGAGAGGGCGAAGGCGGCGACGGCGCGGCCCGCGACGACCTCCGGGAGCCAGCGTCCGCGCTGCTCGGGGGTGCCGAAGGCGGCGACGGGGTGGGCGCCGAGGCCCTGGAGGGCGAGGGCGGTCTCGGCCTCCGTGCAGGCGTGGGCGAGGGACTCGCGCATCAGGCACAGGTCGAGCGCGCCGGAGTCGAAGAGCCGGGCGAGCAGCCCCAGCTCGCCCAGGGCGGCGACGAGGGGGCGGTTGACGCGGCCCGGTTCGCCCTTCTCGGCGAGCGGGCGCAGGCGGTCGGCGGCGAGCCGGCGCAGCTCGGCGCACCAGGTGATCTGTTCCGGATCGAGCGAGAATGCGGCCATGGGGCCCTCTCCCGGGCCGGCGAGGCCAGAACCCGTATCGGAAGCGGTGTCTGTCAGGGAGCCGTATCGCGAACCGTTGACTGTCGTCACCATCACGATACGCTCCTTGGGCGACGGCCGAACCCGAACCGACCGGACCGGCCCCCAGGACAGGCGCCACCGCCACGACAGCCACCACCGCCACGACGATCCCACCGACAGGGGGACGGACGCATGGAGCTGACGCCCTCGGCCCACCAGGACACCTTCGCCCGCGACCATCTGCCGCCCGCGGAGCAGTGGCCGCAGCTGCTCTTCGAACTGCCCTCCCTCTCCTACCCCGACCGGCTCAACTGCGGCGCCGAGCTGCTCGACCGCACGGTGGAACGATTCGGCGGCGAGCGCGCCGCCTTCCTGGACGACGAGGGCGATGTCTGGACGTACGGGCAGCTGCGCGAGCGGGTGGACCGGATCGCGCACGTCCTGACCGGGGACCTGGGCGTGCGCCCCGGCAACCGGGTGCTGCTCCGCGGCCCCACCACGCCCTGGCTGGCCGCCTGCTGGCTCGCCGTGATGAAGGCGGGCGCGGTCGCCGTCACCGTCCTCGCCCAGCAGCGGGCCCGCGAGCTGGCCGTGATGTGCGAGCTGGCCCGCTGCAGCCACGCGCTGTGCGACGTGCGCGCGCTCGACGAGCTGGTCAAGGCCGAGGTGCCGGGGCTGCGCGTCACGCCGTTCGGCGGCGACGGCCCCGACGACCTGCTGACCCTCTCGACGGGCAAGCCGGACCGGTACGAGGCGGTGCCGACCGCCGCCGACGACGTGGCGCTGATCGCCTTCACCTCCGGCAGCACCGGGCGCCCCAAGGGCTGTCTGCACTTCCACCGCGACGTGCTCGCCGCCGCCGACACCTTCTCCGCGCACGTCCTGCGTCCGGAGCCGGACGACGTCTTCGCCGGCTCCCCGCCCCTCGGCTTCACCTTCGGCCTCGGCGGGCTCGTCGTCTTCCCCCTGCGGGCCGGGGCGTGCGCGGTCCTGCTCGAACAGGCGGGACCGCAGCAACTGCTCGCCGCGATCGCCCGGCACCGGGTGTCGGTGCTCTTCACCGCGCCGACCGCCTACCGGGTGATGCTGGAGGAGCTGGACGTCCCCGGCCACGAGCACGACCTCACCTCGCTGCGCCGCTGCGTCTCGGCGGGCGAGAACCTCCCGGCGGCCACCTGGGACGCCTGGCACGAGCGCACCGGCCTGAAGCTGATCAACGGCATCGGCGCGACCGAACTCCTGCACATCTTCATCTCCGCCGCCGACGGCGACATACGCCCCGGCACCACCGGCCGCCCGGTCCCCGGCTGGCAGGCCCGCGTCGTCGCGCCGTCCGGGCGCGAGCTGCCGGACGGCGAGCCGGGGCTGCTCGCGGTGCGCGGCCCGGTCGGCTGCCGCTACCTCGCCGACCCGCGCCAGACGGAGTACGTGCGCGAGGGCTGGAACATCACCGGTGACACCT
This sequence comes from Streptomyces sp. NPDC101160, assembly GCF_044768205.1. NCBI lineage: Bacteria > Bacillati > Actinomycetota > Actinomycetes > Kitasatosporales > Streptomycetaceae > Streptomyces > Streptomyces sp. NPDC101160. Next base: position 196,344 of record NZ_JBIWPJ010000010.1, on the reverse strand, counting down.
ACGTCCGCGAGCCCGACGGCTACTTCCGTTACGTCGCCCGTGCCGACGACATGATCATCTCGGCCGGGTACAACATCCCGGGCCCCCAGGTCGAGGAGGCCCTGCTCGCCCACCCCGACGTCGTCGAGGCGGCGGTGATCGGCCGGCCCGACCGGCTGCGCGGCGAGATCGTGGTGGCGTACGCGGTGGTGCGCGACGGGGTGCCGCGCGACGGCGCGACGGCGGCCGCGCTGCGCGCCTTCGTACGGGCCAGGCTCGTCCCGTACAAGTCGCCGCGCGAGATCGTCTTCCTGGACGCGCTGCCGCGCACGGCGACGGGCAAACTGCAACGCTTCCGGCTACGGGACAACAGACTCCGGGACGCCCGGCACGGAGGGCTCCCGAGCGACGTGCTCCAGGACGCCAGGCTTCAGAACGACGGGCTCCGGGACGACGGGATCCAGAGCGACGGGATCCGGGACGCCAAGCGTCGGGACGACGCACTTCGGGACGACGAACTCCGGGACAGCGCGCTTCGGGACGACGGGATCCGGGGCGCCAAGCGTCGGGAGGACGGACTCCGGGGCGACGGGCTCCGGGGCGACGGAACCCCGAACGAAGGGCGCCAGAGCGGCGTACTCCAGAACGTCCGGCTTCGGAACGACGGGTTCCGGGACGACGGGGCCGGACCCGGCGCCCTAAAGTGATCACGTGGCCGAGCAGCACACCCCCCGATCCCTGATCGTCTCGCTCTACGGCGCGTACGGCCGGTCGCCGGACGGCGCGCCGCTGGCGGTGGCCGAGCTGATCAGGCTGCTCGGCGCGCTCGGCGTGGACGCGCCCTCGGTGCGTTCCTCGGTGTCCCGGCTGAAGCGGCGCGGGCTGCTGCTGCCGCGGAAGACGGCGGAGGGCGCCGCCGGGTACGCCCTGTCGGACGACGCCCGGATGCTGCTCGACGACGGCGACCGCCGGATCTACGCCCGCGACGAGCCCCGGCTCGCCGACGGCTGGGTGCTCGCCGTGTTCTCCGTCCCGGAGGCCGAGCGGCACAAGCGCCATCTGCTGCGCTCCCGGCTCGCGCGGCTCGGCTTCGGGACGGCCGCGCCGGGCGTGTGGATCGCGCCGGCCCGGCTGTACGGGGAGACCCGACACACCCTGGAGCGCCTGGAGCTGTCGCCGTACGTGGACCTGTTCCGCGGCGACCACCTGGGCTTCGCCGCGACGGCGGAGGCGGTGGCCCGCTGGTGGGACCTGCCGTCGATCGCCAAGCTGCACGAGGAGTTCCTGGACGCCCACGAGCCGGTGCTCCGGGCCGGGCCGCCGGCCACGCCGGAGGACGCCTACCGGGCGTATCTGCTCGCCCTGGACTCCTGGCGCCGGCTGCCGTACGCCGACCCGGTCCTGCCCCTCGAACTGCTCCCGGAGAACTGGCCGGGCACCCGCTCGGCGGAGGTCTTCCTGGCGCTGCACGAGATGCTGCACGCGCGGGGCGCGGAGTTCGTGCAACCGTGACGGGCCCGCGGGCCGTCCCCGCGAGAGTGAGCACACACCTCTCCCGTCCGGTCTCCGGGTGGCAGTGGCTGTCCTGGTGGGCGACGGTGCCCTTCGCGTTCGGCGTCGCCTACGGCGCGAGCGCGCTGACCGCGCGGGCGCGGGCCTACTGCGACGCGGCCTGGGAGCCGCAGCACCGTTTCGTTCATCTCATGGAGTTCGTCGTCCTCGCGGGCGGCGGCGCGACGGTCGCCTTCGTGGCGGCGATGGTGGCCCGCCGGGCGACGCTGTGCGCCTCGCGCCCGGTCCGGGCCTCGGCCCAGCTGCTCGCGGTGGTGGCGGTGCTGCCGACGATCGCCTGGCTGTACGTGGGCGCGCAGGCCACCCCGGACGGCTGTCCGGGCGACTCGGGCCTGTGCCCGGCGAGCAACGTGCCACCGTGGTGGCCGGCCTGGCTGCCCGAGTGAGCCCCTCAGAGATCCGGTCGGCTGAAGCCCGCCTGGTGGGTGTGGAGTGTGACGGTGGCCTCGCGCCCGCCGAGCATCTCCGCCTTCGCACGCAGCCGGGTGACGGCCTCCGGGCTCGGGTCGCCGTACACGTCGATGGTGCGCAACCGGATGTGCGCGCCGAGCGCGCGGAACCTCGGCCCGCCAAGCTCCAGGTGGAACTCGAGGGACGCCGAGTCCGGGTGGACGGCGAGGACGGTCATCGTGGCCGCGGGCTCGTCGAGGTAGAAGTGGTAGGCGAGCAGCCGCGGCTCGCGCTCCTCGACGAACGCGGCCAGGTCGCGCATCCCGGCCCGCAGCTCGTCGAGCCCGCCCGCACGGACGTCCGAGCGGTCGACGTAGTACAGAGGCTGCGACTTCGTCATGGCGGACGGGTCAGCTCTTGTACTCGGCGATCTGGATCAGGTTGCCGCAGGTGTCGTCGAGGATCGCGATGGTGACCGGCCCCATGTCCACCGGCTCCCGGGTGAAGCGCACGCCGAGCGCGCTCAGCCGCTCGAACTCGGCGCGCACGTCGGTCACGGCGAAGGAGTTCACCGGGATGCCGTCGGCGGTGAGGGCCTCCTGGTACGCCTTGGCGGCCGGGTGCTGGTTGGGCTCCAGGACCAGCTCGACGCCGTCGGGGTCCTCCGGCGAGACGACGGTCAGCCAGCTGTGGCCGCCGAGCGGGACCTCGGTCTTCTTCACGAAGCCGAGCACCTCGGTGTAGAAGCGCAGGGCCTTGTCCTGCTCGTCGACGAAGATGCTGGTCAGGTTGATCCTCATGAGGTGCTCCGGGTGGTGCGGGGGTACGACGGTGCGGGGTGCCGGGGTCACGGGTCCTTGCGGCCGGTCGGCGGGCGCCGGCTGCCCGCGCGGTACGGGTCCGGCCAGGGCGCGGCCGGGCCGGCGTAGCCCTGTTCGGCGGCCGCGTGCAGGGTCCAGTGGGGATCGTAGAGGTGCGGGCGGGCCAGCGCGCAGAGGTCGGCGCGGCCGGCGAGGAGCAGGGAGTTGACGTCGTCCCAGGAGGAGATCGCGCCGACCGCGATGACGGGCACGCCGAGGGCGGTGCGGATCCGGTCGGCGTACGGGGTCTGGTACGAGCGGCCGAACTCGGGGCGCTCGTCGGGGACGACCTGGCCGGTCGAGACGTCGAGGGCGTCGGCGCCGTGCGCGGCGAAGGCGCGGGCGATCTCCACCGCGTCCTCGGCGGTGGTGCCGCCCTCGGCCCAGTCGGTGGCGGAGATGCGCACGGTCATGGGCCGGTCGGCCGGCCAGGCCTCCCGGACCGCGTCGAAGACCTCGAGCGGATAGCGCAGCCGGCCGGCCAGGTCGCCGCCGTAGCCGTCGGTGCGGTGGTTGGTGAGCGGGGAGAGGAAGCCGGAGAGCAGATAGCCGTGCGCGCAGTGCAGTTCGAGGAGGTCGAAGCCGGCCCGGGCGGCGCGCCGGGCGGCGGCGGTGAACTCCTCGCGCACGGCGGTGAGTCCGGCTCGGTCGAGGGCGTGCGGGGTCTGGTTGACGCCGGTGCGGTACGGCAGCGGCGAGGCGGCCACCAGGGGCCAGTTGCCGTCCGGGAGCGGCTGGTCGATGCCCTCCCACATGCGGCGTGTGGAGCCCTTGCGGCCGGAGTGGCCGAGCTGCACGCCGATCGCGGTGCCGGGCGCCTGCGCGTGGACGAAGGCGGTGATCCGGGCCCAGGCGTCGGCCTGTTCGTCGGTCCACAGGCCGGTGCAGCCGGGGGTGATCCGGCCGCGTTCGCTCACGCAGACCATCTCGGTCATGACCAGGCCGGCGCCGCCGAGGGCGCGGGCGCCGAGGTGGACCAGGTGGAAGTCGCCGGGAACGCCGTCCTCGGCCACGTACAGGTCCATCGGTGAGACGACGACCCGGTTGCGCAGGGTCAGTCCGCCGAGCCGGAACGGGGTGAACATCGGCGGCGTGCCGGGCGGGCAGCCGAACTCCTCCTCGACGGCGGCCGTGAAGCGGGCGTCGCGCAGGCGCAGGTTGTCGTGGGTGACGCGGCGGCTGCGGGTGAGCAGGTTGAAGGCGAACTGCTTGGGCGGTCGGTCGAGTTGGCCCGCTATCTCCTCGAACCAGCGCAGGCTGGCGGCCGCGGCGCGCTGGGTGGACTCGACGACCGGGCGGCGCTCGGCCTCGTACGCGGCGAGCGCCTCGGGCAGCCGGCCGGGCCGGGCGTCGACGTGGGCGGCGAGGGCGACGGCGTCCTCGACGGCCAGTTTGGTGCCGGAGCCGATGGAGAAGTGCGCGGTGTGGGCGGCGTCGCCGAGGAGGACGGTGTTGCCGTGCGACCAGCGGGCGTTGACGACCGTGCGGAAGGCGGTCCAGGTGGAGTTGTTGGAGCGCAGGCCCCGGCCCTGGAGCGCCTCGGCGAAGATCTTGGCGCAGCGGGCGGCGGACTCGCTCTGGGCCTCCGTGTCGTCGCCGAGCTCGTCGAAGCCGGCGGCGCGCCAGACCTCCTCGCGCATCTCGACGATGACGGTGGAGGAGTCGGCGGAGTAGGGGTACGCGTGGAGCTGCATCACGCCGTACTCGGTCTCGGCGATCTCGAAGCGGAAGGCGTCGAGGGCGAAGTCGGTGGCGAGCCAGATGTACCGGCAGCGGTGCGTGGTGATCGTGGGCCGGAAGACGTCGGCCCGTTCCTCGCGGGTCCTGCTGTGCACGCCGTCGGCCGCGACGACGAGGTCGTGGGTGGCGGCGAGCCGGGCGGCCGGCGGGGCCTCGGTGCGGAAGCGGAGCCGTACGCCGAGGTCGGTGCAGCGGGCCTGGAGCAGTTCCAGGAGACGGCGGCGGCCGAGCGCGGCGAAGCCGTGGCCGGTGGAGGTGTGCAGACGGCCACGGTGCGCGATCTCGACGTCGTCCCAGTGCACCAGCTCCTTGCAGAGGGCGGCGTGGACGACGGGGTCGGCGCTCTCGATGCCGCCGAGCGTCTCGTCGGAGAGCACGACTCCGAAGCCGAAGGTGTCGGTGGGCGCGTTCCGCTCCCAGACGGTGACCTCGCGGGCCGGGTCGCCGCGCTTGAGCAGCGCGGCGGCGTAGAGCCCGCCGGGGCCGCCGCCGATGACGGCGATGCGGAGCGGTACGGCCCCGGGGCGGGGGACGGCGGGCCGCGCGGCCTCGGCGAGAAGGGCGGGCGGCGTCACCGCCGCGCCCCGCACCGCGCCGGTGCCGCCCGGCGCGGTACGGGGTCCGGGGGGCGCCACGGGCAGCGCGGGGGCCAGGCCGGTGGGTGACGGCGGAGGGCCGGCGGGTTCCGGGGAGCCGGGCAGGGCGGGGGCGAGGCCCGCGGGTGACGGCGGAGGACCAACGGGTTCCGGGGAGCCGGGCAGGGCGGGGGCCAGGCCCGCGGGTGACAGCGGGGGACCAACGGGCTCCGAGGGGCCGGGTAGCGCGGGGGCCAGGCCCGCGGGTGACAGCGGGAGGCCGGCCGGCTCCGCCGCCGGGCGTTCGGCAGGCCGGGGGGAACCGGCCGGCTCCGACGCCGTCGACCGTTCGGCGGGCCTCGCTGAACCGGGCGGGTGCGCCGCCAGGCGTTCGGCGGGCACGGTGGAACCGGACGAGTGGGCTGCCGGGCGTTCGGCGGGCACGGTGGAACCGGGCGGGTGCGCTGCCGGTGCCGCCGGTACCCGTGCACGCACCGCCCCGTCCGCCGGCTCCGCCGCGCCGCGCACGCTCACCGTCCTCGCCATTTCGCCGGGCGCTTCTCGGTGAACGCGGCGTGGAACTCGGCGTAGTCCTCGCCGTGCATGAGCAGCGCCTGGGTGGCCGCGTCCATCTCGACCGAGGCGGCCAGCGGCATGTCCAGCTCGGCGGTGAGCAGCGCCTTCGTCTGGGCGTGGGCCAGGGCCGGGCCCTCGGCGAGGCGGCGGGCGAGGGCGGCGGCGCGGGTGTCGGCGGCGCCTTCCTCGGTGAGTTCGCTGAGGAGGCCGATGCGCTCGGCCTCGGCGGCGCCGACGGGGTCGCCGAGCATGAGGAGCCGGGTGGCGTGGCCGAGGCCGACGACGCGCGGCAGGAGGTAGGCGGCGCCCATGTCGCCGCCGGAGAGGCCGACGCGGGTGAAGAGGAAGGCGAAGCGCGCCGTGGGGTCGGCGACGCGGAAGTCCGCGGCGAGGGCGAGGACCGCTCCCGCGCCGGCGGCGACGCCGTGGACGGCGGCGATCACCGGGAAGGGGCATTCGCGCAGCGCTCGCACGGTCTGCCCGGTCATCCGGTTGAAGTCGAGCAGCTGGGCGGTGTCCATGGAGAGGGTGGCGCCGATGATCTCGTCGACGTCGCCGCCGGAGCAGAAGCCGCGTCCCTCGCCGCCGAGCACCAGGGCGCGGACGGCCCGTTCCCGGGACAGCTCGGCGAGCAGGTCGCGCAGGTCCGCGTAGGCGCCGAAGGTGAGGGCGTTCAGCTTCTCGGGGCGGGCGAGGGTGATCGTGGCGACGCCGTCGTCGATCGTGAGGCGCAGGTGTCGCCAGCGTTCGGTGCGGGTCGCGGAGCCGGTGAAGGGGCTCATTTCGGGAGGACCTCCCTGATTGTGCGCGCGTACGGGTACGGCATCACCATCAGAGGGTATCACTCATCTGTGACCACCGTCACGAGCACGCGATAAGTGCACGCACGCGACGCAACCCACGCCGTAAGCGCGACGTGTGACCACCAGCCGAAGGTCCCGGCCCCTGGTCCCCGCCGGAACGGGCGACCGCCCCCTGGAACGAGATGTACGACTCCGTAAGGTTGAAACCAGGACATCACGCCCGCCCGCGCCCACACCGAGCCCGAACGGACCCCCCGCCGTGTTCGAAGTCCCCGCTCCCCCCGCCACCGCCTGGCGCCTCGCCCTCCCCCACACCACCGCCGCCGTGCCGCTCGCCCGCGCTCTCGTCCGCTCCGCCCTCACCGAGATCGAGGGCCCGGAGCAGGCCGCGGTCGACGGCTACACGGCCGAGCTGCTCACCGCCGAACTGGTCGCCAACGCCGTCAAGCACACCCCGGGCGACGGCCCGATCGAGCTGGTCGTGGAGCTGATGCCGACGCCCGGCGGCTGCCAGATCGAGGTCCACGACAGCCACCCCGCCGCCCCCGGCGACCTGGGCAGCCCCGATCCGGCCGCTCCGGTCGACCCCTGGCAGGAGCACGGCCGCGGCCTGCTCCTGACCGCGCGCTGAGCAGCGACTGCGGTCACCGCCCCACCGCGCACGGCAAGGCGGTCTGGTTCACGCTCCCGGCCGTACCGCGCCGGCGGCGGCCTCAGGAACCGTGACCGCGACGTCCCGCGGAGCCGGGACGGAAGCGGCCTCCGAAGCCGGAACCGGGACGGCCTCGGCAGCCGCCGATTCCGCGCCGAACCGCGAGTGGCGGCGCCCGTACCCCGCGTAGACGAGCGCGCCGATCACCAGGAAGGCCGCGAACTCCAGCCAGGTCGTCCAACCCGTCCCCCAGATCAGGTACAGGCAGAAGCCGACACCGAGCAGCGGGCTGAGCGGATAGAGCGGGACGCGGAAGGAGCGCGGCAGCTCCGGGTCGCGGCGGCGCAGCGCGATCACCGCGATGTTGACGACGGCCATGACCGCGAGCGTGCCGATGGTGGTGAGGTCGACGACGGCGCCGAGCGAGGCGAAGGCCGCCGGGACGGCGAAGACCGCGGCCACGATCCAGGTGTTGGCGACGGGCGTGGCGCTGCGCGGCGAGACCTTCTCGAAGACCCGGGGCACGAGGCCGTCGCGGGACATCGACAGCAGGATCCGCGTCTGCCCGTACATCACGGCGAGCACGACGGACGCGATGGCGACGACCGCGCCGAAGGCGATGATCCCGCCGCCGACCGTCGAGTGGGTGACCTGGTCGACGACGAGCGAGAGCGCGGCCGGCTTGTCGCCGACGGCGCCCGCGCCGAGCGCCCCGATCGCGGAGAGCGCGACGGCGCCGTAGAGCAGGGTGACCACGCCGATGCAGATGAGGATCGCGAGCGGGATGGTGCGCCGCGGGTTCTTCACCTCCTCGCCGGCGGTGGTGATGGCGTCGAAGCCGATGTACGAGAAGAAGGCGACGGACGCGCCGGCGGTGATCCCGGCCGTGCCGTGGGTCGCGAACGGGGAGAGGTGGCCGGCCCGGAAGGCGCTGAAGCCGATCGCGCAGAAGACGATCAGGATCGCGATCTTGAGCACCGCCATCGCGGCGGTCGCCCGGGCGCTCTCCCGCACGCCGCGGACGAGGAGCACGGCGGCGAGCGCGATGACGATCACGGCCGGCAGGTTGACCACGCCGCCGTCGGCCGGCCCGGCGGAGAGCGCGGCGGGCAGGTGCCAGCCGATCAGGCTGTCGAGCAGCTCGTTCAGGTACTGGCTCCAGCCGACCGCGACGGCCGAGACGGAGACGCCGTACTCCAGGAGCAGGCACCAGCCGACGAGGAAGGCGACCCGCTCGCCGAGGCTCGCGTAGGCGAAGGAGTACGAGGAGCCGGACACCGGGATCGCGCTGCCCAGCTCCGCGAAGGAGAAGGCGGTGAAGACGCAGGTGAGCGCGGCGAGCACGAAGGAGACCACCACGGCAGGCCCGGCCTCGGCGACGCTGTCGGAGAGCCCGACGAAGATGCCGGTGCCGACGATGGCGCCGATGCCGAAGCACACCAGCTGGAACAGCCCCATGGTGCGCTTGAGGCCATGGCCTTCGAGGTCGGCACCGGACTCGGCGAGCAGCCGCTGCGGGGATTTGATCCGGCGGGAGTCGATCCGCGAGGACATGGAGTGGTTCTCATCTCTGGTCGTGCAGGCTCATGCGGGGTGTGCATGCGAGAGGGGGGCCCGGGCTTTTTCACCCGGACCCCCCTGAATACGGCGATGGTAAGCCTCGCCGCGCATATTCACCCAATCGGCGGCATTCCCATGCCCTGTGCCATGCGCCTCATGCCCTGTGCCTCATGTCCTACGCCCCGTAACGGGCGAACTCCCACGGGTCGTGCGCCGAGAACACCTCCACCTCGTCACCGTGGTCACGGAGCAGTTCGCGCAGCCGGGCCTGGGTGCCGAGCCGCAGGTCGCGGTGGACTTCGGAGCGGGTCTGCACGACATCCATCAGCGGATGCGGCTCCTTCGCGTCCGCCATCTCGCGGTGGTAGTAGTACGCGTCGCCGCAGTGCAGCAACCATCGCCCGGCCGCCTCGTCGCGCACGGCGACCCCGGCGTGGCCGGCGGTGTGGCCGCCGAGCGGGACGAGCCGGATCCCGGACGGCAGCCCCTCCAGACGTACGGAGTCGAAGCCGAACCAGTCGTCGGCGGGGTCGGCCAGGTCGGCGCGGCCGGGCTCGTACGTGACCCAGTCGGGCTCGTGCGCCCAGTGCGCCGGGCGGTAGCGGTAGCTCGGGGCCTCGGCGCGCGCGGCCGCGAGTTCGGGGGCGAGCAGGTGCACCTTGGCGCCGGGGAAGTCGGGCAGCCCGCCGCAGTGGTCCACGTCGAGGTGGGTCACCACGATGTGCCGCACGTCGGAGGGCGCGTACCCGAGCCGGGCGACCTGGCGGACGGCCGTCTCCTCCTCGTCGAGCGCGGGCGCCGCCATCGCGACCCAGTCGGCGCCCAGGGTGCCCTCGGGATCGCGGACGTCGCCGAGGCCGAGGCCGGTCTCGACCAGGACGAGCCCGGCGGACTCGGTCTCCACGAGGAGACAGTGGTTGACGGCGGGGGCGGGGGCCGGGCCGTCGTAGGTGGGGTCGATGGTGCGGACCGAGCCGCAGTTGAGGTGATGAACCTTCGTGACGCTCATGTCGTTCATGACGGGTAGGCTGCGACTTGAACCGCGCTTCAAGTCAAGCGACGTGGACGGGGGATCGACCGTGGACGAAGGACTGCTGGACATCGCCGAGGTCGCGGAGCGCAGTGGCCTCGCGCCTTCGGCGCTGCGCTTCTACGAGAAGAAGGGCCTGATCACCCCGGCCGGCCGCAACGGTCTGCGCCGCACCTACCACCCGGACGTCCTGGAGCGCCTCGCCCTGATCACCTGCGCGCGCGGCGCGGGCTTCTCGGTCGCCGAGGTGAGCCGCTTTGTGGTGGCGCGGCCGTCCGACGCGGACCTGCGGGTCCGGATGACCACCAAGGCCGACGACCTCGACGAGCAGATCGGCCGGCTCTCCCGGCTCCGCGACAGCCTGCGCCACGCGGCGGTCTGCGACCACGAACCGATCGTCGACTGCCCCGACTTCAAGCGGGCGGTCGGCAACGTGCCACAGGTGGCCGCGCCCCAGGCGACCACGCCACGGACAACGGCACCCCAGGCGACCGCACCCCCGGCCGCCGCACCTCGGGCGACCACGCCCCAGGCGGCCGAACCCCAGGCTGCCGGACGTCAGACGGCAGGACGTCAGGCCGCGGGACGTCAGACAACAGGACGTCAGCGGTAGAAGGTCCGGCCTGCGGCGCCGGAGGACACCGACCACACCTCGGTTATGAGCCCGCCGGCGATCCGAAGGGTGTCGGTCCCGCTCCTGGCGACGGTCCCGCCGTCCTCGCCGGTGAAGCTCGCCAGATACGGCCGGGCCACCAGGCCGGTCGGTGCACCGTCCACCAGGGTGAGGTCCACCACGGCCTCGCCCTCGGCCGCGAACCGCAGGTCGGTGCGGCTGCGGCGCCACGCCCCGATGATCTCGGCGAGCCCGGCCGGAGTGCGGACGGCGTCGAACGCCTCCGTGTTCGCCTGCGCGTAGCGGAGGGTGAAGTCCGGAGCCATGATCTTCTCGGCGAGCTCCAGCTCACCGTTCCACAAGGCCGTCCACTGCGCGTAGATGCCGGCACCGAGGCGTCGCAGGTCGTCGCCGCTCATCAAGTCCCCCTGTTCGTAGCGGTTGCTGACACTCACGAACGTAACAGGGGGGTCTGACAACGGACCGTCCGACGACCAGGCGCCGGAAGGTCAGGCGTCCGCCAACCAGGCGCCGGAAGGTCAGGCGTCCGACGCCCGGGCGAGCGTGGCGACCATGACCGCCTTGATGGTGTGCATCCGGTTCTCCGCCTCGTCGAAGACGACCGAGTGCGCCGACTCGAAGACCTCGTCGGAGACCTCCAGTTCGGTCAGCCCGTGCCGGGCGTGGAGGTCGCGGCCGACGGCGGTGCCCAGGTCGTGGAAGGCGGGCAGGCAGTGCAGGAACTTGACGTCCGGGTTGCCGGTGGCCCGGATGACGTCCATGGTCACGGAGTACGGCGCGAGGGCGGCGATCCGCGCGTCCCAGACCTCCTTGGGCTCGCCCATCGACACCCACACGTCCGTGGCCACGAAGTCGACGCCGCGCACACCCTCGGCGACGTCCTCGGTGAGCGTGATCACCGCCCCGCTCGCCTCGGCGAGCCGCCGCGCCTCGGCGACGACCGAGTCGGCCGGCCAGTACGCCTCGGGGGCCACGATCCGGACGTCCATGCCGAGCAGGGCGCCGGTGATCAGGTAGGAGTTGCCCATGTTGAAGCGCGCGTCGCCGAGGTAGGCGAAGGCGAGCTCGTCGAGCGGCTTGGCGCAGTGCTCGGTCATCGTGAGCACGTCGGCGAGCATCTGGGTCGGGTGCCAGTCGTCGGTGAGCCCGTTGTAGACCGGCACCCCGGCGTGGGCGGCCAGCTCCTCGACGACGACCTGGCCCTCGCCCCGGTACTCGATCGCGTCGAACATCCGGCCCAGCACCCGGGCGGTGTCCTTGACCGACTCCTTGTGCCCGATCTGCGAGCTGACCGGGTCGAGGTAGGTGGTGGAGGCGCCCTGGTCGGCGGCGGCGACCTCGAAGGCGCAGCGGGTGCGGGTGGAGGTCTTCTCGAAGATCAGCGCGATGTTCCGGCCCCGCAGCCGCTGCACCTCGGCGCCCGCCTTCTTGGCCGCCTTGAGCTCGGCGGCGAGCGCGATCAGGCCGCGGAACTCCTCGGCGGTGAAGTCCAGCTCCTTGAGGAAGTGGCGGCCGATGAGGTCGGTGGCCATGGCGTGCTCCTGGATACGGTCGGGGACGTCGAGGGACGAGGACCTTGGAAGTGTATACGTAATTCAGCATTCTTATACAGCCCGCCCTCGCCCCCGACCCGCAGGCCTCACGCGGCGCCCGCCCGGAGCGCGCCCCGCCCGCCGGCGCCCCGGCCCCTACACGGCGTCCCGCTCCACCGGGCAGCTCATGCAGCGCGGACCGCCCCGGCCCCGGCCCAGCTCGCTGCCGGGGATCTCGATCACCTCGATGCCCTGCTTGCGCAGATGCGTGTTGGTGGTGACGTTCCGCTCGTACGCGACGACGACGCCGGGCTCGACGGCGAGCACGTTGCACCCGTCGTCCCACTGCTCCCGCTCCGCCGCGTGGACGTCCTGGGTGGCGGTGAGCACCCGGATGTCCTGGAGGCCGAGGGCGGCGGCGATCGCGCTGTGCATCTGCTCGGGCGGATGGTCGGTGACCCGCAGGGACTGCCCCTCGTCGCCCGGCTCGATCGTGTACGAGCGGAGCATGCCGAGGCCCGCGTACTGGGTGAAGGTGTCCCCGTCCACCATCGTCATCACCGTGTCCAGGTGCATGAACGCGCGCCGCTTCGGCATGTCCAGGGCGATGATGGTGCGGGCCGACCCGGCCGCGAACATGCGGCGCGCCAGCATCTCCACGGCCTGCGGGGTGGTGCGCTCGCTCATGCCGATGAGGACGGCGCCGTTGCCGATGACCAGGACGTCACCGCCCTCGATCGTCGACGGGTAGTCGGCCTGCCCCTCCGACCAGTGGTGGAAGCTGCCCGCCTCGGCGCCGGTGAACAGCGGGTGGTGCTTGTAGATCGCCTCGAAGTGGACGGTCTCGCGCTGCCGGGCCGGCCAGCGCATCGCGTTGATCGACACGCCGTCGTAGATCCAGGCGGAGGTGTCCCGGGTGAAGATGTGGTTCGGCAACGGGCCGAGCACGAAGTCGTCCAGGTCCAGGGCGTGGAAGCGCACCGAGGTAGGTTCCCGGTGCGCCGCCAGGTACTCCCGCTTGGTCATGCCGCCGACGAGCGCCTCCACCAGGGTCACGGAGTCCATCGAGTCGAACACCGCCCGCAGATGGTCCGCCGCGAGCGGCCCGTACTCCTTCTCGTCGAAGACCCGGTCGAGCACCAGCTTGCGCGCCGCCGGCAGCTCCAAGGTCTCCGCCAGGAGATCGCCGAAGAGGTGCACCTCCACTCCCCGGTCCCGCAGCACGTCCGCGAAGCCGTCGTGCTCCTGGCGCGCCCGGCGCACCCACAGCACGTCGTCGAAGAGCAACGCGTCCTTGTTGCTCGGGGTGAGCCGCTTCAGCTCCAGATCGGGCCGGTGCAGTATGACGCGGCGCAGCCGCCCGGTCTCGGAATCGACATGGAATCCCATGCGCCCCATCCTGACCGAGCGGAGCGCCCCGCGCGTAGTACTCCGCGTGTCACGCGGGCGACGAGGTGGGGTCGCGGCGGAACCGGAACCCCGCCTCGTCGTCTCGTGACTCGCCTCATGACCCGCCTCACGGCTCGCCCTGCGGCTCGTCCTGCGGCTGGCCGTGTGGCTCGCCTCCTGGCTCGCGCTGCGGGCGTCAGAGCCGCGGGTCCACCGGCTCCGACTCCAGGGCGAGGACCGCGAACACGGCCTCGTGGATCCGCCACAGCGGCTCACCTGCCGCGAGCCGGTCGAGCGCCTCCAGGCCGAGCGCGTACTCGCGCAGCGCCAGCGAGCGCTTGTGGCCCAGGAACCGCTGGCGCAGCCGCTCCAGGTTGTCCGGACGGGTGTACTCCGGGCCGTAGATGATCCGCAGGTACTCGCGTCCGCGGACCTTGATGCCCGGCTGCACCGGCCGCCCGTCCTTGCCCAGGGCCGCGGCCGCGAGCGGCTTGACGACCATGCCCTCGCCGCCGGCCGCGGTCAGTTCGAGCCACCAGTCGACGCCGGCACGTACGGACGCCTCGTCGGCCGGGTCGACGACGAGCCGCCGTGTCACCTGGAGCAGGCCGGTCGGATCGTGCTCGACCAGCCGGTCGAGCCAGGCCAGCTGCTCGTCGTGCGGTACGGCGGCCAGCGAGCGGCCGCGCGCGGCGAGCACCTGGAACGGCGCGAACCGCACGCCCTCCAGACCGTCCGTCGGCCAGCAGTAGCGCCGGTACGCGTCGGTGAACGCGGCCGCGTCCGCCGCCCGTTCCCGCTGCCGGCCGAGCAGCTCGTCGAGCCCCGCGACCCCACGCGCCGCGGCCTGTTCGAGCGCCCCGAGCGCGCCGGGGAAGACCGCCCGGGAGGCCGCGCCGACGGCCGCGTACTGGGAGCGCAGCAGCCCGGCGGACTTCAGCGACCACGGCATCAGCTCGCCGTCGAGCAGCAGCCAGTCAGTATCGAGTTCTTCCCAGAGCCCGGCCGCGCCGATCGCCGCCCGCAGCCGCCCGAGGACCTGCTCGGTGACGGCCGCGTCGTCGAAGAACGGGCGTCCGGTACGGGTGTGCAGCGCGCCGGTTGGACCGTCGACCCCGAAATACTCGCGCGCCGCCGCGGCGTCCCGGCAAACGAGCGCGACGGCCCGGGAGCCCATGTGCTTCTCCTCGCACACGACCTTCCCGACCTCGTCCGCCGCGTACTGCCTGAACGCCTCCGCCGGGTGTTCAAGGTAGCCTTCGACCCTCGACGTGCCGGTGGGCGCCATGGTCGGCGGGAGGTAGGCGAGCAGCCGCGGGTCGACCGCGAACCGGCTCATCACCTCGAGGGCCGCGGCCGCGTTCTCCTCGCGGACCGCGACGTTGCCCAGCAGCCGGGTCTCGACGATCCGCCGCCCGTGCACGTCGGCCAGGTCGAGCGGCCGCCCCTGGTGTCCGCCGGGCGCCTGGGCCGCGAGCGGCTTGGCCGGCTCGTACCAGACCCGCTCGGCGGGTACGTCGACGAGCTCGCGCTCCGGCCAGCGCAGCGCGGTCATCTTCCCGCCGAACACCGCGCCGGTGTCGAGGCAGATGGTGTTGTTGATCCAGGACGTGGTCGGCACGGGCGTGTGCCCGTAGACGACGGTCGCCCGGCCCCGGTACTCCTCCGCCCACGGGTAGCGCACCGGCAGGCCGAACTCGTCGGTCTCGCCGGTGGTGTCCCCGTACAGCGCGTGCGAACGCACCCGCCCGGAGGTGCGGCCGTGGTACTTCTCCGGCAGACCGGCGTGGCAGACCACCAGCCGGCCCTCGTCGAGGACGTAGTGGCTGACCAGGCCGTCGATGAACTCCGCGACCTGCGCCCGGAACTCCTCCGGCTCGCGCTCCAGCTGCTCGATCGTCTCGGCGAGGCCGTGGGTCTGCTGCACCTTGCGGCCGCGCAGCCAGCGGCCCAGCTTGTTCTCGTGGTTTCCGGGCACGCACAGCGCGTCCCCCGCGGCCACCATGCCCATGACGCGGCGCAGCACGCCCGGGCTGTCCGGCCCGCGGTCGACCAGGTCGCCTACGAAGACCGCGGTGCGGCCCTCCGGGTGGTGTCCGTCGACGTAGCCGAGCCTGGCGAGCAGCGTCTCCAGCTCGGAGCGGCAGCCGTGGATGTCGCCGATGATGTCGAACGGCCCGGTGAGGTGACGCAGGTCGTTGAACCGCTTCTCCAGGACGACCTCGGCCGACTCCACCTCCGCCGCGCTGCGCAGCACGTGCACCTTGCGGAAGCCCTCGCGTTCGAGTCCCTTGAGCGAGCGGCGCAGTTCACGGCGGTGCCGCTGGATCACGTGCCGGGGCAGGTGCGCCCGGTCGGGGCGGGCGGCGTTGCGTTCCGCGCACACCTCCTCGGGCAGGTCGAGGACGATCGCGATCGGCAGCACGTCGTGCTCGCGGGCGAGCTGGACGAGCTGGCGGCGCGCCTCGCGCTGCACGTTGGTGGCGTCGACGACGGTCAGCCGGCCGGCGGCGAGCCGCTTGCCCGCGATGTAGTGGAGGACGTCGAAGGCGTCCTTGCTGGCGCTCTGGTCGTTCTCGTCGTCGGCGACCAGGCCGCGGCAGAAGTCGGACGAGACGATCTCGGTCGGCTTGAAGTGCCGCCGGGCGAAGGTCGACTTGCCGGAACCTGTGGCGCCGACGAGGACCACGAGGGAGAGATCGGTGACGGGCAGCGTGCGCCCGGTCTTCTGGGCGGCGTCGTCGGTCATGCCGCGTCCTCCTTCGTGGTGTCGGTCTCGGTGTTCTCCGTGCGGGTGAAGACGGCCAGCTGGGTGGGCGGGCCGACCTCGGGGTCGTCCGGGCCGACGGGGGCGAACCCGACCTCGTAGCCGTGGCGGTCGGCGACGCCCCCGGCCCAGGTGCGGAACTCCTCGCGGGTCCATTCGAAGCGGTGGTCGCCGTGCCGGACGTGACCGGCCGGCAGCAACTCCCAGCGCACGTTGTACTCGACGTTCGGCGTCGTCACGACGACCGTGCGCGGCCGGGCAGAGCCGAACACCGCGTACTCGAGCGCGGGCAGCCGCGGCAGGTCGAGGTGCTCGATGACCTCGCTGAGCACGGCCGCGTCGTAGCCGGTCAGCCGCTTGTCGGTGTACGTGAGCGAGCCCTGGAGCAGCTTCACCCGGCCGGCCTGCCGCTCGCCCATGCGCTCCAGGCGCAGCCGGCGGGCGGCGACGGACAGCGCGCGGGCCGACACGTCCACGCCGACGATCTCGGTGAAGCGCACGTCCTTGAGCAGGGCCTGCACCAACTGCCCCTGGCCGCAGCCGAGGTCGAGCACCCGGGCGGCGTCGGCGGCGCGCAGCGCGCCGAGGATCGCCTCGCGGCGCTGCTCGGCGAGCGGCACCGGCCGCTCCTCGGTGTCGGTCGTCTCGTCGACGGCGTTGTCGACGTCGTCGACGTCCAGGCCGTCGGCCTCGGCGAGCCGGACGAGTTCGAGGCGCTCGGTGGCCTCCCGGGTCAGGGACCAGCGTCGGGACAGGTAGCGGCTGGTGATGAGCTGCCGCTCCGGGTGGTCGGCGAGCCAGCCGTCACCGGCGCGCAGCAGCTTGTCGACCTCGTCCGGCGCGACCCAGTAGTGCTTGGCGTCGTCGAGGACCGGGAGCAGGACGTAGAGCTGGTTGAGCGCGTCGGCGAGCCGCAGCTCGCCCTCCAAGACGAGCCGCACATACCGCGAGTCGCCCCACTCGGGGAACTCCGGGTCGAGCACGACCGGTTCCGCCGTCACGGCCGCCCAGCCGAGCGGGCCGAAGAGCCGGGTCACGAGCCCCGCCCCGCCGCGCGCCGGGAGCGCCGGGATCTCGATCCGCAGCGGCAGCGGCGCGGCGGCCCGCTCGGGCAGCGCCGCACAGCTTCCGTGCAGGGCGCTCTTGAAGACCTTGGCGAGCGCGACGGCGAGCAGCGAGGACGCGGCGTACGGCCGGTCGTTCACGTACTGCGCGAGCGCCGCGTCGGGCGCCCCGCCCCGTCCCTTGCCCCTGCCCTTCCGCACCAGCGCCACGGGGTCCACGTCGAGCATCAGCGCGACCGTGCACCGCTCCGCGCTCGCCTCGGGGTAGACGACGTGCGCGGTGCCGTGCGCGGTACCGAACGCCTGCGCCTTCTCTGGATGCTTGTGCAGGAGAAAGCCCAGGTCGGTGGCGGGTTTCTCGGCCGTGCCGGTGGTGCTGATGGTCAGGAACATGCGTTCAAGAATGACCTTCGCCGGCGCTCGGCCACAACGCATTTCCGCCCCGGCCCGGCGGCCGGCCGGGCCGCTACCCGCGCAGGGTGACGGCCAGTTCGGCGATGGCGTCCGGTCCGACGCGGCAGCAGCCGCCGATGAGCCGGGCGCCGGCGGCGCGCCAGCGGTCGGTCCTGGCCGGGTCGAAGGTGGCCGCACCGCGCCAGCCGCGCGCGCCGGCGTCCCACTGCTCCCCGCTGTTGGGGTAGACGACGACCGGCTTGCCGGTCGCCTCGGCGGCGATCTCCGCGGCGGCCCCGGCGTCGTCCGGGTCGCAGCAGTTGACGCCGACCGCGACGACCTGGTCGTTGCCCGCGGCCAGACCGAAGGCGTCCGCCAGCGGCTGCCCGGCCCGGGTCCGCTCGCCCTCGACGGTGTACGAGAGCCAGACCGGCACTCCGCACCCTTCGACGGCCCGCAGCAGCCCCTCGGCCTCGTCGGCGTCGGGCACCGTCTCCAGGGCCAGGACGTCGGGCCCGGCCTCGGCCAGGACCTCGATCCGGGGCCGGTGGAACCGTTCGAGCTCGTCCACCGACAGCCCGTACCGGCCGCGGTACTCGCTGCCGTCCGCCAGCATCGCTCCGTACGGCCCGACGGAGGCGGCGACCCAGATCTCCCGCTCGACCCGCTCGCTCGCCGCCCTGGCCAGCTCCACGCTGCGCGCGAGCAGCCGCGCGGCCTCCGCCCGGCCGGCGCCGCGCTGGGCGAAGCCCTCGAAGGTGGCCTGATAACTGGAGGTGATCAGGACCTGGGCACCGGCCCGCGCGTAGGCCGCGTGTGCCGCCTCGATCTGCTCGGGCCCGTCGGCGAGCAGCCGCGCGGACCAGAGCGCGTCGGAGAGGTCGCAGCCCTGGGCCTCCAGCTGGTTGGAGAGCCCACCGTCGAGCACGAGCACCCCTTCGGCGAGGGCGGCGGCGAGCGTGTGGTCGGGTTTCATCGGGTCACCCCAGCTGCGTCTGTACCTGTGCGGAGATCAGCTCCAGGTGGTCCAGATCGTCCAGATCGAGAACCTGGAGGTAGATCCGGGTGGAGCCCAGTGCACCGTACCGGCCGATCTTGTCCACGACCTCGGCGGGTGACCCCGCCAGGCCGTTGGCCTTCAGCTCTTCGACGTCCCGCCCGATGGCGGCCGCCCGGCGGGCGACCTCCGCGTCGTCGCGGCCGACGCAGACCACCAGCGCGTTGGAGTACACCAGCGCCCCGGCCGCCCGCCCGGCCTCGGCCGCCGCCTCCCTTACCCGGCCGAACTGCCGCTCGGTCTCGTCGAGCGAGGCGAACGGGATGTTGAACTCGTCGGCGAACCGCGCCGCGAGCCGTGGGGTGCGGCGCGCACCGTGTCCTCCGACGAGCACCGGGATCCTCGCCTGGGCCGGCTTGGGCAGCGCGGGCGAGTCGGTCAGCTGGTAGTACTCGCCCTGGTACGAGAACGTCTTGCCGGTCTCGGTGCCCCACAGCCCGGTGACGATCTCCAGCTGCTCCTCCAGGCGCCCGAACCTCTCCTTCGGGAACGGGATCCCGTACGCCCGGTGCTCCTCCTCGAACCAGCCCGCGCCGAGGCCCAGCTCGACCCGCCCGCCGGACATCTGGTCGACCTGCGCGACCTGGATCGCGAGGACGCCGGGAAACCGGAAGGTGCCGGCGGTCATCAGCGTGCCGAGCCGGATCCGCCGGGTCTCCCGCGCGAGACCGGCCAGCGTGATCCAGGCGTCGGTCGGCCCGGGCAGGCCGTCGGCCGCGCCCATGCTCAGATAGTGGTCCGAGCGGAAGAAGGCGTCGAAGCCCAGGTCCTCCGCGGCCTTGGCGACCGTGAGCAGGGTGTCGTACGACGCGCCTTGCTGGGGTTCCGTGAAGATTCGAAGATCCATACCTCCATCCTGCACCGTCGGGTGCGCGTCAACCGTTTCGTCAGCGGGTGAGCCCCACCGGCCCTGTCGGGTGAATATCCGCCCCTCGGCGGGCGGCCTCTCGCCAGGCCAGTGACCGGGGCCGGGGACCCGTCGTTGGCTCGGGCGGAGCCGGACCGCCCGGCCCGCGTGCCGGCGGCCGCTGCCGGTGCGTCGCTCTCTCTTGTGGGCCTTTTCCTCACCGGAGGGCCCGGGCCGAGGAGGCCGCCATGTCCCAGGAAGCCGCTCCGGAGCGGTCCGTTTCCGAGCAGCCCGCCCAGCCACCGCTCCCCCCGGTGCCCCCACAGCCGGCCGGCGAAGCTCCCAAGGGTCTGCTGCAGCAGATGGAGGAGCTGATGGCGGCGCTGACCGCCGACCTCTCGCAGCTCGACGCCGACCTCCAGTCCTCGGCCGACCGCCCGGAGGGCACGACGAGCGCCTGACGGCCGGGCGCGGGCCCTTTCCGGCACCCGGGCGCAAGGCCTCACCCCGGGCCCGCGCGGCCCCGGGCCGTGTCGGGCGGGCGGTGCGGGTCTCGGTCGCGCAGAGCGAGCCGGCGGAGCATGGCGCGGACGTGGTCGCCGGCCTCGTCGGCGGCGTCGATGGCCTCGATGGACTGCCAATAGAGCCCCTCGTCGTCCGTCGCGCAGGCCACACCGACGAGGGCGATGCCCACCTCGCCGAGGAGGGCGCCGAGCGCGGTCAGCGCCGTGCGCGCGTCGCCGACGGTCGTGAGCTGCGCGGCACGCAGCCCACCGGTGCGCAGCGCGGGGTGGTCCACCGCACCACGTCCCCCTCCTGTCTCGCTGAGCCCGCGGGCCTCGCCGCGCAGCTCCAGCGGTCCGGCAAGCGCGAGGTGACTCCCTATCGCCTCGGCGAGGGCCTGGGCCTGCCAGGCCTCCGCCACGATGTCCAGTGCCGTGCGGCTCTCGGCCAGTGCATGCCGGCCGCTCGCGATCAATCGCTCCGCTTCCATCAACGCCGCCCCCGTTCTGATGACTTACCGCTCACTCATTCCATTACCCAGCGTGAGGCCGACTGAGCCCAAACACCAGAGGAATTCGGAAATCTGTGGACAGGAAGCTCGTTGGGGAAAACTCGATCACTCCGAAGAGTGACGATCAGGTGCCCGAGGCCCCCGCGCCGGGAAGCGGAGCTCGTTCCGGTCGATCTTCGCCGCCAGCGCCGTCAGCGGATCGATCCCCAACACCTCGCAGAACTGCAGCAGATAGGCGAGCACGTCCGCGACCTCGTCCGTGACCCGGTGCGCCGTGTCCGGGTCCGCCATCACGCGGTCCGACTCCTCCGGCGTCAACCACTGGAAGATCTCCAGGAGTTCGGCCGCCTCGACGCTGAGCGCCGCCGCCAGGTTCTTGGGCGTGTGGTACGGCTGCCAGTCCCTGGCCGCGGCGAATTCCGCGAGGCGGCGCTGCAGGGCCGCCACATCGAGTTCTGTCACCCCTCAGATCTACCAGGTGCCAGATCCACCACCGTCACCCCCGGCACCCCTGCCGGGCCCGGCACACCTGCCGTACCCGGTGCCCCTGCCCCACCTGCCGCCCCCGTCGGCCCTGCCGTACCCGGCGCCCCTGTCGTACCCGGCACGGCCGTCACCCCCTCCCCCACCGTCGCCACGAGACGCATGTGTCCGCTCGCGCAGATCTCGGCGGCGAGCGCGAGCAGGGCGCGCGTCTGCCGGGCGTCGAGTCCGTGGTCGAGTCCGTCGGCGAGGACGGTGAGCGTCTGCATGGCCTGCGGCACCTCCGCGACCGGGTCGACGACGAGCACACCGGGGCCGGTGAGCAGGACGAGCCCGAGGGCGAGATAGCGCAGTTCGCCGTCGCCGAGCCGGCCGAGCGGGGTCGCCGGGCGGCCGGTGCGCTCCAGGACGGCCTCGACCGTGCCGGCGTCCATCGACTCCCGTAAACCCAGGGCCGCCACCGGCCCGGCGCAGCCCGCGCCGGCGAACGCCGCGAGCCGGGCGTGGCGGCGCGGGCATTCCGTCGCCGTGCGGTGCAGCACCTCGGCGAGGTTGCGGCAGTCGCGCCGCAGCCGCCCCTCGCCGACCGGTACCGGCGTCCGCATCCGTCGCGGCACCGGATCGCACGGGAAGACCGAGCGCAGCCCCACGACCATCTGCTCGGCGGCGGCCAGGACGTCACGCTGCCCCTGGGTCTTGCCGGCGACGCGCAGCGGGAGCAGGGCCGTACCGAGGACGTCGTCGGGGAACGGGGCGCGGGTGACGGGGGTACTGCCGGCGGTGTGCCACTCGGCCTGCACGGTGCCGCGGCCCGGGTCGCGCAGGGCGGTGGTGAGCAGGGTGCGGCCCTGCCAGGTGAGCCGTTCGCCGACGATCCGGAGGTCGGGTTCGGCCTGGACGGCGACGTCGAGACGGACCGGACCGGCCGGGCCGTCGACCGTGCAGCCGATCCGGAAGCCCCGCCTCCCCTGGGTGTCGGGCCGTGCCCGGTCCGGCACGTGGCCGGCCGCGTCCGGCAGGGCCTCGGCGAGGCCCGCCCCCGCGCCGAGCCGCGCGAGCA
Organism: Streptomyces sp. NPDC101160; assembly: GCF_044768205.1. NCBI lineage: Bacteria > Bacillati > Actinomycetota > Actinomycetes > Kitasatosporales > Streptomycetaceae > Streptomyces > Streptomyces sp. NPDC101160. The sequence goes on along the minus strand of NZ_JBIWPJ010000010.1, from coordinate 174,366 downwards.
CCTCGTACGCCCGCAGGACGGTCGACTTTCCGCTGCCGCTCGGGCCCCGGAGCAGCGTCACGGGCCCGAGCGGCACCACGGTCCCGCGATGCGCCCCGAACGCCGAGAGCCGCACCTCCGTGACGGCGGGCCGGGCGACCAGCGGGCCCGGCCCCTGGTCGTACGCGCGGGGGTCCGTTCGCGGATCCGCGCGGGAGTCCGTTCGAGGGTCCGTTCGCGGATCCGCCCGGGGGTCCGCGCGGAGGTTTGTGCGGGGGCCCGTTCGAGGGTCCGTTCGGGAGTACGTGCGGAGGTGCCCCTGCTGGGGCACGAGGCCCGGCGTCAGGGTGCGGTCGGGGGCGTTGCCGCCGGTGGTGGTCATGATCGAAGGTTCGCAGCCCTCCGCACGACGAACCGTTACGCCTGAAGCACCTTCCTACGAACGGGGGATCGCGCCCTCGCCCACGTCCGCCGCGCTCTCGTCCTCGACGCCCTCGACCTCCGTACCGGCCGGCGCGAGCAGGAAGACGTTGCGGTCGACGCGGTGCATCCCGCTGCCGAGGCCGAAGACGACGCCGCTGCTGAAGTCGAGGATGCGCTTGGCGACCTCGGTGTCGGCGCTCGTGAGGTCGAGCAGCACGGGGATCTGGGCGATGAGGTACTCGGCGACCTCGCGGGCGTCGGCGAAGACCTGGACGCGGAGCACGACCATCCGGCGCTGTTCGGCGGCCTCGTACTGGTCGGGGATCGTGCGGTGGTCCACCCTTGACGGCCATTCGTCCCGGCCGCGCAGGGGAACAACCTGGGCCAGGCCCTCCCACTGCTCGTCGGTGACGTCGTACCTCTCGTACCTACTCATGCGCCCATCCTCCCGTTACTCACCCGTTCGGCCCAACACCGACACGGCTGACGCCCTATGATCTCCCGCCGGTGAGGGGCGGTACGGACACCGCACCGCGGGGAGATGGGGCAACGGACGATGGACCGACAGACACGGCGATCGTTGGACCGGCCGGACGACCGGGTCGCTTCCGTGCTGCGCTTCGCCACGGAGCTGATCGCATGGGTGGCGACTCCGTGGGCGCTGGCCTCGTACTCCTGGGCGCTCGCCGCACTGTCCGTGGTGGTGCTCATCGGGCTGCCGACGGTCTTCGCCACTCCCGGCGACAAGACCCAGGTGATCGTCCCGGTCCCGGGCCCGGTCACGATCCTGCTGGTGCTCGTCCAGCTCGCGGCGGCCGTGACCGCCGCCTGGGCCGCGTGGCCGGTGTGGGCGGCGGTCGTCGTCTCCGTACTGGCCGCGGCGACGGTGGTGACGGAACGCGGGCGCTGGCGGTGGCTGCTGCGGCGCGGTGGCCGCGACTAGCGCGTGGCCGAAGTAAGACTGAGCCTCCGTGGCGCGTGGCCGAAGTAACCTGAGCCTCCGTGGCGCGTGGCCGAAGCAACCTGAGCCTCCGTGGCGCGTGCCCACCTCACGGGCCGGCTCGTCGGGCGCTCTCCGTCTCGGCCGTCCGGGCGATGTTCCGCGCCATTCCGCCGAAGACGGCGGCATGGAAAGGCGCCACGCTCCACCAGTACGCCTGGCCCGCGAGGCCCCGTGGGTGGAAGAGCGCCCGCTGCCGGTACGTGGTGCGGCCCTGTGCGTCCCGGTCGACGGCCATCTCCAGCCACGCGAGACCCGGCAGACGCATCTCCGCCCGGAGGCGGAGCAGGTGTCCGCGGTCGATCTCCTCCACGCGCCAGAAGTCGAGCGCGTCGCCGACGCGGAGGCGCTGCGCGTCCCGGCGTCCCCGGCGCAGCCCCACTCCGCCGACGAGCCGGTCGGCCCACCCGCGCACGGCCCAGGCGAGCGGGAAGGAGTACCAGCCGTTCTCGCCTCCCACGCCCTCGATGACCCGCCACAGCGACGCCGGGCTCGCGTCGACGGTGCGGGTGCGCTCGTCGGTGTAGAGGCTGCCGCCGGCCCAGCCGGGGTCGGTCGGCAGCGGATCGCTCGGCGCCCCGGGCGGCGAGGCGGAGGACCAGCGGGTGGTGACCTGCGCGTCCCGTACCCGGCGGAGGGCGAGCCGGAGTGCCCTTTCGAACGGGATCGGCGTCCCGGGGCCGTCCGGGGCATACCGCGCGATGTCGTTCTCGGTGCAGATCACCTCGTGCCGCAGCGATTCCGTCAGCGGTCGCGCCAGGGCCGCCGGGACCGGCGTGACCAGGCCGATCCACTGGCTGGACAGCCTCGGGGTGAGGACGGGCACGGGGACGATGAGACGCCGGCGGAGCCCGGCGACCGCCGCGTACCGCACCATCATGTCGCGGTAGGTGAGCACGTCGGGTCCGCCGATGTCGAACGTCCGGCTGACGTCCGGGGGCATGGCGGCGCCGGCCACCAGGTACCTCAGCACGTCGCGGACGGCGATGGGCTGGACCTGACTGCCGACCCAGCTCGGCGTGACCATGACGGGCAGCCGCTCGGTCAGGTACCGGAGCATCTCGAACGAGGCCGATCCCGAGCCGATGACGACGGCGGCCCGCAGGACGGTGGTGGGCACGCCCGAGTCGAGGAGGATGCGGCCCACTTCGGTACGGGAGCGCAGGTGCGGCGAGAGACGGTCCGCGGGTACCCCGCGCGGGGTCAGGCCGCCCAGGTAGACGATGCGCCGCACGCCGGCGGAACGGGCCTCGGCGGCGAAGGTGCGGGCGGCGAGCCGGTCGGCGTTCTCGAAGTCCGCCGTCGAGTTCATGGAGTGGACCAGGTAGTACGCGACGTCGACTCCGGCGAGGGCCTCGCGGAGGCTCGCGGCGTCGGTCACGTCACCGCGCACGATCTCCGCCCGGGCGGTCCACGGGAAGTCGCGGAGCTTGGCCGGATGCCGAGCGAGGCAGCGCACGCGGTATCCGCTGTCGAGCAGCTCGGGTACGAGGCGGCCGCCGATGTAGCCGCTCGCGCCGGTGACCAGGCAGCGGGTGCCCTTGGTCGGTGTGGAAGTAGCCATGCGCTGATCCGTTTCACTGATTCCGGAGACGTACGCGCCTTCTGCGGGTTCTTCGCCGGAAACGGCACCCTCTGATGCGGATACGGATGCGGATGCGGATGCGGATACGGCGACTCGCTCCAGCGCCCGGTCGCAGCGTTTCCGCAGCGTATGGTGAATGGCGTGTCCGACACGACGCACGGGATCACGACGGGTGCGGTGGCCCGGCGCCTGGGAGTCTCGCCGACGACGGTGCGCTCCTGGGACCGGCGGTACGGCACCGGCCCCGCGGTGCGCGCGGACGGACGGCACCGCAGGTGGAGCCCCGCGGACGTGGCGATGCTCGCAGAGATGTGCCACCTCACGGCGTCCGGCGTCCCGCCCGCGGAGGCGGCACGCGCCGCCCGGCACGTACGGGCCCGAGCCGGAGCGACGGCCGTCGCGGTGACAGCCGCCGGGTCTGCCGAGGCACCAGCCGCCCGGTCTGCCAAAGCGAAGGGGCGGGCGGAGCCGGTGGAGTCGCGCGTGTCTCCGGCCGACGAACCTTCGCGGAGGCGCCACCGCGCGGGGCCGGGCGGCGGACTGCCACTCGCCGACGTACGGCAGGAGTGCCGAGGGCTGGCCCGCGCCGCGGTGCGTCTCGACGGTCCGGCCCTGGAGGAACTCCTTCAGGCGGTCCTGGACCGGTACGGGCTGGTCGCCGCCTGGGAGGAGGTGATGGCCCCGACGCTGCACGCGGTGGGCCGCAAGTGGGAGTCCTCCGACGACCGTTACGTCGAGGTGGAACACCTGCTGTCCTGGCACGTCTCCACCGCGCTGCGGCGGGCGGCCGCCACCGGCCGGCCGACGGCCACCTCCGCCGCTCCGGTCGTGTTGGCCTGCGTCCCGGCGGAGCAGCACTCGCTGCCGCTGGAGGCGCTCGCGGCCGGGCTGGCCGAACGGGGCCTGCCGACCAGGATGTTCGGCGCGGCGGTGCCTGCCGAGGCCCTGGACGCGGCGGTACGGCGGTCCGGTCCGGCCGCCGTGGCGCTCTGGTCGCAGGCGAGGTCCACGGCGAACCACTCCCTGGCGCGGCACATCGCGGCGACGACGTTCGGGGTAAGGGGAGCGCGCACCTCTCCTCTCGTCCTGCTCGCCGGTCCCGGCTGGCTGGGCCGGACGCCCGGTCCGGGCATGCTGCGGCCGGCCGGACTGCGCGAGGCCCTCGACTCGATCGCGCGCCTGTATGCGTGACCGGGCCGCGTCCGCCGAGCGGACCTGGACCGCGCTGAGGTGGCTTTGTCCATGAGTACGGACAGCGAATGTTCACTACCTCGGGAGGCACCTGCTTCCGGCTCTGTCCGATGTTCATGACCTGGGCAGCACAGTCCCGGGGTGAGGCAACCGCGATGCGGTGTCAGCCCCTTCTGCCAGCATGCTGCCGTGACAGACATACGTGATCAGCGTCCCACCGAAGCCACTCTCGACTTCCTGCGCTCCGCGTTCCCGCCGGAATGGCGCGAGCCGGCGCTCGGACACGAAGCCGTCGCGGACTGGGAGCAGGAGAACGGGGTGACCCTCCCGGAGCCGTACAGGACGTTCATCGCAGAGATCAGCAACGGGTCCGGACTCGGCCCCGCCGGCGACGGCGGTCTCCAGCCGCTCGGCTGGCTGCCCGACACGTGGCCCGACCTCGGCCCGCGGCAGCCAGGCGCACCGTTCCCCCTGGAGGCAGCCTGGCCCTGGGAGGACGACGAGAGTGTCGACCACGAGGACCCGCGGATCGACGACGCATTCAACAAGGAGTCCATCGTTCTCGGGTCCGAGGACGGACTGTCGTTCTGGCTTCTGCTGACCACTGGCCCCCGCCGCGGCGAGGTGTGGATGATCGCCGACGTCGGCGCCGTCCCGGCGCCCGGCGACCAGGCATGGGGCTTTGAGGAGTGGGTGCAGCGCTGGCACACCGGCAATGACTGGTGGGACTGAACGCTCCGTACTGACCCCTCGCAGGTCACGGGCTGTTCGAATCCTGAGTGCCTCCCGAAGTGGTGAACATTCGCTGTCCGTACTCTTGGACAAAGCCAGCGCTGAGGCGACCGGCGGCACACTCAACCGCTTCATGAGCCAAGGCTCTTCGGCGCGGACGTCGCACGGCGTGGTGGTGCGGGAGGGGGGGTCGGCGCCTTCGGCGCGTGGCGGAGCGTGGGGGTGCGGCGCGGCCGGGGCGGTGAGGTGGCCGGTCGTCCGGTGTGCGGTCATGACGGTTCCTCCTCCGGGCGGTGACGCGATCGGCCAAGGCTCGTCGGCCGCCCGTCGAGCCGTACGGCCATGGGGGCACGGGACGGCGGTTCGGCCTCGGTGTCCGCCTTGGCCTCGGCGATCCCGGGTCCCCTTCACGTTCCGGCCGACGAGCCCCGTCGGACAACTCGCATCGTTCGCGCATCGAAAGCGGCCGGAACCACGGGCACGGCCGGGAGAAGGAACTCAGGCGACGCCCCGCGCCTGGCGGAAGCGCGCCAGACCGGCGGAGAGCTCGATCAGCCGGTCGGGGTAGTCGAAGGCTGCCCGGTCCAGCCCGGTGAGCCGCCAGGGCTCGTGGACGGCCGGTCCGTCGAGGCCGGCGAGTTCGGGGACCCAGCGCCGGACGTAGCTGCCGTCGGGGTCGTACCGCTTCCCCTGCCGCACCGGGTTCAGGACGCGCTGGGGCCTGGAGTCCGTGCCCGTGCCGGCGACCCACTGCCAGTTGAGCTGATTGTTCGCCACGTCGCCGTCCACCAGGAGACCCAGGAAGTGGCGCGCACCCTCGCGCCAGTCGATGTAGAGCGTCTTGGTCAGGAAGGAGGCGGCGATCAGCCGGCCGCGGTTGTGCATCCAGCCCTCGTGGGCGAGTTGCCGCAGGGCGGCGTCGACCACGGGGTAGCCGGTTCGCCCCTCGCGCCAGGCCGCGAGGTCCGCCCCGGCCTCGGCGCCCCGCCTCCAGCGGTCGTGACGAGGGCGGTAGTCCGCGCCTGCCGCGTCCGGTCGGGCGGCCAGCACCTGATGGTGGAAGTCGCGCCAGCACAACTGTCGTACGAAGGCCTCCGCCCCGGCACCGCCACGCTTCCTCGCCCGGTGGACCGCCTCGACGGCGGAGACGGCACCGAAGTGGAGGTACGGCGAGAGGCGGGACGTGCGGTCCGCCGCCAGGTCGTCGTGGCGCTCCTCGTACGCGTCGACCTCCTCCGACAGCCAGGAGCCGAGCCGCCGGCGCCCTTCGCTCTCCCCTCCTGCCGCGAGACCCGGCGACACGTCCGCAATCCCGGAACGCCGTGGCATCCGCTCCGACCGCACGTCCGAGGGCACACGTACCACCCTCGGGGCGGCCAGCGGCGCACGCAGAGGCTCGTGGACCCAGCGCTTGTAGTAAGGCGTGAAGACGGCGAAGTGGTCCGAGCCGTACGGCGTGAGGTCCCCGGGCGGCACCACGCAGGTCACGCCGTCGTGCACGTACAGCCGGCACCCGTCCGATTCGAGCACCCTGCGCAACCGTGCCTCCCGCGCCGTGGCGAAACCCGTCACCCCTGCGGCCATGTGCACCTCGTCCGCTCCGACCTGCCGCACCAGCTCCCTGACCTCCGTCACCGTGTCGCCCTCGCGCACCACGAGACGGCCGCCACGGTCCTTCAGCCCGCGGTCGAGGTCCGCGAGGCAGTCCGCGAGAAAGGCCAGCCGATTGGGCACGGCGAACCCCGCCCGGTCCACGGCCGGGTCGCGGACGAACACCGGCACCACATCCCGCGCTCCGTCGCTCGCCGCCCTCAGGGGCGGATGGTCGTGAACCCTGAGGTCAGACGTGTACAGAACGACGGAGACGGTCATCGCGCCCTCCTAGCTCGGCCGCCGGGCACATACGTCGCCGGCGCACTGCCTTCACACTCCTACCTCCCCGATTCCGCGGATTGGCGCCTGCCGGATGCGTACGGGCGTGGCGCGCTTCGTCCACGCCGTCCGCATCGACTCCCGGCACGCCCCGCGCGCCGTCCTGGACCTGGAGCAGATGCTCGCCGCGCAAGCGCCGGCCGCGCTCTCGCGACGTGCGCCGGGGGCGGGGGGCGGGTGGACGGATGGTGAAGGCCACGTGAAATGCAGCCAACTTGATGGCCGCCGCACGCGCGTAGACCGCACCGCCACCTCAGGATTCCTGCGTGTCCGACTATCGAACACGATGGCTGAAAATTGAACTACTGCTCGATCGCGGCGCTACGGTTTGCGGCGGTTGACGTTTCCAGCGAGAGGAAACCCCTCATGACCTCAGCCGACAGCGCGCCGATAACGGCCCACATCCTCACCGGCTACCGCCCCGAGGACGGTTTCATGGCCGTCGAGCTGTACCCGCCTCCGGCCGAGTACGTATGGCACGACGAGCACGCCGAGCAGCAGGAGCAGCGCTACGGCCCGGGAGTGGGCTACCACCAGTGGCTGGCCGTGGACCTACTCGGCGGCGCAGTCTGGTTCGGCGACATCGACTGGCGGGCCTCGCGTGAAGACCTCGACGGTCAGATCCCCGGCTTCCCCCGCAGGGCGCTCGGCGACGGGACCATCCCGGCGCCCGGGGTCATGGTGCAGCTTCTCGACCACCTGACCCAAGACGAACAGCGCGACTGCTCCTGGCGCTTCTTCACCTCCGAGGAGTTGCACGCGCTCGCGCTGCGCATACTGCCGGCCGTGCAGCGGCTCGTGGACTCGATCCACCGGATCGGACCGGAAGGCGAGCTGGAATGGTCGGCCGAGGCCGCCACCGCCTGGGACGACATCGAGCAGACCGCGGCCCACACCCTCACCCCCTCCGGCGAAGTCCTCTGGCCCAGGCCCCGGACGACACCGACTCCGGCCTGGCGCATCGAGGTCGGCGCGTTCCTCGACATGAACCCCGACCTGTGCGACCCCTCCTGGGGTCTGGCCACGGATGCGGAACTCGATGCCTACGCCGACTACCGTCCCGAGAGCGGCTACGGCGGTGTACCGGGGCGGATGTGCCGTGCCGCCGACCAGCAGATCGAGGACGGTTTCACCTTCTACGGCCACCGTGCCGCCCTGTACGCCTACCGCGCGCGGGCGTGCGGCGACCGTACTCCGACGGACGCCCGTGTCTGGCTGGAGACGGCAGAGGCGGGTCGGGGCGCCTGGGAGGCGGCCAAGCCCCTCGGAGCCAGCCTCGCCGACGTCCCGGACTGCGCGTTGGCGGCCTTGGCCGAAGGATTCCAGAGCGCCGCGTACAGGGAGGGGCTGGTGCTGACGGGCCTGGACACCTATCTGCGTCGGTTGCGCGCCGCGGAACGTTCCGCCGTCGACCAACAGCTCGTCCGCGAAGCCGAGGAGGTCAAACGCCTCGAGAACATACTGAAGGACTTCCGCACCGCACGTAACCGCACCGTGGCGAGGGTCCTGGCCTGGTCCGACGGGCGTAGCGACGGGGAAATCGCCCGCCTGGCATCCATGCCCGACGACTGCGTCAGTGACTGGCGGGCCCGCCTGACCGACGCGGAGTCAACCGCCGCACCCACAGGGTGACAGTGCGCGGCGAAGACGCTTCCCACGGCGCCGCCCATCCCGAGGCCGTCGCCGCCAAGCGGGCCAAGCTCGCCAGCGGCGCAGCCTCCGGAGCCGAGGCGGCTGCGTGAGTGGCACCCTCATCTTGGACAGCGAGGGCATGGCCAAGGCCGTCCAGCGCGACCGCGAAGTCCACGAGTGGCTTACCGCCGCCCGTGACGCCGACCTTCCGGTGGTCACCTCGGCCGCGGTGCTCGCCGAGGTGATCCACCCCAGGATCAATGACGCCGCCCTGAAATGGACGCTGTCCCGGCTGCGGGTCGAGCCGGTCACCCACGCCATCGCCCACTCCGCCGCCACCCTGCTGCGCACGGCCGGGCTGCACGGTCACAAGTACGCCATCGACACCATGCTCTGCGCCACCGCCCTCGCCCAGCCCGGCCGCGTCACGATCCTGACATCCGATGTCGAGGACATCACCATGCTCACCACCGACCACCCACACGTGACCGCAGAGAAGATCTGACTTGCGACACCAGACCGGGCACCTTGCGCCGTCTGTTTCCCGGCGCATCCACCTGGGTCTGTGACGGTGGGGCATCGTCCGCGCGAACAGGTGTATGCCCTCGCCGCCCAAGCCTTCGGCCGACACAGAGAGCCGCCACCGCGCCACGCGGTCGAGCGCTCCCGAGGGCCAGCCGGCTCGGTCCGCATCCCGCCCAAGTGCGGTGCTACGGCGTGATGAAGGCGTCTGCGCCGGTCGCGTCCGGGATCGGCACGGCGGGGCAGGGAGTCGGCATGGCTGCATATGGGGCATCGCCCCAGGAGGCGGAAGGCGCTTTACGTCGACGCGGAGCGTGTCCGGCCTGGGGCTCGCTGGAACGGTCATGGGTGCTGAGCACTCGGTCTTGTCTCTGCCTGTCCGCAGAAAGACGGGAACCTGGCGCCGCCCGGGCAGCGGTGCTGCCGCCTCCGCGTGGCCCCGGCTCGCGGCTCCGCTTCTCAGCGGAGCGTGTGGCCACAGCGCACACCCCGCCGGCTGCCGCCATGATGTCCGAACCCCGGACGGCGAGCAGAATTGACGTGAGGTCCCCGTCCGCCGACGAGTGGCGCACTCGGCTTTCGCGTGTGCGCCTGAAAGGGCACCTGGTGTCATCGAACCCAACGGGGGAAGTGCAGGCTCCCGGGCCGCTCTGGTCGGAGCCGGGAACCTTGCTGGAGCACGTGGCCATCGCCGTGCTCGGGATGGATGAGGAGGACCGGATCTGCTACTGGGGACCCGGCGCACGGAGACTCTTCGGATACGAGGCGGGGGACGTCCTCTCCAAGCCCGCCGCAACCCTCTTCCCCGCCGCCCCCGTGGACGGGACCAGTGCTGCGGAACGGCTCGCGGAACGTGGTCGTACCCTGGGTTACTGGCGGGTAAGAATGCCCGCCCTGCACCAGGACGGAACGGTCTTCGACTGCGGATTCCGGGTCTTCCCGGTGACGGGCGACCAAGGCCGCACCGTCGTCGTCGGCCTGGCCAGCCGGGGCGACGAACTCGACCGGGTGAAGACCAACCTCGCCTTCCTCGACGCGCTCTTCGAGACGTGCCCGATCGGCCTCGTCATGCTCGACGAGGAGCTGCGCTACGTCCACCTCAACCAGGCCCTCGCCGACATGGACGGCATCCCGATCGAGGACCACATCGGGCGCAGCATGGAAGACTTCATGATCACGTCCGACGGCGGCGAGTACCAGCGCATGCTGCACGCCGTCGCCGACACGGGGCAGCCCGTCGTGAGCGCGCTGGTCGTCCTTCGCACGCCGGGCCGTCCCGACCGGGACCAGGTGCGGTCGGTGAGCTTCTTCCCGTTGAGCCAGGCGGGCGATACGCGGCCGGGACTGGGCGGTCTCCTCGTCGACGTCACCGACCGCGAGCAGGCCATCGTGGAAGCGACGGCCGGACGGCAGCGGCTGGCCCTGCTGGACCGGGCCGCGGCCCGGATCGGCACCACTCTGGACGTGGACATCACCGCCCGTGAGCTGGTGCAAGCGACCGTTCCGGAGTTCGCCGACGCCTCCGTCGTGGAAGTCGTGGAGTGGACGGACGAACCCGAGGGGGGGTTCGACCCGGACATGCCCCTGGTCACGCGGCGCATCGCATCCGGCACCAGCCTGCCGCCTCCGGCACCCGAACTCGTCGGCGGACTGGAGCGCGTGACATACCCACCGGGCTCGAGCATCCACGAGACACTGAGAACGGGCCTGCCCGTCTGCGTCGCCGTGAACGATGAGTTCATGACACAGACCGTGATCCACCAGGCCCGCAGCCAGTTGCTGATCGACAGCGGCCTGACCTGCCTCCTCATCGCTCCCCTCATCGCCCGGGGCACGGTCCAGGGAATCACCATGTTCGGCCGCTCCGCCGCCCGCCCCGTCTTCACCGAGCAGGACCTCAGCCTGGCCGGCGAACTCGCCTCGCGCGCCGCCCTGTGCCTGGACAACGCCCGCCTCTACAGCCAGGTCCAGGAGATCGCACTCACCCTCCAGCGCGCGCTGCTCCCCACCGCCCTGGCGACCAGCCCGTCCCTGCGCATCGCTCACCGCTACCTCCCCGGCAGCCACCTCACGGAGGTCGGGGGCGACTGGTACGACGTGATCGACCTGCCCGGCGGCCCGGTGGCCCTCGTGGTCGGCGACGTCATGGGACACGGCGTACCGGCGGCCGCAGCGATGGGCAGGCTACGGATCACCGCCAAGGCGCTGGCCCGCCAGAACCTGGAACCCGACGACCTCCTCATGGAACTCGACGCCTGCGCACAGGAAGCGGGCATCGAGCTGGCGACCTGCCTCTACATCCACTACGACCCCGCGACGGGCCGCGCCCACATCGCGAACGCCGGCCACCCCCCACCCCTCGTACGCGAACCGAACGGCACGGTGAGGATCATCGACAGCGTGCCGGGTGTTCCCCTCGGTGTCGGCGGCTTCCCCTTCGGCACGCTCGATATCGAACTCCACCAGGGAGACATCCTGGCCCTCTACACCGATGGCCTCATCGAGGCTCGCGGCAAGGACATCGACGAGGGCATCGGAGCACTCCGCACCGAACTGGCGAGTGTTGCCGGTACGTTGGAGGAGACGGCGGACAGCATCCTCACGCACCTGCTGCCGGCCGGCCCGACCGACGACACCGTGCTCCTCCTCGCCCAGGTCAGTCCACGGAACGGACCGTAGGAGCCGAAAACCAGGACCGAAGCCGAAGCGGGGATCAGCTGGGCAGCAGCCACCGCGGAGCGCCTCGACGCACTGAACACGCCGCCCGGAGTAAAGCAGATCCCTGTGCAGGCAGCCCTCCACCCACCGCCACCTGCGCGCGAGAATCGACCTGACGAGCCATCAAAAAGAGCGTCACATGAGCGTCACGAGCCTCGTCTCAGCGTCAGGACATCGCCCGTAACACCCACACCGCGCATCCAGCCCACCCGCAGAACAGCAGGTCAGGAGTCCTTCTTCACCGGCTCCAGGATCGCCACGCACTCCACGTGGTGCGTCATCGGGAACAGGTCGAACGCCCTCAGCGTCCGCACCCTGTACCCGCTCTCCCTGAAGTAGCCCAGGTCCCGCGCCAGCGCCGCCGGGTCGCAGGCCACGTAGGCGATGCGGCGGGCGCCGAGGGCGGTGAGGTGGTGGACGGTCTGCTTGCCGGCGCCGGCGCGGGGCGGGTCGAGGACGATGAGGTCGACGTCGGTGATGCCGGTGCGGGGAAGGACGGATTCGACCTTGCCCTGCTCGATGCGGACGCGCGGGAAGTCGGCGAGGTTGTGGCGGGCGTCCTCGACGGCGCGCTTGCCCGACTCGATGCCGAGGACGGCGCCGTTGTCGCCGAGGCGGTCGGCGAGGGCGCCGGCGAAGAGGCCGACGCCGCAGTACAGGTCGAGGGCGGTCTCGCCCTTGCGCGGGAGGAGGCCCTGCATGACGGCGCGGACGAGGGTGTCGGCGGCCTTCGGGTGGACCTGCCAGAAGCCGCCGTTGCCGACGCGGTAGGTGCGGTCGTCGGCGCGCTCGCGGACGAAGGGGCGGCCGTGGACGCGGTGGACGCCGCCGTCCTTCTCGCCGACGCGCATGACCGAGACCGGCTTGTCGAGCTCGACGATGGGCAGCCGGGCACCCGGGCGCGGGGTCAGGATGACCTGGCGGTCCTGCGAGCCGGTGGCAGCGATGGCCTCGATGGAGGCCATGCCCTCCCAGGTGCGCTTCTCGATGCCGAGCTCCGAGACGCCCTCGGCCGCGATCATGCAGTGGTCGACGACCTCGACCTCGTGCGAGCGGTGCTTGCGCAGGCCCGCGTGGCCCTCGGCGTCGACCGCGTACTGGACGCGGGTGCGCCACTGCGGCACCTCACCGGCGGGCAGCTTGTCGCCCTCGGCCGGGACGACCGTGCCGTCCCAGCCGGCCTCCTCCGGGGTGAGGCCGGCGAGCCGCTTGAGCTGCTCGGCGATGACCTCGCCCTTGAGGCGGCGCTGGGCGCCCGGCTTGGCGTGCTGCCAGTCGCAGCCGCCGCACTTGCCGGGGCCGGAGAAGGGGCACGGGGCCTCGATCCGGTCCTTGGACGGCTGGAGGATCTCGACGGCGTCGGCGCGCAGGAAGCGCGAGGTCTCCTCGCCCTCGGTCACCCGGGCCCGGACCCGCTCGCCCGGCAGCGCGTGCCGGACGAAGAGCACCCGGCCCTCCTCGGTGCGGGCGATGCAGTGGCCGCCGTGGGCCACCGGGCCTACCTCGACCTCGTACTCCTCCCCGATCAGCGACGAGACAGGCGTGTTCTGCATGACCAGGGGCTCCAGAGGCGAGAGGGCGAAGACGAGAGAAACGGCCGAAAGAAAGGTGGGCTGCCGTTGACAGCAGCCCACCAGTCTACTTGCTCTTGCCGGCCGATTCCTTCTGACCCTTCTCCACCGGGCCGCGGCGCACCGCACCCGGCGCGCTCCACTCCTGGCGCCTGCGCGCCCGCTTCCTGGCGGCCTCGGAGGACCGGAGCTGGTACGGCACGGAGGTCACCATCACGCCCGGCGTGAACAGCAGCCGGCCCTTGAGACGCAGCGCGCTCTGGTTGTGCAGCAGGTGCTCGTACCAGTGGCCGACCACGTACTCCGGGATGTAGACGGAGATGGCGTCGCGCGGGCTCTCCTGGCGCAGGTTCTTGACGTACTCGATGACCGGCCGGGTGATCTCGCGGTACGGCGAGTCGAGGATCTTCAGCGGTACGTTGATGCCGCGCCGCTCCCACTCCTCCTTGAGCGCCTTGGTCTCGGCCGGGTCCACGCTCACGGTGAGCGCCTCGAGGCCGCTCGGGTGCATCAGCTTGGCGTAGGCCAGGGCGCGCAGGGTGGGCTTGTGGAGCTTGGAGACCAGGACGACGGAGTGGACCTGGGAGGGCCGCACGTACTCGTCGGGGCGCTCCTCGGCGGCGGCGATCTCCGCCGCGACCGAGTCGTAGTGCCGGCGGATCGCGGTCATCGTCACGTAGAAGATCACCATGCCGAGCAGGGCGACCCAGGCGCCGTGGGTGAACTTGGTGGCGAGGACGACGACCAGGACGAGGCCGGTGAAGAAGGCACCGAAGGCGTTGATCGCGCGGGAGCGGATCATGTGGCGGCGCTTGGCCGGGTCGGTCTCCGTCCGCAGGTGGCGGTTCCAGTGCCGGACCATGCCGGTCTGGCTGAGGGTGAAGGAGACGAAGACGCCGACGATGTAGAGCTGGATCAGGCGGGTCGAGTCGGCCCCGTAGATCCAGACGAGGAGGGCGGCGGCGCCGGCGAGCAGCACGATGCCGTTGGAGAAGGCGAGGCGGTCGCCGCGGGTGTGCAGCTGGCGCGGCAGGTAGCGGTCCTGGGCGAGGATCGAGCCGAGGAGCGGGAAGCCGTTGTACGCCGTGTTGGCGGCCAGGAAGAGGACGAGCGCGGTGGCGGCGGCGAGCAGTACGAAGAAGAACGTTCCGTCGCCGAAGACGGCGGCCGCGACCTGGGAGATGACCGGGTCCTGGACGTAGGACTCGCCGACCGGCTTGCCGTGGTTGAGGAGGTCGGTGGCCGGGTTCTCGGCCATCCGCACGTCCGTCGCCATGGCGAGGAAGATGATGCCGCAGAACATGGTGACGGCCAGGCCGCCCATGAGCGCGAGCGTGGTGGCGGCGTTCTTCGACTTGGGCTTGCGGAAGGCGGGCACGCCGTTGGAGATCGCCTCGACGCCGGTGAGGGCGGCACAGCCGGAGGAGAAGGCGCGCAGCAGCAGGAAGACCAGCGCGAAGCCGGCCAGCCCGCTCTTCTCGGCGTGGATCTCGAATCCGGCGGTGGGGGCGGTCATGGTGTCGCCGAGGACGAGACCGCGCCAGGCACCCCAGGCGATCATGACGAAGACGCCGAAGACGAAGACGTACGTCGGGATGGCGAAGAGGCCGCCGGACTCCTTGACGCCGCGCAGGTTCATCAGGGTCAGCAGCACGATCACCGCGATGGCCGAGGCCACCTTGTGCTCGACGACGAACGGCACGGCGGAGCCGAGGTTCTCGATGCCGGAGGCGATCGACACGGCGACGGTGAGGACGTAGTCGACGAGCAGGGCGCTCGCCACGGTGAGTCCGGCCTTCGGCCCGAGGTTGACGGTCGCGACCTCGTAGTCGCCGCCGCCGCTCGGGTACGCGTGCACGTTCTGCCGGTACGAGGCGACGACGGTGAACATCAGGACCACGACCGCGAGGGCGATCCAGGGGCTGAAGTGGTAGGCCGACAGGCCCGCCACGGAGAGGACGAGAAGCACCTCACCGGGCGCGTACGCCACCGAGGACAGCGGGTCGGAGGCGAAGACGGGAAGGGCGATCCGCTTGGGGAGAAGGGTCTCGCCGAGCTTGTCGCTGCGCAGGGCCCGCCCGATCAGGATCCGTTTGGGCACGTCGGTCAGTTTGGACACAACAGAGGATCGTAAGCGTTCGAAATGAGCCGTGTGACCCCCCACCCCGATCCGCACGGAATCTCCCTGGTTACCACCGCCGGTGAGGTCCCGTCCGGCGTCGCCGCTTAAGCTCGGACCGGACAGCACGCGTGTGCGTTGTCCGCCGCAGCCCGGGCAGTCGGGCGAGGAAAGTTGTGATCAGGGTGTTTTCGCAGGTCAACAGGGCGATCAGGAGTGCGGGGTAAGGGGACGTGCACATCGTCATCATGGGCTGCGGGCGAGTGGGCGCCGCTCTCGCGCAGACCCTGGAGCAGCAGGGCCACACGGTCGCGGTCGTGGACCAGGACCCGACGGCTTTCCGCCGCCTGGGCTCGGGCTTCGGCGGGCGCCGGGTCACGGGCGTGGGCTTCGACCAGGACACGCTGCGCGAGGCGGGCATCGAGGAGGCCGGTGCCTTCGCCGCGGTGAGCAGCGGCGACAACTCGAACATCATCGCCGCGCGGGTCGCGCGTGAGATGTTCGGCATCGAGAACGTGGCCGCCCGTATCTACGACCCGCGGCGCGCCGAGGTCTACCAGCGCCTGGGCATTCCGACGGTCGCGACGGTCCGCTGGACCGCCGACCAGATGCTGCGGCGGCTGCTGCCGTCGGGTGCGGAGCCGCTGTGGCGTGACCCGAGCGGCGGTGTGCAGCTCGCCGAGGTGCACACCTCCCCGGCGTGGATCGGCCACAAGATCAGCCGGCTCCAGGAGGAGACCGGGGTGCGGGTGGCATTTCTCACCCGACTGGGCGAAGCGATTCTGCCGACGTCGCAGACGGTGCTGCAGGAGGGCGACCTCGTGCACGTGATGATGCGGACGGACGAGATCGACAAGGTCGAGGCGGCCTTCGCCGAGGGTCCCGAGGAGGGCGGTCACTGATGCGTGTCGCTATTGCCGGCGCGGGCGCGGTGGGCCGTTCCATCGCGGGCGAGCTCCTGGAGAACGGGCACGAGGTCCTCCTCATCGACAAGGCGCCGACCGCCATCTCGGTGGAGCGGGTGCCGCAGGCGGAGTGGCTGCTCGCCGACGCCTGCGAGATCACCTCGCTCGACGAGGCCGCGCTGCAGCGCTGCAACGTCGTCATCGCGGCGACCGGCGACGACAAGGTGAACCTGGTCGTCTCGCTGCTCGCCAAGACCGAGTACGGCGTGCCGCGCGTGGTCGCCCGGGTCAACAACCCGAAGAACGAGTGGCTGTTCAACGAGGCGTGGGGCGTGGACGTCGCCGTCTCGACGCCGCGCCTGATGTCGGCCCTGGTGGAGGAGGCGGTGAGCGTCGGCGACCTGGTCCGGCTGCTGCGCTTCAGCCACGGCGACGCCAACCTGGTGGAGCTGACCCTCCCGCCGGAGTCCGCGATCGCGGGCACGCAGGTCGGCGAGGTGGCCTGGCCGCAGGACACCTCCCTGGTCACCATCATCCGCGGCTCCCGGGTCCTCACGCCGAGCGCGGAGGAGACCCTGGAGGCGGGCGACGAGCTGCTGTTCGTGGCCACGCAGGCGCGCGAGGAGCAGCTGGAGGAGCTGCTCTCGGTGCGCCGGGAGAGCGGCGAGTGACGTAGCCGGACAGCCTGACATCCGGACATGGAGAGGGGCCCGGGACCTGTGACAGGTCCCGGGCCCCTTCTGGTACGTGCGTACGTCTGCGCGTCGTCTGCGAGTCCGGTACGTGCGTACGTCTGCGAGCTATCCGTCCGTACGCCCCTGAGCCGCGGCCTTGCGCTCCTCCTCGGCCTTGGCCTTCTCGGCCTTCTCCTCGGCCTCCATCTCGGCGAAGACGTCGATCGGCGGCGGCGCCTTGGCGAGGAAGACCCAGGTCAGATAGACCGCGAGCAGGAACGGCGGGATCTTCAGGGCGACCAGGACCCAGCCGAGCTGGGTGGTGTCGGCCCACCAGTACAGCGGGAAGAGGATCGCGCACTTCGCGAGCAGGATGAGTCCCCAGGCCCAGCTGGCCTTGGCGTACGCCTTCTTGCGACCTGGGTTGCGGGTGCGCCAGGAGAGGTTCTCCTTGAAGATCGGGCCGAGGATCAGGCCGATCAGGGGCACGCCGGCGAGGGTCGTGACGATGTAGGCGACGGCCATGCCCAGCGTGTAGAGCATGCCCGGCAGGTAGAAGTCCTTGGCGTTGCCGGTCATCATCGCGAAGACCACACCGAAGGCGACGCCGAAGACGCCGCTGAAGGCGTGCTTCAGGGTGTCACGGCGGACCAGCCGGACGAGCACGAGGACCAGGGAGACCGCGAGGGCGGCGATCGCCGAGGAGTGCAGGTTCTTGTTGATCGTGTAGATCGTGACGAAGAGCAGGCCCGGCAGGACCGTCTCCACCATGCCGCGCACCCCGCCGAACGCCTCGAAGAGGGCCGCCTCGGTGACCGCCTTGTCGGCCTGGGCCTGCGGGTCCTGGACCCGGGCGTGCCGCCCGGAGGCCGGCCGGCCGGAGGTCTGGTCGGCGGTCGACTGGTCGGCGGTCGGCTTGTCGACTGACGTCACCGGCTACTCCTGTCCGAGCGGTCGCAGCTCGTATTTGGGATTGAAGAGGACCCGCCGGCCGTGGCTCATGGAGATCCGGCCGGAGGCGATCAGCTTGCGGCCCGGTTCGATGCCCACGATGGACCGGCGGCCCAGCCAGACGACGTCCAGCGGTGCCGTGCCGTCGAAGAGCTCGGCCTCCAGCGCGGGCACACCCGCCCGGGGACGCAGGGTGACCGTGCGCAACGTACCAGTCACCTTGACTATCTGGCGGTCGGAACAGTCGGAGATACGCGTGCACCCCGAAGCAGCCGCGTCCTCCTGGAGCTCCACCGACTCCAGCTCCTCCTGCGAGGTGGAAAGGCGGTCGAGCATACGGCGGAAGCGTCCGGCCGGCTTCTCTGTACGCGGTGCAGCACTCATACAGAAAGCGTACCGGCCCTCGCCGACACCGAACCCGGCACCGGACCGGTACCGAAGCCGCTACCGAACCGGGTGCGGAAGCCGCCATCCGACCCCGGTATCGGACTCAGCGTTCGAAGCGGTAACCCATGCCCGGTTCGGTGACGAAGTGACGCGGATGCGAGGGGTCCCGCTCCAGCTTCCGCCGCAACTGCGCCATGTACACGCGCAGGTAGTTGGTCTCGGTGCCGTACGAGGGCCCCCAGACCTCCTGCAGCAGCTGCTTCTGGCTCACCAGTCGGCCGCTGTTGCGGACCAGGACCTCCAGGAGGTGCCACTCGGTGGGGGTGAGCCGGACGTCCTTGCCGTCGCGGTGGACCTTCTTCGCCGCCAGGTCGACCGTGAAGCCGGCGGTCTCGACGACCACCACGTCGTCCTCGGCGCCGCCGACCGGCTCGGCGCGGCGGACCGCGGCGCGCAGCCGGGCGAGCAGCTCGTCCATGCCGAAGGGCTTGGTGACGTAGTCGTCGGCGCCGGCGTCGAGGGCCTCGACCTTCTCGTCGGAGGTCTGCCGGGCGGAGAGCACCAGGATCGGCACCCGGGTCCAGCCGCGCAGGCCCTTGATCACCTCGACGCCGTCCATGTCGGGCAGCCCGAGGTCGAGGACGACGACGTCGGGATGGCGCTCGGCGGCGAGCCGGAGGGCGGTGGCGCCGTCGGGAGCCGCGTCGACCTCGTACTTCCGCGCCTTGAGGTTGATCACCAGGGCGCGGACGATCTGTGGCTCGTCGTCGACCACCAGGACCCGGGTCATGGAGGAGGGCCTTCCTTGTCGTTGGGGCGTTCTGTGGGACGGGATCCCGTACGGGCGGGTTCCGTGCGTCACGTGAGGGTGCGCACGTTCGTCGTGGCGGCACCGGGGTCCGGAGGCGGGGCGGTGCCGGAGCCGGGCCCCTGGGCGGTCCTGAGGGTGAGCACCATGGTGAGCCCGCCGCCCGGGGTGTCCTCGGCGCTGATGGTGCCGCCCATGGCCTCGACGAAGCCGCGGGCGACCGCGAGTCCGAGGCCGACACCGGAGCCGCGCGGGGCGTCGCCGAGGCGCTGGAAGGGCTCGAAGATGCCGTCCTTGCCCTCGTCGGGGACGCCGGGGCCGCGGTCGGTGACGCGCAGTTCGAGGCGCTCGCCGAGGACGCTGGCGCCGACGGCGACGGGGGCGCCGCCGGGGCTGTACTTGACGGCGTTCTCGACGATGTTGGCGACGGCCCGCTCCAGGAGGCCGCGGTCGACGGCGACCATGGGCAGCGTCTCGGGGATGTCGAGGTCGACGCTGCCGTCGGGGACGCCGCCGAGGGCCATGGGCACGACCTCGTCGAGGTCGGTGGGTCGGATGAGCGGCGTGACGGTGCCGGTCTGGAGCCGGGACATGTCGAGGAGGTTGCCGACGAGGTGGTCGAGGCGGTCGGCGCCTTCCTCGATCCCTTCGAGGAGCAGGGCCCGGTCCTCCTCGGACCACTCGACGTCGTCGGAGCGGAGGGACGACACCGACGCCTTGATGCCGGCGAGCGGAGTGCGCAGGTCGTGGCTGACGGCGGCGAGCAGCGAGGTGCGGATCTTGTTGCCCTCGGCCAGCTTGCGGGCCTCCTCGGCCTCGTCGACGAGGCGCTGGCGGTCGAGCACGACCGCCGCCTGGGCGGCGAAGGCGCCGAGCACCCGGCGGTCCTCGGCGGGCAGGACGCGCCCGGTGAGGGCGAGCGCCAGATGGTCGCCGACGGGCATGTCGACGTCGGCGTCCTCGGGCCGGGCCACCGGCCGGGCGCCGACGCTGGCGGCGCAGGTCCAGGGTTCCAGGTCGCCGGAGCGTTCCAGGAGCGCGACGGACTCCATGGAGAAGGTCTCCCGGAGCCGTTCGAGCAGGGCCTCCAGGCTGGACTCTCCGCGCAGCACGCTGCCCGCGAGGTAGGACAGCACCTCGGACTCGGCGCGCAGCCGGGCGGCCTGCTGGGTGCGGCGGGCGGCGAGGTCGACGACGGAGGCGACGGACATGCCGACGCCGAAGAAGACGGCGATGGCCACGATGTTCTTGGGGTCGGCGATGGTCAGCCGGTGCAGTGGCGGGGTGAAGAACCAGTTGAGGAGCAGGGAGCCGAAGGCCGCCGAGGCGAGGGCCGGCAGGAAGCCGCCCAGGAGGGCGGCGGCGACGGTCATGGCGAGGAAGAGCAGCATGTCGTTGGCGAGCCCGAGCTGCGCGTCGACATGGGTGAGCAGCAGGGTGAGCAGCGCGGGTCCGGCGACGCCGACGAGCCAGCCCCAGACGATGCGGGCGCGGCCGAGCCGGGCGCCGCGGGCGACGGGCAGGCCGCGGCCCTTGGCGGCCTCCTCGTGGGTGACGATGTGGACGTCGAGGTCGGGCCCGGAGTCGCGGGCGACGGTCTGGCCGACGCCCGGCCCGAGGACGTACTGCCAGGAGCGGCGGCGGCTGGAGCCGAGGACGATCTGGGTGGCGTTGACGCCGCGGGCGAACTCCAGGAGGGCGGCGGGCACGTCGTCGCCTATGACGTGATGGAACGTTCCGCCGAGGTCTTCGACCAGGGTTCGCTGGACCGCCAGCTCCTTGGGCGACGCCGAGGTGAGCCCGTCGCTGCGGGAGACGTAGACGGCGAGGACTTCGCCGCCGGCGCCCTTCTCGGCGAGCCTGGTGGCCCGGCGGATGAGGGTGCGGCCCTCGGGGCCGCCGGTGAGTCCGACGACGATCCGCTCGCGGGCCTGCCAGGTGGACCGGATGTTGTGCTCGCCGCGGTACTGCCGCAGGTACTCGTCGACCCGGTCCGCCGTCCACAGCAGGGCGAGCTCCCGCAGCGCGGTGAGGTTGCCCGGCCGGAAGTAGTTGGACAGGGCGGCGTCGACCTTGTCCGGCTTGTAGATGTTGCCGTGCGCCATGCGCCGCCGCAGCGCCTGCGGCGACATGTCGACCAGCTCTATCTGGTCGGCGCGGCGGACGATCTCGTCCGGCACGGTCTCCCGCTGCCGTACGCCGGTGATCGACTCGACGACGTCACCGAGCGACTCCAGGTGCTGGATGTTCACCGTGGAGACGACGTCGATCCCGGCCGCGAGCAGCTCCTCCACGTCCTGCCAGCGCTTGGGGTTGCGCGAGCCCGGCACGTTGGTGTGGGCGAGCTCGTCGACGAGCGCGACGGCCGGCCTGCGGGCCAGGACGGCGTCGACGTCCATCTCGGTGAAGGCGGCGCCCCGGTGGGTGAGCTCCCGGCGCGGCACCGTCTCCAGGCCGTGCAGCATCACCTCCGTACGCGGCCGGCCATGGTGCTCCACGAACGCGACCACGCAGTCCGTACCGCGCTCCACGCGCCGGTGCGCCTCGGAGAGCATCGCGTACGTCTTGCCGACGCCCGGTGCCGCTCCCAGGTAGATCCGTAGTCTGCCGCGTCCCATGGCTCGACCATACGTCCCGCGAAACGGACATTCCGCACGGGTATGGACGACCGGGGGCGGTATTGACGTGATCCTGATGGGCGCGGCCGGAGGACGGCCGCTCAGTGCTCGATGATCTCGCCGTCGCTCAGTTCGAGCACCCGGTCGGCGAGGCCGAGGAGCTGGGAGTCGTGGGTGGCGACCAGGGCCGTGCAGCCCTCGCTGCGGACCACGGCGCGCAGCAGCTCCATGACCGCGAGGCCGGTCTCGGCGTCCAGCTGTCCGGTCGGCTCGTCGGCGATCAGCAGCGCGGGCCGGTTGGCGAGGGCTCGCGCGATGGCGACCCGCTGCTGCTGGCCGCCGGAGAGCTCCCCGGGGCGCTGGGCGGCGTGGTCGGCGAGCCCCACCAGGGCGAGCAGCAGGGCGACCCGCTCCTCGCGCTCCTTGGGGTCGGCCTTGCGCAGCCGCATCGGCACGCCGACGTTCTCGGCGGCGGACAGGATCGGTATCAGCCCGAAGGACTGGAAGATGAAGCCGATCTTGTCGCGGCGCAGCTCCAGGAGGCCTTCCTCGCCGAGCTCGGCGAGGTCGATGCCGTCGATGACGATGCGGCCCCGGTCGGCGGTGTCGAGGCCGCCCACCAGGTTGAGCAGGGTGGTCTTGCCGGAACCGGAGCGGCCCTTGAGGGCGACCAGCTCACCGCGCGGGATGTCGAAGGAGACTCCGCGCAGGGCGTGCACGGCGGCCTCGCCCGTCCCGTACGAACGGTGCAGGTTCTCCACCCGGACCATCGGCGCGCCGGCCGGGTCCTCGATGACGGCCGTGCCGGTACGCGCGTTGCTCTCACTCACCGTGAAACCCCCCTGGTTCGAACGTGTGCGCCGCCAGTATGTGCCGATCACGAGGGCGGGTGCCAGGCCTGTGGACAACGGCCTGTGGACAACGCACGGTGGGCCGCTCCCCGTGCGGGGAGCGGCCCACCGATTCGATGTTCTCGCGGGTCAGCGGACCTCGGAGATCTCCGGTCCGCGCTGGAGCTGGCCCATGCCGCCGGAGAACCGCGAGCCGGCCTGGTCGTCTGCCTGCACGCCGTCCGGCACCATCTGGGCGTCGTTGGGCAGCTTGAGGACGATCGGGTCGCGCGGGGCCATCGGGCCCTCACCGCGGACGACCACGGTGTCGCGCACGATCTGCTCGAGCAGGCCGGCGGCCTCGGGCTGCACGGCGCCCTGCCCGGAGATCACACCGCGCAGGAACCAGCGGGGGCCGTCGACACCCACGAAGCGCACCAGCTGGACGCCCCGGTTGCCGTCGGGCAGCTGCACCGGGACCTGGGCGCGCAGCTCCCAGCCCAGCGGGCCCTCGACCTCCTCGATGGCGCCGCCCTGCTGGGTGATGCCCCCGGCGATCTCGTCGCGGACCTCGCCCCAGATGCCCTCGTTCTTGGGCGCGGCGAACGCCTGCAGCTGGACGGCGCTGTCGCGCAGCACGACGGTGGCCGCGACGATCGCGTCGCCCGCCACCTCCACGCGCAGCTCCATGCCCTCGACGCCGGGCACGAAGAGGCCGCCGAGGTCGACGCGCCCCTCCTCCGGCTTGCTGACCTCGGAAATGTCCCAGGGCCCGTCGGGCCGCGGCGCCGGCGGAAGGTTCACCCGGCGCGACTCGCCGGCGGCGTCATCGGTGTCGACGGCATCGACGACCTGCTCGGCCTCGCCCGCTGCGTCAGCGGTACCGCTCTTCTTGCGACGTCCGAACACGTCACTGTCCTTCCCGGTCGGATACGACCGAAGCGTATCGATTCCCACCCGTAGAGCCGTCCACGGCGGCATGACCGCCGGTGGACCCGAAGCCCCCCTCGGCCCGCGCGGAGCCGGGAAGCTCCGCCACCTCGTGGAAGCGCACCTTCTCGACCTGCTGGACGACCAGCTGGGCGATCCGGTCGAACCGTTCGAACCGCACGCTCTCGCGCGGGTCCAGATTGACCACGATCACCTTGATCTCTCCACGGTACCCGGCATCGACCGTCCCTGGGGCATTCACGAGCGCGACGCCGCAGCGGGCGGCGAGGCCGGAGCGCGGGTGGACGAAGGCGGCGTAGCCGTCGGGGAGGGCGATGGAGACCCCGGTGGGCAGCACGGCCCGCTCCCCCGGGGCGAGCTCGGCGGCCTCGGTGGTCACCAGATCGGCACCGGCGTCGCCGGGGTGGCCGTACGCCGGGATCGGCACGTCCGGGTCCAGGCGGCGGATGAGTACGTCGACGGGATTGCGCATCAGGGGTTCACCTCGAAGGCGCGGGCGCGCCTGACCTGGTCGGGGTCGGACATGGCGGCCTGGATCTCCTCCGGGCGCCCGTTGTCGATGAAGTGGTCGACCTTGACCTCGATGAAGAGGGCGTCGGCGCGGACGGCGACGGGGCCCTCGGGCCCGCCGATCCGGCCGACGGCGGTCGAGTAGATCTTGCGGCCGTGCACGGCGGTGACCTCGGCCTCCAGGTGGAGCACGGTGCCGACCGGCACGGGCCGGGCGAAGTCGGTCTCCAGGCGTCCGGTCACGGCGATGACGCGGAGCAGCCAGTTCAGGGAGCCGAGGGTCTCGTCGAGCGCGGTGGCGAGGACGCCGCCGTGCGCGAGACCGGGCGCGCCCTGGTGGTCGGGGGTCACGGTGAACTCGGCGGTGACGGTCACGCCCTCGCCCGCGCGGGCCTCCAGGTGGAGGCCGTGGGGCTGCCCGCCGCCGCACCCGAAGCAGTACTCGTAGTGCGCGCCGAGGAGCTCGCCGGGGGCGGGCGCGTCAGGGTGGCGGACCGGCGCTATGGCGTCGGCCGGCGGGGTGAGAGCGGGCGATGTTCCTGTCACAGGCGCAGACCTTACCCGCGCGGCCGGGCGCGGGTCTCGCCGTGCCAAGCTTGGACGCATGCAGCAGCCTTCCGCACCGTCCCCCGCACAGCCCGCCGCGCCGAGCTTCGACGAGCGCCTGACCGCGCCACGCTCGTGGTGGGTGATCGTGGGACTGTTCGGTCTGTCCGGCGCCCTGATCATGTTCCCGCTGGGTCCGGTGGCGACGCTGGCCGGCCTGATCGTGGTGGCGGCGCTGGCCGCGGCGGCGGTCTCCTCGTACGGTTCGGCCCGCGTCCGGGTGGTGGCCGGTTCGCTGGTCGCCGGGGACGCGCGGATTCCGGTGTCGGCGCTCGGGGCGCCCGAGGTGCTCGACGCCGAGGAGGCGCGCGCCTGGCGCACGCACAAGGCCGATCCGCGCGCCTTCATGGTGATGCGCAGCTACGTGCCGCAGGCGGTACGTGTCGAGGTGACGGACCCGGCGGACCCGACGCCGTACGTCTACCTGTCCAGCCGGAACCCCGAGGGCCTCGTGGCGGCCCTGGAGAAGGCCCGCGCCGAGGCGACCGCATAGGGCCCGGCGGTCCAGGCCGGCCTCTGGAGGAGGCTCGCCGTCCGCCTCTGAAGGAGTCGCGCCGTCCACCCCTTGAGGAGTTCTCGGCGTCTGCCCCCTGAGGAGCCTCAGCGGTCTCCCAGGGGCTAGAAGTCGATCTCCTTGGGATTCTCCGGCTGCTCCAGCGGGGGCAGCGCCGGGAGGGCGTCCCAGGGGATCTGGCGGGCGCGCAGGTCCCTGCGGATGTGCCCGGCGACCTTCCTGGTGTCCCGCCGGTTCATGACGGCGCCGACGGCGGCGCCCACCAGGAACGGGGTGAGGTTCGGGACGTTGCGCATCATGCGCTTCGTGATCTGCTGGCGCAGTTCGCGCTTGAGCTGTCCGCCGAGGGCCGCGTTGACGGTGGTGGGCCGGGTGGGGTCGATGCCGCGCTCCTCCGCCCAGGAGGTCAGGTACGCGGTCGAGCGCTGGGTGAGTGTGCCGGGCGGCCGGAGGCCGTAGACCTCGTGCAGCTCGGCGATGAGCTTCAGTTCGATGGCGGCGACGCCGGTGATCTCCGCGGCGAGCTCGGCGGGCATCGCGGGCGGTACGGGCAGCATCGCGGCGGCGCCGATGCCGGCGCCGACGGTGGCGCTGGCGTTGGCCGCGCCGAGGACGAGCTTGTCGGCGAGCTGCTCCGGGCCGAGCCCGGGGAACTGCCGGCGCAGGGTGGCCAGGTCCCGTACGGGCACGCGCGGGGCCAGCTCGATGAGCCGGTCCGCGAGATAGCCGATGCCGGCCCTGGCGCCCTGACCGCCGCGCTTCACTCCGCGCCGTACGGCGTCGATGCGGGCGCTGTCGAGCCTGATGCGGTCGAGCTGGACGCGCGCGGGGTTGGCCACGCGCCTCAGGACGCCCCCCGTGCGGGCCTGGGAGGCCTCGGGGGTGCCGTCGGGTCGGTCCGGGTCCGGAACGGCCCGGAGGGCGGCGTCCGCTGCTTCGAGCGAGGCCGGATGGCCTCGCCCGTCGTCACGTGCGCCAGGTGTGGGCAGGTGGGCGGAGTGCTCGGCCGAGGACGCGTCGAGGACGCCCTCCGCCGGGCCTGAGCCGCCCTGGTACGTCTCCGGCCTCCCGGGGAGCCGGAGCCGCCGCTTCCGAGACGGTCGAGACGGTGTGTCGCCTGCCACGGCCGCTCGATCTCAGTCGCAGTCGCGGCAGATCGGCTGGCCGTTCTTCTCCCGAGCCAGCTGGCTGCGGTGGTGCACGAGGAAGCAGCTCATGCAGGTGAACTCGTCCGCCTGCTTCGGCAGCACTCGGACCGCCAGCTCCTCGTTCGAGAGGTCGGCGCCCGGGAGCTCGAGGCCCTCGGCGGCCTCGAACTCGTCGACGTCGACGGTCGAGGTCGACTTGTCGTTGCGGCGGGCCTTCAGTTCTTCAAGGCTGTCCGAGTCGACGTCGTCGTCGGTCTTGCGTGGGGTGTCGTAATCCGTTGCCATGTCGCTCTCCCCCTCTGGGTGGTTTGCGGTGTCTCCAGCGCACGTAACGCGTGAGAGGCCGGACTTGTGCCCGACCCGAGGCGGAGATTTTGCCTCACATCAAGGTCTGTTACTCAATCGACACCCAATCCGCCCTCTCACGAGTGATCGGCTTTGGGTGGCGAACCGGACCGTACACGGTCCGCCGGACCTCCTTCACGGGCGCCACCCCGTCTACTTCCCGTCATTCGGACCCCTGGAAACCCGGACTTTTCCGGGTTTTCCGAGAGAATTCGCGATCACGGAGAGTGGAGGACCGGACACTCAATCCTGTGATCGATCACACAGGACCGTCTCAGGAATGAGAACCGGAAATTTAGCGCAAGGCGAACAAATCCGGTCGGCACATGCAGTGTAGTCAGATCGGCAGGGTGACCCTCATCACGAGCCCGCCGCCCTCGCGAGGCTCGGCGATGATACGGCCGCCGTGGGCACGCGCCACGGAGCGCGCGATGGAAAGGCCGAGGCCGACGCCCTTGTCGCTGCCGGTGCGCTCCTGGCGGAGCCGCCGGAATGGCTCGAAAAGATTGTCGATCTCGTACGCGGGGACCACGGGCCCGGTGTTGGACACCTCCAGGACCGCCTGGCCGTTCTGGGTCGAGGTGACGACCTCGACCCAGCCGTCCTCCGGGACGTTGTACCGGACGGCGTTCTGCACCAGGTTCAGCGCGATCCGTTCGAGCAGCACACCGTTGCCCTGGACCACGGCAGGGGCCCGCTCGCCGCGGAACTCCACGCCCTTGGCCTCGGCCTCGGCGTGCACCTGGTCCATGGCCCGGGAGGCGACCTCGGCGAGGTCGACCGGTTTCCGCTCGACGATCTCGTTGTCGCTGCGGGCGAGCAGCAGCAGGCCCTCGACGAGCTGCTCGCTGCGCTCGTTGGTGGCGAGCAGGGTCTTGCCGAGCTGCTGGAGCTCCACCGGCGCCCCCGGGTCCGAGAGCTGGACCTCCAGGAGCGTGCGGTTGATCGCCAGCGGCGTGCGCAGCTCGTGCGAGGCGTTCGCGACGAAGCGCTGCTGGGCGCTGAAGGCGCGCTCCAGGCGCTCCAGCATCTCGTCGAAGGTGTCGGCGAGCTCCTTGAGCTCGTCGTCCGGGCCGTCCAGCTCGATCCGCCGGGAGAGATCGGATCCGGCCACCTGGCGGGCGGTGCGGGTGATCCGGCCGAGCGGGGAGAGCACCCGGCCGGCCATCGCGTAGCCGAAGGCGAAGGCGATGATGCTCAGGCCGAGCAGGGCGAACAGCGAGCGGCGCAGCAGGTCGTCCAGGGCGAGGTCGCTCTGGTGGCGCAGACATATCGAGGCGGCGTTGTTGATCTGCTCGCCGGTGGACTTGTCGGGCAGGTTGCACCAGTCGGTGGTGGCCGTGACCGTGCCGCTGACCACCTTGAAGGGCAGCTCGGAGGTGCTCTCGCGGAGCGCCTGCGCGGTGAACAGGTAGATGATCGCGAGCAGCAGGATGCCGGCGATCAGGAACATCCCGCCGTAGAGGAGCGTGAGTCTTATCCGGATGGTCGGGCGCAGCAGCGGGCGGACCGGGTCACGGGGGTCCCAGGTCGGTTTCGGGGGCGCGTGCAGGGGCGCCGGGGTCTGGGCCATCGGTTCAGATCCGGTATCCCGAGCCGGGGACGGTGACGATGACCGGAGGCTCGCCCAGCTTGCGGCGCAAGGTCATCACGGTGACCCGGACCACGTTGGTGAACGGGTCGGTGTTCTCGTCCCACGCCTTCTCGAGCAGCTGCTCGGCCGAGACGACCGCGCCCTCGCTGCGCATCAGGACCTCCAGGACCGCGAACTCCTTGGGCGCCAGCTGGACCTCCTTGCCGTCGCGGAAGACCTCGCGGCGGTTGGGGTCGAGCTTGATGCCGGCGCGCTCCAGGACGGGCGGGAGCGGGACGGTGGTGCGGCGGCCCAGGGCGCGGACGCGGGCGATGAGCTCGGTGAAGGCGAAGGGCTTGGGAAGGTAGTCGTCGGCGCCGAGCTCCAGGCCCTCGACGCGGTCGCTGACGTCGCCGGAGGCGGTGAGCATCAGGACGCGGGTGGGCATGCCGAGTTCGACGATCTTGCGGCAGACGTCGTCGCCGTGGACCAGCGGGAGGTCGCGGTCGAGGACGACGACGTCGTAGTCGTTCACCCCCACGCGCTCCAGGGCGGCGGCGCCGTCGTACACGACGTCGACCGCCATGGCCTCCCGGCGCAGGCCGGTGGCCACCGCATCCGCGAGCAGCTGCTCGTCTTCGACGACGAGTACGCGCACGTCTGTAGATCCTTTCCTGGGCCCCGGTCCTGGAGGTCCTGGACGCGGACGGGCGGTTTCGCGCACTGACTGTGCGTGTCCATCCTGCCCCGAACGCGCGTAAACCGGCTGTAAGACGGCGGTCTGCGGCTCCCGACCGCGTCCGCCGCGCCGGGCGCCGCGGGCATGGCCGGAAGAATTCACCTGAATCGTGGGCCAGTTGAGGTTTCCCTGAGGAAGGCGTTGGGGAGGACGACTAGCAACCCCGCGATCACGCCCCGTGGACGGCATGCCGTCCACCACTCTCTGTCCCCCAGGGGTTGCGGTGCGTGATCCACCACTCCGGGCACTCTTCGTGCCACGACCCACGACGAGGGGGCGCACGATGGACGCTTTCACCGCAGGGCTGCTGCACCGCATCAGGACCACGCAGTCCGACCTCACGCGCGCTCGTGAGGCGGGCGACGACTTCCTGGTGGAGGTCGAGCAGGCCGAGCTGGACGACCTGCACCGCCTGGCCGCCGAACACGGCGTGGAGGTCGGCGCGGCCAGCGCCTGACCACCGACGTGAGCGGGCCCCCGGGAGTCACCGACTCCCGGGGGCCCGCTCGCGTTTTCGGCATCCCCGCACGCCTGCGGTTTCGTGCGAACGTGCCTGCTCAGTCGTGCCAGGCGCCCGCGTCCTCCAGGAACTCCTGCAGCACCCCGAACAGCCCCGCCGACGCGGCCAGCGCCAGCTCGCCCGACGGCGGCTCGCCGGGGCGGCCGCCGGTCAGGGCGCCGGCCTCGCGGGCGATCAGGTCGCCCGCCGCGAGGTCCCAGGGGTTGAGGCCGCGCTCGTAGTAGGCGTCGAGGCGGCCCGCGGCGACGTCGCAGAGGTCGATGGCGGCGGAGCCGGCCCGGCGGATGTCGCGGACCTGCGGGAGCAGGCGCTGGGCGACGTCGGCCTGGTGGGCGCGGCGGTTCTGGAGGTAGCCGAAGCCGGTGGCCACGAGGGCCTGGTCGAGCTCCGGCGAGGGGCGGGCGGCGAGCCGGCGGTCGCCGAGCCAGGCGCCGCCGCCGAGGACCGCGTGGAAGGTCTCGCCGCGCATCGGGACCTCCACGACGCCGACGACGGTCTCGCCGTCCCGCTCGGCGGCGATGGAGACGGACCAGGTCGGCAGCCCGTAGAGGTAGTTCACGGTGCCGTCGAGCGGGTCGATGACCCAGCGCACCCCGCTGGTGCCGGGGGTGGCCGCGCCCTCCTCGCCGAGGAACCCGTCGTGCGGGCGGTGCTCGGCGAGGAAGCCGGTGATCAGCTTCTCGGCGGCGATGTCCATCTCGGTGACCACGTCGATGGCGCTCGACTTGGTCCTGGCCACCGCCAGGTCGTCGGGCCGCCCGTCGCGCAGCAGGGCGCCGGCGTGGCGCCCGGCCGCCAGGGCCAGGTCGAGAAGTTCCTGCAGCAGGGGATCGGTCACGGAAACGGTCTCCTTGTGCGTGCGGATCACGGGTGCGAGCGAGTCGGGTCAGGCGTACGGGCTGTCGGCGCCTGCCGCGGCCGGGCGCTCCGCGCGGGCGGGGCAGCAGCCGATCGGGCAGAGGTCGTGGGACGGCCCGAGCGCGCCCAGGGCGCAGCGCTCGACCCGCTGTCCGCGCTCGCCGGCGGCGCGCTCCAGGACGAGCTCGCGCACGGCCGCGGCGAACCGCGGGTCGGCCCCGACGGTGGCCGAGCGCCGCACGGGAAGCCCGAGCTCGGCGGCCTTGGCGGTGGCCTCGGTGTCGAGGTCGTACAGGACCTCCATGTGGTCCGAGACGAAGCCGATCGGCACCATGACGACGGCCGGGGCCCCGGCGCCGTGCAGTTCCTCCAGGTGGTCGCAGATGTCGGGCTCCAGCCACGGGATGTGCGGGGCGCCGCTGCGCGACTGGTAGACGAGCTGCCAGGGGTGCTCGACGCCGGTCTCCTCGCGGACCGCGTCGGCGATCAGCCGGGCGACGTCGAGGTGCTGCTTCACATAGGCGCCGCCGTCGCCGTGGTCGGCGACGGGGCCGGAGCTGTCGGCGGCGGAGTCGGGGATGGAGTGCGTGGTGAAGGCCAGGTGGGCCCCGTCGCGCACGGACTCGTCGAGCTCGGCGAGGGAGGCGAGGACGCCCTCGATCATGGGCCGGACGAAGCCGGGGTGGTTGAAGTAGTGCCGCAGCTTGTCGACGCGCGGCAGCGGCAGCCCCTCCGCCTCCAGCTCGGCGAGGGAGTCGGCCAGGTTCTCCCGGTACTGCCGGCAGCCGGAGTACGAGGCGTACGCGCTGGTGGCGAGGACGGCGATGTGGCGCCGGCCGTCGGCGACCATCTCGCGCAGGGTGTCGGTGAGGTACGGCGCCCAGTTCCGGTTGCCCCAGTAGACCGGCAGGTCGAGGCCGGCCCCGGCGAAGTCGGCGCGCAGCGCGTCGAGCAGGGCGCGGTTCTGGTCGTTGATGGGGCTGACGCCGCCGAAGAGGAAGTAGTGCTGCCCCACTTCCTTCAGCCGTTCCTTGGGGATGCCGCGGCCGCGGGTCACGTTCTCCAGGAACGGGACCACGTCGTCGGGGCCCTCGGGGCCGCCGAAGGAGAGCAGCAGCAGGGCGTCGTACGGGGCGGGATCGAGCTCGTCGGACATGGCACCGATCCTCCCACCCGGGTCCGACAGCCGAGGTCTCGGCCCGACTGAAAAAGTCGAGTGACCAAATCAGTTCAACACCGTAGGCTTTAGCTATTAATTACACGAGCCACGGAAGCCCGGAGATCCCCTTGCCCAGTCCCTATCGCGCGATCTTCGCGGCACCCGGCACCCGGGCCTTCTCCGTCGCGGGCTTCCTCGGGCGGATGCCGCTGTCCATGATGGGCATCGGCATCGTCACGATGATCTCGCAGGTCACCGGGCGGTACGGGCTGGCCGGCGCGCTCTCCGCGACCCTCGCCATGTCCGCCGCCGTGCTCGGCCCGCAGATATCGCGCCTGGTCGACCGGCACGGTCAGCGGCGGGTGCTGCGCCCGGCGACCCTGATCTCGCTCCTGGCGGCCGCGGGACTGCTCCTGTGCGTGCAGTTCGGAGCGCCGGACTGGACGCTGTTCGTGTTCACCGCCTTCGTCGGCTGTGTGCCGAGCCTCGGCGCGATGACCCGCGCCCGCTGGGCGAACATCTACCGGGGCGAGGCCCGGCAGCTGCACACCGCGTACTCGTGGGAGTCGATCGTCGACGAGGTGTGCTTCATCTTCGGCCCGATCATCTCCATCGGCCTGTCGACCGTGTGGTTCCCGGAGGCCGGTCCGCTGCTCGCCGGGGTCTTCCTCGCCATCGGAGTCTTCTGGCTGACCGCGCAGCGCGCCACCGAGCCCGCCCCGCACCCGCGCGAGGGGCACTCCGGCGGCTCCGCGCTGCGCTCCCCCGGCCTGCAGATCCTGACCCTGGCCTTCGTGGCCACCGGCGCCGTCTTCGGCTCGGTCGACGTCGTGACCGTCGCCTTCGCCCAGGAGCAGGGCCACAAGGCGGCGGCGAGTCTGGTGCTGGCCGTGTACGCGCTCGGCTCCTGCGTCGCCGGCGCCGTCTTCGGACTGCTCCACCTCAAGGGCGATCCGTCGCGGCGCTGGCTCGTGGGGGTGTGCGCGATGGCCGTGAGTATGATCCCCCTCCTACTGGCCGGGAACCTGCCGTTGCTGGCCGTGGCGCTCTTTGTCGCGGGCCTGTCCATCGCGCCGACGATGGTGACCACGATGGCCCTCGTCGAAGCGCACGTACCGCAGACCAAGCTGACCGAGGGCATGACCTGGACAGGGACCGGGCTCGCGATCGGTGTGGCGCTCGGCTCCTCGGCCGCCGGCTGGGTGGTCGACGCGTCCGGAGCGGAGTCGGCGTACGTGGTGCCCGTGCTCTCGGGCGCGGTCGCGGTCGCGGTGGCGCTCCTGGGCTTCCGCCGGCTGGGCAGGCCGGCGCCGACGCGGGAGGGGCAGCGTGAGCAGGACGAGCACACAGGGGTCGCGGGGGCAGGGGTCGGGGAGCGCCGTGACGACGGGCAGCCCGTGGCGTAACTGGGCGGGGAACGTCACCGCCCGTCCGGTGCGGGAGGTCAGCCCGGCCTCCGCCGAGGAGGTCGCCGACGCGGTGCGCAGGGCCGCCGAGGACGGCCTCGCGGTGAAGACGGTCGGCACCGGCCACTCCTTCACCTCGATCGCCGCCACCGACGGCGTGCTCATCCGGCCCGGGCTGCTCACCGGCATCCGCCGGATCGACCGCGAGGCGATGACCGTGACCGTGGAGTCCGGCACGCCGCTCAAGCGGCTGAACGTGGCGCTGGCCCGCGAGGGCCTGTCGCTCACGAACATGGGCGACATCATGGAGCAGACGGTGGCCGGCGCCACGTCCACGGGCACCCACGGCACCGGCCGCGACTCGGCGTCCATCGCCGCCCAGATCCGCGCGCTCGAACTGGTCACCGCCGACGGGCGCCTGATGACCTGCTCGAAGACGGGGACCGAAGAGGAACGCGCGGTCTTCGCCGCCGCCCGGATCGGCCTGGGCGCGCTCGGCGTGGTCACGGCGATCACCTTCGCCGTGGAGCCGGTCTTCCTGCTCACCGCGCGCGAGGAGCCGATGTCCTTCGACCGGGTGACTTCGGAGTTCGACGCGCTGCACGCGGAGAACGAGCACTTCGAGTTCTACTGGTTCCCGCACACCGACAACTGCAACACCAAGCGCAACAACCGCAGTCAGGGCCCCGCCGCCCCGGTCGGACGGCTCGGCGGCTGGTTCGAGGACGAGTTCCTCTCCAACGGCGTCTTCCAGGTCGCCTGCGCGCTGGGCCGCGCGGTGCCGCCGGTCGTCCCGACGGTGGCCAGGATCTCCAGCCGGGCGCTCTCGGCCCGTACCTACACGGACATCCCGTACAAGGTCTTCACCTCGCCGCGCCGGGTGCGCTTCCTGGAGATGGAGTACGCGCTGCCACGGGCGGCGGCGGTCCCGGCGCTGCGCGAGCTCAAGGCGATGATCGAGCGCTCGCCGCTGAAGGTGAGTTTCCCGGTCGAGGTGCGTACGGCGCCCGCGGACGACATCGCCCTGTCGACGGCCTCGGACCGGGAGACCGCGTACATCGCGGTGCACCTCTACAAGGGCACGCCCCACCACGGCTACTTCACCGCGGTCGAGCGGATCATGACCGAGCACGGCGGCCGGCCGCACTGGGGCAAGGTGCACACCAGGGACGCGGCCTACTTCGAGAAGCTCTACCCGCGCTTCGCGGAGTTCAGGGCGCTGCGGGACCGGCTGGACCCGGAGCGGCGCTTCGGCAACGACTACCTGCGGCGGGTGCTGGGCGACTGACGGGCGGTCACCCGGCCGGGGGCGTCCCGGTGCTCGCCGGCGGGGTGGTCGGAGGCTCGGTCGTGGGCTCTTCGGTGGGTTCGGTGGTGGGTTCGGTGGTGGGTTCGGCGGTTCCGGTGGACGCGGAGGGCGTGGGCGTCGGGGTCCCGGTGGGGTCGGGGACGGCCGAGCCGGTACCGCCGCCGCCGGGGGTACGGCCCGGGGACGGCGCCCCTGGACCGGCACCCCGCTCCCCCTCCGGCTTCCGTGGCGGCGGCTCGTCCTTCCCGGTTCCACCGCCCCGCACCGCCGAGCCGAAGGTCGTGCTGCCCTTGGTGCCGCCGAGGTCCTGACCCGAGGTCAGCTCGTACGCGGTGATGCCGCCCATCGCGAGCAGGAAGACCGCGGCGGCGGCAAGGGCGGGGCGCTTCCAGCCGCGCATCCGGGTGCCGTGCGTGGTGGGCTCGCCGAACTCCCCGGTCTCCGGGGCCCGCTTCGGCTGCCTCGCCGGGGCGGTGGCGCGCATCTGCTCGCCGGTGCGCTTGAAGAGGTGCTGGAGGACGGGGCCGCCGCAGGTGGCGATGACGCTGATCACACCGGCGCCGAGGATGGTGCCGTAGACACCGAGGCTGGAGGCGAGCTTGGCGGCGACCACGGCGGCGACGGCGCTGCCCGCGACCTGAGGGACGCTCAGGTCGAAGCGTTTCCTCACTTCCGTGTTGCCGCGACCCGTGCCGCTGTGCGTGCCGTTGTCCGGCGTGTGGCGCATGTCCAGCCCCTGCTTGTTCATCAGTTCCACCGTGCACCCAGAAGGGACATATGGGCGAAGGGATTAGTTCCGTTTCCGGTGGTTCTGTGAAGAGCGACACCCGGCACGCCGGAGCCCGCAGACTCAACTCCCGCGCACCCCGAGAAGTTGGGCGGCGCGCCTGTCCACCCACATGGCCCGAATGGAGTACTGTGGCGAGCCCTGGGTCCGGATTCCCTCATGGGTGTCCGCACGGCGACCCGCGACTCAGTGTGACGGCCCGTCACTCTGTGTCGTGAACTGGTAACCGTGCCATAACGGCGGTTCAGGGTCCAGGCCCGACACGCCGGGCAACTCGGCAGGGTTGTGGCAGGCTGCACCCGGGCAGGCCACACTCGACTAGCGGAAGCAGCGACGCACGTGACGTCGGCAGGCACCACCCGGGAGGTTCCCATGCCCGAACTGCGTGTCGTGGCCGTCTCGAACGACGGCACACGACTGGTGCTGAAGGCTGCGGACAGCACGGAGTACACGCTTCCGATCGACGAGCGGCTGCGTGCCGCGGTGCGCAACGACCGCGCGCGGCTCGGCCAGATCGAGATCGAGGTCGAGAGCCACCTCCGCCCCCGTGACATCCAGGCCCGGATACGTGCCGGTGCCTCCGCTGAGGAGGTCGCGCAGCTCGCCGGCATCCCCGTCGACCGGGTACGCCGCTTCGAGGGCCCGGTGCTCGCGGAGCGCGCGTTCATGGCCGAGCGCGCCCGCAAGACCCCCGTGCGCCGGCCCGGCGAGAACACCGGACCGCAGCTCGGCGAGGCGGTGCAGGAGCGACTGCTGCTGCGCGGCGCCGAGAAGGACACCGTGCAGTGGGACTCCTGGCGCCGGGACGACGGCACCTGGGAGGTGCTGCTCGTCTACCGGGTGGCCGGCGAGGTGCACACGGCGAGCTGGACGTACGACCCGCCGCGACGGCTCGTCCAGGCCGTCGACGATGAGGCGCGCGCCCTGATCGGCGAGACCGACGACACCCTGGCCGCCGTACCGGAGCCGAGCTTCCCCTTCGTCCCGCGGATCGCCCGGCTGCCCCGGGACCGGCCACTGGACCGCGCGCTCGACCGCCAGATCGACCGGACGCCTGCCCCGGCGCCCGAGCCGGAGGAGGAGCGCGACTCGCTCACCAGCCTCCTGGAGGCCGTGCCGAGCTTCCGCGGCGACATGGTCGTCCCGGAGCCGTCCGACACCGAACCCTCCGACGAGGTCGAGGCGGCGGAGCCCCCGGCCCCGGCGGCCTCCGCGGGCGCCGGCTCCGCGTACGCGGACGTCCTGATGCCCCGCGCGGTCTCGGGCCACCGCGACCGGCTGCACGGTGCCACCGACCGCCAGGCCGAGGCCGACGGCGTCCGCCCGGGCCGCCGCGCGGCGGTTCCCAGCTGGGACGAGATCGTCTTCGGCACGCGCCGCAAGAAGCAGGAGTGACCCACGCAGGTCGTACGAGAAGGGGCCCGCGCCACGCCGGTGGCGCGGGCCCCTTTCGCGTGCGGGCCGCCTACTACTGCGGGTCCGGGCCCTTGGCGACCGGGCGGGCCGGATCGGCGGACCACTCGGACCAGGAGCCCGCGTAGAGGGCCGCGGGGAAGCCGGCGATCTTCAGGGCGAGCACCTCGTGGGCGCCGGAGACGCCGGAGCCGCAGTAGACGGCGACCTCCGGTGCCTCGGCCGCGCCCAGGGCGGTGAAGCGGCCGGTCAGCTCCTCGGCCGACAGGAAGCGCCCGTCCGGTCCCACGTTCTCCGTGGTCGGCGCGGAGACCGCGCCCGGGATGTGGCCGCCGACCGGGTCGATGGGCTCGACGTCGCCGCGGTAGCGCTCCGCGGCCCGTGCGTCCAGGAGGAGGCCCGAGCGGGCCAGGGCGGCCGCGCCGTCGGCGTCGAGCAGTCCGAGGGCGCCGGCGTCCGGCTTCGGCTGGAAATCGCCCGGTGCGGGCGCCGGGGTCTCCTGGGAGAGCTCACCCGTCCAGGCGGTGAGGCCGCCGTCGAGGACCCGCACGTTCGGGTGACCCGTCCAGCGGAGCAGCCACCAGGCGCGGGCCGCTCCCCAGCCGAGGCCGCCGTCGTAGACGACGACCGGGGTGTCCGCGGAGACACCCGCGCGGCGCATCGCCGCGCCGAAGACCTCCAGGTCGGGCAGCGGGTGCCGGCCGCCCTTCCCGGGCGGGCCCGCCAGCTCGGTGTCCAGGTCGACGTAGACGGCGCCGGGCAGGTGCCCGGCCGCGTACTCGGGCCCGCCGGGCGGGCCACCGAGGGTCCAGCGGACGTCCAGCAGGACCGGGGGCGTCGCCCCCGCCGACTCGCTCAAGAGTTCGGTTGCGGAGATGATGGGCTTCATAGGTGCCATCCTCGCTCAGCGCCCGGGGCGCGAGAGCCGCTTCGGGGTGCGAACATCGGCGGGGCCGTACCGCTGCCGCATGTGTACGGAGGGCCCGCGGCGGGCAGTGACCCGCCGCGGAGCCTCCGTACAGCCCGCCGGCCCCCACCTCGTACGGCCACTGGCGAGGAGAGAGTGACGATGACCGAGGCGACTCGGCGCACCCCCGGCACACCCTGTTGGGTGAGCCTGATGGTGCATGGACTTGACGCGACGCAGGAGTTCTACGCGGCGCTGTTCGGCTGGGAGTTCGTGCCGGGCCCCCAGCAGCTCGGCCCGTACGTGCGCGCGCTGCTCGACGGCAGGGAAGTGGCCGGGATCGGCCAGCTGCCGCCGGACCGGCATCTGCCGATCGCCTGGACGACCTACCTCGCCACCGACGACGCCGACGAGACGGCGGAGACCATCCGCTGCTGCGGCGGCACGGTCGCGGTCGGCCCGCTCGACGCGGGCGAGGCCGGACGGATGGTGATCTGCTCGGACCCGGCCGGCGCCGTCTTCGGCGTCTGGCAGGCCGAGGCCCACCACGGCACGGCGGCCGCCGGACCGCCCGGCACACCGGTCTGGAACGAGCTGCTCACGTACGAGACGGCCCCGGTCGGCAAGTTCTACCGGACGATCTTCGACTACGAGGTGGAGCCCCTCGTCTCCGCCGACCTCGACTACCTGACCCTGCACCTCGACGGCCGGCCGGTCGCCTCCCTGCACGGCGTCGGCACGGCACTGCCCCGGGACCGGGGCGCGCACTGGATGACGTACTTCGAGGTCGAGGACGTGGACGCGTCGGCCCGCCTGGTCGCGGAGCTCGGCGGCCAGGTGGTCCGCCCGCCGCGCGAGGGCACGGCGGGGCGGCTCGCCCTGGTGGCGGACCCGGAGGGCGCGGTCTTCACCCTCGTACGGTCCGCGAGAGAGGGCGACAGCGACTAGGACCGCACCGGAACGGGAAGCTCCAGCTCCGCGAGGCGCTCCTCGGGGAAGTGGAGCGCGGCCGCCGGTCCGGTGGCGTGCTCCGTGACGTACCGGAGCGTCTCGGCCCGCAGCCCCGGGTGCGCGGTCGGCCGCATGCAGTGGGCGACCGCCCGCAGCAGCGGTGCGAGGCTGTCGGGCGCAGCGCCGGGGACGCGGGGTGCGGCGCCGCTCTCCAGGTCGGGCACGATGTGGTCGACGACGGTGAGCGGGACGCGGTTGCTGTTCTCGTACGGGGTGAGCCGGGCGAGGACGGTGTCGGTGCCGACGCGCGCGACGGGCACGCCGAAGTAGACGGCGGCGGTGAGCATGGCGGTGGAGAAGCAGCCGACGACGAGCCGCGGGCGGCAGCGCTCGTAGAAGGTCTCGGCGAGCAGCGGCCCGTCCACGACGGTGAGCGTGACTCCGGTCCGGGCGGCCTCCTCCTGCAGCGCGTTCGAGTAGCCGGCCGGGGCGGTCGGGTGCGGCTTGAAGACGACCGAGCGGTGGCCGGCCGCGGCGGCGCCACGGAGCATCCGGACGTGCAGCTCCTCTTCCTCCTCGACGGTGAGGATGCCGAGGACGGCGAGGTACTGGCCGAGCAGCAGCGCCCCGGGCCCGGCGGCGGCCGCCTCGGCGAGCTGCGGGTCGTCGCCCGCGTCCGCCGCGATCTCCCGGAGGACGGCGCGGAAGGCGTCGTCGGGGACGAGCTCCGAGCCGACCCCGTACTCGGTGAGCAGCAGCGGACGCAGGCCCGGCACCAGGTCGAGGTGGAGGACGCGGCGGACCCGGCAGGCGATCGACTGGGGCAGCTCGTCGCGGGTGGGGCCGTAGCTCATCAGGCCGTCGGCGTAGACGTGCACGGCGCTCTCGGCGAAGACGGCGGCGAGTGCCTTGGCCGGGTTGACCTGGATGGACTCGACGATCACCTCCACGGTGGCGGTGCCGAGGCGCCAGGCGGTGCGGAAGACGCGCTGCCAGAGCGGTGCCTCCTCGGGGCGGGGCGCCCAGGAGCTGGGGTGGTGCGGGTGGACGGCCTCGTTCCAGTCGACGACCTCGTCGAAGCGGCTCGCGATCCGGTCGTAGCCGGTCATCGAGTCGAGGCGGACGGCGGTCTCGGGGATCTCGGCGTTGTTCGAGACGAGGAGCAGCCGGCGGGCGTGGCCGGGGCCGCCGAACTGTCCGGCGTCGATCGCGGCGGCCGCGGTGGCGGCTCCGTAGAGCGTCGACACCTGGAAGATCTGAACGCGGTCGTGCGCCATGGGTCAGGCGGCCTTTCCGGTGTCGCGCAGGCTCCTGAGCAGGGTGCTGCGGGTGGTGTCCATGGTCGCGAGGGTCTCGTCGAGGACCGGCTGCGGCATCCGGCGCAGCGCGTCGGCGACATCGCGCCGGAGCCGCTTGGCCACGGCCGGCTCGTACTGGTCGGCCTTCGCCATGTGGAAGGCGATCATCGCGCAGTAGGTGCGGACGGCCTTGGGCAGGAAGCGGTCGGCGTCGCGGTCCCGGGAGACCTCGTCGAGCAGCAGGTCGTACGAGGGGATGAAGTCCAGCTGCCGGTTGTCGGTGATCTGGGTCAGCGAGGTGGTGACGCCGCGCCGGTAGAAGACGCCGTGCAGGGAGAGCGCCGCGTAGGTGCGCGCGGTGAGGTGCAGCCGCCAGATCCAGAGCCGGTCCTCGGCGGTGCGCAGCTTCGTCTCGAAGCGCGAGGCTCCGTTCTCGAAGAGCCGGGCGCTGTAGATGCCGAACGGGACGAAGGGGTAGTCGACCATCGTCACCATGCTGGCCGGGGCGATGCCGTCCCGGGGGTCCATGACGGTGTCGCGTTCCTTCGCCGGGGCGTAGCGGATCTGGCGGTTCCGGTCGGTCGACAGGACGTGGTCGGTACGGGCGAAGTCGACGCCCAGGCGGTGGATTCCGTCGACCATCGCGCGCAGGTGGCCGGGGGCGTACCAGTCGTCGCCGTCGAGGAAGGTGAGGTAGTCGCCGGTTGCGGCGTCGATGCCGGTGTTGCGGGCCTGCGCGACGCCGAGGTTGGTCTCGTGGCGGATCACGGTGGCCTGCGGAATGCGGTCCTTCCAGCGGTCCAGGAAGTCCGGGGTGTCGTCCGTGGAATGGTCGTCGACCAGCAGGAACTCGATGTCGGCGCCGTCGGGGTCCGCGTTGTCGGCGAGGCTGCGCAGGGTGTCGGGGGCGTAGGGCCCGACATTGTGGAAGGGCACGATGACGGACAGTTTCGGCACTCGGAGATCCCCAACTCGCGTACAGGTACTGGCGGGCAGACTAGACAGCGCTCTTCTCCGTCGAACGAGCCGCGTGTGCACGAGCGGTGAACTCTTGCCGTCCTGCGGGTTCACGGGAGTGGCGGCGCCGGCGCCGGTGGAGCAGTGCGGTGGCGAGCAGCGCCAGCAGGGCGGCCGCGCCGGCCGCGCCACCGAGCCTGAGGCCCGGCGGCCGGAACGAGCAGGTCACGGAGGTGGCCTTGCCGTCGAGGGGGACGGCGAGCAGGCCGAGGCGGTCCCGCGCGGGCGCCAGGGGCGCGTCGCCGGCCGCACAGCGCCAGCCGGAGATCCGGGGGACGGCGAGGACGGCGGTGCCGGTGCTGCCCGGGGGCAGTTGAGCGGTGATGGTGTGGCCGGTGGTGCGCACGTCGGTGGCGCCGGTGGCGGTGAGCTGCTCGACGGCGGCGGCGAGGCGGGCGGTGACGAGACAGCCGACCGGGTGCGCGGGCAGCCTGAGCCGGGGCGTGGCCTTCGGTTCGGGGCGCAGGTCGATGCGCACGGTGCCGGTGGCCGGGGTGGTGCCGAGCGGCTGCATGGGGCCGAGGACGGCGGGCAGCTTGCCGGCGAAGCCGACGGCGGCTCCGTCGCGCAGGGCGGCGGTGCCCTGGTACTCGGGTGCCCACAGCCACACCTGGGAGCCGGCCGGGCACGTCGCGGTGAGGGTGGCGGTGCCGTCGGCGGCGTCCGTACGGCGCGGGGCGGCCGGCACGTCGTACACCCGGTGGCCGAGGAGCTGTTCCTGTTGGGTGAAGGCGGAGTCGGCCGGCTGCTCGTCGCCCTGCGGATGCACCGTCACGAGCGGCGGTACGGGGGTGTCGGCGACGCTGATGGCGGCCTCGGGCAGCCGGTCGAGGGCGAGCGGGGCCGAGGGCGTGGAGCGCATCCGGGTGCCGATGGAGAAGATCGCGTCGGTGACCGGGTTGTCCAGGCTGACCGGGTGGCGGCCCTTGGCGTAGTAGCCGAAGCCGAGGTCGGCCAGCATGCGGGAGTACGTGTCGGCGGTGAGGCTGCTGTAGTAGTCGGCGCCCTCGCCGCCGACGAGCAGCACGTCGTTGCCGCCGGGGACCTCGCCGGGGTCGGTGCGGTGGCGCGGCCAGGCGTCCTTGGCGGCGACCTCGCGGGTCATGTCGGTGTGCCAGGGGCCGATCCGGGGTGCCCAGGAGACCTCGCTCAGCTGCTGCTCCTCGATGCGCTTGCCGGTCACCAGGGTCTCGCCGGCCTGGGCGGCGAGGAGGAGCACGACGGCGAGGACGGGGAGCAGCCGGCCGCCCCGGCGCCGCCCGAGTACGGCGGAGAGGGCGGCGAGTACGGCCAGGACGGCGGCCGCGGCGACGGCGGGGTAGGTCCAGCGGTCGATGTCGACGCTGTCCTCGGCCGCCCGCGCGACGAACGCGACCAGCGCGGCGCCGCCGAGCAGCGCGCAGATCCCCGGCAGCCCGCGGGCGACGGACAGCCAGGCCGCCATCAGCAGCAGCCCGCACAGCACGAAGGTCTGGCGGTAGGGAATGCCGTTGGGCGAGGCCCCGGCGTGCCAGAGGAGATGGGTCGGCTCCCACTGCAGGGAGAGCGCGACCAGGACTATGGACACGGTCCAGCCGACGCGGACGCGAACGGCGACCGCGCTGTTGAAGGGCAGCGTGAGGGCGAGGGCGAGTGCGGGCGTGCCGATGAAGAGCGCGGGGGTGGCCACGCTCGCGGTGGCCGGCAGGAAGCGGGCGAGGACGTCCGTCCAGGCGGCCGGCGCGAACTCGGTCGGCGGGGTCGGGTCGGCGACCTTGGTGGCCAGGAAGATGACGGTGACGAGCGGGGCGGCGAGCCCGATGCCGATGAGGACGGTACGGGCCGCGCGCAGCAGCCCGGTCAGGCGCGGGCGGCCGGCGGCGACGCCCTTGGGACGCTCGGCTCCGGTGTCCTCGGCCGCGCTGTCCTCGGCCGCGCTGTCCTCGGCCGCGCCGTCCTCGGCTGTCAGGAGCCGGACGACGAGGACGACGGCGGCGCCGATCGTGGCCATGTACGCGGTGTAGAAGTTGGCGAACCAGGCGAGCGCGACGACCAGCGGCCCGAGGACCGGCCGGCGCCCCTTGCGGGCCCACTCCCCCACCAGGCAGAGCAGCGGGAAGGCGACGAGCCCGTCGAGCCACATCGGCACCGTGGCGGCGTAGTTGAAGGTCCAGCCGGAGAGCGCGTACGCGGTGCCGAGAACGGCCGCGACCGGCCAGGGGCCGCGCCTCAGGGTGAGCAGCAGGGCTGCCATCGCGGCGGCCGCGGTGGAGATCTTGGCGGCGGTGACGACGTACAGCGCGAGTTCGGTGCGGTCGGCCGGGAAGAGGACGACGAGCAGGTCGAAGGGGCTGCTCAGGTAGGTGCCGAAGTCGCCGAGGAAGTTGGATCCAAAACCCGATGTCCAGTTCAGGAAGAGATCGCCGTGGGTCTCTCCTAGAAGCAGCCTGCGCCAGTAGGCGTGGAACGGGAGGTACTGCTGGCCCAGGTCGACGATGTTTCGGGTGTGGGATCCGAACGGG
Organism: Streptomyces sp. NPDC101160; assembly: GCF_044768205.1. Lineage (NCBI taxonomy): Bacteria > Bacillati > Actinomycetota > Actinomycetes > Kitasatosporales > Streptomycetaceae > Streptomyces > Streptomyces sp. NPDC101160. Next base: position 131,277 of record NZ_JBIWPJ010000010.1, on the reverse strand, counting down.
TAGCTCCTCGCGAGCCGTCCGGCGAGACAGAACAGCAGGCCGGTGAGCACGGCCGCCCCGGCCGCCGCCCGCAGCCGCGGCCGGGACGGCCGGGACGGGGAGGGCTCGGTCTCGGCTGCGGGTGGCACACGTCCTCCAGAGTCGGTTCTGCTCGGTGAGCGCCGGTACCGGAGTACCGGCGCAGACAGGCATTACCTCCGAGCCGTGCGACCCGCGACCGATCAGCAGGAGGTCCCGCGGTTCACCGGAGGTGAACAGCCGGTGCCCCCGCGACGCCTCGGCGTGTCGGCATCGTCATCTAACATGCCGATCCGGACATCGCATCGGCATACGCACCCAGGCGGAGAGAACCAGTGACCACCCCCGGACGGCTCCTCGTCATCGTCCTCTTCGAGGGCGTCGACCTCCTCGACGTCACCGGGCCGCCCGAGGTGTTCGCCCTGCTGCGGCGCGAGACGGACGACGCGGACGGCTACGAGGTCGTGCTCGCCGCCGAGTCCATGGCACCTGTCACCACCTCCGCCGGCGTGCGCGTGCTGCCCGACCTCACCTTCGCCGAGGCGGCGACGCGGCGCATCGACACGCTGCTCGTGCCCGGCTCCGTCGAGACGGACGCCGACCGCCGGGTGCGAGCCCTGGTCGACCCCGTGGTGGTCGGCTGGGTCCGGACGCTCGCCGAGCGGACCCGGCGGGTCACCTCCGTCTGCGTCGGCGCGCACATCCTGGCCGCGGCCGGGCTGCTCGACGGCCGACGGGCCACCACCCACTGGTCGACGGCACAGCAACTCGCCGCCGAGCACCCGGAGGTGGAGGTCGACGCCGACCCGATCTTCATCCGGGACGGCGACGTGTGGACCGGCGCCGGCATCAGCTCCTGTCTCGACCTGTCGCTCGCGCTGGTGGCGGAGGACTTCGGCGAGCCGACGGCCCTGCGGGTGGCGCGACAGCTGGTCATGTACCTGAAGCGGCCCAGCGGCCAGAGCCAGTTCAGCGTGCCGCTGGAGCCCGTCTCCACCACCCGGCGCGTCGAGGACCTGCGCCACTACGTCACGCGGCACATCGACGGCCCGCTCACCCTCGCGGAGCTCGCCGCGAGCGCGCACGTCAGCGAGCGTCAGCTCACCCGGATCTTCAAGGCGGAACTCGGTACGACCCCGAGCGCGTACGTCGAGTCGGCGCGCGTCGAACGCGCCCGCCATCTGCTGGAGTCCACGGACGCCACCCTCGAACGGATCACGTCGACCTGCGGGTTCGGCACGACCGACACGCTCATCCGGGCGTTCCGGCGGCGGCTCGACACGACGCCGATGGAGTACCGGCGCCGCTTCCGTACGGTGCCCGACAACGGCTAGGCGCCACTTCCGTACCGTTCCCGGACACGGTCAGGCGCCATGTCCGCACCTTCCCGACAACGCTCAGACGCCCCTTCCGCACCGTTCCCGACAACGGTCAGGGGACGTCGGCGACCGGCAGGACGTCCGGGGAGAGCGCGGCGGCGCGGGCGGTCGCGGCCGTCATGCGGCGCCGGTGGTGGCGCCGGCACAGCACCTCGTAGCCGACCTCGTCCCCGCCGTTGACGTCGCCGACGACGACCTGCGCGCCCTCGACGACCATCACGCCGCCGACCGTACGCGCGTTGTGCGTGGCCCGGGCGCCACACCAGCACAGGGCCTCGACCTGGAGGACCTCGACCCGGTCGGCGAGCTCGACGAGCCGCTGCGAGCCCGGGAACAGCTTGGAGCGGAAGTCGGTGGTGATGCCGAAGGCGAAGACGTCGAGCTCCAGGTCGTCGACGACCCGGGCCAGCTGGTCGATCTGCTCGGGCGCGAGGAACTGCGCCTCGTCCGCGATGACGTAGTCGCAGCGCCCGCCCTTCGACAGATGGCTGACGAGGTACGCGTAGAAGTCGAAGCCGTCGGCGGCCTCGACGGCGTCGGTGACCAGGCCGAGCCGGGAGGAGAGCTTGCCCTCGCCGGCGCGGTCCTGGCGGGTGAAGATCATGCCCTGGAGGCCGCGTGCTGAGCGGTTGTGCTCGATCTGAAGAGCCAGGGTGCTCTTTCCGCAGTCCATCGTTCCGGAGAAGAACACCAGCTCGGGCATGGCAGGTCGAGGACCTTTCGGGATTCGGGAGAGAAGGGGCGGAAGGGGACGGGAGGGGGCGGGAAGGCGGGGCGGGCCGGGGCTCAGGAGCGGACTTCGAGGAGCGGCACCAGTTGCTCCGCCGGGGTCATCGACCCGTGCATGCCCACCATGGCGGACTCGTTCGGCTCGTTGACGGAGGCCGTGATGGCCAGGTCGTCCTGGGCGGCGGCGACGACGTCGCCGATCCGGCCGTACACCCGCTCGTCGACCTGCTCGCCGAACCAGCCGAGGGCGATGGCCTCGTCGCGGCCGGCCACCCAGAAGCGGTCGCCGATGACCTCGCGCCAGCAGGTGAGGACGTCGGCCTCGGCGCCGGGGACGGCGTAGACGTGCCGGGCGCGGCCCTCGCCGCCGAGCAGGGCGACGCCGGCGCGCAGCTCCCAGTCCTCGTCGAAGTCGATCCGGTGGTCCTCGTCGAAGGGGATGTCGACCATGCCGTGGTCGGCGGTGACGTAGAGGGCCGCGTGCGGCGGGAGCTGTTCGGCGAGCCGCTGCACCAGCCGGTCGACGAACATCAGCTGGCCGCGCCAGGCGTCGGAGTCGATGCCGAAGCGGTGCCCGGCGCCGTCGAGCTCGCTGTAGTACGTGTAGACGAGCGAGCGGTCGCCGACGGCGAGCTGCTCGGCGGCGAAGTCCATCCGCTCCTCGCCCGAGAGGCGGCCGTGGAAGGTGCCGCCGCTCAGCGCGATCTTGGTGAGCGGGGTGTCCTGGAATATCGGCGAGGAGACCTGGGCCGTGTGGACGCCGGCTTCGTGGGCGAGCTGGAAGACGGTGGGGTACGGCTGCCAGACCCGCGGCGCGGTCCACGGCTTCCAGCGGAGCTGGTTCATCAGCTCGCCGGTCTCCGGGTTGCGCACGGTGTAGCCGGGCAGACCGTGGGCGCCGGGGTGCAGGCCGGTGCCGACCGAGGCGAGCGAGGTCGCGGTGGTGGCGGGGAAGCCCGCGGTGAGGGGCTGTCCGGTGCCGCCGCGCGAGCCGGCGAGCAGCGAGGTCAGGTAGGGCGCCTCGTCGGGGTGGGCCTTGATCTGCTCCCAGCCGAGCCCGTCGATGAGGAAGACGCAGTTGCGGTCGGCGGGCGTGAGCTCGGCGATCCGGGCGTCGAAGCCGGGCACGCCCTGACCGGCGACGAGCGTGGGCAGCAGGTCGCCGAGGGCGCCGGCGCCGTACGCGGGCAGCGGCGCGGTGGCGGGGTCGAGCGGAATCGGTTCGTCGTCCGGCCAGCCCTGGGCGACGGTGGTGGGCTGGACCATCAGCGGGTGGCGGGGGTGGACGGGCCCGCGGCGGTGGCGGCGGACAGGGCCTGGGCGAAGGCGAGGGTCTGCCGGACGGTGTCGGGGCCGTCACCGGCGTCGCTGACCCGCAGGCTGAGGTCGTCGGCGGTGGAGCTGCCGGTGTAGCCGTGGTCGGCGTCGCAGTTGGGGTCGCCGCAGGCGGCCGGCTCCAGGTCGATGCGGGAGACGGCGCCCCAGCCGATGGTGAGGACGACCTCGCGGGGCAGGGTGCCCGGGGTGTACGACTCGGGGTTGGCGACGACCCGGCTGACCACGATCGACGAGATCCGGTCGAGGTTGACGGACTCGGTGGAGGTCGTGGCGTACGGGGTCGGCGAGCTGTTGTCGGCGGACTGCTCGTCGGTGTGGCTGACGATGAACCGGTTGGCCGTCAGGACGAGGACGGTGACGTGGCGCCGCACCTCGTTGGCGTCGAAGGTGGTCTCCTGGTGGACCACGTACGACGAGACGGCCTCGCCGCCTACGGCGGCCTCCACCGCCTCGGCCACGAGGGCCGGGTAATAGCCGCTGCGCTCGATCGCCGCGCGCAGCCCCTGGGTCGTCGTACCGGTCTTCGCCATGGACTCCATCCTACGGGGCTGTGGGGCCCCTTCCGGCCTGCCCGTCAATAGCTGGGCGGCAGCCGGCGCGGGCCGAGGTCGGTGGTGGGCGGGGGCGGGGCGAGCCGGAGGGTGGCGCCGAGGACGGAGAGGCCGCGCGGCGCGACCACGACGGGTTCGAGGGAGACGGCGACGACCTCGGGGTGGTCGTCGACGAGGCGGGAGACGCGCAGCAGCAGCTCTTCGAGGGCGGGGGTGTCGACGGGTGCGGAGCCGCGCCAGCCGAAGAGCAGGGGCGCGGTGCGGATGGAGCGGACGAGTTCGGCGGCGTCCCGGTCGGTGGCGGGAACCAGCCGGTGGGCCATGTCGCCGAGGAGCTCGGAGGCGGCTCCGGCGAGGCCGAAGGAGAGCACGGCGCCGACGGCGGGGTCGATCGCGGCGCGCACGACGGTGTCGACACCACGCGGCACCATCGCCTGGACCACCGGCTGGAGCTCCTCGGGCTTGCCGAGGGTCTCGGTCAGCTCGGCGTACGCGGTGCGCAGCTGCTCCTCGGTGGCCAGGTCGAGCCGGACGCCGCCGAGGTCGGGGCGGTGGCGCAGATGGGGCGCGGTGGTCTTGAGGGCGACGGGGAAGCCGAGGCGGGCGGCGGCCCGGACGGCCTCGTCGGGGGTGGGCGCGGGCAGGGTGGGGCGGACCTCGATCCCGTACCGGCCGAGCAGCTCGGCGGTCTCCTCGGCGCCGAGGGTGACACCGCGGGCGTCGGCGGCGCTCTCGTCGAGGGCCCGTTCGATCAGGGCGGCGGCACCGGTCTCGTCGATCCGCTCGAACTCGGGCACCCGGCCGGGGTCGGCGGCGGACTGGCGGCGCCACTGGGCGTAGCGGACGGCTTCGGCGAGGGCCCGGACGGCGCGCTCGGCGGCGGGGTACGCGGGGATGGCACCGGGGGTGGGACTCTCGTCCGCTCCGACGACGGCCGCGTCCGTCGCGTCCGTCGCGTCGGCCGCGTCGGCCGTTTCGGTGGCGGACGGTCCGAGGGCGGGCTCGGCGGCGGGTCGCGCGGGTCTCGGCGGGCGGGTGCGGGTGGCGGCGGACAGGGCCTCGGCGAGGGCGCCCATCTCGACGTGGACGACGACGACCGGCTTGGCCGGTCCGGGCGCGGCGGCGACGGCGGAGCGGAGGGCCGCTGCGAGGACCTCGCCGTCGCCGGACTCGGTGGCTCCGTTCTCCCCCACCCAGGGGATGGCGGTGACGACGACGGCGTCGCAGGCGTCGTCGGCGAGGGCCGCGGTGAGTGCGGCGCGGAAGTCGGCGGGGGCGGCGCCGGTGGTCAGGTCGAGGGGGCGGAGCGGGCGCAGGCCCTCGGTGAGGCAGGCGTCGTAGGCGAGCAGGCCGAGGGACTCGGAGTTGCCGAGGATGGCGACCCGGGGTCCGGCGGGCAGCGGCTGGTCGGCGAGGAGCAGTCCGGCGTCGACGAGTTCGGTGACGGTGTCGACGCGGATGACCCCGGCCTCGCGCAGCAGCGCGGAGACCGTGGCGTACGGGATACGGGTGACGGGGACGCGGTGCCCGGGCGGGGCGCTGCCGCTGTGCCGGGCGCCCTTGACGACCACGACGGGCTTGACGGCGGCGGTGCGGCGGGCGAGCCGGGTGAACTTCCGCGGGTTGCCGATCGACTCCAGGTAGAGCAGCACGACGTCGGTGGCGGGGTCGTCGTACCAGTGCTGGAGGAGGTCGTTGCCGGAGACGTCGGCGCGGTTGCCGGCGGAGATGAAGGAGGAGACTCCGGCGCCGTGCCGGTGCAGTCCGGCGAGCAGGGCGATGCCGATGGCGCCGGACTGGGCGAAGAGCCCGATGCGTCCGGCGGCGGGCATCTGCGGGGCGAGGGAGGCGTTCAGCCGGACGGAGTCGGCCGTGTTGATGATTCCGAAGGCGTTGGGCCCGATGATCCGCATGCCGTACGAGCGGGCCTGGCGGACCAGGGCGCGCTGGCGCTCGCGGCCCTCGGCGCCGCTCTCCGCGTATCCGGCCGAGAGCACGACCAGGCCGGGCACGCCGTGCTCGCCGCAGTCGGCCACGGCTTCGGGGACGCGCTCGGCGGGCACGGCGACGACGGCGAGGTCGACCGGCGCGCCGATGTCGCCGACGGACCGGAAGGCGGGCACGCCCTCCAGCTGGTGCGGACCCTCCCCCGGGCCGGTCTCGCCCAGGGCGGCGTTGACGGCGTGGACGCGGCCGGTGAAGCCGCTGTCGAGCAGGTTGCGCAGCACGGTCCGGCCGACGCCGCCGGGGGTGCGGCCGGCGCCGATCACGGCGACGGAGCCGGGGGTGAGCAGCCGCTGTACGGAGCGGGCCTCGGCGCGCTGTTCCCGGGCGCGCTGGACGGCGAGGGAGCGGTCGGTGGGCTCCAGGTCGAGGTGGAGGCGGACGGCGCCGTCTTCGAAGCTGCGCTTCTGGGTGTAGCCGGCGTCCGTGAACACCTTGATCATCTTGGTGTTGGCGGGCAGCACCTCGGCCGCGAACCGCCGGATCCCGCGCTCGCGCGCGACCGCCGCGATGTGCTCCAGGAGGGCGGAGGCGACCCCGCGGCCCTGGTGCGCGTCCTGGACCAGGAAGGCGACCTCGGCCTCGTCGGCGGGGAAGGAGGCCGGGCGCCCGTCGGGGCTGATCCGGTCGTAGCGCACGGTGGCGATGAACTCGCCGCCCACGGTCGCGGCGAGGCCGACCCGGTCCACGAAGTCGTGGTGGGTGAAGCGGTGCACGTCCTTGGCGGACAGCCGTGGGTAGGGCGCGAAGAAGCGGTAGTACTTCGACTCGTCCGAAACCTGCTCGTAGAAGCTGACGAGTCGCTCGGCGTCGTCGGCGGTGATCGGGCGGATGCGCGCGGTGCCGCCGTCCCGGAGGACCACGTCCGCTTCCCAGTGGTCCGGGTACGCGTGCTCCGGCTGTTCGGGCTGTTCCGACGCGCTCTGCATGGGGAAAGCGTACGGCCGGGGTACGACAGTGACACCGGTCGCGTGTGAGAGACTGGTCTAGACAACCGCTGAATGTTGAAGGGCTACCACCATGGCTGAGCGCCGCGTCAACGTCGGCTGGGCCGAGGGCCTGCACGCCCGCCCCGCCTCCATCTTCGTCCGTGCCGCCACGGCCTCCGGCGTCCCCGTGACGATCGCCAAGGCCGACGGCAACCCCGTCAACGCCGCGTCCATGCTCGCGGTGCTCGGCCTGGGCGCGCAGGGTGGCGAGGAGATCGTGCTCGCGTCGGACGCCGACGGCGCCGAGGCCGCGCTCGACCGCCTGGCGCGGCTGGTCGCCGAGGGTCTCGACGAGCTCCCCGAGACCGTCTGACCCGACTTCCCCCCGTCCTCCCCGACGGCGGATCGGAAAACGAGCCGCGCCCACCGGTCATCCGGCGGGCGCGGCTCTTTTCAAATCAGCACGGAAAAAGGTACGGGAATTCATTTCGGGCAGCCTGAAACAGAGCCCGTCGAATTGCCCGCCTCTTTGTATACGGTGCGCACGTTAATTCCGCGCTCCCGCATTGTTTACGGCATGTTGCGAAACCCTCACACGGGTCCGCTCCGGATGTTTCAGCCGGAGTCGCGGCGCCGCCCGCTCCACGTGCAGCGCGGTGAGGGCCCGGGCCCGCTCGGCGTCGCCGCGCGCCACGGCGTCCACGATCGCACCGTGCTCGGCCCAGGAGTCCGCGGGCCGGTCGGCCGGCTCGGCCGCGTACATCCAGGCGATCTTCTGCCGCAGCTGGGTGAGCAGCGCGGTGAGCGGCGGGCTGCCGGAGGCCTGCGCCAGCGTCTCGTGGAACCAGCCGTCCAGGGCGCGCAGGTCCTCGCTCCAGCCGTGCCGGGCCCGCTCCTGCCCCAGCCTGACCAGGCCGCGCAGGACCTTCAGGTGGGCCTCGGTGCGGCGCTGGGCGGCCCGGTGGGCACCGAGGGGTTCGAGCAGGGAGCGCATGTCGAGCAGGTCGGCGGCCTCCTGCTCGCCGGGTTCGGCGACCTGGGCGCCAGCGTGCCGGCGGGTGATGACGAAGCCCTCGGACTCCAGGGTGCGCAGCGCCTCGCGGACCGGGACGCGGGAGACTCCGTAGCGGCGGGCGAGCTGTTCCTCCGTCAGTCTGGCGCCCCGCGCGTACACACCGGAGACGATGTCGTCCCGGATCGCCGTGCATACCGACTGCGCGGGAATGCGCATGTCCGACCTCCGCTTTTCTCCACGCTGAACCCCGTCGGGCGTAGCCCGTTCGGCGACTCTATTGCAGGACGCGGGAATTTCCGATGCCGACCGGTAATTCAGGGACGAAAAAAGCCCCGGCTCGTTCGAGCCGGGGCTTCTTCGCGCTGAGCGGGGAGTCGGACGTCAGACGTCGACACCGCGGGCGCGCAGGTACGCGACGGGGTCGATGTCCGAGCCGTACTCGGGGCTGGTGCGGGCCTCGAAGTGGAGGTGCGGGCCGGTCGAGTTGCCGGAGGAGCCGGAGACGCCGATCTGCTCGCCGGGGGTCACCTTCTGGCCGACGAAGACACGGATGGCGGAGAGGTGACCGTACTGGGTGTACGTGCCGTCGTTCATCCGGATGACGATGTTGTTGCCGTACGCGCCGCCCCAGCCGGCCTCGACGACGGTGCCGGAGCCGACGGCGACGACCGTGGTGCCGTAGGCGGCGTGGAAGTCGATGCCGGAGTGGTGGCCGGAGGACCAGAGCGAGCCGCCGGTGTTGTAGCCGGTGGAGACGTACGAGTGGGCGACGGGGGCCTGGAAGGAGTTCAGGCGCTTGCGCTCGGCCTCGCGGGCGGCACGCTCCTTGGCCTGGCGGATCTCCTTGGCGCGGGCCTCGGCCTTGCGCTTCGCCTCGGCGGCGGCCTTGACGCGGGCGGCGGCCTCGAAGGCCTGCTTCTCCTGGGCGGCGGCCTGGGCGTCGACGTGCTCGGTGAGGGACTCCTCGGTGATCACCTGGGTGAGACCGGTGTCCTCCGGGGAGGGGCTCTCCGTGTCGGCGGCGAGCGCCGGGGAGGCGAGGGTGCCGATGACGCCGGTGGTGGCGAGCGTCGCCACGCCGGCGATGCCCGCGCCACGGCGCGTCAGACGGCTCGGACCACGATGCTTCCCGGTGGCACGGGTGAACGCCATGAAGTGGCTGATCCTTTCCTTCCCTCTCGCCTACCGGGTTAGCTGACGGGTTCGGAGCAGGAAGGTCTCCTACGGGCCCCTCCGCGCGGAGCGAAGGCGTCCGATTCACCCCAGGGACTTCGTGTGGGTCCCCGGCTCCCCAGGCTCGCGCCTTGCGGGGACTCGGCGATGACTGTCCGTTCGCCGCGGGTGCGGCGTGGTGCAACGGGCGAACAGTCGCGTCGACGCTAGGCCGATCTTCAGTCAATCGCCAAACAGACGCGCCAGTTTGTAAGACTTGCCACAGGGCATTCACCAACACTCGCCCGCAATACGGACAAATAGCGAGGACCCTGACGAACCAGGTCGTCAGGGTCCTCGTGACGAGGGCTCAATCAGCCGGTGACGACGGTCACTTCACCGATGCCGAGCGCCCGCACCGGCTCCTCGATCTGCGAGGCGTCGCCGACCAGGACGGTGACCAGCCGGTCCACCGGGAAGGCGTTGACCACGGCCGCGGTCGCCTCCACCGTGCCGGTCTCGGCCAGGCGCGCGTACAGGTGCGCCTGGTAGTCGTCCGGGAGGTGCTGCTCGACCTGGTCGGCCAGCGTGCCCGCGACGGAGGCGGCGGTCTCGTACTTCAGCGGGGCGACACCCACCAGGTTCTGCACCGCCACGTCGCGCTCGGCGTCGGTCAGACCCTCGGCGGCCAGGGTGCGCAGCACCTTCCACAGGTCGTCAAGTGCCGGGCCGGTGTTGGGAGTGTCCACCGAGCCGCTGATGGCGAGCATCGCCGCGCCGTGGCCCGCGTCGTCCGAGCGCAGCACCTGGCCGAAGGCGCGCACACCGTACGTGTAGCCCTTCTCCTCGCGCAGGACGCGGTCCAGGCGGGAGGTGAGCGTGCCGCCGAGGCAGTACGTGCCGAGCACCTGGGCCGGCCAGACCCGGTCGTGGCGGTCGGCACCGACGCGGCCGATGAGCAGCTGCGTCTGGACGGCGCCCGGACGGTCCACGATGACGACCCGGCCGGTGTCGTCGGCCGTGATGGGCGCCATGGGGCGCGGCGCGGCCGGCGCGCCGGTCCAGGCGCCGAGGGTCTCGGCGAGCACCTTGTCCAGGTCGACGTCGGTGAGGTCGCCGACGACCACGGCGGTGGCCGCGGCCGGCCGCACGTGCGCGTCGTAGAAGGCGCGGACGGCGGCGGCGTCGATCGCCTCGACGGTCTCCTCGGTGCCCTGGCGGGGCCGGGACATCCGCGAGGAGGCCGGGAACAGCTCCTTGGAGAGCTGCTTGGCGGCCCGGCGGCCCGGGTTGGCCGTCTCGTGCGGGATCTCGTCGAGCCGGTTGCGCACCAGGCGCTCGACCTCGGACTCGGCGAACGCCGGGGCGATCAGCGCCTCGGCGAGCAGGCCGAGGCCCTTGGACAGCCGGGAGACCGGGACCTCCAGGGAGACCCGTACGCCCGGGTGGTCGGCGTGCGCGTCGAGGGTGGCGCCGCAGCGCTCCAGCTCGGCGGCGTACTCCTCGGCGGAGTGCCGGTCGGTGCCCTCGGACAGCGCCCGGGCCATGATCGTGGCGACGCCGTCGAGGCCCTCGGGCTCGGCGTCCAGCGGGGCGTCGAGGAAGATCTCGACGGCCACCACCTGCTGGCCGGGGCGGTGGCAGCGCAGCACGGTCAGGCCGTTGTCGAGCGCGCCGCGCTCCGGGGCCGGGAAGGCCCAGGGCTTGGCGATGCCCGGCTGGGGCTGCGGGTGGAAGTCCATGCTCGTCAAAGACGCGGCAGCGTCGGTCACTGCTCCGCTCCCTCTTCCTCGTCGCTGTCGTCGGCGTCGTCGGTCTGGCCCACGGGCTCGTAGACCAGGACGGCGCGGTTGTCCGGGCGCAGCCGGGCCTTGGCGACCTCCTGCACCTCCTCGGCGGTGATGTCGAGGACCCGGTCGACGGCGGTCAGCGCCAGCTGCGGGTCGCCGAACAGCACCGCGTACCGGCACAGTTCGTCGGCGCGGCCGGCGACCGTGCCGAGCCGGTCCAGCCACTCGCGCTCCAACTGGGCCTGGGCGCGCTCCATCTCCTCGGGCGTCGGGCCCTCGGCGGCGAACCGGGCCAGCTCCTCGTCGACGGCCGCCTCGATCTGCGGCACCTCGACGCCGCCGGACGTCTTGACGTCCAGCCAGCCGAGCGAGGGCGCGCCGGACAGCCGCAGCAGGCCGAAGCCGGCGGTGACGGCCGTGCGGTCGCGGCGGACCAGCCGGTTGTGCAGCCGGGAGGACTCCCCGCCGCCGAGGACGGTCAGGGCCAGGTCGGCCGCGTCGCACGCGCGCGTGCCGTCGTGCGGCAGCCGGTAGGCGGCCATCATCGCGCGGGCCGGGACCTCCTCCTCGACGACCTGGCGCAGCTGCTCGCCGATGACCTCGGGCAGCTCGCCGGAGCGCGGCTCGGGCTTGCCGTCGTGGCCGGGGATGGAGCCGAAGTACTTCTCGATCCAGGCGAGGGTCTGCTCCGGGTCGATGTCGCCGACGACCGAGAGGACCGCGTTGTTGGGCGCGTAGTACGTACGGAAGAAGTTCCGCGCGTCCTCGAGCGTGGCGGCGTCGAGGTCGGCCATGGAGCCGATCGGCGTGTGGTGGTACGGGTGGCCCTCGGGGTAGGCGAGGGCGGTGAGGCGCTCGAAAGCGGTGCCGTACGGCACGTTGTCGTAGCGCTGGCGGCGCTCGTTCTTGACGACGTCGCGCTGGTTCTCCATGGACTCGTCGTCCAGGGCGGCGAGCAGCGAGCCCATGCGGTCCGCCTCCAGCCAGAGCGCGAGCTCCAGCTGGTGGGCGGGCATGGTCTCGAAGTAGTTGGTGCGCTCGAAGCTCGTCGTGCCGTTGAGCGAGCCGCCGGCGCCCTGCACCAGCTCGAAGTGCCCGTTGCCGTGGACCTGCTTCGAGCCCTGGAACATCAGGTGCTCGAAGAGGTGGGCGAGGCCGGTGCGGCCCTTGATCTCGTGGCGCGAGCCGACGTCGTACCAGAGGCAGACCGCGGCGACCGGGGTCAGGTGGTCCTCGGAGAGCACGACGCGCAGGCCGTTGGACAGCCTGTGCTCAGTCGCTGTCAGGCCGCCGGAGCCGGCCGAGGCCGTGGCCGTGTGACCCATGGGCATGTACGTCCCTTCGATCGCTGTGCGGAAAGTGCGGAGCGGAAAGTCCTGCCACTGTATGCAAGCGCGCCGCCACCTGGCGAAGTTCCCGACCGCTTCGGATGTCCCTCTTCCGGGTCGAGGTCGGCGTTGTCGGTGGCACGGTCCACAATGGTCCGCGTCAGATCAACCCTTGTTGGTGAAGGAGCCGCAGCCGCGATGGCCCGCCGCAGCACGAAGACACCGCCGCCGGACGACGCGTTCGAGGAGCGAATCCTCGACATCGACGTCGTCGACGAGATGCAGGGCTCCTTCCTCGAGTACGCGTACTCGGTGATCTACTCGCGCGCGCTGCCCGACGCCCGCGACGGCATGAAGCCCGTACAGCGCCGCATCGTCTACCAGATGAGCGAGATGGGCCTGCGGCCCGAGCGCGGCTTCGTCAAGTGCGCCCGCGTCGTCGGCGAGGTGATGGGCAAGCTGCACCCGCACGGCGACGCGTCGATCTACGACGCGATGGTGCGCATGGCGCAGCCGTTCTCGATGCGGCTCCCGCTGGTCGACGGCCACGGCAACTTCGGCTCGCTCGGCAACGACGACCCGCCGGCCGCCATGCGGTACACGGAGTCGCGGATGGCCCCCGCCGCGCTCCTCATGACGGAGTCCATCGACGAGGACACCGTCGACTTCGCCCCGAACTACGACGGCCAGGAGCAGGAGCCGGTCGCGCTGCCCGCCGCGTACCCGAACCTGCTGGTCAACGGCGCCTCCGGGATCGCGGTCGGCATGGCGACCAACATGCCGCCGCACAACCTGGGCGAGGTCATCGCGGCCGCCCGGCATCTGATCCGCCACCCGAACGCGGACCTGGAAGCGCTGATGCGCTTCGTGCCCGGCCCGGACCTGCCGACCGGCGGCCGGATCGTCGGCCTGTCCGGCATCCGGGACGCGTACGAGTCGGGCCGCGGCACCTTCAAGATCCGCGCGACGACCACGATCGAGACCGTGACGGCCCGCCGCAAGGGCATCGTCGTCACCGAACTGCCCTTCACGGTCGGCCCCGAGAAGGTCATCTCCAAGATCAAGGACCTGGTCGGCTCGAAGAGGCTCCAGGGCATCGCCGACGTCAAGGACCTCACGGACCGCAACCACGGCCTGCGCCTGGTCATCGAGGTGAAGAACGGGTTCGTGCCGGAGGCCGTCCTGGAGCAGCTCTACAAGCTGACGCCCATGGAGGAGTCCTTCGGCATCAACAACGTGGCGCTGGTCGACGGCCAGCCGCTCACGCTGGGCCTCAAGGAGCTCCTGGAGGTCTATCTCGACCACCGCTTCGACGTGGTCCGGCGGCGCTCCGAGTTCCGCCGCGGCAAGCGGCGCGACCGGCTCCACCTGGTGGAGGGCCTGCTCGTCGCGCTGATCGACATCGACGAGGTCATCCGGCTGATCCGGGAGAGCGAGAACTCCGCGGAGGCCAAGGCGCGCCTGATGGAGCGCTTCTCGCTGAGCGAGATCCAGACGCAGTACATCCTGGACACCCCGCTGCGCCGGCTCACCAAGTTCGACCGCCTGGAGCTGGAGAGCGAGCGCGACCGGCTCACCGAGGAGATCGAGGAGCTCACCCGGATCCTGGAGTCCGACGCGGAGCTGCGCAAGCTGGTGTCGGGCGAGCTGGCGGCGGTCGCCAAGAAGTTCGGCACCGACCGGCGCACGGTCCTCCTGGAGTCGGCTGGCGCGCCGGTCGCGGCCACGTCCCTGGAGGTCGCGGACGACCCGTGCCGGGTGCTGCTCTCCTCCACGGGCCTGCTCGCCCGTACGGTCACCGAGGCGCTGCCGGCCGTGCACGACGGCAAGCGGGCCAAGCACGACGTGATCGTCTCCTCGGTGGCCGCCACCCAGCGCGGCGACATCGGCGTGGTGACCTCGGCCGGCCGGCTGCTGCGGGTCGCCGTGATCGACCTGCCCCAGCTGCCGGACACGGCCGCCGCGCCGAACCTGGCGGGCGGGGCGCAGCTGTCGGAGTTCGTGTCCCTGGAGACGGACGAGACGGTGCTGTGCCTGACCACCCTCGACGAGGAGTCGCCCGGCCTGGCGCTCGGCACCCTGCAGGGCGTGGTGAAGCGCGTGGTGCCGGACTACCCGGCGAACAAGGACGAGCTGGAGGTCATCACCCTCAGGGAGGGTGACCGGATCGTCGGCGCGACCGAGCTGCGCACCGGCGAGGAGGACCTGGTCTTCATCACCTCCGACGCCCAGCTGCTGCGCTACCCGGCTTCCCAGGTCCGGCCGCAGGGCCGTCCGGCCGGCGGCATGGCGGGCATCAAGCTGAGCGCGGGCGCCGAGGTCCTCTCCTTCACGGCGGTGGACCCGGCGGCGGACGCGGTGGTGTTCACCGTGGCCGGCTCGACGGGCACGCTGGACGCCGGCGCGCCCACCTCGGCCAAGCTGACCCCGTTCGACCAGTACCCGCGCAAGGGCCGCGCGACCGGCGGCGTGCGCTGCCAGCGCTTCCTGAAGGGCGAGGACGTCCTGGTCCTGGCCTGGGCGGGCGCCACCCCGGCCCGCGCCGCGCAGAAGAACGGCACCCCGGTGGAGCTCCCGGAGCCGGACCCGCGCCGCGACGGCTCGGGAACGCCGCTGGCGCGACCGGTGGACGTACTCGCCGGCCCGATCGGCTAGCGGGCGCCTTTCCCGTACGAACGCCCCTTGTCCCGCGTGATCGCGAGGGACAGGGGGCGTCGTGGTTTCCGCGGTGGGGGTACGGGTCGGGGCCGGCCCGTCAGGAACGGGCGGGCGCGTACGTCGCCTCGATACCGGCGACGATCAGCCGCAGCCCCTCCTCGAAGCGGTCGTCGTAGTCGGCGAAGAGCTCAGCGCCGGCCGCGGCCGCGAGCGGGTAGTCCGCGAGCCGCTGGGCGCGCTCCTCGACTTCGAAGCCCTCGCGAGGCTCGCCGGGCACGGGCTCGGTGCCCTGCTCCTCCGTGACGAAGCCCAGCGTGAACATGTACGCCGTGGTGCTGGCCCGCACCGCCTCGCGCAGTGAGAAGCCCGCGTCGACGAGGGCGCCGAGCTGGTGCTCCATGTCGGCGGCGAAGTCGGTGCCGGTGAAGCGGGCGCCGCTGTAGACCTTGGCGCCGTCGCGGTAGCGCAGCAGCCCGGCGCGCAGGCCGCGGTTGGCGGCGAGGAGCCGCTCCTGCCAGGTCAGCTCGCCGTCCGGCCGGGCCGCCGGGTCGGCGACCATCCGCCGGTACATCACCGTCGCCATCTCGTCGAGCAGCGCCTGCTTGTTCTTGAAGTGCCAGTAGAGCGCGGGCGCCTGGACGTTCAGCTCCTGGGCGATCGCGCGCAGCGTCAGGCCGTCCAGGCCGCGCTCGTTCAGCAGGCGCAGGGCGGTCTCCGCCACCGTCTCTGGTTCCAGCCGGGTCGTCTTCTTGGTCGCCACTCCGCCACGTTATCCCCTTGACAGCTTAACGGCGTTAAGGAACTCTGGGCATGGCGACACCTTAACAACGTTAAGGAACGAGAGGGCGGCATGGACACGAGGACGGACAGCGGCATGGACACGGACGTGCTGATCGTCGGAGCGGGACCCACCGGACTGGTGCTCGCGATCGACCTGGCCCGCCGGGGCGTGCGCGCCCTGCTCGTCGAGAAGGCGGACCGGCTCTTTCCCGGCTCGCGCGGCAAAGGACTTCAGCCGCGCAGCCAGGAGGTGCTCGACGACCTCGGCGTGCTGCCGGCCATCCACGCGGCGGGCTCGCTCTATCCGCGGATGCGGCGCTGGGAGGGCGCCGAGCGGCAGGGCGAGTGGGACATGATGGAGCGCGCGGAGCCGACCGAGCGGATCCCGTACGCGAACACGCTGCTCATCCCGCAGTCACGCACCCAGGAGCTGCTCCACGCCCGCCTGGCCGAGCTGGGCGGCGAGGTCCGCTTCGGCACCGAGCTCACCGGCCTCCGCCAGACCGAGGACGGAATCGAGGCGGAGCTCTGCCGAGGTGGAGCGGCGCACGAGACCGTGCGGGCGGCCTACCTCGTGGCGGCCGACGGCGGGCGCTCCACGGTCCGCAGGGCGCTCGGCATCGGGATGACGGGCGAGACCGTCGACCCGCGTCCGATGCTCGTCGCCGACGTCCGGCTCTCGCCCGAGGCGATCGTCGACCGCGCCAACTGGCACGTCTGGCCCGCGGCGCCGGGCGGCGGCGTGGCGCTGTGCCCGCTGCCCGGCGGGGACCGGTTCCAGCTGATGGCCGGCTTCGAGGAGGAGACGGCCGTCGTCGACACCGCGCCCCAGGCGGTCCGCGCGCTGCTCGCCGCACGCACCCCGCTCGCCGCGGAGGACGTCGTCGAGGTGCTGTGGGCCTCGGACTTCCGCGCCCGGGCGGCGATGGCGGACCGTTTCCGTGCAGGCCGGGTCTTCCTCACGGGCGACGCGGCCCATATCCACTCGCCCGCCGGCGGCCAGGGCCTCAACACCGGCATCCAGGACGCCTACAACCTGGGCTGGAAGCTCGGTCAGGTGCTGCGGCACGGCGCCCCGGCCACGCTGCTCGACTCGTACGAGGCCGAGCGGCTGCCCGTCGCCGCCGGCGTCCTCGGAATCAGCACCCGCATCCACCGGGCGAGCGCGGAGGGCGAGAACACCCAGCGCGGCGAGGAGGTCCAGCAGCTCGGCCTCGGCTACCGGGACTCGCCGCTCACCGTGGAGACGCGGGCCGGGCTCGCCGAGGACGCGCTGCGCGCGGGTGACCGGGCGCCGGACGGCCCGTACGGCGACGGCCGCCGCCTCTTCGACCTCTTCCGGGGTCCGCACTTCACCCTGCTCGCGGTCGGCGCCGGGCTCCCGGCCCGGCCCGTGGCGTCCGCGCGCATACGCACGGCCCGGATCGCCGCGTACGAGGCGTACGGCACCGGGCTCTTCCTGATCCGCCCGGACGGCTACGTGGGCTGGGCCGGTGCGACCGACGACGGCCTGGAAGCCTATCTGGCCGCGGTGGGCGCCGCGCCCGCACCGGTGACCGCCAGGAGCTAGGGGGCCGTCGGCCCGTCCGGCTCGCCGCCGTCCTCGCCCGGCTGCCGCACGTATCGCAGCACACCCCACATGCTGTGCTCGTCGGGCACGTCCTCGGGGCCGTTCTGCTCGCAGGCGGCGAGTTCCTTGCGCAGGGCGGCGGCGTCGACGCCGCTGCCGATGAGGACGAGCTGGGTGAGCCGTTCCTCGCCGGCCGGCCAGGGCTCGGGGTAGAAGCGCAGGAAGCGGCCGACGGCGTGGACGCCGTAGCGGTGGTCCGGGTCGGCGGTGCCGAAGTCGACGAAGCCCTTGATGCGGTAGAGGCCCTCGGGGCGCGAGTCCAGGAAAGCCATCAGGCGGCGCGGGTGCAGCGGGACCGACGTGCCGAGGGAGACGGTGTCGTAGTGGGCGTGCGGGTGCGCCTGCGGGTCGTCGTCGCCGTAGAGGACGTCCTCGATGGACATCTGCCCGGCGATCTCACCGTCCGGGACCACCCGGTCGAAGAGCAGCTCGGGGTCGATCCGCCCGTGCGCGGCCACCACGACCGCCGCTCGCGGCGCGAGACCGGTGACCGTGTCCCGTACGGCCCGCAGCTCCTCCGCCGCCACCCGGTCGGCCTTGTTGACGACGACGAGGTCGGCGACGGCGAGGTGCCGGTCGGTCTCCGGGTGGCGGGTGCGGGTGGCGGCGAACTCGGCCGCGTCCACCACCTCGACCAGGCCGCCGTACACGATCCGCTCGTTGTCGCTGGCCAGGACCATGCGGACGAGCTCCTGCGGCTCGGCCAGTCCGCTGGCCTCGATGACGATCACGTCGAGCCGCAGCTCGGGGCGGGTCAGCACCTCCAGGTACTCGTCGAGCTCGCTCGCGTCCACCGCGCAGCACAGGCAGCCGTTGCCGAGCGAGACGGTGGAACCGACCTGGCCGGCCACCGTCATGGCGTCGATTCCGATGTCGCCGAAGTCGTTGACCATGACCCCGATCCGCGTCCCGCGCGCGCTGCGCAGCAGCTGGTTGAGCAGGGTGGTCTTCCCCGCCCCGAGAAACCCGGCCAGGACGACGACGGGAATCTGCTGGGTGCTCAAGGGTCATGCCTCCGGCTGTCGGATACGGGTGGGTGCGCGTACGCGCGTGTGCGAAGCCCCCAGAATAGGCAGGGGCCACCCGGGATCCGGGCCGCGGCGTCGGCCCGGATCGAGGCGCCGTCCTGGAGGGACCATTTCCGGTCGGCGCCCTCGTCCCCGTACCGTTTCCGCCATGAGCCCCGGATCGACCCCAGCCGCGCGGCCGCCCGTCCGCCGGCGCAGGTTCGGGTGGCCGCGGCGGATGTTCTCGCAGGTCCTGCTGATGCAGCTGGCCGTCGCGACCGGCGTGACGGTGCTCGCCACCGGGCTCTTCCTGGCCCCGCTCAGCGCCCAGCTGGACGACCAGGCCATGCGCCGGGCCCTCGCCATCGCGGAGACCGCCGCGACTCCGCGGACGGCCGCCGCGCTGACGAGCACACCGCCCTCCGCGCGGGGCCCGGTGCAGACCGAGGCCGAGCGGATCCGGCGCTCCACCGGCGCCGAGTACGTGGTGGTCATGGACACCCGTGGGGTGCGCTGGTCGCACCCGGACGCCGAGCGGATCGGCGAGGTCGTCTCCACGGACCCGAGCGACGTGCTCGCCGGCCATCAGGTGATGGAGATCGACAGCGGCACCCTCGGCCGCTCCGCCCGGGGCAAGGCGCCGCTGCGCGACGAGCACGGCGAGATCGTCGGCGCGGTGTCGGTGGGCATCGAGTACGACAGCGTCCGCGACCGGCTCGTGGCCGCGATCCCCGGGCTGCTCCGGTACGCCGGCGGCGCCCTGGCGGCCGGCGCGCTCGCCGCGTACCTGATCTCCCGCCGCCTCCAGCGGCAGACCCACGACCTGGCCTTCTCCGACATCTCGGCGCTGCTCGCCGAGCGCGAGGCGATGCTGCACGGCATCCGCGAGGGCGTCGTGGCCCTCGACAGGACCGGCCGGATCCGGCTGCTGAACGACGAGGCGCAGCGGCTCCTCGGTCTCGGGCCCGAGGCCACCGGGCAGCCCCTGGACGAGGTGCTCGGCGCGGGCCGCACCGCCGACGTGCTCGCGGGCCGGGCCACCGGCGAGGACCTGCTGACCGTACGCGGCGGCCGGGTGCTGATCGCCAACCGCATGCCCACGGACGACGGCGGCGCCGTCGCCACCCTCCGCGACCGCACCGAGCTGGAGCGGCTCGGCCGCGAGCTGGACTCGACCCGAGGTCTGATCGACGCGCTGCGCGCCCAGGACCACGAGCACGCCAACCGGATGCACACCCTCCTCGGGCTCCTGGAGCTGGAGATGCACGAGGAGGCGGTGGAGTTCGTCAACGAGGTGGTCGGCGTGCACCGCGCGACCGCCGAGCAGGTCACCGAGAAGGTCCACGACCCGCTGCTCGCCGCGCTCCTCGTCGGCAAGGCCACGGTCGCCGCCGAGCGGGGCGTCTCGCTGCGCATCGCGCCCGGCTCGCTGCTCCCGGACCGGCTCGTCGACCCGCGCGAGCTGGTCACGGTCGTCGGCAACCTGGTCGACAACGCGCTGGACGCCGCCTCCGGCACGCCGTACGCGCGCGTGGAGGTCGATCTGCGTACCGAGGGGCGGACGGTCGTCCTCCGGGTCACCGACAGCGGCCCGGGCGTGCCCGACGAGCGGAGCGAGCTGATCTTCACGGAGGGGTGGAGCACCAAGGAGCCGCCGGCGCACGGCAAGCGCGGGCTCGGGCTCGCCCTGGTCCGCCGGCTCGCGGAGCGCCAGGGCGGCAGCGCCACGGTCGGCACCGGCGCGGACGGTGGCGCGGAGTTCACCGTCGTGCTGCCGGAAGCGCTGGGCGACGCGCCCGGCGCGCCGGGCGCCGTTCCCGAGCCCGGCGCGGCCGGTCCCGAGGAGCCGCTCGCACCCATGGCCGTGACGGGCGAGGAGGAGGCGCGATGAACGCCGTGATCGACGTCCTCGTCGTCGACGACGACGTCCACGTGGCGCGCATCAACGCCGCGTACGTGGCGAAGGTGCCCGGTTTCCGGGTGGCAGGCATCGCCCACTCGGCGGCCGAGGCCCTGGCCCGGCTCACCGAACTGGCCGCGGCCGGCACCCCGGCGGATCTGCTCCTGCTCGACCACTACCTGCCGGACGGCACCGGGCTCGCGGTGGTACGGGAGCTGCGCGCCCTCGGCCGGCCCTGCGACGTGATCATGGTGACCGCGGCCCGCGACGTGGCCACCGTCCAGGCGGCGATGCGGCACGGGGCGCTCCAGTACCTGGTGAAGCCGTTCAGCTTCGCCGGGCTGCGCGCCAAGCTGGAGGCGTACGCGGCGCTGCGGCGCACCCTCGACGGCGGCGGCGAGGCGGAACAGGCGGAGGTCGACCGGATCTTCGGCGCGCTCTCCGCCGTCGCCGTCGCACCGGAACTGCCGAAGGGCCACTCCCCCACCACGGCCGAGCTGGTGCGGCAGGTGCTGCTCGCGGCCGGGGGGCCGCTGTCGGCGCAGGAGATCGCCGAGCGGGCCGGGGTGAGCCGGCAGACCGCCCAGCGCTATCTCAAGCTCCTGGAGCGGACCGGCCGGGTGCGGCTCTCGCTGAAGTACGGCGAGACGGGCCGCCCCGAGCACCGGTACGTGTGGGCCTCCTCGGCCACGCGCTGATCCCGCCGGACTCCCTTCCGGACCCGCTTCCGGGCCTGCTTCCGGGCCTCTCCGGACCTGCTTCCGGGCCCGCGCGGGCCTCAGACCGCTCGGACCCGCGGTCCGAGCGGACCGCTCCCGCTCAGACCGCGCCCGCGCCGGTGAGCGCCCGGACCTCGGTCTCGGCGTGCTTGGCCTCGTCCGGCGGCTCGGCCGAGGTGACCGTACCGACCCAGCCCGCGAGGAAGCCGAGCGGGACGGAGACCAGGCCCGGGTTCTGCAGCGGGAAGAGCTGGAAGTCGACCCCGGGGAAGAGCGATTCGGGGCTGCCGGAGACGACCGGCGAGACGAGGACGAGCAGGACGGCCGGGATCAGTCCGCCGTACACGGACCAGACCGCGCCCTTGGTGGTGAACCGCCGCCAGAACAGCGAGTAGAGCAGCACGGGAAGGTTCGCGGAGGCGGCCACGGCGAACGCGAGGCCGACCAGGAAGGCCACGTTGAGGTCGCGGGCGAGCAGCCCGAGGCCGATCGCGGCGATCCCGATGCCGCCGGCGGCCACCCGGGCGACCGTCACCTCGCTGTGCTGCCTGGCGTGCCGGCGGCGCAGCGTGGCGTAGAGGTCGTGGGCGACCGACGCGGAGGAGGCGAGGGTGATGCCGGCGACCACGGCGAGGATGGTGGCGAAGGCGACGGCCGCGACGACGGCGAAGAGCACGGTGCCGCCGGTGGAGCCCGCTCCGCCGCCGAGGTCGAGGGCGAGCAGCGGTACGGCGGTGTTGCCGGCGGCGTTGGAGGCGCGGACCGTGTCGGGGCCGACCAGGGCCGCCGCGCCGAAGCCGAGCACGATCGTCATCAGGTAGAAGCCGCCGATGAGGCCGATGGACCAGACGACGGAGCGGCGGGCGGCCCGCGCGGTGGGCACCGTGTAGAAGCGGGACAGGATGTGCGGGAGTCCCGCGGTGCCGAGCACGAGGGCGAGGCCGAGACTGACGAAGTCGAGGCGGGCGGTCCAGTCGCCTCCGTAGCGCAGTCCGGGCGCGAGGAAGGCCGTGCCGTGGCCGCTGCGTTCGGCCGCCGTGGTGAGCAACTGCCCGAAGTCGCCGTGGAAGCGGATCAGGACGAGCACGGTGAGGGCGATCGTGCCGGCCATGAGGAGCACGGCCTTGACGATCTGGATCCAGGTGGTGGCCCGCATGCCGCCGAGCGACACGTAGACGACCATGAGCGCGCCGACGCCGATCACCGTCCAGGCGCGGGCGGCTCCGCTGGTGCCGCCGAGCAGCAGGGCGACCAGACTGCCCGCGCCGACCATCTGGGCCACCAGGTAGAGCACCGAGACGGTCACGGAGGAGGCGCCGGCGGCGATCCGGACGGGTCGCTCGGTCATCCGGGCGGCGACGACGTCGGCGAGGGTGAAGCGGCCGCAGTTGCGCACGAGTTCGGCGACCAGCATCAGCACGACGAGCCAGGCGACCAGGAAGCCGACGGAGTAGAGCATGCCGTCGTAGCCGAAGAGTGCGATCAGGCCGGAGATGCCGAGGAAGGAGGCGGCCGACATGTAGTCGCCCGCGATGGCGAAGCCGTTCTCCATGGGCGAGAAGAGCCGGCCTCCGGCGTAGAACTCCTCGGCGGAGCCGTGCCGGTCGCGGCTGACCCAGGTGGTGATCGCCAGGGTGACCGCGATGAAGACGCTGAACAGGACGAGGGCCAGGGTCTGGTGGTCGCCGGTCGTCTGGTGTCCGGTCATCGCCGCACCCCCCGGGTCATCTCCTGGGTGTCCCAGCGCAGGTCGAGGGCGGCCTGGTCGCGGCGCAGCCGGGCGTGCCGGGCGTAGGCCCAGGTGAGCAGGAAGGTGGTCGCGAACTGGCCGAGTCCGGCGACCATGGCGACGTTGACCGCGCCCAGGACCGGGCGGGCCATCAGGGCGGGGGCGGCGGTGGCGGCGACGACGTACGCCAGATACCAGAGCAGGAAGGCGAGCGAGGCCGGGAAGACGAAGCGGCGGTATCGGCGGCGCACTTCCTGGAAGGCGGGGCTCCGCTGGACCTCCAGATAGATGTCCGCAGCGGTGTGGACCCGGGCCTGGGCGGCCGGAGCCTGCTGGCGGGGGACGGCGCCGGCCGCCGGCCCCTCCCCGTCATGCTCGCCCCAGCCGGCGGCGAGCTCGTCGTACCAGGGGTCGTCGATCCGCACCGTCGCGGGATCGAGCCCGTCCTGCTTCTCCACCGGTGAACTCTCCTTGTCAGCGAACCGTTTCGGCCGCGTGCCCAAGGATGGACAGACTGGGCGGATACCGGACTCTTCTCCCGCTTTCTTCACCCCATCAGGTGATGGCATCCCGGGAATGACTGACCGGCCCGTCCGACAGTCGTATCGGGGCGGGCCGGTCAGTGAGGGAGTCTGGGGTCAGGCGTCGATGCGCGAGCGGTCCAGGGTCGCCGCGGAGCTGGTGATGAACTCCTTGCGCGGGGCCACGTCGTTGCCCATGAGGAGGTCGAAGACCTGCTCGGCCGCCTCCAGGTCGCCGATGTTGATCCGGCGCAGGGTGCGGTGGCGCGGGTCCATGGTGGTCTCGGCCAGCTGGTCGGCGTCCATCTCACCGAGGCCCTTGTAGCGCTGGATGGCGTCCTTGTAGCGGACCCCCTTGCGCTGGAGCTCCAGCAGGGTCTGGCGCAGCTCGTTGTCGGAGTACGTGTACACGTACTTGTCCTGGCCCTTCTTGGGCTGGACCAGCTCGATGCGGTGCAGCGGCGGCACGGCGGCGAAGACACGTCCCTGCTCGACCATGGGGCGCATGTAGCGCTGGAACAGGGTCAGCAGCAGCGTGCGGATGTGGGAGCCGTCGACGTCGGCGTCGGTCATCATGATGACCTTCCCGTACCGGGCCGCGTCGATGTCGAAGGTGCGGCCCGAGCCCGCCCCTATGACCTGGATGATCGCTCCGCACTCGGCGTTCTTGAGCATGTCCGAGACGGAGGACTTCTGGACGTTGAGGATCTTGCCGCGGATCGGGAGCAGTGCCTGGAACTCGCTGTTGCGGGCGAGCTTGGCGGTGCCGAGCGCGGAGTCTCCCTCGACGATGAAGAGCTCGCTGCGCTCGACGTCGTCGCTGCGGCAGTCGGCGAGCTTGGCGGGCAGCGAGGAGGACTCCAGCGCGGTCTTCCTGCGCTGCGCCTCCTTGTGCTGACGGGCCGCGATCCGGGTACGGGCGGCGGCGACGGCCTTCTCCAGGACGGCGCGTGCCTGCGCCTTGGCGTCGCGCTTGGTGGAGGTCAGGAACGCCTTGAGCTCCCGGGCGACCACGTTGGCGACGATCCGGCGGGCCGCGGAGGTGCCGAGCACCTCCTTGGTCTGGCCTTCGAACTGCGGCTCGGCGAGGCGGACGGTGACGACGGCGGTGAGCCCTTCGAGGGCGTCGTCCTTGACGATGTCGTCCTCGGCGACGCGCAGCAGCTTGGCGGCGCGCAGCACCTCGTTGACCGTCTTGGTGATCGCCTGCTCGAAGCCGGAGACGTGGGTGCCGCCCTTGGGCGTCGCGATGATGTTGACGAAGGACCTGACCGTCGTGTCGTAGCCCGTGCCCCAGCGCAGGGCCACGTCGACGCCGAGCTCGCGGGTGACCTCGGTGGGGGTCATGTGGCCGCGGTCGTCGAGGACCGGGACGGTCTCCTTGAAGGTGCCCTGGCCGGTGAGGCGCAGCACGTCGCAGACGGCCTTGTCCTGGGCGAGGAACTCGCAGAACTCGCTGATGCCGCCGTCGAAGCGGAACGTCTCCTCGCTCTTGCCCACGCCGTCGAGGTCGCGCTCGTCGCGGACGACGATGGTGAGGCCGGGGACGAGGAAGGCGGTCTGGCGGGCGCGCTGGTGCAGCGTCTCCAGGGAGAGCTTGGCGTCCTTGAGGAAGATCTGGCGGTCCGCCCAGTAGCGCACCCGGGTGCCGGTGCGGGTCTTGGGGACGCGCTTGCCCTTGAGCAGCCCGCCGGCCGGGTCGAAGGGGCTGTCCGGGCCGGCCTCGGTGAAGATGCCGGGGACGCCGCGGCGGAAACTGATCGCGTGGGTCGCGCCGTTGCGGTCCACCTCGACGTCGAGGCGGGCGGAGAGCGCGTTCACCACGGAGGCGCCCACGCCGTGCAGACCGCCGGAGGCCGCGTACGAGCCGCCGCCGAACTTGCCGCCGGCGTGCAGCTTGGTCATGACGACCTCGACGCCGGACAGACCGGTCTTGGGCTCGACGTCGACGGGGATGCCGCGGCCGTTGTCGCGCACCTCGACGGAGCCGTCGTCGTGGAGCACGACGTCGATGTGGTCGCAGTAGCCGCCGAGGGCCTCGTCGACGGAGTTGTCGATGATCTCCCAGAGGCAGTGCATCAGACCGCGGCTGTCGGTCGACCCGATGTACATACCGGGGCGCTTGCGGACGGCTTCGAGCCCTTCGAGGACGAGCAGGTGCCGCGCGGTGTAGTTGGAACCGTCACGGTCTGCGGTCAGCAGCGCACTGGACGGCACGGACGTCTCGGCGGTCACGCGGTTCGCTCCTCGCTGAATTTGAAAACTGGCCCCGTGGGGTAAGGCCCGGCGTCGGTCACCGGTCAGAGGGTACCGATGCCTGGTAGAGCCGTTGTCACGCCACCCTCCTGATGACTCATGCTAGTCCAGAGTCGTATGGATGTTCGATCCCTCGATGGGGTGACGCAAACATCACGTTCCCTTCCGGGCATGAACCATTTAGCCTCGGGGCACGTCCTCATGAACAACCGGCAACCCGCCGGGAGGGCACGACCACACACAGCAATGCGAAACCCGTAGAGCAAGCGCAATACGGCTCATTCGCCGCCAACCGGCAGCAGACAGCCACCTTGGGAAAAAGTTTCAAGGAAAAGCCACGAGCGGGAACGTTTTCGGCCTGGTTGGATGTTGACCCTGGTACGACAGCTCGTCGAGCTAGAGAAGAGGCGACGTGACTACTGTTCTGACCCCCGCGACCCCCCTGACGGCCGCTGACCGATGCGACCGCTGCGGCGCCCAGGCATACCTGCGCGTCGTGCTGATCAGCGGTGGTGACTTGCTCTTCTGCGCTCACCACGGGCGCAAGTTCGAGCCGGAACTCAAGAAGATCGCCGCGGATATACAGGATGAGACGGACCGGCTCACGGACGTGCCGGCCCGCACCCAGGGCGACGACCACTGACGCCTCGCATCCCGACGAGCCACGGGCCGGTTTCCTGACGACCGGCCGACGGGCGGCCGCCCCCGCTGTACGAGGGGGGTGGCCGCCCGTTCTCACACCGTCACCGTCGACTGACGCGGAGTCACCGGCACGGGGCGCGGGCCGGCACGGGACGGCGCGTCAGAAGCGGTTCGGCAGCACCGCGGAGACCCGGGTGTAGACGCCGGGGTTCTCCGCCTGCCCACAGCCGCTCCCCCACGACACCAGGCCGATCAGCCGCCCCTTCGCCACCAGCGGACCACCGCTGTCGCCCTGGCAGGCATCCCTGCCCCCGCCCGGGTCGCCCGCGCACAGCATCGTGTCGCCCCGGTACGCGGCCCCGGAGCCGGCCGGGTACGCGCGCTCACAGGACGCGTCGGGCAGCACCTGCACCCGCGCCGAGCGCAGCGACGTCGCGTACGTGCCGTTGCCGGTCGTGTCGCCCCAGCCGTACACGTCCGCCGACGTGCCCACGGCGAGCGCCGGATCGTCCCGAGCGGCGACCTCGATCACGTACGACGAGGGCAGCGCCTGCTCCAGCGTGACGACGCCCAGATCCCCGGAGTTGGTCGAGGGGTCGTAGTCGGGGTTCACCCACGTGTCGGCGACCCTGATCTCCTGGCCGCCCTGACCACGCAGCGAGCTGCGGCCCGCGATGACCGCGAAGTCGCGCAGCTGCCAGGGCTCTCCGCCCAGCGCGTCCCGCCCCAGGCAGTGCGCCGCGGTGAGCACCTTGGTCGGGGCGACGACCACGCCGCCGCAGAACTGCCCCGCCCGCGTACCTCCGAACCGGTCACGGCTGGACAGCGCCACGACCCACGGCGCCTCGGTGATCTTGATCGGCGTGCCGCCGACCACGACGCTGTCGGCGGACGCGGGAGCAGCGGCGGCGAGCGGCGCCACGGCCGCGGCGACCAGGCCCAGGGCACCGGTCAAAGCTCGGGCGATGGGACGACGCATGGAGTCTCCTGACTCTCCGGTGATGTCGTTTCACCCAGCGTCGTCCAGGCGCGCGCGCCGCGCACGCGCGGACATGCCGAAGGGCCCGGTTCCCCGCGGGGAACCGGGCCCTTCGGCATGTCTCGGATCAGTGGACCCGTCGATCAGCCGACCAGTGGATCAGTCGAGGTAGTCGCGCAGCACCTGCGAACGCGACGGGTGACGCAGCTTCGACATCGTCTTCGACTCGATCTGACGGATGCGCTCACGCGTGACGCCGTAGACCTTGCCGATCTCGTCGAGCGTCTTCGGCTGCCCGTCGGTGAGGCCGAAGCGCATGGAGACGACGCCCGCCTCACGCTCGGAGAGCGTGTCGAGGACGGAGTGCAGCTGTTCCTGCAGCAGCGTGAAGCTGACCGCGTCGGCCGGGACGACGGCCTCGGAGTCCTCGATGAGGTCACCGAACTCGCTGTCGCCGTCCTCGCCCAGCGGGGTGTGCAGCGAGATCGGCTCGCGGCCGTACTTCTGGACCTCGATGACCTTCTCCGGGGTCATGTCGAGCTCCTTCGCCAGCTCCTCCGGGGTGGGCTCGCGGCCCAGGTCCTGGAGCATCTGGCGCTGCACACGGGCGAGCTTGTTGATGACCTCGACCATGTGCACCGGGATACGGATGGTGCGGGCCTGGTCGGCCATGGCGCGGGTGATCGCCTGACGGATCCACCAGGTGGCGTACGTGGAGAACTTGTAGCCCTTGGTGTAGTCGAACTTCTCGACCGCGCGGATCAGACCGAGGTTGCCCTCCTGGATCAGGTCCAGGAAGAGCATGCCGCGGCCGGTGTAGCGCTTGGCCAGCGAGACCACCAGACGGAGGTTGGCCTCCAGGAGGTGGTTCTTGGCCCGGCGGCCGTCCTCGGCGATGATCTCCAGCTCGCGCTTGAGCTTCGGGGCGATCTTGTCGGAGTTCGCCAGCTTGTCCTCGGCGAACAGACCGGCCTCGATGCGCTTGGCGAGCTCGACCTCCTGCTCGGCGTTGAGCAGCGGGACCTTGCCGATCTGCTTGAGGTAGTCCTTGACCGGGTCGGCGGTGGCACCGGCGACGGCGACCTGCTGGGCCGGCGCGTCGTCCTCGTCCTCGTCGGACAGGACGAAGCCCTTGCTCTCGCCCTCGGTCTCTTCTTCGTCCTTGCCGGGCGCGACGTCGTCCAGCAGGTCCTCGGCCTCGAGGAGCTCTTCGTCGTCCTTCTTGGCCGTGGTCTTCTTGGCGGCCGTCTTCTTGGCGACGGTCTTCTTGGCCACCGCCTTCTTGGCGACGGTCTTCTTCGCCGCGGCCTTCTTGGCCGGAGAGCCGGCCTCGTCGGCCGGGTCCGCGCTCTCGGCCGCCGAGGCCGTGGTGGCGGCCGCGACGCTCTTCGTCGCGGTCGTCGTCCTGGCGGTGACGGTCTTGGTGGCGGTGCGCTTGGCCGGGCTCTTCGCTGCGACGCTCTTGCGGGTGCGCTTCGGCGACTCCGCTGCACTGACCATCAGCGTCACACCCTCTTCCTCGAGGATCTGATTGAGGCTGCGCAGAACATTCTTCCACTGGGTTGGCGGAATCTGGTCAGCCTCGAAGGCCCGACGCACGTCATCGCCGGCGATCTGCCCATCAGCCTTTCCCCGCTCGATGAGCGCCATCACAGATGCGGACTCGGCGATCTCCGGCGGGAGCGTACGGGATGTGCTGGCCGACACGAACAACCTCTCGGAACGATGGAAAACGGCTTCCGGCCCCGCCCTGGATCGGACTGGAGCCGACGACCGTCGACGGGGAATGAGCCGACGGCGCGGGCTGGGCCGGGGAACTGCACAGCACCGTGAGCGGCTGCTGTATTCCTTCCTCGGCTGTCACCTCTTAGGTCATCGCGCGGCTTCGAGGAGCGTTACGCCCAATCCGCGTGGCCCGAGTCACACCTCAATTGTGGCGAATCCGTCAGGAAACATCCGGAAGCGGCATGATCGACCCGCCCTGCCCCACACCATCGCGCCCGCCAGGCACGGCCGGCGGGCACGCCTCGGTGCCGCCGGACCCTGGCACACCCGGGGACGGGGCTCCGCCCCCGGGCTCCGCTCGGGTCCGGCGGCACGCGATGCGGGCGGCACGGCGCGGTCGGCCACGGCGTGGATCAGTGCTCGCGGGGAGCCGGTACGACGCGCTCCACCTCGGGGTGGACGGTCAGCAGCTGGCGCATGGCCGTCTCGGCGCCGAGGGCGTCGCCGGCGGCGAGGGCGTCGACGATCCGGGCGTGGTGCGAGAGGCAGCCCTCGCTGGGGCGGTCACAGCCGGTGGCGGGGGCTCCGGAGACCTGGAGGGCGGCGCCGACGATGCCGGAGAGGTGCTCCAGCATGCGGTTGCCGGCGAGCTGGATGAGCAGAGCGTGGAACTCGGTGTCGGCGCGGGAGAAGGTGATCGCGTCACCCTGGGCGTACGCGTGCCCCATGATCTCGACCATGTCGGCGAGGCGCTGCTGGACGTCCTCGCGGCCGTGTCCCGCGGCGAGCCGGGCGGCGAGCGGCTCGATGATCCAGCGCAGCTCGTTCAGCTCGCGCCGCTGGTCGTCGCGCTGCGGGCCGAAGGCGCGCCACTCGATGATGTCGGGGTCGAGCAGGTTCCAGTCGCTGACCGGCCGGACCCGGGTGCCGACGTTGGGG
This sequence comes from Streptomyces sp. NPDC101160, assembly GCF_044768205.1. NCBI lineage: Bacteria > Bacillati > Actinomycetota > Actinomycetes > Kitasatosporales > Streptomycetaceae > Streptomyces > Streptomyces sp. NPDC101160. The sequence goes on along the minus strand of NZ_JBIWPJ010000010.1, from coordinate 101,559 downwards.
CGGGCGCTGACCAGGCCCTTCGCCTCCAGGACGCGCAGGCTTTCGCGGACGACGGTGCGGGAGACCTCGAAGCGCTGGCCGATCTCCTCGGGTACGAGGGGACGGTCGGCGCCGAGGTCGCCGGAGACGATCATCTGGCCGAGCTGCTGGACGAGCTGCCCGTGCAGTCCGCGGCCGCGGCTGCCGGCGGCCCGGCGGCCGACCCGGCCGAGGTCGTCCGCCCCCTCCCAGGAGGGCGGGCCCACGCGCTCGGCCGCGGGGGCCTCCGCGTAGGGGTAGCGGTCGAGATCGCCCGCGGCGCCGAGGCCGGACTCGACGGGGCGGGCGGCGGTCATCATCGTGTGCGCAAGGGTACTCACGCATCCTTTGTCGGCGTGGCTCCCGTGCCCCTTGAGGTCTTTGGTGAAAAGCACACGAAAGGGTGATCGGCACCTGCTACACAATTGACGATTAATGGGGCATAAACGGCCTTTTCCAAGGTAGTTGCCGCCGAAGCGGAACTTTTCGATCCGATTGTGATCACCAACGGGCTCTGCTGCGCAGTCCGCTGAGCACATAGGCACAGAGCAGGACCGTCAACGTCAGGGCCAGCGCCACTCCCACGGGCTGCCCGACCACCCGCACCGCCCCCATCACCCACCGGTCCGCGGCCGTCGACCACTCCACCCGTGCGAACTCGCGCAGCCGGGCCGGGAGTCCGGCCAGCGAACGGCCGGGCACCCCGGAGAGCAACTGCCGCAGCGGTGGCGCGAAGACGACGGGCACGGCGAGAACCGCGGCGACTCCGGCGGCCGCGGCCCGGAAGACACCTGCCCCGAGCACCCCGGCCCAGGCACAGCCGGTCACCAGGCCGAACCAATTGGCACACAAGGTGGGCCAGTTGTGCGGTACGGGGATCAACTCGCCGCCGTAGACGAGGCGCAGTGCCTCCAGATCGGCCACCACGACGAGCACCGCGAGCACCGCCCCGACGACCGCCGCGACCGCGAGCTTCGCCAGGAGCAGGCCCAGTCGGCGCGGGACGGCGCCGCGTCCGGTGGTGAGCGCCGGGTAGCGGTACTCCTCGCCGAACGAGAACGCGCCGAGCAGCCCCGCCCCGAGCGCCGCCGGGGGCAGCGGGGAGAGCCCGGGCCAGCCGGCCAGGACCGCGGGCAGCGGAGTGCGTCCGCTGCGCGCGAGCAGCACGGCGAGCACCACGGAGATCAGCAGCACGCCCACGGCCACGAGCGGGGTGGACGGCACGCCGAGGAGCCGGCGGACCTCGTAGCGCACCGGCCGGAGCGGAGAGCGGTGGGGCGCACGACGGGAGGCGCGGGGGCGGAGGGGCCGGGCGGCCGGGGCCTCGGAAACGGGGGGCGCCGGGGTCTCGGAGGGAGGGGGTGTGCGGGTCTCGGGGACTGAAGGCGTGGGGGTTCCGGCGGCGGAGGCCGAGGGGCCCCCGGGCGGGGAGGGGGTGACGGCGCTGGGGACGGCCGGGCGGGTTTCGCCGGCCCGGCGGGGCTCACCGGCAGGGCGGGGCTCGACGGTCTGCCCCGTCCCGCCGGTTCGGCCCCACCCGCCGGCCTGGCCTGACCCGCCGGTCTGTCGCGGCCTACCGGTCTGTCGCGGCCCGCCGGTCACACCGGTCTCACCCGTCTCGTCGGCGAGCCGGTGCAGGAGCACGCCGTTGCGGAACGCGGCCTCTCCGACGGTGGCGCAGTCGCTGCCGTACACCGAGATCCGGTTGCCGCCCTCCGCCACCACCTCCACCGGGCGGCGAGCGGCGCGGGACTCCTGGGCGAGGACGGCGGCGAGCCGGGCCGCGTGCGGGGTGCGCACGGCGACCCGGGGGCGCAGCCGGGTGCGGGCGAACTCGGTGGCGTCCTGGTCGGCGACCAGCCTGCCCCGGTCGAGGGTGACGACCCGGTCGGCGTTGCGGGCGGCGTCCTTCGGGTCGGTGGTGGTGTAGAGGACGGTCCCGCCCTCGTCGGCGTGGGTGCGCAGGAGTTCGTAGAGCCAGGCGCTCTCGCGTACGGAGAGCCCGGCACCCGGCTCGTCGAGGAGCAGCGCGTGCGGGTCGCCCAACAGGGCGGAGGCGAGGCCCAGTCGGCGGTCCATGCCGAGCGGGAGGGTGCCGATCCGCTGGTCGTGCACCCCGATGAGCCCGACGGCCCGGAGCATGTCGTCGGCTCGGACGCCGGGGACCCCGACGGCGGCGCAGAGCATGCGCAGCTGGCTGCGCACGGTGCGGGAGGGGTGGCCGGGCACGTCGCCGAGCAGTACGCCGACCTCCCGTGCGGGCTGGGCGACGCGGTGCAGCGGGCGGCCCCGGAAGTAGGTGACGCCACGGCCCGGTTCGAGCTGGAGCATCAGTCGCAGGGCGGTGGTCTTGCCGGCGCCGGCCGGCCCGAGCAGGGCGGTGACGGCGCCCGGCCGGGCCTCGAAGGTGAGATCGTCCACGGCGGGCGGAAGGTCCCGGCGCGGGGTGCTGGTGAGTCCGATGGCCTGGAGCATCGCTTCTCTCGCGGGTAGGTGAGACCGCTCCGCGGCAGGGCGGCTATCCCAGCAAGATAACGCCCCATTTCGGACTTTTGGTGCATGGTTGGCGGCTCGGAGCCGCCGGAGAACCGGCTCCGGAGCGCGCCCCGCCGGTCGGGACACGACGAGTCCGTCCGGAGCGGCCGGGACGCCGCTACACCTCCGGGCGCAGCATCGGCGGGTTCAGGAGCGTGGCCCCACCGGCGCGGAACAGCTGGGCGGGGCGGCCGCCCTGACGGGTCGTGGTGCCGCCCGCCGGCACGAGGAAGCCGGGCGTGCCGGTCACCTTGCGGTGGAAGTTGCGCGGGTCGAGCGCGACGCCCCACACCGCCTCATAGACCCGGCGCAGCTCGCCGACCGTGAACTCGGGCGGGCAGAAGGCGGTGGCCAGTGAGGAGTACTCGATCTTGGAACGGGCGCGCTCGACGCCGTCGGAGAGGATCCTGGTGTGGTCGAACGCGAGCGGCGACGGCTGCTCGCCCTCGTACTCCGCCACGCCGTCCGGGCCGATCAGCTCCTCGACCGGCGCCCAGCGCGCGCTGTTGGCGTCTCCGCCCGCGCGCGGCGCGGGCAGGTCGGGAGCGAGGGCGAGGTGGGCCACGCTCACCACCCGCATCCGTGGATCGCGGTCGGGCGCGCCGTACGTCGCCAGCTGCTCCAGGTGCGCTCCGTGTCCGGGTACGGGCGCGGGCGTGCCGGGGTCGTGGACGCAGAGGCCCGTCTCCTCGACCAGCTCGCGCGCGGCGGCGGCGTCGAGGTCCTCGTCGGCCCGGACGAATCCGCCCGGCAGCGCCCAGCTTCCCTGGAACGGGGGCTCGCCCCGTTTCACGACGAGGGCGCACAGGGAGTGGCGCCGCACGGTGAGTACGACCAGATCGACGGTGACAGCGAAGGGCGGAAAGGCCGACGGGTCGTAGGGAGGCATGCGGCGATCATAGTCGTCTTCCTGACGATAAACACTCCTGCGGGGAGGATCGGCCGCCACTTCTTCCCTCCCCCGCCCCCACCCTCACCCCCGGTTCTTCCGTTGTGTGCCGCTCGCGGCCGGGGACATGCCCGTGGCGGGTCAGACGCCCAGCTGGAGGCCGGGCGCCGCCTCCTCGACCATGCCGAGGCCGAGCCGGCCGACACGGGCGGCGAACGGCTCGCCCGCGACCCGGAGTCCGGAGAGCCGGACCTCGCCGAGCGGGGCCGAGCGCAGCGGTTGCAGGGCGACCGTGCGGCCGGGTGCGTCGGGGCGGACGCCGACGAGGGTGGTGAGGAGCTGCACCCCGGCCGCGGCGGCGACGGCCGCGGGCCGGCAGGCCGCCGGATGCGGCGCCGGCACTGCTCCGGGCGTCCGCCGCTCGCCGGCGAACATCTCGGGCAGCCGGTGGTCGAAGGCGTCCGCCGCGTCGAGGATCCCGCGCAGCAGCGCGGCTGCCTCGCGCTCGTGTCCCGCGGCGGCGAGGCCGGCGACCGCGACGGCGGTCTCGTGCGGCCGGACCGTCCCCGAGCGGTGGCCGAACGGGTTGTAGCCGGGTTCCTTCTCGCCGAGGCCGCGCAGCCCCCAGCCCGAGTCGAGACCCGGGGCCGTGAGCAGCCGGGCGAGCCGCTCGGTCTGCGCCTTGTCGAGCAGCCCGGGCGCCGGGCTGCCCGCGGCGGCGAGCCCGGTGTCGAGCAGGTGCGCGGCCCAGCCGCCGAGATGGGGCAGCGGACGGCCGTCGGCCGTGCGGGCGAGCGCGGGCCGGCCTCCGGACGGGTCGTCGAGCCAGAACCGGTCGCGGAACCGCGCGCGCAGTGCCCGCGCCCACTCCCGCCACGCGTCGCCGCCGGGGCGCCCGCCGGCGTCGAGCAGATCGGCGCCGAGCAGGGCCGCGCGGTGCGCGTGGGCCTGGGTCTCGGCCCGGGCCGGCCCGGCGGGCCACGGGTCCGGCACGAAGCCGCTGCCGTCCAGGGCCCCGCGCAGCCAGTCGAGGCAGCGCTCGGCGACCGGGAGCAGCTCCGCGAGGTCTGGCTCGGGCAGCCCCCAGCGGCGGGCCTCGGCGAGCACGACGGGGAAGGCGAGGGTGGCTTCGACGCCGGTGCAGCGGGGCGGCAGGTGGGGGCCCGCGTCCCGGAGCGGCCCGGGGATGCGTCCCGATTCGGGGCCCGGGCCATGCAGTTGGGTGCGGGCGAGGGCGCGCAGGGTGGTGGCGGCGAGCCGGGTGCCGAGGGGCAGGACCATGCGGGCGGCCCAGAGGGCCTCGGCGGTGACGGGCCCGCAGCGCCAGGGCACTCCGGCGGCGAGGTGGACGCCGGCGGGGTGCGCGGGGTCGCGCTGGAGCAGTGCGCGCAGGTCGGCGACGGAGGTCCGCAGCAGCGGCCCGAGCCGAGGGTCGTCCCCCTCGGCGACGGCGTCGGCGAGGACGTGCCCGCCCGGCCGGCCGCCGCCGGAGCCGGGCGCGAGGGCGCGGCCGGCCCGCTCGGCCCGGATGCGGAGGGTGAGGACGAAGCTGCCTCGGGGGGCCAGTGCGGCCTCCCAGCGGAGCAGTCCGGCGGCGGCGAGGGATTCGCTGGGCGGCGGGTCGGCCGAGACGGCGACGGCGGTGCCGTCGCCGTCCGTCCAGCGGAGCCCGGTGCCGTGGACGCTCGCGGCGAGCTCGGGCCCCGGCCGCCCGGCCGCCACCGCGCCCAGGTCCGCGAGATCCGTGCCCAGAGCGAGCTCCACCGGGAGCCGCAGCGGGCGGGCGGACGAGCTGCGCAGGGTGATCCGCTCGGTGCCGTCGGCCTCGCGGGTCCGTTCGACGACGAGTCCGGGGTCGGGCCCGGTGTCGCCGGGCGTACGCAGGACGGCCAGGAAGTCGGCGCGGTCGGCCGTGGTCGTCCGGCCGTGGAGCGGGACGGGCTCGCGTCCGGCGATCCGCAGGACGCAGCGGGCGAGGAGCCGGCGCCCGGCGAGGAACACCCCGTCGAGGCCGGTCCCGGTGAGCTGGCCGTGCCGGGGGCTGACGGCGAGGGCGGGCAGGGCGACGCCGACGAGCGTGTCGTGCGCGGCGGGGAGTTCCACGGGGCGGCTCGCCCCGTGGCCCGGTCCCTGGGGCGGGGCTCCGGTGCGGGACGGAGGTCCGGCGGAGGGTCCGGGGGCCTGGGCGGGGCTGGGGGCCATGACGCGTGTACGGCGCTCTCTGTGCGGTCCGGGCTGCTCGGCCGGGCCCGGCGGCGACCGGGCTCGGGGCCGAGCGGGCGGTCCCGGCGGTCCGCGGGTCCGGCCGTGGGGCGGCGCCACCGCTCCCGCGGTACCGCCACAGAGGTGAACGCCGCCGCGGGCCGACGGGTCACGGCCCTCATTCTCCGGTCCTCGCGTCGCGCCGGCCGGTGCGGGGCGCGGCCGCGTTCCGGGGCCGCGCGGGTGGCGTCTGGGCGCGCGGGGCCCGCGGGCCGGCTGCCGTCGTCCGCAGCCCGGCCTGCCGTGCGGCCCGCCGCGCGACCGTACGGGCCCGCCGCCGGGACCGGGTCGTGCCGGCCACGGGGTCGGACACGGGGTCGGGGTCAGCCGGCTCGCCATGGGCCTCCTCGTCCTCCGGGCGCTGACCGGCGGCGAGACGGGCGGCCCGCTCCTTGCGCAGGCACTCGCGGAGCGACTCGGGGTCCAGGCCCTCGTTGCACGCCTGATGGAGCAGGCGGGCGAAGAGGTAGTGGGGGTCGGTCTCCAGGGCGAGGCCGAGGGCGACCCGGGCGGAGGGCTCGTCGCCGAGGGACCAGGCGACCCAGCCGGCCAGGGTCAGCGGGGCCGCCGCGTACTCCTGGTACGGGGCGACGCAGCGCCGGGCCAGGGCCCGCCAGAGCCGCAGGGCCGCGGCGGCCTCGGGGCCTTCCATCCATTCGGCGGCCTGGTCACGGGTTTCGCGGTCCTGCAGTCCGAGGATGAGCGTGGCGGCCTCGTCGGCGCTGAGCAGCGCGTCGTCCCTCTCGTCGGCCGCGGTTGTGGCGGGCGGGAGGGCGCTCCGGCGGGAGGCGGCGCCGCCCGCCGGACCGGTCGGCTTCGCGGGCGGCGCGGAGTACCGCTCGACAAGCCTGCGGATGAGGCCGAGGGTGGTGTCGCGGGTCTCCTGCCGGGCGAGGGTGCCGACGGATCCGTCGAGGATCCTGGGCACGATGACGTTGGCGGCGTCGTTCAGCGCCGCGCGCTGCGCCGCGTCGTACTCGGTGCCGCGGGGCTTCAGCCGGGCCTCCATCTCCTTGAGCGTGCCGCGCACCTGGATTCCCGCGTAGGCGGCGGACGCGGCCATCACCGACGTACCGGAGAGGGCGAGCGGGGTGCCGTCGGGCGAGCAGCAGACGGCGTTGGGGCAGACGTACGAGAAGTAGAGGCCGTCGGAGATGCAGAGGGCTTCGAGGACGGGGATGTCGAGCGCGCCGCAGGCGGTGCGCAGGCGCTGGGCGAAGGGGCGCAGCCGCTCCGTCACCTGGCGGCCGGTCTCGCCGGGCCTGGGCTCCTGGCAGAGGAAGACGACGATGGCGTCGGGCCGGTCGCCGCGCCGGGCGCAGCCTTCGACGAGGCATTCGGCCAGGTGGTCGGCGATGGCGGGCCATTCGTGCGGTGAGCCCGGGATGCCGACGCGGACCCGGCCGCCGAAGCGGCCGCGCTCGCCGTGCAGCGCGACGAGGACGACGGAGTCGCTCGGGTGGAATCCGAGCATGAACGGCAGGGCGTCGGCCAGCTCGGCGGGCCCGCGCAGGGTGATCTGCTGGGTCGAGGACGGTCCGTGGGATTCGTGGTGGTTCGTGTTCATGGTCACGACGGTCCCGCGAGCACCCTCGATCGCGAAACCCCTGTGGATAACTCCCCGGGCCGGCGTCGCCGAGGTTATCCACAGGTGCGGCGGCTCGTTCGCGCATTGTCCGACCGATCAGGTTGCATGGGGGCATGAACCACGCAGATCGCACCGAGGACCGTGCCGCCCTCCGCGCCGCCGCCGACGCCGTGCTCGCCCGTCTCGTCTCGGACCCGACGGGCACGGCGAGACTCCGCGAGGACCAGTGGCGCGCCATCGAGGCGCTGGTGGCGGACAGACGCCGGGCCCTGGTCGTGCAGCGGACCGGCTGGGGCAAGTCGGCGGTGTACTTTGTGGCGACCTCGCTGCTGCGCGAGCGCGGCGCGGGTCCGACCGTGATCGTCTCGCCGCTGCTCGCGCTGATGCGCAACCAGGTGGAGGCGGCCGCGCGGGCGGGCATCCGCGCGCGCACGATCAACTCGTCGAACACGGAGGAGTGGGACACCGTCCAGCAGGAGGTGGCGGCGGGCGAGGTCGACGTGCTCCTGGTCTCGCCGGAGCGCCTCAACAACCCCGACTTCCGCGATCAGGTGCTGCCCCGGCTCGCGGCCGCCACGGGTCTTCTGGTGGTCGACGAGGCGCACTGCATCTCGGACTGGGGGCATGACTTCCGGCCCGACTACCGGCGGCTGCGGACGATGCTCGCGGAGCTGCCGGGCGGGGTGCCGGTGCTCGCCACGACGGCGACGGCGAACGCCCGGGTGACCGCGGACGTCGCCGAGCAGCTGGGGACGGGCGCGGACACGGACGCGCTGGTGCTGCGCGGGCCGCTGGACCGGGAGAGCCTGAGCCTCGGGGTGGTGCGGCTGCCGGACGCGGCGCACCGGCTCGCCTGGCTGGCGGACCATCTCGACGAGCTGCCCGGGTCCGGGATCATCTACACGCTGACGGTCGCCGCGGCCGAGGAGGTGACGGCCCATCTGCGCCAGTGCGGGCACACGGTCGCCTCGTACACGGGCCGGACGGAGAACGCCGACCGGCAGCAGGCCGAGGAGGACCTGCTCGCGAACCGGGTGAAGGCGCTGGTGGCGACGTCGGCGCTCGGCATGGGTTTCGACAAGCCGGACCTGGGCTTCGTCGTGCACCTCGGTTCGCCCTCCTCCCCCATCGCCTACTACCAGCAGGTGGGCCGCGCCGGGCGCGGGGTGGAGCACGCGGAGGTGCTGCTGCTTCCGGGCAAGGAGGACGAGGCGATCTGGAAGTACTTCGCCTCGGTGGCGTTCCCGCCGGAGGAGCAGGTGCGCCGCACCCTCGACGTGCTCGCGGCGGCCGGCCGGCCGCTGTCGCTGCCCGCTCTGGAGCCGCTGGTCGAGCTGCGCCGGACCCGGCTGGAGACGATGCTGAAGGTGCTCGACGTGGACGGGGCCGTCAAGCGGGTGAAGGGCGGCTGGGAGAGCACGGGCCGGCCGTGGGTGTACGACACGGAGCGGTACGCGTGGGTGGCCCGGCAGCGGGACGCCGAGCAGCAGGCCATGCGGGAGTATGCGACGACCGGCGGCTGCCGGATGGAGTTCCTGCGCCGTCAGCTGGACGACGAGGCGGCCGCGCCGTGCGGGCGCTGTGACAACTGTGCGGGCGTCAGGTTCGACGCCAAGGTCTCCGACGCGGCGCTGGACTCGGCCCGGGGCGAGCTGGGCCGGGCGGGCGTGGAGGTGGAGCCGCGCAAGATGTGGCCGACCGGACTGGCCGCCGTGGGCGTGGATCTGAAGGGCCGTATCCCGGCGGGCGAGCAGTCGTACCCGGGCCGGGCGCTCGGCCGGCTCTCGGACATCGGCTGGGGCAACCGGCTGCGGCCGCTGCTCGCCGACACCGCGCCGGACGCCGAGGTGCCGGACGACGTCGTGCAGGCGGTGGTGCGGGTGCTCGCCGACTGGGCGAAGGGGCCGGGAGGTTGGGCCTCGGGCGGCGCGGACGCCCTGCCCAGGCCGGCCGGTGTGGTGACGGTCGCCTCGCACCGCAAGCCGCGGCTCGTGGGCTCGCTCGGCCGGCGCATCGCCGAGATCGGCCGGATGCCGCTGCTCGGCTCCGTGGAGTACGCGCCGGAGGCGGAGGAGCTGCGGATCTCCCGTACGAACAGCGCGCAGCGGGTGGTCGGGCTGCAGCGGGCCCTGGCCGTTCCGGACGATCTGACGGGGCGTCTGGCCGCCGCGGGTGGCCCGGTACTGCTCGTCGACGATCTCGCTGACAGCGGCTGGACGTTGGCAGTGGCCGCGAGACTGCTGCGGCGGGCGGGAGCGGAGGGGGTGTTTCCGCTGGTGCTCGCCGTCCAGGCATGAAACGGGGCGTGAATAATGGGTAACTGGGCAGGGATATGAGAGTCATACCGGTTCATTCCAGTCAGCGGCCTCAATTGCTCGTTGCCGCCCGCGCACGCGCCAGGAAGAATTGGGAGTCCACCCCGCACGGCTCGTACGCGGTCCTCCTGGACCGTGCCGTTGTGCACCCTCGTCCCACCCTGCCCGCGGAGCGGGCGCGTATCCGAAGGGAGGATCGTGACCCTCGGATTCGCTCCGTCCTCGACCGTACCGGCCGCCCCGTCGTCCGGGTCGGCCAGCCGCCTCGCCCGGATACTCGAACCGGCCGAGTGGGCGGCCGCGGGGATCCCGCTGCTGCGCAGTCCGCGTGAGGTCGTCAGCGGCCTGCATTCCCGTCACATGCCCACGCCGTCGACGGCGGTCGTCGCCGTGCTCGACCACGAGGAACGGCTCGCCGCCAGCGCCTCGTTCACCCGCCGCACCGCGCCCGCGGACGGCTGGGAGTTCCGCAACGCGCTCCTCGCGCACCTGCGCCGGGTCATCCCGCACGATCTGCGGCGGCGCGCCCCGGTGCGCACGGCGGTGCTGCTCTACTGCCGGGACGGCGACGAGCGCTGGACGGAGGAGGACGGGGCCTGGATGTGGGGGCTGCGGGACGCCTGCACGCTCCACGGGCTGCGCTGCGGTGCGTACATCACGCTGACCCGTGGCGGCTGGCAGGTGCTCGGCGACGGCCGTGGCGGACGCCGGCCCGGCTCCGACTCGCAGCCGGCGCCCCTGGGCGAGGACTCCGCCCTCGACCAGCTGGTGCCGCGCATCGCGAGCGGCGCTCCCGAGCCGCTGCGCCGCGCCGCCGCCCGCTGAGCGAGCGGCCCCGGATGTCCGCCCGGCCGCCCGAGGGCGGCCGGGGTGCGGACGATGGAGGTCAGACGCCGGCGCCGAGGGCGGCGCTGACGCGCTGCGGGTCGCCGCAGACGATCAGCAGGGCGGACGCCCGCTTCATCGCCTCGGGCAGCCGGAGCGCGATGTCCTCGTCGGAGCCGCCGTTGACGGCGACGACCACCACGGGCCGTGCTGCGGCGCGGGCCACGGCGGCCGCGTCCGCGAAGAACACGTCCTCGCGGGCGTCCTGCTGCGCCCAGTAGGCGGCCTCGCCGAAGGACAGCTCGTGCGCCGCCCACGGGTGCTGCTCGCCGGTGGTGAGCACCAGGACGTCGCCGGGGGCGCGGCCGGTGTCGAGCAGCAGGTCCACCGCCTCCTCGGCGGCGTCGACGGCACCGTCGGCGGGAGCCGGGATCAGCTGGATCTGCGGTCCGGACGCCTGGTCGGAACGATTCTCCGCGTGGGTGGACGGACGCGGCGGCGGCGGCGCGGGCCGGGCCGGACCGGGGCCGGGACGCCCGGGTCGCGGCGAGGCCGCGGAACGCGGGCCGGGTACGGGTCGAGGGGTCGGCACGGGGCGGCCGGCGGCCGCGGTCGCGCGGGGACCCTGGGCACTCTCGTGAATCTGAGGCTCCTCGGGGATGAGAGGCATGGGTTGATGTCTATCAAACGCCGTCGCGCGAGGCTCCGGCGGGTGGGCGCACAGGCACGCCCCGGCCGTTGGACGGTGCCTGCGGAAGTCTCCCTCACGGGTTGCCCCATGGGTCGTCCGCCGCAGGATCCGGGCCCAGAGGCCGGAAGTTCAGGGGTCGGCCGTGGTCGGCCGCACGTCAGAAGTCGAAGCCGAGTTGGCCCCCGCTCTCCAGCGCGGCCGCCTCGGCGGAGAGGCGCACCTTCTTGAGGTGGCACCATCGGGGCATGGCGTCGAGGTACGACCAGGAGAGCCGGTGGTACGGGGTGGGGCCCAGCTCCTCCAGCGCCGCCTTGTGGACCGGCGAAGGGTAGCCCGCGTTGGCCGCGAAGGCGTAGGCGGAGTACTCCTCCGCCTCGGCCTCCAGCTCGGCCATCATCAGGTCGCGCCGGACCTTGGCGAGCACGGAGGCGGCGGCGACGGCGATGCAGGACTGGTCGCCCTTGATCACCGTACGGACCTGCCAGGGGCTGCCCAGGTAGTCGTGCTTGCCGTCCAGGATCACGGCGTCGGGGCGGACCGGCAGGCCCTCCAGGGCGCGGACGGCGGCCAGCCGGAGGGCGGCGGTCATGCCGAGGTCGTCGATCTCCGCGGGCGAGGCGTCACCCAGCGCGTACGCCGTGACCCACCCCTCGAGTTCCACGGCGAGCGCGGTGCGGCGCTTGGGGGTGAGCAGCTTGGAGTCGGTGAGCCCGGCGGGCGGGCGGCGCAGGCCGGTGACGGCGGCGCACACCGTGACGGGACCGGCCCAGGCCCCTCGCCCGACCTCGTCGACCCCGGCGACGATCTTGGCGCCGGTGGTGGCCCGGATCGATCGTTCGACGCTGTGGGTGGGTGGTTCGTACGGCATGGCGCCTAAAGATTACGCCGATGGATACCGCCCTGGGTACCCGGTTTCCCCTTGGCCGCCCACGCCCGGCCGAAACCCGCCCCGCACCGCCGGCGAGACTGCCCCCGCCCCCGCCCGGACGCCGCCCCGGACGCCACTCCGAACCGCCACCGGAGCCGGCCCCGGCACGCGCCCCGCCACCCGCACGACGGGCGGATCAAAGGGCGAGACAACGCGCGGTACAACGGGCGGAACAAAGGGCGGAACAAAGGGCGGGACAACGCGCGGTACAACGGGCGGAACAAAGGGCGGGACCACGGGCAGGGCACCGACTAGGCGGGCCTCAGCAGCGGCATCATGACCAGGTCGATCAGCCCGGTGAGCTCGCTCTCCGTCCATTCGCTGCCGCACACCTTCGAGCGGTACATCATCATCGCCGGGACCACGTCGTAGACCATCTCGTCGGCCGCGGCCGCGCGCACCTCGCCGCGCGCGATCCCGCGCTGCACCACCTCGCGCAGCAGCCGCTGCGAGGGCTCGACGACCCGGTCGACGATCAGCTCGTGGAAGCGCTCGGCGGCGGCTTGGTTGTCGCACTCGTGAAGCACGGCGCGCAGCGCGATACCGGGCTTCGAGTACATCGCGGCCCGCACCCGGCGGCACAGCTGGAGGAGGTCCTCGCGGGCGCTGCCGTGGTCCGGCGCCTCCCCGAACGGGGGGAGTCCGGTCCTGAGCGCGTCGGCGACGAGTTCCTCCTTCGAGGACCACCGGCGGTACACGGCGGCCTTGCCGGTCTGGGCAGCGGCCGCGACACCCTCCATCGTCAGCGCATTCCAGCCAACCGCGCCGAGCTGGTCCAGGGTCGCGTCGAGAATGGCACGTTCCAGTACCGGGCCGCGTCGGCGCGGTGCCGGGCCGCCGCCAGGCTGAGCAGCGGCCGCCGGCCCGGAGTGCGAACCGGAGTGCGAAGTAGCCATGAATGCCTCTCTCTTGAGTCTCCGTCGAGACGAATCGGTTCTCTTCACGACACCACCCAGTGAACGCTTGCGTTCCTTAGCGGGCTCTCACTACCGTGGAAAACAGTGAACGGATGCGTTCACTACATTCTTCCGTGGGGGACACACCGTGCCAACGACTCCACACGCCTCCCGCAGCCCGAACCGGCCACCCGGAATCGCCCTCGCCGTCATCGCCGCCTGCCAGTTGATGGTCATCCTGGACGCGACGATCGTGAACATCGCGCTGCCGCACATCCAGGACGCCCTCTCCTTCTCCACCACCGGCCTGTCATGGGTGCTCAGCGCCTACACCCTCACCTTCGGCGGTCTGCTGCTTCTCGGCGGCCGGGCCGGCGACATCCTGGGCCGCCGGCGGGTGTTCCTGACCGGCATCCTCGTCTTCACCCTCGCCTCGCTGCTCGGCGGTTTCGCCCAGGAGCCGTGGCAGCTCCTCGCCGCCCGCGCGCTCCAGGGCGCAGGCGGCGCCATCGCCTCGCCGACCGCGCTCGCGCTGATCACCACCACGTTCCCCGAAGGGCCGCAGCGGAACCGGGCGTTCGGCGTCTTCGCGGCCGTATCGGCCGGCGGCGGCGCGATCGGCATGCTGGCCGGCGGCATGCTCACCGAGTGGCTCGACTGGCGCTCGGTGCTGTTCGTCAACGTCCCGATCGGTCTGGCCATCGCCTTTCTGACACCGCGTTTCATCGACGAGTCCGAGCGGCACCCGGGCCGCTTCGACCTGGCCGGCGCGCTGACCTCCACCGTCGGCATGTCCGCGCTCGTCTACGGCTTCATCCGCGCCTCCGAGGAGAGCTGGACGGACGGGCTCGCCCTCGGGGCGTTCGTCGCGGCCGTGCTGCTGCTCGCCGCCTTCGTCGTCGTGGAGTCACGGGCGCGCGAACCCATCACACCGCTGCGGATGTTCGCCGACCGCAACCGTTCGGGCACCTACGTGTTCATGCTCAGCCTGGCGGCCGCCATGCTCGGCATGTTCTTCTTCATCGTCCTGTTCGTGCAGAACGTGCTCGGCTTCGGCCCGATCCGGGCCGGCCTCGCCTTCCTGCCGGTCACCGCAGCCATCGGCGTCACGTCCGGGCTCGCCCAGCGGCTCCTGCCGGTGTTCGGCCCCAAGCCGTGCATGCTGGCGGGCGCGGCGCTCACCGGCACCGGTCTGTTCTGGCTGACCTTGATCACCCCGGACAGCTCCTACCTGGGTGGAGTCCTCGGGCCGATGGTCACCTTCGGCTTCGGCATGGGCCTCAACTTCGTCACCGTCACGCTGACCGCCGTCTCCGGCATCGCCCCGCACGAGGCCGGCGCGGCCTCCGGACTGCTCAACGCCACCCAGCAGGTGGGCGGTTCGCTCGGCCTGTCGATCCTGGTCACGGTCTACGGCACGGCCAGCCGGGACGAGGAGAAGCGGCAGATGCCAGACTTCCTCGCCCAGGCGACCCCCGGGCAGAAGGCCGCGTTCGTCAAGGAGCAGCAGCTGCCCGCGCCGTGGTCGCACGACGTGCTGACGGCCGGCATCACCAGCGCGTTCACCGCCGCCGTCGTGATGGCGCTCGTCGCCCTCGCCACGGCCGCGGTCGTGCTCCGGGTGCGCAGGAGCGACCTGGCGGCCCTCAGCGGTGCGGCGGAGGCAGCGGGACCGGCCGTCTGACCCGGTGGGGGGGGGGGCCCCCCCCCCCGGGGGGGGGCCCCCCCCCCCCCCCCGGGGGGGGGGGGGGGGGGGGGGGGGGGCCCCCCGGGGGGGGGATTTCTGCGGGCCGGTTTTAGAGCGGCGCTCTATCAGGCTCAGTGGCCCA
>NZ_JBIWPJ010000010.1:0-86774 GCF_044768205.1 Streptomyces sp. NPDC101160 | reverse complement strand
GGGGCCCGCCGGGCCCGGCCCGCCCCCGGGGGGGGGGCCCCCCCCCCCGGGGGGGGGGCCCCCCCCCCCCCACCGACACGTGGGGCCGGTACGGGTACGGGTACGAGTACGGGTCAGGGCGCGTACGGGTACGGGTACGGGTCAGGGCCGCGCACGCATACGGGTACGGGTACGGGTACGGGTACGCGTCAGGGCGCGTACGGGTCGTACTCGTCCTCCCGCGAGGGTTCGTCGCACGGCACGCCACTGCGGCCCGAGCCGTGTGCGGCCAGGATGTCCCGGGCCCGGGTCTCGGCCAGGCTGGTGCTGTACCAGGTGTCGTCGTCCTCGCTGAGCCGCTCCTCGATGTGCCACAGGGCGCAGGAGCGCAGGTCGCCGGGGAGCCGGTCGAGGGCGGGCACCGCGTCGGCCGAGAGTCCGGAGAGGTAGTCGACGTCGATCTTGTGGAGGCGTACGTAGCGGTCGACGTTCTGCTGGGCGATGACGGCGTCCGGCTGGATCAGGCCGAAGGCGAGCACGAATCCGGCGGCGCTGGCGGCGAGGGCGCGGGGCAGCAGGCGGGCGCCCCAGATCTCGGCGGCCATGATGAGCAGGATGGCGACGCCCAGCCAGATCTCCATCGTGGCGACGGAGATGCGCAGGCGGGTGAGCCCGTACGCGTCCACGTACAGGTCCATCCTGCGCAGCGCCGAGGCGACGACGACCAGGGTCAGCACGCACAGGGTGCCTAGCACGGCGCGGACGAGCCGCTGGTCGCGGGCGCCGCCGCGGGGTGCCCAGCGCAGGGCGAGGCCGATCACGCCGAGGGTGAGGAGAGTGGCCATGAGCAGCTGCCAGAAGCCCTGGCGGGCGTACTCGGCGTAGCTGAGGCCGGTCTCGCGCAGCACCTTGTCGTAGCCGCCGAAGAGCACGGTGAGCTGGATGGTGTTGAAGGCGGCGAAGAGCAGGTTGAGCACGACGAGCGGCAGCGCCCACTCCATCCGGCCGCGGGCCTTGCCCGCGCCGAAGGACAGCCGGTCCCAGCGCAGCGGGGCCGCGGCGGTACGGGCGACGGCGGCGGCGCCGAAGAGGCCGAGCAGGAAGCAGAGCGCCCGCCAAGGCGACTGGGCGAGCGAGACGTCCGGTATGAGCGAGCCGAGCAGGTCGGAGAAGGCGGCATCGGCGCCGGCGAACAGCGCGCCGAACACGACGAGCAGGCCGACCGCGATCAGGATCGTACGCAGCACGGGCCACCAGCGGCCCTGCGAGGCGTCCGCGCGTTCGCGCACCCCTCGTCCGGCCCACACCACACCCGTGACCATGGAGTCGAACAGGCCGAGCGGCGCGAACAGCATGCTCGGCCAGCCGCGGCCGCCGTGCAGGGCGTAGCCGGTGAGCCCCAGGCTCGCGACGACCGCGAGGAAGGTCGGCCAGCCCGCGTCGCTCATCACCGGTACGGCCAGCAGGGCCGCGCCGCCGACGGCCCAGACCACGGTCCACGGCCGCAGCCGGCGGCCCGCGGCGCGGGCGGCGAGCGCCCCGGCGACGGTCGCGGGCACGGCTATGAGCAGCAGATTCGCCCCCGCGCCCGAACCCAGCAGCAGCGAGGCGAGCAGGGCCGTGACCGCGATCGCCCCGAGCGTCGCCGCGGTCGGCCGCGCCGGCTCCGGCGGCCGCAGCTTGCTCGGCGCGGGCTTTCTCGGCGCCGCCCACGCCGGATGCGGCGGGTACCCCCGCGCCGCCCAGGGCGGAGGCGGTGGCGCGAAGACCGGCGCGGCGTGCGGTGGCGCTGGCGCGCCTGGTGCGGCGGGCGTGGCTGGCGCGCCGAATGCGGCCGGAGCGCTCGGGGCGGTCGGGGCGGTCGGGGCAGCAGATGCTGCTGGTGCGACCTGCCCAGCCGATGCAGCCTGGGCGCCGGGTGCAACTGGTGGCGTCGGCGCGGCCGGTGCGGTCGACTCGGCGGCTGCTGCAGCAGCCGGCGCGGCCGACCCGGCCGGCTCAACGGGGCCGGTCGATGCGGTCGGCGCAGCCGCTGCGGCTGTCGCGCCCGGTGCGGCCGATGCCGCTGGCGCGCCCGGCACGGCCTGCCCGGACGGTGCAGCCGGACCGGCCGACGTGGTCGGCGCGCCCGGTGCACCCGGACCCGCGGACGCGCCAGGCGCCGCCTGTCCCGCTGCGGCCGACTGCCCCGCCGCCGTGTCGTTCTCTGGCTGCGGGCTGTCCTGGGGCTGTTCGGCGGATGGTGTGTCGGTCACGGGACCCCCTCCCGACCCGGGTGCGTCCGGCCCCAGGGCCTCACGGCTCCGGGGCGGTCCCGGGTGTCTCGTCGACACGCTGATGCCATGATCAGCGTTGCGGAATGGCCGACTCTAATTGCGCTTCGCCGCGCTGAACCGTCCCGTCCGCGGCTGTGGCAGGACCGTGACACACCACGCCGACTACGAGCCGGCCCCCGTGGGCACCCAGCCGGGCAGTTCCTCGGTCTGGTCGAGCCAGGCGGCCGGCGGCGTGCCGGTCGGGCTCGCGGCGACGACGCCGCCGGCGATGGCGCAGGTGGTGTCGACGTCGCCGCCGACCTCCGCGGTGGTCCAGAACATCCGCTCGAAGTCGCCGAGCGCCCGCGCCGCCGACCAGAGCGCGAACGGCACGGTGTCGTGCGCGCTGGTGCGCCGGCCGCTGCCGAGGACGGCCGCGACCGTCGCCGCGTCGCCGTAGTCGAGCATGTCGCGGGCCCGGCGGAGCCCGGCCCCGACCGCGCTGCGCGGGACGAGCGCGATGACGCCGTCGAGCAGCGCCTCCGGCGTGGGCGGCCCTGCGGGGTCCGCGGCGAGCGCCGCCGCGGCGGCGACGGCCATCGCGCCGACCACGGCCTCGCGGTGCTGGTGGGTGGTGTACGCGGAGATCTCGGCCTGGTGGGTGGCCTGTTCCGGGTCGTCGGCGTACCAGGCGCCGAGCGGGGCGATCCGCATGGCGGCGCCGTTGCCCCACGAGCCCTGCCCGTTGAAGAGCGCGGCGGCGAGCTGCCGCCAGTCGTCTCCCTCGCGGATCAGCCGGAGCATGCGGTTGACGGCGGGGCCGTAGCCGCGGTCGAAGTCGTGGTGGTGGGCGAAGGACTGGGCGAGCGCGTCCTGGTCGATCCGGCCGTGGGCGACCAGCACGGCCAGGACGGAACAGGCCATCTCCGTGTCGTCGGTCCACTGCCAGGGACCGGCCGGCGGCTCGTGCCGCTTCAGCAGGGGGTAGTTGCCGGGAACGAAGTACTGGGAGCCCAGGGCGTCTCCCACGGACAGCCCGCGCAGGCTGGCCAGGGCGCGGTCGAAGCGCCGGTCGAGAGAGAGGTCAGCGGTCATCGCCCTCCCACTCTATCCGGTGGGGCCGTACGGTTCCGGGGTACGCCAGCGTGCGAAGGGCCGGTCGAGGCGGTACTTCCCGTCCTCGCCAAGCAGCAGCATCCGCGTCTCGGCGTTGTCCGGGTTGGAGAGCGACTCGAACTCGGCGACCGTCCAGTGGAACCACCGCATGCAGAACAGGCGCATGGTCAGCCCGTGAGTGACGAGCAGGACGTTCGGCGGGTGGTCGGGCGCCTCGAAGCTGCGGTAGAGGCTCTCCAGGAAGGCCCCGACCCGGTCGTAGACGTCGGCGCCCGACTCGCCCTGGGCGAAGCGGTAGAAGAAGTGCCCGTAGGCATCCCGGTACGCCTTCTGGAGCCGTACGTCCTCCCGCTCCTGCCAGTTCCCCCAGTCCTGCTCGCGCAGCCGGGGCTCCTCCCTGACCCGGACCTGGCGCGGGTCGAGCCGGAAGGCCCGCAGCGTCTCGTGGGTGCGCCGGTACGGCGAGACGTAGACACTGACGCGCTCCTCGCCGAAGAGCTCCCGCAGCCGCTCCCCCGTCGCCTCCGCCTGCCGCCACCCGGTGTCGGTCAGCCGGAGCGCGTGGTCGGGCTCCCGCTCGTACACGGTGTCGTCGACATTGCCCACGGACTCTCCGTGCCGTACGAGGACGATGCGCCGCGGTCGTGCCATGCCCACGACCCTAGACGGCCACCCGTCGGCCGTCGCGTCGAGGGGCGGCCGGTCGGCACCCCGTCCTGGCCCGCCCAGGACCGGTGCGCGGTCGGCACCTGCTCCTGGCCCGCCCAGGACCGGTGCGCGGTCGGCACCTGCTCCCGGCCCGCCCCGAACCCGTACAGGGTCGCCACCGCCTCCCGGCCGGCCCCGAACCCGTACACAGGCGGCACCCCCTCCCGGCCCGGCCCGACCCGGTACGCGGTCGTCACCGCCTCCCGGCCCGCCCCGGACCCGAACCCGGACCCCTCACACCGTCCACGTCGGTTCGAGCTGCACCACGTCGCCCGTCATCGCCGCCACGTCGGCCATCGTCTGCGCCCGCAGGCCCAGCCGTTCGATCCGCTCGACGCGGTACTTCCCGTGCTCGGCGGCCGAGTTCCACATCGACAGGACCATGAACTCGTGGCCCGGCGCCTCGCCGAAGAGCCCCCGCAGCATGCCCGGAGACCCGGCCATCGCCGGGTTCCAGACCTTCTCCTGCATCAGGGCGAAGTGCTCCGCCCGCTCCTCGTGCACCCGGCAGTGGGCGACCCGGGCCACGTCGGCGTCGGCGAACCGGGGCTCGAAGCCGGTCTTCACGTCGAAGCGGTGGTCGAACAGCTTGACCTGCGGATTGCGGTACGTGCCGACCTGCGCGGCGGCCAGCCGGTCGTGCGAGCGCGCCATGAAGGAGTCGTAGAACGCCCTGCTCTCCCAGAACGCGAAGACGTGGGCGACGTCCGGCCGCCGCCGGCTCCACCCACCGCCCTGCCCCCGGAACCCCGGCTCCCCGAGCAGCCCCGCCCACTTCCGCTGCCCCCGCTCGAACCCTCGACGGTCCACCACGGTGCAGCGAATCCACTTGACCAGCACCGCGCCATGGTACGGGGCGGAGCGACGCGCCGTCAGACCTCCGCCGGGTGCACCCGGAGCAGTCCGGCGGCCTCCTCGTCGTCCAGTTCGATTCCGAAGACGTCGGCGAGAGTGGCGGCCAACTCCTCGGGCCGCACCTTCCGTTCCTCGCTCGGACCGTCCGCCCGCACCACGGTCAGGGTGTCGCGGAGCAGTGACCTGCCCATGGCGGGGCCGGGCTGCTGGGCCACGATCTGGCCGACGAACCGTGAGCGCGGGTGGCTGGAGCTGTAGTGGTTCATCAGCTCGAAGTCCACGGGGTACAGGGTCTGCGGGGCGAAGGCGTACAGCTGGGTCCACCCCTCCGGGCGAAGCGAGCGCAGCGCGTGGACGCCGTCCGCGTCCACGCCGATGCCGAAGGTCCAGTCATCCTGCTCGACCCGCACACCGTCGGCCAGCGGCACCGGTTCGAGGAGTCCCTGGTAGCCGAACCCCACGTCGGCCAGCCACGGCCGGCCCTCCACCATGACGACGAGCACCGCGTGGGTGATCGGCCTGATCTCGTCCCCCAGGCGGACCCGGGCGCCGCGCCCCGTGACCTGGAAGCCGATCCGCTCCAGGGCGGCGGCGAGCAGGCTGTTCTGCTCGTAGCAGTACCCGCCGCGGCGCCGGCCGACGAGCTTGGCCTGGAGGCTCTTGGGCTCCAGGGAGATCCGGCGGCCGAGTGCCACGTCCAGGTTCTCGAACGGGATGGCCGCCACGTGCGCGCGGTGCACGGCGCGCAGAGTCGCGAGATCGGGCGCGACCTCCCCCGAGTGTCCGATCCGCGCCAGATACGCGTCCAGATCCAGCTCTTCCGCCCCCCACATGCGACAGTCCCCCTCATCAGATGACATGTTGATCACATGACACCATGAACACCCCGTCAGGAACCGTCCACAGAGAGGGGGTTCGCGATGAGCGGACTCAACAAGGGGGTCGGCAAGGTCGAGGTGTCGCTCAAGTGGGACCCCAGCCCGGCAGGCAGCCCCGCGCACGACCTGGACCTGGTCGCGGGCGTCTATCCGGCGGACGGCCCGTACGGTGCACCGGACTATCTCGTGCACTTCGACAACCGCTCGCCCGACGGCACCATCACCCTCCAGCGCGACAGCCGTACGGGCCAGGGCCTCGGCTTCGACGAGGCGATGACCCTGGAGCTCACCCGGCTCGCGCCCCGGTACGCGCGCGTGGTGGTGGGCGTGGCGATACAGCAGGGCGGCGGGCGGGTCGTCTTCGGCCAGGTCGGCGGGACCGGAGTCCGGGTGCGCGAGGGCTACACCGACCTGCTGGTCGACGACTTCGCCTCGGTGGCACAGGCGACGGCCGCGACCGTCGTGGAGTTCGTCCGCGACGGCGCCGGCGACTGGAGCTGGCGGCCCCTTCCCCGCGGTTTCGACACGGACCCGAGCTCCTTCGGCGCCACGATGGGCGCCGCGTAACCGGACGTACGCGGGGGCCGAAGGCAGCGAGAAGGGGGCCGGCCCCCCGGCCGGGGCCCCTCTCCCCATCAGCCCTAGGGCGCGTCAGCCCTCAGGGGCGCCGCGGGAACCCCGGGTGGGGCCCCCGCCCACCCCGAAGGAGCAGGAGCCGGCGCGCTGCATCTTCGTGCCGCAGGAGAAGCACAGCGGGGCGTCGGCGCTGACACCGAGCTGCATCTCGACGAGCTCGGCGTTGGTGTGCGCCTGCTGCGCGACGGGCTTCGCCTCCTCGGCCTCGACCTTGGGCGCGGCGACGGCCTTCAGCTCCTGGGCGCGCGGGGCGGACTGGGCCAGGCCCTCGACGTCGACCTCGTCGTCCGACGGCTCGTACGAACCGGTCTCCAGGTGGCGCTGGCGCTCCTCGGCGGAGTGGATGCCGAGCGCGGAGCGGGTCTCGAAGGGCAGGAAGTCGAGCGCCAGGCGGCGGAAGATGTAGTCGACGATCGACTGCGCCATCCGCACGTCCGGGTCGTCCGTCATGCCGGCCGGCTCGAAGCGCATGTTGGTGAACTTCGAGACGTACGTCTCCAGCGGCACGCCGTACTGCAGGCCGACGGAGACCGCGATGGAGAAGGCGTCCATCATGCCGGCGAGGGTCGAGCCCTGCTTGGACATCTTGAGGAAGACCTCGCCGAGACCGTCGTCCGGGTAGGAGTTGGCGGTCATGTAGCCCTCGGCGCCGCCGACCGTGAAGGAGGTGGTGATCCCCGGGCGGCCCTTCGGGAGGCGCTTGCGGACCGGGCGGTACTCGATGACCTTCTC
This sequence comes from Streptomyces sp. NPDC101160, assembly GCF_044768205.1. Classification (NCBI taxonomy): domain Bacteria; kingdom Bacillati; phylum Actinomycetota; class Actinomycetes; order Kitasatosporales; family Streptomycetaceae; genus Streptomyces; species Streptomyces sp. NPDC101160. The sequence continues at coordinate 79,615 of NZ_JBIWPJ010000010.1, read as the reverse complement.
GACGGCCTCGCGGATCGTCGCCTCGGACTTCGCGGTGACCTCGGCCTTCTCCTCCTCCTTCTTCTTGGCGGAGAGCGGCTGGCCGACCTTGCAGTTGTCGCGGTAGATCGCGAGCGCCTTGACGCCGAGCTTCCAGGCCTCGAAGTAGATCTCCTCGACCTCCTCGACGGTCGCCGTCTCCGGCATGTTGACCGTCTTGGAGATGGCGCCGGAGATCCACGGCTGGATCGCGGCCATCATGCGGACGTGGCCCATCGGGGAGATGGAGCGCTCGCCCATCGCGCAGTCGAAGACCTCGTAGTGCTCGGTCTTCAGGCCGGGCGCGTCGATGACGTTCCCGTGCTCGGAGATGTGCGCGACGATCGCCTCGATCTGCTCCTCCTGGTAGCCCAGGCGGCGCAGGGCCTGCGGGACGGTGCCGTTGACGATCTGCATCGAGCCGCCGCCGACGAGCTTCTTGAACTTGACCAGGGCCAGGTCCGGCTCGACACCGGTGGTGTCGCAGGACATCGCCAGACCGATGGTGCCGGTCGGGGCGAGGACGGACGCCTGGGAGTTGCGGAAGCCGTTCTTCTCGCCGAGGCGCAGGACGTCCTGCCAGGCCTCGGTGGCCGCGGCCCACACCGGGGTGTCGAGGTCGTCCATGCGGACGGCGACGGCGTTGGCGTCGGCGTGCTGCTTCATGACGCGCTGGTGCGGCTCGGCGTTGCGGGCGTAGCCGTCGTACGGGCCGACGACGCCGGCCAGCTCGGCGGAGCGCTTGTACGCGGTGCCGGTCATCAGCGAGGTGATGGAGGCGGCGAGCGCGCGGCCGCCGTCGGAGTCGTACGCGTGGCCGGTGGCCATCAGCAGGGCGCCGAGGTTGGCATAGCCGATGCCCAGCTGGCGGAAGGCGCGGGTGTTCTCGCCGATCTTCTGGGTCGGGAAGTCGGCGAAGCAGATGGAGATGTCCATCGCGGTGATGACGAGCTCGACGACCTTGGCGAAGCGCTCGACCTCGAAGGACTGGTTGCCCTTGCCGTCGTCCTTGAGGAACTTCATGAGGTTCAGCGAGGCGAGGTTGCAGGACGTGTTGTCCAGGTGCATGTACTCGCTGCACGGGTTGGACGCGGTGATCCGGCCGGACTCGGGGCAGGTGTGCCAGTGGTTGATCACACCGTCGTACTGGATGCCCGGGTCGGCGCAGGCCCACGCGGCCTCGGCCAGCTTGCGGAAGAGCGCCTTGGCGTCGACCTTCTCGATGACCTCGCCGGTCATACGGGCGCGCAGGCCGAACTCGGTGCCGTTCTCGACGGCGGTCATGAACTCGTCGTTCACGCGGACCGAGTTGTTGGCGTTCTGGTACTGGACGGACGTGATGTCGTCGCCGCCCAGGTCCATGTCGAAGCCCGCGTCGCGCAGGGCGCGGATCTTCTCCTCCTCCTTCACCTTGGTGGCGATGAAGTCCTCGACGTCCGGGTGGTCCACGTCGAGCACGACCATCTTGGCCGCGCGGCGGGTGGCGCCGCCCGACTTGATCGTGCCGGCGGAGGCGTCGGCGCCGCGCATGAAGGAGACCGGGCCGGAGGCGTTGCCGCCGGAGGAGAGGAGCTCCTTGGAGGAGCGGATGCGGGAGAGGTTCAGGCCGGCGCCGGAGCCGCCCTTGAAGATCATGCCCTCTTCCTTGTACCAGTCGAGGATCGACTCCATGGAGTCGTCGACGGACAGGATGAAGCAGGCGGAGACCTGCTGGGGCTGCGGGGTGCCGACGTTGAACCAGACCGGAGAGTTGAAGCTGAAGATCTGGTGCAGGAGGGCGTACGTCAGCTCGTGCTCGAAGATCTCGGCGTCCGCGGGCGACGCGAAGTAGCCGTACTCCTCGCCGGCCTTCGTGTACGTCTTCACGATGCGGTCGATCAGCTGCTTGAGACCGGTCTCGCGCTGCGGAGTGCCGACGGCTCCGCGGAAGTACTTGCTGGTGACGATGTTGACCGCGTTCACCGACCAGAAGTCGGGGAACTCGACGCCGCGCTGCTCGAAGTTGATCGAGCCGTCGCGCCAGTTGGTCATGACGACGTCACGGCGCTCCCAGGCCACCTCGTCGTACGGATGCACGCCGGGGGTGGTGTGGATGCGCTCGATACGCAGGCCCTTGCTCGCCGCCTTGGCTCCCTTGGCGCGGGAACCACGTGCCGGACCGCTCGCCGTCTCTGTCATGCCGCCTCCCATATACGGGCAAAACACCGTGGAGCGCCTGGAAAATTCCAGGGCTCTGGTTTCTGTACTGCTGTCAGTTACTGCTGTTGCCACGAACGCCTCGCGAGACCGCGGGGCCGCTCGGGGCAGGTCTTGTGCCGGCCGTGCGGCGGCCGGTCGCCGGACCGTGACCGGTCCGGACCGCCGGTCAGTCGGCGGCGGTGGCGGGAACGGGCACGGGGACCTCGGGGGTCGCTCCGGTCCCGCCGCCGGCGGGAGGCCGCTCGCGCAGCTCCGCGATGGCGGCCTCGAAGTCTTCGAGGCTGTCGAAAGCCTTGTAAACGGACGCGAAACGCAGGTACGCGACGAGGTCGAGCTCCTGCAGCGGGCCGAGGATGGCCAGACCCACGTCGTGGGTGGTCAGCTCGGCGCTCCCGGTGGCGCGCACCGCCTCCTCGACCCGCTGGCCGAGCTTGGCGAGGGCGTCCTCGGTGACGGGCCGTCCCTGGCACGCCTTGCGCACGCCGGAGATGACCTTGGTACGGCTGAAGGGCTCGGTGACTCCGGACCGCTTCACCACCATGAGCGAGCACGTCTCGACCGTCGTGAAACGACGGGAGCAGTCGGGGCACTGGCGGCGGCGTCGGATCGACGTCCCGTCGTCGGTGGTGCGACTGTCGACGACACGGCTGTCGGGGTGCCTGCAGAAGGGGCAGTGCATGGTGTTCCGACCCTCCCTCATGGCACGACTGAATAGCCCCGGCGGGGCCGACAAGGCCCCTCGAAGCGACCACCAGCATAGGCGATACGAGGGCCCCCGGCAGACCAAGGACCACTACTTATGGGTGGCTGATGCCATCCAACCACTAGATCTTGGGGGTGGCGGCATTTCGGGGCCCTGCGCGTGTCGCGCTTCCGCCCGGCCGGGAAGCCGGCCACAAAGGTACGGGAAGGGCGCGGCGGCGCCGACGCCGGGGTCGCCGGTGCGACACTGGAGGGGCGGCCGGGCCCGCTCGGAGCCGACGCCGAAGACTACCGTAATGACCGTTTTGCGACAGAGGTCGGCCGGGAGCCAACGGCGCCCAAGGCAGGCCCATACACCTACGCACGCATACACGTAAGGCGAACTGCGAATTTTCACTCGAACGTGTGTTTGGCGCAACCTTTCGAAAGCTACTACCGTTGTGCCAGCCAGGGAGACCATTCGAGAGGGGCCGCCGACGTGACCACCACCGCAGACAGTGCCACCATCACCGCCCAGGACCGCTCCCAGGGCCGATTCGAGCCGGTACACGCGATGAACGACACCGTCATGAACGGGGAGGGGGAGCCCGGCCGGCCCGCGCGCTCCCTTCCCGGACGACCTCCCGGCATCCGGGCCGACAGTTCCGGCCTCACCGACCGTCAGCGCCGGGTGATCGAGGTCATCCGCGACTCCGTGCAGCGCCGCGGGTACCCGCCGTCGATGCGCGAGATCGGCCAGGCCGTCGGCCTCTCCAGCACCTCCTCCGTGGCACACCAGCTGATGGCGCTCGAGCGCAAGGGCTTCCTCCGGCGCGACCCGCACCGGCCCCGGGCGTACGAGGTGCGCGGCTCCGACCAGCCCAGCACGCAGCCGACCGACACCACCGGCAAGCCCGCCGCCTCCTACGTGCCCCTGGTGGGCCGGATCGCGGCCGGTGGCCCCATCCTGGCCGAGGAGTCGGTCGAGGACGTCTTCCCGCTCCCCCGGCAGCTGGTCGGTGACGGCGAGCTGTTCGTCCTCAAGGTGGTCGGCGACTCCATGATCGAGGCCGCCATCTGCGACGGCGACTGGGTCACGGTCCGCCGCCAGCCCGTCGCCGAGAACGGTGACATCGTCGCCGCCATGCTCGACGGCGAGGCCACGGTGAAGCGCTTCAAGCGCGAGGACGGCCACGTCTGGCTGCTTCCGCACAACGCGGCGTACCAGCCGATCCCCGGCGACGAGGCCACCATCCTCGGCAAGGTCGTCGCCGTGCTGCGACGCGTGTGACGCCGCCTCGCCGGCCCTGAACCGGGCCCCGGGACCCCCTGCGCCGGTCCCGGGGCCCTGCTGTGTCCCCAGGACCCCCACCGGACCGCCTACGCCTCCGCCGCCCTGGCCGCCGCGTCGATGGCGGCCAGCGACTTCCGCACCTGGTTGCGGTCCGTCGTGTACCAGAAGTCCGGCAGCGAAGCCTTCAGATAGCTGCCGTACCGCGCCGTGGCCAGCCGTGGGTCGAGCACGGCGACCACACCACGGTCGCCCGTCGCCCGGACGAGACGGCCGGCGCCCTGGGCCATCAGCAGCGCCGCGTGCGTGGCCGCCACGGCCATGAAGCCGTTGCCGCCGGCCTCCTCGACGGCCTTCTGCCGGGCGCTCATCAGCGGGTCGTCCGGACGCGGGAATGGGATCTTGTCCATGACGACGAGCTGGCAGCTCGGCCCCGGCACGTCCACGCCCTGCCAGAGGGAGAGCGTGCCGAAGAGACAGGTCTTCGGGTCGGCGGCGAAGTTCTTGATCAGCTCGCCGAGGGTGTCCTCGCCCTGGAGCAGGATCGGCAGCTCGGGGATCCGGCCGCGCAGCTCCTCGGCCGCCTGCTGGGCGGCCCGCATCGAGGAGAAGAGGCCGAGCGTGCGGCCGCCGGCCGCCTGCATCAGCTCGGTCAGCTCGTCCAGCATGTCGCCGCGCTCGCCGTCCCGGGCGGGCCGGTTCAGATGCTTGGCGACATAGAGGATGCCCTGCTTCGGATAGTCGAAGGGCGAACCGACGTCGATGCCCTTCCACACGGGCAGGTCGTCGCCCTGGGTGCCCTCCGGCGCCAGGCCGAGCGAGGCGCCCACGCCGTTGAAGTCGCCGCCCAGCTTGAGGGTGGCGGAGGTCAGCACGACCGAGCGGTCCGCGAACAGCTTCTCCCGCAGCAGCCCCGAGACGCTCATCGGCGCGACCCGCAGCGAGGCACCGAAGCGGTCGTGCCGCTCGTACCAGACGACGTCCCACTCCGAGCCCTGGGTGATCCGCTCCGCGACCCCGTGCACCGTCTCCACGGAGGCCAGGGCCTGCTTGCGCACGGCGTCCTCGTCCTGCACCGAGCGGTCCCGGGTGGAGCCCAGCGCGGTGATCACCGCGCGGGAGGCGTCGCGCAGGGCCATCAGCGCGTAGCCGAGGTCCTCGGGGATCTCCTCCAGACGGCCCGGCAGGGCCAGCTCCATCAGCTTCTCGAAGCCCTCGGCCGCGGTCTGCAGCTGGTCGGCCACCTTCTCGTCGACCAGCTTCGCCGCGCGCCGCACCGCCCGGTTGACCTGGCCCGGGGTGAGCTCGCCGGTGGCGACGCCGGTGACCCGGGAGACCAGCTCATGGGCCTCGTCGACGATCAGCACCTCGTGCTGCGGGAGCACCGGGGCGCCCTCGATCGCGTCGATGGCGAGCAGCGCGTGGTTGGTGACGACGACCTCGGCGAGCTTGGCGCGCTCCCGGGCCGCCTCGGCGAAGCACTCCGCCCCGTACGCGCACTTGCTCGCGCCCAGGCACTCGCGCGAGGAGACCGACACCTGGGCCCAGGCCCGGTCGGAGACCCCCGGCGTGAGGTCGTCGCGGTCGCCGGTCTCCGTCTCGTCGGACCAGTCCCGCAGCCGCAGCAGGTCCTGACCGAGCTTGCTGGTGGGGGCCGCCGCCTCGAAGGGGTCGAAGAGGCCGTCCTCCTCGTCCTGCGGCACGCCCTCGTGGAGCCGGTGCAGGCACAGATAGTTCGAGCGGCCCTTGAGCATGGCGAACTCGGGGCGGCGGCGCAGCTGCGGGTGGAGCGATTCGACCGTGCGCGGCAGGTCGCGCTCGACGAGCTGGCGCTGGAGCGCCAGCGTCGCCGTCGCCACCACCACTCTCTCCCCGTGCGCCAGGGCGGGCACGAGATAGCCGAGGGACTTTCCGGTGCCGGTGCCGGCCTGGACGAGCAGGTGCGAACCGTCGTCGATGGCCTCGGCCACTGCCTCGGCCATGGTGACCTGGCCGGGGCGCTCCACACCGCCGACGGCGGAGACGGCGGCGTGGAGGAGATCGGGGAGGGATGGCTTCGTCATAGCCCTCCCAGCCTACGGGTCGGCACGGACAGCCGGAGCCGTCCCGGCCGTCCGCTAACGATCACCCGGGGCGGGTCAGGCGAGCGGGTTCGGCACGGTCCCGTGGACGGCCGCGTGGGGCCGCTGGGGGCGGTCGCGGTAACCGTCCAGGTGGAGCCGGTTGCGGTTGAGACAGAGGCGCTCGATCCGCGGCACGAGCAGGTCGAACAGCTCGAAGCGTTCCTTCAGCTCCGGGAAGCGTGCCTGGTGGCGGAGGATCTCGGCGCGCACCAGGGTCCAGAACTCCTCCTCGGGGACGTCCAGTTGCTCCTCGAACAGCGGGGCGAGGTAGCGGAAGACGCCCACGAACAGACCCGAATGGATGAACTGGGTGAGGAAGTCCGGCTCCTCCGTGAGGAGCACGGCCCGCACCTCGTCCGGCATGGTGGCGTGCTCGGGCAGCGGTACGGCGCTGGTGTTCACGTCGTCCACGAAGTCCTTGATCGCCAGGCGGACGGGCACGTCCTGGTCGTCGTAGACGACGATGGCGTTCTCGCCGTGCGGGGAGAACACCGTGCCGTACTGGTAGAGGAAGTGCAGCAGCGGCGGCAGCAGGGCGGCGAAGAGGCGCTGCAGCCAGGCCCTCGGGGTGAGCCCGGACCGCTCGACGAGCTCGGCGACGAAGGCGCGGCCGGCGGGATCGGTGTGCAGCAGCGAGGCGAGGGTGCGGGCGCGTTCGCCCGGGGGCAGCCGCAGCGGCTCGCGCCAGATCGCGCCGAGGAGCTCCTTGTACTGGTACGGGACTTCCGGCAGCCGGTCGTACAGCGGGTGCTCGACGGTGACGGAGGCGACCTCGCCGAGCAGGATCACGCCGCACTCGTCGCGCAGGAAGGGGTCGGCGTCGCGCAGCCCTTGCACCCAGGCGGTGACGGCGGGCGCGGCGAGAGTGCGCTCGGTGGGAAGACCGCGCCACACCAGGGTGTTGAGGACGGAGAGGGGGAGCTTGACGGTGTGCCGGTCGGGGCGGCTGGTGTTGAGGAAGGTGCGGACGGACTGCTGCGGCAGCCGCAGGTCGCCGTCGGCGGGGAGCGGGACGATCGCCCCGGCGGCGACGGCGGGGGCGTAGAGCGGGAGGAGGACCTCGTCCCACTGCCAGGGGTGGACGGGCAGCAGGAGGTAGGCGTCGGGGTCGAGGCCGCGGTCGCGGAGCACGGTGTGGAAGCGCTCGCGGACCTCGGGGTCGAGTTCGCGGGCGTAGAGCTGGTCGGGGGTGGCGAGTCCGGTCACGCCCCGGTAGGCGGCGATGCGGCTGCTGACGGCGATCCACGGCAGCCGGGCGGGGCGGCGGGCCTCGGGTGCCCAGCGGGCGGCGTCGGTGGCGGAGAAACCGATCCGGCCCTTGTTGAGGACGAGCCAGGGGTGGCCGGTCTGGTGGCCTTCGAGCTCGGCGTAGCCGAGTTCGGCGAGGCGGGCGGCGGGCAGGGCGGTCTCGTCGAGGCGGGCGTCGGCGGCGAGGGTGGTGGTGAGTTCGCGGATGAGGTGGCCGAGGGTGGCGCCGTCAAGGCCGAGCAGCCGGTGGGCGCGGACCAGGAAGTCGAGCGGGTCGGTGGCGGGCCGGCCGTCGACGGTGAGCGAGCCGGGGTCGACGCGCCAGCTGTCGTAGGCGCCGCGGCGGGCGGTGAAGGCGAGGATGCCGCCGTCGTCGAGGGTGAGCGTGTAGGCGCCGGGTCCGCTCCCCGGGGGCGTGGCGGTGGCGTCGGCCGGCCGGGGCAGGACGATCTCCTCGTACGCGAACTCGGCGACGGCCTTGGCGAGCAGCCGGGCGCCGGCCCGGGTCCAGGCGTCCGGATGGAGCTCGGGCGGACCGTAGAGGGCCGTCGGGGCGGGCGCTGCGGAGTCGAGCGGTGCAGGGGACGTCGACACGGGGACTCCTCGGGGTGGGACCGCTGTGGGTGGGCGGTGGGAGGTGAGGTGTGGGTGTGCAGAGTCGGGGTGGAGCCGGTGGCGCGGAGTCAGGGGCGCGGAGTCACAGCAGGTGGCGCAGGGCACGGTCGCGGACCATGAGCGCGGCGCGCTTCCCGGGCAGGTCGACCTCCGCGGAGAGGCGGAAGCCGGCGCCGAGGAAGGCGGCCACGGAGGGGGTGTTGTGCAGGTCGGGTTCGGCGAGGACCCGGGTGCAGCGGGGCCGGTGGTCGAGGATCAGGTCGGCGACGGCGCGCAGCAGGGTCGTGCCGAGGCCGCGGCCTCGGTCGGCGACGCCTCCGACGAGGAGGTGGATGCCGGTGTCGTGCGGGCGGGCCGGGTAGTGCCGGGCGAGCGGGTCGAGGTCGGCGCGGTAGATCTCGAAGTAGCTCATGGGGGTGCCGTCGAGGACGCCGAGGCAGGGCACGCTGCGGCCGTCGCCGTCGAGCTGGGCCCGGATGTGGTCGGCGGTGACGCTGTCGGGGCCTTCGAGTTCCCAGAAGGCGGCGACGGCTGGGTCGTTCATCCAGCGGGCGACGAGCGGCAGGTCGCGGTCGAGCCGGACGGGTTCGAGCCGGAAGCGGCCGGCCGGGGTGTCGGCGGGCGCCCATGCGGCGAGCTCGTCGAGCAGGTCGCCGCTGTCGGCGGGGCCGCTCGGGGGCTGCTCACCGGCGGCGATGCGGGCGAGGAAGTCCGCGGGCAGGTGGAGGTCCAGGGTGTCGTCGGCGGCCGGATCGGCGCCGGGGCGGGCACCCGTATCGGCGTGCGTGTCGGCGCCGCCGCGGGCACCCGTATCGGCATGGATGCCGGCGCCGGGGCGGGCATCCGTACCGGCATGCGTGTCGGCGTCGGGGCGGGCACGCGTATCGGCGCCGGGGCGCGCCGGGTGGGCTTCGGTGGGAGGCACGGGGGGTGCGCTCCTCTCGGTGGGTGGACGGGGACAGGGGGACGGGGAGTGCGCGGTGGGCGTGGGGGTTCAGCCGCGCAGGGGGTTGGTGATGGTGACGTACACGGACTGGGTGTCGACCGGGCCGACGAGCTCGTCGAGGCCGTGCAGCCGGGTGAGCAGATTGGCCTTGCAGCGCAGGGTCGTGGCCTCCAGGAGCAGGTGCGGCAGCGGGGAGCCGAGCGCGGTCGCGCCAGTGAGGAAGCTGCGCAGGGCGGCGAGCAGGACGCGCTCGTCGGCGAGCTGCTGGGAGCCGAAGGCGCCGATCAGGCCGAACACGTTGTTGATGCCGAGGTAGTAGGCGAAGCGCTCGTCGGTGACCTGGTCGGAGACGAAGGTGTCGCTGACGGAGCCGATGCCGGGCAGGCGGTTCGCCAGCTCCTCGCGGCGGGACTCGCGGAAGTAGTAGCCCTGGTTGTCGCGGTAGCGGCCGCCGACGGGCCAGCCGTCGGGGTCGAGCAGCACCAGGGTGTTCTGCTGGTGGGCCTCCAGGGCGATGCCGGCCTGGCCGTCGAGCCACAGGACCGGGCGGACGACCAGGTCGAGGTAGCGCAGGAACCACTCGGCGGCGACGGCCGTGGCGGGACGGCCGGTGCGGGCGGCGAGCCGCAGCACGATCTCGGCGAGCCGGGAGCGCATCCGGGGCGAGCCGGGCCAGGGGCGCGGGGCGGTGAGCGCGGCGAGGCAGACGGCGTCGTCGCCGGCGGTGAAGGGGTTGTGCCGGATCATGACGTCGAGTCCGGGCACGGGTGCGCCGTCGGGGGTGTCGACGGCGAGCCAGGCGGGGTCGCGGACGATGTCGAAGCCCGGGTGGGCGGCCTGCCACTGGTCGACGAGGCCGGTGCGGAGCAGCCGGTGCACCTCGACACCGCGGTGGAGTTCCTTGCGCAGGTTCTCGCGGCGGGAGTTGGTGATCCGCAGGCCCAGGGAGAGCTTGAGCATGGCCCGGGCGCCGGGACGGTGCACGGTGCGCACGGAGGAGGTCGGGTGCCAGTGGCCGCCGTACGGGCCGAGGTCGTGGAGGAGTCCGGCGTCGAGGAGGGCGGCGACGGCGGGGCGGTGCCGCAGCTCGCGGGCCTGCCAGGGGTGCAGGGGCACGGCGGCGGTGCCGGCGGGGAGCGCGAGGCCTTCGGCGAGGCCGGCGGTGAGCTGGGCCGCGGCGACGGGGCGGCCCTGTTCGGTCCAGGCCGAGTCGGTGGCGAGGACGGTGGTGTCGACGGCCATCCAGTGCAGCGGGAAGGAGCCGTGCAACTCGGGTGAGTAGAGCCGGGCTTCGGACTCGGAGATGCCCTCGCGGCTCTTGGGGGTGGGGTGCAGGGGGTGGCCGAGCAGCAGGGACTGTTCGGCGGTGAGGAAGAGGTCGGCGTCGGGGCGGGGCCGCGGGTCGCGCCGGCGGGCGGCGATGAAGTCGGCGGTGCGGCGGGCGGAGTCGGCGACCCGGCCGACGAGTTCGGTGCCCTCGGCGCCGCCCGAGCCGCCGGTCTCGCGGCTGAGCAGGGCGGCGAGGGTGACGGCGTCGACCGGCGGGGCGGTGGCCGGGAGCCCTTCGAGGGCGGGGGCGCCGAAGCGGTGCCAGCCGGTGCGGGACCAGTGGCGGACGGGTACGAGGAGGGCGGTGCCGCCGGCGTCGAGCGGGACGCGCAGGGTGGCGCCGTCCGGGGCGGGGAGGTTCTTCTCCCGTACCCAGCAGCGCAGCAGGTTCTCCACGGCGGCGGCGTCGGCGGCGCGCGCCGGGTCCGGGTCGTCCAGCGGGTCGAGGGCGCGGGGCTCGTACTGCCGGGGGACGGTCGGCTCGACGGCGGTTCCGAAGGTCTCGGCGGTGGGGGCGGGGGTGGGGTTCACGGGGGCTTCCTTGGGAGGGGGGAAGGGGCCGGTCGGGGTCCGGGTGGGGGGCCGGGTACGGGGTTCAGCGGGGCGGCCGGGTGCGGTGGGTCCGTTCGGCGGCGGCCAGGGCGTCGGCGAAGCGGTCGAGGACGGCGGCCGCCTGCTCGTCGGTGAGGGTGAGCGGGGGCAGCAGCCGGACCACCGCGTTGTGCCTGCCGCCGAGTTCGACGATGAGGCCGCGGTCGAGGCACTGGCGCTGGACGGCGGACGCAAGGTCGGGGTCGGGCGGCGGGGCCGTGTCGCCCTGGCCGGCGCCCTCCGGGTCGACGAGTTCGACGCCGATCATCAGGCCGCGGCCGCGCACGTCGCCGACGCAGGGGTGGGCGGCGGCGAGGTCCTGGAGCCGGCCGAGCATGCGGGCGCCGAGGACGCCGGCCCGCTCGGCGAGCCCGTTCTCCCGTACGTACGCGAGGGTGGCGGCGCCCGCGGCCATGGCGAGCTGGTTGCCGCGGAAGGTGCCGGCGTGGGCGCCGGGCTCCCAGGCGTCGAGTTCGCTGCGGTAGACGACGACGGCGAGCGGCAGGGAGCCGCCGATGGCCTTGGACAGGACCATCACGTCGGGGACGACACCGCTGTGCTCGACGGCCCAGAAGGCGCCGGTGCGGCCGACGCCGGTCTGCACCTCGTCGGCGATCAGCGGGATGCCGCGGGCCTCGGTGAGCGCGCGCATGCGGCGCAGCCAGCTGTCCGGGGCGGGGATGACCCCGCCCTCGCCCTGGACGGGTTCGAGGATCATCCCGGCGGGGGTGGGGACCCCGCTCTTGGGGTCGTCGAGGATGTCCTCGGTCCAGCGGGCGGCGAGTTCGGCGCCGCGCTCGCCGCCGACGCCGAACGGGCAGCGGTAGTCCCGCGGATAGGGCAGCCGGGCGACGCGGACGTCGCCGGCGCCGCCGGAGGCGTCGAGGGCGCCGGCGGTCATGCCGTGGTAGGCGCCGCTGAAGGCGAGCACGCCGCGGCGGCCGGTCGCGGTGCGGACGAGCTTGAGGGCGGCCTCGACGGCGTCGGTGCCGGCCGGGCCGCAGAACTGGATGCGGGCGTCCTCGGCGAGCTTGCCGGGCAGGGTGGCGAACAGCTCGGTGGTGAAGGCGTCCTTGACCGGGGTGGCGAGGTCCAGGACGTGGAGCGGGGCGCCGGAGTCGAGGACCTTGCGGATGGCTTCGAGGACGACGGGGTGGTTGTGTCCGAGCGCCAGGGTGCCGGCGCCGGACAGGCAGTCCAGGTAACGGCGCCCGTCCGCGCCCTCGATGGTGAGTCCCCGGGCCCGGACGGGGACGATCGGCAGCGAGCGCGCATAGGTGCGCGCGGCGGACTCGCGCTGCGCCTGGCGCCGCAGGATGCCCTCGTGCGCGATCCCTTCGCCGGGCACGCGGTGCTCCTCACACCTCCGCGCGCCCGGCGGTACGGCCGGAGCTGGTTCGGTCACGGCCACGGCTCGGTGTCCTCCCGGTGTAACGGTTGCGTTGCACATCGGTACGTTGCAGGCGCGCCCCGACGGGCGTCCCGACAGCTGCCGTTGCGTCCCCCGTACGTACCAACGACGGGGCCTGCCGGGGATCACGGGCGGGTGCCAAGATCCTTGCCGGGCACGGGATCACGGCATGGCAACGGCCGCCGGAGGACGGGAACCGCGGACCTGGGTCCTGCCGTCTCGTCCGGCACCGGCATAGTGGGGGCTTCACACGACGTGGGCCACGCGTGCCTCCGCCGTTCACTGATGCACAAGTTGACGTAGTCCCAGGGGGATCACGAGATGCGATCGATTCGTCCGCTGCTGGCAGCGGCATCCGCCGTCGCGGCGCTGACGCTGACGGCGACTGCCTGCGGTCCGACCGAGGACAACGCGGGGGGTGAGCAGCCCAGCGCCTCCGCGAACCCGACCTCGGACGGCAAGATCCACATTCCGGACGACCTGAAGAAGCGTCTGAAGGAGCACGGGATCGACATGGACAAGTGGCGGGGCGGTGAGTGGAAGAACTGGGACAAGGACAAGTGGCTGCGTGAGGCCAAGGATTACGTCAACCCGATCATCGAGGGCCTCTGGGACAAGGACCGGATGCGGGACGCCCAGCGTCCGGACAAGCCGGTCGACCCGGAGGACATCTCCGGTGACAAGGGCGTGACGGACCCGACGCCGGCTCCGGTGAAGGCGAAGGCCGTGCAGGCGCCGTACCACGAGAACGCGCCCGCCTCCGGCAAGGTCTTCTTCGACAGCCCCGAGGGCTCGATGGTCTGCTCGGCGACGGTCGTCCAGGACCCGGCGCACCCGGGCAAGTCGAACCTCGTCTGGACGGCCGGCCACTGCGTGCACGCCGGCAAGAAGGGCGGCTGGTACCGCAACATCGCCTTCGTCCCCTCGTACAACAACAACGCCAAGTCGACCTCGGCGCTCGAGCAGGCGACCCGTGACGAGATCGCTCCGCTCGGCGTGTGGTGGAGCGACTGGGCGCAGACCTCGCAGCAGTGGATCGACCAGGGCGGCCAGACCGGCGGCCAGGGCGCGCCGTACGACTTCGCGGTGCTCCACGTGACGCCGGAGAAGGGCGGCACGGGCAAGTCGCTGGAGGAGACGGTCGGTTCGGCGCTTCCGGTGGAGTTCAACGCGCCGGCGGTGCCGAAGATCGCGAACATGACGGCGACGGGCTTCCCGGCGGCCAAGCCCTTCGACGGGCAGCTGATGTACCAGTGCACGGACAAGCCGGGCCGGCTGTCGGTGAAGACGGAGCAGCCGACGATGTACCGGATCGGCTGCACCATGACCGGCGGTTCGTCCGGCGGCGGCTGGGTGGCCACGGGCCAGGACGGCAAGCCGGCGCTGGTGTCGAACACCTCGATCGGCCCGGTGACGGCGGGCTGGCTGGCCGGCCCGCGGCTGGGCGCCGAGGCGAAGGCGCTCTACGACGGCATGAGCAAGAAGTACGCGAACCAGTAAGGCCGATGGCCTGCCGGTGACGTCGCCGGCGACGTTCCGGGCGGGGCACCCCTGCGGAGCCCCGCCCGGTCGTTACCGGCATACTGTGCAACCGCTAGTGACGCGTCCATGGCAATGCACCCGACGGCGGCCCTCCGTGGCGGCCGTGTCCGGGCCGGCCGGACGCGCGAACGAATCCCAGCGCGAAGAAATCCCAGGGGGACACCAACTCTCATGCGCTCCATACGACTCCTGCCGGCCCTCACGGCCCTGGCGGCGGCGCTCGCGCTGACCGCCACCGCCTGCGGCCCCACCGAGACCCCGGCGTCCGACAAGCCCGCCGACAAGCCCGTGGCCGGCAGCTCCGCCGCCACCGGCGACTCCGGCTCCGGCTCCGACTCCCCGTCCGACCTCGCCAAGGGCGTCGCCGACAAGCTGAAGAAGCACGGCGTCGACGTCGACAAGTGGAAGAACGGCGAGTGGAAGAACTGGGACAAGGAGACCTGGCTCCGCGAGGCCGACGACTTCGTCAACCCGGTCATCGACGGCCTGTGGAACCCGACGCGGATGCAGTCCGCCAAGAGCCCCGACCCGACGATCACCGCGCAGGCGACGAGCGGCGGCACCGACCCCACGCCGCGCCCGGTGACCGCTCAGCGTGAGAAGACCCCGTACCACCGCTACGCGGCCCCGGTCGGCAAGATCTTCTTCGACTCGCCCGAGGGCTCCATGGTCTGCTCCGGCACGATCGTGAAGGACCCGCGCCGGCCCGGCAAGTCCAACCTGGTGTGGACGGCCGGCCACTGCGTGCACGCCGGCAAGCGCGGCGGCTGGTACCGCAACATCATGTTCGTCCCGGCCTTCAACGACCTCGGCAAGTCCCCGGCGCAGCTGCAGAACGCGCAGCCGTACCAGGTCTACCCGTACGGCCAGTACTGGGCCGACTGGGCCGTGACCTCCGGCCAGTGGATCCAGAGCGGCGGCACCAACCAGGCGTGGCCGTACGACTACGCCATCCTGCACGTCCGGCCGGCGAACGGCCACAAGTCGCTTGAGGAGACGGTGGGCGCGGCGCTGCCCGTCGACTTCTCCGCCCCTTCACCGGCGCAGGCCGGCACGGTCGGCGCCTGGGGCTACCCGGCGGCGCCCCCGTACAACGGCATGATCATGCACAAGTGCCTGGACCGCCCGACCCGCCTCACCACGGCTCCGGTGACGCCGACCATGTACCGGATCGGCTGCACCATGACCGGCGGCTCGTCCGGCGGCGGCTGGTTCCACGTGATGCCGAACGGCAAGACGGCGCTGGTGTCCAACACCTC
This sequence comes from Streptomyces sp. NPDC101160, assembly GCF_044768205.1. Taxonomy (NCBI): domain Bacteria; kingdom Bacillati; phylum Actinomycetota; class Actinomycetes; order Kitasatosporales; family Streptomycetaceae; genus Streptomyces; species Streptomyces sp. NPDC101160. Next base: position 64,362 of record NZ_JBIWPJ010000010.1, on the reverse strand, counting down.
GATCGGTCCGGCCGGGAGCCGCGGCTGGCTGGCCGGACCGCAGCTGGGGCAGGGCGCGAAGGCAGCCCACGACATGATCAGCAAGAAGTTCGCCCACTGATCGCCCGAGAACGGAACAAAGGCGCCGGCCGTCTCCCTCGCGGGAGGCGGCCGGCGCCCTTTTCACTGCCTGTGTACGTGTCAGTGCGCGGCGGGGACGTACGGCGCGAGGAGCGCCGCCAGTTCCTCGTGCACCCGCGCCTTGAGCAGGGTGCCCTCCGGGGTGTGCTCCTCGGAGATCACCTCGCCCTCGGCGTGCGCCCGCGAGACGAGACCGCCCTGCGTGTACGGCACGAGGACCTCGATCTCGACCTTCGGCCGCGGCAGCTCGGCGTCGATCAGGCCGAGCAGCTGCTCGATGCCCTCGCCCGAGCGGGCGGAGACGGCGAGCGAGTGCTTCTCGATCCGCAGCAGCCGCTGGAGCACCAGCGGGTCGGCCGCGTCCGCCTTGTTGATGATGACGATCTCCGGCACGTCCAGCGCGCCGACCTCGCGGAACACCTCGCGCACCGCCGCCAGCTGCTCCTCCGGAGCCGGGTGCGAGCCGTCCACCACGTGCAGGATCAGGTCGGCGTCGGCGACCTCTTCCATGGTGGAGCGGAACGCCTCGACCAGGTGGTGGGGCAGGTGCCGGACGAAGCCGACCGTGTCCGCCAGCGTGTAGAGCCGGCCGGAGGGCGTCTCGGCCCGCCGGACGGTCGGGTCGAGGGTGGCGAACAGCGCGTTCTCCACCAGCACGCCCGCGCCCGTGAGGCGGTTGAGCAGGGACGACTTGCCGGCGTTGGTGTATCCGGCGATGGCGACCGACGGCACCTTGTGACGGCGCCGCTCCTGCCGCTTGATGTCGCGGCCGGTCTTCATCTCCGCGATCTCACGGCGCATCTTCGCCATCTTCTCGCGGATCCGGCGCCGGTCCGTCTCGATCTTGGTCTCACCGGGACCACGGGTGGCCATGCCGCCACCGCCGCCGCCACCCATCTGCCGGGAGAGCGACTGACCCCAGCCGCGCAGGCGCGGCAGCATGTACTGCATCTGCGCGAGGGCGACCTGGGCCTTGCCCTCTCGGGACTTGGCGTGCTGGGCGAAGATGTCGAGGATCAGGGCGGTCCGGTCGACCACCTTGACCTTGACGACGTCCTCGAGGGCGATGAGCTGGCCGGGGCTGAGCTCACCGTCGCAGACGACGGTGTCGGCGCCGGTCTCGAGCACGATGTCCCGCAGCTCCTGCGCCTTGCCCGAACCGATGAAGGTGGCCGGGTCCGGCTTGTCACGGCGCTGGATCACGCCGTCGAGCACGAGGGCGCCCGCCGTCTCGGCGAGGGCCGCGAGCTCGGCGAGCGAGTTCTCCGCGTCCTGCACCGTCCCCGAGGTCCACACACCGACCAGCACGACGCGCTCCAGGCGCAGCTGGCGGTACTCGACCTCGGTGACGTCCTCGAGCTCGGTGGAGAGGCCCACGACACGGCGCAGGGCCGCGCGCTCGGAGCGGTCGAACTGGTCGCCGTCCCGCTCTCCGTCGATCTCGTGGCTCCAGGCGACGTCCTCTTCCATCAGGGCATCGGCCCGAAGGCTCTCGGTGCGGCGGGTGTCCGCGAAGCTCTGCGCGTCCTGGGAAGGGGATGAAGAGGAGGTCATTTGATCCTTAACGTCGAAGAGAGAAATCCTTTACGCCGATCACAACGCGTGACACCGGAAAAGAATTCCCGGGGCCCGGCCGCGCCGCCGACCTGATGATGGTGACACGGTCGGGCACGCCCCGTCACGCGGGTTTCACCGCGGGGCCCGGCTCGTCCAGTCGGGGTGGCCGGGCATGGGCGGGGTCTTCGCCGCGTACAGCCAGTCGTGCAGGAACGCCGTCTGGTCGTGCCCGGAGACCTCGCTCGCGAGGGCGACGAAGTCGGCGGTGGTCGCCGTGCCGTCCCGGTGCTCGGCCACCCAGCGGCGCTCAAGCCGCCCGAAGGCGTCGTCGCCGATCTCGTGGCGCAGGGCGTAGAGCGCGAGCGCGGCGCCGTCGTAGACCACCGGCCGGAACAGGCTGATCTTCTCGCCGGGCTCCGGCGGCTTCGGCGCGGCGGGCGGCCCGCCGTCCCGGCGCCACTGGTCGGAGGCCCCGTACGCGGCCTTCATGCGCTTCTCCAGGGTCGGCCCGCCGTGCTCCTCGGCGTAGGTCGCCTCGTACCAGGTGGCGTGCCCCTCGTTCAGCCACAGGTCGGACCAGGCGCGGGGCGAGACACTGTCGCCGAACCACTGGTGGGACAGCTCGTGGACGAGGATCGAGTCGACGTACCAGGTGGGGTAGCCGGTCTCGGTGAAGAGGCCACGCTCGAAGAGGGAGAGCGTCTGGGTCTCCAGCTCGAAGCCGGTGTCGGCGTCGGCGACCAGGATCCCGTAGGTCTCGAAGGGGTACGGGCCGACGCGGCTCTCCATCCACTCCAGGTGGCCGGGGGTGCGGCGCAGCCAGGGCTCCATCGCCTCGCGGTCGGCGGTGCGCACGACGTCCCTCACGGGCAGGCCGTGCGGGCCCTCGCGGCGCACGACGGCCGAGTCGCCGATGGAGACCTGGGCGAGTTCGGTGGCCATCGGGTGGACGGTCTTGTACGTCCACGTGGTGGTGCCGCCGTCGTGCTGCTCGCGGCCGGTGGGCAGGCCGTTGGCGACGACGGTGAGGCGGTCGGGGGCGGTGATCCGGAAGGTGAAGTACGCCTTGTCGGCCGGGTGGTCGTTGGACGGGAACACCCGGTGGCCGGCGTCGGCCTGGTTGGCCATGGCGAGGCCGTCGCCGGTGCGCACCCAGCCGCCGGAGTCGGCCGGACCGGACGGGTCGCTGGTGTGGGTGACCGTGATGTCGAGCGTGTCGCCCCGCTCGACGGGCTCGGCCGGGGTGATCACCAGGTCCTCGTCGCTGGTGGTGTACGCGGCCGGCTCGCCGTCGACGGTGACCTCGGAGACCTTGCCGTGGGTGAAGTCGAGGTTGATCCGCTCCAGGTCGGCGGTGGCCAGGGCCTGGACGTGGGTGACGCCGGCGAGCGGCTCGGTGTTGCGGCCCGGGTAGGTGAGGTCGATGTCGTACGACAGGACGTCGTAGCCGGGGTTGCCCAGGTGCGGGAAGAGCGGGTCGCCGATGCCCAGCGGCGGCGGCGCGGGCAGGGCGGCGGCGACGAGCCCGGCGGAGAGGGCGACGAGAACGGCGGAGCGCAGCACGCGCGCGCGGGGCGACCGGGAGGGGCAGGAGGGGCGGGAGGGGCGGGAGGGGTGCGGCATGGGTTACGGCTACCAGGGCGGGGCCGCCGGGCCTGGGCGGCGCGCACGCCGGCCACCCGAAGGGGTCAGCTCCGCGGGGGTGGCGCCTGCCGCGCCCGGCTCACGTCGTACACGCCCGGCACGTCCCGCATCGCCTTCATCAGCGCGGGCAGCCCGGCGGCGTCCGGGAGTTGGAGGGTGTAGGTGTGCCGGACCCGCTGCTCGCTCGGGGGTTCGATGGTGGCGGAGACGACGGCGGCGCCCTCGGCGGCGATGGCCTCGGTGAGGTCGGCGAGGAGGCCGGGGCGGCCGAAGGACTCGGCGCGGAGGGTGACGCGGCACTCAGCGGTGTCGCCCCAGTGGACCGTGACGGGTTCGCGGCCGAGCCGCCGCATGGCGGCGGCGGTGGCGCAGCCGGTGCGGTGGGCGGTGACGGTGCCGCCGCGGACGACGAAGCCGGTGATGGCGTCGTTGGGCACGGGGGTGCAGCAGCCCGCGGGCCGGACGAAGGGCGCTTCGGGGAGTTCGGTGTGGAGCTTGGCGCCGGAGTGGCGGTCGGCGGTGACGCTGACGGGCGGCCGGGGTGCGGCGGCGGGGGGCTTGGCGGCCTCGGGGTGGGCCTGGAGCCAGCCGGTGATGGCGATCCGGGCGGCCGGGGTGCGGGCGTGGTCGAGCCACTGCGGGGAGGGCCCGGAGGAGGAGTCCTGGGCGAGCAGGAGCTGCACGGTGTCGCCGTCGTGGAGCACGGTGCTGAGTGGCGCGAGCCGGCCGTTGACCCGCGCCCCGAGACAGCTGTGGGCGGCCTCGCCGTGCTCGGCGTAGGCGGCGTCGACACAGGTGGCGCCGGCGGGCAGGCTGATCGTGCCGGGGGCGTCGCCGCCGCCGGCGCGGAAGACGGTGATCTCCTGGTCCTGGGCGAGGTCGGCGCGCAGCGAGGTCCAGAAGGTGTCGGGGTCGGGGGTGGACTGCTGCCAGTCGAGCAGCCGGGAGAGCCAGCCGGGGCGGGTGGGGTCGACCCGCTCGCTGTCGTCCGCCGCGGGCGTGCCGGCGGCCGGGTTCTCGGTGCCGTCCGGGGCCGCGTACGGGTTGCCGAGGGCGACCACGCCGGCCTCGGCGACCTTGTGCATCCGGTGGGTGCGGATGAGGACCTCGGCGACGGCGCCGTCGGGGGCGGCGACGGCCGTGTGCAGGGACTGGTAGAGGTTGAACTTGGGTGCGGCGATGAAGTCCTTGAACTCGGAGACCACCGGGGTGAAGCAGGTGTGCAGTTCGCCGAGGACCGCGTAGCAGTCGGCGTCCTCGCCGACCAGGACGAGCAGCCGGCCGAAGTCGGGGCCGCGCAGTTCGCCGCGCTTGAGCCGGACCCGGTGGACGGAGACGAAGTGCCGGGGCCGGACGAGGACTTCCGCGGTGATGCCGGCCTCGCGCAGCACGGCGGAGACCTGCTCGGCGATGCCGGCGAGGGCGTCGCAGGCGCCGGGGTTGCGGGCGATGAGCGCGCGGGTGGCCTCGTACTCCTCGGGGTGGAGGATCGCGAAGACGAGGTCCTCCAGCTCGGTCTTGAGGGCCTGGACGCCGAGGCGTTCGGCGAGCGGGATGAGGACGTCCCGGGTGACCTTGGCGATGCGGGCCTGTTTCTCCGGGCGCATCACTCCGAGGGTGCGCATGTTGTGCAGCCGGTCGGCGAGTTTGATCGACATGACGCGGACGTCGTTGCCGGTGGCGACGAGCATCTTGCGGAAGGTCTCGGACTCGGCGGCGGCGCCGTAGTCGACCTTCTCCAGTTTGGTGACGCCGTCGACGAGATAGGCGACCTCGTCGCCGAACTCGCGGCGCACCTGGTCGAGCGTCACCTCGGTGTCCTCGACGGTGTCGTGGAGCAGGGAGGCGGTCAACGTCGTGGTCTCGGCGCCGAGTTCGGCGAGGATCAGGGTGACCGCGAGCGGGTGGGTGATGTACGGCTCGCCGCTCTTGCGCATCTGGCCGCGGTGGGACGACTCGGCGAGCACGTAGGCCCGGCGGAGCACGGCCAGGTCGGCGTCGGGATGGTGGGCGCGATGGGCCTCGGCGACGTGCCCGATGGCGTCCGGCAGCCGGTCGCGCATGGCGGGCCCGGCGGTCGCGCCGAGCAGGGCGGCGCGGCCGAGCCTGCGCAGATCGATCCTGGGGCGGCCTCGTCTGCGGCCGGGAGCGTCGGATCCGGTGGCGGACCCGGCCTCGCTCACGGGATTGGTGGCCTCTGCGCTCATGGGGCACCTCCGGCGGCGTCGACCGGCGGAGAGCCGGGCAGCGTGCCCGGTGGGCCGGTGCTTGATGCTACCGACCCCACCACGTGGCGCAGTCCCGCTCTCGCCGAGCGTGAACGGGATCACCCATTCGAGGGACGAATCCGTCGTTGACAGTTTCGATTCCGGCGCCTCCGGACAGTCTCAGGGGCCCCGGAGGCGTCCGGTGCTCAGGCGTGGTCGGTGAGCCAGGACGGGTCGACGGTGCCCTCGCCGACGATGACCGCGGGGCCGGTCATCTCGATCTCGCCGTCGGGGTGCTCGGTGATCACGAGCGTGCCGCCGAGCACGTCCACGGTGTACGTGACGGGGACGCCGGACACGGCCGGGTCGGCGCCGTCCCTGCGGGCGGTGGCCACGGCGACGGCGCAGGCGCCCGTGCCGCAGGAGCGGGTCTCGGCGGCGCCGCGCTCGTGCACGCGCATGGCGACGTGCCGGGGGCCGCGGTCGGCGACGAACTCGATGTTGACGCCGTCCGGGTAGACCGCGGCCGGCTCGTACGGCGGCTCGTCGTACAGGGTGCCCGCGTGGGCGAGGTCCTCGACGAAGGCGACCGCGTGCGGGTTGCCCATGTTGACGTTGCGGGCGGGCCAGCTGCGGCCGTCGACGGTGACGGTGACGCCGTCCTCCGGGAGCACGGCGCGGCCCATGCGGACGGTCACGGAGCCGTCCTTGTCGAGGTGGACCCGCTTGACCCCACCGCGGGTGGCGACGGCCACCTCGCCGGCGGTGACGTGCCCGGCGTGCTCCAGATAGCGGGCGAAGACCCGCACCCCGTTGCCGCACATCTCGGCGACCGAGCCGTCCGCGTTCCGGTAGTCCATGAACCACTCGGCCTCGTCGGCCAGGTGCCGCGCGTCCGGGTGAGCGGCGCTGCGCACCACGTGCAGCACGCCGTCGCCCCCGATGCCGGCCCGCCGGTCGCAGAGCCGGGCGACGAGGGCCGGAGGCAGGTCCACGTCGTTGTCGGCGTCGGGGACGATCACGAAGTCGTTCTCGGTGCCGTGTCCCTTCAGGAAGCCGAGGGGCGCCGGGAAGGAGTGGGGCGAGGTCTGCGCGCTGGTCACGGAATCAACTCTACGTGCCGGATGTGACAGCGGTCGCGACGGTCCACGGAACGGTACGGGGTCCCAAACGGCACGGGGTCCCACAGGGCGGGAGCCCGTACGGGCGCTCAGCGCAGTCGCGCCACGCGCCAGACCGCCAGCGCGACCAGGAGGGCACTCAGCGACACGTACAGGGCGAGCGCGCGCCAGTCGGGGCGCTCGGTGGAGCCGCGGGCGGGGAGGCCCGGCCAGGTGTGGCCGACGCGGCGGGCGGCCATCATGCCCCAGCCCGCCGCGCAGGAGCTGATCAGCAGGCCGAGCATGGCGACGACGGCGCCGCCGTCGCCCGAGCCGAAGGCGAGCGGGAAGGCGAACATCAGCGAGCCGACGGCGGCGAGCGCGACGATCGGGGCGAGCTGCCAGATCCGCAGGCGGCGCTGCGGGCGCAGTTCCACCTCGACCTCGGCCGGGTCCACCTCGACGGCGCTGCCCTCGGCCTGGTCGGGGCCGTCCGGCGTCAGACCGGGCGCCGTACCGGGGACTTCACCCCGGACGGCGGCCTGCTCTTCCGTGTCTCGAGGGCCGGCCTCCATCGCCACGCGCCCTCCCCACTCGGATTCCACTTGGTCGTTCGACGATGCTCGATGATGGCACGCCCCTGCCCCTCCGAATGACGGGCATGACGTCCCGATGCCATCACGTGATCAGGCTGTAACCGCTCGTTCGACCAACGTCAGCGCCTGCCGCGGGAGTTCCCCGCGGTCCGCGGCGGCGCCGCTGAGCCAGTGCACCCGGGGGTCGCGGCGGAACCACGAGTCCTGGCGGCGGGCGAAGCGCTTGGTGGCGCGCACGGTCTCGGCACGGGCCTCGTCCTCGGTGCACTCCCCGGCGAGCGCCGCGAGCACCTGCTGGTAGCCGAGCGCGCGGGCGGCCGTGCGCCCCTCGCGCAGGCCGCGCGCCTCCAGGGCGCGGACCTCGTCGACGAGCCCGGCCTCCCACATGCGGTCGACCCGGGTGGCGATGCGCTCGTCGAGCTCGGGGCGGGCGACGTCGACGCCGATCTGCACCGTGTCGTAGACGGAGTCGTGGCCCGGGAGGTTGGCGGTGAACGGCTTGCCGGTGATCTCGATGACCTCCAGGGCGCGCACGATGCGCCGGCCGTTGCTGGGCAGGATCGCGCGGGCGGCCTCGGGGTCGGCGGCCGCCAGGCGGGCGTGCAGCACGCCGGAGCCGCGCTCCTCCAGCTCGGCCTCCAGCCGGGCCCGGACCTCCGGGTCGGTGCCGGGGAAGTCGAGGACGTCGATGGCCCCGCGCACGTACAGGCCGGAGCCGCCCACCAGGATCGGGGTGCGGCCCTCGGCGAGCAGCCGGTCGATCTCGGCGCGGGCGAGCCGCTGGTACTCGGCGACGCTGGCGGCCTCGGTCACCTCCCAGATGTCGAGGAGGTGGTGCGGGACGCCGCCGCGTTCCTCCATCGTCAGTTTGGCGGTGCCGATGTCCATCCCCCGGTAGAGCTGCATGGAGTCGGCGTTGACGACCTCGCCGCCGAGCTGCTGGGCGAGGAAGACGCCCAGATCGGACTTTCCGGCCGCGGTGGGACCGACGACGGCGATGACCCGCGGTGCGGGAGCTGCACTTCTCACATGCCCAGTCTCCCAAACCTCCCGGCGCGTCCCCGAATGAGCTACGTGACGGCCCTCATCCGGCTTCGTTGCCTGTTGCGGAATGACGACCCTGAGTACGCTAGGGAGCAGTTATGGGAGTTTTTGCGCTGTTTCGCCGGAAGAGCAAGGACGAGCCGGCGACCGAGGCCGTGACGGACGAGGCGCCGGAGGCCGCCGTCGGCACGGCGGAGGAGGCCCCCGAGGCCCCCGAGGTCACCGAGGTCGGTGAGCCCGCCGAGGCCCGTGAGGGCGCCGACGCGGTGGCCGAGCCCGTCGAGATCCCCAAGCAGCAGTCGGCCGTGCAGGCCGCCGACAACGAGCCGGCCGGCGAGAGCGCCCGACCGTAGGCACAGAACACGGACCCGGCAGGGTCCGGCGGAGGGATGGTGACCGAATGGGTCTCCTGGATTCGCTGAAGGCCAAGCTCGGCCCCGCCAAGGACAAGGTCTCCGACCTCGCCAAGGAGCACGGCGGCAAGGTGGAGCACGGCCTGGAGAAGGCCGCCCGGGTGGTCGACGAGAAGACCAAGGGCAAGTACAGCGCCAAGATCGAGTCCGGCACCGGGAAGGCCAAGGAGGCCATCGAGCGGCTCGCGCACAAGGACGAGGGCCCGAGCGGCCCGACGCCGCCGCCGGCCGCCTGATCGTTCCTCCGCCACGGCGGACGGCCGCGGAGCGCGCTGCTCCGCGGCCGTCCGCCGTTACGGGGGCTCTTGGTGTGGTGGTACGGGTCGGGTACGGGTCAGCTCCAGGCGGCCACGAAGTAGCCGACGCCGTAGGGCGCGTCCTCGTACAGCAGCCGGCCCGCCAGGTCCGCGCCCTCGGCGGCGCCCGCGAGCACCTGCCACGGGGCCCGGCCGGCCGCCTTCAGCTCGTACGCGAGCCGCTCGTCGAGGGCGAGCAGCGCCGCGGTATCGGCCTCGCCGAGCGCCCGCGCGACCTCCGCGTCGAAGCCCTCGGCGCGCTCGTCGAGGTAGCCGGGCGCCTTCACCGTGCGGCAGGCGCTGCCGTCGCCCATCACGAGCAGCGCGACCCGCTCCGCCGACCCGGCGATCTCCCGCCCGGTCGCCGCACACGGGGCGGCCTCCAGCGACTCTCCGACGCCGAGGCCCTCGACGGGCGCGTCGGCCCAGTCGGTGTGCTCCAGGAGCCAGCCGGCCACCGCGAGCGACGCGGGCAGCGGCCGGTCCCCGCCGGGCCCGCTGCCGAGCCGTACGGTCCGCTCGACGCCGAACCCGGCGAACGACCCGGCCGACCCGCCCGGGAACACGCCCCGCGCACCCTCGGCGGCGGGCCCGACCACCACGAGCCGGTCGGGACGGGAGGCGGCGAGCACCCCGAGCGCGTCGGAACAGGCCGTACGCGCCTCGGCGAGCTCGGCGGCGGCACCGGCCACGACGGCGGGCACGAGCAGCGGGGGGCAGGGACAGACGGCGGCGGCGACAAGCATGATCCGCAGCCTAGCCGGACCGGGTGGGCCTCCGCCCGGCGTCAGCCGCCTCCCGGCGTCCTCTTCCCCGCCAGGGCTTCCTCTCCCCCGCCAGGGCTTCCCTCCCCGTCAGAGCGCCCCCGTCGGAGCCTCCGTGCGCGTCAGTGGCTCCCGCACGCCGGCGCGTCCGCGACCGGCAGCGGCTCCGGGACGCCGATCTTCGGCAGGCCCAGCATCACGCCCGCCGGCTTCGCCGCCGCGTCCGCCTGGCGCTTCTCCCAGGCGTCGCCCGCGCGGGTGCGGCGGACGGCGGTGGTCGGGCCCTCGGCGAGGAGGTGGTGCGGGGCGGCGTAGGTGATCTCGACGGTCACGACGTCGCCGGGGCGCACGTCCTCGTCCGGCTTGGTGAAGTGGACGAGACGGTTGTCGGGGGCGCGGCCGGAGAGGCGGTGCGTCTCGCCGTCCTTGCGGCCCTCGCCCTCGGCGACCATGACCTCGAGGGTGCGGCCGACCTGCTTCTTGTTCTCCTCCCAGGAGATCTCCTCCTGGAGGGCGACGAGGCGCTCGTAGCGCGCCTGCACGACCTCCTTGGGGATCTGGCCCTCCATGGTGGCCGCCGGGGTGCCGGGGCGCTTGGAGTACTGGAAGGTGAAGGCGTTCGCGAAGCGGGCCTCGCGGACGACGTGCATGGTCTGCTCGAAGTCCTCCTCGGTCTCGCCGGGGAAGCCCACGATGATGTCGGTGGAGATGGCGGCGTGCGGGATGGCGGCGCGCACCTTCTCGATGATCCCGAGGAAACGCTCCTGCCGGTACGAGCGGCGCATCGCCTTCAGGACGGTGTCCGAGCCGGACTGCAGCGGCATGTGCAGCTGCGGCATCACGTTCGGGGTCTCGGCCATGGCGGCGATGACGTCGTCCGTGAAGTCGCGCGGGTGCGGCGAGGTGAAGCGGACCCGCTCCAGGCCCTCGATCTCCCCGCAGGCGCGCAGCAGCTTGCTGAACGCCTCGCGGTCGCCCAGGTCGGAGCCGTACGCGTTGACGTTCTGGCCGAGCAGGGTGATCTCGGAGACGCCCTCGCCGACCAGCGCCTCGATCTCGGCGAGGATGTCGCCGGGACGGCGGTCCTCCTCCTTGCCGCGCAGCGCGGGGACGATGCAGAAGGTGCAGGTGTTGTTGCAGCCGACGGAGATGGAGACCCAGGCGGCGTAGGCGGACTCGCGGCGGGTCGGCAGCGTCGACGGGAACGCCTCCAGGGACTCCGCGATCTCGACCTGCGCCTCCTCCTGGACGCGGGCGCGCTCCAGGAGCACCGGCAGCTTGCCGATGTTGTGGGTGCCGAAGACGACGTCGACCCAGGGGGCCCGCTTGACGATGGTGTCGCGGTCCTTCTGCGCCAGGCAGCCGCCGACGGCGATCTGCATGCCGGGCCGGGCGGCCTTCATCGGCGCGAGGTGGCCGAGGTTGCCGTACAGCTTGTTGTCGGCGTTCTCACGGACCGCGCAGGTGTTGAAGACCACGACGTCGGCGTCACCGTTCGAGCCCTCGGGGGCGCGCACGTAGCCGGCGTCCTCCAGGAGGCCGGAGAGCCGCTCCGAGTCGTGGACGTTCATCTGACACCCGTAGGTGCGTACTTCGTAGGTTCGCGTCACGCCCTGCTCGGCCACGGCTCCGGTCCCGTCTTTGCTGCTGGTCACCTGACAAGGGTAAGGGGGCTCAGGGGGTGTCTCGTCGATCAGGCCGGATCAGGGAGCGGCGTCTGGTGCATGGGGTCTCCCCAGGCCCGCAGGGCCTAGGGGACGCATCGCAAGGCGGAGGAGGGAGTCCATGCGGAGCATCGGCGACCGACGACAACGCGGCGAGGCGCGGTGCTGGGGGCACCTCCCAGGCGAAGCTCTGGGGGAGTCGCGAGCCCGGCATGATCGGCGAGACACCCCCTTTAGAGGGGTGCGGTGCCGAGCGGGCCGGGGGCCGGCGGCCGGCTCGCCTCGAGGACGGCCGCGAGCTGGGCGGCGAGGCCGCCCGCGGTCGGCCGGACCGTGCCCGCGAAGGCCGCCGAGCCGACGGTGAAGGCGTCCGCGCCCGCCTCCGCCAGGGCCCGGATGCGGGCCGGGGTGTCGATGGAGCCGGCGACGACGAGCCGGCCGGTGGTCGCGGCGCGGGCGGCGCGGACCAGGTCGAGCGGTTCGGCCTCGGTGGCACGGTGGGCGAGCAGGTCGACGCCCGCGCAGCCGGCGGACTCGGCGCGGCGGCAGTCGGCGGCGATCCGGGCCGGGGTGCCGGCCAGGCGGGTCGGGTGGCCCTGGGGCTCGCCGACGAAGGGCAGGTAGCGGACCTGGCTCCCGGCGAGGAGGGCGAGGGTCTCGTCGATCCAGGTGCCGCCCATCAGCCAGTCGACGCCGAGGTCGACGCCGGCACGGACCGAGCCGAGGGCCTGGTCGCGGCCGGTGGCCACGACCTCCAGGTAACTGGTGGCGCCGAGCGCCCTGATCTGCTCGTGGAGCCGGCGCAGGGTCGCCGGGTCGACGCCGACGTCCTTGAAACCGATGTGGGTGATGCCGAGCTCGCGGATCGAGTCGAGGACGTGCAGGCAGTCGGTGACGGTCCGGTCGGCCCGGGTGAGCATGAAGACGAAGTCCATCAGAGGTCCTGGGGCGTGAGCTGGGCGGCGTGGCGCAGGGCGGTGAGCAGGCTGGTGGGGTCGGCGGTGCCGGTGCCCGCGAGGTCGAAGGCGGTGCCGTGGTCGACGCTGGTGCGGACGAAGGGCAGGCCGAGGGTGATGTTGACGCCGTGTTCCAGGCCCAGGTACTTCACCGGGATCAGACCCTGGTCGTGGTACTGGGCGACGACGGCGTCGAACTCGCCCGCCCGCGCCCGCATGAACACGGTGTCGGCCGGCCAGGGCCCGCTCGCGTCGATGCCCTCGGCGCGGGCGGCGCGCACGGCGGGTGCGATGACGTCGAGGTCCTCGCGGCCGAAGAGGCCGTTCTCGCCCGCGTGCGGGTTGAGCCCGGCGACGGCGATCCGCGGCCCGGTGCTCCCGCCGCGGACCCCGCCCGCGCCCCCGAGGGTCTCGTGGGTGAGGCGGATGGTGTCCAGTTCCCGCTCGACGGTGAGCGCGTCGAGCGCGGTGCGCAGCGACTGGTGGACGGTGACGAGGACGACCCGCAGTTCGTCGTTGGCCATCATCATCGCGTAGCGCTCGGTGCCGGTGAGTTCGGCGAGGATCTCGGTGTGGCCGGGGTGCGGCACGCCGGCGAGCCGGAGGGCCTCCTTGTTGACGGGGGCGGTGACGAGCGCCCGTACGTGCCCGGCGAGGGCGAGTTCGACGCCCTTGCGTACGTACGCGTAGGAGGCCGCGCCCGCGGCGGCGGCGACGGTGCCGAGCGCGAGCTCGGCGGGCAGGGCCGGGCCCGCGGGGAGGACGTCGAGGACGCCGGGGGTGCGGCCGGCGCCGGCGGGGGTGTCGACCGTACGGACGCGGAGGCCGGTGCCGGTGGTGCGGCAGGCGCGGGCGAGGGCGCCGGGGTCGCCGACGACGAGGACGGGGGCGGACGCGGCGGCGGGGCGGCTGGGGTCGGCCCAGGCGTGGACGGCCCGGACGGTGATCTCGGGGCCGATGCCGTGCGGGTCGCCCATGGTGACGGCGAGGGGTCTGCTCACGGCGTCTCTCCTGCCAGGAGTGCGGTGAGGCGCACGAGGGTGCCGTCGTCGCCGAAGCCGCCCGCCTTGATCAGGACGGGGAGGCGGGGCGCGCCGGGGCCGTGCAGGGTGCCGCGGGCGATGCCGGGTTCGGGCTCGTCGTACAGCTCGATGCCGGTGGCGCCGAGCGCGCCGAGGACGGCGGCGGCGGTCTCGCCGCCGGTGAGGACGAGCCCGTCCGCCTGCCCGTCGCGCACGCGTTCCCGTACCTCCTCGGTGAGCCGGACGAGCGGCTCGGCCGGGTCGGCGGCGCGCTCCTCGGGGGTGTGCACGGCGGCGCCCACCGGCCGCAGCGCGGCGAGCTGCCGCCTGCTGGCCGGGTTGGCGCTGCCGACGACGGCCAAGGGGCGGTGTACGGGTGGGAGTTCGGGAAGAGTCGCGGCGAGGTTACGGGAGTGGGCGCGGGCCAGGGCGTCGGCGAGGCCCGGGGAACCGACCCAGAGGACCTCCTCGGCGCGGGGCAGCGCGGCGACGACGGCGTCGAGGTCGGCATCGGAGACTGCGGAGCAGACGAACACGCCGCCCTTCTCGACCAGTCGGGGCAGTCCCGCGAGCCCGGCGGGCTCCGGCTCGACCAGGACGGCCTCGGGCAGGACGCGAGCGAGGTCGGCGGTGCGCACCGGGTGGGCCGGGTCGCGGGCGAACTCGCTCGCGTCGACCCGTACGCCCCGCACGTACTGCACGCCCGCCACCGTCGTACGGCCTTCGGCGGGGAAGGCGGGGGCCAGGATCGCGGCGCGGCGGCCGGATCCGGCGAGCGCGGCGCGCAGTTCGGCGGCGACATGGCCGCGCAGGGTCGAGTCGACCGTCTTGAGCACGAGCTCGGCATCGGCGTACGTGGCGGCGGCACGCCGCGTACGGGCGGCGGCCCCGGTCTCGTCGACGATCCGGGTGCCGAGGTCGACGGCCGTGACGCCGTCCCCGACAGCGGGAGCGGGGCGGAAGAGGACGCGGGCGCGGTGGCCCGACCTGCGGAAGGGTGCGGCGCCGTCGGCGGCGCTGGTGAGGTCGTCGGCGAGGACGACGACGGTGGAAGGCGGCATCGCGGATGGGTCCCTCGATCGGCGCTGCTGGAGCGTGCGTGACGAGATCAACCATCGCGCCGCACGAACCCGCAGGACAAGCGATTCCTTCTCACTCCACCTGTGACTAGATTGCACACATGAGCCGGCCGGAGCTGCCCCCGCTGACCACCCTGCTGCCCTTCGAGGCGACCGTGCGGCACGCCAGCATGACCCGGGCCGCCCAGGAGCTCCACGTCACCCACGGTGCGATCAGCCGGCAGATCCGGAACCTGGAGAAGGCCCTCGGCGCGGAGCTCTTCGAGCGCGGCCCGCGCTCCCTGCGGCCCACCCCGCAGGCCCGCCGGCTCGCCGCCGCCGTCCGGGACGCGCTGGACGTGATCGAGACGGCCGCCCGGGAGGTCTCGGGCCGGAATCGGGACACCGGTCCGCTGGCGCTGTCCTGCGAACCGACGCTGCTCATGCGCTGGTTGATCCCGCGCCTGCCGGAGCTCGCCGCCGCCCACCCGGGCCTGACGGTGCACCTCTCGGCGGGCGGCGGGCCGGTGGCCTTCGCGCGGGACACCGTCGACGCGGCCCTTCGCCGGGACGACTTCCCGGTGCCGGACGGGGTGAGCCGGGTGCCGCTCTTCGACGAGTGGATCGGCCCGGTCTGCCGCCCGGAGACGGCGGAACGCCTCCGGGCCGGGGCGCCCGTCACGCTGCTGCACACCGCCACCCGGCCGGCCGCCTGGGCCGACTGGCGCCGCCTGACCGGCCGGTCGCCGGCGGTGGCCGGTGAGCAGAGCTTCGAGCACTTCTACCTCGCGCTCCAGGCCGCCGTCGCCGGCGTGGGCGTCGCCGTCGGCCCGTACGCACTCGTCCGCGACGATCTCGTACGGGGCCAACTGGCGGCCCCGTACGGCTTCGTCGCGGACGGCACGGGCTACGGGCTGCTCAGCCCGCGCCCGCCGGAACGGGACGCGCGGACCGGCGCGCTGCTCGGCTGGCTGCGCGAGCAGGCGGCGGACCTGACTCCGCCCGCCCCGTGCCGTATCAGTTGAGCGGGACGGTGCGGATCGCCCGTACCTCACCGGTGGCGGGCACCGGCACGCCGCGGACGCCCTTGTCCGTGGAGTAGGCGGCCGCCCCGGCGCCGACCGGCGTCGTGGTCATGGGCCGGTCCGCGGCGCAGCGCTGCTTCTCCGCCTCGGCCATGGGGCCGGTGCGCTGGAGCAGCCGGTCCGGCACGCCGCGCGAGGGCCCGTCGATGACGGCGTGCAGCCGGTAGTCGTCCTTCTTGCTGAGGAACCAGCCCTCGACGCGTTCCCGGCTCGGCTGGAGCTCGATCCAGCTGACCTCGCCGGGCTGGATGTGCTCCACGACGTTGCGCTGCTCGCCGCTGAACCACTGCCAGGCGCGCTGCCAGCCCTTCTCGTACGCGAGGGAGAACTGGGCGGCGATCGGCGTGGCCTTGATCCGCTTCTCGTCCTCCGTGCGGTCGCCCGTGGTGGGCAGCTTGGCCGCGTCGATCAGGGCGACGCCGTCGGCGGCGTAGGTCTGGGAGACGCTGTCGTAGGCGCGCTCGGTGAAGGAGACGACCCGGGTGTGTTCGAGGGTGTTGCGGGTGCAGTTGACGAACGCCTCGCCGACGACCCGGGCCCGGTCGTAGTAGCGGAAGGAGGTGCGGAAGTCGGGCCGGAAGACGCAGGAGTTCTCGCCGTTGCAGGCGCGGGCCGCGTTGGACAGGGTGGCCTCGCGCTCGTTGCCCTTGAACGCCTCCGCCCTGCCCAGGTCGGTCTTGTCGACGGTCTTGTCGAGCGCGGGCGGGACCTCGACGGCGCGGACGCGGGCGATCATCGGGCTGCACGCCGGCAGGGTCTTGGGGTCGGCGAGCCTGGAGGTGAAGGTGAGCATCGGCTCGTTCTCGTTGGCCGTGAAGGCGTATCTCCGCTTCGTCCAGACGCCGGACCCCGGCTTTCCCTTGACCCGGTCGGGGTCGCCGGCGGTGGTGACGTCCGTGACCGCGCCACCGGAGCCCTGGACGCTGTACGGCTGGCCGCTCGCGACCTGTTCGCCGGTGCAGTCCTTGGATACGGAGGGGCTGTCCTCGTAACTGACCGTGACCTGGGCGCCCTTGCGGACGCCGCGGAGCCGCTGGCTGAGGGTGTTGCCGCCCTTGTCGAGACCGACGCCGTAGGAGTCGTCGGTGCGGCCGGACGCGGACGGCGAGAAGCGCTGGTTCAGGCCGTTCCAGAAGTCGAGGCCGACGGTGGTGGGGCCGGCGGCGGTCGTGGCGGGGTCGGCGAAGTCGCCGTTGAGGACGTCGACGGCCTGGGAGGCGGCGGCTTCGCCGGGGGCTTGGGCGGCGGCCGGGGAGCCGGCGAGGGCGGCGGGGAGCAGCAGGCCCGCTGCCGCGAGCATGCGGAGAGAGGAAGACATGGGGACGAACTCCTCGTGTGGGCGTGGGGTGGTGCGTGCCAGGGGCGGGACGGGGAGGTGAGGGGGACTCAGGGGCGGATGACGTCGACCCGCTTCGGTACGGCTCCGGGGGCGAGCGCGTCGGAGGCGGGCAGTGAACGCGGGGACGACGGCGGGCCCGGCTGCGGGGCGGTGCCGCCGGCCGTGTTGCCCGGGGGACGGGTGCGGCCGCACAGGTTGGCCGGGGCGGCGTACGTCTGGGCGACGAAGCTGCTGGAGTTGACCATGGAGGGGCTGTCCACGGCGATCCCGGAGATCTGCGAGCCGGAGTCGGCGACGAGTTTGCCGACGACCCGCCGCATGGCGGCGCTCGCGCCGAACACCAGCATGTCGTAGGGCTTGACGGTCGACTTGTAGGTCGTCGTCTCGGTGTTGTCGACCGTCCATGACTTGGAGTAGGTGGCCTTGAAGGCGGCCTCGAAGGCGAGTTTGGCGCTCAGCGAGCCGGCCACCTTGCCGCCGGCCGCGACGCTGGTCTTGGTGCCGTTCGTGGAGGTCGGGCCGTCCTTGAGGTTCGGCGTCTTGTGCTCGCTGGTCATGTCGTTGGTGAGGTTCGTCGTGACCTCGCCGGAGGCGGTGATGGTGCCCTCGGCGGTGATCTTGCCGGAGATCTCGCCGCCGATGTTGTCGGTGCTGGTGGTGCGCAGGGTGACCGTGCGGTCGACGCTCATGTCGCTCTCGGTGCAGTTGACGACCGAATTGCCGAGCGAACGTACGGCGGTCGCGAACTCCCTGCCCTGCTTGGGGTCGATGACGAAGCGGCAGGCGTCGGGCTTGGTGTCGCAGTACTTCAGGACGTCGGCGACCTTCGCCGGGCGTCCGTCGGCGGCGACGGCGGTCGGGGTCGGCGGCTCGCCGGGCCCCTCGTCCGCGCCGGCGGCGGCCGGGGCGAGGGGCCCGGCCAGGCCGAGGGCCAGGGCGGGGAAGAGGGCGGGGAGCAGGAGCAGCGCGGGACGGCGCGAGGGCATGGGACATCCCTTCGGGACAGGGGGTACGGGGGTGGGCGGGGCGTACGAGGGCAGGGCGGGGGCGTCTGAGGCCGGGCGGGGGCGTACGAGGGCGGGGCCGGGGCGTATGAGGCCGGGCGGGGCGGGGGCCGATGGGGCCCGGGTCAGGAACCGAGCAGCGCGCAGAGCTGCGAGACCGGGAAGGGGGACAGTCCCGGGTCGGCCGAGCCCGCGGGGAGCGAGGCCGGGAAGTCGTGGCAGGTGGCGCTCCCGACCTCGGCGGCGCTGCTGGTGGTCTCGGGCTTGAAGCCGTTGACGGCGGCGGTCATGTCGTCCATGCCCTTCTGCTCGCCGTTGTTGCCCTTGGCGAGCCCGGACATACAGGTGTCCGCGCCGGACGAGCCGGGCTTGCACTTCTCCAGGTCCTTGCCGATCTCCTCGATGTCCTTGTCGGCCTGGGCGGCGGACTCCTTGGTCTTCTTCTTCTCGGCCGCGATCTCCTTCGCCTCGTTGGCGTTGGTCTCCTTGTCCAGGCACTCCTGGTCGTCGGGTTTGCACTCCTCGGCGAAGGCGACGGAAGCGGCGGAGGTGGCAGCGGCGGCAGAGGCGGCGGACGCGCCCGGCAGGACGAGCGCGGAGGCGAGAGCGGCGGCGCCGAGCACTCTCCGTACGGACGCGGGACGTCGGCGGACACGGGCGACTGCGGGCATGGCAACTCCCTGGGAACGGGGGGCGGATCGACCGGTTGGGGAACGGGCGCGGCGATCACGGCAGGGACCGCCATCAAGATCGCCAAGCGCATGCCGACGCTAACCGGACCGGTCCCGGCACCTCGGCAGGACACACGGCGCGGCGCGGGCCCCGAGGCCCGCTCACCACATCGGCGGAGCGCACTCGGGGTCCGCCGGACGGGCTGCCAACATCGGCGCGGGGAGCAGCGGTCCGGGCGGTGCGGCGGGACCCGTCCGGATGGATTCGCGGGTCGGTCGGTGACGGTTCCGGGCCCGCCTCGCGCGGGGTCTCACCCGGCCGGCCGCCGCCGGCCGGCGGCTCCGCCGGCGGAGCACGCCCGCCCCGGCGCACGCCGCCACGATCCGGTGAATTCGACCCCGAGGCGAGCGTCTCGAACAGCGGTCCGCCAAACGGCTGTTTCAACGCTCCCGGATCGCGCCGGTGATCACCCTCGGCAAGGCTGCTGCTGTGTCCGACGGCCCGTCCCGGCCGTCCGGACGGCCCCGGGCGCGCCATGCCCGCGGGCCGAGCCCTCCCCGTACGACCCCGTTCGAGCTCGTGCGTCCCCGTGCGGCTCGTGCGCCCTCGTACGGCCTCACGAAGGAGAGCAGCACCATGTCCCGATCACACCGGTCCCGACGCGTTCCCCTGCGCCGCCGGCTCCGCTGGAGCCTCGCCGCCGTCACCGGGGTCGCCGCGCTCACCGCGCTTCCCGCGCTCGCTCCCGCCGCCACGGCCAACGAGGCCGCCCCGACCGTCCTCGCCTGGGGCGCCGGACGCACCGGCCAGCTCGGCAACGGCACGCTCAACGACAGCCTGTCCCCCGCCTCCGTCAGCAACCTGTTCCGCGGCGACGTCGACCAGATGTCGGCGGGCGGCACGTCCTCGGCGGACTCGTTCGTGCTCGCCCGCACCGACAAGACCGTGAAGGCCTGGGGCCACAACTCCTCGGGCCAGCTGGGCAACGGCGGCAACGACAACCAGACCGTGCCCACCACCGTCCCGCGCCTGAACAACATCAAGGACATCGCGGCCGGCGGCAAACACGCCCTCGCGCTCGACACCAGCGGCCAGGTCTACTCCTGGGGCGACAACTCCTACGGCCAGCTCGGCAACAACCGCACCGGCGACAGCCGCGTCTACCCGGACCGCGTCCAGGGCATGCCGAAGGTCAAACAGATCTCGGCCGGCTGCGACTTCAGCCTCGCGCTCCTGGAGAACGGCAAGGTGTACGCGTGGGGCCGCGGCATCCACGGCCAGCTCGGCACCGGCAACCGCCAGACGAGCTCCGTACCCCGGCTGGTTCAGGGCCTGGAGAACATCGTCTCCATCGACGCGGGCTGCTACCACGCCCTCGCCCTGACCGCCGACGACACCGTCAAGTCCTGGGGCTACAACCTCTACGGCCAGCTGGGCAACTCCAGCACCCAGTCCTCCACCGTCCCCGTCGACGTCGACTGGCTGGAGGGCGTCTCCCGCATCGAGGCGGGCGCCTTCCACAACTACGCGATCATGAGCGACAGCCACGTCTGGGGCTGGGGCAACAACCAGTACGGCCAGCTCCTGGAGTCCGACGAGGCCACCGACTCCGACATCTCGCTGACCAACCGCACCGCTCCCGTCGAGATCCCGCGGCTGGAGGGCGTCCAGCACCTCGCGGCGGGCGCGCGCCACGGCGTCGCGATCATCGCCGACACGGTCGACACCTGGGGCAACAACAGCGAGGGCCAGCTCGGCAACGGCACGACCGTGTCCCGCTTCTCGCCGGTGCAGGTCCTCGACGAGGGCTCGAAGATCAAGGACGTGGTGGCGTCGCTGGGCGGCAACACGACGTACGCGTACTGAGCGGGGTGCGTACGTGATGACGTACTCGTCCTTCGTACGCGTGACCGTCGCGCTGGCCGCCGTCCTCGCCCTGGGAGCCGCCGGGCCCGCGGGCGCGGCCTCCGCACCGAGCGATCCGTGGGTACGGGCCTGGGGCCTGAACTCCTCCGGCCAGCTCGGCAACGGCTCCACGCTCGACCAGCAGACGCCGTCCTCGGTCCGGGGCATCCGGCGCGACGACGTGCGCGAGCTGGCGACCGGCGGCGGCACCGTCAACCACGACTTCGCCGTCGCGCTGCTCAGGGACGGCACCGTCGAGTCCTGGGGCGGCAACGGAAGCGGCCAGCTCGGCGACGGCACCACCACCAACCGGTCCGCGCCCGCGGCCGTCGTCGGACTCTCCGGGGTCTCGGAGGTCGCCACGGGCTACAACTTCGCGATCGCCGTACGCGGCGGACGGATGTGGTCCTGGGGTGCCAACGACTACGGACAGCTCGGCAACGGCGCGACCTCGACGACCGCGACCACGCGGCCCGTGGCCGTCCAGAGCCTGAGCAGGGTGAAGGACATCGCCCTCGGCTGCCATCACGCCGTCGCACTGCGCGAGGACGGCACGGTCTGGACCTGGGGCCGGAACGACTACGGCCAGCTCGGCACCGGCACCCTCGTCAACCAGAACACCCCGAAGCGGGTGCCGGGTCTGACGGACGTCGTGGCCGTCACCACCGGTTGCCTCCACTCCCTCGCGCTCACGGCTGACGGCACGGTCAAGGCTTGGGGATACAACCAGAACGGGCAGCTGGGCAACGACAGCACCGCAACGGCCTCGTCCCCCGTGGACGTGAAACTCCTGGACGAGGTCAAGGCCGTCCACAGCAGCTGGTACCACAGCTTCGCCGTGCTGGCGGACGGCAGTGTGCGGGCCTGGGGCTGGAACGGGAGCGGGCAGCTCGGCGACGGCACCACCGCCGACCGCGCCACCCCCGTTCCCGTACCCGGGGTCACGGGCGTCGAGTCCCTGGCCATGGGCAGGACGCACACGGTGGCCCTGATCGCCGACCAGTCCGTCGTCGCCTGGGGCGACAACAGCACCGGACAGCTGGGCGACGGCACCACCACCTCGTCCCTGACCCCCGTCCTCACCCTGCCGCCGGGCAGCGGCACCACTCGCCTGCCGGCCAGCCTCCCCTGGAAGACGAGCTACGCCTACTGATCCCCACCGACGGAACGAAAGGCACGCAGATGACCCCACCCCTGCGTCTCACCCTCCTCGCCGCCCTGTCCCTCGCGGCGCTCCCCCTGACCACCCTGCCCGCCCCCGCCCACGCCGGCGCGCGCGGCACCGACCCCTGGGTCCGCTCCTGGGGCGAGAACGCCCAGGGCCAGCTCGGCAACGGCTCCGTGCTCGCCCAGCAGACCCCGGCCGCCGTCACCGGCATCGCCCGGGACGACGTCCGCAAGCTCTCCGGCGGCGGCACGGGCACCGGCACCGGCGCCGCCCTCACCTCGTTCGCCGTCGCCCTCCTCAAGGACGGCACCGTGAAGTCCTGGGGCTCCAACACGGTCGGCCAGCTGGGCAACGGCACCACCACCAGCCAGAGCTTCCCCGGTACGGTCGCCGGGCTCACCGGCGTCAGCGCGATCTCGGCCGGCCTCAACCACGTCCTCGCGGTCAAGGGCGGCAGGATCCTCGCCTGGGGCAGCAACACCTCCAAGCAGCTGGGCACCGGCAAGGACACCACCGACCCGGCCAAGACCCCGCTGCCCGTGCAGAGCCTGGACAAGGTGAAGGACGTCGGCGCGGGCTGCGACTTCAGCGTGGCGCTGCGCCAGGACGGCACCGTGTGGACCTGGGGCAAGGGTGACAACGGGCGCCTCGGCACCGGCAACAACACCACCCGCGACACCCCGCAGCAGGTGCCGGACCTGACCGACGTCGAGTCGATCTCGGTGGGCTGCGAGTACGTCCTCGCGCTGACCGCCGACGGCGCCGTCAAGTCCTGGGGCCTGAACACCTCCGGCCAGCTCGGCAACGACTCGACCACGGAAAGCAACAAGCCCGTGGACGTCGCCTACCTCGACGCCGTCGCGAAGGTCTTCGCGACCAACGCGACGAGCTTCGCGATCCTGGACGACGGCAGCGTGGCCGGCTGGGGCAAGAACACCGAGCGGCAGCTCGGCGACGGCACCGCCGCCAACCGCACCACCGCCGTCGTGCTCGACCAGCTCGTGGGTGTGCAGGACATCGCGGGCGGTGTCGACTACACCATCGCCGCGCTCGACAACGGCTCGGTGATCGGCTGGGGCGCCAACGCGGCCGCCCAGCTCGGCGACGGAACGACGACCGGGACCGCCGGCACGGCGACCACGACGGCGCTGCCGCCGGGCAGTGCGGTCACCCATGTGTCGACGACGATGACCGGGAAGTCCAGCTTCGCCTACTGAGCGCCACGCGCGACTCACGCCCCGTCCCGGACAGGATCCCGGGCACGTCCAACCTGGCCAGGACGGGGACGAAGCTGGCAGGATCGCGCCATGCCCGCCGCACTCTCCCGCACCGCCCGCCGCCGCCTGCTCCAGGTCTCGGCGGCTTTCCTGGTGGTCGCGGGAGTGCTCGTGTGGTGGCTGGTTCCGTTCGGCGCGAAGACGCCGAGCGGGCACATCACCTTCAGCACCGGCGTACCGACGGGCGTCTACCAGAAGTACGGAGCGCTGCTCCAGCGCGCGCTGGCCAAGGACCTGCCGGACGTCTCGATAACGCTGAAGGACAGCGAGGGCTCGCAGCAGAACCTCGCCCGGCTCGCCTCGGGCGAGGCCGACTTCACAGTGGCGACGGCGGACGCGGTGGCCCAGTACCAGCGCGACCGCAGGCCCGGCTTCGAGCACCTGCGCGGCTGCGCGCGGCTCTACGACGACTACGTCCAGCTCGTCGTCCGCAAGGGCTCGTCCATCCAGTCGGTGGCCGATCTGCGCGGGCTGCGCGTCGGCGTCGGACAGCCCGGGTCGGGCGTGCGGCTGATCGCCGACCGGGTCCTGGCGGCCGCCGGGCTCACCCCGGACGTGGACGTGAAGCCCGTGTCGGCAGGCATCGACACCATGCCGGGGCTCATGGAGCACGGGAAGCTGGACGCCTTCTTCTGGTCGGGCGGGCTGCCCACCCAGGCCGTGCAGGAGCTGTCCGAGCGGCTGCCGATCCGGCTGGTGCCGCTGGACGCCGCCCTGGTGGACAGCCTGCACGACGTGGGCGAGTCCACCCGTTTCTACCGCTCGGCGGTGATCCCGGCCGACGCCTACTCGCTCGCCCAGGACGGCAACCCGGTGGAGACGCTGGCGGTGGCGAACATCCTGGTCACCATGGACACGGCCGATCCCGACCTGGTGGAGGGCATCACCCGTACGGTCATCGGCAGCCGCGACGGGATCGGCAACCAGGTGCACCCGGCGCAGCTGGTGGACCTGCGGACCGCGATCTACACCGACCCGATCCCGCTGCACGAGGGTGCCCGGCGGTACTACCGCTCCGTGAAGCCCTGAAGCCCTGAAGCCCTGAGGCCTGAGCCCTGAGCTCCTGAGGTCGTCTGATCACCCGCGCGGGTCGTCGCGCGGCACGCGGACGGTCACCTTCAGGCCGTGCGGCTCGTTCCTCGCGTACGTGATCGTGGCGTGACCCGCCGCGAGCAGCACCCGGGCGATGGACAGGCCGAGGCCCGAGCCCTTGACGTTCTGGTGGCGGCCCGAGCGCCAGAAGCGGTCGCCGACCCGCTCCAGCTCCTCGTCGGTGAGCCCGGGCCCGTGGTCGGCGACCTCGATCTCGACGAGGCGCCCGCCGGGGGTGAGCCGGACGGCGACGTCGACGTCCTCGCCCGCCGGGGTGAACTTCAGCGCGTTGTCGATCACCGCGTCGAGCGCGCTGGACAGCGCCACCGGGTCCGCCCAGGCGGTCAGGGCGGCGGTGTCGGCGACGATCGCCACCCCCTTGTCGTCGCCGACCGGCCGCCAGGAGGCGACCCGCTCGGCGGTGAGCGCGCCGATGTCGGTGAGCCGCAGGTCGGCGGCGGTGTGCTCGGCGAGCGCGAGGTCGAGCAGGTCGTCGAGGACCTGCGCGAGCCGCTTGCCCTCGGTCCGTACGGAGGCGATCTCCTCGTTGCCCTCCGGCAGTTCGAGGGCGAGCAGCTCGATGCGCAGGAGCAGCGCGGCGAGCGGGTTGCGCAGCTGGTGGGAGGCGTCGGCGACGAAGGCCCGCTGCTGTTCGAGGACGTCCTCGACGTGGTCGGCCATCTCGTTGAACGAGTCGGTGAGCCGCCGCAGTTCGGGCGGTCCGCCGGCGGCGGCGACGCGGGACTTCAGCCGGCCGGTGGCGATGTCGTGGGTGGCCGCGTCCAGGACGCGTACGGGCCGGAGCACCCAGCCGGTGAGCCGGAAGGCCGCGCCGACGGCGAGCAGCATGGCGGCCGCCTCGCCGGCGAAGATCAGCAGCCAGCCGTGCAGGATGCGGGAGCGCAGCTCGCCGGTGGGCGAGTCGGTGACGACGACGGCGACGACGTCCCCGTCCCGTACGACCGGTGAGGCGACGATCAGCCGGGCGTTGCCCTGCCAGGGCCAGACCTGCGAGGGGTCGTGGCTGCGGCGGCCGAGCAGCGCCTCGTTGAAGGCGCGTCTGGCCTCGCCGTCGTACGGGACGACCCAGTCCTCGGGGGCGGCGGCCATGGACCGGTTGTCGCGGTAGAAGATGCCGGCCCGGATCCCGTACACCTCGTGGTAGCTGAGGAGCTCGCGGCCCAGGGTGGTGCGGCGCTCGTCGAACACGAAGCGGTTCTCGCTGACGAACTGGGCGAGGGCGGCGAAGCGGGCGGAGTCGTCGAGCCGGTCGACCACCACCCGCTGCTGTTCGGAGGCGGCGGTGCTGGCGGCCAGCGGGAAGCCGAGGGCGAGCAGGACGCCGGCCATCAGGACGATCAGGAGCGGGAGGAGACGGGTGCGCACGGGAGGTCGGGGCCGGGCTCACGCGGCGGGCGGGACCAGGCGGTAGCCGACGCCCCGCACGGTCTCGATCAGGGTGGGCATGCGCAACTTCGAGCGCAGGGAGGCGACATGGACCTCCAGGGTGCGGCCGGTGCCCTCCCAGCTGGTCTGCCAGACCTCGCTGATGATCTGCTCGCGGCGGAACACCACACCGGGACGCTGGGCGAGCAGCGCGAGGAGGTCGAACTCCTTGCGGGTGAGCGGGACGACCTCGCCGTCGACGCTGACCCGGCGGGTCGGCAGCTCGACGGTGACGGAGCCGAGCCGCAGGGTGGTGCTTTCCTCGCCGGTGCCGCCGGTCTCGTCGCCGGCGGCGCTGCGCCGGCTGACGGCGTGGATGCGGGCGAGCAGCTCACCGGTGTCGTAGGGCTTGACGACGTAGTCGTCGGCGCCGAGATTGAGGCCGTGGATCCGGGAGCGCACGTCGGAGCGGGCGGTCACCATGATCACGGGGGTGCTGGTGAGCTTACGGATGCGGCCGCAGACCTGGTATCCGTCCAGGTCCGGCAGGCCGAGGTCGAGCAGGATCACCCCGAACGAGGGGCGCTCGCCGTGCGCGGCGGGCAGCACGGCCTGCAGCGCCTCCTCGCCGTTGCGGGCGTGGGTGACGGAGAAGCCGTGCTTGGCGAGGATCGCGGAGAGCGCGGCGGCGACGTGGTCGTCGTCTTCGACGAGCAGCAGTCTCACGGAGCCCTCCTCTTTCGATCTCGGCGTGGGGTGATGAGCGGGATGATGAACGGGATGACGCGCGCGGTGACGCGCGGGGTGATGACTATCTGTGTACCAGGGCACGGAGGTCATGGGCCATACCGTTCACGCAGAGTATCCGGTCGCGACCCTATCGTTATGCTCAAACTTCGCTCAGATGTGATGACGCTCGTCCCGCCCGATCTCTAGTGTCCAACCCAACCGAGCAGGACGGAGCGAGAAGCCGATGAGCGGAGTGTCAGTGACCAAGGGTTCGCAGGACGCCGTGCGGGCGACGGACGACCTGGTCGTGCTG
Source organism: Streptomyces sp. NPDC101160 (assembly GCF_044768205.1). Classification (NCBI taxonomy): domain Bacteria; kingdom Bacillati; phylum Actinomycetota; class Actinomycetes; order Kitasatosporales; family Streptomycetaceae; genus Streptomyces; species Streptomyces sp. NPDC101160. The sequence continues at coordinate 37,951 of NZ_JBIWPJ010000010.1, read as the reverse complement.
TCCGCCGTGAACAAGCACTTCGGCGCGCTGCACGTGCTCCAGGACATCGATCTGACGATCCACCGCGGCGAGGTCGTGGTGGTCATCGGTCCGTCCGGGTCCGGCAAGTCCACACTGTGCCGCACCATCAACCGTCTGGAGACGATCGACTCCGGCAGCATCACCATCGACGGGAAGCCGCTGCCCCAGGAGGGCAGGGAGCTGGCGCGACTGCGGTCCGACGTCGGCATGGTCTTCCAGTCCTTCAACCTCTTCGCGCACAAGACCGTGCTCGAGAACGTGATGCTGGGCCAGATCAAGGTCCGCGGCGTGGAGAAGAAGGAGGCCGAGGCCAAGGCCCGCGCCCTGCTCGACCGGGTCGGCGTCGGCACGCAGGCCGACAAGTACCCGGCGCAGCTCTCCGGCGGCCAGCAGCAGCGCGTGGCCATCGCCCGCGCGCTCGCCATGGGCCCGAAGGTCATCCTGTTCGACGAGCCGACCTCGGCGCTCGACCCGGAGATGATCAACGAGGTCCTGGACGTCATGCAGCAGCTGGCCGCGGAGGGCATGACGATGGTCGTCGTCACGCACGAGATGGGCTTCGCCCGCTCGGCCGCCAACCGCGTGGTGTTCATGGCGGACGGCCGGATCGTCGAACAGGCCACCCCGGACGAGTTCTTCAGCAACCCGCGCAGCGACCGCGCCAAGGACTTCCTGTCGAAGATCCTGCACCACTGACGGTCCCCGAAACCGCCGCCGACGGTCCCCGTGACCGCCACTGACGGCCCCCGGTGACCCACCACTGACGGTCCCCGTGATCCGCCCCCCTGGCGCCACGCGTCCGGAACTCCTTCGTCACTCCCGGCTACTTGCTGCACACTGACGATCAACTATCCACGACCTGAGGGATTTTCACCATGAAGCTCCGCAAGACCGCGGCCGTGGCCGTTGCCGTGCTCGCGCTGACCGCGACCGCCTGTGGCGGCAAGGAGGGCTCGGCCGGCGACAAGCCCGCCGCCAAGCCCGGCGACTCCGGCGCCCCCGCGCTGCCCACGTACACCGTCTCCGGCGGTGTCGACCTGAACTCGCCGACCTTCAAGAAGGCCAAGGAGCGCGGCAAGCTGATCATCGGCTCCAAGGCCGACCAGCCGTACCTCGGCTTCGAGGACCAGGCCACGAAGAAGCGCTCCGGTTTCGACATCGAGATCGCCAAGATGATCGCCGCCGACCTGGGCTTCTCCGAGGACAAGATCGAGTGGAAGACGGTCGACTCCAAGCTCCGTGAGACGGCGATCGCCACGGGCCAGGTCGACTACTACGTCGGCACCTACACGATCAACGACAAGCGCAAGGCGCAGGTCGGCTTCGCCGGTCCGTACTACAAGGCCGGCGCCGACCTCCTGGTCCGCAAGGACGAGACCGCGATCACCGGCCCGGAGACCCTGAAGGGCAAGAAGGTCTGCTCGATCACGGGCTCGACGCCGCTCCAGGAGATCAAGAAGCCGAAGTACGGCGCGGAGACCGTCGAGCTCGGCAAGTACTCCGACTGCGTCCAGCAGCTGCTCACCAAGCAGGTCGACGCCGTCACCACCGACGACTCGATCCTCAAGGGCTACGCCGCCGCCAACGCCGGCAAGCTCAAGGTCGTCGGCAAGCCGTTCACCGAGGAGCCGTACGGCGTCGGCATGAACAAGGAGGACAAGGTCCTCCGCGACGAGGTGAACCGCATCCTCGAGTCGCACGAGAAGGACGGCACCTACAAGCGGATCTACGACGCCACCCTCGGCCTCTCCGGCTCGGCCTACACCGCGCCGCCGGCGGTCATCCGCTACTGATCCGCCGCTGAACCACCCCTGAGTGAGCGCCTCGTGGCACCGTCCCCCTCCCCTCGGTGCCACGGGGCGCCCCACCCCCCGCCCGTAAGCCTGCCTCGCGCAAGCCTGCCGCCGACTGCCGACGCGGAGTCCTCATGAACGTACTGCTCGACAATTTCGCGGAGTTCCGCAACGGTTTCATAGGAACCGTGGAGATCACCGTCGTGAGCTCGGTCATCGCGCTGCTGCTCGGCGTCGTCATCGCCGGCTTCCGGGTCTCCCCCGTTCCCCCGCTGCGCTTCTTCGGCACCGCCTGGGTGACGCTGCTGCGCAACACCCCGCTGACGCTGCTCTTCCTGGTCTTCTTCTTCGTCGTCCCGGAGATCCTCTTCCCGGGCATGAGCCCCTTCGTGCTCGCCTCGCTCGCGCTCGGCTTCTACACCTCCTCGTTCGTCTGCGAGGCCGTCCGCTCCGGCATCAACACCGTGCCGCTCGGCCAGGCCGAGGCCGCCCGCTCGCTCGGCCTGACCTTCACGCAGACGCTGCGCCTGATCGTGCTGCCGCAGGCCACCCGGACCGTGCTGCCCCCGCTGAGCTCGATCTTCATCGCGCTGACGAAGAACTCGGCCATCGCCGGCGCCTTCAGCGTCACCGAACTGTTCGGCTGGCAGACGCTGATGAGCGAGCAGGGCTACGCGATCGTCCCGATCTTCGTCTGGGTCGCGCTCGCCTACCTCGTCATCACCTTCGCCATCAGCGGACTCTTCCGTCTCCTTGAGCGCAACCTGGAGGTCGCCCGATGAGCGCCAGCGTTCTCTTCGACACGCCCGGCCCCAAGGCCAAGGTCCGCAACCGGATCTACGCCGTCGTCGGCAGCCTCGCCCTCCTCGCGCTGCTCGTCGTCAGCATCATGCGGCTGAGCGACAAGGGCCACCTCGACTACGCGATGTGGGACATCTTCAACTACGCGGGCATCCGGCAGAACATCGCCGACGCGCTGCTCGCCACCCTGAAGGCGTTCGGCCTCGCCGCCGTCGGCTCCCTCGTCCTCGGCGTGCTGCTCGCCGTCGGCCGGCTCTCCGACCACGCGGCGGTCCGCTGGGCGGCCACCGCCTTCATCGAGGTCTTCCGCTCGATCCCGCTGCTCATCACGATCTTCGCGGTGTGGGTCGGCTTCCTCACCGACTACTCGATGTGGGCGCTCGCGCTCGGCCTGTCGGTCTACAACGGCTGCGTCCAGGCCGAGGTGCTGCGCGCCGGCGTCAACGCGGTGCCGCGCGGCCAGCGCGAGGCGGCGTACGCGCTCGGCATGACCAAGACGCAGGTGATGACCAGCGTCCTGCTGCCGCAGGCGGTCCGGGCCATGCTGCCGACGATCATCAGCCAGCTGGTGGTCACCCTCAAGGACACCTCGCTCGGCTTCGTCATCCTCTACCCCGAGCTGCTCTACTCGGCCCGCCTGATCGCCTCCAACACGCTCGTCAACGGCCAGTACCCGTACGTGTCCGTGATCGTGGTCTTCGGCGCCCTCTACATCGCGCTGTGCCTGGCGCTGTCCGCGCTCGCGACCTGGATCGAGAAGCGCGGCCGGCGGGCCAAGACGGGCATCAAGGTCTCCGACGCGGAGGCCCAGGCGGTCGTCGTCACCGCCGACGCGGGGCAGCACGGCGGCACCGGCGGGGCCGGTTCCGCACAGAACTGACGGCATGTGACATCATCCGGGGGCAGTGGCGACCGCCGCTGCCCTTGTCACTTGACGCACGCACCCGCAGTGGGTTGCATACGTTCTGTGATCAAGCTCCGGGCTCGCGCCACCCTCTGCTGTGCTTCCCGCGCGGCCGTACGGAACGAGACCGTACGGCCCTGCGCGCATTCAGGTTCAGGAGCCGCACCGTGGACCCGGTGATCATCGTGGGCGCGGGGCCCGTAGGCCTCGCGCTCTCCCTCGCCCTCGCTGCCCAGGACGTGCCCAGCGTCGTCCTGGACGAGACTCCGGGCAAGGAGGAACCCCGCCCCGCGCGCACCGTCGTGCTGCGCGCCGACATGGCCGCCCTGGTCGAGCGGCTCGGTTGCGCCACGCTGCGTGACGAGGGCCTGCGCTGGGTCGGCTGGCGGGCGATGCGCCGCCGGCAGCAGACCCGGCACGTCGCCCTCGACCTGGGCCTGCCGGGCGAGGACGGCGCCGCGGACGGCCCGGAGGCCCCGGCGGCCCCGCTGCACGTCCCGCAGCACGCGCTCGCCCGCGGCCTGCGCGACGCCATCGCCCGGCAGCCGCTCGTCACCCTCGTCACCGACTCCCGGGTCGACACGATCGAGCAGGACGCGCTGGGCGTCCGCGCCCACACCCGGGGACCGGCCGGCACCTGGTGGCGCGGCAGTCATCTGGTCGGCTGCGACGGCGCCCGCTCGATCGTGCGCAAGCTGCTCGGCGTCCGCTTCCCCGGCCGTACGGCGGTGGAACGGCACGCGGTCGCCGCGCTGCGCACCGAACTCCCCTGGGCCGGCGAGGCCCTGTTGCACCGTCAGCCGCCGTGGCGCGGCGTCGGCGACGAGATCGCCGCGCGGCCGCTGCCCGACGGGGTGTGGCGGATCGACTGGCTGCTGCCGCCGCGCGGTGACCTGGTCACCCCCGAGGCGCTCGTCAGCCGCATCCGCGACACCCTGGCCGGCTGGTGCGAGGGCACCACCCCGGCGTACGAGCTCATCGACACCGGCGTCCACACCGTGCACCACCGGCTCGCCCGGCGCTGGCGGGTGGACCGGGTCCTCCTCGCCGGCGACGCGGCGCACCTGCTCGGCGCGGTCGGCACCCAGGGCGTCGACGAGGGCCTGCGGGACGTGGACAACCTGGCCTGGAAACTGGCCCACACCTGGCACCACCCGGACACCTCGCCGGTGCTGCTCGACAGCTACCAGAGCGAGCGCCGGGCCGCGGTCGCCGCCCTGCTGCGCGCGGCCGACCAGGCGCTGCCGGTGCTGCGCGGCGGCGGTGGGCTGCGCACCATCCTGCCGGGCGGCGGACGGAGCCACGACACCCTGCTCGCCGACGGGCACCTGGGCCGCGGTCCGCTGGGCGCGCTGCCCGCCTATCCGCACTCGCCGCTCGCGCCCGAGCCCACCGAGGGCCGCATCCCGGTGGGCACACCGGACGGCGGTCCGGTCGAGGACGTACGGGTGACCGCGCCCGACGGCACGACCGTACGGCTCCGGGACCGGCTCGGTCAGGGCCGGCTGCTCGTCGTGCTCGTCGCCCCCGGCACCGGGGTGTGGGACCGCCGGCACTGGGTGAGCGCGGGCGTGATGCCCCGGCTCGCCGAGGCCGTGGACGCGCTGCCCGCCCCGGCGGAGCTGCTGGTCACCGAGGCCTATCCGGGCGCGCCGGCCCACGCGGTGCTGCTCGTCCGGCCCGACGGCCATCTGGCCGCCGCCTTCGCCGGAGTGCGGCCGGAGGAGCTGCACGCGGCGGCGGACGCGGTACGGGGCGGGAGCGATGCGGACGAGGAGGCGGCGGAGGCAGCGGAGGCCGAGGCGAGCGAGGACGCGGTGGCTGAGGCCAATTGACCACCGCGGGCGTGCGTGGTGTACTCCGGAGCGTGACCGACACCCCTGTGCGCCTGTGGCGGAGGGTCCATGTGGACCTGATCCGCTACGCGGGCTGCGTGTGTCGCCCGTCCTGCTGAATTCGCCTCCCTTGCAGCTTCGCGAACCTCAGGACGGTCATCCGTGCCCCAGACTCAGCACACCCCTGCGCCCGTTCCGGGCTCCCCCTCACCCGGGTCCCCCACCTCCCCCGCCTCTCTTGTCTCCCCCGGCCAGGCCGATCTGCTGGACTTCGTCCGGCGCACGGCCGCCGACACCGCGCTGATCGACTCGCTTCCGCTCGACCCCGAGGGCCGTACCTGGGTGCGGCTCGACGGCCCGGGCGGCAGCGAGGCCTGGCTCATCGGCTGGCCGCCCGGCACCGGCACCGGCTGGCACGACCACGCCGAGTCGCTCGGCGCCTTCGCCACCGCGCGCGGCACCCTGCGCGAGAACTCCCTCGCGGTGCGGCTCCCCGCGGGCGGCTGGAAGAACCTGGAACTCGCCGACGACGTCGACCGCAGCCGCACCCTCCCGGCCGGCCGCGGCCGGGCCTTCGGCCGCCACCATGTGCACGAGGTGCTCAACGAGTCCCCCGACGGTCACGCGATCTCGGTGCACGCCTACTACCCGCCGCTCCCCCTGATCCGCCGCTTCAGCCGGACCGGCGCGGTCCTGCGCCTGGAGCAGGTCGAGCGCCCGGAGGACTGGCAGTGAACGTGAACGACGAACGGGCCGGTGGACTGACCGGCGTACCGACCGGCGAATCGACCGGCGATCGGATCGGTGATCGGGTCGGCGATCGAGTCGGGATCGACGAGTTGTTGGAGCGGGTACGGGCCGGCCTGGACCGGATCGACGCCCGCGCCGCCCACGCGGCCTACCGCGCGGGGGACGCCCTGCTGGTCGACACCCGCTACGCGGCCCTGCGCGAACGGGACGGCCTGATCCCGGGCGCGCTGGTCGTCGAGCGCAACGAGCTGGAATGGCGCCTCGACCCGCTCGGCAGCCATCGCCTCCCCGAGGCCGACAGCCACGATCTACGGGTCGTGGTCCTCTGCAACGAGGGCTACGCCTCCTCCCTCGCCGCCGAGTCCCTGCGCCGGCTGGGCCTGCGCCGCGCGACCGACGTCATCGGCGGCTTCCAGGCCTGGAAGGCGGCAGGCCTCCCGGTCCTGCTCCCGAGGCGCACGGCCACGGGCTAGGCGGGCCCTAGGGGGTGTCTCGCCGATCATGCCGGGCTCGCGGCGCCTGGCACCGCGCCTCGCCGCGTTGTCGTCGGTCGCCGATGCTCCGCATGGACTCCCTCCTCCGCCTTGCGATGCACGGCACCAGACGCCGCTCCCTGATCCGGCCTGATCGACAAGACACCCCCTAGAACGGCTCCTCCAGGCCCTCGGTGTCCTCGCCCTCTTCCGCCAGGGCCTGGCGGACCACCCGCAGCGCCATGCCCTCGGGGTATCCCTTGCGGGCGAGCATGCCGGCGAGTCTGCGCAGCCGCCGGTCGCGGTCGAGGCCGCGGGTGGCGCGCAGCTTGCGGTCGACGAGCTCGCGGGCCCGGGCCTCCTCCTGGTCGGAGTCGAGCCGGTCGACCGCCTCCTGGATCAGGGTGGGGTCGACGCCCTTGGTGCGCAGCTCGCGGGCGAGGGCCCGGCGGGCCAGGCCGCGGCCGTGGTGCCGGGAGTCGACCCAGGCCCCGGCGAAGGCCGCGTCGTCGATGAGCCCGACGTCCTCGAAGCGGGAGAGCACCTCCTCGGCGACCTCGTCCGGGATCTCCCGCTTGCGCAGGGCGTCGGCGAGCTGCTTGCGGGTGCGGGGGGTCCCGGTGAGCAGGCGCAGGCAGATCGCCCGCGCCCGCTCAGCCGGGTCCTGGGACGACAGCTCCTTCTCGGCCCTCGACGAGTCGGGGCTGTCGTCCGGCCATTCGGTGCGACCGGTCACCGGCTCAGCTCTTGGCCGCGGTGGCCTTGGTCGCCTTGGCGGCCTTGGCCGGGGCCGGGACGGACTTGGCCGCCTCGTCGCCCGCCGCGTCCGTGCCGCTCGCGGCGGCGTCCGCGCCCGGCTCCGCCGAGGGCTCCTCGGGCCGCACGCCGACGCCCAGCTTCTCCTTGATCTTCTTCTCGATCTCGTTGGCGAGGTCGGGGTTGTCCTTCAGGAAGTTGCGGGCGTTCTCCTTGCCCTGGCCGAGCTGGTCGCCCTCGTAGGTGTACCAGGCACCGGCCTTGCGGACGAAGCCGTGCTCCACACCCATGTCGATCAGGCCGCCCTCGCGGCTGATGCCCTGGCCGTAGAGGATGTCGAACTCGGCCTGCTTGAACGGGGGCGCGACCTTGTTCTTGACGACCTTGCAGCGGGTGCGGTTGCCGACCGCCTCCGTGCCGTCCTTCAGGGTCTCGATGCGGCGGATGTCGATGCGCACGGAGGCGTAGAACTTCAGGGCGCGGCCACCGGTCGTGGTCTCCGGCGAGCCGAACATCACACCGATCTTCTCGCGGAGCTGGTTGATGAAGATCGCGGTGGTCTTGGACTGGTTGAGCGCGCTGGTGATCTTCCGCAGCGCCTGGCTCATCAGTCGGGCCTGGAGACCGACGTGCGAGTCGCCCATCTCGCCCTCGATCTCCGCACGCGGGACGAGCGCGGCGACGGAGTCGATGACGATCAGGTCGAGGGCGCCGGAGCGCACCAGCATGTCGACGATCTCGAGGGCCTGCTCACCGTTGTCCGGCTGGGACAGGATGAGGTTGTCGATGTCGACGCCCAGCTTGCGGGCGTACTCGGGGTCGAGCGCGTGCTCGGCGTCCACGAAGGCGACCTGGCCGCCGGCCTTCTGCGCGTTGGCGACGGCGTGCAGGGTCAGGGTCGTCTTACCGGAGGACTCCGGGCCGTAGATCTCCACGACACGGCCGCGCGGCAGGCCGCCGACGCCGAGCGCGACGTCGAGGGCGGTCGAACCGGTCGGGATGACCTCGATCGGCTCCCTCGAGCGCTCTCCCATGCGCATGACGGCACCCTTGCCGAATTGCCGTTCAATCTGTGCGAGCGCGGCGTCGAGCGCCTTCTCGCGGTCGGTTCCTGCCATGGGTTCCACCCGGTTTGCTTGAGTCGATCGCTTCATGTGAAAGACGCTAACCCCTGCCACTGACAATGGGCCCCGGCGTCCCTCTCAGCCTGTGGATAACTCGGCGACAAGCCCGTGGTTCCAAGGCCCGGGAATCCATAAGAATGGATGTTCGATTTTGGTGTCAAGCGCACCACGCCGGTGCCGCACCCGCCCGCGGCTACTGCTCCTTCCGCTGGTGCAGCGCCCTCTGCAGCCGGGCGACGACCGCCTCCCCGTACCGCCGGTGGCCGTGCACGCGCGGGTCGTCGGTCACGTCGTACCGCCTCACGTAGGCGCCGAGGAACGCCTGGAGGGTGGCGACGGCGGGGATGGCGATCAGGGCGCCGACGGCGCCGAGCAGGGCCGTGCCCGCGATGACCGAGCCGAAGGCCACGGCCGGATGGATGTCCACGGTCTTCGACGTCAGCTTGGGCTGCAGCATGTAGTTCTCGAACTGCTGGTAGACCACGACGAAGACCAGCACCCACAGCGCGTACCAGGGGTCCACGGTGAAGGCGATCAGCATCGGCAGGGCGCCCGCGAGGTAGGTGCCGATGGTCGGGATGAACTGCGAGACCAGGCCGACCCAGACGCCGAGCGCCGGCGCGTACGGCACGCCCAGGATCTCGAAGAGCACGAAGTGCGCCACCCCCGAGATCAGCGCCATCAGGCCGCGCGAGTAGAGGTAGCCGCCGGTCTTGTCGACGGCGATCTCCCAGGCCCGCAGCACCTCGGTCTGCTTGGCCGGCGGCAGCACGGAGCACAGCGCGCGGCGCAGCCGGGGCCCGTCGGCGGCGAAGTAGAAGGCGAAGAGGAAGATCGTCAGCAGCTTGAACATGCCGCCGAGCAGGGTCGCCGAGACGTCGAGGACACCGGAGGCGCTGTTCTGCACGTACTTCTGCAGCCAGCCGGAGCGCAGCACGCTGTCCTGGACCGCGACCCGGGACAGCTCGGTGTGGAAGTGCTGGTTGATCCAGTTGATCAGCAGGTCGAGGTACTTGGGGAAGTTCTCGACCATGTCGACGATCTGGCCCGCGAGCATCGAGCCGAGCATCACGACGAAGCCGGTGCCGGCGATGAGCACGGCGAAGAAGACCAGGAAGGTGGCGAGCCCCCGGCGCATCCCGCGCGCCGCCATCCGTCCGACGGCCGGCTCGATGGCGAGGGCCAGGAAGAAGGCGAGCAAGGCGTTGACGAGCAGCCCGATGAGCTGGTGGAAGGCCCAGCTGCCGAGCTGGAAGCAGGCGTAGAGGGCCAGAGCGAGCACCAGGGCGCGGGGCAGCCAGCGAGGCATCCGCGCGACGCCGCCGGAGGCGGGGTCGGCCGCGGGCGGGGCGGTCGGGGCCGGACCGGTCGCGGCCGGGCCGGACGCGGACCGGGTGGTCGTCTCCGCGTCGGACGCCGCCGGGCCGGACGCGGCCGGGTCGGCGGTCACCGTGCCGGCCGTGCTGCCGCGCGGGCCGGGACGGGGGCCGGGCCCGTGGGCGGAGCGGGGTTCGGGGAGCGGTTCGGGACGGAGGTCGGGGTGGGTGTCGTCACGGGTCTCGTCGTCGGTCTCGTCGTTCGCGTCAGTCGGGGCCACCCCGCCAGTCTCGCGCACCGCACGGACATTCCTGCCCGGACCCGTCACATCATCGCTTCTCGGCCGGTACCCCGACCGCCGTGCACACCGCCCGCCAGACGTCCTTGGCCTCCCAGCCGGCGTCCAGTGCCTCGTGCACCGTGCGTCCGCCGAGCTCCGACATCACATGGTCCCGGGCGAAGGTCTCCGCGTAGGACGCACCGAAGTGGTCGGCCATCAGTTCCCAGAAAATCGTCAACCGCATGACCCCAGTATCCCGCCCTCACGAGTGCAGCCCGGGCCGAAGCCCTTGTCAGACGCGGTTTCCCGCCTACGGTCGGAACATGGCCGGAAATCCTCCAGAAATCCCCGCTCCGTCCGCGTCTCCGCTCGAGTCGGTGTCGGGGTCCGCACACGCCTCGCCGCTCGCGCGGGCCGAGCGGTTCGTGTGGCTGACCGCCCGCGTGCTCGAACAGCGCCGGTTCGCCTACCACTTCCTGCGCGGCGGCGCGGACCCGGTCGAGGCCGCGCTCACCGCGTACCTCAACGAGGACGGCGGCTACGGCCACGCCCTCGAACCCGATCTGCGCGGACCGGTCAGCCAGCCCCTGCACACCGCGCACGCACTGCGGGTGCTCGACTCCATCGGCCGGTGCGGCGGGCTGCGGGTCGAGCGGATCTGCCGCTATCTGACCGAGGTGTCCACCCACGACGGCGCGCTGCCCGCCGTGCACCCTTCCCAACGCGGCTATCCGGCGGCGCCGTTCGTGCCGGTCGTCGACGCCCCGCCGAGCGAGCTGCTCGCCACCGGCCCGGTGGTCGGCCTGCTGCACCGCAACCAGGTCTGGCACGCCTGGCTGTTCCGGGCGACCGAGTTCTGCTGGGCCGCCGTGGACGCCCTGGAGAAGTCCCATCCGTACGAGATCCAGGCCGCCGTCGCCTTCCTCGACGGCGTCCCGGACCGCGCCCGCGCGCAGGCGGCGAGCGACCGGCTCGGCCGCATGGTGCGCGAGCAGGGGCTCGCGGTGCTCGACCCGGAGCGGCCGGAGGACTACCCGGTCGCCGCGGGCTACGCGCCGGGCGAGCACCACTACCCGCACGACTACGCGCGCGTGCCGGACTCGCTCGCCCGCCGCTGGTTCACCGAGGAGGAGATGGCCCGGTCCCTCGACCACCTCGCCGCCGCCCAGGACGCGGACGGCGGCTGGCCGATCAGCTGGCGCCAGTGGGCGCCGGGCTCGGCCCTGGAGTGGCGCCCGATCGTCACCGTGGAGGCACTGCGGACGCTGCGCGCACACGGCCGGACGATCGGCTGAGGACGCCGGTCGCCAGGCCCGGCACCAGCCGCTCGGCGCCCCGGCCGTCAGCCGGTCAGCGCCCGGACCCCTGCCGTGACGAGCACGGCCGCGCCGACGACGACCAGGAACGGGGCCCTCAGGAGCAGTGCGACGGCCGCCGCGCCGAGGCCGGCGGCGCGGGCGTCGAGGGTGAGCGTGCCCTGGGCACTGAAGGTCTGCTGGGCGGTGAGGGCCGCGAGCAGGGCGACCGGGACCAGCGCGGCGAGCTTCTGGACGAGCGGGCGTTCCAGGGTGTCGGCCGGGACGAGCAGGCCGAGCAGTTTGACCAGGTAGCAGCCGGCGGCGGTCAGCGCGATGGCGAGCCAGACGTTCATCGGACACTCTCCTTGCGAGGGTCACGGCGGTCGCCGGGGGCGCGGCGGTCGCCGGGGGCCCGGTCTTCGCGGGGGTCGCGGCCTTCGCCGGGGGCGCGGTCTTCGCGGCGGTCGCCGGGGGCGCGGTCTTCGCGGGGGTCACGGCCTGCGCGGCGGCCCCGGAGCCAGAGCACGGCAGGTGCGGCGAGCGCGGCGGCCAGGACCGGCACGCCGGCCGGGAGCACGGGCAGCAGGCCCAGGCCGAGCAGCACGGCGAGGGCGGCGGTGGCACGTTCGGTGGCGGTCTTCAGCATGGGCGCCAGCAATGCGAGGAAGACCGCGGGGCCGGCCGCGTCCAGGCCCCAGACGCGGGTGTCGCCGATGGCCTCCGCGCCGAGCGCGCCGAGCAGCGTCGAGACGTTCCACAGCACGTACAGGCTGAGGCCGGTGACGGTGAAGCCGATGCGGGCGGCCCGGCGGGTGGGCTGGGCGAGGGCCACGGCCGTGGTCTCGTCGATCACCCACTGCGCGGCGAACGGCCGCACGAGCCGGCGCAGCGCGAGCAGCTGGGACAGCCGCAGCCCGTAGAAGGCGTTGCGGGTGCCGAGGAAGAAGGCCCCGGCGGCGGCCGTGAACGGGTTCCCGCCCGCCGCGAGCGCGCCCACCAGGGCGAACTGCGAGGCGCCGGTGAAGACGAACAGGCTCAGCACGCAGGTCTGGAGCAGGCTGAGCCCGGAGCCGGCCGAGGTCACACCGAAGGCGAAGCCGGAGAGCCCGACGGCGATGCCGACCCCGAGGGCGTCGCGCACGACGGCGGCGTCGCTCTTGGCGGGGGTCGCAGGGGGCTCGGGAGGCTCTTCACGTACGGGTATCGCGGGAGATGCTGTCTGTTCTGCCACGTCAGCGACGGTACGAGGGCGGTTCGCGACCGGTCTTGTACGTTCTTGCGCCGGCCGCCTCGCGGGGGCCGCGGCCCGGTCAGCGCGCTTTGCGGGCCCGCTGGTACGCGCCCGGCGGCACCCCGATGCTCCGGGTGAAGTGCCGGTTGAGGTGCGACTGGTCGGTGAACCCGACCGTGACGGCCGCCTCGGCCGGTGGCGTTCCCGCGTCCAGGAGGCGCCGGGCCCGCCGGACCCGGGCGTCGGTCAGCCAGGTGTGCGGCGGCATCCCGTACGCGGCCCGGAACGCCCGCAGCAGCGCGAAGGGGCTGGTGCCGAGCTCGGCGGCGAGCCGCTCCAGGGTCGGCGGCTCGGCCATCCGCTCCTCCAGGAGCGCACGCGCGCGTGCCGCGTCCCGTGCTCCCGCCGCGCGCGGGGCCAGCGGGGTGATCCGGCCGCCGTGGCTGCGCAGCATCCGCGCGGTGACCAGCCGCAGCAGGCTGTCGGCGGCGAGCGCGTTGCCCTCCTCGGCGGCCCGGTGCACGCCGACGACGAGCTGGGCCGCGTACGGGTCGTCCACGACGGGCGTGGTGAAGCCGACGCCGCCGCGCAGCGCGATCGTGTCGTCCGCGATGGCGCGGATCAGCTCGGCGTCGGGGTAGATCGTGCGGTACGTCCAGCCCTCGGGCACGCCGGCGTGCCCGGTGTGCGGGGTGTCGGGGTTGACCAGCGCGATCTGGCCGGGACCGGCCTGCACGAGGTCGCTGCCGTAGTGGAACGCCTCGACGCCCTCGGTGATGGCCGCGAAGACGAAGCTCTCGTGCGTGTGCCGGGAGAACGACTTGCGCACGTAGTGCGCGTGCAGCAGATCCACCCCGGGCAGCCCGACCGGCTGCCAGTACCGCGCTCGTTCCCCGGCCCGCCCGGGGCCGCCGCCCGGCGCCCCACTCCGGTCGCCCTCGGCAACCGCGTGCCCCCGCGGCCGCACCGCGCCCCGGCCGTCCCCGCCCCCGCGAACCGCCGCACCCGCGCCCCCGACGCCCGGCACACCACCCCGGCCGCCCGCGGCGCCCGCCTCTCCACGCGGCCGCACCCCGGTCCGGTCGGCAGTCGGCCGCCACGGGCCGGGCCCGCCGGTGCCGGGCGGCGCCGAGCCCGACGCGTCGCGGCTGCCGGGCTGCGGCGTCACAGACGTCCGGTCCTCGTCGCCGTTCTGCGCGTCAGAGCTCGCCATATCCTCATTCTGCGCCACCTCCGCAACCCGCCCACCGGCAGGTTTCCCCAGGTCCGGGCGGTTGTCAGTGGCGGGGTGCACGATGGGGGGCATGGTCAGGTCCGCACTCGACTCGTTCTCCCCCGCGACCCGCAGCTGGTTCACCGGGGCCTTCAGCGCGCCCACCGCCGCGCAGGAAGGCGCCTGGCGGGCCATCGGCGCGGGTTCCGACGTGCTCGTGGTGGCGCCGACCGGTTCCGGCAAGACGCTCGCCGCGTTCCTGGCCTCGCTCGACCGGCTCGCGGCCACGCCGCATCCCGCCGACGCGAAGAAGCGCTGCCGGGTGCTGTACGTGTCGCCGCTGAAGGCGCTCGCGGTCGACGTGGAGCGCAATCTGCGCTCGCCGCTGACCGGCATCCGCCAGGAGTCGGTGCGGCTCGGGCTGCCGGAGCCCGACGTCAAGGTGGGCATCCGCTCGGGCGACACCCCGGCCGCCGAGCGGCGGGCGCTCGCGACGCGGCCGCCGGACATCCTGATCACGACGCCCGAGTCGCTGTTCCTGATGCTGACGTCGGCCACGCGGGACGCGCTCGCGGGCGTGGAGACGGTGATCCTGGACGAGGTGCACGCGGTCGCCGGGACCAAGCGCGGCGCGCATCTGGCGCTGTCCCTGGAGCGGCTGGACGAGTTGCTGCCGCGCCCGGCCCGCCGGATCGGCCTGTCGGCGACGGTGCGGCCGGTGGAGGAGATCGCCCGCTACCTCTCGCCACAGCGGAAGGTGGAGATCGTCCAGCCGCCGTCGGGCAAGGAGTTCGACCTCTCCGTGGTCGTGCCGGTGGAGGACATGGGCGAGCTGGGTGGCTCGCCCGCGTCCGACGCCGCGGAGGGCGGCGACCGGCCGTCGATCTGGCCGCACGTGGAGGAGCGGATCGCCGATCTGGTGCAGGCGCACCGCTCGACCATCGTCTTCGCCAACTCGCGCCGCCTCGCCGAGCGGCTGTGCAACCGGCTGAACGAGATCGCGTACGAGCGGGCCACCGGCGAGGCCCTGCCGGACGGCGCGCCGCCCGCCGAGATCATGGCGCAGTCGGGCGCGGCGCAGGGCGCGCCGCCGCTGCTGGCCCGGGCGCACCACGGCTCGGTCTCCAAGGAGCAGCGTGCCCAGGTCGAGGAGGACCTGAAGGCGGGCCGGCTGCCGGCCGTGGTGGCGACGTCCAGTCTGGAGCTGGGCATCGACATGGGCGCGGTGGACCTGGTCGTGCAGGTCGAGTCGCCGCCTTCGGTGGCCTCCGGGCTGCAGCGCGTGGGCCGCGCGGGGCACCAGGTGGGTGCGGTGTCGACGGGCGTGGTCTTCCCGAAGTACCGGGGCGACCTGGTGCAGTCGGCGGTGGTGACCGAGCGGATGCGGACCGGCTCCATCGAGTCGCTGCGGGTCCCGGCGAACCCGCTGGACGTGCTCGCCCAGCAGCTGGTGGCGATGGTCGCCCTGGACAGCTGGCAGTTCGACGACCTGCTGGCGACGGTCCGCCGGGCGGCGCCGTTCGCGGCGCTGCCGGAGTCGGCGTTCACGGCGGTCCTGGACATGCTGGCCGGCCGCTATCCCTCCGACGCCTTCGCCGAGCTGCGCCCCCGCGTGGTGTGGGACCGGGTGGCCGGCACGGTCACGGGCCGGCCCGGCGCCCAGCGGCTCGCCGTCACCTCGGGCGGCACCATCCCCGACCGGGGCCTCTTCGGGGTGTTCCTGGCCGGCTCCGACCCGAAGAAGGGCGGGGGCCGGGTCGGTGAGCTCGACGAGGAGATGGTGTACGAGTCGCGGGTCGGCGACGTCTTCACGCTCGGCACGACCTCCTGGCGCATCGAGGACATCACCCGGGACCGGGTCCTGGTCTCGCCCGCGCCGGGTGTGCCGGGCCGGCTGCCGTTCTGGAAGGGCGACCAGCTGGGCCGCCCGCTCGAACTGGGCCGCGCGGTCGGCGCGTTCCTGCGCGAGGTGGGCGCCCTGACCCCGGAGGACGCCCGGCTGCGGCTGCTCGCCGCCGGGCTCGACGCCTGGGCCGCGGAGAACGTGATCGCGTATCTGGCCGAGCAGCGCGAGGCGTGCGGCCATGTGCCGGACGACCGGACGATCCTGGTGGAGCGGTTCCGCGACGAGCTGGGCGACTGGCGGGTGGTCATCCACTCCCCGTTCGGCGCGCAGGTGCACGCCCCGTGGGCGCTGGCGCTGAGTGCCCGGCTCGCCGAGCGGTACGGGATGGACGCGCAGGTCATGCATGCCGACGACGGCATCGTGCTGCGCCTGCCGGACGCGGATCTGATGGGTCTCGACCTGCTCGACAGCGAGCCGGTGGACCCGGGCCGGTTCGGCGACACCACCTTCGACAGCGAGCAGGCGCCCGTGGGCGCCGCCGATGTCGCCTTCGACAAGGGCGAGATCGAGCAGATCGTCACCGACCAGGTCGGCGGCTCGGCCCTGTTCGCCTCCCGGTTCCGGGAGTGCGCGGCGCGCGCCCTGCTGCTGCCCAAGCGCAATCCTGGCAAGCGCACCCCGCTGTGGCAGCAGCGGCAGCGGGCGGCGCAACTGCTGCAGGTGGCGAGCGAGTTCGGCTCGTTCCCGATCGTCCTGGAGGCAGTCCGCGAGTGCCTCCAGGACGTCTTCGACGTCCCCGGGCTGCGCGAGCTGATGGGCGACCTGGAGGCGCGCCGGGTGCGCCTGGTCGAGGTCACCACGCCGGAGCCGTCCCCGTTCGCCCGCTCGCTGCTCTTCGGGTACGTGGCGCAGTTCCTGTACGAGGGCGACTCGCCGCTCGCCGAGCGCCGGGCGGCCGCGCTCTCGCTCGACTCGCGGCTGCTCGCCGAGCTGCTCGGCCAGGCGGAGCTGCGCGAGCTGCTCGACGCGGACGTGCTCACCGAGCTGGAGCGGGAGCTCCAGTGGCTCACCGAGGACCGGCGGATCAAGGACGTCGAGGGCGTCGCCGACCTGCTGCGGGTGCTCGGGCCGCTGACGGACGCGGAGCTGGCCGAGCGCGGCGCGGAGGCCGACTGGGCGGCGGAGCTCGGCCGGGCCCGGCGGGCGATCCGGGTGCGGATCGGGGGCGCCCACCACTGGGCGGCGATCGAGGACGCGGGCCGGCTGCGGGACGCGCTCGGCACGGCGCTCCCGGTGGGCGTGCCGGAGGCGTTCACGGAGCCGGTGAAGGACCCGCTGGGCGATCTGCTCGCCCGCTTCGCCCGCACCCACGGCCCGTTCACCTCCTCGCAGGCCGCCGCCCGCTTCGGCCTCGGCCCGGCGGTCACCGACGGTGCCCTGCAGCGCCTGGCCGCCGCCGGCCGGGTGGTCCAGGGCGAGTTCCACCCGTCCGGCATCGGCCAGGAGTGGTGCGACGCCGCCGTGCTGCGCCGGCTGCGCCGCCGTTCCCTCGCCGCGCTGCGGCACGAGCTGGAGCCGGTCCCGCCGGCCGCGCTCGCCACCTTCCTGCCCCAGTGGCAGCACCTGGGCGGCAGCAGCCTGCGCGGGATCGACGGCCTGGCCCGGGCGATCGAGCAGCTGCAGGGCGCGCCGGTGCCCGCCTCCGCCCTGGAGAAGCTGATCCTGCCGTCCCGGGTGCGGGACTACGCGCCGGGCATGCTCGACGAGCTGACGACGACCGGCGAGGTCGTCTGGGCGGGTGCGGGGGCGCTGCCCGGCAAGGACGGCTGGATCTCGCTCTATCTGGCGGACGCGGCGCCGCTGCTCCTGCCGCCGCCGCACCCCTTGGAGCTGACCGGGCTCCACGAGTCGGTCCTCACCGCGCTCTCCGGCGGGTACGGGCTGTTCTTCCGCCAGATCGCCGACCAGGTGCGGGCCACCACCCACCCGGACGCCACCGATCCGCAGCTCGCCGACGCCCTGTGGGACCTGGCCTGGTCCGGGCGGCTGACCAACGACACCCTGGCCCCGCTGCGCTCGCTGCTCGGCTCGGGGCGGACGGCCGGTTCGACCGCCCACCGTGCCCGTCGCACGGTCCCGCGCGGCCGGTACGGGACGCTGAGCGCGGCCGCCCGCCCGGCCTCCCGCACCGGGCCGCCCACGGTGAGCGGCCGCTGGTCGCTGCTGCCGCCGCTGGAGCCCGAGCCGACGCACCGCGCGCACGCCCTGGCCCGTACGCTCCTGGACCGGCACGGCGTGGTCACCCGGGGCGCGGTGGCCGCCGAGGGCGTCGAGGGCGGCTTCTCGGCGACGTACCGGATCCTGTCGGCCTTCGAGGACAGCGGGCAGGCCCGCCGCGGCTATGTGGTGGAGGGCCTGGGCGCCGCCCAGTTCGCCATGGACGGGGCGGTGGACCGGCTGCGCGCGGCCGCGAACGCGCGGGACCGGGGCGCCGAGGAGGGCGCCGGCCCGCGCGCGGTGGTGCTCGCGGCGGCCGATCCGGCGAACGCGTACGGGGCCGCCCTGTCCTGGCCCGAGCCGCCGACCGGCGCCGGTCACAAACCGGGCCGCAAGGCGGGCGCGATGGTCGTCCTCGTCGACGGCGAGCTGACGCTCTACATGGAGCGCGGCGGCAAGACGCTGCTCTCCTGGCCCGTCGACCCGGACGCCCCGGCGCTCCGGGCGGCCGCCGAAGCCCTGGCGGCGGCCGCCTTGGCGGGCTCGCTCGGCACGGTCACGGTGGAGCGGATCAACGGCGCGACGGCCCTGACCTCGCCCCTCGCCCGCCCGCTGGAGGCCGCCGGCTTCCACGCCACGCCCCGGGGCCTGCGGCTGCGGGCCTGACCCCGGCGGCGTGGCCCGGACGGGCCCAACCCTCGCGGGCCTGACCCGAGCGTGGCCCGGACAGGCCCAACCCTCGCGGGCCTGACAACGGCGGCGCGGCCCGGTCGGACCCGATCTTCGCGGGCCTGACCTCGGCAAGCGCGGCCCGGACAGGCCCGACCTTCGCGGGCCTGACCCGGCGGCGCGGGATGATGGGTCCATGCCCGAAGGAGACACCGTCTGGTACGCGGCCCATCGGCTCGACACGGCGCTCGCCGGCCGGGTCCTGACGCGTTCCGATCTCCGCGTGCCCCGGTTCGCGACGGCCGATCTCACCGGCCGCCGGGTGCTCGACGTCACCCCGCGCGGCAAGCATCTGCTCACCCGGGTCGAGGGCGGGCTCACGCTCCACTCGCATCTGCGGATGGACGGCGTGTGGCAGGTGTACGCCACGGGCGAGCCTCCGCGCGGCGGGCCCGCGCACCAGATCCGGGCGATCCTCGGGAACGCGGAGTTCACGGCGTACGGCTACCGGCTGCCGGTCCTGGAGCTGATCCGTACCGCGGAGGAGGAGAGGGCGGTCGGCCATCTCGGGCCCGATCTGCTCGGCCCGGACTGGGATCCCGCGGAGGCGGTCCGCAGGCTGGGCGCCGACCCGGCCCGGCCGCTCGGCGAGGCACTGCTCGACCAGCGCAATCTCGCCGGGATCGGCAACGTCTACAAGTCGGAGCTGGCGTTCCTGGCCGGCGTCACGCCCTGGCTCCCGTTCGGCGAGCTGGGCCCCGGCGTCCCCGAACGCCTGGTGGCCACCGCCCACCGGCTCCTGGAGCCGAACAAGGACCGCCCGGGCATGCGCACGACCACGAGCCGCCGCGGCGAGCGGCTGTACGTGTACGGGCGCGAGGGCCGCCCCTGTCCGCGCTGCGGGGGCCCGGTCCACAAGGCCGAGCTGGCCGACCGGGTGACGTACTGGTGCCCGGGCTGCCAGCGAGGCCCGCAGCAGGAGCCGTAGCGAGGCCTCCTCGTCCGGACTCCCACGCGTGGCGCCGTAAAAGCCGTAAAAGCCGGACCGACTAATTGACGATCCGTCAGATACGGTCGTACCGTCCGGACATGGCCCTCACTGCCCGCACGGCGTACGACCTCACCGGCCGCACCGCGTTCGTCACCGGCGCGGCGAGCGGCATCGGCCGCGCGACCGCCGAACTCCTCGCCGAGGCGGGCGCGACCGTGCACTGCGCGGACCGCGACGAGCCCGGCCTCAAGGAGACCGCGGCCCGGATCGGGCGCTCGGGCGGCACCGCGCACGCCCACGTCCTGGACGTCACCGACCGCGCCGCGCTCTCCGCCGCCGTACGCGCCGCGGGTCCACTGCACGTGATGGCGGCCGTCGCCGGGATCATGCACACGAGCACGGTCCTGGAGACCCGCGACGAGGACCTCGACCGGGTCCTCGCGGTGAACTTCAAGGGCGTGCTGCACGCCTGCCAGGAGGCCGCCCGTTCGATGATCGAGCACGGCGTGCCCGGCTCCGTCGTCACCATGGCCTCGGGCGCGATGGACACCGCGAGCCCCGGCCTGCTCTGCTACAGCGTCACCAAGGCGGCCGTGGTGCAGCTGACCAAGACGCTCGCCGCCGAGGTGGGCCGGCACGGCATCCGGGTCAACGCCGTCGCCCCGGGCTGGGTCCGCACGCCCATGACCGACCGCCACGAGCCCGCCGCCCAGGAGCAGGCCGAGGCCACGATGGCGCGCGTCTCACCGCTGGGCCGGGTGGGCGAACCGGAGGACATCGCGCACGCGGTGCTCCATCTCGCCTGTGACGCCTCGTCGTTCACGACGGGTCAGATCCTGCGTCCCAACGGCGGCGTCGCGATGCCCTGGTGACCCCGCCCCACGTGGCCCCGCGCTTCCCGGACGAGGCGGCCACGTGCACGGGCAACAGGCTCAGCCCCCAACCGCCCGCGGCCACCGCCCCCTCGACCGGTCCCGTCTCCCCCGGCACCAGCAGCAGACGCAGCACCGCCCACCACCAGAGCCCACCGGCCACCAGTCCGGCCGCGACCAGCATGAGCGTCACCAGCGGAACCCGTCGCCGTACCATGGCCGCCTCCTCCGGTCGACGCTAGTCCCGCAGGATCACCCGGCGGGAGGGCGCACAAGAGGCAAGCCCGGCGCACGGGGCCGCATCGCAGCCCGTACCCTCCAGGCGCACGTACTCCACCATGGCATGCCACCCCCGGACTCGGCATCTGCAACGGAACAGCCCCGGCCGGCACCCGTACAGGGCACCGACCGGGGCCTCACGCCATTCCGGTTCGTACTTCCGGTTCGTGCTTCTGGTTCGTGCTTCTGGTTCGTGCTGCGCCGTCAGGCAGCGACGACGTCGACGGCCTCCGCGGGCGCCTTGATGGTCACCCGTTCGGGCACACCGGTCACCGACGTCACCGACACCGAATTGAGCATCGGTCGCACCGGTGCTCGCATCGGCTCACCGGCCGCCGCCGACTGGGCCAGTTCGGCCAGTGACAGCTCGTCGCTCACTTCACGCATGAGCTCGGACATCCGTACGTCCAGCGCGTCGCAGATCGCGGAGAGCAGCTCGGAGGAAGCCTCCTTCTGCCCCCGCTCCACCTCGGAGAGATAGCCGAGCGAGACTCGGGCGGACGAGGAGACTTCGCGCAGAGTACGGCCCTGGCGCTGGCGCTGCCGACGCAGCACGTCACCCAGCAGGCGACGGAGCAGAATCATCGGTGGCTCCCTCCTCGGACCGCGTAGCCGCATCCTTCACGCCCCACCGTACCGCCTCGCGCCGCGGCCGTGCGGGGAGCGATGTCGTGTTCACTCATGGCTGCAAACATCATTCTCCCCCGTTCTGTTCCGTATCCTGTGCCCGCGCATTTTCCGAGTGTTCGTCGGCGAGCAGTTCACACAGCAATTCGAGCACGCTCCGTACACTCTCTCTACGGATTTCCGCTCGACCGCCGTTCAACCGCAACGAGGCCACCTTCCCCGCTCCGGCCGCCCCCGCGGCCTCCCCCGGCGGGCCCGCCACGGCCACGTAGACCGTCCCCACGGGCTGCCCGTCCTGCGGCTCGGGCCCGGCCACGCCTGTCGTCGCGGCGCCCCAGTCGGCGCCGAGCCGGTCCCGCACACCGGCCGCCATCTGCAGCGCGACCTCCGGGTCGACCGCACCGCGCTCCGCCAGAAGGGTGCCGTCCACGCCGAGCAGCTGCTCCTTGAGGGGCGTGGCGTAGGCCGTGACGGAGCCGCGGAAGGCTTTGGAGGCCCCGGGCGCGTCCACGAGCGTCGCGGCCACCAGACCACCCGTGAGGGACTCCGCGACGGCAAGCGTGTGACCACGCTCCGCGAGCAGCTCCAGCACCCGGGCGGCCTGGTTCATCGTGTCTCCGTCCCTCCGGACGTTCCACCGGCCGTGCTCCCGGCCGTCTCCGCGGCCGCCGCCCGTTCCGCGGCGAGTCCGCGCCGGCGCAGCACGACCGCCTGTCGCACATAGTCCAGACCGGTGACGACCGTCAGCACGACGGCGACCGCCATCACCCACCAGCGGAGGGTGGCGAGCGGGCCGACGAGCGCGAGCACGTACATGCCGACCGCCGTGCCCTGCGCGAGGGTCTTCATCTTGCCGCCGCGACTGGCCGGAATGACCCCGTGCCGGATCACCCAGAACCGCATCAGCGTGATGCCGAGCTCCCGGGCGAGGATCACCGCGGTCACCCACCACGGCAGGTCGCCGAGGGAGGACAGGCAGATCAACCCGGCCGCCATGATCGCCTTGTCGGCGATCGGGTCGGCGATCTTCCCGAAGTCCGTGACCAGGTTGTACGTGCGTGCCAGATGCCCGTCGAAGACGTCCGTGATCATGGCCACCGCGAACGCCGCCCACGCCCAGGCACGCCAGGCGGGGTCGTGCCCGCCGTCCTGGAGCAGCAGCACCACGAAGCCGGGCACGAGCACCAGGCGGATCATGGTGAGGATGTTGGCGATGTTCCAGAGGCTGGCCTGATTGACGGCCGCAGCGCCCAGCTTCCCGCGGGGCGCAGGCCTTCCGGTCCCGCCCGTCGCGGATGCCGGCACTCCGGTCATCTGCCCGCCTCCTCAGCCATCAGACACTCGGCCACGAGGTCGACGCCCTCGGTGGCGACCACCTCGACCCTGACCATACGGCCCGGAGCCAGGCCGAGGCCCTCGGCCGAGTCCGCCGTGACGATCACCTGGCCGTCGGTCTCCGGCGCCTGGTGGGCGGCGCGGCCGATCCAGCCGTCCTCCTCCTCGTCGAAGGACTCGACCAGTACCTCCAGGGTCTCGCCGATCCGCTCCTCCGCGCGCTGCGCGGTGAGCTCCTCGGCGAGCCGGGACAGGTGGGCGAGACGCTCGTCGACCACGTCCTGCGGCAGCTTGTGCTCGTACGTGGCGGCCTCGGTGCCGTCCTCGTCGGAGTAGCCGAAGACGCCGATGGCGTCGAGCCGGGCGTGGGTGACGAAGCGTTCCAGCTCCTTGAAGTCCGCCTCGGTCTCGCCGGGGAAGCCGACGATGAAGTTGGAGCGGGCACCGGCGGTCGGGGCCTTGGAGCGGATGGTCTCCAGGAGCTCCAGGAAGCGGTCGGTGTCGCCGAAGCGGCGCATCGCCCGCAGCACGTCGGGGGCGCTGTGCTGGAAGGACAGGTCGAAGTACGGCACGACCTTCTCGGTCGAGGTGAGCACGTCGATCAGACCGGGGCGCATCTCGGCGGGCTGCAGGTAGCTGACCCGGACGCGCTCCAGGCCGTCGACGGCGGCCAGCTCGGGCAGCAGGCTCTCCAGGAGGCGGATGTCGCCGAGGTCCTTGCCGTACGAGGTGTTGTTCTCGGAGACCAGCATGATCTCCTTCACGCCCTGCTCGGCGAGCCAGCGGGTCTCGTTCAGCACGTCGGACGGGCGGCGCGAGACGAAGGAGCCGCGGAAGGACGGGATGGCGCAGAACGAGCAGCGCCGGTCGCAGCCGGAGGCCAGCTTCACGGAGGCGACGGGGCTGGTGTCCAGACGGCGGCGGAGCGGCGCACGCGGCCCGGAGGCGGGCGCGAGGCCCTCGGGGAGGTCGGAGGGCACATTCGCCGGGGGAACAGCCGCCACGGCGGCCTCAGGCGCCTCGGCGGTGTCCCCGTGCCCCGGCAGGGCCACGGACGCCGCGGCCTGCTGGCGCTCCACGGGCGACAGCGGCAGCAGCTTGCGCCGGTCGCGCGGGGTGTGCGCCTCGACGCTGCCACCGCTGAGGATGACCTGGAGGCGGTTGGAGATGTCGGCGTAGTCGTCGAAGCCGAGCACACCGTCGGCCTCGGGCAGCGCGTCGGCGAGCTCCTTGCCGTAGCGCTCGGCCATGCAGCCGACGGCGACGACGGCCTGGGTGCGGCCATGGTCCTTCAGATCATTGGCTTCGAGGAGGGCGTCGACGGAGTCCTTCTTGGCGGCCTCGACGAAGCCACAGGTGTTGACGACGGCGACGTCTGCGTCCTCGGCGTTCTCGACGAGCTCCCAGCCGTCCGCTGCCAAGCGGCCTGCGAGCTCCTCCGAGTCCACCTCGTTACGGGCGCAGCCGAGAGTGACAAGGGCGACGGTACGGCGTTCGGGCATGGACTCAAGACTACTTCGTCCCGGCCGTACCTCCGTCGCGCAGGGTTCACCTGCGCGACGGCCGTCACATCCTGCACGGGGCTCAGCCCGCTTCGGGGTCGCCCTTGGTGTACGTCAGGCGCTGCACCTGGCCGGACTCGAAGGTGTCCTCGATCTTCTTCCCGTTGACGTAGAGCTCGATCGGGCCGGCGTTGCCGAGGATGAGATCGACGCGCTCGTCGTCCTGGAAGGTCTTGGACTCGCCCGCCTGGAGCAGCCCGTCGAAGAGCAGCTTGCCGTCGTGGGCCTTGGCCGAGATCCAGCTCTTGTCGCCGACCGCGGTCAGCTTGACCGTGACCTTGTCCGCCGGGACCGCCGCGATGGCGCTCTCGGACGGCACGGGCTTGGTCGTGGCCGGCTTGACCGGCTTGGGCTTGGCCGGCGCGGGTGCCGTCGGGCCGGCCTTGGTGGCGGGGGCCGGGCCCTCCGCGACGGCGCCGCCGGTGCCCGGGTCGGTGCCGTTGAACATCGTGAAGCCGACGAAGCCGACGACGGCCACGATCGCCGCGACCATGGCGGCGGTCCAGTTGGGGCGGCGGGGCTCGGGGCGGATGCGTTCCGCCTCGAACAGCGGGGCGGCGGGGGTGGGCGAGGGACGGCCGCCGTGCTGGGCGTCGTACTGCTCGATCAGCGGTGCCGGATCGAGCCCGACGGCGCGCGCGAGCGTACGGACGTGCCCGCGGGCGTAGACGTCGCCGCCGCAGCGCGAGAAGTCGTCCTCCTCGATCGCCTGCACGATCGGGGCGCGCACCCGGGTGGAGGCGCTGACTTCTTCGACGGTGAGACCGGCGGCGACACGGGCCTGCTGGAGGGCACGACCGATCGAATCCCGGTCATCTGCCGGGAAGTTCCGGTCGTCCTCGGGGGATTCGGGGGAGTTGCCGATGGACACGGGAGCGCCTTTCGAGCGTGTAGCCACCTGCTGGATGTTCAGTCTATGGGTGGTACGAAAGGGTGGGGCAACCGGGCGGGCGCGTTTGTACGCCGTTCGTACGGCCCGAGGGCGGGGACACGGGCTTCCCCCTCCCTTCCAACTTGACGTACGGCCAAGGGAAACGGTTGCCCTCGTTCCCTTACGAGTGAGTCTCGGCCGGGTCTCGTTACGGCAGCCCCGCCCGCCCGGCCCCTGACTCCCCCTTGCTCCGTGCCCCTTACTCCCCGCCGCGGATCAGCGCGAGTACCCCGTCCAGCTCGTCCGGCTTGACCAGTACGTCCCGCGCCTTCGAGCCCTCGCTCGGTCCGACGATGTTCCGCGACTCCATCAGGTCCATCAGCCGGCCGGCCTTCGCGAAGCCCACCCGCAGCTTCCGCTGGAGCATCGAGGTGGAGCCGAACTGGGTCGAGACGACCAGCTCGGCGGCCTGGCACAGCAGGTCGAGGTCGTCGCCGATCTCCTCGTCGATCTCCTTCTTCTGCTTGGTGCCGACGGTGACATCGTCCCGGAAGACCGGCGTCATCTGGTCCTTGCAGTGCTGGACGACGGCGGCGACCTCGTGCTCGGTGACGAAGGCGCCCTGCATGCGGGTCGGCTTGTTGGCGCCCATCGGCAGGAACAGGCCGTCGCCCTTGCCGATCAGCTTCTCGGCGCCCGGCTGGTCGAGGATGACCCGGCTGTCGGCGAGCGAGGAGGTGGCGAAGGCGAGCCGCGAGGGCACGTTCGCCTTGATCAGGCCGGTGACGACGTCCACGGAGGGCCGCTGGGTGGCGAGCACCAGGTGGATGCCGGCCGCGCGGGCCAGCTGGGTGATGCGGACGATCGCGTCCTCGACGTCCCTGGGCGCGACCATCATCAGGTCGGCGAGCTCGTCGACGATCACCAGGAGGTACGGGTACGGCTGGAGCTCGCGCTCGCTGCCCGGCGGCAGCTGCACCTTGCCGTCCCGGATCGCCTGGTTGAAGTCGTCGATGTGCCGGAAGCCGAAGGCGGCCAGGTCGTCGTAGCGCAGGTCCATCTCGCGCACGACCCACTGCAGCGCCTCGGCGGCCCGCTTGGGGTTGGTGATGATCGGCGTGATCAGGTGCGGGATGCCCTCGTACGCGGTGAGTTCGACCCGCTTGGGGTCGACGAGGACCATCCGGACGTCCTCCGGGGTCGCTCTTATCATCACCGAGGTGATCAGGCAGTTGATGCACGAGGACTTGCCGGAGCCGGTGGCGCCGGCGACCAGGATGTGCGGCATCTTCGCCAGGTTGGCCATCACGTAGCCGCCCTCGACGTCCTTGCCGAGCGCCACCAGCATCGGGTGGTCGTCCTCCGCGGCCTCGGCGAGCCGCAGCACGTCGCCGAGGTTGACCATCTCGCGGTCGGTGTTGGGGATCTCGATGCCGACCGCGGACTTGCCCGGGATCGGCGAGATGATCCGCACGTCGGGGCTGGCCACGGCGTACGCGATGTTCTTGGTGAGCGCGGTGATCTTCTCGACCTTGACGGCCGGGCCGAGCTCGACCTCGTAGCGGGTGACCGTCGGGCCGCGGGTGAAGCCGGTGACGGCCGCGTCGACCTTGAACTCGGAGAAGACGTTGGTCAGCGACTCGACGACGGCGTCGTTGGCGGCGCTGCGGGTCTTGCCGGGGCCGCCGCGCTCCAGGAGGTCCATGGAGGGCAGGGCGTACGTGATGTCGCCGGCGAGCTGCAGCTGCTCGGCGCGCGGCGGCAGGTCGGTCGGCTCGGGCGCCGGCTTCGTCAGGTCGGGCACCGCGCCGCCGGACCGGTCCTTGGCGGCGCCCCGCGCGGTCGGCACGGGCGCGGCGGCCGGGGCCTCGTCGACCGCTTCGGGCGCCTCGCTCGGGGCCGCGGCCCGCTCGGCGGTGACGTCCCTGGTCAGGTCGGCGACCAGCGGGGACGGCGGCATGCCGCCCAGCACGACCCCGTCGAGCGCGGCGGCCGCCGCGGCGGCGACGTCGACCGGGTCGAGCCCTCCGGTGTCGAACGCGGACGCGGGCGGCGTACGGCGCCGGCCGCGCCGCTCCAGGGCGTCGGCCTCGGCGCGGTCCGGGTCGTACTCCCGCCCCTGCCCCGGGGCGCGGCGGCGCACCGGACGGGCGGCCCGGGGCGCGTCGTCCCGCCAGTCGTCGCCGTACTCCTCGTAGCCGCCGGCCTCCTCGGGGTCGTACTCCGGTTCGACGATGCCGAGCCGGGCGCCGAGAGCGCGGAGGCGCTGCGGGATGGCGTTGACGGGGGTGGCGGTGACGACGAGCAGTCCGAAGATCGTGAGCAGCACGAGCAGCGGCACCGCCAGGACCTCGCCCGTCATGAAGACGAGCGGCTTGGAGGCGGCCCAGCCGATGAGCCCGCCGGCGTCCTGCATGGCCTGGGTGCCGTCGCCGCGGCCGGGCGAGCCGCAGGCGATGTGGACCTGCCCGAGCACGCCGATGACCAGCGCGGACAGGCCGATGACGATGCGGCCGTTGGCCTCCGGCTTCTCCGGGTAGAGGATCAGCCGGACGGCGATCGCGCCGAGCAGCAGGGGGACGAGCAGGTCGAGCCGGCCGAAGGCGCCGGTGACCAGCATCTCCACCAGGTCGCCGACGGGGCCGCGCAGATTGGACCAGGTGCCGGCGGCGACGATCAGGGCGACGCCGAGCAGCAGCAGCGCGAGTCCGTCCTTGCGGTGCGCCGGGTCGAGGCCCTTGGCGCCCCGCCCTATCCCCCGGAGCATCGCTCCGACGGCGTGCGCGAGGCCGAGCCAGAGGCCGCGCGCCAGCCGGTAGACGCCCCCGGTCGGGGACGGCGCCGGGCGCGGTGCGGGCTTCTTCGCCGCGGTCTTGCGCGCGGGCGCGCGCCCGCCTGCGGCGGCCTTCCTGGCCGGCGCCTTCTTCGCGGGAGGCTTGGCGGGGGACTTGGCGGGCGCCGCCTTCTTCGCGGTGCCGCTCGTACGGCCGGCGGCTCGCTTCGCGGTGCCCGCCGTGCCCTGGGAACCCTTGCCGGACGTACGTGAGGCCATGGTGCTGAGGTTACCGGTGTACGCCGCCGGGGAAACACGCTCACCCGTTCGTGTCGTGCCTGCCGGGGCGCGAAACTGACGCCCGTTCACGGTGGGCGCCGGCGAGCTGACCCTCCGTCAGTTCTGTGCGGGCAGCGTCGGTGCCGCGCCCGCCCCCGGCTCCAGCGCGTCGAGCGCCCGGCGCAGCCCGGTGAGCTTGCGCTCCAGGTGCGCGGCGGTGGCGACGGCGGCCGCGTCGGCCGAGTCGTCGTCGAGCTGCTTGGAGAGCGCCTCGGCCTGCTCCTCGACGGCGGCGAGCCGGGCCGACAGCTCGGCGAGCAGCCCCGCGGACTCCTTGGTCTGGCCGCCGGGGCCGCTGCCCTCCAGCTGGAGCCGGAGCAGCGCGGCCTGCTCGCGCAGCTGGCAGTTCTTCATGTACAGCTCGACGAAGACCGACACCTTGGCGCGCAGCACCCACGGGTCGAACGGCTTGGAGATGTAGTCGACCGCGCCCGCCGCGTACCCCCGGAAGGTGTGGTGGGGGCCGTGGTTGATGGCGGTGAGGAAGATGATCGGGATGTCCCGGGTCCGCTCCCGCCGCTTGATGTGCGCGGCCGTCTCGAATCCGTCCATGCCGGGCATCTGGACGTCCAGCAGGATGACCGCGAAATCGTCGGTCAGCAGCGCCTTGAGCGCTTCCTCCCCGGAGGATGCCCGCACCAGTGTCTGATCGAGCGCGGAGAGAATGGCCTCCAGCGCCAGCAGATTCTCCGGCCGGTCATCGACCAGGAGGATCTTGGCCTTCTGCACCATGCCCCGTCCTCCTCGTCCCGGCTCTGCCTCGCTCCGGCTCCGTGAGCCGGGGACAGCACCGGGCGCCGCCCCAGATGACGGCTCCCATGCGCCGTCCGTCCTTGTGCCGGTCATCGTAGCCGCACCCCACCCGTCGCCACACCCTGTCACCGCATTGTCACGGAGCACACAAGCCCTGCCCGTACGTCGAACGCGGCGGGAGACCAGAAGGTTCCCCGTCCGGCGGGCTCTCACACCCGCCTGGCGACGGTCCGCCGGAGCCGGGGCCCGCGAGCCCGGCCCCGGCCCGGATGGATCCGCCGGACGGGCGCGCCCTAGCGCCCCTCCCCCCTCATCCACTGCTGCATGACCGTGAGCAGATGGTCCGGGTCGACCGGCTTGGTGACGTAGTCGGAGGCGCCGGAGTCGATGGCCTTCTCCCGGTCGCCCTTCATCGCCTTGGCGGTCAGCGCGATGATCGGCAGGCCGGCGAACTGCGGCATCCGCCGGATCGCGCTGGTCGTCGCGTATCCGTCCATCTCGGGCATCATGATGTCCATCAGCACCACGGACACGTCCTCGTGCTGTTCCAGGACCTCGATGCCCTCCCGGCCGTTCTCCGCGTAGAGCACCGCGAGCCCGTTCTGCTCCAGGACGCTGGTCAGCGCGAACACGTTGCGGATGTCGTCGTCGACGATCAGCACCTTCTCGCCCGCGAACGAGAACACCGGACGCGGATCGGCCTCCGCCCGCTCGTCGCCCGCGGCGAGCTCGTCGTTTCCGGACTGCCCGGCCTGTCCGGGCAGCTGTGCCCGCTGCGGGGACGTCTTGCGGCGGTGCCGGAAGAGCGCACCGGCCCCCGAGCGGGCCTCGGCCGGCGCGGGTGCGGGTGCGAAGTGCACCATGCCCTCGGCGAACCCGGCGCCGCCCTCGTGCCCGTAGCGGCCGTCCTGGCCGTCGGGGCCCTCGTATCCCTCCATGGGGTCCTGGTCGGTGCCGGAGTGCGCGGGCGCGGTCGGGCTCAGCGGCAGGTACAGGGTGAAGGTCGAGCCGCGGCCCGGCTCACTCGCCGCGTAGATCTCGCCGCCGAGCAGGCGGGCGATCTCCCGGCTGATGGACAGGCCCAGGCCCGTACCGCCGTACTTGCGGCTGGTGGTGCCGTCGGCCTGCTTGAACGCCTCGAAGATGACCCGCATCTTGCCGGCAGCGATGCCGATGCCGGTGTCCGTGACCGAGAAGGCGATCAGGTCGCCGTCCGCGTCGCGCAGCGTCCCGGCCTCCAGGAGCTGCTCCCGGATCGACTGCGGCACGTCCGCGCCGGCGGGCCGGATGACCAGTTCGACGGCACCGGTGTCGGTGAACTTCACCGCGTTCGACAGGAGGTTGCGCAGCACCTGCAGGAGCCGCTGCTCGTCGGTGTGGAGCGTGGCGGGAAGCTCCGGCGAGACCCGCACCGAGAAGTCCAGCCCCTTCTCCGCGGTGAGCGGGCGGAAGGTGGCCTCCACGTAGTCGACGAGCTGCACCAGCGCGATCCGGGTGGGCGAGACGTCCATCTTGCCCGCCTCGACCTTCGACAGGTCGAGGATGTCGTTGATCAGCTGGAGCAGGTCGGAGCCGGCGCCGTGGATGGTCTCGGCGAACTCGACCTGCTTGGGCGTCAGGTTGGAGTCGGCGTTGTCGGCGAGCAGCTTGGCGAGGATCAGCAGCGAGTTGAGCGGGGTGCGCAGCTCGTGCGACATGTTGGCCAGGAACTCGGACTTGTAGCGCATGGAGACCGCGAGCTGCTCGGCGCGCTCCTCCAGGACCTGCCGGGCCTCCTCGATCTCGGTGTTCTTCACCTCGATGTCGCGGTTCTGCCGGGCGAGCAGCTCGGCCTTCTCCTCCAGCTCGTCGTTGGAGTTCTGGAGCTCCATCTGCCGGTTCTCCAGCTCAGCCGACCGCTCCCGCAGCTGCTCGGTGAGCTCCTGCGACTGCTTGAGCAGCACCTCGGTGCGGGTGTTGACGCTGATGGTGTTGACGGTGGTGGCGATCAGCTCGGCGATCTGGTTGAGGAAGTCGCGCTGGATCTGGGTGAACGGCTGGAAGGACGCCAGCTCGATGACGCCGAGGACGCGGCCCTCGAACAGCACCGGCAGCACGATCACATGGGCCGGCGCGGCCTCGCCGAGACCGGAGGAGATCTTCAGATACCCCGGCGGCACGTTGACCTGGATGGTCCGCTTCTCCTCGGCTGCCGTGCCGATGAGCGTCTCGCCCGGCCGGAAGGAGGTCGGCATGGAGCCGGCGGAGTAGCCGTAACTGCCGCGCATCCGCAGCTCGTACGAGCCCTCGCCCTCCCCCACCGGTTCGGCGTCGCTGTTGGCGGAGCCGGTCGGCATCGCCACGAAGAAGGCGCCGTGCTGCGCGGAGACGACCGGCGTCAGCTCGCTCATGATGAGCGAGGCGACGTCCTCCAGGTCCCGCCGGCCCTGCATCAGAGCGGAGATCCGGGCCAGGTTGCCCTTCAGCCAGTCCTGCTCGTCGTTGGCGAGCGTGGTGTCGCGCAGGTTGGCGATCATGGTGTTGATGTTGTCCTGGAGGGCCTGGATCTCACCGGCCGCGTCCACACCGTCGATCTTGACGTTGAGGTCGCCGCGGGTCACCGCGGTGGCGACGGCCGCGATCGCCCGCACCTGCCGGGTCAGGTTCCCGGCCATCTCGTTCACGGACTCGGTCAGGTCCCACCAGGTGCCCTCGACGTCCCGGACCCGGGCCTGACCGCCGAGCTGGCCGTCGGTGCCCACCTCGCGGGCCACCCGGGTGACCTCCTCGGCGAAGTTCGACAGCTGGTCGACCATCGTGTTGATGGTGCTCTTCAGCTCCAGGATCTCGCCGCGCGCGTCGATGTCGATCTTCTTGGTGAGATCGCCCTTGGCGATGGCGGTGGTGACGGCGGCGATCTGGCGCACCTGACCGGTCAGGTTGTCGGCCATCGAGTTCACCGACTCGGTCAGGTCCTTCCAGGTGCCCGACACGCCGGGCACCCGCGCCTGGCCGCCCAGCTCGCCCTCGGTGCCCACCTCGCGGGCCACCCGGGTCACCTCGTCGGCGAACGACGACAGCGTCGTCACCATCGTGTTGACGGTGTCGGCGAGCTCGGCGACCTCGCCGCGGGCCTCGACCGTGACCTTCTTCGTCAGGTCGCCGTTGGCGACGGCCGCGGAGACCCGGGAGATGTTCCGCACCTGGCTGGTCAGGTTGTTGGCCATCAGGTTGACGTTGTCGCTCAGGTCCTTCCAGATGCCGGTGACCCCGCGCACCCGGGCCTGGCCGCCGAGGATGCCCTCGGTGCCCACCTCACGGGCCACCCGCGTCACCTCGTCGGCGAAGTTCGACAGCTGGTCGACCATCGTGTTGACGGTCGTCACCAGCTCCAGGATCTCGCCCTTGGCGTCGACGGTGATCTTCTTCGACAGGTCGCCCTTCGCGACCGCCGTGGTGACCTCGGCGATGTTCCGGACCTGGAAGGTCAGGTTGTTCGCCATCATGTTCACCGACTGGGTCAGGTCCTTCCAGGTGCCGGAGACCCCCTGCACCTCGGCCTGACCGCCCAGGATGCCCTCGGTGCCCACCTCGCGGGCCACCCGCGTCACCTGGTCCGCGAAGCTGGAGAGCTGGTCCACCATCGTGTTGAGGGTGTTCTTCAGCTCCAGGATCTCGCCGCGCGCGTCCACGTCGATCTTCTGCGACAGGTCACCGCGGGCGACCGCGGTGGCGACCTGCGCGATGTTGCGCACCTGAGCCGTCAGGTTCCCGGCCATGCCGTTCACCGAGTCCGTCAGGTCCCGCCACACACCGGCGACACCCGGCACCTGCGCCTGACCGCCCAGCCGCCCGTCCGTGCCCACCTCGCGGGCCACCCGCGTCACCTGGTCCGCGAACGCGGACAGCTGGTCCACCATCGTGTTGATGGTGTTCTTCAGCTCCAGGATCTCGCCGCGCGCGTCCACGTCGATCTTCTGCGACAGGTCACCGCGCGCCACGGCCGTCGTCACCTGGGCGATCTGCCGCACCTGCGAGGTCAGGTTGCCGGCCATGAAGTTCACCGAGTCGGTCAGCTCGCGCCACCGGCCCGACACGCCGTCCACCCGGGCCTGACCGCCGAGCCGGCCCTCGGTGCCCACGTCCCGCGCCATCCGGGTCACCTGGTCGGCGAACGAGGAGAGCTGCGACACCATCGTGTTGACGGTGTTCTTCAACTCCAGCATCTCACCGGCCACGTCGACCGTGACCTTCTGCGACAGGTCACCGTTGGCCACCGCCGTCGTCACCTGCGCGATGTCCCGCACCTGGCCGGTCAGGTTGCGGAACGCCGTGTTCACCGAGTCGGTGAGGTCCTTCCAGGTGCCCGCCGCGCCCGGCACGTGCGCCTGACCGCCCAGCAGACCCTCGACGCCGACCTCCCGCGCCACCCGGGTCACCTCGGAACCGAACGCCGAGAGCTGGTCCACCATCGTGTTGACGGTGTTCTTCAACTCCAGCATCTCACCGGCCACGTCGACCGTGACCTTCTGCGACAGGTCACCGTTGGCCACCGCCGTCGTCACCTGCGCGATGTCCCGCACCTGCGTGGTGATGTTCCGGAAGACCGTGTTGACCGAGTCCGTGAGGTCCTTCCAGGTGCCCGCCGCGCCCGGCACCTGCGCCTGACCGCCCAGCAGACCCTGCGCGCCGACCTCGCCCGACACGCGCGTCACCTCGTCCGCGAAGGTCCGCAGCGTCTCCGTCATCTGGTTGATGGTGTCCGCGAGTTGCGCGATCTCGCCGCGCGCCGACACCCGTACCTTCTGCGACAGGTCACCGTTGGCGACCGCGGTGGTCACCTCCGCGATCCCTCTCACCTGATTGGTGAGATTTCCGGCCATCGTGTTGACGGAGTCGGTGAGGTCCTTCCACACACCGGCGACCCCGGCCACATCGGCCTGACCGCCCAGCTCGCCCTCCGTGCCCACCTCACGGGCCACCCGGGTCACCTCGGACGAGAACGACGACAGCTGGTCCACCATCCGGTTGACCGTGTTCTTCAGCGCCAGCATCTCGCCGGCCACGTTCGCCGTGACCTTCTGCGACAGATCACCGTTGGCCACCGCCGTCGTGACCAGCGCGATGTCCCGCACCTGCGCCGTCAGCCGGTTCGCCATCGTGTTGACCGAGTCCGTCAGGTCCTTCCACGAACCCGACATCCCCCGCACCTGGGCCTGACCGCCCAGAATGCCCTCGGTGCCCACCTCGAGGGCGACCCGCGTCACCTCGTCCGCGAACACCGACAGCTGGTCGACCAGGTTGTTCACCGTACGGGCGACCTTCAGGAACTCGCCCCGCAGCGGCCGCGTCGTACCGTCCGTACCCTCCGAACGCAGCTCCATCCGCTGCTCCAGGTCACCCTCGGCCACCGCCGAGAGCACCCGGCTCACCTCGGACACCGGCCGCGCCAGCTCGTCCACCAGCGCGTTCGCCGCCTCGACCGCCGAGGCCCACGCCCCCTCGCCGGCGCCCGTCTCGAGCCGCTCCGACAGCTTGCCCTCGCGGCCCACCACCCGGCGCACCCGCGAGATCTCCCCGGTCAGATGCGTCTGCCGGTCCGCGACCTCGTTGAAGACGGCCGCGACCTCCGCCATGATCCCGTCACCCGAGACCGTCAGCCGCTTGCGGAAGTTCCCGTCGCGCATCGACACCAGCGCGGCGAGCAACCGCTGCAGCGCCGCCGCGTCCACCTGCACCGTGCCCCCGCCCCGGGACCGGCCGCCGCCCTTCGGCCGCGCACCGCCACCGCGCCGCGTCGTCGTGCCAGACTCCACCGTGTCCCTCCCGAGGGGGTCGACCGGACCGTTCGGTCTCTCGCAATCAGCCTGCCCAGTGTTTCACCGGCTCCGAACCAGGCGATAACAGTTCGGCAGCTTCGCACAACGTCCCCACGTCCGAGGGACGCAAACAAGGACGCAAACGGGGACGCAAAGTGCGTGACCGGCATCCGCCGGGGCAATGAAGGTAAGTAACCTGGCATCCGGCTGTCCAACCGCCCCGGACCGCCCGGCGGGGGCGGGACGGCGCGAAGCGAGCACGGGCAGCGGGAGGGGCAGACCGACCATGGCAGAGCCGGGCGTCGAAACGCGTACGAGGAGTTCAGTGATCACCGCGCGGGCGGCTGCCAGTTTCGAACCCGTCGGGCGGTCCGTCGCGACCGCCCGCGCCTTCGTCCGGGACACGCTCCAGGGCTGGGGCTACGCCGAGGTCGTCGACGACGCGGTCGTCCTCACCAGCGAACTCGTCACCAACGCCGTCGTCCACGCCGGCACCGCCGCCGACGTGCTCTGCCTGCGCCGCGACGACGGCGTCCGCATCGAGGTCGCCGACCGCTACCCCGAGCGCGAGATCCCCGTCCAGCAGAGCCGCACCGCGCACAGCCACGACCGGGAGAACGGCCGGGGCCTGCTGCTTTGCGCCGCGCTCGCCGCCCGCTGGGGCGTCGACTACAGCCCCACCCGCAAACACGTCTGGTTCCATCTAGACATCCCCGAGCGCCCCGTCGGCACCCGCTCCGCGGGCCCCGTCCTGCCCGACCCGCTGCTCCCCCTCACCGACAGCCGGGTCCGCGTCGCCGTCGTCCAGCTCGACGCCGAGGGCGCCATCACCTCCTGGAACGAGCACGCCGAGGAACTCTTCGGATACGGCTCCGAGCAGGTCACCGGCAAACCCCTCGGCGACCTCGCCGCCTGGCCGCACACGCCCGGCATCGGCACCGGCCTCGCCGAGGCCCTCCGCCTCTCCCGCTGGGAGGGCAGCTACGGCATCCGCTGCGCCGACGGCCGCGTCATCCCCGTCTACGCCTCGCACCTCCGCGTCCGCGACGCCCAGGGCGAACCGTCCACCGTCTGCCTCCTCGTCCGTGAGTACGAGCGCGCGGTCCTCCAGACCCCGCAGCGCCCCGCCGGCGCCGAGACCGGCCCCGAGAGCCGCGGCACCGCCGCCGACCCCTTCGAGGTCTTCATCGGCTCCCCGGCCCCCGACGACCTCGACGGCCTCCTCCAGCGCACGGTCGAACGCGCCCGCGACATGCTCGACGGCGACTCCGCCTTCCTGCTCCTCGCCACCGACGACGAGACCGAACTGGAGGTACGGGCCACCACGGGCCTGCCCTCCGCCCGCCAGCGCTTCGCCCGCGTCCCCGTCGAGACCGGCGCCAGCCGCTACGGCTCCGCCCGCATGCCCGCCGTCCACGAGGACCTGGCCGCCGTCCCCGGCGCCGTGCCCCTCCTCGAAGGCACCGGCATGCGCTCGGTCGTCACGGTCCCGCTCAAGGTCGAGGGCCGCCTCACCGGCTCCCTCGGCGTCGCGGCCGAGACCGCCAACCGCTACTCCAACGAGGAGGCCCTGCGCCTCCAGTTCGCCGCCGACCGCATCGCCCTGGCCGTGGAATCCGCCCGCCTCGGCGAACTCGAACGGCTCCGCCGCGGCTCCCTCAGCTTCCTCGTCGAGGCGTCCGACCTCCTGGCCGGCACCCTCGACCGGGACCAGACGCTGGCCCTCATGGCCCAGATGACGGTCCCCACCCTGGCCACCTGGTGCGCCGTCTACACGATCGCCGACCAGGCCTCCGACCCGTACCTCTCCTATGTCCTGCACGAGGACGAGGACCTGATCGACGGTCTGAAGGCCCTGCTCTCCTCCATCGACCCGCCGGACCCGGTGCCCACCCCGGGCGCCCGCGTCTGGACCGCCCCCGGCGACGCCGCCCACCGCTCCGCACTCAGCGCCTCGATGCGCGAACTCGACGGCCCCGCCGGTCCGGTCTCCTCAGGCATCCACACGGCGCTCGCCACGGCGGCCGCCGTCGGCGGCGAGACCGTCGTGCTGCCGCTCGTGGCCCGCAACCGCGTCATCGGCATGCTGACGCTCGGCCGGCCCACCGACGACCACTTCCGCCAGGAGAGCCTGGAACTCGCCGAGGACCTGTCCCGCCGAGCCGCCCTGGCCCTGGACAACGCGCGCCTCTACTCGGAGCGCATGGCCATCAGCCAGTCGCTCCAGCGCAGCCTGCTGCCGCCCGGCCTCCCGGACATCCCCGGCGTCGAGGTCGACGTCATCTACCGCGCGGCCGGCGAGGGCAACGAGGTCGGCGGCGACTTCTACGACCTCTTCCCCATCAGCGACGGCGCGTACGGCTTCGCCATCGGCGACGTCTGCGGTACGGGCCCCGAGGCCGCCGCCGTCACCGGCCTGGCCCGGCACGCCCTGCGCCTCCTCGCCCGCGAGGGCTTCGGCGGCCCCGCCGTCCTGGAGCGCCTGAACGCGGCCATCCTCGACGAGGGCGCCCGCAGCCGCTTCCTCACCCTCCTCTACGGCGAGATGCGCCCCCAGGAGGACGGCTCCGCGGTCCTCAAGGTCGTCTGCGCCGGCCACCCGCTGCCGCTCCGCCTCAGCCAGGACGGCACGGTCCGCCCGGCCGCGGACCCGCAGCCGCTCCTCGGCGTCATGGACGACCTCGAGCTGTACGAGCAGACGGTCACCCTCGACCCGGGCGACGTCCTCCTGTGCGTCACGGACGGCGTCACCGAACGCCGCGAGGGCACCAGGATGCTGGGCGACGACGGCCTCGCCGAAGTCCTCCGCTCCTGTACGGGCCTGACGGCCGGCGCGGTCGCCTCCCGTGTGCTGCGGGCGGTCGAGCGCTTCGCCCAGGCACCGGCCTCCGACGACATGGCCATCCTGGCCCTGCGCATCCCGGAGCCGCACCACCAGTAAGCCGGTGAGGAAGCGGGCCGGCCCCCGACGGGGGCCGGCTTCTTCTCTGGTCAGATTCTCTGGTCACCAAACGCAAAAAGCCCCCGCCTATTGGCGGGGGCCTTTTCTCTGAGCCCTTTAACGGAATCGAACCGTTGACCTTCTCCTTACCATGGAGACGCTCTGCCGACTGAGCTAAAAGGGCGGGTTGTTCGGCGGCGTCCTACTCTCCCACAGGGTCCCCCCTGCAGTACCATCGGCGCTGAAAGGCTTAGCTTCCGGGTTCGGAATGTAACCGGGCGT
>NZ_JBIWPJ010000009.1:57974-457565 GCF_044768205.1 Streptomyces sp. NPDC101160 | reverse complement strand
CCCGCACCACGACCGCGTCGCCGTCGTTGCGGGCGTCAACGCGCGAGGAGCCTAGGCCCGGCAAGGGGCGTCGTCCCGTTGTGCCCACCCGTCCCTCCCCCTAGGGCTTCGCCCTGGGGGGCCCCCAGCGGGACGATTGCCCACAACGGGTGGACGAAGCGTCCGTTGTGCCCGCCCGTTCCGCCTGGGGGTCCCCCGGACGGAGTCTGGGGGAGGAACGCATGCCCACAACGGGGGGCGACGGGGCGCCGCTTCAGCGGGCGCAGCCCACCATCCGGGCGCCCCTGCCGGGCGCAGCCCGTGCCCGGGCCGCGTTCCTACGCCGCCGCCTCCACCCCCCGTGCCATGCCTCCCGCCCGTACGCCCAGGTCCGCCAGGAGTACCGCCGCCGTGCGTCGCGCCGACGCGAGCGCGCCCAGGGGTGTGCCCGTCGCGCGGTGGTCGCCGCAGACGTAGAGGCCGGAGAGGAGGCGGACGGGGCGTTCGGGGTCGAAGGGCGGGCGCATCGCCGGGAAGGCGTGCGGGGTGTGGTGGAGGGCGAGCAGCTCCCAGTCGTCCGTCGAGACGCCGTACAGGGTCGCCAGGTGCTTGCGGACGCGGCGCTCGGTGTCGTCGTCGGCGGGCGGACTGCCGAGCACCGTCGTGGTGACCAGGACGCGGCCGGCGGGCGCGCGCCCCGGGTCGACGGCGCTCATCACGGCCGTGTGGGCGACGGGCCCGGCCGGGTCGCACTCCACGAGCAGCACGGGGTCGGCGGTCGGCGCGAGCGGCGCGGTGTGGTGCAGGA
This sequence comes from Streptomyces sp. NPDC101160, assembly GCF_044768205.1. NCBI lineage: Bacteria > Bacillati > Actinomycetota > Actinomycetes > Kitasatosporales > Streptomycetaceae > Streptomyces > Streptomyces sp. NPDC101160. The sequence continues at coordinate 456,778 of NZ_JBIWPJ010000009.1, read as the reverse complement.
CGGTCGCCGCGTGGTAGTCGGGCACGCGCAGGCCCGGCAGCAGTTCCGCCGCCGTACGGCCACCCGTCGCCACGACGACCGAGCGACACCGGAACACCCCGTGCTCCGCCGTCGTCACCCGCGAGATCGACGCCTCCGTGACCCGTACGCCGGTACGCACCGAGCCGGCCGGCAGTGCCGCCGCGAGCCGCTCCGTCAGCGCGCCCGAACCGCCCTCGGGCACGCCGAGCCGCCCCCGCGCGAAGGAGCGCAGCGCGAGGTCCGCGCGACGGCTGGAGGTGGCCAGGTCGGGGTCGCCGAGCAGCGCGGCGAGGAGCGGGCGCAGCACGCCCTGGACGGTGCGGGCGGGCAGCCGGGCGGTGAGGGCCTCGCGGGCGGTCCGCTCGGTACGGGTGAGCAGCCGCTGGGCGGGGGTCGTGGCGAGCCGCACCAGGGACGCGCCGAGCCGCGCCTGGTCGAGCGAGGCGGCCGGGTTGCGCGGCGCCCCGGCCAGCGCGCGGGCGACCCCCCGCGCGCCCCCGACGCTCCGTGGACTCCAGGGCGCGTGCGGCGCCCCCCACCTCCCGTACCGCCCGTCACTGTGCACGAGCACCCCCGGTGCGAACGGGCGCAGCGGCACGCCCGCCACCTCCGGCGCGGTGAACAGCGGCCCGACCCGGTCGAGCCGGAAGCCGTCCACGGTGTCGGTCGCCATCCGGCCGCCGATCCGCGGCGCGGCCTCCAGAACGGTGACCGAGAGACCGGCCTCGGTCAGCTGATGAGCCGTCGCGAGACCCGCGATCCCGGCTCCCACGACGACGACGTCCGCGTTGTCGAGCACGTGCCCCTCCCCAGGTCGGTCGCTTCGTGTGGGGGCCTATGCCCCCAACACGGCCCCGGAATGCCAGAGTTCGCAAGAGACTAGGCAGCGCTCCCACGCGGCGAAGCCGCGCGTGCCCGGCGTGCGCGCAGCACGGGGGGAGCGCACGGCCGGAACCCGCCGTCAGCGGCCGACTGGCCCCTGGCCGTGAACCGGCCGCCCCGCCCCCGGCCGTGGACCGGCCATCGGTGGCCGACTGCCCCCGCACCCTGAACCTGCTGTCAGCGGAACCACCGTGCCCTGAAGCGGCTCGGCGGCCGCCTGCCCCCGGCCCTGGACCGCCCGTCGGCGGCCGACTGCCCCTGAACCGGCCGACCGCCCCCGGCCGTGAACCGGCCGTCAGTGGGCCGCCCGTACAACCCGGGACCAGCTGCCCACCCGGGACCAGCCGCCCACCCGGGACCAGCCGCCGGCGTGCGCCCCCCGTCCGCGCGTCCCGGACCCCGTGTCAGCGCGCCGCCGCCCGTACCGCCTCGTCGATCGTCGGGAACGCGAAGTCGAAGCCGGACTCCAGCAGCCGCCCCGGCAGCACCCGTTGGCTGCCGAGCACGTCCTGCGCGAACTCCCCGAGCACCAACCGCAGCGCCGTCGCCGGCACGTGGCAGACCGTCGGGCGCCGCAGTACCCGGCCCATCGCCGCCGTGACCTCCCGGTTGGTGACCGGCTCGGGCGCGGTCAGGTTCACCGGGCCCGCGAGCGACGGGGTGTCGACGATGTGCCGCAGCGCGGCGACCTCGTCGTGCAGCGCGATGAAGCTCCAGTACTGGCGCCCGTCGCCCATCCGCCCGCCGATCCCGGCCCGGAAGACCGGGAAGAGCCGCCCCCAGGCCCCGCCCTCGTGCGCCACGACCAGGCCGGTACGGGCGTACGCCACGCGGATCCCGGCCGCCTCGGCGGGCGCCGCCGCGGCCTCCCACTCCACGCACACCGACGGCAGGAAGCCCTCGCCCGCCGGCGCGCTCTCGTCCACGGCCCGGTCGCCGGTGTCGCCGTAGTAGCCGAGGGCCGTGCCGCAGACCAGCACCTCGGGCGGCTCGGCGAGCGAGGCGAGCGCCTCCGCGACCGCCCGCGTGCCGAGCACCCGACTGTCCCGGATCTCCTTCTTGTATGCCTCGCTCCAGCGCCGCTCGCCGACGCCCGCGCCCGCCAGATGGACCACCGCGTCGACGCCGACCAGACCGGCCGCGTCCACGTACAGGCGGGCCGGATCCCACTCCACCTCGTCGGCCCGGGCGGCCGGGCGGCGCACCAGGCGCAGGACGTCGTGGCCGTCGGCGCGCAGGGAACGCACGAGGGCAGAGCCGATGAGTCCGGACGCGCCGGTGACGGCGATGCGCTGACGAGGCTGTCGCTTCATGCGGCCATCCTGCCCCTCCCGGCTCCCGCCGTGGCACAGTGGCCCGCATGATCGTGCCGGAGACACCGCAGCACCCGGACATACTCATCCGCGCCGCCGTGGCCGCCGACGAGCCCGCCCTCGCCGCCCTCGACCGCGCCACCTGGTCCCCGCTCCACGCCGTCCTGCCCGCCCCGGAACCCGGGCAGCCCTTCTTCGGCGAAGGGCACCCGCCCGAGCACTACCAGGTCGCGGAGATCGGCGGAGCGGTGGCCGGCTACGTCCGGACCGTGCCGCCCACCCCGCTGCCCTGCAACGCCCACGTCCGCCAGATCCAGGGCCTCGCCGTCGCCACCGCCGCCCGCGGCCGGGGCGTGGCCCGCGCCCTGGTGCGCGCCGCGATGGAGCGGGCCCGCGCCGAGGGCGCCACCCGCATCACGCTGCGGGTACTCGGCCACAACGCCCCGGCCCGCGCGCTCTACGCCGCCGAGGGCTTCGCGGTCGAGGGCGTGCTGCGCGGCGAGTTCTTCCTGGACGGCGGGTACGTGGACGACGTCCTGATGGGACGCTCACTCCTCCACTGAGCGGGGGCGTGGGGGAGTCGTGCCCCGCGCCGCTCGCTCCTCACTGAGCACGCGGGGGCGTGAGGAGTCGCCTCTCGCGCCTCCAGGGCGCGAGCAGCCGCGCATCCCGCCTGCCGGTCACTCCTCCCCTGACCGCCCCCCGGGCGCCAGCAGCCGCATCCCGCCCATCAGTTCGCGCAGGCACCGCACCGCGAGCTCCGCGGGCGCGCCCTCGCCTCCCCGTACCGGCGCGTCCGTCTCGGCCCAGGTCTCCAGGGCGAGCCGGATCGCGTCGGTGGCCGCGGCGGCGGCGAGTCGCAGTTCGAGCGGGTCGGCGCCGGGGCCGGCGAGCTCGGCGAGGACTCCGCGCAGCCGGTCCTCGGACTCCTGGTTGACCCGGTACCAGACGGCCCGCAGCGCCGGGTCGTGGTCGGCCGCGCGTAGCAGCCCGCGGGTCCAGCGCAGCCCTTCCTCGGCCTCCGCGCCCTCGGCGGCGAGCGACTCGGCGATGGACCGCTCCAGGGCGGTGGGCAGCGTGGTGCCCGGCGCGGTCGCGGCGAGCGCGGCCCGCCAGCGGTCGGCGCCGCCCGCGAGGAGCGGGGCGACGGCGTCTTGCTTGGAGCGGAAGTAGCGGTAGAAGGTGCGCAGCGCGACCCCGGCCCGCAGCGCGATGTCCTCGGCGGTGGTGTCGTCGGGCCCGCGCTCGGTGAACAGCTCGGCCGCCGCGCGGGCGATGTCGAGCTGGGTGGCGGCCTTGCGGCGCTCGGTCAGCGTCGCGGGCCGGGGCGGGCGGGGGGATCGGGGCTTCGGGTCCACCGGACCAGAGTACGCCCGCGCCTGCCAGGCGTGCATTTCGTGCAGCTATGGCAAAACGTGCCACTTGGGCGTACGGTGGCAGTACCCCCGGAAGCTCGACATCGAGAGGTTCTCGTCATGAACCAGCTGACCCGTTACGAAGGACGCCGCGCACTCGTCACCGGAGGCGGCTCCGGCATCGGCCAGGCCACCGTCCTGCGCATGCTCGCGGAGGGCGGCCGGGTCGTCGCCGCCGACATCAGCGAGGACGGCCTCAAGGACACCGTCGCCAAGGCCGGCGCCGCCGCCGACCGCCTCACCACCCTGGTGGTGAACATCGCCGACGAGACCTCCGTGCGCGAGGGCGTCGCCGCCGCCGTCGAGGTCCTCGGCGGCCTGGACGTGCTGGTCAACGCGGCCGGCATCCTGCGCTCCTCGCACACCCACGAGACCAGCCTCGACGCGTTCGAGCAGGTCGTCCGGATCAACCTCACCGGCACCTTCCTGATGATCCGCGAGGCCATACCGGCGCTCCTGGAGGGCAACGGCTCCGCCGTCGTCAACTTCTCCTCCACCTCGGCGATGTTCGCCCACCCGTACATGGCGGCCTACGCGGCCAGCAAGGGCGGCATCCAGTCCATGACCCACGCGCTCGCCGCCGAGTACGCCAAGCAGGGCATCCGCTTCACCGCCGTGCAGCCCGGCTCCATCTCCTCCGGCATGACCGACGGCTCCGGCGCCTCCAAGCAGTCCGAGGGCCCCGGCCTGCCCGAGGACACCGACTGGTCCCTCTTCGCCAAGCTCGCCCCCGCCCTCGGCCAGGGCTTCGCCGGCCCCGAGACCGTCGCCGGTGTCGTCGCGATGCTCGCGAGCGAGGACGGCAAGTTCATCACCGGCACCGAGATCCGCATCGACGGCGGGACCCACTTCTGATGTCCACCCCGGCGGACACCCCGGTCACGGACCCGTCCACGGCCGTCGGTCCGGCCACGGGCCCGTCCACGGCCGGCCGTCCGGCCGCGGGTGCGGCCGCGAGTTCCGGCGCGGCCATAGGCCCGACCACGGGCCCGTGCCCGGCCGCGGGCCCGGCCCCGGCCACCGGCTCCGCCCCGGCCACCGGCGCCGCCCCGGCCACCGGCCCCGCCCCGGCCGCCGGCGCCGCCCCGGCCACCGGCACGGCCCCGGCCACCGGCTCCGCCCCGGCCGCCGGCCCCGTCTCGGCCGCCGGCGTGTTCGGTGGCCGGGTGGCCGTCATCACCGGTGCCTCCTCCGGCATCGGTGCCGGGCTCGCCCGGCATGCCGCCGCGCTCGGCATGAAGCTGGTCCTCGCCGACATCGCCGCCGAGCGGCTCGCCGAGTTCGCGGGCGAGCTGTCCGCCACCGGCGCGGAGGTCATGGCCGTCGTCACCGACGTCGCCGACCCCGCTTCCGTCACGGCGCTCGCGGACACCGCGTACACCCGGTTCGGCACTGTCGACCTGCTGGTCAACAACGCCGGGATCATGGCCATGGGCTACTCCTGGGAGATCCCCGCCGAGCGCTGGGACGCCATGCTCCGGGTCAACATCGGCGGATACGTCAACGGCATCCGGGCCTTCGTCCCGCGCATGCTGGAGCGGGGCGAGCGCGGCGAGAAGTCGTGGGTCGTCAACGTGTCGTCGATCGGCGGCCTGCTGCCGAGCCCGCTCATGGCCCCGTACAGCGTCACCAAGTTCGGCGTGCTCGCCCTCACCGAGTCGCTGCACTACGAGATGCGGATGAAGGGCGCACCGGTCCAGGTGTCCGTCGTGACCCCCGGCTCGGTCAAGAGCGAGATCTTCAGGGCCGCCCGCCCCGGCGAGACCGCGCCCCCGGAGATCGCCGCGTTCAACGCGCAGCTGCAGCAGCTCGCCGACGAGCACGGGCTCACGCCCGAGGAGCACGCCGAGAGGGTCTTCGACATGGTCGCCGAGGGGAAGTACTGGGCGATACCCCAGCCCGAGCAGCTCTTCCCCGCCCTCCAGCCGCGCACCGACATGATCCTCGGCCAGGTGAACCCCGAGCTCCGGCTCGGCGGCTGAGCCGGAAGGACGCCCCTCAGGGCGCCCGAACCGGGCCGGGCCGGAGCCGAATCGGTCCGGACCGGCCCGGTTCGGCTCCGGCCCCCTCCGTCATGCGGGGCCGAACCGGGCCCACAGCCGCGGGAAGCGGGCCGCGAGCACCCCGTCGTCGTCCAGGTCGAACGGGGTGCCTGCCGGCTCCGCGGGCTGCGGCGGAATGCCCAGGTCCGGTGCCTCCGTGCCGGTCAGCCGCTCGTACGCCTCGTCCGCCGCGTAGCCGAGCTCCTCGCCGTCCCCGTCTATCTCCTCGTCGAAGTCCACGAGCAGCTCCGCCAGCGCGTCCGGCTCGTGCACCGCCCCCTCGAAGACCTCCCGGCCCTGGCCGATCAGCCAGCAGCGGAAGTAGTCGAAGGCGTCGTCACTCGCCCCTTCGAGCAGGACGGCCGCCGCACCCCACAGCTCCCAGGTGTAGGCCCGGTTGTAGCGGGCCTCGAAATGGCGGGCGAAGTCGAGGACGGAGTCCGGGTCGAGCTCCGTCAGCCGCTCGACGAGCAGGTCGGCGTGCTCCTCCGGATCGCCCTCCGCGCGCTCCCGCGTGGAGTCGATGATCTCCCAGAACTTCGTCTCGTCCATCACGGGACAAGCATCGTGGCTCACGCCGGGCGACGCACCCGGAAACGGCTGAAATCAATCCGGACAGAAGGTGTCGTCTTTCCCTGTCACGCTGGCCGCATGATCAACGAGACCCAGGAACAGCTGCCCCTCGCCGGACGTGTCGCCCTCGTCGCCGGCGCCACCCGGGGCGCCGGGCGCGCCATCGCCGTCCAGCTCGGCACCGCCGGAGCCACGGTCTACGTCACCGGCCGCACCACCCGCGTCAAGGTCAGCGAGGTCGGCCGCAGCACCGAGACCATCGAGGAGACCGCCGAACTCGTGACGGCCGCGGGCGGCACGGGCATCGCCGTCCCCACCGACCACCTGGAACCCGACCAGGTCCGCGCCCTCGTCGACCGGATCGACCGCGAGCAGGACGGCCGGCTCGACGTCCTCGTCAACGACGTGTGGGGCGGCGAACATCTCATCGGCGGCTCGTTCGGCAAGAAGACCTGGGACATCGCCCTCGCCGACGGCCTGAGGATGCTCGAACTCGGCGTGAAGACCCATCTGATCACCTCCCACGCCGCCCTGCCGCTGCTCACCCGCCGGCCCGGCGGACTCGTCGTCGAGGTCACCGACGGCACCACCGCCTACAACGGCACCCACTACCGCGAGAACCTCTTCTACGACCTCGCCAAGAACGCCCCCATCCGGATGGCCTTCGGCCTGGCGAAGGAGCTGGCCGACACCGGCGGCACCGCCGTCTCCGTCAGCCCCGGCTGGCTGCGCTCCGAGCAGATGCTCGCCCACTTCGGCGTCACCGAGGACAACTGGCGCGACGCGACCAAGAAGCTGCCGGACTTCGGCATCTCCGAGTCGCCGGTGTACGTGGGCCGGGCGGTCGCCGCGCTCGCCGCCGACCCGGAGCGGGCCCGCTGGAACGGGCAGTCGCTCGACAGCGGACAGCTCGCCCGGGCGTACGGCTTCACGGACGCGGACGGCTCGCGGCCGGACTCGTGGGGCTTCATGCTCGCGAAGGAGGCCGACCCGGACGTACGGGTCGAGGACTACCGGTAGCGGTCGGCCACCGGTAGCCCTCCGCCGCGGCCTGCTGCCCGAAGATCTCTCGGTCATGGCCCGCGCGGTGCCCGTCGGCTACCCGTAGTCCTGCGCCACGGCCCGCTACCGGTGGACCTCCGTCACGGGGCCGCGCGGCAGCGGTCGGCTACCCGTAGTCCTGCGCCACGGCCCGCTACCGGTGGACCTCCGTCACGGGCTCGCGCGGTAGCGGCTCGCTACCGGTGGACCTCCGTCACGGGGCCGCGCGGCAGCGGTCGGCCACCCGTAGTCCTGCGCCACGGCCCGCTACCGGTAGACCTCCGTCACGGGCTCGCGCGGTAGCGGTCGGCTACCGGTAGACCTCCGTCGTGGCGCGCGGAAATGGCCCCGCTACCCGTAGACCTCCGCCATGGCCCGCGCGGCCTCCGCGAACCGCTCGCGGAGCGTCGCCGGGGCCAGCACCTCCACCTCCGGCCCGAGCCCGAGCAGCTGCGAGAAGGCGACCTCCTCGCTCTCCACGGCCAGCACCACCCGCCGCCGGCCGTCCTCGTCGGCCCCGGCCGCCAGCGCCGCCTCCGCGGCCGCCCGGTCCGTCACGTACGGCAGCCGCCGCGCCCCCGCCGCCGTGAGCCGCAGCTCCACCTCGGCCCGCAGCAGCGAGCGCGCGAACTCGGCCGCGCGCTCCGTCCAGAACGCCGCCAGATCGAAGTCCGGGTCACGCTCGAACCGCTCCTCGCCGGGCACGACACGCGTGAACCGGTCCACCCGGTACGTGCGGTAGGCGGTGCCCGCGCGGGCGCACACGTACCAGACCCCGGCCTTCAGGACGAGTCCGTACGGCTGGAGCTCGCGCTCCACCTCGCGGTCGCCGCGCCGGTAGCCGGCCCGCACCGGGCGGTCGTCCCACACCGCCTCCGCGAGCGGCGCGAGCAGCTCCGGGGTCTCCGGCTCCTGGTACCAGGCCGGGGCGTCCAGGTGGAACCGCCGCCCCGCCGCCTCCGGCGCGTCCCGCAACGACGGCAGCAGCGCCGCCGACACCTTCAGCCGCGCCGCCGAGGCCGCGTCCGCGAGCCCCATGTCGCGCAGCGCCTGCGGCAGCCCGGACAGGAACAGCGCCTCCGCCTCCCCGCGCGCCAGCCCGGTCAGCCGCGTCCGGTACCCGCCGACCAGCCGGTATCCCCCGGCCCGCCCCCGGTCCGCGTACACCGGCACCCCCGCCTCCGACAGCGCCAGCGCGTCCCGCGTGATGGTCCGCTCCGACACCTCCAGCTCTGCGGCGAGTTCGGCGGCGGTCATGGACGGACGGGACTGGAGAAGAAGCACCAATTTGATGAGGCGGGCGGCACGCATGGGCCCAGCCTGCCATCCATACTGTGGCCCTGGGGCCGGAGACCACAGGGGGGAGCGGCGATGCAGCGAGGCGTGTTACTGGACGGCCGGTACGAGCTCACGCACGAACTCGGCCAGGGCGGGATGGGCGAGGTCTGGGCCGCCCGCGACCAGAAGATGCAGCGGGATGTGGCGGTCAAGTTCGTCAGCAGGACCGCGCGGGACGAGACGCTCCTCATCCGCTTCCGCCGCGAGATCCGGGCCGCCGCGGAACTGCCCGGCCGGTACACGACCGTCGCCCACGACTGGGGCGCCACCGAGATCGGCGGCGTGCACCTCCTCTACATGGTGATGGAGCGACTGCCCGGGCCCACGCTCAAGGACGCCGTCGAGGCGGGACTGCCGCGCTGGGACGTGGCCGTCTCCTGGGCACGGCAGGTGGCCGCGGCCCTCGACGCCGCGCACCGGCGCGGGATCGTCCACCGGGACATCAAGCCCAACAACGTGATGTTCACCGAGGAGGGCGAGCTGAAGGTCCTCGACTTCGGCATCGCCAAGTTCTTCGGGGAGACCCTCAGAGAGGGCGGACTCACCCTCACCGGCATCCCGCTGGGCACCCCCGCGTACATGTCGCCCGAGCAGGCGAAGGGCGCACGGACCGTCGACCACCGCAGCGATCTCTACTCGCTGGGCGCGCTGCTCTACTTCCTGCTCACCGGTCAGGCGCCCGTCACCGGGGACAACGCGTGGGCGATCACGTACCAGGTGATCCACGGCGAGGTGCGCGCCGTCGACGAACTCGCGCCCGGGATCCCGCCCGAGCTCGCCGAACTCGTCATGCAGCTCCTCGCCCGCGAACCCGAGGACCGGCCGGCCTCAGCGGCGGCCGTCCTGGACCGTCTGGTCGGGTACCCGGCCTCGGCAGTCGAGGGGGTGCTGGAGCTGGCCGCGGCGGAGGCCCTGCAGCTGCGAGAGGAGGCCCGGCAGGCCGCCGAGCAGCACCGCCTGCTGGCCGAGTCGGCCGCCCAGCAGGTGCGCGACGACGCGGAGGCCTTCGCGGCCGAGCTGCGTTTCGAGGTGGAGAAGGACGTCGCGGCCGTACGGGGCGCGGCGCTGCAGGACGCCCAGGACCTGCGGGCGCGGGCGGAGGCCCTCTTCGCGGAGACCCGCGACAAGGCGGCCCAGGCCGCCAAGGAGTTCGAGACGAGCCTCGCCAAGCGCCGCGAACAGTCGGAGCGCGACCTCCTCTCGCGTCAGGCCAAGGCGGAGACGCGCCTCGCCGAGATCGAGAACCGGGCAGAAGAACTGCGCCTGGAGGCGGAGAAGCTGCGCACGGACGCGGAGCGCAGGGCCCGCACGGTCGTGGGCCGGGCCGTGGAGCTGCGGGACGCGGCGGAGCGGGAGTGGGCACGGCTGCAGGAGGTCCATGCCGAGATCGCCGCGATCCTGGCGGCAAGCCGGTACCAGCCGGTCGACGCCCTCGTCGAGCAGCGGTCCCGCATCGTCCGCCAGCTGCAGGCCCTTGCGGACGCCCTGTCGGCCGGTACGGCGCCCGAGCCCGGGCCGGCCGAGGCGATCCCGGTCCAGCAGACCAAGGGCTGACCGCACGGAACCGCGAGGGGCCGCCCTCCGCGTACGTGTCGGCGTACGGGGAGGGCGGCCCCTCGGTCACTCACCGCCCGGGCGGGCGGCCGGCCTCACAGGCCGTACCGCTCCCGGGCCTCCTTGACCGCGGTCACCTGGACCTCGCCCTTGCGGGCGAGCTGGGCCAGGGCGGCCACGACGATCGACTGGGCGTCGACGCCGAAGTGGCGGCGGGCGGCCTCACGGGTGTCCGACAGGCCGAAGCCGTCGGCGCCCAGCGAGGTGTAGTCCTGCTCGACCCACTGCGCGATCTGGTCCGGGACCTGGCGCATGTAGTCGGAGACGGCCAGGACGGGCGAGTCGACGCCCTCCAGGGCCTGGCGGATGTACGGCACCCGCTCCTCGCCGCGCAGCAGGGCCGCGTCGGCCTCGAGGGCGTCACGGCGCAGCTCGGTCCAGGAGGTCGCGGACCACACGTCGGCGGCCACGCCCCACTCGGCGGCGAGCAGCTTCTGCGCCTCCAGGGCCCAGTGGATGGCCGTGCCGGAGGAGAGCAGCTGGATGCGGGCGGCGTTCGCGGGCAGCTCCAGGCCGGCCGACTCGGCCGTGTTGAAGCGGTAGAGGCCCTTGACGATGCCCTCGTCGACGCCCGCGTGGCCCGGCTTGGCCGGCTGCGGCATGGGCTCGTTGTAGACGGTGAGGTAGTAGAAGACGTTCTGGTCCTCGCCCTCGGCCGCCTCGCCGTACATGCGGCGCAGGCCCTCCTTGACGATGGCCGCGACCTCGTAGGCGAACGCCGGGTCGTAGGTCAGCGCCGCCGGGTTGGTGGCCGCGATGACGGGGGAGTGGCCGTCGGCGTGCTGCAGGCCCTCACCGGTCAAGGTCGTGCGGCCGGCGGTCGCACCGACGAGGAAGCCGCGGCCGAGCTGGTCGCCGAGCTGCCACATCTGGTCGGCGGTCCGCTGCCAGCCGAACATCGAGTAGAAGATGTAGAACGGGATCATGGCCTCGCCGTGCGTCGAGTACGCGGTCGACGCGGCGATGAAGTCGGCCATCGAGCCGGCCTCGGTGATGCCCTCGTTCAGGATCTGGCCGTTGACGGCCTCCTTGTAGTACATCAGCTGGTCGCGGTCGACCGGCTCGTACGTCTGGCCCTTCGGCGAGTAGATGCCGAGCGACGGGAACAGCGACTCCATACCGAAGGTACGGGCCTCGTCCGGGACGATCGGGACCCAGCGCTTGCCGGTCTCCTTGTCGCGGACCAGGTCCTTGATCAGGCGCACGAAGGCCATCGTGGTGGCGACGTTCTGCGAGCCGGAGCCCTTGTCGAAGGAGGCGAAGACCTTGTCGGCCGGGGCCGGCAGCGGCGCGACCGGGTGGACGCGGCGGGCCGGGGCGGGGCCGCCGAGGGCGGCGCGGCGCTCCTGGAGGTAGCGGACCTCGGGGGAGTCGGCGCCCGGGTGGCCGTAGGGGACCACGCCGTCGACGAACTGCGCGTCGGAGATCGGCAGCTCCAGCAGGTCACGCATCTGCTTGAACTCGTCCGACGACAGCTTCTTCATCTGGTGATTCGCGTTCTTCGACGCGAAGCCCTCACCGAGGGTGAAGCCCTTGACGGTCTGCGCCAGGATGACGGTCGGCGCGCCCTTGAACTCCAGCGCGGCCTTGTACGCGGCGTACACCTTGCGCGGCTCGTGGCCACCACGGGAGAGGTGGAAGCACTCGAGGATCTTGTCGTCGGACAGCAGCTGCGCCATCGCGACGAGCGCCGGGTCCTTGCCGAAGAAGTCCTGGCGGATGTAGGCGGCGTCGCGGGTCTGGTACGTCTGGACCTGCGCGTCCGGCACCTCGCGGAGGCGGCGGACCAGGGCGCCGGTGGTGTCGAGCGCGAACAGCTCGTCCCAGGCGTTGCCCCACAGGGTCTTCACGACGTTCCAGCCGGCGCCGCGGAACTGGGCCTCCAGCTCCTGCACGATCTTGAAGTTGGCGCGGACCGGGCCGTCGAGGCGCTGCAGGTTGCAGTTGATGACGAAGGTCAGGTTGTCCAGACCCTCGCGGGCGGCGAGTGCGAGTGCCGCCGTCGACTCGGGCTCGTCCATCTCGCCGTCACCGAGGAAGGCCCACACGTGGGAGGCGGAGACGTCCTTGATGCCGCGGTTGGTCAGGTAGCGGTTGAAGCGCGCCTGGTAGATCGCGGAGAGCGGGCCGAGGCCCATGGAGACGGTCGGGAACTCCCACAGCCAGGGCAGGCGGCGCGGGTGCGGGTAGGAGGGCAGGCCGTTGCCGCCGGACTCCTGCCGGAAGTTGTCGAGGTGGGCCTCGTTCAGGCGCCCGTCGAGGAAGGCGCGGGCGTAGATGCCGGGGGAGGCGTGGCCCTGGATGTAGAGCTGGTCGCCGGAGCCGTCCCCCTCCTTGCCCTTGAAGAAGTGGTTGAAGCCGGTCTCGTAGAGCCAGGCCGCGGAGGCGAAGGTGGCGATGTGGCCGCCGACGCCGTGCTTGGCGCCGCGGGTGACCATCGCGGCCGCGTTCCAGCGGTTCCAGGCGGTGATCTTCCGCTCCATCTCCTCGTCGCCGTCGATGACGGGCTCGGCGGAGGTGGGGATGGTGTTGAGGTAGTCCGTCTCCAGGAGCTTCGGCAGGGCGAGGCCCGCCGTGTCGGCGTGCTGGAGGGTACGGCGCATCAGGTAGGCGGCCCGGTGGGGGCCGGCGGCCTTGGTGACGGCGTCGAGAGAGGCCGCCCACTCGGCGGTCTCCTCGGTGTCACGGTCCGGGAGCTGGTCGAGCTCGCTCGGAATCTTGCCTACGGGATCGGTCATGATCGCCGCCTTCCGGACAGGTGGGGGTGGAGATAAATCGGCCTTGTCTGGCAGGACAGGGCGTGGACCGGGGTACGGCCCGCCGAAGACTGTAAGCCGTCGATCGATGATCGATCAAAGCTTCGCCAAGAAAAAGATGCCCGGAGCACCAAAGTCGGCACAGGGTGCCGCGACGGAGGGCACCCGGTGCCTTGTTTTCGCAGGTGGGCTCTCATTCTGAGGCGCCCCTCGCACAAATGAGCGGGCCCGCCCGGAGGTGGACCCGCTCATCGATCCGGTGGCCGGGATCAAACGACCCGTCGGCCGGATCACGCCCTCGGCGCGCATCCCAGGACGTGCGCCTTCACCAGCGCCCCGATGTTCGGGTCGCCCCGGCGGAACGCCTCCACCAGCTCCTGGTGCTCCTCCGCGTACGACTTCTGCACCGTGCCCAGCCAGCGGATCGACAGCGCCGTGAACACCTCGATGCCCAGGCCCTCCCAGGTGTGCAGCAGCACGCTGTTCCCGGCCGCCTTCACCAGCTCCCGGTGGAAGGCCACCGTGTGCCGCACCTGCGCCGTGCCGTCCGAGGCCGCGTCCGCCTCGTACAGCGCCGCCACGTGCGGCTCCAGGGCCGAGCAGTCGGCCGCCAGACGGCCGGCCGCCAGCTCCGCCGCGATCTGCTCCAGACCGGCCCGGACGGGATAGCTCTCCTCCAGGTCCGCGGCCGAGAGGTTGCGCACCCGGACGCCCTTGTTGGGCGCCGACTCGATCAGCCGCAGCGACTCCAGCTCGCGCAGCGCCTCGCGCACCGGCGTCTGCGAGACCTCCAGCTCGGTCGCGATCCGCCGCTCCACGATGCGCTCGCCCGGCTTCCAGCGACCGCTGACGATGCCCTCCACGATGTGCTCGCGGATCTGCTCGCGCAGCGAATGGACGACGGGCATGGTCATGGGGGCAGCTCCAAATAAAAAGGTGCGGCCCGAAGGGCCTCCGGCAGGGGTGGCGGTCGGGCGACGGGAGGGCGTGACATTTAGACAATACGGCGGCGCCCCCGCCCGGAAACACATCCGGACGGGGGCGCCGACGGTGAGGCTCGTTACGTTGCCTTCCGGCCGCGTGCCTTACAGACCGAGGTCGACCTCGAACTCGCCGGCCTCCAGGATCGCCTTCACGGCGGTCAGGTAGCGGGCCGCGTCGGCGCCGTCCACCAGGCGGTGGTCGTACGACAGCGTCAGGTAGGTCATGTCGCGGACGCCGATGACGGTGCCCTCGGCGGTCTCGATGACGGCCGGACGCTTGACCGTGGCACCGATGCCCAGGATGGCGACCTGGTTCGGCGGCACGATGATCGTGTCGAAGAGCGCACCGCGCGAGCCGGTGTTGGAGATGGTGAAGGTCGCACCGGACAGCTCGTCCGGCGTGATCTTGCTGGCGCGGACCTTGCCGGCCAGCTCGGCCGTGGCCTTGGAGATGCCGGCGATGTTCAGGTCGCCCGCACCCTTGATGACCGGCGTCATCAGACCCTTCTCGGAGTCCACGGCGATGCCGATGTTCTCCGAGTCGAAGTACGTGATGGTGCCCTCGTCCTCGTTGATCCGGGCGTTGATGACCGGGTGGGCCTTCAGCGCCTGGGCCGCCGCCTTCACGAAGAACGGCATCGGGGAGAGCTTGACGCCCTCGCGGGCCGCGAACGCGTCCTTGGCGCGGGCGCGCAGCTTCATCAGCTTGGTGATGTCGACCTCGACGACCGAGGACAGCTGGGCCTGGCCGTGCAGCGCCTTCATCATGTTGTCGCCGATGACCTTGCGCATGCGGGTCATCTTGACCGTCTGGCCACGCAGCGGGGAGACCTCCAGGGCGGGGGTCTTCGGCGCGGCGGCGGCATGGCCTGCGGCAGTTGCAGTGGCGGGGGCCGGGGCGGCAGCGGCGGCCTTCTTGGCCTCGGCGGCCGCGAGGACGTCCTGCTTGCGGATGCGGCCGCCGACGCCCGAACCCTTGACGGCCGTCAGGTCGACACCGTTCTCGGTGGCGAGCTTGCGGACCAGCGGGGTCACGTAGGCGCCGTCCTCCGCCGGCTGTGCGGCGGCGGGAGCCGGAGCGGCCGGGGCGGCGGCCGGGGCCGGGGTGACCGGGGCCGGAGCGGCCGGGGCGACCGGAGCCGGGGCGGCGGCCGGGGCAGCCGGAGCCGGAGCCGGAGCGGCCGGAGCCGGAGCGGTGGCGGGGGCCGGAGCGGTGGCGGGGGCCGGGGCGGCGGCCGGGGCCGGGGCGGCCGGAGCGGCACCCGCGGCACCGATGACGGCCAGCTTGGCGCCGACCTCGGCGGTCTCGTCCTCACCGACGACGATCTCCAGGAGAACGCCGGAGGCGGGGGCGGGGATCTCGGTGTCGACCTTGTCCGTGGAGACCTCGAGCAGCGGCTCGTCGGCCTCGACGGTCTCGCCGACCGACTTCAGCCAGCGGGTGACGGTGCCCTCGGTGACGGACTCGCCGAGCGCCGGCAGGACGACGTCGGTGCCCTGGGCGGCACCGGCGGGGGCGGCGGCCGGAGCCTCGGCGGCGGGCGCCGGGGCGGCCGGGGCCTCGGCCACGGGGGCCGGAGCCGGCTCGGCGGCCGGAGCCGGAGCGGCCTCGGCGGCGGGGGCCGGGGCAGCCGCGGGGGCGCCGGTGCCGTCGTCGATGATGGCCAGCTCGGCGCCGACCTCGACCGTCTCGTCCTCGGCGACCTTGATGGAGGCCAGGATGCCCGAGGCGGGGGCGGGGATCTCGGTGTCGACCTTGTCGGTCGAGACCTCGAGCAGCGGCTCGTCGGCCTCGACACGCTCGCCCTCGGCCTTGAGCCAGCGGGTGACGGTGCCCTCGGTGACGCTCTCGCCGAGCGCCGGCAGGGTTACGGAAACCGACATGGTTTCAGTTGCTCCTAACGAATTGCGGAAGTTGGTCGTCGCGCCCTGTGATGACGTGAGCGTCAGTCGTGGGAGTGCAGAGGCTTGCCGGCCAGGGCCAGGTGGGCCTCGCCGAGCGCCTCGTTCTGCGTCGGGTGGGCGTGGATGAGCTGCGCGACCTCCGCCGGCAGCGCCTCCCAGTTGTAGATCAGCTGCGCCTCGCCGACCTGCTCGCCCATGCGGTCACCGACCATGTGGACGCCGACCACGGCACCGTCCTTGACCTGGACGAGCTTGATCTCGCCCGCGGTCTTCAGGATCTTGCTCTTGCCGTTGCCCGCGAGGTTGTACTTCAGGGCGACGACCTTGTCCGCGCCGTAGATCTCCTTGGCCTTGGCCTCGGAGATACCGACGGAGGCGACCTCCGGGTGGCAGTACGTCACCCGCGGCACGCCGTCGTAGTCGATCGGCACGGGCTTCAGACCGGCCAGCCGCTCCGCGACCAGGATGCCCTCGGCGAAGCCGACGTGCGCGAGCTGGAGCGTCGGGACCAGGTCGCCGACCGCGGAGATCGTGGGCACGTTGGTCCGCATGTACTCGTCCACCAGGACGTAGCCGCGGTCCATCGCGATGCCCTGCTCCTCGTAGCCGAGACCGGCCGAGACCGGGCCGCGGCCGATGGCGACGAGCAGCACCTCGGCCTCGAAGGTCTTGCCGTCGGCCAGGGTGACCTTGACACCGTTCTCGGTGTACTCGGCCGACTGGAAGAACGTGCCCAGGTTGAACTTGATGCCACGCTTGCGGAAGGCGCGCTCGAGCAGCTTGGAGCTGTTCTCGTCCTCGACCGGGACGAGGTGCTTCAGGCCCTCGATGACCGTCACGTCGGTGCCGAAGGACTTCCACGCCGAGGCGAACTCGACGCCGATCACACCGCCGCCGAGGATGATCGCGGACTCCGGCACCCGGTCCAGGGTCAGCGCGTGGTCCGAGGAGATGATCCGGTTGCCGTCGATCTCCAGACCCGGGAGCGACTTCGGCACGGAGCCGGTGGCGAGGAGGACGTGACGGCCCTCGACCCGGCGGCCGTCGACGTCGACGGAGGTCGGGGACGACAGGTGGCCGGTGCCCTCGATGTACGTCACCTTGCGGGAGGCGACGAGACCCTGCAGACCCTTGTAGAGGCCCGAGATCACGTCGTCCTTGTACTTGTGCACGGCCTTGATGTCGATGCCCTCGAAGGAGGCCTTGACACCGAACTGCTCCGCCTCGCGCGCCTGGTCGGCGACCTCGCCGGCGTGGAGCAGGGCCTTCGTGGGGATGCAGCCGTTGTGCAGGCAGGTGCCGCCGAGCTTGTTCTTCTCGATCAGTGCGACGTCCAGGCCCAGCTGCGCTCCGCGCAGCGCCGCGGCGTAACCGCCGCTACCGCCGCCGAGGATCACTAGGTCGAAAACGGTGCTGGCGTCGTTCGCCACGTCACGTCCTCCATGCATGTGCGCTCGTCGCTGGTCGTCGGTGACCAGGCGGCGGCTCCGGGTGTCCGGCCGCATATTTGTCGGCCCTGTGGTGGGGGCCCTGTCCTGCCGAGAACCCATCTTCGCACTTGTTGCCGGACGGCGGGACGCGGGGCCGCGCTCTGAGACGGCGGATAGTCCGTACGGACGGGCGACGGCCACGTACGAAGCTACGGATTTCGTCGCGAGCGAACGGCCCCCAGGTCGATGACCTGGGGGCCGTGACGCGGATCACTCAGTGACCGGAACCGGATCGGAACCGGATCGGAGCCGGACCGGACCTGGCCCGGAGCCGGATCCGGACCGGATCAGAGGTCGCCGTCCGCCGTGCGCTCCGCGAGCCGGACCAGGGTGCGCACCGAGGAGCCGGTGCCGCCCTTCGGGGTGTAGCCGTACGGGGCGCTCTCGTGGAAGGCCGGGCCCGCGATGTCGAGGTGGGCCCAGGTGATGCCCTCGCCGACGAACTCCTGCAGGAAGAGGCCGGCCACCAGGCCGCCGCCCATCCGCTCGCCCATGTTGGCGATGTCGGCGGTGGCGGAGTCCATGCCCTTGCGCAGGTCCGCGGGGAGCGGCATCGGCCAGGACTGCTCGCCGACCTCCTCGGCGATCTCGTGGATCGCGGAGCGGTAGTCGTCGTCGTTGGCCATGATGCCGAAGGTGCGGTTGCCGAGCGCCAGGACCATGGCACCGGTCAGGGTGGCCACGTCGACGATCGCGTCCGGGTGCTCCTCCGACGCCCTCGTCAGCGCGTCCGCGAGGACCAGGCGGCCCTCGGCGTCCGTGTTGAGGACCTCGACCGTCTTGCCGCTGTACATGCGCAGGACGTCACCGGGGCGGGTGGCGGAGCCGGACGGCATGTTCTCGGCGAGCGCCAGCCAGCCGGTGACGTTGACCTCGAGGCCCAGGCGGGCGGCGGCGACGACGGCGGAGAACACGGCGGCGGCGCCGCTCATGTCGCACTTCATCGTCTCGTTGTGGCCGGCCGGCTTCAGCGAGATGCCGCCCGAGTCGTAGGTGATGCCCTTGCCGACCAGGGCCAGGGTCTTCTCCGCCTTCGGGTGGGTGTAGGCGACGCGGACCAGGCGCGGCGGGTTCACCGAGCCGTTGCCGACGCCCAGGATGCCGCCGTAGCCGCCCTTGGTGAGCGCCTTCTCGTCGAGCACCTGCACCTTGAGGTTGTGCTCCTTGCCGGCGGCCTGCGCGGCGGCGGCGAACGCGGCCGGGGTCAGGTCGTTCGGCGGCTGGTTGATCAGGTCGCGGGCGCGGTTCATCTCCTCGGCGACGGTCCGCGCGCGCTCCGCGGCGGCCTTGTAGGCCTTGTCGCGGGGCTTGGCACCGAGCAGGGCGACCTCGCCGAGCGGCTTCTTGCGGCCCTCGCCGTCCTGGTACGCGGTGTAGGCGTACGCGCCGAGCAGCGCGCCCTCGACGATGGCGGCGGCGTCCTCGGGGGCGCCGATCGGCAGCGCGAAGGCGGCCTTCTTCACGCCGGCCAGGGCGCGGGCGGCGGTGCCGGCGGCGCGGCGCAGCGCCTCGGCGTCGTAGCCCTCGCCGTCCTCGGGCGCGGAGCCCAGGCCGACGACGAGCACGACGGGGGCCTTGAGGCCGGCCGGCGAGGGAAGCTTGGTCGCCTCACCCTCTGCGCCGGTGGCACCCAGAGTGTCCAGGACGGCGGCCAGGCCGCCGTCGAACGCCTGGTCGACGGCCTCGGCGCCGGGGGCCACGACGAGGGTCTTCCCGGACTTCGCGGCGCCGACCACGACGACGTCGGCGCGCAGCGTCGCCGCGCCGGCGGTGCTGAGAGTGAGAGCAGTCACGGTGGTGAATTCTCGCTTCCGTTGAGTTCTGTGGCGGTCGAGGGATGGGCCGACCGTGCCCGCCGCATCGTATTTCGGCCCGAAGAGCGCCCGGACACGAGGTTACGCTCGCTCACCGCCTTCGCTCACGGCGACGGCGATTCACTCGTCCGTGGAGTCTCTGTCGGGTTTACGTCGCGGGCCGGGCGGCCGCGTTCCAGACTCGGCTCGCGTCACCGGGCCGCGTCGGCTCCGCGTCAACTCCGACGCGCCGTCGAACGCGCCTCGACCACGCCATCCACTGCGACATCTCCACAGGTCCCGCCGCCCCGGCGGGCCTGCCGAGGGGGGACACCACCGATGGATTCCAGCCGCTCCCGCACGCCCGGAACCGCCCGCGGATCCAGGGTTCCGGCCCGCGGGGACTCCGGGCTCGCGGCTCGAAGCGAGGCCCGCGAGAGCTCCGGGCTCGCCGCCTCCCGTGCCGCGGCCCGCGGGGATGCCCGGCCCGGCGCCTCCCGCGGGGCCTCTCCGTCCGGCGCCCGACGCGCGGCCCGCGGGGGCTCCCGGTTCGCCGCGCTCGCCGCCGCCGCGCTGCTCGCCGCCGTCGTCCCCGCCGCGCAGGCGGGCGCCGCGACGACCGCCCCGCGCGTCGACCTGACCGTGCTCGTCGTCGACGACGGCGGCAGCGCGGTCGAGGCGATCACCGCCGAGCTGACCGGCTCCGGCATCCCGTACCGCCGGATCGGCCTCGACGACCCGAACCGGCCCGTGCTCACCGCGGCCTTCCTCCACGACACCGTCGACGGCCGGCCGCGCGCCAGGTACCAGGGCGTCGTCCTGCCCCACGAGGCCGTCTTCGGCCCCGACTCCGCCGAGCAGGCCGCGCTCGTCGCGTACGAGCGGGACTTCGGCATCCCGCAGGTCGACGCCTACACCTGGGCGCACCCCGACGTCGGCCTCGACTACACGTCCGACGGCGGCTGGGCCGGCGTCCTCGACGGCGCCCGCGCCTATGTCACCCCCGCCGGGCAGGCCGGGCCGTTCCGGGACCTGCGCGGGACCGTCACCTTCGACGACAACGACCCGGACGTCTCGGAGAGTTACGGCTACGCGGGCCGCCCCCGGGCCGGCTACACCAGCTACCTCGACATGCCCGCCGCCGACGGCGGCCGGATGAGCCTGATCGGCGAGTACGCCCACGACGGGCGGCGCGAACTCGTCGTCACCTTCGCCTACAACCCGTACCAGCGCCAGTTCCGGGTGCTCGCCCGCGGCATCGTCGACTGGCTCACCCAGGGCGTCCACCTCGGCCAGAGCCGCAACTACCTCTCCGTCCACGTCGACGACGTCCTCGCCCCCGACGCCCGCTGGGACACCGTCCGCGACTGCACCCCCGGCGACAACGACTGCGCCGGCGGCGACCAGGCCGGCGGCAACCCGATCCGGATGACCGCCGAAGACGCCGCGTACGCCGCCGCCTGGCAGAAGTCCTCCGGCCTCCTCCTCGACCTGGTCTACAACGGCGGCCAGGGCGAGGAGTGGAAGACCGAGCACGGCGGCAGCGACCCGCTGGCCGCCCGGCTGCTCGCCGACCGGGCGCAGTACCGCTGGGTCAACCACACCTACACCCACGCCTTCCTCGGCTGCGTCCAGGACACCACCACCGTCCCCTGGAGCTGCGCCAAGGACGCCACCGGCGCCGTCCGGTGGGTGAGCCGCAGCGAGATCTCCGCGCAGATCCGGGACAACCTCGACTGGGCCGCCGGCAAGGGCGTCCCCGTCGACCGCACCGAGCTCGTCACCGGCGAGCACTCCGGCCTGAAGACCCTGCCGCAGCAGCCCGCCGACAACCCGAACCTGGCCGGCGCCCTCGCCGACAACGGCGTGAAATGGACCGCGAGCGACGCCTCCCGCGAGCCGCGGCAGCGCTCCGTCGGCACCGGCTACGGCGCCGCGCTGACCGTGCCCCGCCACCCCATGAACGTGTACTACAACGCGGGCACCGCCGCCGAGATGACCGATGAGTACAACTGGATCTACACCTCGCGCGCCGACGGCGGCAGCGGCCTCTGCGAGAACAACCCGGCCTCCACCTGCCTGCCCGCCCCGCTCGACCCGGCCACCGGCTACGCCGCGTACATCGCGCCGCGCGAGGCCCGCACCGTCCTCACCCACGTCCTCGGCAACGACCCGCGCCCGCACTACGTCCACCAGTCCAACCTCGCCGAGGAACGTCTGCTCTACCCCGTCCTCGACCAGGTCCTCGCCGACTACAAGGCGGTCTACGCCGCCAACACCCCGCTGGTGAACCCGCGCCAGAAGGACGTCGGGACCGAGCTGAGCCGCCGCGCCGACTGGGAGCGGGCGCTCGCCGCCGGCCAGGTCACCGCCTACCGCGTCGGCGACACCGTCACCGTCAAGGCGCCCTCCGGCGTCGCCGTCCCCGTCACCGTCCCCGAGGGCACCCGCAAGCAACTCCTGCTCGGCACGGCCGCGTTCGGAACCCCGTACGCCGGCACGCGGTCCGCCTGGACCACGCCCGAACTGCTCCAGACCGCCGTCACGCTCAAGCTGCCGACGACCTGACCAGCCCGCCTCGCGTCCGGGGGGACACGCACATGCCGAGCAGCGGCCGTCACGTCACCATGCTCACCGAAGGCACCTATCCGCACGTCCACGGCGGCGTCAGCACCTGGTGCGACCAGCTGATCCGGGGCATGCCCGAGGTCGACTTCCACGTCCTCGCCCTCACCGGCAGCGGCCGCGAACCCGTCACCTGGGAACTGCCGCCCAACCTCACCGCCCACACCTCCTTCCCGCTCTGGGGCGCCGCCCCGGAGCGGGCCCGGTGCGCCCCGCGCGGCCGGGCCGCCCGCCGCTTCCTCGACGCGTACGAACGCCTGCTGCTCGCGATCCTCGACCCGGCGGCGGACTGCGACTTCGGCGACAGCCTGTTCGTACTCGCCGGGCTCGCCCGCGAGGGCCGGCTCACCGCCGCCCTGCGCTCCGAGCGCGTCCTGCGCTCCCTGATGTGGATCTGGACCATGCCGCACCTGCCGACGGCCGCGGCCCGGCCCACCGTCCACGACGCCCTCACCGCCACCGACCTGCTCGAACACGCGCTGCGCCCGCTCGCCGCCCGGATACCCGGGGGCCGCGTCGCGCACGCCGTCTCCAGTGGACTCGCCACCCTGCCGGCGCTCGCCGCCCAGCACTTCGAAGGGGTGCCCTTCCTGCTCACCGAACACGGCATCTACCTGCGCGAGCGGTACCTCGGCTACCGCACCGAGGCCCAGCGCTTCCCGGTCAAGGCCCTGCTCCTCGGCTTCTACCGCGAGCTCAACACCCTCGGCTACCGCAAGGCCGACCTCATCACCCCGTGCAACCAGTACAACCGGCGCTGGGAGGAACGCGGCGGCGCCCCCGCCGACCGCATCCGCACCGTCTACAACGGCGTCGACCCCGCCGCCTTCCCCTGGGCCGGCCCCGAGCCCGAGACCCCGACGCTCAGCTGGGTGGGCCGCGTCGACCCCATCAAGGACCTGGAGACCCTGATCCGGGCCTACGCGATCTGCCGCGCCGAACTCCCCGAGCTGCGGCTCCGGTTGTTCGGCCCGGTCCCGGCCGGCAACGAGGACTACCGCACCCGCCTGGAGAAACTCGCCGCCGAACTCGGCGTCGCCGACGGCGTCACCTTCGAGGGCCGCACCTCCGACGTCGCCGGGGCCTACGCCTCCGGCAACGTCGTCATGCTCTCCTCCATCAGCGAGGGCTTCCCCTTCTCCCTCATCGAGTCCATGTCCTGCGGCCGCGCCACCGTCTCCACCGACGTCGGCGGCGTCCGCGAGGCCGTCGGCGACACCGGCCTCGTCGTCCCGCCCCGCGAACCCGCCGTCATGGCCGCCGCCGTCACCGAGCTGTTGAACGAC
This sequence comes from Streptomyces sp. NPDC101160, assembly GCF_044768205.1. NCBI lineage: Bacteria > Bacillati > Actinomycetota > Actinomycetes > Kitasatosporales > Streptomycetaceae > Streptomyces > Streptomyces sp. NPDC101160. The sequence goes on along the minus strand of NZ_JBIWPJ010000009.1, from coordinate 433,701 downwards.
CCCGGGCGCCGCGCCGACCTGGCCCGCCGCGCCCGCCAGCGCGTCGTCGACCGCTTCACCCTCCACCGCTCCGTCGACGGCTTCCGCCGCATCTACCTCGAACTCGCGGGCCGCCCCACCTGCCCGCCCGCCGAACCCGAGGACTGGACGGTCCGTCTCACGGACCCGTGGCGCCGGACGTGGGGGGAGGCGGTGCCGGCATGAGCGGCTCGCTGTGGCTGAAGCCGGGCACGACCGGCGACTCTCTGCCGACGATCCCGCGGCAGCGGACGACGACGGCGGGGACCGGGGCGCCCGCGTCGACGGCCGCGCCGGCAGGCAGGCGAGGCTCGGTGGAGTACGCCCCCGACCCCCTCGACGACCTCGTCGTCCGTCTCGGCGCGCTCGCCGCCGTCGCCGTGCATCCCGACGAGATAGCCGCGATCCTCGAGTCGGACGGCATGACGGACGATCACATCCGGCTCACCTACGGCCGGGCCGACTCCTTCGCCCTCGCCGAGGACCTCTACGCCCGTACCGAGCGCCGCCACCCCGAGCCCGAGGCGCCGGCCGCCGGGCCCTGGCACACCGGCCTCGCCGGGTGTCTGCTGCGCGGGCTCGTCTTCGCGCTGCCGGGGCTCGCGTACGTGCTGGGGGCGCCGGTCCTGGCCGCCGGGCCCGGGCGGTACGGGCTGCCGCCGGGGAGTGTGCCGCTGTTCGCGGGGGCGGTCACCGGGTGGGTGTGGAACCAGGCCCTGGCGCACCGCGCGTACAGCTGGCTCGGGCTCGGCGACCGGCGGGCCGCCGTACGGGCGCTGCAGACCGGCGCTCCGGCGGGGGCGCTCGCGGGTGCGGCGGTCGCGGTGGCGGCGGCCGGGCCGGGGGAGGGGCCGGCCGCGCTGTTCGGGGCCGGGCAGGCGGTGTACCTGGCGGCGGCGACCGTGCTGCTCGTCCTCGGGCGCGAACGCGCCCTGCTGGCCGCCCTGTTGCCGCTCGCCGGCGCCGTCCCGGCCGTCCGCCACGACCTGCCGGAGCCGCTGCGGATCGCCCTCCTGTTGCTCTCGCTCGCCGCCACCGCCGCCTTCGCGGGGCTCTCGCTGCGCGCCGGCCGCGCCGGGGGCCGGGGCGGCGGCCGGGGCGGACCGCCGTTCGCCGCCTCGCTCCCGTACGGCCTCTTCGGCCTCGGCAGCGGACTGCTCGTGCTCGGCGTCGGCGCCGACGCCGTCATCGCGCTCAGCCTCTCCATGGGCCCGGCCGAATGGCTCCTGCACCGCTTCCGCGGCGCCAGCCTCACCCGGCTGCGGCTGCTGACCACCGCGTACGAGTTCCGGCGCGCCGTCACCGGCATGCTGGCCCGCTGCCTCGGCGGCTACCTCGCCCTGCTCCTCGCGCTCACCGTCACCGCCGGGGCCCTGTGGCCCGGCGCCGCCGCCGTGTCCGCCGGGCGGATCGTCGCGCTGCTCCTGGTCGGCGCGGTGCTGTGGCTGGGGCTGCTGCTGCAGGCGTTCGGCGCGGTGTCGAGCGCGGCCGTGGTGTGCCTGCTCGCCGCCGTCGCGCAGGCGCTGGCCCCGGCGGCCGGGCCGGTCGCGGCGGGCCTGGCGGCGGCCGTGCTGTGCGTGCTGACCTGTGTCCTGCTGGTTCGACCGACCGCCCACCGCTTCTAGGGGCCCGGACTGTGACTCCCTCCTCCCTCCTGCTGCCCTTCTACGAGCACCCCGCCGACCGCCCCGACGACTGGGCCGCCGTCGTCGCGGCCGCGCCCGCCCTCTACGGCGTCGTCCTCAACCCGGCGAGCGGCGCCGGCCGCGCCCCCGACCCCGCCTTCGCCGAGGTCGCCGCCCGGCTGCGGGCCGCCGGGGTGCGGGTCCTCGGCTACGCGGACACCGACTACGGCCGCCGCCCGCACGCCGAGGTCGTCGCCGACCTGGTACGGCACCGCGACTGGTACGGCGCCGACGGCGCGTTCCTCGACCAGGTGCCGACCGAACCGGCCGCGCTGCCGCACTACCGCCGCCTGACCGTGGCCGCGCGGGCCGCCGGCGCCACGACCCTCGTCCTCAACCACGGCGCCCACCCGGCCCCCGGCTACGAGGAGATCGCCGACCTCCTCGTCACCTTCGAGGGCCCCTGGGACGCCTACCGCGCCCTCGACCTCCCGGTCGCCGACCACTACTGCCACCTCGTCTACGCGGTCCCCGCCGACGCCCCGCGCCCGGCGACCCCGGTCCACTGCGCGGTGCCGGGCACGGGCGCGCACCCGTGGGGCACGCTGCCGCACACCCTGGAGCCCGTCCGGTGACCCGCCGCCCGCTGCCCCTGCTCGCCCTCCTCCTGCTCCTGCTCACGGCCTGCACGACGACGCCTCCCGCGCCGGATCCCAGGCCGGATCCCGGGCCGCGGGCCGACCGCTGGCGACCGGCCCCGGGTCTCGCCTGGCAGTGGCAGCTCAGCGGCCGCCTCGACCCCTCCGTGGACGTCCCCGTCTACGACATCGACGGCTTCGACCACCCGGCCACCACCGTCGCCGCGCTGCACCGCCGCGGCCGCAAGGTCATCTGCTACGTCTCCACCGGCGCCTGGGAGGACTTCCGCCCCGACGCCGCGAAGTTCCCCAAGGCCGTCCTCGGCAAGGGCAACGGCTGGCCCGGCGAGCGCTGGCTCGACATCCGCCGCACCGACCTCCTCGCCCCCCTCATGGCCGCCCGCCTCGACCTGTGCCGCGCCAAGGGCTTCGACGCGGTCGAACCCGACAACATGGACGGCTACCAGAACGACACCGGCTTCCCGCTCACCCCCGCCGACCAGCTCCGCTACAACCGCCTCGTCGCCCGCCTCGCCCACGACCGCGGCCTCGCCGTCGCCCTCAAGAACGACCTCGACCAGATCCCCGCCCTCCTCCCCGACTTCGACTTCGCGGTCAACGAACAGTGCGCCCAGTACGAGGAGTGCGACCGGCTCGTCCCGTTCGTGAGGGCGGGCAAGGCGGTCTTCCACGTGGAGTACGAGCTGGAGACGGGGGAGTTCTGCCCCGAGACGCGGCGACTGGGCCTCAGCTCGATGCGGAAGCGGTACGAACTGGGGGCGTGGCGGGAGGCCTGTTGAGAGGCCCCCGACGCGCCGGATTCACCCCAGTGTCAACACCACCACCGCCACCGTCCCCGCCGTCTCCGCCACCGCTCCGAAGACGTCCCCCGTCACCCCGCCGAAGCGCCCCACGCACCGTCGCAGCAGCAGTTCCGCCGCGCCCAGGGCGGCCAGGGCGGCCAGGGTGTGGCGGAGGGCGTCGTACGGGGAGAACAGGGCGCCGGCGGCCGCGCAGAGGAGGACGACCAGGGCGGTCGTGAGGGCGGCGGCGCGGACCGGGACCGTCGCGGCGACGATCGCGCCGAGGCCCTCGGGGCGGGCCGCCGGGACGCCCTCGCGGGAGGCGAGGGTGAGGGCGAGCCGGGCGACGGTCGCGGCGAGGGCGGCGGCGATCGTGCCGTACACCCAGCCCTCGGCGTACAGCTGGGAGAGCGCGGCGATCTGGGCGAGGAGGACGAAGACGAGGGCGATCACGCCGAAGGGGCCGATGTCGGACTGCTTCATGATCCGCAGGGCGTCCTCCGCGGGCTTGCCGCTGCCGAGCCCGTCGGCGGTGTCCGCGAGGCCGTCGAGGTGGAGGCCGCGCGTGAGCAGGGCGGGGACGGCGGCGGTGAGGACGGCGGCGAGCAGCGGGCCCGCGCCGAGGAGCAGCGACACGCCGCCGGCCGCGGCCGCGCACAGGCCGACGACGAGACCCGCGAGCGGGGCGCAGAGCATCCCGGCCCGGGCCGCGTCGCGGTCCCAGCGGGTGATGCGGGCGGGAAGCACCGTGAGGGTGCCGAAGGCGAATCGCAGGCCGTCCATCCGCGGAAGGGTAGTGCCCCGGCGTAGACGCTAAATTGGCCGTACCGGACGAAAACTGACCAATCGGCAGAGGGTGGCATGGGTCACTGGTTCTCGCGCAACATCGTCGAACCCGGGAAGCTCCCGCTGTTCCTCGCCCTGACCGCCTTCGTGGTGACCTTCCTGGTCACCCGCACCATCACCCGGCTCATCCGGGCAGGCAAGGGCCCGTTCGGCAACGTCTCCTCCGGCGGCCTGCACATCCACCACGTGGTGCCGGGCGTCGTGCTCAGCGTGCTCGGCGGCTTCGGGGCGGTCAGCAGCGGGCGGCACGGCGTGACGGCCGCGGTCTTCGCGGTGGTGTTCGGCGTCGGCGCCGGGCTCGTCCTCGACGAGTTCGCGCTGATCCTGCACCTCGACGACGTCTACTGGTCGGACGCCGGCCGTCAGAGCGTCGAGGTCGTCGTCCTCACCGCCACCCTGGTCCTGCTCGCGCTCACCGGCTTCTCGCCGCTGGGCGTCAATGACATGACGGGGGAGGAGCGCCAGGACCGTACGGCCCTGATCCTGACCCTCGCCGTCAACTTCCTCTTCGTCCTGATCACCCTCGTGAAGGGAAAGCTGCGGCTGGCGATCATCGGCACCCTCGTGCCCCTCGTCGCGATCATCGGGGCCGTCCGGCTCGCCCGCCCCGGCTCCTGGTGGGCCCGCCGGCTCTACGCCCGCCGCCACCGCGCCCGCGCCCGCGCCCGGATCCGCGCCTACCGGCACGACAAGCGCTGGACCCGGGTGCGGCGGAAGGTTCAGGACCTGATCGGCGGCTTCCAGGAGCGTGCCCCCGGCCGCGGCGGCTCCACGTCGTCGAGCTGAGCCAGCGGCCCGCGCCGCTGCTCCCGCCACTCCTGGAAGGCGATCACGAGGAGTACGGCGGCGATGGCGGCGATGTGCTCCTTGCCCGCCAGGTTGTTCTTGACCAGCACCTCGACGACCATCGCGACGATCACCAGGATCCCGGTCCACCGCGCCCGGTGGCGCCAGCACACGTACACCGCGAGGCCCACCACCGCCGCCGACGGCCCGGTGTCCACGATCAGCGCGTCGGAGGCGGGCAGCCCCAGCGGGTTGTCGGGGCCGAGGGCGATGCCGACGCGCGCGTAGAGCGTGCCGGCCAGCGTGGCCGCGTACGCGATCAGCAGTGTCCGCCACCGGCCCAGACAGATCTCGGCGATCCCGAACACCAGCAGGACCTGCCCGAGCGCGCCCCACACCGGCAGGTCGAGCGCCGGCACGAAGAGCGAGAGCGGGGTGCGGAGCAGCGCGTACCCCAGCGGGTCCTCGGCCCGCACCGAGCCGATGTCCTGGACCGCCTGATAGCCCCAGTCCTGGTTCTGCACCAGCTGGAAGACCGAGGTCAGCAGGACGGCGCCGATCGTCATCGGGATCGCACGCCACCGGCGTAAGGCGAGCGCCGTGCGTACGGTCCCGAAGAGCGGACCCCACTCACGGCGCGCGAACGTCCGCACGGATGCTCGCGCGGACGCCCGCACGGACGAGGGGCGGGTCAACGTCTGCCCTCCAGATGTTTGCGGTGCAGCCACTTGGGCAGCCCGGGGGCCTCCAGGAAGCCCTCCGCGCGGCCGGCGGCGAGGCCGATGCGCAGCAGGTCGGCGCTCTTCTCGAAGAGCATGAATCGGGGCTCCCAGATCGGTCGGTACTTGGCGTTGGCGCGGTACAGCGACTCGATCTGCCACCAGCGGGAGAAGAAGCTGAGCAGTGAACGCCACATGCGCAGCACCGGTCCCGCACCGAGCCTCGAGCCACGTTCGAAGACGGATCGGAACATCGCGAAGTTGAGCGAGACCTGAGTGATTCCGATCTCCTTGGCCCGCTGGAGGAGTTCGATGACCATGAACTCCATCAGGCCGTTCTCGGACTCCCGGTCCCGCCGCATCAGGTCGAGGGACAGCCCCTTCGGCCCCCACGGCACGAACGACAGCAGCGCGCGCAGCTCGCCCTGCTCGTCGAAGCACTCCAGCATCACGCAGCGCCCGTCCTTCGGGTCGCCGAGCCGGCCGAGCGCCATCGAGAAGCCGCGCTCGGTCTCGCCGTCCCGCCAGTCGTCCGCCTTGGCGAGCAGTACGGCCATCTCGTCGGCCGGGATCTCCTCGTGGCGCCGGATCCGCACCTGGTACCCGGCCCGCTTGACCCGGTTGTACGCCTGCCGGACCGTGCGCATGGCCCGCCCGTCGATCGTGAACTCGTCGGTCTCCACGATCGCCTCGTCGCCCAGCTCCAGCGCGTCGAGCCCGTGCCGGGCGTAGATCTGCCCGGCCTCCTCGCTCGCGCCCATCACCGCCGGGATCCAGCCGTGCTCGCGCGCCTCGGCCAGCCACGGCTCGATCGCGCCGGGCCACGCCTCCGGGTCGCCGATCGGGTCGCCGGAGGCGAGGGAGACACCGCCGACCACCCGGTAGGTGATGGCCGCCTTCTCGCTCGGGGACCAGATGACGCTCTTCTCACGGCGCAGCGCGAAGTAGCCGAGCGAGTCCCGGTCGCCCTGCTTGTCGAGCAGCGCCCGCAGCCGGTCCTCGTCCTCCTCGGTGAGCGGGTCGACGGCCCGCCGGGCCCGGAAGGCGGCGAACAGCACCGCGAACAGCAGCAGCGTCGACATCACGTTGATCACGACGTCGACCCAGCCGGGCGTGTTGATCGTCGCGAACGCCTTGTCGTCCGAGGCCAGCGTGATCAGCCGCAGCACGCCGTACTTCCAGCGCTCCAGGAACGTCGAGTGCCCGGACGCCGTGTTGGTGACGGTCACCAGGAGCGTGGCGAGGAGGGACGTGACGAGCAGCCCGCCGACCGCGACGACGGCGGCCGCGATCGGGTTGGAGCGGTCACCCTTCGCGTAGAACTCCCTGCGGCCGAGCAGCAGCGAGCCGAAGAACGCGGCGGTCAGCGCCAGCGACACCCAGTTCTGGGCGTGCTGCCGGATCTCCGGGAAGATCATCACGACCGCGAAGAGCAGCAGGAACAGCCCGCTCAGCACGAAGTTCAGGATCCACGCGGCCCGCTTGCGACGGCGCATGGTGATCGCCAGGAACAGCGTGAAGACCCCGGAGGCGAAGCCGGCGGTCAGCATGTACGGGGTGAAGTAGTTGTCCTCGTTGTGCCGGCGCAGGTCGTTGCCGAACGAGACCCAGACGGCGCTCAGGAAATTGACGAACGTGACGGCCCGCAGATACCAGACGGCGAACGCGGCGCTGCGGCGCGAGCGGACCGTGCTCTGTGGTGCTCCGGTGGTGGACAAACGGACTTCTCCCATAAAACGCGATCATATTGGGCGCCGCTCACACTGTCCGGCCCGGGCCGGGCCCGAACACGGCGCGCGTGGCGCCCGTCCTGGACGCGGTGCGTGGCACCCGGGCCCGAGCGGGGCCCGACCTCCGGCCAGGGCGGGCCGAGCCTGCTCGGCCTGGATCGACCAGACCCGAGTCGGCCCAGCCCGGGACCTGGCCCGAGCAGGGGCACGACGCCCCGGCCGGGACGGGCCGAGCGTGGCCGGCCGTGGCCGAACCGAGCCGGGACCGGTCGGCCGCAGCAGGACCGGCCTCGGCCGGAGCCGAGTCCGCCGGACCGGCCGAGCCCGACCGGCCGAGCCTGACTCGACCTGGCTGAGCCGGACCGGCCGAGCCCGGCTCGACCTGACCCGACCTGGCTGAGCCGGACCGGCCGACCAGGCCGGCCTGGCCTGGCCGACGGACCGGATCCGGTCGTGGCCCGGGGCGGCCGAAGCCGACCCGTGCCGTGACCTGTCCGGTCTACCTCTCGGGCCCTGCCGAGCGCTAGGCGTTCGGTGCCGGGTCGGCCGCCGGCGGGTCGGCCGGGGCGGTTGCTTCCGGCAGGTCCGCTGCCAGGGCGGCCGCGGCACGGACGAGGGGAAGGGCGAGCAGCGCGCCGGTTCCCTCGCCCACAGTGACGCCGTGGTCGAGCAGAGGGTTGAGTGCCATCCGGTCGAGGGCCTTCGCCTGGGCCGGCTCGCCGCTCACCTGGCCCGCCAGCCACCAGTCCGGCGCGCGGAACGCCGCCCGCTGCGCGACCAGCGCGCAGGCCGCGCCCACGACGCCGTCCAGGATGACCGGCAGCCGGCGCACCGACGCCTGGAGCAGGAAGCCCGTCATCGCCGCCAGGTCCGGTCCGCCGACCGCCGCGAGGAGTTCCAGCTGGTCGCCGAGGACCGGGCGGGCCCGGCGCAGCGAGTCGCGGATCGCGGCGCACTTGCGCATCCAGGCCAGGTCGTCGATGCCGGCCCCGCCGCGCCCGGTCACCACCGAGGCGTCCGTCCCGCACAGCGCCGCGATCAGCGTGGCCGCCGGGGTCGTGCCGCCGACGCTCAGGTCGCCGAGCACGACCAGATCGGTGCCCGAGTCGGCCTCCTCGTCGGCGATCGCGATGCCCAGCTCGAGCGCCTCCCGGGCCTCCTCCGGGCTCTGCGCGTTCTCCTGGTCGATACGGCCCGTCCCGCGCCGCACCCGGCGCCGGGTCACCTCGGCCGGCAGCAGCTCCGGGTCGCAGTCCAGACCCGCGTCCACCACCCGCACCGGCACGCCCTGCGTCCGCGCGAGCACCGCGACCGGGCTCGCGCCGTCGAGGACGGCGCGCACCAGCTCGTACGCGGTGCCGGCGGCCCGCCCCGAGACGTCGAGCGAGGCCACCCCGTGGTCGCCCGCGAACAGGACGACCTTGGGCTGCTCCACCGGCCGCACCGGCACCCGGCCCTGGGCCGCCGCCAGCCACTCGCCCAGCTCGTCGAGCCGCCCGAGCGCGCCGGGGCGCACGGCGAGCCGCTCCCGGCGCTCCTCGGCGTCACGCCGGATCCCGCCGTCGGGGCGCTCGATCAGATCGGAGAAGTCGTCGAGGTTCAAGGTTGGTTCCGCCTAGGGACGTCAATCGGTCGTGGGACACACGGGTGAGTAGGGCGATCGTTCGAACCCTACCGGCTAGCCCCGCAGCACCAGGGCCTGTCCCGCGACCACCAGGAGCACCTGCTCGCACTCGTCGCCGAAGGCCGCGTTGAGCCGCCCCAGCTCGTCCCGGAACCGCCGCCCCGACGCGGTCGCCGGGACCACGCCCGACCCGACCTCGTTCGTCACGGCGACCACCGTGCGGCGGGTCGCCCGTACCGCCGCCACCAGCTCCGCGACCCGCTCCGCGAGCGCGTCCCGGCCGCCGGCCGCCCAGGTCTCGTCGTCCCACGCGCCGACCCGGTCCATGGCGTCCGTCAGCCACAGCGACAGACAGTCGATGAGCAGCGCCGGGCCCTCGGCCGCGAGCAGCGGTACGAGATCGGTCGTCTCCTCCGTACGCCAGGAACCCGGTCGCCGGTCCCGGTGCAGCCCCACCCGGTGCGCCCACTCCGGGTCGCCCTCGCGGGTGCCGCCCGTCGCCACGTACACGACCTCGGGGAAGGTCTCCAGACGCCGCTCCGCCTCCACCGACTTGCCCGACCTGGCCCCGCCGGTGACCAGCGTGCGGCGCGGCACGTCCGGCACGGCGTGGTACTCGCCCACGTACAGGGTCGTCCCGTCCGGCACCGCCCGGGCCCCCGCCGCCGCGAGTCGCCGGTCCAGTTCGGCGCCCGTCGGGGCGTCGTGGTCCAGGTGGACCGCGATGACCTCCGTGCCCGGCCCGACCGCGCCCGTCGCCCGCAGCCGGGCCAGCGCGTCCGGACGGCCCGTCACGTCCGCCACCACCATGTCGTACGGGCGCCGGTGATCGTCCGTCAGGCCGGCCGGGGCGCCGCCCGGCGGCAAATACAGGAACCGCTCGCCGTCCGTCGACGTCACCTCGTACCCCGTGCCCGGCGCGTCCATCGCCACCGCCCGCACCCGGTGCCCGCTGATCAGCGTCAGCTCCCGACCGTCCGGCACCCGTACCGCCGTCGGCAGCCCCGCCGGCACCTCCAGGGCCGGCCCGTCGTGCGGATGCGTCAGCAGGACCTGCCGTACGCCGACCAGCGAATGCCCCGAACGCGCGGCGGCCAGCGCGGCCCCCGGCGTCAGATCGAGCAGCAGCGCACCGTCCACGAGCAGCGACGTCGCGGCCCGCGCCTGTTTCCCCCGGGACAGCGCGCACACCGCGCACGGGCAGTCGGGGCGGGGGAGTCCGAGGGGTGCGCCGGTGCCGAGCAGAGTCAGTTCCACGTATCGATCCTCCCGCGTCGCCGCAACCCGTGCGCGTCCGGCTACGCTGCGGGCAGGAAACCGATCATCCGGTGAGCTCCAGCATCCCCAGGAGGCGGACATGGCATGGACGTGGCGGTTCGAGAAGTCCGACGGCAGCGAGGTCACCCCCTCGGTGGCCCCGGAGGAGTTCACCACCCAGGGCGACGCCGAGTCCTGGCTCGGCGAGAACTGGCGTGACCTGCTGGACGGCGGCGCGGACCAGGTGACGCTGTCGGAGGACGGGGCGAAGATCTACGGCCCGATGCCCCTGGACGCGGAGGGCTAGGTCCACTCTTCCGGCGCCCTGCTCGCCCGGGCCGGCGCCGAAGGCGACCTCGACCGGGTCGTCGCGGTCGACTCCGCCATCGGCCGTGCCCACCAGTACGCCGCCGGGGCCCGCCCGAAGGGGCCCCGGCCGGCGAGCCGGACGACCATGCCCCCGGCCGCGCGAGCCGGACGACCATGCCCCCGGCCGGCCCGGCGGCGGACCGACCGCCAGGATCCATCTCGCCGTGACAGCCCCTGCCGGCCGCCGGCCTTCGTGCTCACGCCCGGCCGGACAGGTGACGCACCCGCGTTCGCCGAGGTCACGGCCCTGTTGCCGAAGGCCGGTCATGCGGCGGGCAGGGCCGGGCGAGCCCCTGGACCTGTCCGGTGAAACGGACTTGTCCCGATCACGCAACGGACCCTGCAGAACCATGGGCGGCTCAATCCCTGATGCGCCATCATGACGGAATGACCAAGCGAAAGTTGGCTCTGTCCGCAGGGCTGCTTCTTTTGTGTATAGGCGCCTTCTGTGTCTGGGTCGGTCTGGACAGGGCTGACCAGGTCGCCAATATCGTCGGAGCGGTTGCCACGGCGGGTGGCGTCGCTCTTTCTCTCTGGCAAACCCGCGGCGCCGCCGTTGCCGCGGTCGACAACGGTAGCGCTGCTGATTCCAGCGGGAATTCCGTGGAAGTGAGCCCGGTCCTTCAGAACGGGGTCGGCAATCAGTACCAGACCGGCGGATCCAGGTATGACATGACGGGTCCGGCAGTCGTGGTCCACAACTCTTCCCCTCCCTCCAGGGGCATGGGCATAGGCGATGCTGCTGCCGTCCTTGCGGTGGTGGGCGCGGTCGCCGTCGCACTTGTCGCGGTCAACGCGCTCCACAAGGACACGGGCGGGCCTCTTGCGTCGCCTCCTCCGTCTCCCTCCCTTCATGCGGGTTCCGGCCCGTCTCCGACGATTTCCTCATCTCCCCCCGGAGGGATGACGGTTACGTGCCGAGTACTGGAAAGCCCGCAGAACGTCCAACGCGGCCAGACCATCGAGTTGACCTATGAGATCTACGCCCCGACATCCGTCCACGTCGGGCTCGGAGCGGGCCTCTACGACAATGCCGGGAACGATCACACGAATGGTGCGGGCGACAGAGACGACATCTCTCTGACGGCGGGGCGACAGAATGTGATGACCCGCAAGATGGAAATCCCTCGTGACCTGACCGCTGGACGCTACGAAATCGCTGCCGAAGTCTGGCCGGCACACCACATCGGCAGCGGCGAGACCCTCGCGGACCACTCGTGCACGACCGTGACGCTGCGCTGAGTCGTCGCGGCCAGCCGCGACGGTCCGCCACCGGTCCAGAAGCTCACGGGCGAACCCTGGCGTAGGCACACGGGGCGGCGGCGCCGTCAGGCGCGCGGTGCAGGCGGGACGACTACCCGCGCGGGGGTGGGCGGCCGGGCGCGGGGCGCCGGATCACGTGGTCGTCAGGAACTGCGTCGCCGCCAGCTCCCCGTACAGCTCGTCCCCCGCCACCAGCTCCGCGTGCGTTCCCACCGCCCGTACCCGGCCCGCCTCCATGACGACGATCCGGTCGGCGAGCGTGACCGTGGACAGCCGGTGCGCCACGACGAGGACCGTGACCTCCTTCGCGACCTCGGCCACCACGTCCCGCAGCGCCAGCTCGTTCACCGCGTCCAGCTGCGAGGTCGCCTCGTCGAGCAGCAGCAGGCGGGGCTTGCGGAGCAGTGCCCGGGCGATGGCGACACGCTGTCGCTCGCCGCCCGAAAGTGTGGAGCCGCGGTGGCCGACGAGCGTCTCCAGGCCGTCGGGCAGCCGCTCCACCAGGGCGTCGAGCCTGGCCCGTGCGAGCACCTGCCGGATCTCCTCCTCGGTGGCGTCGGGCGCGGCGAAGGTCAGGTTCTCGCGCAGGGTGCCCGACAGGACGGGCGCGTCCTGCTCCACGTACCCGATGGCGGCGCGCAGCTCCGCGAGCGGCCACTCCCGTACGTCACGGCCGTCGACCAGGACCCGGCCGCCGGTCGTCTCGTAGAACCGCTCGACGAGCCCGAAGACGGTCGTCTTGCCGGCGCCGGACGGGCCGACGAACGCGGTCATGCCGCGGCCGGGGACGGCGAAGGAGACGCCACGGTGTACGGGCGGCAGGTCGTCGCGGTAGCGGAAGGAGACCTCGTCGAAGACGACGGACGCCGGGCCGCGGTCGACCGATCGGGCTTCTCCGGTCTCCTCCGTCTCCAGCGCCTCCGCCTCCAGGATCCGGGAGACCGCCGCCGAACCCACCTGGAACTGCGTCGCCGCCTCCACCAGCTTCGAGATCGGCTCGATCAGGTAGAAGAGGAAGAGCAGGAAGGCGATGAGCGAGGAGACCGTGGTGGCGCCGGACGCCACCCGCGCGCCGCCGATGCCGAGCACCGCCAGGAACGACACCTGCACCGCGAGCCCGATCGAGGAGCCCGCGAGCGACTGCCATTTCGCCGACTTCACGCCGTGCCGCCAGGCCTCCTTCGCCGCCGCCTCCACCACGGCCGTCTCGCGCGCCTCCGCGCCCGACGCCTTGATCGTGCGGAACGCCCCGAAGGCCCGCTCCAGGACCGTCGAGATCTCCCCGACCGCCTCCTGCGAACGCCGGGTCGCCGCCGCGATCCGCGGCATGAGGAGGGCGACGGCGCCGCCGATCAGCGCGATCACGCCGAGCGTGACGCCGAGCAGCACCGGGTCCATGAGGCCCATCAGCACGAGCGTGGCGAGGAAGGAGAGGCCGCCGGTCGCCGCCGAGACGGCGGACTGGGTGGTGACGGCGCGCAGCAGGGTCGTGTCGGAGGTGATCCGGGACATCAGGTCACCCGGCTGCGTCTTCTCCACCTCCGGGAGGCGCAGCCGGAGCAGCCGCCCGATCAGCGAGCGCCGGGCGGCGAGGACCACCGACTCGGCGGTGCGCTCCAGGACGTACGAGCCGAGCGCCTCGACCGCCGTCCCGAAGACCACGAGCCCGGTGAGGACGAGCAGCACGGCGACGATCGGCTCGTCCTGGCCGAGCCGGTCCACCAGCGCCTTCGCGGCCAGTGGCTGCGCGAGCCCGCTCGCCGCGCCGACCAGCGCGAGCACCGCGCCGAGCGCGACAGCGGCCCGGTGCGGCCGGAAGTGGGCGTAGAGCGCGCGCCGGACCTGACGCGCGGGCACAACGGGCATGGGCGAGGGGGCTGCCGTGGCAGCGGCTTCGGTGCGGGTCACACCGGTCAGGACGCGGAGAAGCGGCGGTCACCTGACCGCCGCTTCTTCCCACTCGTACTCGTACGGGTGCTAGCCCCGCACCCCGCACAGATGCAGCAGCCCCGCGATCCGCCGGTACGGGTCCGTCCGGCCCGCCCGGTCCTCCGCCGTCAGGAGGCGCTCCAGCTCGTCCGCGGCCGGCAGGCCCTCGTCGGCCGGGAGGCCGTCGGTGAAGACCCGCACGCCGTACCAGGCGTGCAGCGGCGCCGCGATCCCGGCGAGGGTCGAGGTCAGCGCGTCGAGGCGGTCGGCGCGCACCTTCGTGCCGTTGCGGTCGGGGTAGACGTCCGACTCGAAGGCGCCGAGGGCGCCCGCCCAGTCCCCGGCGAGGCCCGGCCGCATGGCCAGCGCCTCCGCGTTCCGTACCACCAGGGAGAGCAGGCCGCCGGGGGCCAGCATCCGGGCCAGGCCGGCGAGCAGCGCGTCGGGCGCGTCGGCGTACATCAGCACGCCGTGGCACAGCACGACGTCGAAGCTGCCGGGCAGGAAGTGCACGCCGGTCTCGCGGCCGTCGCCCTGGATCAGCCGGACCCGCTCGCGGATGCCGGCCGGTTCGGTCGCGAGCGACTCGCGGGCGGCCGTGAGCAGCTCGGGGTCGGCCTCCAGGCCGGTCACGGTGTGTCCGGCGCGGGCGAGGCGGAGCGCCTGGGTGCCCTGGCCCATACCGGCGTCGAGGATCCGCAGCCGCTGCCCCACGGGGTAGCGGGCGGCTATCTGCTCGTCGAGCTGGCGGGCGACGAGCTCCTGGCGGACGGTGTCGCGCAGCCCGCCGGGCACCACCGGCCAGTGGCCGACCAGCGGCAGCACCTCGGCGGCGGTCACGGCCGGAGCCGCGAGATCCGCGTCAGCCTCGTCGGCCGCCACCGGCTCAGGGCCCGAGAACTCCGCGCTCAGGGTCGCTCTCCGCGCTTGACCTGCGGCTTCGGCAGCCGCAGCCGGCGCATCTGGAGCGAGCGCATCAGGGCGTAGGGGATCGCGCCACGGGTCGGCTGGTTCGGGAAGCGCTGCTTCAGCTGCCTGCCGAGGCGGAACCAGATGCCGATCGAGTCGAGCACGATCAGGACGATGATCGCGGCCCACAGCAGCAGCGACACGTTCTGCAGCGCCCGGTTGGTGTTGCCGAACAGCGACAGCACCAGGATCACCACGGCGACCGGCAGGAAGAACTCGGCGACCACGAACCGCGAGTCGATGTAGTCGCGGACGAAACGCCGCACCGGGCCCTTGTCACGGGCCGGCAGGTAACGCTCGTCGCCGCTGGCCAGCGCCTCGCGCTGCTTGGCGAGGTCCACACGGCGCGCTTCGCGCTGCCGCTTCATGGCCTCCTTGCGGTCGGCCGGTGCGGACTGCGCGCGGCGGCGCTGCGACTGCGCGTCGCTCCGCTTGGGAGTCGGGCGGCCCTTGGGGGCCTGCGGGTCGCGGGGCTGCTTGGAGAGGTCCGCCGTCACCTGCTCGGTGGGGGCCTTCTCATCCTTGGAACGGCTACGGAACACATCGCCAAGGGTACGTGCTGAGTGGTGTGGGACCCAGCACGGGCGGGAACGATCCGCTAACGGCCTGCGTCCCTGGCCTTGGAACACCGTGGAGAACGGTGGGACACCGGGGAATCCTCTACTCCCTGGGCGGGAGGATCGGTGATCCCCACTCGTCCTTGGGGAGGAGCACATCGGGTCCCGAACAGTGCGGTAATGGAGTCATGAACCGTACTGTGGTTCATGTTGGAGTGCTGGAGCCCAGTCCGTCAGAAGGGGGCGCGCGAAGCCCATGAGCGGTGTGATGAAGCGTATGGGGATGATCTTCCGCGCGAAGGCAAACAAGGCCCTCGACCGGGCCGAGGATCCGCGCGAGACCCTCGATTACTCGTACCAGAAGCAGCTGGAGCTGCTGCAGAAGGTGCGCCGGGGCGTCGCCGACGTGGCGACCTCCCGCAAGCGCCTGGAGCTGCAGCTGAACCAGCTGCAGAGCCAGTCCGCCAAGCTGGAGGACCAGGGCCGCAAGGCCCTCGCGCTGGGCCGGGAGGACCTGGCGCGCGAGGCGCTGTCCCGCAAGGCCGCGCTGCAGCAGCAGGTGAACGACCTGGAGGTGCAGCACCAGACCCTGCAGGGCGAGGAGGAGAAGCTGACCCTCGCCGCCCAGCGGCTGCAGGCCAAGGTCGACGCCTTCCGCACCAAGAAGGAGACGATCAAGGCCACGTACACGGCGGCCCAGGCGCAGACCCGGATCGCCGAGTCGTTCTCCGGCATCTCGGAGGAGATGAGCGACGTCGGCCTCGCGATCCAGCGGGCCGAGGACAAGACCGCCCAGCTCCAGGCGCGGGCCGGCGCGATCGACGAGCTGCTCGCCTCGGGCGCGCTCGACGACCAGTCGGGCCTGGCCAAGGACGACCTGCAGGCGGAGCTCGACCGGATCTCCGGCGGTTCGGACGTGGAGCTGGAGCTCCAGCGGATGAAGGCCGAGCTGGCGGGAGGGCCGTCGGCGCAGCAGCAGGCGATCGAGGGCGGCTCCGGCACCGGCCAGAACCAGTCGCAGCAGCAGTCCCACCCGCGCTACGAGAAGTAGGCGCACCCCTTCGCAGCAGGAGGACGGCACGTCATGATCGTACGGATCATGGGGGAGGGCCAGGTCAGGCTGGCCGACAGTCACTTCGCCGAGCTCAACAGGCTCGACGACGAACTCCTGGAGGAGATGGAGGGCGGCGACGAGCCCGGCTTCCGCCGGACGCTCGCGGCCCTGCTCGACAAGGTCCGGGAGCTCGGCGAGCCGCTGCCGGACGATGCCCTGGAACCCTCGGAGCTGATCCTTCCGGCGCCCGACGCGACCCTCGACGAGGTCCGCCAGATGCTCTCCGACGACGGCCTCATCCCCGGCTGACGCCTCGGCCACCGGCTGACGCCTCAACCCCGGCCGACGCCTCGGCCCCGCACACCAGCCGGTGCCCCGTCTCCTCCGAAGGGACGGGGCACCGTCGTGTCCGCACCCCGTACCGTCTTCTGTCGTGACGACCAACGGCACCCTGCTCGCCCGGACCCGCTACCGCCTGCGGGCCCACCCCCTCGCCTTCGACGCCGGGCTCGCCGTGCTCGTGTTCGTCGCCATGGTGCTCGCCTCCTTCACCGACCCGCACGGCAGCCCCGACGGGCCCACCTTCGGCGACCGGGTGCCCACCACCGGCGGGACCGTCCTCATGCTGTGCGGCGCCTCCGCGCTCGTGCTGCGCCGCCGCCACCCCATCGGGGTGCTCGCCGCCACCTCGGCGTTCGCCCTCGTCGAGCTGGTCGGCGACGCCCGCCCGGCCCCCGTCGCCATGGGCGCCGTCATCGCGCTCTACACCGTCGCCTCGCGCACGGACCGGCCCACCACCTGGCGGCTCGGTCTCGCCACCATGGCCCTGCTGACCGGCGCCGCCATGTTCTTCGGGGGCACTCCCTGGTACGCGCAGGAGAACGTCGGCGTCTTCGCCTGGACCGGGATGGCCGCGGCCGCCGGCGACGCCGTGCGCAGCCGCCGGGCGTTCGTCGACGCCATCCGGGAGCGGGCCGAGCGCGCCGAGCGCACCCGCGAGGAGGAGGCCCGGCGGCGGGTCGCGGAGGAGCGGCTGCGGATCGCCCGCGACCTGCACGACGTGGTCGCCCACCACATCGCCCTGGTCAACGTGCAGGCGGGCGTCGCCGCCCATGTCATGGACAAGCGGCCCGACCAGGCCAAGGAGGCCCTCGCGCATGTGCGCGCCGCCTCCCGTTCGGCCCTCGACGAGCTGCGCGCCACCGTCGGGCTGCTGCGCCAGTCCGGCGACCCGGAGGCGCCGACCGAGCCGGTGTCGGGCCTCGCCGTTCTCGACGACCTGCTGGCCACCTTCCGCAACGCGGGGCTGCCGGTGGAGCTGACCCGCACCGACGGCGGTGCCGCGCTCCCCGCGGCCGTCGACCTTGCCGCGTACCGGATCATCCAGGAGGCGCTGACCAACGTCCGCAAGCACGCCGGCGCCGACGCCCGCGCCGAGGTGAGCGTGCTCCGGGTCGGCCGTACGGTCGAGATCACCGTCCTCGACGACGGCGCCCCGCACTCCGCGCTCCCCGGGCAGGCGCCCGCGGACGGCGGCGGCCACGGCCTGCTCGGGATGCGCGAACGGGTCACCGCGCTCGGCGGCACGCTCACCGCGGCACCCCGCTACGGGGGCGGCTTCCGGGTGCAGGCGATACTGCCGGTGACCGGCCGCACGGGGGAGGACGACGCATGACGGAACCCACGGAGAGCGAGGAGGCGCGCCCCATCAGGGTGCTGCTCGCCGACGACCAGGCCCTGCTGCGCAGCGCCTTCAAGGTCCTGGTGAACTCCGAGCCCGACATGGAGGTCGTCGCCGAGGCCGCCGACGGCGCCGAGGCGGTGGACCGGGCCCGCGCCGAGCGGCCCGACGTCGTCCTGATGGACATCCGCATGCCGGGTACGGACGGCCTCGCCGCGACCCGGCTGATCACCGCGGACCCGGAGCTCGCCGCCGTACGGATCGTCATGCTGACCACCTTCGAGGTCGACGAGTACGTGGTGCAGTCGCTGCGCGCCGGGGCCTCCGGCTTCCTCGGCAAGGGCGCCGAGCCGGAGGAGCTGCTCGGCGCCATCCGGATCGCGCACGCGGGCGAGGCGCTGCTCTCCCCGGCCGCCACCAAGGGCCTGATCGCCAGCTTCCTCGCGCAGGGCGGCGGCGCCGACCCGGACCGCGAGTCGGCTCCCGGCTACGCGGAGCGGCTCTCCGCGCTGACCGCCCGCGAGCGGGAGGTGCTCGTCCTCGTCGCGGGCGGGCTCTCCAACGACGAGATCGGCGGGCGGCTCGACGTCAGCCCGCTCACGGTCAAGACGCATGTCAACCGGACCATGGCCAAGCTGGGCGCCCGGGACCGCGCCCAACTGGTGGTCACCGCGTACGAGTCGGGCCTGGTACGTCCAAGGGTGGAGTGAGGGGCGGCTCCGGCGTACTCCAGACGCGGTATGCGCGCCATAAGGAATTGGGCCCGGGGGCCGAGGAACGTGCCGTGTTCATGGCGGAAGGTATAGGCGGGCACACCTGGGGCTGCTTCGTTCCGGCCCGGGCGCCCGCCTGCCGCGTACGCCACAGAAACGAGTCCCCATGTCCTGGCTGTCCAGATTCAGCCTCGCGCAACGGGCCCTGATCGGGCTGATGTCCCTCGTCGCGCTCCTCTTCGGAGCGATAGCGATCCCGCAGCTGAAGCAGCAGCTGTTCCCGTCCATCGAGCTGCCGATGGTCTCGATCCTCGCCCCCTACCAGGGCGCGTCCCCGGACGTGGTCGAGAAGCAGGTCGTCGAGCCGCTGGAGAACAACCTCAAGGCCGTCGACGGCATCAAGGGCATCACGTCCACCGCCTCCGAGGGCAACGCCGTCATCATGGCCAGCTTCGACTACGGGGACGAGGGGACCAAGCAGCTCGTCGCCGACGTCCAGCAGGCCGTCAACCGGGCCCGTGCCCAGCTACCCGACACGGTCGACCCGCAGGTGGTGGCCGGCTCCACCGACGACATCCCGACGGTCGTGCTGGCCGTCAGCTCCGACAAGGACCAGCAGGCCCTCGCCGACCAGCTGGACCGGACCGTCGTCCCCGCCCTGGAGGACATCGACGGCGTCGCCCACGTCAACGTCAACGGCGTCCGCGACCTCCAGGTCTCCGTCACCCCGGACGACCGCAAGCTCGCCGCGGCCGGCCTCAGCCCGATGAAGCTCACCGAGGCGATCCGGAACGGCGGCGGCACCATGCCCGCCGGCGCCTTCTCGGAGGACGGCAAGAGCCGCACCGTCCAGGTCGGCGGCGGCTACACCTCGCTCCAGCAGATCCAGGACCTGCGGATCAAGCCCGAGAAGGGCAGGGCGGTCCGCCTCGGTGACGTCGCCACCGTGAAGCAGGAGGAGGCCACCGCGGTCTCCCTGACCCGCACCAACGGCAAGCCCAGCCTCGCCGTCATGGCCACCATGGACAAGGACGGCAGCGCCGTCGCCATCTCCGACGCGGTCAAGGACAAGCTGCCCGAGCTGCGCAAGGACCTGGGCGCCGGCGCCGAGCTCACCGTCGTCTCCGACCAGGGCCCGGCCGTCGCCAAGTCGATCTCCGGCCTCACCACCGAGGGCGCGCTCGGCCTCGTCATGGCCGTCCTCGTCATCCTGGTCTTCCTGGCCTCGCTGCGCTCGACCCTGGTCACCGCGGTCTCCATCCCGCTCTCGGTCGTCCTCGCCCTCATCGTGCTGTGGACCCGCGACCTGTCGCTGAACGTGCTGACGCTCGGCGCGCTCACCATCGCCATCGGCCGCGTCGTCGACGACTCGATCGTGGTCCTGGAGAACATCAAGCGGCACCTCGGCTACGGCGAGGAGCGGCAGTCCGCGATCGTCACCGCGGTCAAGGAGGTCGCCGGCGCGGTCACCTCCTCCACCCTCACCACCGTCGCCGTCTTCCTGCCGATCGGCCTGGTCGGCGGCATGATCGGCGAGCTGTTCGGCTCCTTCAGCCTCACCGTCACGGCGGCGCTGCTCGCCTCGCTGCTCGTCTCCCTGACGGTCGTCCCGGTCCTCTCGTACTGGTTCCTGCGCGCTCCCAAGGGCACCTCCGAGGACCCGGAGGAGGCCCGCAGGCTGGCCGAGGAGAAGGAGACCAGGAGCAGGCTGCAGCGCGCGTACGTGCCGGTGCTGCGGTTCGCCACCCGGCGCCGCCTCACCAGCGTCGTCATCGCCCTCGTGGTCCTCTTCGGCACCTTCGGCATGGCGCCGCTCCTGAAGACCAACTTCTTCGACCAGGGCGAGCAGAAGGTCCTGACGGTCAAGCAGAAGCTGGCCCCGGGCACCAGCCTGGCCGCCTCCGACGCGGCCGCGAAGAAGGTCGAGGAGGTCCTCGCCGGTACCGAGGGCGTCAAGGACTACCAGGTCACCGTCGGCTCCTCCGGCTTCATGGCGGCCTTCGGCGGCGGCACCGGCTCCAACCAGGCGTCGTACCAGGTGACCCTGGAGGACTCCGCCTCGTACGAGAAGACCCGCGACGCCCTGCACGAGGCGCTCGGCAAGCTCGACGGCATCGGCGACACGACCGTCGCCGCCGGTGACGGCTTCGGTAACCAGGACCTCAGCGTGGTCGTCAAGGCCGCCGACCCGGCGACCCTGAAGAAGGCGTCCAAGCAGGTCGAGGACGCCGTCGCCAAGCTGAAGAACGTCACCGACGTGCAGAGCGACCTGTCCCAGTCGGTGCCGCGGATCTCGGTCCGGGCCAACGAGAAGGCGGCCGACGCCGGCTTCGACGACACCACCCTCGGCATGGTCGTGGCGCAGGCCGTGCACGGCACGCCGGCCGCCAAGGCGATCCTCGACGACACCGAGCGGGACGTCCTGATCACCTCCGCCCACCCGGCCACCACCCTGGCCGAGCTGAAGGCGCTGCCGCTCGGCCCGGTCAAGCTCGGCGACATCGCGCACGTCGACCTGGTGCCCGGCCCGGTCTCCATGACCCGGATCGACGGCGCCCGCGCGGCCACCATCACGGCCAAGCCGACGTCGGACAACACCGGCGCCGTCAGCGCCGAGCTCCAGACGAAGATCAAGGCGCTCGACCTGCCCGAGGGCGCCACCGCCTCCATCGGCGGCGTCTCCCAGGACCAGTCCGAGGCCAACAGCAAGATGGCCCTGGCGATGCTCGCCGCCGTGGCGATCGTCTTCATGCTCCTGGTCGCGACCTTCCGCTCGCTGGTCCAGCCGCTGATCCTGCTGGTCTCCATCCCGTTCGCGGCCACCGGCGCCATCGGCCTGCTCGTCGCGACCGGCACGGCGATGGGCGTCCCGGCGATGATCGGCATGCTGATGCTCATCGGCATCGTGGTCACCAACGCGATCGTCCTGATCGACCTGATCAACCAGTACCGGGCCCAGGGCCTCGGCGTCATCGAGGCCGTCGTCGAGGGCGGCCGGCACCGACTGCGCCCGATCCTCATGACGGCCCTGGCGACGATCTTCGCCCTGCTCCCGATGGCGCTCGGCGTCACCGGCGAGGGCGGCTTCATCGCCCAGCCGCTGGCCGTGGTGGTGATCGGCGGTCTGATCACCTCGACGCTGCTGACCCTGCTGCTCGTGCCGACGCTCTACGCGATGGTGGAGCTCCGCAAGGAGCGCCGCGCGAAGAAGCGGGCGGCGAAGCGGGAGAAGAAGGCGGGCGGCAACGCCCCGGTCCCGCCGCAGACGAAGGAACCGGCGGGCGTCTGACCGCCGCGGTACGACCGGAGGGGTGCCCCGCGCGAGCGTGCGGGGCACCCCTCCGGGGCGTCCGGGACGGACAAAGGGGTGGGCCCCCGCGCATCGCGCGGCGGCCCACCCCTTGGCACGTCCGGGAGGAATCGTTACGGCAGCGCCAGCATCCGCTCCAGGGCCAGCTTCGCGAAGGCCTCCGTCTGCTTGTCGACCTCGATGCGGTTGACCAGGTTGCCCTCGGCCAGCGACTCCAGGGTCCACACCAGGTGCGGCAGGTCGATCCGGTTCATGGTCGAGCAGAAGCAGACCGTCTTGTCGAGGAAGACGATCTCCTTGCCCTCGGGGGCGAAGCGGTTCGCCAGGCGGCGGACCAGGTTCAGCTCGGTGCCGATCGCCCACTTCGAGCCGGCCGGGGCCGCCTCCAGGGCCTTGATGATGTACTCCGTCGAGCCCACGTAGTCGGCCGCGGCGACGACCTCGTGCTTGCACTCCGGGTGGACGAGCACGTTCACGCCCGGGATGCGCTCGCGCACGTCGTTGACCGAGTCCAGGCTGAAGCGGCCGTGCACCGAGCAGTGGCCGCGCCACAGGATCATCTTGGCGGCGCGCAGCTCCTCGACGGTGAGCCCGCCGTTCGGCTTGTGCGGGTTGTAGACCACGCAGTCGTCCAGGGACATGCCCATGTCGCGGACGGCGGTGTTGCGGCCCAGGTGCTGGTCCGGCAGGAAGAGCACCTTCTCGCCCTGCTCGAAGGCCCAGTCCAGGGCCTTCTTCGCGTTCGACGAGGTGCAGATGGTGCCGCCGTGCTTGCCGGTGAACGCCTTGATGTCGGCCGAGGAGTTCATGTACGAGACGGGCACGACCTGCTCGGCGATGCCGGCCTCGGTCAGCACGTCCCAGCACTCGGCGACCTGCTCGGCGGTGGCCATGTCGGCCATCGAACAGCCCGCGGCCAGGTCCGGCAGCACGACCTTCTGGTCGTCGCCGGTCAGGATGTCCGCCGACTCGGCCATGAAGTGCACGCCGCAGAAGACGATGTACTCGGCCTCCGGCCTGGCGGCGGCGTCACGGGCGAGCTTGAACGAGTCGCCGGTGACGTCGGCGAACTGGATGACCTCGTCACGCTGGTAGTGGTGCCCGAGGACGAAGACCTTGTCCCCGAGCTTCTCCTTGGCGGCGCGGGCGCGCTCCACCAGGTCGGGGTCGGAGGGCGACGGAAGGTCGCCGGGGCACTCCACGCCGCGCTCGCTCTTCGGGTCGGCCTCCCGGCCGAGCAGGAGGAGGGCGAGCGGCGTCGGCTGGACGTCCAGGGGCTGGGCGGTGGTCACGTCACGCACCCTTTCTGCATCTGAGGTGAGCCTCGTAAAGCCTTTTCGTCTAAATGACGCTATCTATCATAACCGGTTCACGTCACTTTGACGATGTCCATAGTGTCGATGTGACGAATTCGCCTTCCGCGTCTCTGGACAGGGTGTGCGAGCATGAAAAGAGGTAAAAGACGCGCCCCGGCCCGCCCGCCCCGGAATGAATCCGCGGCGCCGCCGGTTGCAACGTCGGCAAGCAGTCTCCGTACAACCCGGGAGAGATGTAGATGTCCGTATCGGACGAGACCAGCACCGTCACCGACGGCATCATCCTGACCGACGCCGCCGCGGCCAAGGTCAAGGCCCTGCTCGACCAGGAAGGCCGTGACGACCTGGCCCTGCGTGTCGCCGTTCAGCCCGGTGGCTGCTCCGGCCTGCGCTACCAGCTGTTCTTCGACGAGCGCTCGCTCGACGGCGACGTCGTCAAGGACTTCGACGGCGTCAAGGTCGTCACCGACCGCATGAGCGCCCCGTACCTCGGCGGCGCCCAGGTCGACTTCGTCGACACCATCGAGAAGCAGGGCTTCACGATCGACAACCCGAACGCCACGGGTTCCTGCGCCTGCGGCGACAGCTTCAGCTAAGCCGTAGCGCTCAGCCGCACGTACGTGAGAGGGCGGCACCCACACCGTGGGTGCCGCCCTCTCACGTACACGCGTGCACGGGCGCGCGGCTCAGCTGCGCGGCACGGCCTGTCCGCTCGCCCCGTCCACCACCGCCCGGCCGTCCAGCGGCGCGTCAAGCGTCACCGTCTTCGTGATCTCCACGGCGATCGCGATGCACGCCTTGCCCGGCTCCGTCGGCTTCTCGGCGATCCGCACGGTCACCTTCTGCGGGGTCTCCGCCGCCGTGACGGTGTACGTGCTGCACACCCCGCCCCAGAAGGTCACCGACAGCTGCCGGCCGCTCGCGTCCGTCCGGTACGCGCTGATCTGCCGCTCCGGCACCGCCGGCGGCGCCGACTGCGCGGGCGGCCTCAGGTACCGGTCCTCCACCGCGGTCCGTACCACCGTGTACGGCCTGGCGCCGGGCTGCTCCCGTGCCTCGAACAGCCACGCCGGTACGAGGGAGGCCTCGCCGCCCACGTCCTGCGCGGCGAGCCCGAAGACGGCGCCCGTGACGGTGACGACGTGCGGCTCCGGCGTCGGGCAGGAGGAGTCCGCCCGGCTCGGGTCGCCCTCGCCCTGCGCCTTGCCCGCCGGCGGGTCGATCGCGCAGCCGCCGATCGCGGCCGGGCCCGCGCCCTTCGCGTCCCTGTTCAGCTCGTCCAGGGCCTGCTTCGCCCCGATCACCGGATACGTGGCGCCCTTGGCCGGTTCGAGCAGCCGCCCGCTCCCGGCCACCACGGAGCCGTCGGGGCCCACCTGGATGCCGGTCGACCAGCCGTACGTGGGCAGGCCGTCGACGACCGGGTCGGCGTTGACCACCCGTACCGAGCCGTTCATGATCTGGCTCGCGTCCAGCTTGGCGTCGTCCTGGCCGATCGCCTTGAGGACCGGCGCCGCCGCCGCCCTGGCCACGGCCTCGCTCACCGGAGAGCCGCCGCCCGTCGGCGGCTTCGCCTCTCCCGGTGGCGGGCACGCCTTGCCCTTGAGGCAGGTGTCGCCGACCGGGCCGCCGTCGTAGCGGCTCACGGTCCAGCTTCCCGGCGCCCGCTCGGACACGTCGAGCCGCAGCCCGTTGCTGTCCTTCTCCGGCGTCAGCTGCCACACCCCGGACACCAGCCGGGGCGTGCCGGCGAGCCCGAGGGCCCGGGCCAGCCGGGTCACCTCGGCCGAGGTGACCCGGCCCTCGGGCCGGTGGACAGCGGCCGAGGAGGGCCC
Organism: Streptomyces sp. NPDC101160; assembly: GCF_044768205.1. NCBI lineage: Bacteria > Bacillati > Actinomycetota > Actinomycetes > Kitasatosporales > Streptomycetaceae > Streptomyces > Streptomyces sp. NPDC101160. The sequence continues at coordinate 408,659 of NZ_JBIWPJ010000009.1, read as the reverse complement.
TTGGGGGAGGGGGCCCCGGGCCCGGTAGACGGTCCCGCCGGAACCGCTCGGGTCGGGTTCACCCGGCGCGATCCCCTGACCGCCGCCCTGCGTCGGTGCGGCGCGCACCGCCGAACTGCCGCTGTTGCCGCCGTGGCCGTCGCTGCCGCCGTCGCCGCTGGCCGTGGCGGCGTAGTACACGCCTCCGCCGCCCACCAGCAGCACCGCTGCCGCCACCGAGGTGACAAGAAACGGGCGCTTTCCCGGCCCGGTCTCCGAACTGCTCACCGTTCGCTCCTTCCCAAGGACACCCCTGGGACGGGAACGAGGGTCAACCGGTTCCGGTTCTGTGCTCAGATCCCGTACTCGGGGGTCGCGGCGATCAGCCGCGCCGACGCGGCCGGCACCTTCACGCCGTGGATCAGCGCGGGAGAGACCGGAGCGGCCTGCGGAACGGAGTCGGGGACCCAGTGCGGGGCCATCCGCGCGCCGTCCCCGCACAGCTCGGCGAGGCTGAACTCGGACTCCTGCGGCTCACGAGGAGCGGGATACTCGGTCATGGCGGCACCGTACGCACGTCTCGGCATCGGGGAAAAGCCCTACTCTGGGGTAGTTTCCACTGTTCGGCTTCCGCCCCCGCAGCCGGTAGCGTGAACTGTCATTACCGTCCTTCCCCACGGGAGCATCCAGCCGTGCGTATCGCAGTCACCGGCTCCATCGCCACCGACCACCTCATGACCTTCCCGGGCCGGTTCGCCGACCAGCTCGTGGCGGACCAGCTGCACACGGTCTCGCTCTCCTTCCTCGTCGACAACCTCGACATCCGACGGGGCGGCGTGGGCCCGAACATCTGCTTCGGCATGGGCCAGCTCGGGGGCAACCCGATCCTGGTGGGAGCGGCCGGTTACGACTTCGACGAGTACCGTGCCTGGCTCGACCGGCACGGCGTCGACACCGCCTCGGTCCGCATCTCCGAGGTCCTGCACACCGCGCGCTTCGTGTGCACCACGGACAAGGACCACAACCAGATCGGCTCCTTCTACACGGGCGCCATGAGCGAGGCCCGGCTGATCGAGCTCAAGGCCGTCGCCGACCGCGTGGGCGGTCTCGACCTGGTCCTGATCGGCGCCGACGACCCCGAGGCGATGCTGCGCCACACGGAGGAGTGCCGGACCCGCGGGATCCCGTTCGCCGCCGACTTCTCGCAGCAGATCGCGCGCATGGACGGCGAGGAGATCCGCACGCTGCTCGACGGCGCGACCTACCTCTTCTCCAACGAGTACGAGAAGGGCCTCATCGAGTCGAAGACCGGCTGGACCGAGGAGGAGATCCTCGGCCGCGTCGGCCACCGGGTCACCACCCTCGGCTCGCGCGGTGTCCGCATCGAGCGCGTCGGCGAGGACCCGATCGAGGTCGGCTGCCCGGAGGAGGACGCCAAGGTCGACCCGACCGGCGTCGGCGACGCCTTCCGCGCCGGCTTCCTGACCGGTCTCGCGTGGGGCGTCGGCCTGGAGCGCGCGGCGCAGGTCGGCTGCATGCTGGCCACGCTGGTGATCGAGACCCTGGGCACGCAGGAGTACACGCTGCGCCGCGCCAACTTCATGGAGCGCTTCACCAAGGCGTACGGCGAGGAGGCGGCCGCCGAGGTCCAGGCGCACCTGGCCTGACGCGCACGGTCGGTACGGGAGCCCCGGGGCGCGCGCCCCGGGGCTCCCGCGCGTCCGGGGGCTCCCGCGCGTCCGCGGGCTACGACACGCGTCGCACCAGGTACGCCGTCCCGCCCTTCGGCCACGCCTCCTCGCCCACGTACTCCTGCCCCCGCATCTCGCACCACGCCGGGATGTCGAGGCGCGCCGCCTCGTCGTCCGAGAGGACCGTCACCGTGGCGCCGACCGGGACGTCGCCGATGACCTTGGCGAGTTCGATGACCGGGATCGGGCAGCGCCGGCCGAGGGCGTCGACCACGAGGGTGCCGGAGGTCTCCTCGGGCGGGGCGAACATCGCCGACGGGGCGCCGAGGCGGTCGCGTACGGAGGCCACCACGCCCGGGAGGACGGCGAGGAAGCGGTCCACGTCCTCCGTCGTCGTGCCGGCCGGCAGCGAGACCCGGACGTTGCCCTCGCTCAGCACCCCCATCGCGCGCAGCACATGGCTGGGCGTCAGCGTCGAACTCGTGCACGACGAACCGGACGAAACGGAGAAACCCTCCCGGTCGAGCTCGGCGAGCAGCGTCTCCCCGTCGACGTAGAGACAGGAGAAGGTGACGAGATGGGGGAGCCGCCGCAGCGGGTCGCCCACCACCTCCACGTCCGGCACCAGCTCCGGCACCCGCGTCCGGATCCGGTCCACCAGCGCCCGCAGCCGCGCCGACTCGGCGGCCGCCTCCGCCCGTACCGCCCGCAGCGAGGCCGCCGCCGCCACGATCGCCGGCAGGTTCTCGAAACCGGGCGCCCGCCCCGACTCCCGTTCGTCCGACGGGCCTTGAGGGGCGAACCGGACACCCTTGCGCACCGCGAGCAGCCCGACCCCGGCGGGCCCGCCCCACTTGTGCGCGCTCGCCGCGAGCAGCGACCAGCCCTCCGGCACCGGCCCCCAGCCGAGCGACTGCGCCGCGTCCACGAGGAGCGGCACCTCCGCCTCCCGGCAGGCCGCCGCGACCTCCGCCACCGGCTGCTCGGTGCCCACCTCGTGGTTGGCGGACTGCAGACAGGCAAGGGCGGTACGGGAGTCGAGCGCCTCCGCGAAGACCTCCGGGTCCACCGCGCCCGAGCGCCCCACCGGCACCTCGGCCACCGTCCCGCCCGCCGCCGCGTGCGCCTCGCCGGCGTGCAGCACGGAGGAGTGCTCGACCGCCGACACCACGAGCCGCTCCCCGGCCCGCCGGCGCCCCGCGAGCGCCCCGGCGACGCCCGCGTGAACCGCGCGTGTCCCCGAAGGAGTGAACACCAGCTCGTCGGGCCGGCAGCCGACCGCCTCCGCCGCGGCCTCCCGCGCCGCGTCGAGCAGCATCCGGGCCCGCCGCCCCTCCCGGTAGAGGCGGGCCGGATCGGCCCAGCCCTCGTCCAGGGCGGCGAGCAGCGCCTGACGGGCGACGGGGTGCAGCGGAGCCGCCGATGCGGCGTCGAAGTACGGCATCCCGCCACGCTATCCCCGCCGCCGGCCGCACGGTTCCCTGCCCGCCGCCCGTGCCGTTCCCGACCCGCCGCCCGTGCCCTTCCCCCTCCGCGCGACTCCCCTTCGGAAGCCCCGTCAGAAGCCCCGTCCGCACCGGCGACAGGGGCGGCACGCACGGCCGTTCGGCCCCCCGCGTCACGCCTCCAACGCGCCGGAGTCCACCCCTTCGGGGGCCCGGACGGCGCGTTGGGCACCCTCCCCGCGCGACCCCAAATAGCGTCCAGTAGGGTTTGGTCCGCATAAACATCCAAACCCCTGCCCGCGGCCGGGGCGGCGACCGACCAGCGAGACGGACGGCCGTGGCAGCCGACCTCGCGGGCCGAGACTCTCGGGAAGGCGCTACGTGAGTCCCAACGGCTCCGACCGCTCGTCGCGGCGCCCGATGCGGCGGAAGCTGCCGCAGGTGCTGACTGCGGGCCTGATCCTGGCGACAGCCACCGGCTGCTCGTACAACTGGAAAGACTTCCCCCGCCTTGGCATGCCCACCCCGGTGACGGAGGAGGCTCCCCGGATCCTCTCCCTCTGGCAGGGTTCCTGGGCCGCCGCGCTCGTCACCGGCATCCTGGTGTGGGGCCTGATCATCTGGGCCGCCATCTTCCACCGGCGCAGCCGCACCAAGGTCGAGGTACCTCCGCAGACCCGTTACAACATGCCCATCGAGGCGCTGTACACGGTCACGCCGCTCATCATCGTGTCGGTGCTCTTCTACTTCACCGCGCGCGACGAGTCCAAGCTCCTCGAGCTCACCCCGAAGCCGGCGCACACGGTCAACGTGGTCGGCTACCAGTGGAGCTGGGGCTTCAACTACGTCGAGGGCGTGCCCGGTGTGACCGGTGACGCCAAGACGGACAAGAACCTCGCGGCGATTCCGGACAAGTTCAAGGCCGACTTCCCGGCGAACGCGGGCGGCGTCTACGACGCCGGCATCCCCGGCACCCGGAACCCGCAGACCGGCAACCCGGGCCCGACCCTGTGGCTGCCGAAGGGCGAGAAGGTCCGGTTCGTCCTGACCTCGCGTGACGTCATCCACTCCTTCTGGGTGGTGCCCTTCCTGATGAAGCAGGACGTCATCCCCGGCCACACCAACTCCTTCGAGGTCACCCCGACCCAGGAGGGCACCTTCCTCGGCAAGTGCGCCGAGCTGTGCGGTGTCGACCACTCCCGGATGCTCTTCAACGTCAAGGTGGTCTCCCCGGAGCGCTACCAGGCGCACCTGAAGGAGCTCGCCGCGAAGGGGCAGACCGGCTACATCCCGTCCGGCATCGCGCAGACGGACCCGGCCCGGAACGCGGAGAAGAAGAAGCTGTGAGCATTCTCAACGAACCCCACGGGGCGGCCGCGGCTGAGGACTCGTACGAGAACGAGCTCCCGGTACGCCGCAAGCAGCCCGGCAACGTCGTGGTCAAGTGGCTCACCACCACCGACCACAAGACGATCGGCACGATGTACCTGCTGACGTCGTTCATGTTCTTCATCATCGGCGGCATCATGGCGCTCTTCATGCGCGCCGAGCTGGCCCGTCCGGGCACGCAGATCATGTCGAACGAGCAGTTCAACCAGGCGTTCACGATGCACGGCACGATCATGCTGCTGATGTTCGCGACGCCGCTGTTCGCCGGCTTCGCGAACTGGATCATGCCGCTGCAGATCGGCGCGCCCGACGTGGCGTTCCCGCGGCTGAACATGTTCGCCTACTGGCTGTACCTCTTCGGCTCGCTCATCGCCGTGGCCGGCTTCCTCACCCCGCAGGGTGCCGCCGACTTCGGCTGGTTCGCCTACTCCCCGCTGTCGGACGCCGTCCGCTCGCCGGGTGTCGGCGCCGACATGTGGATCATGGGTCTGGCCTTCTCCGGCTTCGGCACGATCCTCGGCTCGGTCAACTTCATCACCACGATCATCTGCATGCGCGCTCCGGGCATGACGATGTTCCGCATGCCGATCTTCACCTGGAACGTGCTGCTGACCGGTGTCCTGGTCCTGCTCGCCTTCCCGGTCCTGGCGGCCGCGCTGTTCGCCCTGGAGGCGGACCGCAAGTTCGGTGCCCACGTCTTCGACGCGGCCAACGGCGGAGCGTTGCTCTGGCAGCACCTCTTCTGGTTCTTCGGACACCCAGAGGTGTACATCATCGCCTTGCCCTTCTTCGGCATCATCTCCGAGGTCATCCCGGTCTTCAGCCGCAAGCCGATGTTCGGCTACATCGGTCTGGTGGCCGCGACCATCGCGATCGCCGGTCTGTCCGTGACCGTGTGGGCCCACCACATGTACGTCACCGGTGGCGTGCTCCTCCCGTTCTTCTCCTTCATGACGTTCCTCATCGCCGTTCCGACCGGCGTGAAGTTCTTCAACTGGATCGGAACGATGTGGAAGGGCTCGCTGTCCTTCGAGACCCCGATGCTCTGGGCCGTCGGCTTCCTGGTCACCTTCACCTTCGGTGGTCTGACCGGCGTCATCCTGGCCTCGCCCCCGATGGACTTCCACATCTCCGACTCGTACTTCGTGGTGGCGCACTTCCACTACGTCGTCTTCGGCACCGTCGTCTTCGCGATGTTCTCCGGCTTCCACTTCTGGTGGCCGAAGTTCACCGGCAAGATGCTGGACGAGCGCCTCGGCAAGATGACCTTCTGGACGCTGTTCGTGGGCTTCCACGGCACCTTCCTGGTGCAGCACTGGCTGGGCGCCGAGGGCATGCCGCGTCGTTACGCGGACTACCTCGACGCCGACGGCTTCACCACGCTGAACACGATCTCGACGATCTCGTCGTTCCTGCTCGGCCTGTCGATGCTGCCGTTCTTCTACAACGTCTGGAAGACCGCCAAGTACGGCAAGAAGATCGAGGTCGACGACCCGTGGGGCTACGGCCGTTCGCTCGAGTGGGCGACGTCCTGCCCGCCGCCGCGGCACAACTTCCTCACCCTGCCGCGGATCCGTTCCGAATCCCCGGCGTTCGACCTGCACCACCCTGAGATCGCGGCTCTCGACCAGCTCGAGAACAAGCCTCACGAGGTGGCGGCCCTCAGCGGCGGCAAGGAGGCCGGCAAGTGAAGATCCAGGGCAAGATGTTCATCTGGCTGAGCGTCTTCGTCCTCGCCATGGCGATCGTCTATGGCGTGTGGTCGAAGGAGCCGGTCGGTACGACGGCGCTGTTCCTGGCCTTCGGTCTGTGCATCATGATCGGCTACTACCTGGCCTTCACGGCCCGGCGGGTCGACGCCATGGCGCAGGACGACAAGGAGGCCGACGTCGCGGACGAGGCCGGCGAGGTGGGCTTCTTCGCCCCGCACAGCTGGCAGCCGCTCTCGCTGGCCATCGGCGGTGCGCTCGCGTTCCTCGCCATCGCGATGGGCTGGTGGCTGCTGTACTTCTCGGCTCCGCTGATCCTGGTCGGCATCTGGGGCTGGGTGTTCGAGTTCTACCGCGGTGAGAACCAGAACCAGTAGCAGGCCGCCGGCAGCGGCACCAGCAGTACCCGGTAACACCCGGAGGGGCCCGGTCACTTCACCCGAAGTGACCGGGCCCCTCGTTTGCTCCACTCGGCGCGCCGCGCGTGAGAATGGTTCTTAACGTGAGGGCATGAACGACACGCCGCGCATTCGGACTGTTCTGAGCTGCACCCTTCTGGCCCTCACCGTCACCGCCGGTGCCACCGCGTGTGCGGGCTCCGAGGACCATCCGCTGTCGGCGAGGCCCTACGACGCGTCCGACGAGATCGCCTTCAACGCGCCCGGCGACGGGAAGAAGGCGGACCCCGACAAACCCCTGGAGATCACCGCCAAGGGCGACGACGGGCGGATCACCGACGTCACCGCCACCGACGAGACCGGGCACCACCTGGCCGGAGAACTCACCGCGGACGGGCGGAAATGGCGCTCCACGGCCGCTCTCGCGGCCGGTGCCCGGTACACCGTCCAGGTGGCCACCGAGGACGAGGACGGCGCTCCAGGGGCCCGTACGTTCACGTTCGAGACAGCACCGGCCAAACGGGCCCTCACCGTCGCCTTCGGCCCCGAGGCGGGCACGTACGGGGTCGGGCAGCCGATCACGGCCGAGCTGAGCGTCCCGGTCAAGGACAAGGCGGCCCGCGCCGTCGTCGAACGGGCCCTCAAGGTCCGCTCCACGCCCGCCGTCGAGGGCGGCTGGTACTGGGTGGACGACAAGAACCTGCACTACCGCCCGAAGGAGTACTGGCCCACCGGCGCCGCCGTCACCGCCACCGGCAACCTCGACGGTCTGAAGATCGGCGACAAGCTCTACGGCGGCAAGTCCAAGCCGCTGAAGCTCACCATCGGCGACCGCCTGGAGGCGGTCGCGGACGCGAGCGAGCACTACATGACGGTGAAGAAGAACGGAGAAGTGATCAACACCATTCCGGTGACCACCGGAAAACCGGGCTTCTCCACCCGAAACGGCATCAAGGTGGTGCTCGGCAAGGAGTACTACGTCCGGATGCGGGGCACCAGCATCGGCATCTCGGAGGGCAGCTCCGACTCGTACGACCTGCCGGTGTACTACGCCACCCGGGTGACCTGGAGCGGCGAGTACGTGCACGCCGCCCCCTGGTCGGTGGGCTCGCAGGGCGTCGCCAACGTCAGCCACGGCTGCGTGGGCATGTCGACCGGCAACGCCGCCTGGTTCTACGAGAACGTGCGCCCCGGCGACATCGTCCGCGTCGTCAACAGCGAGGGCGAGATGATGGACACCTTCGGCAACGGCTTCGGCGACTGGAACATGCCCTGGGACAAGTGGCGCAAGGGCAGCGCCCTGGTGACGGGCGGCGGCTCGGACCCCGCCGCCACCGAGGACGCCAAGGCCCGGCTCAGGCCGTCTCTCTAGAGGCTCGGGTCACCGCCGGGCGCCGGCCCGGCAGGGCGTCACGCGTCCACGGACAGGCGTGAACGCAGCAGGGCCGCCAGCGACGCCGCGAACTCCACCGGTTCCACCGGATGGGTGATCGCGGCGTCCGCGCGGCTCCAGGTGGCCAGCCAGGCGTCCTGCGGACGGCCGATCAGCAGCAGGACGGGAGGGCAGTGGAAGACCTCGTCCTTGATCTGGCGGCACACGCCCATGCCACCGGCCGGCACCGCCTCACCGTCGAGCACGCACACGTCGATACCGCCCCGGTCCAGCTCCTCCAGGACCGCCGGCAGCGTCGCGCACTCGACGAACTCGACCGGGGGAACATCGGCGGCGGGCCTGCGGCCGGCCGCGAGGCGCACCTGCGCCCGGGTGTTCGCGTCGTCGCTGTAGACCAGGACCGTGGCGCTCGACTGCATCGTTCCTCCGTGAAGGTGGTCGGTCGTTGCGCGGATGCTACTCCGGTCCACACCCCGTCAACACCCGTTCAACACCTGTTCGAAGGGTGCCGGGGCCCCGTTCCGATGGGCCGTTCGGGCTGGACACGCGGCCCGGACACTCCGAACGGCACCCCCCGGAGTGAGGGCGGGATAAGCGACCGACATAATGTCGGTCGTGGCGACAGTAACGACAGTAGATACCGGGCACGCGCACCCGTCGGTCAATCGACCGAACCTCACCAGCGTCGGAACCATCATCTGGCTGAGTTCCGAGCTGATGTTCTTCGCGGCCCTCTTCGCGATGTACTTCACCCTGCGATCCGTGATGGGTCCGGACTTCTGGGCGGAAAAGGCCGATGCCTTGAACCTCCCGTTCTCCGCGACGAACACCACGATCCTGGTGCTCTCCTCCCTCACCTGCCAGCTCGGCGTCTTCGCCGCCGAGCGGGGCGACGTGAAGAAGCTCCGGACGTGGTTCATCATCACCTTCGTGATGGGCGCGATCTTCATCGGCGGCCAGGTCTTCGAGTACACCGAGCTGGTCAAGAAGGACGGCCTCTCGCTGTCCTCGGACCCGTACGGCACGGTGTTCTACCTGACCACCGGCTTCCACGGCCTGCACGTGACGGGCGGTCTCATCGCCTTCCTGCTGGTCCTCGGCCGGACGTACGCCGCCAAGAGGTTCACTCACGAGCAGGCAACCGCCGCCATCGTCGTGTCCTACTACTGGCACTTCGTCGATGTCGTCTGGATCGGCCTCTTCGCCACGATCTACTTGATCAAGTAATCGGTCTCCGCCTCCGGGCGGAGACACATCCAGCAAGCATCGACGCAGAAGATCCTGACACCGGGGTAATCCGTGAAAAAGCTCTCCGCACGACGACGCCATCCGCTGGCGGCGGTCGTCGTCCTACTTCTCGCGCTGGCGGCAACTGGGGGGCTGTACGCCGCGTTCGCGCCCGCGGGCACGGCCAAGGCCGACGAAACCGCCCAGTCCCTCGCCATCGAGGAGGGCAAGAAGCTCTACTCCGTCGGCTGCGCCAGCTGCCACGGAACCGGCGGTCAGGGCACCTCTGACGGCCCGTCCCTGGTCGGCGTGGGCTCGGCGGCGGTGGACTTCCAGGTCGGCACCGGCCGTATGCCCGCCCAGCAGCCGGGCGCCCAGGTCCCGAGGAAGAAGACGATCTACTCGCAGGCTGAGATCGACCAGCTTGCCGCGTACGTCGCCTCCCTCGGCGCCGGCCCGATCGCACCGAAGGAAAGCCAGTACAGCCCTGACGGTGCCGACATCGCCAAGGGTGGCGAGCTGTTCCGCACCAACTGCGCCCAGTGCCACAACTTCACCGGTGAGGGCGGCGCGCTGACCTACGGCAAGTACGCGCCCACCCTTGAGGGCGTGGACCCGAAGCACCTCTACGAGGCCATGCAGACCGGCCCGCAGAACATGCCCTCCTTCCCCGACACCACGATGCCGGAGAAGCAGAAGAAGGACATCATCGCCTACGTCCAGGCCGTCAACAGCGACAAGGCCGACAGCCCGGGTGGTCTCAAGCTGGGTGGCCTCGGCCCCGTCAGCGAGGGTCTGTTCGCGTGGATCTTCGGTCTGGGCGCGCTGATCGCAGTTGCCATCTGGGTCGCGGCCCACACCGCTAAGGCCAAGAAGTCATGAGTACCCAAGAGAATCCAGAAGAGAACCTGCCGACCGTGCAGGACACCGCGCACGGCGCGGTGAAGGTCGCCGACGACCCGTTCGCCGACCCGGGCCTTCCGCCCCACAAGCCGCGCATCCAGGACATCGACGAGCGGGCCGCCCGCCGGTCCGAGCGTGCGGTCGCCTTCATGTTCACGCTGTCGATGCTGGCCACGATCGGCTTCATCGCCTCGTACGTGATCTTCCCCGTGGACGCGATCGTGTACATCTGGCCGTTCGGCCGGGTGTCCTCGCTCAACTTCGCCCTGGGTCTGACCCTCGGTGCGGCGCTGTTCTTCATCGGCGCGGGCGCGGTCCACTGGGCCCGCACCCTGATGTCCGACGTCGAGATCGCCGACGAGCGTCACCCGATGGCGGCGGAGCCCGAGGTCAAGGCGAAGGTCATGGCGGACTTCGCGGCCGGTGCCGCCGAGTCCGGCTTCGGCCGCCGCAAGCTGATCCGCAACACGCTCTTCGGGGCGCTCGCGATGGTTCCGCTGTCCGGCATCGTCCTGCTGCGTGACATGGGTCCGCTGCCCGAGGAGAAGCTCCGCAGCACGCTGTGGGCCAAGGGCAAGCAGCTCATCAACATGAACACGCACGAGCCGCTGCGTCCCGAGGACGTCGCGGTGGGTTCGCTGACCTTCGCGATGCCCGAGGGCCTCTCGGAGCACGACGAGCACTTCCAGACCGAGATCGCCAAGGCCGCCCTGATGATCATCCGGATCCAGCCGGACGACATCAAGGACAAGCGCGAGCTCGAGTGGTCGCACGAGGGCATCGTCGCCTTCTCGAAGATCTGCACCCACGTCGGCTGCCCGATCTCGCTGTACGAGCAGCAGACGCACCACGTGCTCTGCCCGTGCCACCAGTCCACCTTCGACCTGTCCGACGGCGCCCGCGTCATCTTCGGCCCGGCCGGCCACGCCCTGCCGCAGCTGCGGATCGGCGTGAACGACAAGGGTTACCTCGAGGCGCTCGGCGACTTCGAAGAGCCCGTCGGTCCTGCCTTCTGGGAGCGCGGATGAGCACCGTGACCAACACGCGTAAGCAGGCGCCCCGCGGTGAGCGGATCGCCGACTGGGCCGACGGACGCCTGGGGATCTACACGCTGGCCAAGGCCAACATGCGGAAGATCTTCCCGGACCACTGGTCCTTCATGCTGGGTGAGGTCTGCCTCTACAGCTTCCTCATCATCATCCTGACCGGCGTCTACCTGACGATGTTCTTCCACCCGTCTATGAACGAGGTGGAGTACATGGGACCGTACGTCCCGCTGCAGGGTCAGCTGATGTCCGAGGCGTTCAACTCGACCATGCACATCTCCTTCGAGGTGCGCGGTGGTCTGCTCATCCGGCAGATCCACCACTGGGCGGCGCTGATCTTCCTCGCCGGCATGTTCGTGCACATGATGCGCGTCTTCTTCACCGGCGCGTTCCGCAAGCCGCGTGAGATCAACTGGCTGTTCGGCTTCCTGCTGTTCTTCCTGGGCATGTTCACCGGCTTCACCGGTTACTCGCTCCCGGACGACCTGCTCTCCGGCACCGGTGTCCGCTTCATGCAGGGCGCGATCCTGTCCGTGCCGATCATCGGCACGTACCTGTCGATGTTCCTGTTCGGCGGCGAGTTCCCCGGCGGCGACTTCGTCGCCCGGTTCTACTCGGCGCACGTGCTGCTGCTCCCGGGCATCATGCTCGGCCTGGTGGTCGCGCACCTGATCCTGGTGTTCGTCCACAAGCACACCCAGTTCGAGGGCCCCGGCCGCACGAACAAGAACGTCGTCGGCATGCCGCTGCTGCCGGTCTACATGGCGAAGGCCGGAGGCTTCTTCTTCCTGGTCTTCGGTGTGATCGCGGTCGTCGCGGCCATCGCCTCGATCAACCCGATCTGGGCCATCGGCCCGTACCGCCCGGACCAGGTGTCCACCGGCGCCCAGCCCGACTGGTACATGGGCTTCGCCGAGGGTCTGATCCGTGTCATGCCGGGCTGGGAGATCAACCTGTGGGGCCACACGCTGGTCCTCGGCGTGATGATCCCGCTGGCGATCTTCCCGCTGGTCCTCGCGGCCATCGCGGTGTACCCGTTCATCGAGTCCTGGATCACCGGCGACAAGCGCGAGCACCACATCGCGCAGCGCCCGCGCAACGCTCCGACGCGCACCGCCTTCGGTGTCGCCTGGATCACCGCGTACATGATCATGCTGGTGGGTGGTGGAAACGACCTCTGGGCGACCCACTTCCACCTGTCGCTGAACTCGATCACCTGGTTCGTGCGGATCTTCTTCTTCGCCGGCCCGGTCATCGCGTTCATCGTCACCAAGCGGATCTGCCTCGGCCTGCAGCGCCGCGACAAGGACAAGGTGCTGCACGGCCGCGAGTCCGGCATCATCAAGCGCCTGCCGCACGGTGAGTTCGTCGAGGTCCACCAGCCGCTCAGCCAGGGCCAGCGCTACAAGCTCACGGCGCACGAGCAGTACGCGCCGGCCGAGCTGCCCCCGGCCGTGGACGAGAACGGTGTCGAGCGCAAGATCGGCCGCATGGAGAAGCTCCGGGTCAAGCTGAACCGGGGTTACTACGGCGGCGACAGCCAGGTCGCCAAGCCCACCGTCGAGGAGTACCGGGAGATCGAGAGCGGCCACGGCCACCACTGATCACCCCTGACCTCCTGACCCAGGTCGCCACGGCGAGAGCCCCGTCCATTCGATGGACGGGGCTCTTTGCCGTTGCCGGAGATCGATAGGGTGGGGTCATCACGCCATCGCGTGCCATACGTCGTAGACCAGGAGCTGTCATGAGCGCTGTGAACCCCGCTGGAGGCGACACCGCGGCGGGCCGCTCCTGGCCCGCCCTGCTGAACGGACTGCTCGAAGGCCGCGACCTGTCCGCCGACGACACCGCCTGGGCGATGGACCTGATCATGCGCGGCGAGGCGACCGACGTGCAGATCGCCGGCTTCATGGTGGCGCTGCGGGCCAAGGGCGAGACGGTCGAGGAGATCACCGGCCTCGTCCGGACCATGTACGAGCACGCCAACGTCATCGAGGTGCCCGGCCCGGCCGTGGACATCGTCGGCACCGGCGGCGACGGCGCCAAGACGGTGAACATCTCCACCATGGCCTCCATCGTGGTGGCCGGCACCGGCGTGAAGGTCGTCAAGCACGGCAACCGCGCCGCGTCCTCCGCCTCCGGCTCCTCCGACGTCCTGGAGAAGCTCGGCATCAACCTCGACATCCCCCCGCGCCGGGTCGCCGAGGTCGCCGAGGAGGCCGGCATCACCATCTGCTTCGCGGTGAGGTTCCACCCCTCGCTGCGGTACGTGGCCACGGCCCGCGGCCAGCTCGGCATCCGGACCACCTTCAACGTGCTCGGTCCGCTGACCAACCCGGCCAAGGTGCGGGCCCAGGCCGTCGGCGTCGCCGACCCGCGGATGGCGCCGATCGTGGCCGGAGTTCTCGCCGAGCGCGGCAACTCCGCCCTGGTGTTCCGCGGCGACGACGGCCTCGACGAGCTCACCACCACCGGCACCTCACGGGTGTGGGTGGTCAGGGACGGCGCCGTGCGCGAGGAGCGCTTCGACCCGCGCGACGTCGGCATCCAGCCGGTGACCCTGGACGCGCTGCGCGGCGGCGACCCGTCGTACAACGCCGACGTCGCCCGGCGGCTGCTCGCCGGCGAGACCGGGCCGGTGCGCGACGCGGTGCTGCTCAACGCGGCGGCGGCGCTCACCGCCCTGGAGCCGGGCGAGGGCACCCTGGCGGAGCAACTGGCCGCGGGCATCGCGAAGGCCGCCGAGTCCGTCGACTCCGGCGCCGCCCGGCGGGCCCTGGAACGGTGGATCGCCGCCAGCAACGCCTGACGCCTCTGGCGGAGGCATATGAACGGACTGTTGCGACCCCGTCCCGGATGCCGGGACGGGGTTGCGGCGTCGTGATCGTCTGGCATAGGTTTTTCGACAGGTCATGAGTGACAGCCACAAAGCCCCGGCTGGCTGTCCGGCAACCCTCCGTCCGTGGCGGGGTGCCCCGGGTGAAGACCAGGCCGCACGAGCAGAAGCCTGCGGCAAGCGCGGACCCCTGCGCACCACCCTGGGGTCCTTGGTCCTCTAGGGAGCGGTGTCTCGTGAGCAAGCGAATGCGTTAGGGCCCTCGGCCCCTCACCGAAATCAACACCCGTCCGCGGCAATCCCTTTTCGCGCCCTCCGCGCGCTGCCGCCTCACGGGCACTCGTACGCCTTTTCGCGCCCCTTTCATGCCGGGAGACACCGTTATGTCCGCACGCCCGAACGCCGTCGCCACCGCCGATTCCGCCGCCACCGAGTCCGACCCCTGCTGCGACGCCCCGCTGCCGGTCCTCGGCCGCGACGTCACCGTTCCGCTCGTGACCGGCGGTGAGGTCACCTACGCGGCGCTCGACTACGCCGCCAGCGCCCCGGCCCTCCAGCGCGTGTGGGACGACGTCGCCGCCTACGCCCCGTACTACGGCAGCGTCCACCGCGGCGCCGGCTACCTCTCCCAGCTCTCCACCGACCTTTTCGAGAACAGCCGCGCCACCGTCGCCGAGTTCCTCGACTGCCGCGAGGGCGACCAGGTCGTCTTCACCCGCTCCACCACCGACTCGCTCAACCTGCTCGCCCAGGTCGTCCCCGCCGACTGCCAGGTCTTCGTCTTCGAGACCGAGCACCACGCCTCGCTCCTCCCGTGGCGCGATGCTCAGGTGACCTACCTCAACGCGCCGCGCACCCCGCGGGAGGCCGTCGAGACCCTGGAGCGCGCGCTCGCCGACCGTGAGCCCCACGGCCCCGCGCTGGTCTGCGTGACCGGCGCCTCCAACGTCACCGGCGAGCTGTGGCCGGTGCGCGAACTCGCCGCCGCCGCGCACGCGCACGGCGCGCGGATCGTCCTCGACGCCGCCCAGCTGGCGCCCCACCACCCCGTCTCCGTACGGGAGTTGGACGTCGACTGGGTCGCGTTCTCCGGGCACAAGCTGTACGCCCCGTTCGGCTCCGGCGTGCTCGCCGGCCGCGCCGACTGGCTGCAGGACGCCGAGCCCTACCTCGCGGGCGGCGGCGCCTCCCGCAAGGTGGCCCGCCGGGCCGACGGTGGTGTGGACGTGGAGTGGCACACCACCGCGGCCCGGCACGAGGCCGGTTCGCCCAACGTCATCGGCGTCTACTCCATCGCCTCCGCCTGCAAGGCGCTCACCGAGGCCGGCTTCGACCGGCTCGTCGCCCGCGAGCGGCACCTCATCGCCAAGGTCAGGGAGGGCCTCGCCGACGTCCCCGAGGTGCGGGTGCTCTCCCTCTTCGGCGACGACGCCGACCGCGTCGGTGTCATCTCCTTCGTCGTCCAGGGCTGGAACAGCTCCCACTTCGCCGCCGCGCTCTCCGCCGAGTACGGCATCGGCGTCCGCGACGGCCTGTTCTGCGCCCACCCGCTGGTGCGCACCCTGCTCGGCAGCGACCCGCAGGACCCGGGCGAGTGCGGCGCCCCGGAGGCGGCGCCGGGGGAGAGGTCGCTCAACGCGATCCGGGTGAGCTTCGGCGCGGGCACGCCCGACGAGCACGTGGAGCGGTTCGTCGGCGCGGTGAAGGAGCTGGTCCGCGACGGCGCCCAGTGGAAGTACCGCACCGAGGACGGCCGCTGCGTCCCGGACCGCGGCTGATCAGTCGCTCGAACGGGTGAAGCCGGCCTCCCGCGGGGGAGAGGCCGGCTTCACCGCTGTGCGGACGTCCGTGCGGACGTCTCTACGACTCGTCTCTACGACTCCAGGCCGATGGCGAAGGCCGCGTCCAGGTCGTGCTGCGAGTAGGCGCGGAAGGCGACGTGCGTGTCGGTGCCCTCGACGCCCGGGATCTTGGAGATCTGGCCGGGGATGACATCGGCCAGGTCGTCGTGGCGGCCCACCCGGACCATGGCGATCAGGTCGTACGTTCCGGTCACCGAGAAGACCTCGCTGACGCAGTCGATCGCGGCGATCTCCTCGGCGATCTCGGGGATGCGGTCCACGCTGGTCTTGATGAGCACGATCGCGGTGATCACGGCTGGCTTTCTCCCTCGGTGGCCGCGGCTGGTGGCTTCACTCTAGCCCGCCCGTCACCCACCACCACCCTTCCAGCGAATCGCTTCGCGAGCCCCTCCCTTTCGCCGATATCGCGCCCACGCGTAGAGGAAGCCGAGCGCGAAGCCGATCACATGCGCCAGATACGCCACCCCCGGCCCCGCCCCCGCCGAGCGCGCCGCCAGCCACTGGAGCACGAACCAGAAGATCAGCACGATCCAGGCCGGGAAGCGCAGCGGCAGGAAGAAGAGGAACGGGAACAGGCTGGTCACCCGGGACCGCGGGAAGAGATAGAGGAACGCCCCGAGCACCCCTGAGATCGCCCCCGACGCCCCGACCAGCGTCTGCTCGCTGTCCGCGTGCGCGACCGCGTACCCGAGCAGCGCCAGATATCCGCAGCCCAGATAGAACAGGCCGTACTCGGCCGCGCCCATCCGCTCCTCGGCCATCGCCCCGAACACGTACAGGAACAGCATGTTCCCGAGCAGATGCAGCCAGCTGCCGTGCACGAAGAGCGCGGTCAGCGGGGTGAGCAGGGCGCTCGGCCGGCCGGCGGTGAGCTCGGCCGGGACCACTCCCCAGCGCTGGAAGTACGCGCCCTGCGCCGCGAGCAGGGTGTCGCCCGTGCCGTAGGCGGGGCTCAGGCCCGCCACCGGGCTCACCGCGAAGAGCAGCACGCAGGCGGCGATGATTCCGTACGTCACGGTCGGCCCGCTGCGGGCACCCCGCCACGCACCGAGGGCCGCGCCCCGCCAGTCGATCATGGACAGATCATGGCGTACCGGTGCCCACCTGGACAGAGTGCCTCGCCGTGACACGGGGTACCCGGGAGGCCGTAGGGTTACGGGCAGTACCCCCGCAGTCCGACGGCGCACCGCGGGCCCGTAATGCCTCGTATAAAGCCTCACACTGAGCCTCGTACGGAAAGAGGACGGCAACGATGACGACGGTTCCCCTGCCGACCGCCGAGACCCGCTGGCGCTGCACCCTGTGCGGCAATCTGACCCGCTTCGACGTGACGCGCTCGTCCAAGGTCGTCGAATACGTCCATCTGGACCTCGCCGGAGAGCCGACGGTCGAGGAGCGCGAGGTGGTCAGTGAGACCATCGAGTCGGTCCGCTGCCGGTGGTGCAACGCGGTGGACCAGATCGAACTGGTGGACAGGCCGGGCGCCGCTTCCTGAGAAGCGGCCCGGCGAGGGCTTCGGAGCCCCGGCGAGGGCGACGGACAGGGAGAGGGTGACGGATCGTGGAGCAGCCCGCGCGCGGTGATGAACCGGCGGGCGGCGGCCCGGCAGGCGAGGCTGCCGCCGAGGCGCTCGACCGACCGCTGCCCGAGGCCGTACGGCGCAAGGTCGTCGCGCTCGTCGCCGACGCCTTCGGCGGCCTGACCGTCGCCGAGCTGCCCGCCCCGCTGCGCCAGTACGCCCGCTTCACCGCCTCCCGGCGGGCCAAGTTCGCCGGGAACGCGATGGCCGCCGCCCTGGAGAGCGATCCGCTGTTCCGGCAGCGGATCGGCGAGCGCTTCAAGGAGGCCCACCCCGAACTCGCCGGCGCCGTCGAGTCCGGCGCCCCGCCCGCCGCCGCCGACCCGGTCGACGTGGCCGCGGCCGCCTATGTGCTGCGCCCGGCCGGCTGGGGCAAGCTCGTCGCCGCCGCCGGCGAGGAGGCCGAGCGCGCCGACGCCGAGCGCGCCGACGAACTGAGCCGGCGCGAGCTGGAGCGACTGCGCGAGGAGGTCGTGGCCGCCAAGGAGCGGGCCAGGTCCGAGACCGAGCAGCTGCGGCACGACCTGGAGGCCGCCCGGAAGGAAGCGGAATCGCTTCACCGCAAGCTGCGCAGCGCCCAGAGCGACGTCAAGCGCGGCGAGGCGGCGCTGCGCCGGGTGCAGGCCGAGATCGACGCCGCCCGCACCGAGGCCGCCGCCCGGGTGTCCGCCGCCGAGAGCGAGACCCGGCGGCTCAAGGCCCGGCTCGGCGAGGTCGAGGCCGCCCTGGAGGCGAGCCGGCGGGCCGCCCGCGAGGGGCGCTCGGTGGAGGACATGCGGCTGCGGCTGCTTCTGGACACGGTGCTGGACGCCGCCCAGGGTCTGCGCCGCGAACTCGCCCTGCCTCCGGTGTCGATGCATCCGGCGGACACCGTGGACGCGGTGGAGCCCGGCCGGATGTCGCCGAAGGACATCGCGGCCCGCGCGCTGTCCGAGACCGATCCGGCGCTCCTGGACCAGCTGCTCGAACTGCCGCAGGCGCACCTGGTGGTGGACGGCTACAACGTCACCAAGACCGGCTATCCGACGATGCCGCTGGAGAAGCAGCGGCTGCGGCTGCTCGGCGGTCTGTCCGCGCTCGCGGCCCGCTCGGGCGCCGAGATCACCTGTGTCTTCGACGGTGCGGAGCTGGCCGCGCCGGTGCTGCTCGCGCCGCCGCGCGGGGTGCGGGTGCTGTTCTCCAAGCCCGGCGTGACGGCGGACGAGTTGATCCGCCAGCTGGTCAGGGCGGAGCCGCCGGGCCGTCCGGTGGTCGTGGTGTCCACCGACCGCGAGGTGGCCGACGGGGTCGCCAAGTCCGGTGCGCGGCCGGTCGCGTCCGCCTTGTTGCTGAAGCGGCTTTCGCGTCTCTCGTAACGCCTTGCCCGGTCTGCCTGTTGCGTCCGTTTTCTGGTCCGCGCAGGGTCAACTGACCATTACTGCCCGTGCGGTGTCGGTAAATAAGTTGTGGCGTGAGGCAGTTTTTGACCCTTGGGATTTGAACTGATCACAAGATGGTCACTAGGGTCGGGGCTCGAACCTACGCGCGGTCGATCATCCATCGGGGATGTCAGCGTCGGTACCGCCTGCCTTGACCGGTCGGGCGGCTCGAGGAAGAAGGAGCTCGCCCGAGTGGCGTCCCACCGTCGTCCCAAGCAGCCGAGCCGCACCCGCGTGACCGTGCTCACCGCGACCGCCGCCGCGGCCGTCGCGCTCTCCGCCCAGTCCGGCGCCCAGGCGGCCCCGAAGCCGAAGATCGACGAGGTCAAGGCCAAGGTCCACACCCTCAACGAAGAGGCCGAGGTCGCCACCGAGCAGTACAACCAGGCCAACGAGCGCCGGGAGACGCTGCAGAAGGAGATCAGCGCCCTCCAGGACAAGGTGGCCCGCGGCCAGCAGGAGCTCAACACCCTGCGCGGTCAGATCGGTTCGGTCGCCACGGCGCAGTACCGCTCCGGCGGCATCGACCCGGCGCTCCAGCTCTTCCTCTCCGCCGACCCGGACACCTACCTC
This sequence comes from Streptomyces sp. NPDC101160, assembly GCF_044768205.1. Classification (NCBI taxonomy): domain Bacteria; kingdom Bacillati; phylum Actinomycetota; class Actinomycetes; order Kitasatosporales; family Streptomycetaceae; genus Streptomyces; species Streptomyces sp. NPDC101160. The sequence continues at coordinate 389,211 of NZ_JBIWPJ010000009.1, read as the reverse complement.
GACAAGGCGTCCGCGATCGACCAGATCGGCGCCAAGCAGGCCGACGTGCTGGCCACCATCCAGGCCAAGCAGCGCACCCTCGCCCAGGAGCGGGCCGAGGCGGCAGGCAAGCTCGCCGACCTCGAGGACGTCCGCAAGACCCTCGGCGAGAAGAAGCAGAAGTTCCAGGGCAAGCTCGCCGAGGCGCGCAAGCTCCTCAACACCCTGACCGCCGCCGAGCGCGCCAAGATGCAGGAGGACGAGCAGCGCGCCAGCCGCTCCGCCGGCGACCGCGTCAACCTGGGCAACGAGGTGCCGGCCTCGCAGCGCGGCGCCGCCGCCCTCAACGCCGCCGCCACGCAGCTCGGCAAGCCGTACGTCTCCGGCGCCGAGGGCCCCAACTCGTACGACTGCTCCGGCCTCACCATGTGGTCCTACCGCCAGGCCGGCGTCGGCATCAGCCGCACCACCTACACCCAGCAGAACGACGGCGTGAAGATCGGCCGCAGCCAGCTCCGGCCGGGCGACCTGGTCTTCTTCAACAACCTGGCGCACGTGGGCCTCTACGCCGGCAACAACACCGTCCTGCACGCCCCGCACTCCGGCGCGGTGGTCCGCTACGAGTCGATGGACACCATCGGCAGCTTCATGTTCGGCGTGCGCATCTGACGCACCGCCCCGGGCGGACTCCGCCCCGGTGACACACCCCTCCGAACGGGTGGTTTGCCGAAACCCTGACTGACGCGACGCCCCGCTGGTGACCTGTGGTCTCCGGCGGGGCGTCACTTTGCGTGCCCGACACCTTCGTTGGACGCAGGTTGATCACCGGCTACTGTCTGGCGCCTGCCAGTCCGCCGAGCAGTCCGCCGAGCCGAACGGAGCGCGATCCGTGGCGTCCCACCGACGACCCGCCAGGGTCACCGTCATCACCGCAGCCGCGGCCACCGCGGCCACGGCCCTCGGTGCCGTCCCCGCGCACGCCGACCCGGGCGGCCCGCTGCCGCAGACCACCCGCGCCACCCGGGCCACCGTCGACCGGCTCTTCGAGGAGGCCGAGCAGGCCACCGAGGGCTACAACCGGGCCGACGAGAAGGCCGACCAGCTGCGCCGCACGGTCTCCCAGGCGCAGGACCGGCTCGCCCGCGGCCAGGAGCGGATCAACCGGATGCGCGGCGCGCTCGGTTCGGTGGCCGGCGCCCAGTACCGCTCCGGCGGCATCGACCCGGCCCTCGCCCTGCTGCTCTCCGCCGACCCGGAGAACTACCTGGAGCGGGCCTCCGTGCTCGACCGGGTCACCGTTCGGCAGGGCGCCGCCCTCGACGAACTCCGCGGCGAACTGCGGAAACTGGCGCAGGAGCGCACCGAGGCCGGCCGGGCCCTCGCCGAACTGGAGCGCAGCCGCGCCGACGTGGCCCGCCACAAGCGCACCGTCGAACGCAAGCTCGCCGAGGCCCGCCGGGTGCTCGCCTCGCTCACCCCGGACGAGCGGGCCGGCTTCGACCGGGCCTCGCGCTCCGGCCGGGCCGCCCTCGACGAGGAGCTGCCGCCGCTCGCCGACCTCGGCCCCTCGCGCGCCGCCGCCGCGGTGATCGCCGCGCGCAGCGCCATCGGCAAGCCGTACGTGTGGGGCGCCGCCGGGCCGTCCGCCTTCGACTGCTCGGGCCTGATGGTCTGGTCGTACCGCCAGGCCGGCATCGCACTGCCCCGCACCTCCCAGGCGCAGCGCAACGCGGGCCGGCACATCCCGCTCTCCCAGGCCCAGCCCGGCGACCTCGTCACCTACCGCAGCGACGCCAGCCACGTGGCCATCTACGCCGGCAACGGCCAGGTCATCCACGCCCCCTACCCGGGCGCCAGGGTCCGCTACGACCCGGTGAACATGATGTCCCACGTGACGGTGACCCGGGTCTGAGCCCCGGACGGCTTGCCCTCTCCCCGTACGATCGAGGGCGTGGCAGGTCAGGGGAGGAGAGCGGCGCGCGGCGCGGGTGCATGGCTGCTCGGTGCCCTGCTCCTCGTGGCCGGGTGCACCGCCCCCGGGCCCACCGGGCCGCCCCGCGGCGAGATCCAGAAGCTGCTCGACCGGCACGCCGAGGCGCTGCTCGACCGCGACGAGTCCGGCTATCTCGCGGACCTCGACCCCGCCCTCGTGCCCGCCGCGCGCACCGAGTTCGAGCGGGTCGGGAAGATCCCGCTGGGCGGCTGGAGCTATCGCGTCACCCGCGTCGAACCGGCCGGCACCGGCAGGGCCACCGCGCGGGCCGAGCTGGGCTACCGCATCAAGGGCTACGACTCCGGGCCCGCGACCAGCGAGCGGATCGTGGACCTCACCGAGCGGCGCGGCCGCTGGTACGTCACCGGTGACCGCCCCGCCGACGGCGCCCCGCAGCAGCTCTGGCAGCAGGGCGAGGTGACGGCGGTGACCGGCCGCCGCAGCCTCGTCCTCGGGGTGGGGCAGCGCAGGGAGCGCCTGGCGGAGATCGCCGACGCGGCCGACCGGGCGGTGCCCGCCGTCGGCGACGCCTGGCCCTCGCCCTGGGCCGGCCGGATCGTGGTCCTCGTCCCCGCCTCGCTGGACGCCATGGGCCGGCTGCTCGGCGCGCCCGCGGCCTCGTACCGGGGCATCGCGGCCGTCACCACCGGCGAGATCGGCGGCGGCCCCAAGGCGCCCGCGGACCGGGTCATCGTCAACCCGGACGCGTATGCCGTCCTCGGCGGCTTCGGCAAGGGCTTCGTGCTGACCCACGAGACCACCCATGTCGCCACCCGCACCCAGACCACCGCGGCCACCCCGCTCTGGCTCTCCGAGGGCTTCGCCGACTGGGTCGCCTACCGCGGCACCGGTCGCACCGCCGTCCAGGCCGCCCCCGAACTCGCCCGCGCGGTGCGCGCCGGCACGACGCCGGCGACACTGCCGGACGACAAGGCGTTCGCCTTCGGCGGCGACGCGGAGGCGATGGCCCGCGCCTACGAGGGCGGCTGGCTGGCCTGCGCGATGATCGCCGACCGGTGGGGCGAGGCGAGGCTGACCGCGTTCTACCGGGCGGTCGGCGCGCATCCGCAGCGCGAGGGCGCGGTGGAGAAGGCGCTGGGCGACGTCCTGGACACGACGCCGGAGGAGTTCACGGCGCGGTGGCGGGCGTATCTGGCAGAGCGGCTCGGCTAACGCTCGGCGCTCTTCCGGTCCAGCTCGGCCAGGGTCTCGGCGAGCCACGCCTTCTCCTCCGTGCCCGTCGCCCGGGCGATCCGCAGCATCCCGCGCCGGAACGGGTCGGGCTCGTCCTCGGCGCGGACCGGCGCCCCGCCCTCGTAGAAGAAGCTGGCCGGGGCGTCGAGGAACGCCTGGCGGCGGCGGAGCACGGCGGCCTGCTCGGCCGGGTCGGGGAGCAGGCCCAGGAAGGCGAGCAGGGTGAAGAAGCGCTGGCCGTCGGTGATCTCGGCGTCCCTGGGTGAGCGCAGCCGGGCGAGCAGCTCGGCCCGGCCGTCCGGGGTGAGCGAGAGCGTCCGGCGCTGGGCCGCGCCGCTGCCCGGCTCCGTACGGCTGTCGACCAGGCCGTTCTTCACCAGGCGGGTGATGGCCGGATAGAGCGCGCCGTCGCTGACCGGGCGGACGTGGCCGCTCAGGCCGTGGATGCGCTCCTTGAGCTCGTAGCCGTGCAGCGGCCGCTCGTAGAGGAAGCCGAGGATCGACAGCTCCAGCACCGTGTTCTGCTCCTTCGTGCTCGACTTCGCGCTTGTCGGGGACCCGAACGGCATGCTACCTCTTTTCGCTGTACCTCGAATCGAGGTACAGCGAAAAGAGGGGGAGCGCGTTCATGAACCACCGCCGTACGCTCGTCCGGCTCGCCGGACCCGTCTACCTCGAACTCCTCGCCGGAGTCGCCGCCGGGATCATCAACATGGTCTGGGTCGCCCGGCTCGGCGGGGACGCCGTCGCCGCCGTCGCCGTGGCCACCAACGTCGAGAACCTGCTCCTCGGCGTCGTCCTCATGGCCGCCTCCGGCACCACCGTCCTCGTCGCCCGAGCCCGCGGCGCCGACGATCCGGGCGCCCTGCGCACCGCCGTACGCGGCGGCGCCGCACTCGGCGCGCTGCTCGTCCCGCCCGTCGCCGTCGGCGGCTGGCTGCTGCGCGACCCGCTCGCCGCACTGCTGCTCGGCGGCGCCGACCACCCGGCGCACGCCCTCGCCACCGCCTACTTCGCGATCTCGCTCCCCGGCATGGCGGTCTTCTTCGCCACCACCGTCCTCGACGGCGTCCTCAAGGGCACCGGCGACACCCGCACCCCGATGCGGCTCGCCTTCCTCGCCAACGGCCTGATCCTGCTCCTCGACCCGCTGCTCGTGCACGGGTACGGCGTCGAGGGCGCCGCCGTCTCCACGGTCATCGGCCGCACGGCAGCCCTGGCCGCCGGTCTCGTCGCGCTGCGCCGCAACGCCCTGCTGAAGGCCGCACGTGCGGCCCGCCCGTCCGCCGCGCCGCGCGGCACCGCGCCCCTGAAGGCGGCCCCCGAGGCCCGCCCGGCTGCCGCGCTGCGCCGTACCGCGCTCCCCAGGTCCGCGGGCTCCGCCCGCCGGGGCGGCACGCTGCGCGGCACCGCGCTCGTCAAGGCTGTCCGTGCGGCTCGCACGGCTGCTGCGCTGCGCCGTACCGCGCTCCCGAGGTCCGCGGGCTCCGCCCGCCCGGGCGGCGGTACGGTCGCCGCGCTGCGGCGTACCGCCGCCCTCGGACTGCCCATGTCCGTCGACTTCGTCGTCCGGATGGGCGGCGCGCTTGCCCTCGTGTCGGTCATCGCCCGCCTCGGCGTCACCGAGATCGCCGCCTACGGCATCGCCACCAAGGCCATGTACGTCGCCACCATGGCCTTCTACGCCGTCCGCCAGGCCGCCTCCATCCACACCGCCCATCTGCTCGGCGCCGGGCACGACGAGCGCGGGCCCGTCGGCCGGCAGGCCCTCGTGCTCGGCGGGGTGCTCGGCGCGGGCGCGGCCGGGTTGCTGCTCCTCGGTGCCGGGCCGGTGATGCGCGGCTTCGGCGCCGAGCCCGCGGTCGCCGCCGCAGGCGCCCTGTTCCTGCGCTGCCTCGGGCCGTATCTGCTGCTCATGGCCGGGTTCATCGCCCTGGCCGGGGTCTTCGAGGGCAGCGGCGACTCACCTCGGCTCGCGCGGATCACCGTCGTCGGCGTGCTGCTGCAGCTGCCGCTCGCGTACGTGCTGTCCGGGCCGCTCGGCCTCGGCCTCGCCGGGATCTGCCTGGCCATGGCGCTGGCGATGGCCGCCCAGTGCACCGCCCTCGGGCTGCTGCGCCGCCGGACGCACCGCCCGGCGGCGGCCGCCGGTCAGCGGGCGGAGGCGGAGACCCGGCTCCTGTCGGGCTCGGTCTGACGATCGCGGTCGGTGTGGCCGTTGCCGTTGCCGTCGCCGGCGCCGGCAACGGCACCGCCGGTCCGGCGGTCGCGGTCCGGCTGCGCCGGGATCCGCACCCGAGCCGCCGCCGCCAGCCGCGGCTCGGTGACCGTCTGCCGCCACAGGATCCGGCATGCCGACAGGGAAGCCGCGACGAGCAGACCGTTGCGCAGGAGCAGCAGCGCGATGCCCAGCAGGTCGCTGTGCGAGACGTGCGAGAACCACACCGGGAACTCGAACTGGGTCACCGCCGTCGCCCACAGCACCAGATGGGCGGGCCGGCGCATCCGGCTCGCCCGGTACACCAGGCACACCGCCGCGAGCCCCACCAGCCAGATCATGTACTGCGGGCTGATCACCCGGCTCGTCGTCACGAACAGCAGCACCGCCGTGAAGGCCGCGTCCGCCACCGTCGTCGACGTGCGGTGGCGGGCCCGCAGCCGCCACACGAGCAGCCAGGCGAAGGCGGCGCCGGTCAGCACCATGGCCGCCGCCGACACCACGTGCACACCCGGGCCCAGGAACTCGATCGAGCCGTAGTTCATCCGGGCCTCGCCCGGCCAGCCGAAGTTCCGGGCCACATGGAAGACCAGCGCGCCCAGCGACTCGACCTCCGTGCCCCGGTCCCGCTGGAAGCCCAGGAACGCGAGGGCGCCCGGCGCCGCGAGCACGCACAGCGTCACCACCCCGGCCGCCGCTCCGACGGCCGTCGCCCACGAACGGGCCGTGGCCCGGCCCCGCGGGCAGCCCGTGAGCAGCAGCACCGGCCACACCTTGAGCGTCGCGCCGAACCCGGCGAGCGCGCCGAGCACCGCCGGGCTGCGCACCGCCGCGAGCAGGCCCGCCACCGCGACGGCGGTCACCATCAGGTCGTAACGGGAGTACGCGGTCGGCCCGAGCAGCGGCACTGCGGCCAGCCACAGCCAGGCGCCGCGCATCGAACGGCCCGGGCGCCGGCCGGCGTACACGAGGAGACCGAAGACGAAGGCGTCGCAGAGCAGCGCGAGCACGAAGAAGGCGGCCGAGTAGCCGAGGAAGGGCAGGAGCGCGGGGGAGAGGATCGCGAGGGCGGCGGCCGGCGGGTACTGCCAGGTCACGTCGTCGAGGGGGTACGTGCCGGTCCGCAGGATCTCGTACCAGCCCTGGTAGATCTGCTCGACGTCGCTGGTGACGTCGGGGCCGGGTATGACGACGATCCGGAAGACGGTGAGGAGTATCAGAAGACGGGTGAGGCCCCAGTAGAAGAGGGGCTTGCGTATGCCGCCGGTGCTGCTGCTGCTGCCGTCGGCGCCGACGGCGCCGGCTGTGATGCCCGAGGTCGTGCCCGTGGCCGCGTCCGTAGCCGCAGCCGTGCCCGTCGCCGTACCCGCAGCCGTGCCCGTCGCCGTGACTGTGCGCGTGGCCGTACGCGCTCCGCCGCCCGTCATCCTGTCCTCGTCCTGTCCTGTCGGTCCGCCTGCTCCGGGCGGAGGGTGGTGGTGCCGGGCTCGGGGTGCGATCGCGGTACTGTCGGCCACGATGCACAAGACCCTGATCGTAACCAACGACTTTCCGCCGCGCCCCGGCGGAATCCAGGCATTCCTGCACAACATGGCGCTGCGTCTCGATCCGGAACAGATCGTGGTCTACGCCTCCACGTGGAAGCGCAGCCGCGAGGGGATCGAGGCGACCGCCGCGTTCGACGCGGACCAGCCTTTCACGGTGATCCGTGACCGCACCACCATGCTGCTGCCGACACCCCGGGTCACCGCACGGGCCACGGCGCTGCTGCGCGAGCACGGCTGCGAGTCGGTCTGGTTCGGCGCGGCCGCCCCGCTCGGCCTGATGGCGCCGGCGCTGCGGCGCGCGGGCGCGAAGCGGCTCGTCGTCACGACGCACGGGCACGAGGCGGGCTGGGCGCAGCTGCCGGCGGCCCGGCAGCTGCTGCGGCGCATCGGCGAGGGCACGGACACCCTCACGTACCTCGGCGAGTACACGCGCTCCCGGATCGGCGCCGCGCTGACACCGGCCGCGGCGGCGCGGATGACACAGCTGCCGCCGGGCGTCGACGAGAAGACCTTCCACCCCGACTCCGGCGGCGCCGAGGTGCGCGAACGGCTCGGCCTCAGCGACCGCCCGGTGGTCGTGTGCGTGTCGCGGCTCGTGCCGCGCAAGGGCCAGGACACGCTGATCCTCGCCATGCCGGAGATCCTGCGCCGGGTGCCGGACGCGGTCCTGCTGATCGTCGGCGGCGGTCCGTACGAGAAGGACCTGCGCGCCCTCGCGGCCCGCACCGGCGTCGCCGCCTCCGTCCGCTTCACCGGCGCCGTCCCGTGGTCCGAACTCCCCGCGCACTACGGCGCCGGCGACGTCTTCGCCATGCCCTGCCGCACCCGCCGCGGCGGCCTCGACGTCGAGGGCCTCGGCATCGTCTACCTCGAGGCCTCCGCCACCGGCCTCCCCGTCGTCGCCGGCGACTCCGGCGGCGCCCCCGACGCCGTCCTCGACGGCGAGACCGGCTGGGTCGTCCGCGGCGGAGTCCCCGAGGAGACCGCCGACCGCGTCGCCACCCTCCTCCTCGACCCCGAGCTGCGCGCCCGCATGGGCGAACGCGGCCGCCGCTGGGTGGAGGAGCGCTGGCGCTGGGACCTGCTGGCGGAGCGCCTGCGCGAGCTCCTGTAGGGGCGGGCACCGGACGCGCGGCGCTCTGCCGGGTCCCGAGCCGTCCGCTTCCGCGCTACGCCGGCAGGTAGTCCGTCAGCGCGCACCCCGTCACGAGCAGCTTCTCCTTGCGGTAGCCGTCCGGGACCTTGAAGTCCTTGTCGCAGGTGAAGAGCAGCAGGCCGGCCTTCACCAGGGCCTTGGCCGCTGCCGGGTCCGTCGTGGTCACGGCGAAGTCCTGGCCGAGAAGGAAGCGGGTGTCGTGGCCCGCCGCGGCGGCCTTCTTGTCGGCCTGCTGGAACTTCTCCATGTCGGACAGGGACAGCAGGGTGAGCGTGTCCTCGGCGTCGTTGCCACACACGCCGCGCTCCTTGACGGCCCAGGAGGGGTCCTTCGACTCCAGACCCATGGTGCCGCTGTCGCCGGTGCCGGTGCGCAGGTCGCTGCACATGGTGTGCGCGCTCACCAGCCTCTCGATGGCCGCCATGTCACCGGCCGCGGGCAGGCCGGCGTCCTCGCCCCAGGTGCTGCACCCGGTGAGCGTGACGAGGGCGGTGAGGGCCGTGCCCAGGACGGCGGCGGTGCGCTTGAGCCGCATGACTGCCTTTCATGTCGTGTGAGCGGAACGTCTGTACAGAACGGTCTGTACGGATCCGCCTGTACGGAACGGTCTGTACGGAACCGCCTGTACGGAACGGTCTGTGCGGAATGGTCCGTTCCGGCCGACGTGCGCGAAACGCCCCCGGCCGGCCCGTGACCCGGGCCCACCAGGGGCGTTTCGACGACCGTCAGGCCGGTCGGGACGCTCAGGCCGAGTAGATCGCCTCGATCTCGTCGGCGAAGTCCTTCGCCACCACATTCCGCTTCAGCTTCAGCGACGGGGTGATGTGCCCCGCCTCCTCCGTGAACTGCGCCGACAGGATACGGAACTTCCGCACCGACTCCGCCTTCGAGACCGCCGCGTTGCCGTCGTCGACCGCCCGCTGCACCTCGGCGAGCAGCTCCGGGTCCTCGCGCAGCGACGCCGCCGTCGAACCGGCCGGCTTGCCGTGCTCGGCCGCCCAGCGGCCCAGGAACTCCTCGTCCAGGGTGACGAGCGCGCCCACGAACGGACGCCCGTCGCCGACCACCATGCACTCCCCGACCAGCGCGTGCGCCCGGATCCGGTCCTCGATGACCGCCGGGGCGACGTTCTTGCCGCCCGCCGTCACCAGGATCTCCTTCTTCCGGCCGGTGATCGCGAGGTAGCCGTCCTCGTCGAGCGTGCCGATGTCACCGGTGTGGAACCAGCCGTCCGCCAGCGCCTCCGCCGTCGCGGCCTCGTTGTTCCAGTAGCCGGTGAAGACGTGCTCGCCGTGCAGCAGCACCTCGCCGTCGTCGGCGATCCGGACCACCGAACCCGGCAGCGGCTGCCCGACCGTGCCGATCTTCTGCCGGTCCCACGGGTTGAACGCGGTCGCCGCGCACGACTCCGTCAGGCCGTAGCCCTCCAGGACCGTGAAGCCGATGCCCCGGAAGAAGTGACCGAGCCGCTCGCCCAGCGGGGCGCCGCCGGAGATCGCGTACTCGCCGCGCCCGCCGAGGACCGCGCGCAGCTTGCCGTACACCAGCTTGTCGAAGATCTTGTGCTTCAGCCGCAGGCCGAAGGACGGGCCCTGCGGGGTGCTCAGCGCGCGGCTGTACGCGATCGCCGTGTGGGCGGCCTTGTCGAAGATCTTGCCCTTGCCGTCGGCCTGCGCCTTCGCCCGCGCCGAGTTGTAGACCTTCTCGAAGACGCGCGGCACGCCGAGGATCAGCGTGGGCTTGAACGACGCCAGCTCGTCCGTGAGGGTCTTGATGTCCGGCAGACAGCCCAGCTTGATCGGCGCCATCACACAGCCGACCTCGATCAGCCGGCCGAAGACGTGCGCGGCCGGCAGGAACAGCAGCGCCGAGGACTCGCCCGTCCGGAACAGCGGCTTCAGCCGCTCCACCACGTTGCCGCACTCGGCGAAGAAGGCACGGTGGGTCAGCACACAGCCCTTGGGGCGGCCGGTGGTGCCCGAGGTGTAGACGATCGTCGCCGGGTCGTCCGCATGCGCCGTGGACATCCGCTGGTCGAGCAGCTCGTCGGAGACGTCCGCGCCGGTGGCCGTGAGCTGCGCGACCGCGTCGCCCTCGATCTGCCAGATGCCCTTGAGGTCCGGCAGGTTCGCCCGCACGGACTCCACGGCGGCCTGGTGCGCCGGAGTCTCGACGAGCACCAGCGTCGCGCCCGAGTCACCGAGGATCCACTGGATCTGCTCCGGCGAGCTGGTCTCGTACACCGGCACGGTCACCGCGCCCGCGCTCCAGATCGCGAAGTCGAGCAGCACCCACTCGTAGCGGGTACGGGAGAGCAGCGCCACCCGGTCGCCCGGCTCGATCCCGGCCGCGATCAGCCCCTTCGCCGCGCCCCTGACCTCGGCGAGGAACTGCTTCGCGGTGACGTCGACCCAGGCGCCCGCGACCTTCTTCGCCATCACGGCGACATCTGGATGCTGGGAGGCGTTGCGGCGGATGAGATCCGTCAGGTTGCCGTCCGTGGGGACCTCGTACAGGGCCGGAAGGCTGAACTCGCGCAAGACTGCTGCTCCTCATCGGGCGCCGGGGCCACGGCTCTGTGTGATGCACCGGTGCGGTCCAAGATCGGGCAGGGTGCTCTGGGTGGGGGTGAGCACGACTGGACTGCCCGGACGTTACCCATCAGTACGTGGTTCCCGATAGGGGGCATGGCCAGATGTTCCATGCGTCACACATCTATGGCGTTCCTGGCCGCACAGTAGTCGACCGCTTTCCCGACTCCCAAGTAACCGCAGGTCGCAACCCCTAGGCTGACGTCATGAGGATCAACGTGGTGAGCGACGTGCACGGCAACACGGGAGCCCTCGCCCGGGCGGGGGACGGCGCCGACGCGCTCATATGCCTCGGCGACCTGGTGCTCTTCCTCGACTACGCCGACCACAGCCGCGGCATCTTCCCCGACCTCTTCGGCGTCGAGAACGCCGACCTCATCGTCGAGCTGCGCACCGCCCGCCGCTTCGACGAGGCCCGCGACCTCGGGCGCCGGCTCTGGGGTGAGCTCGGCGTCGACCGCGCCGCCGCCATCGAGTCCGCCGTACGCCGCCAGTACGCCGAGATGTTCGCCGCCTTCCCCACCCCGACGTACGCCACCTACGGCAACGTGGACATGCCCGGCCTCTGGCCCGAGTTCGCGGGCCCCGGCACCACCGTCCTCGACGGCCAGCGCGTCGAACTCGGCGGCCTCGTCTTCGGCTTCGTCGGCGGCGGCCTGCGCACGCCCATGCGCACCCCGTACGAGATCCCCGACGAGGAGTACGCCGAGAAGGTCGAGGCGCTCGGCGACGTCGACGTGCTCTGCTCCCACATCCCGCCGGACGTCCCCGAGCTCACCTACGACACCGTCGCCCGCCGCTTCGAACGCGGCAGCCGCGCCCTCCTCGACGCCATCCACCGCGTCCGCCCCCGCTACGCCCTCTTCGGCCACGTCCACCAGCCGCTCGTCCGCCGGATGCGGATCGGCGCGACCGAGTGCGTCAACGTCGGGCACTTCGCGGCGACGGGGCGGCCGTGGACGCTGGAGTGGTGACAGCGGAGTGGTGACGGGGGCCGGAGAGCGGCGCGATAGCCTGCACGCTGAAGACTGAAGACGAGTCGCGTCCATACGAGGAGCCCCCGCGATGGCGGAACACACCAGCTCGAGCATCACCATCGAGGCGGCCCCGGCCGAGGTCATGGGCGTCATCGCCGACTTCGCCCGCTACCCCGAGTGGACGGGCGAGGTGAAGGAGGCCGAGGTCCTGGAGACCGACCCGGCCGGCCGCGCACAGAAGGTCCGGCTCCTCCTCGACGCCGGCGCCATCAAGGACGACCACACCCTCGCCTACACCTGGACCGGCGACAACGAGGTCTCCTGGACCCTCGTCAAGTCCCAGATGCTCCGCGCCCTCGACGGCTCCTACCGCCTCGCCCCGGCGTCCGGCGGCACGGCCACCGAGGTCACGTACCAGCTGACGGTCGACGTCAAGATCCCGATGCTCGGCATGATCAAGCGCAAGGCGGAGAAGGTCATCATCGACCGCGCGCTGGCGGGCCTGAAGCAGCGCGTCGAGTCGGGGAAGTAACCCTCACCGGCGGGGGTCCGCGCACGGCGCCGGTACCGTCGGCGCATGCGGATCATTCTTGTCACCGGTACGGGCGGCGCCGGCCGGACCACCGTCGCGTCGGGCACCGCCCTCGCCGAGGCCCGGGCCGGCCGCCGGGTGCTCCTCGTCTCCGGCGAGGCGGACGGCACGTCCGGGCTCCCGGTGGGCGAGGCCCCGGCCGGGCGGCCGCGCCCGGTGCGGCTGACGGAGCCGGGCGAAACCGACGCAGGCCCCGCCGGCAGTCTCCACCTCCTCGTTCCCGACCCCGCCGGGGACTTCCGCCGTGAGTTCCTCGCCTTCCAGGCCCGCTCCACCGCCGCGCTCGATCTGCTCGGCGCCGCGCCCCTGGAAGAGGCCGAGCTGACCGAGCCGCCCGGCAGCGGGCAGGTCGCGCTGCTGCGGGCGCTCAGGGACGCGGCGGCCGGGGACTGGGACCTGGTCGTGGCCGAGCTGCCGCCGGTCCGCGAGGCGCTGACGCTGCTCGCGCTGCCCGAGCAGCTCCGCCGCTATCTGCGCCGCCTGCTCCCGCCCGAGCGGCAGGCCGCCCGCGCGCTGCGCCCGATGCTCGCCCAGCTCGCCGGCGTACCGCTGCCCGCGCAGTGGCTGTACGAGACCACCGGCCGCTGGGAGGCGGAGCTGGCCGCCGTCCAGGACGTCGTCGACTCCCCGCGCACCGCCGTCCGGCTCGTCGTCGAACCGGGCCCCGCCGCCACCGACGCCCTGCGCACCGCCCGCCTCGGGCTCGCGCTCCAGGGCCTCGCCCTCGACGGCGTCGTCGCCAACCGCGTACTGCCCGACGGCTCGGCCGACCCCTGGTTCGCCGGGCTCGCCGCCGAACAGCACCGCCACCTCGCCGCGCTGCGCGAGGACCACCCGGAGCTGCACGAGCTGCCGCACCTCGGGCGCGGGGTCCGCGGCCCCGAGGACCTGGCCCTGCTCGCCGTGCCCGTGGGGACGGCACCGGCCGCCGCCGAGTGGACCGTCGAGGACCGGCGCGCCACGGACGGCATCCTCGTCTGGCACGTCCCGCTGCCCGGCGCCGTCAAGGACGGGCTCTCCCTCGTCCGCCGCGGGGACGAACTCCTCCTCGCCGTCGGCCCGTTCCGCCGCGCCGTCCCGCTGCCCGCCGTACTGCGCCGCTGCACCGTCACCGGCGCCGGACTCGTCGACGGCGACCTGCGGATCCGGTTCACCCCCGACCCCGGACTCTGGCCGAGGACCGCTCCCTGAGCGGCTCCCGGACGTTGTACCGTCGACCGTAGAAGCCCGAAGGAGTACGCCATGAGCGACAGCGACCAGGACGCCTGGGCCAAGGCCTGCGCCGAGGACCTGGAGGCCGAGAAGGCCCGCCGCCGCGCCCGGCAGAGCGAGGAGCCGGGCACCCCGGCCGAGGAGTTCCGCAAGCTCTTCGAGGCCGTCGCCGACAAGCTCTCCGGGACCCTGGGCGGCACGCTCGGCGGCCCCGCCGCCGGTCAGGCCGCGGCCACCGTCCAGCAGGTCGTCCAGCAGGCGAAGGCCCTCGTCGAGCCCGTCATCGAGCGCAACCCGGAGGTCTTCGACCACCTCGCGGCCGCCGGGAACGAGCTGCTCGCCGCCTACCGGTCCGCCGTCCAGGGCCACGAGTCGCGCTGGACGCGCGGCGACACCCGGGAGGCGACGGGAGCCGGCGCCGACACCGGCACCGGTGCCCCGAAGGACCAGGGCAAGGACGACCGCAAGGACGAGGGCCCCGGCACCGGCCAGCACATCGACCTGGACTGATCCCGGACTGATCCCGGACTGATCCTGCACTGATCCAGGACTGATCCAGGACTGATCAGGAGGCGGGTCCTCCTCGGGTACGGTGGGCCTTAGCGGGGCTCGACCGAAACTGAGGGACACATGGGACTCACCATCGGCGTCGACATCGGCGGCACGAAGATCGCGGCCGGCGTGGTCGACGAGGAGGGCAACATCCTCGACACGCACACCGTGCCCACGCCGCCGACCCCCGAGGGCATCGTCGACGCCATCTGCGCCGCGGTCTCCGAGGCCGGCAAGGGGTACCAGATCGAGGCCGTCGGCATCGGCGCCGCGGGTTACGTCGACGACAAGCGCGCCACCGTCCTCTTCGCGCCGAACATCCACTGGCGGCACGAGCCGCTGAAGGACAAGGTCGAACAGCGCGTCGGCCTCCCCGTCGTCGTCGAGAACGACGCCAACGCCGCCGCCTGGGGCGAGTACCGCTTCGGCGCCGGCCAGGGCCACGAGGACGTCATCTGCATCACGCTGGGCACCGGCCTCGGCGGCGGCATCATCATCGGCAACAAGCTGCGCCGCGGCCGCTTCGGCGTGGCCGCCGAGTTCGGCCACATCCGGGTCGTCCCGGACGGCCTGCTGTGCGGCTGCGGCAGCCAGGGCTGCTGGGAGCAGTACGCCTCCGGCCGCGCCCTGGTCCGCTACGCGAAGCAGCGCGCCGCCGCCACCCCCGAGAACGCCACGGTGCTCCTCGGTCTCGGCGACGGCACCCCCGAGGGCATCGAGGGCAGGCACGTCAGCGAGGCCGCCCGCGCGGGCGACAAGGTCGCCATCGACTCCTTCCGCGAGCTCGCCCGCTGGGCCGGCGCCGGCCTCGCGGACCTGGCGTCGCTCTTCGACCCGTCGGCGTTCATCGTCGGCGGCGGCGTCTCCGACGAGGGCGAGCTGGTCCTCGACCCGATCCGCAAGTCCTTCCGGCGCTGGCTGATCGGCGGCCGGTACCGGCCGCACGCCCAGGTCCTCGCCGCGAAGCTCGGCAACAAGGCCGGACTCGTCGGCGCGGCCGACCTGGCCCGCCAGGGCTGAGCAGGCGCTTCACGCCGGTGCCCGCCGCGCCCTCTGGGGCTCGGCGGGCACCGGCGTCTATGTTGACCGCATGGCGATCAGCGAGCTGCCCAACTCCCGTACCGAACCCGACGGTTCGGCCGTCGTCCGGGTCCTCTCGTACAACGTGCGCTCGATGCGCGACGACGAGGACGCGCTCGCCCGGGTGATCCGGGCCTGCGCCCCCGACCTGGTCTTCGTCCAGGAGGCCCCGCGCTTCTTCCGCTGGCGCAAGCACGCGGCCCGGCTCGCCGCCGCGTGCGACCTCGTCATCCTGAGCGGCGGCGCGACCGCCGCCGGGCCGATGCTGCTGTGCTCGCTGCGGGCCACCGTCGAGCGCACCGAGGACGTGCTCCTGCCCCTCACCCCCGGCCGGCACCGGCGCGGCCTCGCCACCGCCGTGGTCCGCCTCGGCGGCGCGCGCGTCGGGCTCGTCAGCTGCCATCTGAGCCTGTACGCGGACGAGCGCCACGCCCAGGCCGGCCTGCTCCTGGACCGGGTGGCCGCGCTCGGGACGCCGTACGCGATCGTCGCCGGCGACCTCAACGAGCGCCCCGGCGGCCGCGCCTGGACCCGCCTGACCAAGGAACTCCAGGACGGCCGCGCGGCCGCTCCCTGGGGCGCCGAACCCACCTGGCCCGCCCGGGCCCCCGACCGCCGCATCGACGCGATCCTCGCCACCCCGGGCGTCGAGTTCCTCGCCTGCGGCGTCCCGACCGACCTCGACCCGGGAGACCTGGAAACGGCGACGGACCACCTCCCTGTCCTGGCGGTGGTCCGCATCCCGGCGAGCCCGCCCGGCCCGTCGGCCTGAGGGGGCGGGCCTCCGGTACGGCGAAGGCCGCCGTCCCCGCGGGTACGGCGGCCTTCGGACGACTACGCGCTCGGCGTCAGCCCGCGCCGCCGGCGGCGTGGAGGCGGCCGCGGCCCTGCGAAGCCCGAGCCCGTGCGGCGCTCCGGCGCCGAGCGGTGCGAACGGGGCCGCCAGAGAGGCCCGGGTGGTTACACCACCGCGCCCCGGCCCGGGTCGTCGAAGCCGTCGTCGTCCTCGTCGTCGCTCTTCATCCGGGCCACCAGGGTCACGAAGCCGCCCAGGAAGCCGCCCACGCACAGCGTGGTCAGCCACCAGGTCATGTCCCACTGGAGCAGCACGGCGAGCAGCATCAGGACCGGGCCGCCGACCACCGCCAGCCAGGCGAACTTGGTCGTGGTGTCGGCCTCCGGCAGCGGCGGGGGCTCCGGCGGGACGAAGTGGCCCTCGTCGGCCGCGCCGCCGCCGGCCTCGTCCGGGTCGGCCGGCGTGTAGTCGCGCGGGCCGCCCAGGCCCACGCCCGGCGCGAAGACGATCGACGAGCCGAGCGCCGGCCCGTCCGGCTCGGCGGGCGGCTCCGGCTTGCGGAACTTGTCCGGCTTCTCCGGCGACTCGGAGGCGGTGCCGCGCCCCGGCGCCACCGTCCCGCCGTCGTCCGGGGCGTCCGGCAGGTCCGGCAGCGCCAGGTCCTGCACCGGACGGTCCGGACGGAAGGGGCGCGCGCCCGGGGGGTCCGCGGGCTCCTCGCCGTACCCCGCGACGATCGCGGCCCAGGCCGCCTCCTCGTCGATGGGCTGCGGCTCGCGCTCCCCGTCCTGCTGATCAGCCACCGCTCGCGCTTCCCTTCTCGACGTCCTCGACCATGCCGATCTGCTCGGCCTTTCGGAGCTACTTGGCCTGCTCGGCCTTCGCACCGGAGAGCTCCGGAGCGAGCCGGGTCACGAACGCCCAGCTCTCCTCGAAGATCCGCTCCGCGTCATGGTCCAACGTCGCCACGTGGTAGCTCTGTTCCAGCAGGATCTCCTTGACGTCCGTCGACGACACCCGGCTGAGGATGCGCGCCGAGTCGGCCGGCGGCACCACATGGTCCTGCGGGCTGTGCAGCAGCACCATCGGCTGCGTGACCTGCGGCAGCTCGCCGTCGACGACTTGGAAGAAGCGCCGCAGCGAGTGCGCCGCGTGCAGCGGCACCCGCTCGTAGCCGATCTCGGCCGAGCCGGGCTTCGCGATGTCGCTGGCGATGCCCTTCGTGGACGGGACGAAGTGGCGGACGACCGGCAGCGCGCGCGCCGCGACCCCGTGCACCTTGTTGCCCGGGTTCACGAGCACGATGCCGCTGATCGCGTCGCCGTGCCGCGCGGCGAGCCGCAGCGTCAGGGCACCGCCCATCGACAGGCCCATCACGAAGACCCGCGCGCAGCGCGCGGTGAGCTCGCGCAGCTCGCGGTCCACCTCCGCGTACCAGTCGTGCCAGGTGGTGAGCTGCATGTCCTGCCAGCGGGTGCCGTGCCCGGGCAGCAGCGGCAGCGAGACCGTCAGCCCGCGCCCGGCCAGATACTCGGCCCACGGGCGCAGCGACTGCGGGGAACCGGTGAATCCGTGACAGAGGAGGACGCCGACCTCTCCGCCCTCGTGGCGGTACGGCTCGGCTCCAGGAAGGACCGACACGGGGTCTCCTGTTCGGGGTTCGACTACGGAAGGGGAAGGCTTTCACCGTACGCGACCGGACCGACACCGACCAGGTCCGTTCGCATCCGTTCGCATCCGTTCGCACGAAGCCGCGGCGCCCGTGGCGGTCCCGTCCCGCCCTCAAGGGATAAGGTCGTCGTGACGGCACACGGAAGGCATGACGAGTTGATCTACGGCGCTATGAAGTTCTCCCTCGGAGGGTCCCTGAAGATCGCCTTCAGGCCCTGGGTGGAGGGCCTCGAGAACATTCCCGCCGAGGGGCCGGCGATCCTCGCGAGCAACCACCTGTCCTTCTCGGACTCCTTCTTCCTGCCCGCCGTCCTCGACCGCAAGGTCACCTTCATCGCCAAGGCCGAGTACTTCACCAGCCCCGGCGTCAAGGGCAAGCTGACGGCCGCCTTCTTCAAGGGCGTCGGCCAGCTCCCGGTCGACCGTTCCGGTGCGCGCGGCGCGGGCGAGGCGGCGATCAGGGCCGGCATCGAGGTCATCGAGTCGGGCGGCCTGTTCGGTATCTACCCGGAGGGCACCCGCTCGCCCGACGGGCGGCTCTACCGCGGCAAGCCCGGCGGTCTCGCGCGCGTGGCGCTCGCCACCGGCGCGCCGGTGATCCCGGTCGCCATGATCGACACCGAGAAGATCCAGCCGCCCGGCAAGATCGTGCCCAAGCTGATGCGCCCGGGCATCCGGATCGGCAAGCCGCTCGACTTCAGCCGCTACCAGGGCATGGAGGGCGACCGCTTCATCCTGCGCTCGGTGACCGACCAGGTCATGTACGAGATCATGAAGCTGTCCGGCCAGGAGTACGTGGACATCTACGCGACCGCCGCCAAGCGGCAGATCGCGGAAGCGGAGAAGGCCGCCAAGGCGGCCGTCAAGGCCGAGATCGCGGCACGGGAAGAGTCCGGCGCCTGACCCTCCCGACGAGGAGGCGCCCGGGGGTGGTGGGGGAGATGGCCAGGCGCGAGCGTGTCGTGCGCATGTCGGTCGAGCAGCCGCTGTGGCGTGCCCTCACCGCGTACCGCGTCCTCACCATGGGGTACGCCGTGCTGCTGTGCGTCTTCGGCTGGCGGCACTACGAGCGGCACTGGGTCGCGGTCGCGTACCTCGCCGTGATGTGCGTGTGGACCCTCGCCACGCTTCCCCAGGTGGCGAACGCGGTCAGCTGCACCCGGCGCTTCCTGGCCGCCGACCTCACCATCGCCCTCACCGGCATCCTGCTCACCCCGCTCGCGGACGAGCAGGTGCGGTCGATGGACGGCTCCACCCTGCCGTCGATATGGACCGCCGGCGCCGTGCTCGCCTACGCCATCAAGGGCGGCTGGCGCTGGGCCGGCCTGGCGTCCTCGCTGGTCGCCGTCGCCAACGTCGTCGAGCGCGGCCACCCCACCCGCGACACCCTGCACAACGTGCTGCTCGTCTGGGTCGCCTCGATCGCCATCGGCTACGTGGTCGAGGTCGCCCGCGCCTCCGAGCGCACCCTCGCCCGCGCCCTGGAGATCGAGGCCGCGACCCGCGAACGGGAGCGGCTCGCCCGGGACATCCACGACAGCGTGCTCCAGGTCCTCGCCATGGTGCAGCGGCGCGGCACCGCCCTCGGCGGCGAGGCCGCCGAGCTGGGCCGGATGGCCGGCGAGCAGGAGGTCGCGCTGCGCACCCTGGTGGCCGGCGGGCTCATCCGTACCTCGTACGTCTCCGAGGACGAGTCCGAGGGCGCGGTGGTACGGCTGGTGGAGGAACCGGAGCAGCCGGAGTCCGCGTCGGACGACATCGACCTGCGCACCCTGCTCGCCCCGCGCGCCGGCGCCAGGGTCACCCTCGCCGACCCCGGCGCCCCGGTCCCGCTGCCCGCCCCGGCCGCCCGGGAACTGGCCGCGGCCGTCGGCGCCGCCCTGGACAACGTGCGGGTGCACGCGGGCGCGGCGGCCCGGGCCTGGATCCTGGTCGAGGACTGGGGCGACGAGGTGATCGTGACCGTACGGGACGACGGCCCCGGCATCCCCGAGGGCCGGCTCGCCCAGGCCGAGGGCGAGGGGCGGATGGGCGTGGCCCTGTCCATCCGGGGGCGGCTGCGCGACCTCGGCGGCACCGCCGAGCTGATCTCGGTCCCCGGGCAGGGCACCGAAGTGGAACTGAAGGTCCCGCGCGCGCCGCGTGCGCCGGGGGAACAGCGGGGGAAGGCAGGAGCGAAGTGAGCGAGCAGCAGGCAGTGGAACAGCAGCGGCCGATCCGGGTCATGGTGGTCGACGACCACCCCATGTGGCGGGACGCGGTCGCCCGCGACCTCGGCGAGGCCGGCCTCGACGTCGTCGCCACCGCGGGCGACGGCGAGCAGGCCGTCCGCCGCGCCGCCGCGGCCGGCCCCGACGTCCTCGTCCTCGACCTGAACCTGCCGCTCAAGCCGGGCGTCCAGGTCTGCAAGGAGCTCGTCGGCGCCAATCCGCGGCTGCGGGTCCTCGTGCTCTCGGCGAGCGGCGAGCACGCCGACGTCCTGGAGGCCGTGAAGTCCGGTGCCACCGGCTATCTGCTGAAGTCCGCCAGCACGGAGGAGCTGCTCGACGCGGTCCGCCGCACCGCCGTGGGTGACCCGGTCTTCACGCCGGGCCTGGCCGGCCTCGTCCTCGGCGAGTACCGCCGGCTCGCCTCCGAGCCCGCCCCGGCCACCGGCGCCGACGAGCCCAAGGCCCCGCGGCTCACCGAGCGCGAGACCGAGGTGCTGCGCCTGGTCGCCAAGGGCCTGAGCTACAAGCAGATCGCCGAACGGCTCGTCATCTCCCACCGCACCGTGCAGAACCACGTGCAGAACACCCTCGGCAAGCTCCAGCTGCACAACCGCGTGGAGCTCGTCCGGTACGCCATCGAGGTCGGCCTCGACGACGCCTGACCGGCGCCGGGATTCACTCAATTCGCCGTCTCGGGGCGGCCCGCGCCACCACTAGCGTGGGCCGCATCCCCTCAGGAGCCCCACGTACGGCGAAGGAGCGTGTCCATGCGCGTCGGTGTGCTGACCGGCGGAGGCGACTGCCCCGGACTCAACGCGGTGATCCGCGCCGTCGTCCGCAAGGGCGTCCAGGAACACGGCTGGAGCCTCACCGGCTTCCGCGACGGCTGGCGCGGGGTGGTCGAGGGCGACACCGTCCCGCTCGACGTCCGCGCCGTCCGCGGCCTCCTGCCGCGCGGCGGCACCGTGCTCGGTTCCTCCCGCACCGACCCCTTCGCCCTCCCCGACGGCGTCGGGCGGATCCGTGAGCAGCTGGCCAAGCACCGCACCGACGCCCTGGTCGTGGTCGGCGGCCGCGGCACCCTCGGCACCGCCGCCCGGCTGCACGCCGAGCACGGGCTGCCCTGCGTCGGCGTTCCCAAGACCATCGACAACGACCTGTCGGCCACCGACTGGACCTTCGGCTTCGACACCGCCGTCGGCATCGCCACCGAGGCCATCGACCGGCTCCACACCACCGCCGACTCGCACCGCCGCGTCCTCGTCGTCGAGGTGATGGGCCGCCACACCGGCTGGATCGCGCTGCACGCCGGGCTCGCCGGCGGCGCCAACGTCATCCTCGTGCCCGAGCAGCGCTTCGACCTCGACCAGGTGCTCGCCTGGGTCGCCTCCCGCTTCTCCGCCACCTACGCCCCGATCCTCGTCGTCGCCGAGGGCGCCCGGCCACGCGCCGGCGGACCCGGCGCGGGCCCGGTGGGCGCGTGGCTGGCCGCCGAGATCGAGCGGCGCACCGGCAAGGAGGCCCGCACCACGGTCCTCGGCCACGTCCAGCGCGGCGGCAGCCCGAGCGCCTTCGACCGCTGGCTGGCCACCCGGTTCGGACTGCACGCGGTGGACGCGGTGCGGGACGGGGCGTACGGGACGATGGTCGCCCTGCGCGGTACGGACGTGGTCCGGGTCCCGCTGGCGGCGGCGACCGGCCGGCTCAAGACGGTGGACCCGGGGCGGTACGCGGAGGCGGGGATCTTCTTCGGCTGAGCCGCCCGCGGATCATCGACACCACGGTCCAGGACGTCCTCGACCACCGCGCGGGGCGGCGCAGCGAGAACGTCCTGGTACCGCGGGCCTGACCGTCCCCGCCGGCGCGGGGAGCATGCGCTGCGCGGCCCTGCGTTCGCGGGAGTGCAGGGGCCGTCCCCGCTGCCGCGGGGAGCTCCGGATCAGCGACCGTCCGCGCCTTCGGCCACGGTCGCCGCGGCGCCGGCTGCCGCGAGCAGCTGCGTGACGACCGTCGATCCGTCCAGCGTGAGCACCGACTCGGGATGGAACTGCATCGACGCGAATCCGCGCCCTGCCAGCGCGTGGACCTCGCCCGTCGCCGTCTCCCGGCTCACCTCGATGCCGTGCGCGGCGAGCTCCCGCGCCTCGCCGTCGTCGCACCGCGCCGTGAAGCTGTTGTAGAAGCCGACCGTCTGCTCCTGACCGAACAGGTCGATCCGCACCTGCGCGCCCTGGAACGGCGTCCGCTTCCGCACGATCTCCAGGCCCAGCTCGGCCGCGATCAGCTCGTGGCCGAGGCACACCCCGAGCAGGCCGTGCCGGTGGTCGCGCAGCAGCTCCGCCGTGAGCCCGCGCAGGAAACGCATCTTCGGGTCGCCCGCGTCCTGCGGGTCACCCGGGCCGGGGCCGAGGACCACCGGGCCCTCGTGGGCGAGAGCCAGCTCGCGCAGGCCCGGCTCGTCGTAGCGGAGGACGGACACGTCCAGGCCGGACGAGCGCAGCAGATGCGCCAGCATCGCCGTGAAGGTGTCCTCGGCGTCGATGACCAGCGCGTGACCGGACAGCTCCGCCGAACGGACCTGCATCCGCAGCCAGAACGGCGCCAGGTCCGCCCGCCGCGCGTCGAGCGCCGCCCGCACCCGCCTGTCCTCGGCCAGCCGCGCCGGCACCGCGCCCTCCTCGCGCGGCCGCCCCTCGCGTACCCCGAGCGCGGCCAGCACGCCCGCCGCCTTCGCGTGCGTCTCGGCGACCTCGCCCGCCGGGTCCGAGTGCCGCACGAGCGTGGCGCCGACGGGGACCCGCAGCGTTCCTTCGGAGTCGATGTCGGCGGTACGGATGAGGATGGGGGAGTCCAGGGTCTGCGCCCCGTTCTCGTCGGTGCCGAGCAGCGCGAGCGCGCCCGCGTAGTAGCCGCGGCCCCCGGCCTCGTGGCGCTCGATGACCCGGCACGCGTTCTGCAGCGGTGAGCCGGTCACGGTCGCCGCGAACATCGTCTCGCGCAGCACCTCGCGCACGTCGAGCGAGGAGCGGCCGCGCAGCTCGTACTCCGTGTGGGCGAGATGCGCCATCTCCTTCAGCCGCGGTCCGATCACCACCCCGCCCCGGTCGCCGACCGTGCACATCATCTTCAGCTCCTCGTCGACCACCATCGACAGCTCCTCGGTCTCCTTGCGGTCGGCCAGGAACGCGAGCAGGTCCTCGGGCGTCGGCGCGGCGCCCGCCGGGTAGCGGTAGGTGCCGCTGATCGGGTTCATCACGACCGTGCCGCCGGACATCCGCACGTGTACCTCCGGGCTGGCCCCGACGAGCGTGCGGTCCCCGGTGTGGACGACGAAGGTCCAGTACGCGCCCCGCTCGCCCGCGAGCAGCCGCCGGAACAGCGCGAGCGCGTCGGCCCGCCCGAAGCCCGGGATCTCACCGGTGAAGGTGCGCCGGATGACGAAGTTCGCGCCCTCGCCGCGCCCGATCTCCTCGTCGATCACCCGCCGCACGATCCGCCCGTACTCCTCGTCGGACACGTCGAACCCGCCGCCCTCCACCCGTACGGCACGGTCCGGGAGCTGCGCGAGGGCGTCGGCGAGCGGCAGCTCGTACGCCTCCTCGGCGGCCAGCACGGCGAGCGGCGTGCCGTCGTCGCGCACGTCGAAGCCGCGCTCGCGGATCTGCCGGAACGGCACGAGCGCGAGCGTCGGCAGCTCACGGCGGACGGGCAGCTCGGCGAGCCGCTCGGCCTCGTGCACCGGGCCGATGAGCACCTCGACGGTGTCGTGGTCACGGCCGGGGGTGCGGCGGCGCAGCAGCGCGAACGGGGGGCAGGAGTCGTCGAGGAGACGGGAGAGATCCATGAGTGTTCCTTTCCGGTGGGGGAGAGGAACGGCCTCGCGGGTACGAGAAAGGCCGCCCCTCGGGCGGCCTTCGCGTGGTTTCGGTGTACGCGCAGTCAGTGGGCCGCCGGATGAGCGGTCCACCACCAGTTCTGGGTCGTCTGCGTGAACATGGCGCCGATCGTAGCCCACGCACCCCTGTCGGGTCCGTCTGTTTCGTCGCTTCCGTTGTATTCGTCTCATCAGGCGGTCACTGGCGTGGACGCGGGCCTCGGACCCGTACTGTGGTGACGTGACCGTGAACGCTGATACCCACGCCGTCGCCAAGGCGACCTGGCGAGACCTGCCCGCGGCGCAGCAGCCTGAGTACCCCGATGCCGAGGCTCTGCGCGACGTCGTCGCGGAGCTCGAGTCCTATCCTCCGCTCGTCTTCGCCGGCGAGTGCGACCAACTGCGCGCCCGGATGGGAGCCGTCGCCCGTGGCGAGGCGTTCCTCCTCCAGGGTGGCGACTGCGCCGAGGCCTTCGACGCCGTCTCCGCCGACCACATCCGCGCCAAGCTGAAGACGCTGCTCCAGATGAGCGCCGTCCTCACGTACGCGGCCTCCGTGCCCGTCGTGAAGGTCGGCCGCATCGCCGGGCAGTACTCCAAGCCGCGCTCGAAGGGGACCGAGACCCGCGACGGCGTGACGCTCCCGACCTACCGGGGCGACTCCGTCAACGGCTTCGACTTCACCGAGGCCGCCCGGGTCCCGGACCCGGAGCGCCTGAAGCGGATGTACCACGCGTCCTCGTCGACGCTGAACCTGGTCCGCGCCTTCACCACCGGTGGCTACGCCGACCTGCGCCAGGTGCACGCCTGGAACCAGGACTTCGTGAAGTCGTCCCCGTCGGGCCAGCGCTACGAGCAGCTGGCGCGCGAGATCGACAACGCGCTGAACTTCATGAAGGCGTGCGGCACCGACCCGGCCGAGTTCCGCGCGGTCGAGTTCTACGCCTCGCACGAGGCGCTGCTGCTCGACTACGAGGGCGCGCTGACCCGTACCGACTCGCGCACCGGCAAGCTGTACGACACCTCCGGCCACATGGTCTGGATCGGTGAGCGCACCCGTCAGCTGGACCACGCCCACGTCGAGTTCGCGGCGCAGATCGCCAACCCGATCGGCATCAAGCTGGGCCCGACGACCACCGCCGAAGAGGCGCTGACGTACATCGACCGCCTGGACCCGGACCGCGAGCCGGGCCGGCTGACCTTCATCGTCCGCATGGGCGCCGACAAGGTCCGCGACAAGCTCCCCGAGCTGGTCGAGAAGGTCACCGCCTCGGGCGCGACGGTCGCCTGGGTGACCGACCCGATGCACGGCAACACCTTCGAGGCGGCCTCCGGCCACAAGACGCGCCGCTTCGACGACGTGCTCGACGAGGTCAAGGGCTTCTTCGAGGTCCACAAGGAGCTGGGCACCCACCCGGGCGGCATCCACGTCGAGCTCACCGGTGACGACGTCACCGAGTGCGTGGGCGGCGGCGACGAGATCTTCGTCGACGACCTGCACCAGCGCTACGAGACGGCCTGCGACCCGCGGCTCAACCGCAGCCAGTCGCTGGACCTGGCCTTCCTGGTGGCGGAGATGTACCGCGACCAGTAGGCGGATGCGTACGACAGTGGGGCGCGGATCCTTGTGATCCGCGCCCCACTCTCGTGGGGAGGGCTTTTGCGCCACCCACCCGCCAGGTAAGGTTAGGTTAGCCTTATCGATCACTCGGCGGGAGGTGAACCGCGTGTACGTCTGCTCATGCTTCGCAGTCACGGAGAAGCAGGTCAAGGAGCACGCGGAGGCCGGCGCCTGCACGCCCCGCCAGATCGCCTCGGCCTGCAAGGCGGGCACGGACTGCGGCTCGTGCGTACGGCGTATTCAGGCCATTCTCGGGCGCGGCAACTGCCCGCGACGGGAACTGGTCGACCAGGGTCGCCCGGCCCTGACGGCCGAGGTCGCGGAGATCTCCGAGGTCACCGAGTTCTCCGAGGTTCCCAGGCTGTCAGAGGCCGCCTAGCCGGAGGGTCAGCTCGGCTGCTCGATGAGCGTCGAGCAGTACAGTGCCTCGCCCAGCTGCTCGATCAGCTCCAGCTGCGTGTCGAGGTAGTCGATGTGGTGCTCCTCGTCCGCCAGGATCTCCTCGAAGAGGTTCGCCGAGGTGACGTCGCCCTTGGCCCGCATGACCTCGATCCCGCGCCTGAGGCGGTCGATCGCCTCCACCTCGACCTGCCGGTCGGCCTCGAACATCTCCTTGACGGTCTGACCCACCCGGACGTGGAAGAGGCGCTGGTAGTTGGGCAGCCCGTCCAGCATGAGGATGCGCTCGGTCAGCTTGTCCGCGTGCTTCATCTCGTCGATGGACTCTTCGCGGGTGTACTTCGCGAGCCTCGTCCAGCCCTTGTTGTCCTGGATGCGGTAGTGCAGCCAGTACTGGTTGATCGCGGTCAGCTCGCCGGTCAGCTGCTCGTTGAGGAACTCGAGGACCTCGGGGTCGCCCTGCATCGCTTCGGAATCCTTCCACGCCATGTCGGTGCCGCCACTGGGCAGGATGGCCGCATCCTTGCAGTGGTCATGGATCGCGTCCAGTAAGTGCAGGCTTACCGACAGTTGTCCTAATAGTCAGAATATCCCCGGGATGTCGGTGCATGGCTGGTCATGACCACCCCTCGCGGTCTGTCACCATGGATGGCATGGGTCAGCCGGAGGGCGGAGATCGCCGGGAGGAAGCAGCGGTGGCGGCGGTGACGGATCTGCCGCCGGGGCAGCGGCTCCAGCGCGGCTGGCCGGTCACCCACTACGGCCCCGTACCCCGCTTCAAGCCGGAGCGCTGGGAGTTCCGGGTCTTCGGGGCGACCGCGGACGGCGACAAGCGCTGCTGGAACCACGAGGAGTTCTCGGCGCTGCCCTTCGCCACCGTCGTGGCGGACCTGCACTGCGTGACGAAGTTCAGCATGCTGGGGGCCGAATGGGGCGGCGTCGCCGCCCGGACGATCCTGGAGCTGGCCCCGCCCGCGCCGCACGTCACGCACGTGATGGTCTGGGCTGAGTACGGCTACAGCGCCAACATGCGCCTCTCCGACTTCGCCGACGAGCGCACGATCTTCGCCACCCACAAGGACGGCGAGCTGCTCACCGCGGAGCACGGCTTCCCGCTGCGACTCGTGGTGCCGCACCTGTACGCCTGGAAGGGCCCGAAGTGGGTGCGGGGCGTGGAGTACATGGCCGCCGACCGGCGTGGCTTCTGGGAAGAGCGCGGCTATCACAACATCGGTGATCCGTGGACGGAGCAGCGCTACTCGTACCAGGAGGAGCCGGGCGACGGCCCCGAGCTCTAGCTCGTCAGACGCGCGAGGCGCGTGAGCGTCAGTGGTACTGGTGGACGACGGCGTGGCCCTTGCCGCGGCCGATCATCCACTTGTTGACCGGGGTGGTCAGGACGAAGGCGACGAGCAGCGAGATCGCCAGGGTGATCCAGAACAGCGCGTCGGACAGGTGCGCGTCCATGGCGCCCGGCCACAGCGCGATCACGCCGTTGTCGATGATCTCCATGACGGCGATGGACAGGGTGTCGGCGGCGAGCGCGACCTTGAAGGCGGTCTTGAAGTCGACGCCGGCCTTCAGGATGCCGCGCAGGGTGAGGGTGTAGCCGAAGAAGAACGCCAGGACGATCGCGAGCACCATCGTCGGCGCGTTGCCCCAGCCGAACGCGGTGCCGACGATCATGCCGAGCACCTCGCCGATGGCGCAGCCGGTGAGGCAGTGCAGCGTCGCCTGGGCGGCCATGGACCAGCTGACCCGGCCGTCGCCGTGGTCGTGACCGTGATGGGCGTGATGCCCCTCGTGGCCTACGTGGCCTGCGTGCCCTTCGTGGCCCGCGTGGTGACCCTCGTGTCCTTCGTGGCCCTGGTGGTGGGCGTGGTGCTCGTGGTGGGCGTGCGCTTCGTGTTGCATGGGTGCCCCCAAGGTCGGGTAACCGTTCCTGCTTACTCAGGAACGGTATACCCCCCTGGGGTATTCCTCAACGAGTTTCTTTAGTAGTTCGACATCCGCCCTGTGGCCCTGCGTCCCGCCCGGCGTCTCGATGATCAACGGCACGCCGTCCGTGGCCGGGTGGCTCAGGAGGTTACGGAAGCCGTCCTCGCCGATGTGACCGACGCCGATGTTCGCGTGCCGGTCCTTGTGCGCGCCCACGACGTCCTTGGAGTCGTTGGCGTGGATCAGTTTCAGCCTTCCCTCGCCGACCACCGCCATCAGCTCGTCGAGCGTGCGCGTGGCGCCGTCCGGGCCGGTCAGGTCGTGGCCCGCGGCGAAGATGTGGCAGGTGTCGAGGCAGATGCCGAGCTTCGGGTGGCGGTCCAGCGCATCGAAGTACGGTCCGAAGTCCTCCGCCCGCGAGCAGAGCGACGAGCCCTGCCCGGCCGTCGACTCCAGGAGCAGGAACGGGTCGTCGTCGTGCGTCAGCTCGTCGAGCAGCGGCAGCACCCGCTCCCGTACCTGCGCGAGCGCCTCAGCGCGCGGCCGCCCGCCGGTCGCCGAGCCGGTGTGCACGACGACGCCCTGCGCGCCGATCTGCCGGCCGCGGCGCAGCGAGTGCCGCATCGACTCCACCGACTTCTCCACGGTGGCCTCGGTGTGCGAGCCGAAGTTGATCAGATACGGGGCGTGCACCCAGGCCGACAGGCCCTCGGCCTCGCAGCCGGCCCGGAACAGCTCGTCCTGGGCGGGGTTGCCGGGCGGGGTGGCCCAGCCGCGCGGGTTGGCGACGAAGACCTGCACGGTCTCGGCGCCCAGCTCGCGCGCGTAGCCGAGACCGGTGGTGGCGAGGCCGCCGGCCACGGGGACGTGGCCGCCGACGGGGTTGCGCATGAGTTCTTACAGTCCCTTGATCGTGATGGTGACGGTGGAGCCCTCGGCGGCGGTCGAGCCGCCCTCGACGGACTGGCCCGAGACCGTGTCCCCGAGGAACGGGAAGGTCTTCTCGACCTTGACCACGAATCCGGCGTCCTCCAGCTCCTGCTTGGCCTCCGCCGTCTTCTTGTCGACGACGTCCGGGACCTCGACCATCTTCGGGCCCTTGGAGACGGTGAGGGTGATCGCGTCGCCCTCGGCGGCCCGGCTGCCCTGGGCGAGGGACTGCGCGGCGACGGTGCCGGCGTCCTCGGGCGAGTTGACCCGCTCCGGCGCGACCGTGACCTTCAGGCCGGCGTCCTGGAGCGTGGCCGTGGCGTCCTCCACCGACTCGCCGGTGACGTCCGGGACCTCGACCGGCGCGCCCTTGCTGACGACGAGGGCGACGGCCGAGTCCGGGCCGCGCTCGGTGCCGGGCTCCGGGTCGGAGCCGATGACCGCGCCCTGGGCGACGGACTGGCTGAAGTCGTACGTGATCACGCCGGGCGCCAGGCCCTCGTCGGCGAGCCGCTTCTTCGCCTCGGCGAGCGGGACGCCCTTGAGCTTGGGGACCTTCACGACCCTCGGGCCGCGGGACAGGGTGAGCGTCACCCGGCCGTTGCCGCGGATCCGCTCGCCGGGCGCGGGGTCGACGGCCATGACCGTGCCGCGCTCGTACACGTCGCTGAAGTCGCGCTTCGTCGTGCTCACGTCCAGACCGGCGGCGGTGAGGCGCTTGGTGGCCTGGGCCTCGGTCTGGCCGAGGACGGCGGGGACGCGGGTGAACTGACCGGCGTTGATGTACCAGACGCCGCTCCCGATGCCGAGGGCGAGCAGGACGGCGGCGACGACGAGGAGCGGGCCGCGGGGACGGCGGCGGCGCGCCGCGGGTGCCGGTTCGGGCGCCGGCAGGAAACTGGTGTGCTCCACCGGCAGCGGCTGGATCCGCGGGATGACGCTGGTCCGCTCCTCGGGGCCGCTCGGTTCCTGGGCCGCCCGCTCCTGCGGCGGTACGGCGTCCAGCTGCTCCTCGGTGAGCCCGGCGCGGGCGTCGCGGACCTGCGCGAGCAGCGCGACCGCGTCGTAGGGCCGCAGCTCGGGGTCGCGGGCGGTGGCGCTCGCCACCACGGCGTCCAGCTCCCCGGCGAGGCCCGGGACGGCGGCGGACGGTGCGGGCACGTCGGTGTTCAGGTGCTGGTAGAGCACCTGCGCCGGGGTGTCGCCGGTGTGCGGCTTGGCGCCGGTCAGCATCTCGTACAGGACGACTCCGCAGGCGTACACGTCCGCGCGGGTGTCGGCGGTGCCGTGCTCGATCTGCTCCGGCGCGAGGTACGACACGGTGCCGAGGACCGCGCCGGTGGTGTCGGTGGCGGTGCCCACGGCCCGTACGAGCCCGAAGTCCGCGACCTTCACCCGGCCGTCGTCCCCTATCAGGACGTTCTCCGGCTTCATGTCCCGGTGCACGAACCCCGCCCGGTGCGCGGCGCCCAGCGCGGCGAGCACCGGCTCCAGGACGTCGAGGGCCGCGCGGGGCCGCAGCGCGCCCCGCTCCCGCAGCACGTCCCGGAGCGTGCAGCCCGCGACGTACTCCATCGCCAGGTACACGTACGCCCCGTCCGCGCCCTGGTCGAACACGCCGACCACATTCGGGTGCGCGAGCCGCGCGACGGACTTCGCCTCCCGCATGAACCGCTCCACGAAGGCGGCGTCCGTCGCCAGCTCCGGGTGCATCACCTTGAGCGCGAGCACCCGGTCGAGCCGGATGTCCACGGCCCGGTAGACCGTGGCCATCCCGCCGCCGGCGATGCGCGCCTCGACGCGGTAGCGGCCGTCGAGCAGCCGCCCGACGAGGGGGTCCTGAAGGGTCGTGTCCACGGCGTCGAGTCTACGAGGGCCGTACGACACCCCCGGCCGCGCGGCCGGGACTGCAGCGCAGCTGTGACGCGGCGCCGGCGGCGGCGGCCCCGCACCCCGCCGGGGCGGGGGCCGCGGACCGTCAGAACGCCGGGCGCTCCGGGTCCAGGCGGGCGCGGCCGTCCGTCGGGGACGACGCCTCCGCGAAGTGGCGGCGCGGGATGCGGCCCGCGCGGTGGGCCAGGCGGCCGGCCTCCACCGCGTGACGCATGGCGTCGGCCATGAGGACGGGCTCCTGGGCCCGGGTGACGGCGGAGGCGAGCATGACGGCGGCGCAGCCGAGCTCCATGGCGAGGGCCGCGTCGGACGCGGTGCCGGCCCCCGCGTCGAGGATCACCGGCACGCCCGCCCGCTCCACGATCAGCTCGAAGTTGTGCGGGTTGCGGATGCCGAGGCCGGACCCGATGGGCGAGCCGAGCGGCATGATCGCGGCGCAGCCGACGTCCTCCAGCTTGCGCGCGAGGACCGGGTCGTCGTTCGTGTAGGGGAGGACGACGAAGCCGTCGTCGACGAGGGTCTCCGCCGCGGCGAGCAGCTCCTCGCCGTCCGGCAGCAGCGTGCGCTCGTCGGCGATGACCTCCAGCTTGATCCACTCCGTGCCGAGCGCCTCCCGCGCGAGCCGCGCGGTCAGCACGGCCTCGCCGGCCGTGTAACAGCCGGCCGTGTTCGGCAGCACCTGGATGCCGAGCCGGTCGAGGACCGAGAGGACGGACCCCCGCACCGTCGGGTCGAGGCGGCGCATGGCGACGGTGGTCAGCTGCGTGCCGCTCGTCACCAGCGCGCGTTCGAGGATGTCGAGGCTGGGCGCCCCGCCCGTCCCCATGATGAGGCGGGAGGAGAACTCCGTACCGCCGAGCAGGAAGACGTCGTCGGACATCGCGCTCAACCTCCCTGTACCGCGGTGAGGACCTCGACCCGGTCGCCGTCGCCGAGCACGGTCGTGGCCCACTGGCTGCGCGGGACGACGGTCTCGTTGACGGCGGCGGCCACTCCGGCCGGAGCGGCGGTGAGCGTCGCGACGAGGGCGTCGAGGGACACGGGGCCGTCCAGGACCCGGCCCTCGCCGTTCACGGACAGGTTCATGCGTGCTCCAGGTGTGCGGGGGAGCCCAGGTGGGCGGGGGAGAAACGGCGGGCGGTGAAGGCGCGCACCTCCTCCGGCAGGGCGCCGGTCGTGAGGGCCTCCGCCATGGCGTCGCCGGTGACCGGGGTGAGCAGCACCCCGTTGCGGTAGTGGCCGGTCGCCAGGTGCAGCCCGGGCAGTGTGCTGGGGCCGAGCAGCGGCGCGTTGTCGGGGGACCCGGGGCGCAGCCCGGCCAGGGTCTCGGTGAGGGGTAGTTCGGTGATGCCGGGGACGAGCTCGTGCGCGTCGCGCAGCAGCTCGTACACCCCGCCGGCGGTGACCGTGGTGTCCCAGCCCAGCTCCTCGCTGGTGGCGCCGACCACCAGCTCGCCGTTCTCGCGCGGCACGAGGTAGACGTGGCTCCCGCGGACGACCGCGCGGACGGTCCGGGAGAGGAACGGCGCGTACGCGGGCGGCACCCGCAGCCGCAGCACCTGCCCCTTCACGGGCCGCACGGGCGGCAGCACCTCCGCCGGTACGCCGTCGAGCCGCCCGCTCAGGCTGCCCGCGGCGAGCACGACCTGGTCGGCGGTCACCTCGGCGCCCCCGGCCAGGACGGCGCCGCGGGCCCGGTCCCGTACCACCGTGAGCCGCTCGGCCACGGCGCGGTGGAAGACCACCCCGGCCCGTTCGCACGCGGCCAGCAGCGCGTGGGCGAGCCGCCGCGGGTCGACCTGGTGGTCGCCGTCGACCCGGAGTCCGCCGCGGACGCCGGGCGCCAGCATCGGCTCCAGGCGCCGGCAGTCGCGGCCGCTCAGCCACTCCGAGGCGAGCCCGCAGCGGGTCTGCAGGGCGTGCAGTTCGCGGAGGTGGGCGCGGTCGTCGGCGTCGAGGGCGACGGCGAGTGTGCCGCAGGCGCGGTAGCCGGTGTCCAGGCCGCCGGAGGCCTCGGTGAGTTCGGCGACGAAGTCGGGGTAGCGGCGGGCGGATTCGAGGTTGAGGCCGAGGAGGGTCTCCTCGCCGTAGTGGAGTTCGGTGACGGCGGCGAGCATGCCGGCCGCCACCCGGGCGGCCCCGCCGCCCGGTTCGGGGTCGGCCACGGCGGTCCGCAGTCCGCGCTGCGCGGCCCGCCAGGCCGTGACCAGGCCGATGATTCCGCCCCCGACGACAAGGACGTCGAAAGCGGTGGATGTGCCGGATGTTCCGGATGTACCGGTTCGACCGGTGGTACGCGACATGGGCGTCCAGCCCCTCCCTTCGCCGGCATGACCCGGATCAGGTTCGTACGGTCGGAGGCCGGTCAGCCTCCCTCTCAGCCCGGTGCGTCCGGGCTCCCGCGAGTGCTCTACGCCGGTCAGACTAACCGCAGGCGGCCCGGTCCCGCAGGACCCTCTCTTCTTGACGATCCGTCAGATGCGTAAGGTGGTCGGGTGAGCGAGCAGAAGCAGGTTCCCCACCGTGTAGTGATCGCCGGCGCCGGAATGGCCGGTGTGCAGACCGCCGTCGCCCTGCGCGAACAGGGCTTCACCGGCCCCGTCACCCTCATCGGCGCCGAGCCCCACCAGCCCTACGACCGGCCGCCGCTCTCCAAGGCGGTCCTCCTCGGCAAGGCCGAGGACTCCGCCTTCGACGTCGATTTCGAGTCACTCGGCGTCGAGCTCCGCCTCGGCGTCGAGGTCACCGGGCTCCGCCCCGACGCCCACGAGGTCGACACCGAGGCCGGCCCGGTCCCGTACGACACCCTCGTCGTCGCCACCGGCGCCCACCCGCTCACCCTGCCCGGCAGCGAGGGCGTCCCCGGCGTGCACCTGCTGCGCACCCTCGACGACGCCGCCCGGCTCGGCACCGTCCTGGCGCGCCGCCACGACATCGTGGTGGTCGGCGCCGGCTGGATCGGCGCCGAGTTCGCCACCGCCGCCCGCGAGGCCGGCTGCGCCGTCACCGTCGTCGAGGCCGCCGACCGGCCGCTGGCCGGCGCGCTGCCCGCCGAGGTCACCGCCCCGATGGCCGGCTGGTACGCCGACAGCGGCGCCGAACTCCGGCTCGCCGCCCGCGTGGACCGCGTCGAAGAAGGCCGGGTGGTCCTCACCGACGCGGACGGCCGGACCGTCGAACTCGCCGCCGACGCCGTCGTCGTCGGCATCGGCGCCCGCCCCGCCACCGCCTGGCTGGCCGGTTCCGGTGCCTCCCTCGACCCGAGCGGTGCGCTCAGCGCCGACGACCGGCTGCGCACCTCGCTGCCCGACGTGTACGCCGTCGGCGACTGCGCCTCCTTCCCCTCCGCGCGCTACGGCGAACGGCTCCTCGTCCACCACTGGGACAACGCCCTCCAGGGCCCGCGCACGGTCGCCGCCGCCATCGTCGCCGAGGTCGCCGGGGCGCCCGCCTCGACCGTCCCCGCCTACGACCCGGTGCCGTACTTCTGGTCCGAGCAGTTCGGCCGTTTCGTCCAGTACGCCGGCCACCACGGTGCCGCCGACACCCTGCTGTGGCGCGGCCACCCGGCCGAACCGGCGTGGACCGTCCTCTGGCTGCGCGACGACGTCCCGGTGGCCCTGCTCGCGGTCGGCCGGCCGCGCGACCTGGCCCAGGGACGGCGGCTGGTCGAGCAGCGCGCCGCCGTCGACCCGGCACGGGCCGCGGACCCGTCCGTCCCCCTGAAGGCCGCAGTCCGGTAGGGCCCGACTACCGACTGTCAGTCCGGGATGGCAGGCTTGTCCCGTGACCGAGATTGACGCAAAGACCGATGCTCTCGTCCCCGCCTGGCTCTTCCTCCCCGACATCGCGGAGATGCTGGACGTCGAGGTGACGCGCGTGCGGCAGCTGGTCAAGGAGGGCCAGCTGATCGCCGTGCGCCGCGAGGTGCGCCCCGGCGAGAAGATCCTCCAGGTGCCGGCCGCCTTCATCCAGGACGGCAAGGTCGTCAAGGGCCTCTCCGGGACCCTGACGCTCCTGCGGGACGACGGCTTCAGTGACGAAGAGATGCTGGAGTGGCTCTTCACTCCGGATCCGACCCTGCCGGGCACGCCCGCGCAGGCCCTCGGCGAGAATCGCGGCACGGAGGTGAAGCGCCGGGCCCAGGCGCTCGCCGTCTGACGCAACGCTCGCCGAGCAGTTCCACAACACCCGCGGGTGCCGGGCCGGTCGTTTCCGGCCGGCCCGGCACCGGCACCACCCACCAGGGGGGAATCACCATGTCCACGCCTCGCGCGCAGCTCGCCGACGCCCGGCTCTACCTGTGCACCGACGCCCGGAAGCGCCAGGGCGACCTGCCCGACTTCCTCGACGCCGTGCTCTCCTCCGGCGTCGACATCGTGCAGCTCCGCGACAAGGGCATGGAGGCGGGGGAGGAGCTGGAGCACCTGGCCGTCCTCGCCGACGCCTGCCGCCGCCACGGCAAGCTCCTGGCCGTCAACGACCGGGCCGACGTCGCCCACGCCATCGGCTCCGACGTGCTCCACCTCGGCCAGGGCGACCTGCCCGTGGCCGCCGCCCGCGTCATCCTCGGCGACGAGGTGCTGATCGGCCGTTCCTGCCACGCCGAGACGGAGGTGGCCGCGGCCGCCGCCGAGCCGGGCGTGGACTACTTCTGCACCGGGCCCTGCTGGCCCACCCCCACCAAGCCGGGACGGTACGCCCCGGGCCTCGACCTCGTGCGGTACGCGGCCGGGCTCGCCCAGGACCGCCCCTGGTTCGCCATCGGCGGCATCGACGAGACCAACCTGGACGAGGTCCTCGACGCCGGCGCCCGCCGGATCGTGGTCGTCCGCGCCCTCACCGAGGCCGACGACCCGGCCTCCGCCGCGGCCTCCCTCGCCAAGCGGGTCCGCGAGCGCCTCGCCTGACAGCGCCGCCGGCGGCGCCCGGAGCCCGGCACGGCGCCCCGGCACGGCGCCCGGTACGCCCCCGGTCCGGCGCCCCGTCCGGCGCGCGGCACGCCCCCAGGTCCGGCGCCTCGTCCGGCGCGCGGTCCGGCGCGCGGAATCCGGGCGTCCGGATGCTGGGACGGGTGGCCGGGATGACCGGAAAGGTGTCCAACACGCGGACTCGGCTTCACCCCGACCTTGGACCGCGTCTAACCTGCCCGTATGGCCCTTGGTACCGCTTCCGTCCGCTCGGACCGTGCACGCACGGTCCGCGAGATCCTCGCGTCCGGCGACACCACGTACTCCTTCGAGTTCTTCGCCCCCCGGACCGAGAAGAGCGAGCAGAGCCTCTGGAACGCCATGCGCCGCATCGAGGCGGTCGCGCCGAGCTTCGTCTCCGTGACCTACGGCGCCGGCGGCTCCACGCGCGGCGGCACGGTCAAGGCCACCCAGAAGATCGCCTCCGACACCACCCTCACCCCGGTCGCGCACCTCACCGCCGTCGACCACTCCGTCGCCGAGCTGCGCAACATCCTCGGCCAGTACGCCGACGCCGGCATCCGGAACATGCTCGCCGTCCGCGGCGACCCGCCGGGCGACCCGCTCGGCGAGTGGGTCGCCCACCCCGAGGGCGTCCACTACGCGGCCGACCTGGTCCGGCTGATCAAGGAGTCCGGCGACTTCTGCGTGGGCGTCGCCGCCTTCCCCGAGATGCACCCGCGGTCGCTGGACTGGGACACCGACGTCCGCCACTTCGTGGACAAGTGCCGGGCCGGCGCCGACTACGCGATCACCCAGATGTTCTTCGACCCGGAGGCGTATCTGCGACTGCGCGACAGCGTCGAGAAGGCCGGCTGCGAGACCCCGATCATCCCCGAGGTCATGCCCGTCGTCAGCCTCAAGACACTGGAACGGCTGCCCACCCTGAGCAACGCCGCCTTCCCCGCGCACGTGAAAGAGCGCATCCTCGCCGTCAAGGACGATCCGGCCGCTGTACGCTCCATGGGCATCGAGTTCGCGACGGAGTTCTGTGCGCGGCTGCTCTCCGAGGGTGTCCCCGGACTGCACTTCATCACGCTCAACAACTCCAGGGCGACGCTCGAGATCTACGAGAATCTCGGACTGCACGTGCAGTCCTGACCGGCCGTACCCGCCCCTACCCGCGGCGGAGGCCGTAGGAGAGGGGCGGGCATGGGGTGGACGGTCCTCTACATCGCGTTCGGTGTCGTGGCGCTGTGGCTTCTCGGTGAGGTGCTGCTGCAGTACAAGGCGCGGCTGCGCTGGCGGCTGCTCGCCTTCGGCGGCTTCCTCGGCGTGGTGCTCGGCGTGCTGCTGCCGTCCGTGGTCGTCATCGTCCTCGGCGCCGTCGCCTTCGCCGTCGGCCAGACCTATGTGACCCTCTCCTTCCGGCGCGGCTTCTCCACCGGCTGGGCCCTCGGCGGCCGCCCGGGCGCCAGCCGGCGCCGCCGCTCCAGGCCGTCCGCGGACCGGACCGGTCCGACGCTGGAGGTCACCGACCTCTCGTACGAGCCGGCGGACTCCGCCGACCCGGCCGACTCCGCCGCCGCTGAGGAAGGCCTGGCCGCCGCCGAGACCACGGCCGTGTACGAGCCGCAGCCGATCCCCGAGGACACCGGCCAGTACGCCGTCTACGGCACCTCGTACGAGCAGCAGCCGCAGTACGCCGACCCCTACGCCACCGGGTACGAGCAGCAGCCCGCGTACGACTACGGCGCCGAGGCCCAGCAGCAGTACGCGGCCTACTCGGACCCGTACATCGGCCAGCAGTACGCGGACGCCGGGCAGCAGTACGCGGACCCCGGCCAGCAGTACGGCGTCTACCAGCAGCCGTACGCCGACCCGTACGCCCCCTCGTACACCTACGACACCCCGCCCGGCGGCATCTGGGTGCCGCAGCAGCGCGACACCGACCAGCAGCACCCGGACCCGCACCAGCACCAGCACCAGCAGCCGTACGGATACGGCGAGGACCAGCAGTACCGCTACTGACCCCCGGCCGCGACGGGCCGGGCGGTCACTGCGAGCCGCGGAAGTCCGCGCCCTCCACGATCAGACCGGCCACCAGCGCGCCCGACATGCCGGCGTGCGCCAGCCCGCCTCCCGGGTGCGACCAGCCGCCGACGAAATAGAGCCCGGGGACCGGCGACACGTTCGCCGCCGGCAGCCAGCGGCCGCGGTCCCCGGCCAGGGCCGGCCCCGGCACCTCGGCCGCGCCCGTCTCCAGGAGCGTGTCGTCCGGGGTGCGGACCTCCCGCCACAGCAGCCGCTCGCGCAGGTCGGGCACCACCATCTCGGCCTGCACCAGCATGTGCTCCGCGAACTCGTCCCAGGACGACAGGACGCCCTCCGTCGCCGTGACCGTCACCGACTCGTGCGCGTCGTCCGGCCGCAGCGCCGGGTCGTCGGGCCGCAGCACCGTCACGGTCGGCAGGGCGCCGGTCGCGTGCACCACCGTGCGGTGGACGGCGCCGGACTCCCGGGCGCCGCGCAGCGCCAGACAGACCGTCACCCGGCCCGTCCGCACCGGCTGGAAGTGCGGCCACTCGTCCTGCCGCTCCCAGCCGACCAGCTGCTCCTGATAGAGCATCGGCACGGGCGCGCCCGCGACGACGTGATCCGCGAGCACGGTCTCGCCGCCCGCCAGCTTCAGCCCGACCGCCCGGCCGTGCTCCCGCAGCACGTCGGTGACCTCGGTGTCGAAGACGAACTCCACCCGCCGCTCCAGGCACCGCTCGTACACCGCGTCCGCGAGCGCCCGGATGCCACCGGCCACGTACCAGCTGCCGAAGGTCTGCTCCATGTACGGCAGCACGGCCGCCGAGGCGGGGGCGGTGGCCGGGTCGAAGCCGTACCCCCACGCGTACGAGTCGAGGAGCGCGGCGAGCCGCGGGTCGCGCAGCTCGCGGGCGCCGATCTGGGCGAGCGTGGTCGTCGGGCGGCGCAGCAGGCCCGCCTTGACCGCCGGATACGGCTCCCGGCCGAGCGCCGAGGTGTCCGCGGCCTGCGGCTCCTCCAGGAGCGGGCGCCGGGTGCGGTCCCACGCCTCGCGGGCCCGCACCAGGAACTCGCCCCAGCGCTCGCCCGCGCCCGCGCCGAGCGCCGCGTCCAGGGCGGCGACGGTGCCCGCCCGCGAGGCGTTCGGCAGATCGACCGTCGTGCCGTCGGCGAAGACATGACGGCTCGCCGGATCGACCTGGGTGAGCGTCACGCACTCCTCGAGCGGCCGCTTGCCGGTCTTCACGAACAGATCGCGGTACACGGCCGGCAGATGGAGCAGCCCCGGGCCGGTGTCGAAGCCGAAGCCGTCGCGCTCCAGCCGGCGCACCCCGCCGCCGTACGTCGAGTTGATCTCGTACACCGTCACCCGATGGCCCGCCACCGCGAGCCGGGCGGCGGCCGCCATGGCGCCGAGTCCCGCGCCGATCACCACAATCCGTGCCATGCAAGGGACCTTATCGGCCGCCACTGACACCTCACCCGGAAGGTGGCCGGACCGCCTGTGCCCCGAGCCGCTTCTCCGCCCGGCGCTGGGCCCGGCGGCGCCGGAAGCGGCGGATCCGGTGGACGAGGAAGCCCACCGTCGCCAGGCCGAGGACGAGCAGGGCGGCGGCGACGCTCGCCGCCGCGACCGGATGGAAGAGCGCCAGCGCGACCAGACCGGCCACGCCGAGGTCCTCCGCCGTGGACAGGACGATGTTGGAGAACGGCTCCGGCGAGGTGTTGACCGCCATCCGCGTCCCCGCCTTCACGGCGTGGCTCAGCAGCGCCGTCGAGCCGCCGACCGCGCCCGCCGCCAGCTCGGGCAGCGAACCCGACTGCCCGGCGAGCAGCGCGGCCACCACCGCCCCGCCGACCGGCCGGATCACCGTGTGGACGGAGTCCCAGACGGAGTCGACGTACGGGATCTTGTCCGCGACCGCCTCGCACAGGAACAGCAGCCCGGCGGCGATCAGCACGTCGGGCCGCTGCAGCGCCTCGGGCACCTCGTCGGTGAGCCCGGTCGCGCCGAGCACGCCGAGCAGCAGGACCACGGCGTAGGCGTTGATCCCGCTCGCCCAGCCGCTGGTGAAGACCAGGGGAAGTACGGACACGTCCGCGATCGTAGCCAGCCCTGAGTACGCGTACCTAGAGGCCGAGATGAGTAGGTGCGCGGATGGGCTGTGACCTGCGCGGAAGGGAGAGTGGACCGCACGGAAGGGGCGCGGCTCCGGCACCGCCGACACGGGGCGGCGGAACGGCGCCGCGCGCCTGCCGCTGTGAAACGACGCCGGTCCGGCGAGGCTCGGGGGGATCGAGCCTCGCCGGACCGGCGTCTCCTGCGTTCGCGGGCCGCCCGGCTCGGCGGGCCGCCGGGCTCAGCAGCCGTGCACGCGCCCGTGCAGCAGCCGCGAGAGCGCGGAGTGCACGTCGTCCAGAGAGCGTTCGCTCTGGAAGGCCTGCCAGTCGAGTGCGGCCACCAGGACCATGCCGACCAGCGCGGACGCCGTCAGCTGCACGTCGATCTCGTCGCTGAACTCACCCGCCGCCACGCCCTCGCGCAGCACGTTCTCGACGACGGCGACGGCCTCCTGACGGACCACCAGGAGGGTCGAGTTCCAGGCCCGTCCGGTGCGCCACAGCTCCGCCACGTACAGCTGGGTGAAGGCCGGGTAGCGCTGGATGAAGACCAGGCCGGCCCGGATCATCGCGTCCAGCGCCTCGATCCGGGTGCCGCCCCGCGCGGCGGTCTCCTCGGCCGCCGTCCGCAGGGAGGCGGCGAGGAGGGACACGCCGTGCCGCAGCAGCTCCTCGAAGAGCTCCGTCTTGCTCTTGAAGTTGTAGTAGACGGTGCCCTTGGCCACCCCGGCCCGCTCGGCGATCTCGTCGACCGTGGTCGCCGAGAAGCCCTGCTCCGCGATGAGGGTGACGGCCGCTTCGTAGAGCTTGGCGCGGGTGGCCTGCCGTCTGGTGCTGCTGCTGTCCATGGGCTCGATTCTCACAGAGACCGG
Organism: Streptomyces sp. NPDC101160; assembly: GCF_044768205.1. Taxonomy (NCBI): domain Bacteria; kingdom Bacillati; phylum Actinomycetota; class Actinomycetes; order Kitasatosporales; family Streptomycetaceae; genus Streptomyces; species Streptomyces sp. NPDC101160. The sequence continues at coordinate 348,848 of NZ_JBIWPJ010000009.1, read as the reverse complement.
TCTTCTCACAGAGACTGTCCTCTTACAGGGACAGTTCGGGGTGGAGCCGGTCGAAGGTCCATACCTGCTTGCGCCGGGCGGAGACCGCGGTCAGCGCGAGCGCGCCGAGCGTGAAGGCGGTGAGCACGGCGACCGCCTGCCAGACCGGGCCGAGGGGGCCGCCGGTGATGAGCCGGCGCAGCGCCTCGATCACGTACGTCATCGGCAGGTAGGGGTGGATGGCGTTGAAGAAGCCCGGGCTGGTCTGGACGGGGTAGGTGCCGCCCGCCGAGGTGAGCTGGAGCATCAGGACCGCGAGCACCAGGATGCGGCCGGCCGCGCCGAAGCGGGCGTTGAGCCACTGGATGATGGCGGCGAAGCAGCAGGTCACCAGGGCGAGGAAGCCGACGGTGCCGGCGGCCCTGGCCATCTGCAGGCCGAGGCCCCAGTGCAGCACGGACATCAGGGCGGCCACCTGGAGCACGCCGATCGCGGCGACCGGCAGCCAGCCCGCGAGCGCGATCCGCCAGGCGGAGGCGCCGGCGGCCAGAGCGCGCCTGTTGAGCGGCTGGATCAGCATGTACGCGACCATCGCGCCGACCCAGAGGGAGAGCGGGATGAAGTACGGCGCGAAGCCGGTGCCGTAGTTCGGCGCCTTGTGCATCGACTGGGCGGCCAGCTTGACCGGGTCGGCCATCACCTCGGTGCGGCGGTCGCGGTCCTGCTTGTCGTAGTCGGGGATCTTGTCGACGCCGTCCTTGAGGCCGGTGGCCAGCTGGCCCGAGCCGTCCGCCAGCTTGAACAGACCGCCGTCGAGCTGACCGGCGCCCTTCTTCAGCTTGCCGACGCCGGTGTCGAGGCCGGCCGAGCCGGAACGGGCGCTGGTGAGGCCGGTGTGCAGCCGGTCGGCGCCGTCGGCGACCTTGTGGGCGCCCGCGTTCAGCTCGTTGATCTTCTTGATGGCGCCCTCGACGTCCTGGTCCAGGTGCGGGGCGCGCCGGGCCAGCTCGTCGGCGTCCTTCTTCAGCTTGGCGAGCCGGGCGTCGAGGGTCTTCAGGTCGCCGTTGCTGTCCTTGGTCAGCTCGTTCAGGTCGTCGGCGATCTTCGAGACGTCGCCGGCGGTGACCGACGCCTTCTTGAGCAGCTCGCAGCCCTTGGCGTCGGCGAGCAGGTTGCCCACGCACTGCTTCCGGTAGTACGCGGACAGGTCCGCGTCGGCCTTGTGGGCGGCGCTGCGGGCGATCGGGGCCCGACGGACCAGGTCGTCCAGGTTGTGCCGGACGGCGGTCGCCGAGTCGGACACGAGGCGGGCGGTGTCGCGGATCGACTTGCCGTTGTTCGCGAGGTAGGGGCGGACCTTGTCGGCGGTGCCGTTCACCTTGTCGGCGAGCTGCTGGGTGCCGTTGGCGACCTGGCGGGAACCGCTCTCCAGGTCCTTGGCGCCCTTGTCGAGCTTCCGGATGCCGCCGGCCAGCTGGCCGCTGCCCTTCTTGGCGTCCTTCAGGCCGTCGGCCAGGCTCTTGGAGCCGGCCTTCGCCTTGTCGACGCCCTCCTTGAGGTCACCGGCGCCCTTGGCCGCGTCGGCGGTGGCGTCGTGCAGGTCGGAGAAGGAGATGAAGATCTTGTCGAGGAACTTGCGCGAGGAGTTGGTGGAGGCGGCGGCGCGCACCTCGGAGAAGACCGTGCGGGAGATCGAGCCGACGATGTAGTTGTTGGCGTCGTTCGTACGGACCTTCAGGGCGCCGGTCTCGGGGGAGTCGCCGGAGCTGGAGGCGATCCGCTCGCTGAAGTCGGCGGGCATCGTCAGGGACAGGTAGTACGTGCCGTCCTCGACGCCCGCGCGGGCCTCGGCGTCGCTCACCTCGTGCCACTCGAAGACGGCGCTGTCGCGCAGCTTCTTGGTGATGTCGGCGCCCGCGGTGATCTTCTGGCCGCCGGCGGTGGCGCCCCTGTCCTCGTTGACGAGGGCCACGGGGATCTTGTCGAGCCTGCTGTACGGGTCCCAGAACGACCACAGGTACAGCGCGCCGTACAGCAGCGGCAGCAGCAGGATGGCGACGAGCGCGGCCCGCGGCAGCTTCCCCCTGCCGAACCGCTTCAGCTCAAGCGCGGCGAGCTTGTGCGAGCGCACCGGACTCCCCCTTCTCGGACTTCGTGTCGTTTTCGGTGGCGGCGTCGGCCGGTTCGGTCTTCGTGGCCTCGGCCGTCGCGGGCTCGGTCTTCGTGGGCTCGGCCGTCGTGGGCTCGGTCTTCGCGGGCCCGGCCGGCTCCGCCGGCTTGGTGCGCCTCGGGGCGGGGGCCGTGGAGACCTTCAGGGCGTCCTCGGGGGCCTCGCTGCAGACGGCGAGGACGGTGGTGCCGGCCGCGGCGAGGGACCGCAGCAGGTCCCAGGCCTCGGCGCGGTCGGCGTCCGAGAGCTTGAGGTCGGCGTCGTCCAGGGCGAGCAGCCGGGGCTCGCCGATGAGGGCGAGCGCGATCGACAGACGCAGCGCCTCCAGGCGTTCCAGATCGCGTACGGAGGTGCGGTCGCCCTTCGGCAGGGTCGCGAGATCGAGTCCGGCGGCGGCCAGGGCCCCGTCGATCCGGGCCTTCGCGGCGGCGCGGCGCTCGGCCGGCGGGCGCAGCAGGGCCTTGAGGGAACCGTCGAAGCGGCGCTGGAGCAGGGCCCGCTCGCGCAGGTGCTCGGCGACGGTCAGGGCCGGGTCCAGGTCGCTGACTCCGGGGACGGGGCCGAGCGCGCTGATCCGGCGCACGGCCGCCATCTTGCGGGGCAGCGGCAGCCCGGCCACCTCGGCACGGCCCTCCTGGGCCTTCATCCGGCCGGTGAGCGCGAGCAACAGGCAGGTGCGGCCCGAGCCGGAGGGGCCCTCGATGGCGACGAGGCTGCCGGGGGCGGCCTCGAAGCCGATCCCCTGGAACGCCCAGCCGCGCGGGCCCTTCAGTCCGAATCCGTCCGCGACGACGGCGGCGCCGTGGTTCGCTTCCACCATCCCCCCTCTTTTGAACTGACCAGTCAGTTCAAAAGTTACCGCCGAGTTGGCCTCCTGGCAAAACCCCAGGTCAGCGCGATTGTCAGTGGTGCCGTGCACGATGAGCACATACGGCCACAGCGCCGTCACCCGACGACAGGAGGCTCGTCATGGCCGGCAACCCCGCCGCAGCCACGCCCCGGCGCCACACCGGAAGTCGCCCTGCCCCCGCCCAGCTCGGACCCGCGTCCGACATCCACCCCGTCCCGCGCCGCGCCTCGGCCCCGCCCGCCGCCCTCGACCTGCTCGCCAAGGCCAGGGCCGGACTCGACGAGGCCGCCGCGCTCGACGTGCCCAACGAGCGGTACGCCACCGCGCACCTCGCCGCCCTGCGCACCGCCGCCGCCGTGCTCGCCGCCCGTGGCCGGCCCGAGCGGGACCCGCGCAGGCGGGCCCGTATCCGCAGCGCCTGGGAGGTGCTCCCGGAGATAGCGCCCGAGCTCACCGAATGGAGCGCCCTCTTCGCCTCCGGCGCCGAGCGCCGGGCCCGCGCCGAGGCGGGCATCACCGGCGCCGCCAGCCGCCGCGACGCCGACGACCTGCTCCGCGACGCCGCCCTCTTCCTCCGCCTGGTGGAGCGACTGCTCGCGCTCCAGCCGGTGCTGCCGAGGCAGCCCGGCGCCGAGGAGGCCACGGGATGATCGGCGCAGCACGCCTCAGGCCATAGGGTGGGGGAGTAAGCCACCGTCACCGAGGAGTCAACAGCCGTGTCGGACCCTTCCGCTGTCTCCGGTCGAGAGGCGACCTCGCGCCCGTCGCGTGCCTCCCTGCGCACCGCCGTCGTCTGGGACGTCCTCAAAGACGCCCTCGACCGCCGGGTCAAGGCCACCGGGCAGGACGGCCTCGATGTCCTCGACACGGGCGGCGGCTCCGGCAACTTCGCGGTCCCGGTGGCCCGCCTCGGCCACCGGGTCACCGTCGTCGACCCCAGCCCCAACGCGCTCTTCGCCCTGGAGCGGCGCGCCGCCGAGGCCGGGGTCGCCGACCGGGTCACCGGCGTCCAGGGCGACATCCGCGGGCTCTTCGACGTCGTCGACCGCGAGGGCTTCGACACCGTCCTGTGCCACGGCGTCCTGGAGTACGTGGACGACCCGGCCGAGGGCGTGCGCAACGCGGCCGCCGCGCTGCGGCCCGGCGGCAGCCTCAGCCTGCTCGCCGCCGGCCTCGGCGGCGCCGTCCTGGCCCGCGCGCTCGCCGGCCACTTCACCGAGGCGCGGAACGCGCTGAGCGACCCGGACGGGCGCTGGGGCGCCGGCGACCCGGTGCCGCGGCGCTTCACCGCCGACCAGCTCACCGGCCTCGCCGCCGACGCCGGCCTCGACGTCGGCGCCGTGCACGGCGTACGGGTCTTCGCCGACCTCGTGCCCGGCGTCCTCGTCGACACCGAGCCCGGCGCCGCCGAGGCCCTGCTCCGCCTGGAGGCCGCGGCCGCCGAGCTGCCGTCCTTCCAGGCGATCGCCACCCAGCTCCACGTCCTGGGCACGAAGCACGCCTGACCCCACCGGTCACGCGCGCGACGAGCGCCACTCGCACGGCCGTGCACCGGGGCCCCGGCCCCGGTGCACCGGAGTACCCGCTGATCAGCGGCGCAGCGGCGGATGGAGTACGCCACAGCCCCGCCGAACGGGGACTTGTCCCCGTATGATCGGAAGACACCATCCGGCATGACGGACTGGGGGCCGGGGAATCAACGCCTCAGCATCCGATCCGCATGGCGGCCCGGATTGGCGATTTGGCATTGAGGGCGGGTTTCACGGGGGCGATTCCCTGCCTATCCTGAAAGGGCCGCAAACCGGTCGCCCCCGCGACCGACGACTAGGAGGACTCCGTGCCGCTCTCGGAGCACGAGCAGCGAATGCTCGAGCAGATGGAGCGAGCGCTGTACGCCGAAGATCCCAAGTTCGCGACAGCGCTCGAGGGAAGCGGACTGCGTACGTACACCCGGCGACGGGTCTACCAGGCAGTCGTCGGCTTCCTGGTGGGTATCGCGCTCCTCATGGCCGGAATGGTCGCCCAGCAGATCTGGATCAGCGTGGTGGGTTTCCTCGTCATGCTGGGCTGTGCGGTCCTGGCGGTCACCGGCTGGCGCAAGGCCCCCAAGCCGGGCGAACACCTGCGCGGAGCCGCCGCGGGCGGCCCTCGCGCCCGGCAGCGCCGCTCGATGATGACCCGTATCGAAGAACGCTGGCAGCGCCGGCGCGACGAGCAGCAGGGCGGCCATCACTGAGGCGGTCCGAGCCTCGCTGAGACGTCGACACGAGTGGGCCCGCACCAACCGGTGCGGGCCCACTCGTGTTTCCGGGGCCGGGCCCAGCCCCGCCCCCGGTGGGCGGGGGCGGCGGCTCACACAGGCCGGGCTCTTGGGCGTCGCCCGGTGACGCCCTCTACGACGGCCTCCGCACCAGCGTTCTCACGCGCAGCGACCACGCTCCTGCGACCCGCGTCCACCATTCCCGTGTCGCCCAGACCACCCGCGAGCCCGACCTCGGCAGCAGGACCGCTCGGAGGCGGGTGCGGCGGGAGGCCGCGGTGTGGAGGGCGCGGCGTACGGTGACCGCCTCGGGGGAGAGGGCGGGACCGGTCCGGGGGCGGGGGGCGTAGAGGGTTTCCTCCACCGCGCGGGCCGCGCGGTGGAGGGCGTCGGCCGCGTCGGCGGGGAGTTCGCCCAGGGTGACGATGCGCGCCGCGGTCCTGCGCGGGGTGCGGGAGTCGTCCGGGGCGATCCCGTAGTCCCAGGCGGTGTCGTTGATCTCGCGCCAGACGGCGAGGACGTCGCCCGGGGGGCCGAGCCGGCGGGCCCGGACGCGGGTGCGCCACAGGAGCGGCAGCAGCAGGAGGCCGAGGACCAGGAGCACGCCCAGGGTCACCAGGAGCAGCCGCGCCCAGGGGAAGCCGTCGTCGGCCGGGAGCGCCGCGCCCGCCGCCTTGTCCGGGCCGCACTCGCCGAGCCGCCTGGACTGCGGCGGGCAGCTCTCCTGGGCGCTGGGCGCCGCGGAGGGCTGGGCGGTCTGTCCGGCCGAGGGCTGGGCGGACGGGGTGGCCGCGCCGCCGGAGGACTGCTCACGGGTGTACTCGGGGATCGAACCGCGCGACGGCGTCGGCTCGAAGCGCGTCCAGCCGGCCCCCTCGAAGTACAGCTCGGGCCACGCGTGCGCGTCCCGGATGCCGACCGAGACCGAGCCGTCGCTCTGCGGGGTGCCCGGCATGAAGCCGACGGCGACCCGGGCCGGGATGCCCAGGGAGCGGGCCATCGCCGCCATCGAGAAGGAGAAGTGGACGCAGAATCCCTCCTTGTCCTTCAGGAAGCGGGAGATCGCCTCGACACCGGTGCCGGACTTGACGTCCACGTCGTAGCGGAAGCCGCCGTCCCGGGCGAACCAGTCCTGCAGCCGCACCGCCCGCTCGTAGTCGTTGCGCGCCCCGCGGGTGACCTTCTCGGCCGTGGCGCGGACGTCCGCCGGCAGCGAGGCCGGGACCCGGGTGTACTCACGGCGCAGCGCGTCCGGCGCGGCCGGGGCCGTCGCCAGCTGCTCGGCCGAGGGCCGCACGTCCAGGCTGGTCACGGTGTACCGGGCGCCCTTGGTGTTCTGCCCGTTGTCGCCGACGAGCATCCGGCCGGCCGGCTCGTACCGCCAGCCGCCGCTGATGGAGACCCGCGCCGCCGGATACGGCATCGGCAGCCACTTCTGCTCGTACGCCGTGGAGGCGACCAGGTTGGTGGTGACCTCCGAGACGGGGACCTGCTGGGAGAGGCCGTCGGGCCAGGGCAGGTTCTCCGGCACGTCCTGGATCGGGCGGACCGAGGACTTCCAGGCGGTGCCGTCGAACTGGTCGAGGGCGACGAGTCGCAGATAGAGGCCGCTGGTGTCGAGAGCGTTGGTGCGGTAGCGCAGGACCTCGCGGTTCTCGGGCTGGCGCAGGTTGTTCTGGAGCGAGACCAGCGGGTTCACCGCCGAGATCGTGCCCCCCTTGCCCTTGCCGGAGCCCTCGCCCTCGCCGCCGCCGAGGAAGCCGCCGCTGAGTCCGGGCAGCGCGAACGGCACCACGAGCGCGACGCCCAGGGCGACCGCGCCGATCCGCCGCCCGGTGCGGACCGGCGCGAACGCCGGCCCGCCCTTGCCGGAGCCCTCGCCCCGGCCGCCGCCGAAGACCCGGCCCCACTGGGAGAGCCGGTCCCGGCCCTCGGCCAGGAGCAGCAGCAGATAACCGGCCGCGGCGAGCAGGAAGAGCAGTCCGCCCGCGCCGCCGCCGGAGAGTCCCGCCGCCACCGAGTACAGGGCGAGCAGCGGCAGTCCCGCCGGGGCCGCGCTGCGGAAGGTCACCGCGAGCGTGTCCACGAGCAGGCCGATCACCGCGACGCCGGTGACCAGGAGCAGCCGGATGCCGGCCGTGTTCGGCGCCGGGATCGCGTACGTGCCGACGTCGTTCACGCCGGCCTGGAAGAGGCTCCCGAAGGAGGCGAGGACGTCCGGGCCCGGCACGATGCCGAGGATCGCCTGCTCGTGGGCGAAGGCCACGGTGAGCGCGAGCAGGGTGACGAGCGCCTGGGCGGCGATCGTCAGCGGTCGCGCCAGCGGCACCCGCCGGGTCAGCAGGCCGACGGCGCTCTGCAGGCCGACCACGACGACCGCCGTGAGGATCCAGTCCGCCGGCTTCACCAGCGGCAGCAGCGCGGCGGACGCGGCCAGCGTCGCGCCGAAGGCCGCAAGCGTCAGCCGCCCGCGCCCGCTCATGACCAGCCTCCGTACGTCTCGCCCGCGGGCGTCTGGGCCGAGGCCCCGCCGGCGAGCTGCCACAGTTCGGCGAGCCGGGCGCCGGGCGCCACGGCGAACGCCTGCCAGCCGGCCTCCCGCAGCCGGCGCACCCGGTCCTCGACCGCGCCGGCGACGGCGCCGCCGGTCAGCCAGGTCCCGGAGTCGAGCACGAACGCCACGGCGGTGCCGTGCCGCTGCCGCATCCGGGCGGTGAGCGCGGCCTGCTCCTCGTCGAGGTCGCCGAGGAAGGCCACGAGCAGTCCCTCGTGGCCGCCGCGCAGCACGTCGTACGCCCGGGAGAGGCCGGCGCCGTCGGAGTGGTCGACGACCGCGAGGGTGTCCAGGAGCAGCCCGCCGGCCTCGGCGCCGCCTTCGACGGAGCGCCCGCCGCCGGCGAAGCCCTCGGCCCCCTCGCCGGGCACCGTGCTGCCGGTGTCGGTGAGCAGCCGCACCGAGAAGCCGCGCTCCAGCATGTGCGTGAGCACGGAGGCGGCGCCGGAGACGGCCCATTCGAAGGCCGAGTCGGGTCCGCCGCCCTCGTAGGCCACGTCCCGGGTGTCGAGCAGCACCGTGCAGCGGGCGCGCTGCGGCTGCTCCTCGCGGCGCACCATCAGCTCGCCGTAGCGGGCGGTGGAGCGCCAGTGGACCCGGCGCAGGTCGTCGCCGTGCCGGTAGGCGCGCGGAATGATGTCGTCGTCCCCGGCGAGCGCGAGGGCCCGGTGCTGTCCGTCGCCGTATCCGGAGGACTCGCCGCCGAGCTTGACCGGCGGCAGCGGTTCGGTGCGGGGGATGACCGTGAGGTTGTCGTGGGTACTGAAGGAGCGGGTCAGCTCGCACATCCCGAAGGGGTCGCTGAGCCGCAGCTGGAGCGGGCCGAGCGGGAAGCGGCCGCGCAGGTCGGAGCGGACCCGGTAGGACACCTCGCGGCGGCCGCCCGCCTCGACCCGGTCGAGCACGAAGCGGGGCCGCGGGCCCAGCATGTAGGGCACGTGGTCCTGGAGCATGAGCAGGCCGGTGGGCACCCGGGACACGTTGTCGACGCGCAGGTGCACGCGGGCCTCGGTGCCGGTCTCGACCCGCTGCGGGGCGAGCCGGCGGCTGCCCGCCACCCGGTAGCGGGTGCGGTGCAGCACGAGGACGCAGAGCAGCGGGAGCACGGCGAGCAGCAGTCCGACGCGCAGCAGGTCGGACTGGCCGAGTACGTAGGCGCAGGCGGCGGCGGCGATCCCGGCGGCCAGGAAGGACCGGCCGCGGGTGGTGAGCCCGGCCAGGGCGGCCCGCAGGCCGCCCCGGTCGCCGTCCTCCCGCTGCCCCTCGCCGCCCTGGGGCGGATACCCCTGCGGGGCCTGCGGAGCGGCGGTGTCCATCACAGCCGCCGGGCGCCGGGCTGGTGCTGGCCGTAGAGCGGTGCGGCGTGCGGCGCGGGCGGCGCGGCGGCCGGGACGGGGGTGCGCTGGAGGATGTCGAGCACGACCTGCTCGGCGGTGCGGCGGCTGAGCTGCGCCTGCGCGGTGGGCAGCAGGCGGTGGGCGAGCACCGGGGCGGCGAGCGCCTGGAGGTCGTCGGGCAGCACGTACTCCCGGCCGCTGAGCGCGGCGGACGCCTTCGCGGCCCGCAGCAGGTGCAGCGTGGCGCGCGGGGAGGCGCCGAGCCGCAGCTCGGGGTGGGTGCGGGTGGCGGCGACCAGGTCCACCGCGTACCGCCGGACGGCGTCGGCGACGTGCACCGCGCGCACGGCCTCGACCAGCTTGAGCACGTCATGGGCGTGCGCGACCGGCTGGAGGTCGTCGAGCGGGGAGACGGCGCCGTGCACGTCGAGCATCTTCAGCTCGGCCTCGGGGCTCGGGTAGCCCATGGAGACCTTGGCCATGAATCGGTCGCGCTGGGCCTCGGGCAGCGGGTAGGTGCCCTCCATCTCCACCGGGTTCTGGGTGGCGACCACCATGAAGGGGCTGGGCAGCTCGTAGGTCTGGCCGTCGACCGTGACCTGGCGCTCCTCCATGGACTCCAGGAGCGCGGACTGGGTCTTGGGGGAGGCCCGGTTGATCTCGTCGCCGATGACGATCTGGGCGAAGATCGCGCCCGGCTTGAACTCGAACTCGTGCCGCTGCTGGTCGAAGATCGACACACCGGTGACGTCCGACGGCAGCAGGTCGGGCGTGAACTGGATGCGGCGGACCGAGCAGTCGATGGACCGGGCCAGCGTCTTGGCCAGCATGGTCTTGCCCACGCCGGGGACGTCCTCGATCAGGAGGTGTCCCTCGGCGAGCAGTACGGTCAGCGCAAGACGTACGACCTCGGGCTTGCCCTCGATCACACCCTCCACCGACCGGCGGATCCGCTCCGCTGTGGTGGTCAGATCAGCGAGGCTCGCTCGATCGTCATAGGTCGTCACCCGGCCCTCCTCGGCCCTTTCGCAGCACAGACACCTGCCCCCGGCGCGTCGGCCGGGGGGTGTCACGCGTGCATTCTTGTTGCCGCGAGCGGGTCGTGTCACTCGCCCCCGGCCCACCTGTGGATAACTGCGGGCGAATTGCCGGGGTTTGAGGGCTTGTGGCGGAGTGAATCGTCTGCTCGGCTCCGTCAGTTGCAGCCCTTGCGCTACGCCTGCTCGACCGGGTCGATCTCGCGCAGCAGACCCGACGTCACGTCGAAGACGAAACCGCGGACGTCGGAGGTGTGCGGCAGGAACGGGGAGGTGCGCACCCGCTGCATGGACTGGCGGACGTCCTGGTCGACGTCCCGGAACGCCTCCACGGCCCAGGCCGGGCGCTGACCGACCTCGTCCTCCAGCTCGTGCCGGAAGTCCTCGGTGAGCGATTCGAGGCCGCAGTTGGTGTGGTGCACCAGCATCACGCTGCGGGTGCCGAGCGCCCGCTGGCTGATGGTGAGGGAGCGGATCACGTCGTCGGTGACGACACCGCCCGCGTTGCGGATGGTGTGACAGTCGCCGAGCTCGAGGCCGAGGGCGGCGTGCAGGTCGAGACGGGCGTCCATGCAGGCGACCACGGCCACCCGGCGCACGGGCCGGGCGTCCATTCCGGGGTCGGCGAAGTCGGCGGCGTAACGCGCATTGGCCTGGACGAAGCGGTCGATGACCGAGTCCTCGGTGTGTATCGCGTCGGCAGAGGGGTGCGCAGAGGTCGACATGTCTCCGAAGGTAATGGTCATCGAGCGGTCAGGCCTGCTGTGAGGTCGGACAAAGACAGTCATAGAACCTTGTTGTGAGCGAACCCACAGGAGGCGGGAAACGGGGCCGTCCGGGTGAATCCCGCGAAACGAACCTCCCCGCGCGCCGGAGCGCGCGACGCGCCAGCCGGTTGGTTGACCGGGGGGTCCGGTGGACTAAAGTGGCGCGAAGTTCACGGAGACATCGAGCGATTTCCGCCGTTTCTCCCCGTAAGTGCGGCGGTACCTACGGCTCGGCCCCCTTCCGCTCGCCGGTGGTACCTGTCTCCGCCGGATCTGAGAGGGCGCTTTGAGCAACGACCGACATGTCCCGGTGATGCTCCAGCGGTGCCTGGACATGTTGGCCCCCGCCCTGGAACGCCCCGGCGCCGTCGTCGTCGACTGCACCCTCGGCCTCGGCGGGCACAGCGAGGCGCTGCTCCAGCGGTTCCCGGAGGCGCGGCTCGTCGCGCTCGACCGCGACAAGGAGGCGCTGCGCCTCTCCGGCGAGCGGCTCGCCCCGTACGGGGAGCGCGCCACCCTCGTGCACGCCGTCTACGACGAGCTGCCCGAGGTCCTGGCCCGGCTCGGCATCCCGCGCGTCGACGGCGTCCTCTTCGACCTGGGCGTCTCCTCCATGCAGCTGGACGAGGCCGACCGCGGCTTCGCCTACGCGCAGGACGCCCCGCTCGACATGCGCATGGACCAGACGACCGGCATGAGCGCGGCCGAGGTCCTCAACACCTACCCGGCCGGCGAGCTGGTCCGCATCCTGCGCGCCTACGGCGAGGAGAAGCAGGCCAAGCGGATCGTCTCGGCGATCGTGCGCGAGCGCGAGAAGGAGCCCTTCACCAACAGCGCCCGACTGGTCGAACTGATTCGCGACGCGCTGCCGCAGGCCGCCAAGCGCACCGGCGGCAACCCGGCCAAGCGCACCTTCCAGGCGCTGCGGATCGAGGTCAACGGTGAGCTGTCGGTCCTGGAGCGGGCGATCCCGGCGGCCGTGAAGGCGCTCGCCGTGGGCGGGCGGATCGCGGTCCTCTCGTACCACTCCCTGGAGGACCGGCTGGTCAAGCAGGTCTTCGCGGCGGGCGCCGCGACCACCGCGCCGCCCGGCCTCCCCGTCGTGCCCGAGCAGTACCAGCCCCGCCTGAAGCTCCTCACCCGCGGCGCCGAGCTCCCCACCGAGCAGGAGATCGCCGAGAACCGCCGCGCGGCCCCCGCTCGTCTCAGGGGTGCGGAGCGGATCAGGGAGGACGTGGAGCAGTGAGCCAGAAGGGGCCTTTGAAGGGGCGGGCCGCAAGGCTCGGCAGGCTCATGCCGTCCGGGCCGAGCACCGCGGCCCGCACCCCCTTCGTCCTGCTCGTCGTGCTGCTGCTCGGCGGCGGTCTGATCACGCTCCTGATGCTCAACTCCGCCCTCAACCAGGGCTCGTTCAAGCTCAGCGAGCTGAAGAAGAAGACCACCGAGCTCACCGACGAGGAACAGGCCCTGCAGCGGGACGTCGACGACAGCGCCGCCCCCGACGCCCTGGAGCGGCGCGCCCGCGAGCTCGGCATGGTGCCCGGCGGCAGCCCCGTCTTCCTGGACCCCGACGGCCGGGTACGGGGCGTGCCCACGGTGGCCGTCTCCCCGAAGCCCTCGCCGCGGCCGACCCCGCCGCCCGCCCCGCCCGCCACGCAGGCCCCGGCCACGGGGGCGACCGGCACGCCGAAGCCGTCCGCGACCGGCGCCCGGACCGGCACTCCGACCGGGACCCAGGCCACCCCCGCCGGCACCCCGACCGCCCCGACGACCTCCGGCAGGTGACCCGTGCCCTTCCAGGAGCCTCCGCGCCGCCGTGTCCCCGGCCCCGCCCGGCCCGCACAGCCGCGCCGTCCGGACCGCCGCCCCGCCCAGCGGTCCGCCCCGCCCCGCCGGCCCGCCGCCCGGCCCGCCGCGAAGGCGCGCACGATCCGGCTCGGCAGCCCCAAGCCCCGGCTGCGGCTGATCTCCCTGGGCCTGACCCTGGTCATGCTGGTCTTCGTGGTGCGGCTGCTCCAGGTGCAGGCGGTGGACGCCGCCGCCTACGCCGCCAAGGCGGAGAAGCACCGCTACCTCGAATACACCCTCACCGCCGACCGCGGTGAGATCACCGACCGGGCCGGCATCGCGCTGGCCGCCAGCGTCGACGCGTACGACATCACCGCCGACCCCAAGCTCTTCACCCCCGAGGAGTCCAGGCTCGCCGACGCCCCGGAGCAGGCGGCGGCGCTGCTCGCGCCGATCCTCGGCAAGGAGCCGGCCGAGCTCGCGAAGAAGCTGCGCACCCCCAAGTCCCGCTACACGGTGCTCGCCCGCAAGCAGACCCCGCAGGTCTGGAACCAGATCAAGGACCTGAAGAAGGTCTACGAGCAGAAGGCCGCGCCCGCCCACGGCGGCAACGGCGTCAATCTCCTCGGCGGCATCCTCAGCGAGCCGGTCACCAAGCGGGTGTACCCGAACAGGGAGCTGGCCGCCGGGATACTGGGCTACGTCAACGCCGAGGGCCGCGGCGCCGGCGGCCTCGAGTCCATGCTCGACAAGGAGCTGGCCGGCCAGGACGGCAAGATCCGCTTCGCCCAGTCCGGCGGGCGCCGGGTGCCCACGGTGGGCTCCCAGGGCACCCCGGCCGTCCCCGGCTCGACCATCGAGCTGACCATCGACCGGGACATCCAGTGGGCCGCCCAGCAGGCCATCACCGACCAGGTCCGCAAGTCGAAGGCCGACCGCGGCTACGTCATCGTCCAGGACACCCGCACCGGCGAGGTCCTGGCCATGGCCAACGCCCCCGGCTTCGACCCCAACGACCTCTCCCAGGCCAACGCCACCGCCATGGGCAACGCGGCCCTCCAGGACGCCTACGAGCCCGGCTCCACCAGCAAGGTCATGTCCATGGCCGCCGTCCTGGAGGAGGGCGTCGCCGCCCCCGACACCCACGTCACCGTGCCCAACCGGCTGCACCGCGGCGACCGCCTGTTCAGCGACGACGTCGACCACATCACCTGGTACCTGACCCTCAACGGCGTCCTGGCCAGGTCCAGCAACATCGGCACCATCCTCGCCACCGGCCAGCTCGGCAAGACGCAGGCCGAGTCGAACCAGGTGCTCTACGACTACCTGCGCAAGTTCGGCATCGGCAGCCCCACCGGGCTCGACTACCCGGGCGAGACCCCCGGCATCCTCGCCAAGCCGCAGGACTGGTCGACCTCGCAGCAGTACACGATCCCGTTCGGCCAGGGCCTGTCGATCAACGCCATGCAGGCCGCCTCCGTCTACTCGACCATCGCCAACGGAGGCGTACGGATCGAGCCGACTCTGGTCCGCGGCACCAGGGGCCCGGACGGGCGCTTCACCCCGGCGCCCGCGCCCAAGGAGAGCCGGGTCGTCAGCGAGAAGACCGCCAAGACCCTGGCGCAGATGCTGGAGTCGGTCGTCGACGACGAGGAGGGCACCGGCACCAAGGCGGCCATCCCCGGCTACCGGGTGGCCGGCAAGACCGGCACCGCCAACCGCGTCGACCCCGAACTCGGCCGCTACAAGGGCTACACCGCGTCCTTCGCCGGCTTCGCGCCGGCCGACCAGCCCCGTGTCGCCGTCTACTGCGCCATCCAGAACCCCACCAAGGGCAGCTACTTCGGCGGCCAGATCTGCGGACCCATCTACAAGAAGGTGATGGAGTTCGCCCTCAAGACCCTGCACATCCCGCCGACCGGCAGCCAGCCCGCCCGGCTCCCGGTGACGTTCCAGCCATGACGTTCCGACCGTGAAAGCCGTAACACCGCGTGAAACACCGCGTGAAACTCCGGGAGCACCAGTGAGAACGATCACCCAAGATTCCGGGAACCGGAAATCGAACTCCGGCGACGCAACGGCTCGATTTAGCCCTGCGCAGGGTGCGCCCGGTACGCTCACCGCCGTGCCACACGCTGATCAGTACCGAACCACCCCGCCCCGCCCGGAGCGGGTCCGCCCCACACCCCTGGGCGAGCTCGCCGCGCGGCTCGGCACCGAGACCTCCGGCGGCTCCGGCCGTTCCGACAGCGACGTCGAGGTCTCGGGCATCACGCACGACTCGCGGGCGGTCCGCCCCGGCGACGTCTACGCGGCCCTGCCCGGCGCCCGCGCGCACGGGGCCGACTTCGTCGCCCAGGCCGCGGGGCTCGGCGCCGCCGCCGTCCTGACCGACCCGGCCGGGGCCGAACGCGCCGCCGCGACCGGCCTGCCGGTCCTGGTCGTCGAGGACCCGCGCGGCCGGATGGGCGAGCTGGCCGCCGAGATCTACGGCCGCCCCGGCGCGGACCTGCTGCAGATCGGCATCACCGGCACCTCGGGCAAGACCACCACCGCCTACCTCGTCGAAGGCGGGCTGCGCGGCGCGGGCAAGGCCACCGGCCTGGTCGGCACCGTCGAGATGCGCATCGGCGACGAGCGCATCAAGTCCGAGCGCACCACCCCCGAAGCCACCGACCTCCAGGCCCTGTTCGCCGTCATGCGCGAACGCGGCGTCGAGGCCGTCGCCATGGAGGTCTCCAGCCACGCGCTCGTGCTCGGCCGGGTCGACGGCTGCGTCTTCGACGTCGCCGTCTTCAACAACCTGAGCCCGGAGCACATGGAGTTCCACTCCGACATGGAGGACTACTTCCAGGCCAAGGCCCGCCTGTTCACCCCCGAGCGCAGCAGGCGCGGCGTGGTGAACCTCGACGACGAGTACGGCCGCCGGCTCGCCAAGGAGGCGTCCGTCCCGGTCGTCACCTTCTCCGCCGCCGGGGACCCGAACGCCGACTGGCGCGCCGAGGACGTCGTCACCGGCGCCGCCGACTCCGCCTTCACGGTCGTCGGCCCGGACGGCGAGCGGTTCCCCGCGACCGCGCCGCTGCCCGGCCCGTTCAACGTCGCCAACACCCTCGCCGCGATCGTCACCCTCGCCGCCGCCGGGATCGACCCGCGGACCGCCGCCGACGGCGTCGCCGCCGTCCCCGGCGTGCCCGGGCGCCTGGAGAAGGTCGACGCGGGCCAGCCGTACCTCGCCGTCGTGGACTACGCGCACAAGACGGACGCCGTCGAATCGGTCCTCCGCTCGCTGCGCGAGGTCACCCGCGGCAAGCTGCACGTCGTCATCGGCTGCGGCGGCGACCGCGACACCACCAAACGCGGCCCGATGGGCGCCGCCGCGGCCCGGCTCGCCGACACCGCCGTCCTCACCTCGGACAACCCGCGCTCCGAGGACCCGCTCGCGATCCTCACCGCGATGCTCGAAGGCGCCGCCGAGGTGCCGGCGTACCAGCGCGGCGAGGTCCTGGTCGACGCCGACCGCGCGGCCGCCATCGCCGCCGCCGTGGCCCGCGCCGAGCCGGGCGACACCGTCCTGGTCGCCGGCAAGGGCCACGAACAGGGCCAGGAGACCGCAGGCGTGGTGCGCCCCTTCGACGACCGTCAGGTCCTGCGCGAGGCGATTCTCAACCGCCAGAGCCGGCAGGACGCACACCGTCACCAGAACAGTCAGGGATGAAGCAGTGATCGCCCTCTCCCTCGCCGAGATCGCCGAAATCGTCGGCGGGCAGCAGCACGACATACCGGATCCGACCCTCCAGGTCACCGGTTCCGTCGTCATCGACTCCCGTGCGGTCGAGCCCGGCAGTCTCTTCGCCGCCTTCGCCGGCGAGAACGTCGACGGCCACGACTACGCGGAGCGCGCCGTCCAGGCCGGCGCGGTCGCCGTGCTCGCCACCCGCCCCGTCGGCGTGCCCGCCATCGTCGTCGCCGACGTCCAGACGGCGCTCGGCGCCCTCGCCCGTACCGTGGTCGAACGCCTCGGCACCGATGTCGTCGCGCTCACCGGCTCGGCCGGCAAGACCTCCACCAAGGACCTGATCGCCCAGGTCCTGCAGCACCACGCGCCCACCGTGTGGACCCCCGGCTCCCTCAACAACGAGATCGGCCTGCCGCTCACCGCGCTCACCGCCGACGCCGGCACCCGCCACCTCGTCCTGGAGATGGGCGCGCGCGGAATCGGCCACATCCGCTACCTCACCGGACTCACCCCGCCGCGCATCGGCCTCGTCCTCAACGTGGGCACCGCGCACATCGGCGAGTTCGGCGGCCGCGAGCAGATCGCCCAGGCCAAGGGCGAGCTGGTCGAGGCGCTGCCGGCCGCCGAGGACGGCGGCGTCGCCGTCCTCAACGCCGACGACCCCCTCGTACGCGCCATGGCCGCACGCACCAAGGCCAAGGTGACCCTGTTCGGAGAAGCGGACGAAGCGGCCGTACGTGCCGAGAATGTCCGGCTCACAGAGAACGGACAGCCCTCTTTCAGGCTTCACACACCCACCGGGTGCAGTGACGTGACCTTGCGCCTGTACGGTGAGCACCACGTGTCGAACGCGCTCGCCGCGGCCGCCGTCGCCCATGAGCTGGGCATGGCCGCCGAGGAGATCGCCACCGCGCTCTCCGAGGCAGGCACCCTGTCGCGCTGGCGCATGGAGGTCACCGAGCGTCCGGACGGCGTGACGATCGTCAACGACGCCTACAACGCGAACCCCGAGTCCATGCGAGCCGCTCTGCGCGCGCTCGCGGCCATGGGCAGGTCTGCACAGGCCAGGGGCTCCCGTACGTGGGCGGTGCTCGGCAAGATGGCCGAGCTCGGCGACGAGTCGCTCGCCGAGCACGACGCGGTCGGACGGCTCGCCGTCCGGCTCAACGTCAGCAAGCTCGTCGCGGTCGGGGACAGGGAAGCGTCCTGGCTGCAACTGGGCGCCTATAACGAGGGTTCGTGGGGTGAGGAGTCGGTGCACGTGTCCGACGCGCAGGCGGCGGTCGACCTGCTGCGCAGTGAGCTGCGGCCGGGGGACATCGTCCTGGTGAAGGCATCCAGGTCGGTCGGTCTGGAGCGGGTCGCCCTGGCACTGCTCGAGAACACCGGCGAGGGTGAGGTCGCCGGCCGATGAGGCAGATCCTCTTCGCGGGGGCCATCGGGCTCTTCCTGACCCTCATCGGCACCCCGCTGCTCATCAAGCTGCTCGCCCGCAAGGGATACGGCCAGTTCATCCGCGACGACGGCCCGCGCGGCCACCTCGGGAAGAAGGGCACGCCCACCATGGGCGGCATCTCCTTCATCCTGGCCACCCTCATCGCGTACGCCCTGGCCAAGGTCATCACCGGCGAGGACCCGACGTACTCGGGCGTCCTGGTGCTGTTCCTGATGGCCGGCATGGGCCTGGTCGGCTTCCTCGACGACTACATCAAGATCGTCAAGCAGCGCTCGCTCGGCCTGCGGGCCAAGGCGAAGATGGCCGGCCAGCTGATTGTCGGCATCGCCTTCGCCGTGCTCTCGCTGCAGTTCGCCGACCTGCGCGGCCTGACTCCGGCCTCCACCCGGCTGTCCTTCATCGCCGACTTCGGCTGGTCCATCGGCCCGGTGCTCTTCGTGGTCTGGGCGCTCTTCATGATCCTGGCCATGTCCAACGGCGTGAACCTGACGGACGGTCTGGACGGCCTGGCCACCGGCGCGTCGGTGATGGTCTTCGGCGCCTACACGTTCATCGGTCTGTGGCAGTTCCAGGAGTCGTGCGCCAACGCCATGACCCTGACGAACCCGAACGCCTGCTTCGAGGTGCGCGACCCGCTCGACCTCGCGGTCGTCGCCTCCGCGCTGATGGGCGCCTGCTTCGGCTTCCTGTGGTGGAACACCTCACCCGCCAAGATCTTCATGGGCGACACCGGCTCGCTGGCCCTCGGCGGCGCGCTCGCCGGCCTCGCCATCTGCTCCCGTACGGAGCTGCTGCTCGCCCTCCTGGGCGGCCTGTTCGTGATGATCACGATGTCCGTGGTCATCCAGGTCGGCTCCTTCAAGATGACGGGCAAGCGCGTCTTCCGGATGGCACCCCTCCAGCACCACTTCGAACTCAAGGGGTGGTCCGAGGTCCTGGTCGTCGTCCGGTTCTGGATCATCCAGGGCATCTACGTCATCGTCGGCCTGGGCCTCTTCTACGCGGGATGGGCATCCGAAAAGTGAGCGAACAGCTGGACTGGCAGGGCAAGAAGGTCACCGTCGCCGGACTGGGCGTGAGCGGCATCCCGGCCGCCCGCGCGCTGCACGGCCTGGGCGCGGTCGTCACGGTCGTCAACGACGGCGACGACGAGCGCTCCCGGGCCCAGGCGGCCGAGCTGGAGGCGGAAGGCATCACCGTCCGCCTCGGCGACGGGGCGACCCTGCCGCCCGGCACCGAGCTCGTCGTGACCGCGCCGGGCTGGCAGCCCGACAAGCCGCTCTTCCGGGCCGCCGCCGAGGCGGGCGTGGAGATCTGGGGCGACGTCGAGCTGGCCTGGCGCCTGCGGGGCCCGGACGCGGCCCCGTGGCTCGCGGTCACCGGCACCAACGGCAAGACCACGACCGTACGGATGCTCGCCTCCATCCTGGAGGCGGCCGGCCTGAAGACGGCCGCCGTCGGCAACATCGGGGTCTCCCTGCTCGACGCCGTCCTCGGCGAGGAGCGGTACGACGTCCTCGCGGTCGAGCTGTCCAGCTACCAGCTGCACTGGGCGCCGTCCCTGCGCGCCCACTCGGCCGCCGTGCTCAACCTGGCGCCCGACCACCTCGACTGGCACGGCTCCATGGAGGCGTACGCCGCCGACAAGGGCCGCATCTACGAGGGCAACCGGGTCGCCTGCGTCTACAACGTGGCCGACCAGGTCACCGAGGACCTGGTCCGCGAGGCCGACGTCGAGGAGGGCTGCCGCGCCATCGGCTTCACCCTCGGCACCCCCGGCCCGTCGCAGCTCGGCGTGGTGGAGGGCATCCTCGTCGACCGGGCCTTCGTCGAGAACCGGCAGAAGAACGCGCAGGAGCTCGCCGAGGTCTCCGACGTCCAGCCGCCGGCCCCGCACAACATCGCCAACGCGCTCGCCGCGGCCGCCCTCGCCCGCGCCTTCGGCGTCGAGCCGAAGGCCGTACGGGACGGGCTGCGGGCCTTCCGGCCCGACCCGCACCGCATCGAACTCGTCGAGGAGATCGAGGGCGTCGCGTACGTCGACGACTCCAAGGCCACCAACACCCATGCCGCGGAAGCCTCGTTGGCGGCCTACGACCCGATCGTCTGGATCGCCGGCGGCCTCGCCAAGGGCGCGACCTTCGACGAGCTGGTGCAGAAGTCGGCGAAGCGGCTCCGTGGCGTCGTCCTGATCGGCCAGGACCGCGCGCTGATCCGCGAAGCCCTGACGCGACACGCCCCGGAAGTCCCGGTGGTGGACCTCGACCGGACCGACACTGGGGCGATGTCCGCGGCGGTGCAGGAGGCGGCTGCGCTCGCCCAGCCCGGGGACACGGTCCTGCTGGCCCCGGCCTGCGCGTCGATGGACATGTTCACCAACTACAACAAGCGGGGCGACGCCTTCGCGGACGCCGTCCGCACGCTCGCCGCCACCGGGCGCGCCTGACCTGACCAGCGGAAGGGTCCCGGCCGCGGGCCGGGCACGACTGGAGGGGACAGCGACCATGCCGAGCAGAACCGCCGGGACGCGAAAGGCCGCCGCCGCGCGCGGGGGCGGCCGGCCCGCCGCCGCCGCGCCGCGCGGCCGGCGCCCGGGCGGGCCGCGGGGGCTGTACGAACGGGCCCGCCGGGCCTGGGACCGGCCGCTCACCGCGTACTACGTGATCGTCGGCGCCGGACTGCTCATCACAGCGCTCGGCCTGGTGATGGTCTACTCCGCCTCGATGATCACGGCGCTCCGCTACGACCTGGTGCCCTCGTACTTCTTCCGCAAGCAGTTCTTCGCGGCCCTGATCGGCGGCGGGCTGCTCCTGGCGGCCTCCCGGATCCCGGTGAAGCTGCACCGGGCGCTGGCCTACCCGATCCTGGTCGGGGCGATCTTCCTGATGGTGCTGGTCCAGATCCCCGGGATAGGGGTCTCGGTCGGCGGCAACCAGAACTGGATCTCGCTGGGCGGCCCCTTCATGCTCCAGCCCAGTGAGTTCGGCAAGCTGGCGCTGATCCTGTGGGGCGCCGACCTGCTGGCCCGCAAACAGGACATGAAGCTGCTGACGCAGTGGAAGCACATGCTGGTCCCGCTGGTGCCCGGAACGTTTCTGCTGCTCGGTCTGATCATGCTGGGCGGTGACATGGGCACGGCGATCATCCTCACGGCGATCCTCTTCGGCCTGCTGTGGACCGCCGGCGCGCCCACCCGGCTCTTCGTCGGCGTGCTCGGCGTCGCCGCCGCGATCGGCGCGCTCCTGATCAAGACCAGCCCGCACCGGATGGAACGCTTCGGCTGCCTCGGCGCCAGCGACCCCGGCGGCGCGGGCGACCCGTGCTGGCAGGCCGCGCACGGAATCTATGCTCTGGCCTCGGGCGGATGGTTCGGTTCCGGTCTCGGGGCGAGTGTGGAAAAATGGGGTCAACTCCCCGAAGCGCACACCGACTTCATCTTCGCCGTCACCGGGGAGGAACTGGGTCTGGCGGGGACGCTGTCGGTGCTGGTCCTGTTCGCGGCTCTAGGCTATGCGGGTATCCGCGTGGCCGGAGGCACGGAGGACCCCTTCGTCAGGTATGCCGCGGGAGGCGTGACCACCTGGATCACGGCCCAGGCCGTGATCAACATCGGTGCGGTGCTCGGTCTGCTGCCGATCGCCGGAGTCCCGCTCCCGCTGTTCTCCTACGGGGGGTCGGCCCTGCTGCCGACCATGTTCGCCGTCGGACTCCTCATCGCCTTCGCGCGACAGGAGCCCGCCGCGAAAGCGGCCCTGGCCATGCGCCGCCCCGGCTGGGGCAAGCGGGCCGGGGGGAGATGGAAGTCGATGCGACGGCGCGTCAAGAAGCGTCCGTCCGGAGAGCGGTGAATTTCGGTGCATGTCGTACTCGCCGGCGGAGGTACCGCCGGTCACATCGAGCCCGCGCTCGCGCTCGCGGATGCCCTGCGCAGGCAGGACCCCACCGTGGGCATCACGGCGCTGGGCACGGAGAAGGGCCTGGAGACCCGGCTGGTCCCCGAGCGGGGCTACGAGCTGGCGCTCATCCCCGCCGTGCCGCTGCCCCGCAAGCCCACGCCCGAGCTGATCACCGTCCCCGGGCGGCTGCGCGGCACCATCAAGGCGGCCGAGCAGGTCCTGGAGCGCACCAAGGCGGACTGCGTGGTCGGCTTCGGCGGCTACGTGGCGCTGCCGGGCTATCTGGCCGCCAAGCGGCTCGGCGTGCCGATCGTGGTCCACGAGGCCAACGCCCGGCCCGGCCTGGCCAACAAGATCGGCTCGCGGTACGCGGCCGGGGTCGCCGTCGCCACCCCGGACTCCAAGCTCCGCAACGCCCGTTACATCGGCATCCCGCTGCGGCACTCCATCGCGACCCTCGACCGGGCCCGGGTCCGCCCGGAGGCGCGCGCCGCCTTCGGTCTCGACCCGAACCTGCCGACCCTGCTGGTCTCCGGCGGCTCCCAGGGCGCACGCCGGCTCAACGAGGTGATCCAGCAGATCGCCCCGGTGCTCCAGCGCTCCGGCATCCAGATCCTGCACGCGGTCGGCCCGAAGAACGAACTGCCGCGTGTCGACAACATGCCCGGAATGCCGCCGTACGTGCCGGTACCGTACGTGGACCGGATGGACCTCGCGTACGCTGCCGCCGACATGATGCTCTGCCGCGCGGGCGCGATGACCGTCGCCGAGCTCTCCGCCGTCGGCCTCCCCGCCGCCTACGTCCCGCTGCCCATCGGCAACGGCGAACAGCGGCTCAACGCCCAGCCGGTGGTCAAGGCCGGCGGTGGCCTCCTCGTCGACGACGCGGAGCTGTCGCCGCAGTGGGTGCAGTCCAACGTCCTGCCCGTGCTCGCCGACCCGCACCGGCTGTACGAGATGTCCCGCGCCGCCGCCGAGTTCGGCCGCCGGGACGCCGACGACCTGCTCGTCGGCATGGTGTACGAGGCGATCGCGGCGCGCGGACGCTAGCCGAGTCCTCAGCGAAGGAGACACGCGGTGGCAGCGAAGAGCGGGAGCAGCAGGTCCGAGGGCTCCTCGCGGCAGCCGTCCCGACCGGGCGCCCGGAACCTCCGGGTGCCCGGCCCGCGTGCTCTCCTGCTCGGCCTCGCCGGTCTCGCTCTGCTCGCCGGCGGCATCTGGGCGCTGTACGGCTCCACCTGGTTCCGGGTCGAGAAGGTGAGCACCTCCGGTACGGCGGTGCTCACCCCGGAACAGGTCGAGCGTGTCGCGGCCGTACCCCTCGGCGCGCCGCTCGTCTCCGTCGACACCGACGGCATCGAGGCGCGGCTGCGCCGGGAGCTGCCGCGGATCGACAGGGTGGACGTCGTACGGTCGTGGCCGCATGGAATCGGTCTGAAAGTGACGGAACGTCGGCCGGTCCTTCTCCTCGAAAACGGCGGAAAGTTCGTCGAAGTGGACTCCGGCGGTGTGCGGTTCGCCACCGTCGCCACCCCGCTCCGCGGCGTACCCCGGCTCCGCCTCGACGTGGCCGGCTCCCCGAGCCTGCGCCGCTTCGACGCGCAGCGGCTCCTCACCGTCGCGGTAGGCGTGACGGGCGAACTCCCGGAGAAAATCGCCCAAGACGTCCGTGTCGTCCGGATCATCTCGTTCGACTCCATCACTCTGGAGCTCGGCAAGGACCGCACCGTCTTCTGGGGCAGCGGCGAGGACGGGCCGGTCAAGGCCCGTGTTCTCACCGCGCTGATGAAAGCGACTCCCAAAGCGGGGCACTTCGATGTAAGTGCCCCCACCGCGCCCGCTTCGTCCCGGAGTTGACGCCCATCCGCCCAGGCCAGGGCCCTGGTTGGCCATGGCTACGGGTGATCACATAGGGTGAAAAGAAAAACGGGAGGTTCGGCGTGTTCGTTGAACGTGCGCCACTTGTCGACTTAGTGTCCTGTTCGGAAGAGTCCAAGGAACAGGGACACTGGTAACCCTAAACTTCAACGTTAGGGTTTGGGTCGGCGTTTCGGACCGTCCCCATCGGCATCCGTCGCCGCGACGCGCTACCACCGCGAAGCGGCGACACGTAACTCGAGGCGAGAGGCCTTCGACGTGGCAGCACCGCAGAACTACCTCGCAGTCATCAAGGTCATCGGTGTCGGCGGCGGTGGTGTCAATGCCATCAACCGAATGATCGAGGTCGGTCTCAAGGGCGTCGAGTTCATCGCCATCAACACCGACGCGCAGGCGCTGTTGATGAGCGACGCCGACGTCAAGCTCGACGTCGGCCGTGAACTCACCCGTGGCCTCGGGGCCGGGGCCAACCCGGCAGTCGGCCGCAAGGCGGCAGAGGACCACCGCGAGGAGATCGAGGAGGTCCTCAAGGGGGCCGACATGGTCTTCGTCACCGCCGGCGAGGGCGGCGGCACCGGCACCGGCGGCGCGCCCGTCGTCGCCAACATCGCGCGCTCGCTCGGCGCCCTGACGATCGGTGTGGTCACCCGCCCGTTCACCTTCGAGGGCCGCCGGCGCGCCAACCAGGCGGAGGACGGCATCGCCGAGCTCCGCGAAGAGGTCGACACCCTCATCGTCATCCCGAACGACCGACTGCTCTCGATCTCGGACCGTCAGGTCTCGGTGCTCGACGCCTTCAAGTCGGCCGACCAGGTGCTCCTCAGCGGTGTCCAGGGCATCACCGACCTCATCACCACCCCCGGCCTGATCAACCTCGACTTCGCCGACGTCAAGTCGGTCATGTCCGAGGCCGGTTCGGCCCTCATGGGCATCGGCTCCGCCCGCGGCGACGACCGCGCGGTGGCCGCCGCCGAGATGGCGATCTCCTCGCCGCTCCTGGAGGCGTCCATCGACGGCGCCCGCGGTGTGCTGCTCTCCATCTCCGGCGGCAGCGACCTCGGTCTCTTCGAGATCAACGAGGCCGCGCAGCTGGTGAGCGAGGCCGCCCACCCGGAGGCCAACATCATCTTCGGCGCCGTCATCGACGACGCCCTCGGCGACGAGGTGCGGGTCACCGTCATCGCGGCCGGCTTCGACGGCGGTCAGCCGCCGGCCCGCCGCGACAACATCATCGGCTCGGCCTCCGCCAAGCGCGAGGAGCCTGCCCCAGCCCCGCGCCTCGCCGACACCTCCCGCCCGCTTGGCGGCCTGGGCACGGTGACCCCGCGCGAGGAGCCGGCCGCCCCGGTCGAGCCGGCGCCGGTCAGCGAGACCCCGCTGGCGCCCGTCACCCCGCCGGTGGTCCCGCCGGCCCGCCCGTACCCGGACACCCAGGCCGAAGAGCTGGATGTCCCGGACTTCCTGAAGTGACGCCTTGATAGGGCAGCGTTACGACACGAGCGGCGCGCACTTCGCCTTCACCGACCGGTGGGGCGGAGTGAGCGCCGTTCCGTACGAGGAGCTCAACCTCGGCGGCGCCGTGGGCGACGCCCCCGAGGCCGTCCGCGCCAACCGGGCGCGGGCCGCCGCCGAACTCGGGCTCGACCCGGCGCACGTCGTCTGGATGAACCAGGTGCACGGCGCCGACGTCGCCGAGGTCGACGGACCCTGGTCCGGCACCGGCGACGCCATCCCGTCCGTGGACGCGGTCGTCACCGCCCGCCGGGGCCTCGCGCTCGCCGTGCTCACCGCGGACTGTGTGCCCGTCCTGCTCGCCGACCCCGTCGCCGGGGTCGTCGCCGCCGCCCACGCCGGGCGGCCCGGGATGGTCGCCGGGGTCGTCCCGGCGGCGGTGAAGCGGATGACCGAACTCGGCGCCGACCCCGCCCGGATCACCGCCCGCACCGGTCCCGCCGTCTGCGGGCGCTGCTACGAGGTGCCCGAGGCGATGCGCGCCGAGGTCGCCGCGGTCGAGCCGGCCGCGTACGCCGAGACGAGCTGGGGCACCCCCGCCGTCGACGTCGCCGCCGGCGTGCACGCCCAGTTGGCGCGGCTCGGGGTGACGGACGTCGCGGACGCCGGGGTCTGCACCCTGGAGTCCGGCGACCACTACTCGTACCGCCGCGACCGCACCACGGGGCGACTCGCGGGATATGTCTGGCTTGAGCTGAGCTGAGAAGAGATATGACGGACCGCAAGTCGGAACTCGCCGCGAACCTCGCCCAGGTGGAGGAGCGCATCGCCGCCGCGTGCGCCGCCGCCGGGCGGGCGCGGGAGGACGTGACCCTGATCGTGGTCACCAAGACCTACCCGGCGAGCGATGTGAGACTCCTGCACGAACTCGGTGTGCGGCACGTGGCGGAGAACCGCGACCAGGACGCCGCCCCGAAGGCCGCCGCGTGCGCGGACCTCGATCTGACCTGGCACTTCGTCGGCCAGTTGCAGACGAACAAGGTGCGTTCCGTGGTGGGTTATGCCGATGTGGTGCAGTCCGTCGACCGTTTGAAGCTCGTTTCCGCCCTCTCCGTCGCCGCGGAGAAGACGGAGCGCGAGCTCGGCTGCCTGGTCCAGGTCGCCCTCGACGCCGAGTCCGGCCACCGCGGCGACCGCGGCGGGGTGGCGCCGGACGGCATCGAGGAGTTGGCCGCGGCGATCGACGCCGCTCCCGGACTGAGGTGCGACGGGCTGATGACCGTCGCCCCGCTGGCCGGTCCGTTCGCGGGCCGGCAACAGGCCGCCTTCGAGCGGCTGATGGATTTGTCGACTCACCTGCGCACGACCCGTCCTGCTGCGAACATGGTGTCAGCAGGGATGAGTGCGGACCTCGAAGAGGCCGTGGCGGCCGGAGCGACACACGTGCGCATCGGTACGGCGGTACTCGGAGTCCGCCCGAAGCTCGGGTAACGTCGCGAAGCAGGTCGGACCACAGCAGAAAATATGGTCATTCCGCCGAGGGGCGGAGGGACCCGTGGATCGCGGGCACTTGGTGACACTGCGACATTCGGTAAGGGCGATCCACCACAGAGCGGAGGATGCGGAGATATGGCCGGCGCGATGCGCAAGATGGCGGTCTACCTCGGCCTCGTGGAGGACGATGGCTACGACGGCCGGGGGTTCGACCCCGACGACGACTTCGAACCCGAGCTGGAGCCGGAGCCCGAGCGGGACCGGCGCCACCACCAGCCGCCGCGGCAGGTGGAGCGGGAGGAGCCGGTGCGCGTGGTGACGCCGCCGGCGCCCCGTGAACCGGTGTCCCATTCTGTACCGGTACCCGCCGAGAGCGGGCGTCCGGCCCGAATTGCCCCCGTGGCATCCATCACACCCGAACGTCCGAACCTGGAGAAGAACGCACCGGTGATCATGCCCAAGGTCGTGTCCGAGCGGGAGCCCTACCGCATCACCACGCTGCACCCCCGGACCTACAACGAGGCCCGTACCATCGGGGAACACTTCCGCGAGGGCACCCCGGTGATCATGAACCTCACGGAGATGGACGACACCGACGCGAAGCGACTTGTCGACTTTGCCGCCGGACTCGTCTTCGGTCTCCATGGCAGCATTGAGCGCGTGACGCAGAAGGTGTTCCTGTTGTCGCCTGCTAACGTCGATGTCACGGCGGAGGACAAGGCCCGCATCGCTGAGGGCGGATTCTTCAACCAGAGCTGAGAGAACGAGACCGAGAAGGCCCGGCCGCAGAGGGCGGCCGGACAGCACGAGAGCCAGGGGAGAGGGAACCGCGGGATGGGCGTCGCACTGCAGGTGGTCTACATCGCGCTGATGTGCTTCCTCGTCCTCCTGATCTTCCGGCTGGTCATGGACTACGTCTTCCAGTTCGCCCGGTCATGGCAACCCGGGAAGGCGATGGTGGTCGTCCTTGAGGCCACCTACACTGTCACCGATCCACCGCTCAAGCTGCTGCGGCGGCTCATCCCGCCGCTGCGTCTCGGGGGCGTGGCACTCGACCTGTCCTTCTTCGTTCTGATGATCATCGTCTACATCCTGATCTCCGTCGTGCGCGGTTTGGCGGGGTGAGTGAGGTGAATGTGGACGATACGGTCTTGCCGACTGCCGACGACTACGTAGAGGTGAAGAAGAGATGCCGCTGACCCCCGAGGACGTGCGGAACAAGCAGTTCACGACCGTCCGCCTTCGAGAAGGCTATGACGAGGACGAGGTCGATGCCTTCCTCGACGAGGTCGAAGCCGAACTGACCCGACTGCTCCGCGAGAACGAGGACCTGCGCGCCAAGCTGGCCGCGGCGACCCGTGCCGCCGCGCAGAACCAGCAGCAGGGCATGCGCAAGCCGCCGGAGCCGCAGGACCGTCCCGTCGGACCCGGCGCTCCCGTGCCCGCCGCCATATCCGGACCGCCGGCCCAGCAGCAGCCGCAGATGGGGCCGCCGCAGCTGCCGTCCGGTGCCCCCGCGCTTCCCGCCGGCCCGATGCAGGGTGGCCCCATGCAGGGCGGCCCCATGGGCCCCGGCCCGATGCAGGGCGGCCCGATGGGTCCCGGCCCGATGCAGGGCGGCCCCATGCAGGGCGGCCCCATGGGTCACCCGCAGCAGCAGCCGATGCAGCCGCAGGCCCCACAGGGCCCCGGCGGCGACAGCGCCGCGCGCGTCCTCTCGCTCGCGCAGCAGACCGCCGACCAGGCGATCGCGGAGGCCCGTTCCGAGGCCAACAAGATCGTCGGCGAGGCGCGCTCGCGCGCCGAGGGCCTGGAGCGGGACGCCCGCGCCAAGGCCGACGCGCTGGAGCGGGACGCGCAGGAGAAGCACCGCGTCGCGATGGGCTCGCTCGAGTCCGCTCGCGCCACCCTCGAGCGCAAGGTCGAGGACCTGCGGGGCTTCGAGCGTGAGTACCGGACCCGCCTGAAGTCCTACCTGGAGTCCCAGCTGCGTCAGCTGGACTCCCAGTCGGACGACTCGCTGGCCCCGCCGCGCACCCCGGCGACCGCGTCCCTGCCGCCGTCCCCGTCGATGGCCCCGGCCGGCGCCGGCGCCCCGTCCTACGGTGGCAACGCGACGATGGGCGGCGCCCCGTCCTACGGCGGCCAGCAGCAGATGACCCCGGCCATGACCCAGCCCATGGCCCCGGTCCGTCCCCAGGCCCCGCAGCCGATGCAGCAGGCGCCGGCGCCGATGCGCGGGTTCCTGATCGACGAGGACGACAACTGAGGGGGCGGGTCTACGCGTGGTGAGCGCGTGAGCCGTCGTCGGCAGTCCTGAAGGGCCGGGCCCCGGGTTTCCCCGGGGCCCGGCCCTTCGGCGTGCGCTGGGGGCGTCGCCGCCGGGCCCGGGCGTGCTGCGCCTGCGGCGAGCTTTCTCCCCCGCCCCGCCCCTTCCCGAAACCGGGGCTCCGCCCCAGACCCCGAGGGATGGCAACGGGGGCGCCGCCCCCGAGCCCCCAAGGGCGGCAGCTTCGCGCTGCGGGCCGTGGGGCGTTGAGCTCTCGGCGGCCGGGGCTTGTCGCACTGTTGTGGGCATCTGTCCCGCTGGGGGTCCCCCCAGGGCGAAGCCCTAGGGGGAGGGACGGGTGGGCACAACCCGCGAGGAACGTGTCCGGTGCGTGGGGCGGTGCGGTGCGGGCCTCGCTCTGTGGGTACGGCGAAGGGCCCGGCCCCCTACGCGGGGGGCCGGGCCCTTCGTCGTAGCCGTTACGCCTTGCGGAGGCGGAAGGTGAGGGCCAGGCCCTCGTCCTCGAACGGAGCGCCGTACGTGTCGTCGGCCGGGCCCTGCGCGTGGTCCGTTGCCAGGACCTCGTCGGCGATGAGGGCCGCGTGGGCCGTGAGGGCCTCCACCGTCTCGTCGGACGTGGACGTCCAGCGCAGCGCGATGCGGTCCGCGACGTCGAGGCCGCTGTTCTTGCGGGCCTCCTGGATCAGACGGATCGCGTCACGGGCCAGGCCGGCCTTGCGGAGCTCCGGGGTGATCTCCAGGTCGAGGGCGACCGTGGCGCCGGAGTCGGAGGCGACCGACCAGCCCTCGCGCGGGGTCTCGGTGATGATGACCTCCTCGGGGGTGAGGACGATCGTCTCGCCGTTCACCTCCAGGGACGCCTCGCCGGAGCGCAGGGCGAGGGAGAGGGCCGCGGCGTCGGCCGCCGCCACCGCCTTCGCCACGTCCTGGACGCCCTTGCCGAAACGCTTGCCCAGGGCGCGGAAGTTCGCCTTGGCCGTCGTGTCGACGAGCGAGCCGCCGACCTCCGACAGGGACGCCAGCGAGGAGACGTTGAGCTCCTCGGTGATCTGCGCCTGGAGCTCCTCGTTCAGGTCCGCGAAGCCCGTCGCCGCCACCAGCGCGCGCGACAGCGGCTGGCGGGTCTTCACGCCGGACTCGGCGCGGGTCGCGCGGCCGAGCTCGACCAGGCGGCGGACCAGGATCATCTGCTCGGAGAGGACCGGGTCGACGAGCGCGGCGTCCGGCTCGGGCCAGGTCGCCAGGTGCACCGACTCCGGGGCGCCCGGCGTCACCGGGACCACCAGGTCCTGCCACACCCGCTCGGTGATGAACGGGGTCAGCGGGGCCATCAGCCGCGTGACGGTCTCGACGACGTCGTGCAGCGTGCGGAGCGCGGAGGCGTCGCCCTGCCAGAAGCGGCGGCGCGAGCGGCGCACGTACCAGTTGGAGAGGTCGTCGACGAACGCGGAGAGCAGCTTGCCGGCGCGCTGGGTGTCGTACGCCTCCATCGCCTCGGTGACGCCGGCGACGAGCGTGTTCAGCTCGGAGAGCAGCCACTTGTCCAGGACGCTGCGGTCGGCCGGCGCCGGGTCGGCGGCGGACGGCGCCCAGCCGGACGTACGGGCGTAGAGCGCCTGGAAGGCGACCGTGTTCCAGTACGTCAGGAGCGTCTTGCGGACGACCTCCTGGATCGTGCCGTGGCCCACCCGGCGCGCCGCCCACGGCGAGCCGCCGGCCGCCATGAACCAGCGGACCGCGTCGGCGCCGTGCTGGTCCATCAGCGGGATCGGCTGCAGGATGTTGCCGAGGTGCTTGGACATCTTGCGGCCGTCCTCGGCGAGGATGTGGCCCAGGCAGACCACGTTCTCGTACGAGGACTTGTCGAAGACCAGCGTGCCGACGGCCATCAGCGTGTAGAACCAGCCGCGGGTCTGGTCGATGGCCTCGGAGATGAACTGCGCCGGGTAGCGCTGCTCGAACAGCTCCTTGTTCTGGTACGGGTAGCCGTACTGCGCGAACGGCATCGAGCCCGAGTCGTACCAGGCGTCGATGACCTCCGGGACGCGGACGGCCTCCAGGGAGCAGCCCTCGGCGGAGCACGTGAAGGTGACGTCGTCGATGAACGGGCGGTGCGGGTCGAGGCCCGACTGGTCCGTGCCGGTCAGCTCGGTGAGTTCGGCGCGCGAGCCCACGCAGGTCAGGTGGTCGTCCGCGCAGCGCCAGATCGGCAGCGGGGTGCCCCAGTAGCGGTTGCGGGAGAGCGCCCAGTCGATGTTGTTGTTCAGCCAGTCGCCGAAGCGCCCGTGCTTGACCGAGTCCGGGAACCAGTTCGTCTTCTCGTTCTCTTCGAGGAGACGGTCCTTCACGGCGGTCGTGCGGATGTACCAGGACGGCTGCGCGTAGTAGAGCAGCGCGGTGTGGCAGCGCCAGCAGTGCGGGTAGCTGTGCTCGTACGCGATGTGCTTGAAGAGCAGGCCGCGCGCGTCCAGGTCGGCGGTGAGCGCCTCGTCGGCCTTCTTGAAGAAGACGCCGCCGACCAGCGGCACGTCCTCCTCGAAGGTGCCGTCGGGGCGCACCGGGTTCACGACCGGCAGGCCGTAGGCGCGGCAGACCTTGAGGTCGTCCTCACCGAAGGCGGGGGACTGGTGGACCAGACCCGTACCGTCCTCGGTGGTCACGTACTCGGCGTTGACGACGTAGTGGGCGGTGTCGGGGAACTCGACGAGCTCGAACGGGCGCTGGTACGTCCAGCGCTCCATGTCCTTGCCGGTGAAGGACTCGCCCGTGGTCACCCAGCCCTCGCCGAGCGCCTTGTCGAGCAGCGGCTCGGCGACGACCAGCCGCTCGTCGCCGTCCGTGGCGACGACATAGGTCACCTCGGGGTGGGCGGCGACGGCCGTGTTGGACACCAGGGTCCACGGGGTGGTCGTCCAGACCAGGAGCGCGGCCTTGCCGGCGAGCGGGCCGGAGGTCAGCGGGAAGCGGACGAAGACGGACGGGTCGACGACCGTCTCGTAGCCCTGCGCCAGCTCGTGGTCCGACAGGCCGGTGCCGCAGCGCGGGCACCAGGGGGCGACGCGGTGGTCCTGGACGAGCAGGCCCTTGTCGAAGATCTGCTTGAGCGACCACCAGACCGACTCGATGTACGAGGGGTCCATGGTGCGGTACGCGTCGTCCATGTCGACCCAGTAGCCCATGCGGGTCGTCAGCTCGGCGAAGGCGTCGGTGTGGCGGGTCACCGACTCACGGCACTTGGCGTTGAACTCGGCGATGCCGTACGCCTCGATGTCCTTCTTGCCGGAGAAGCCGAGCTCCTTCTCGACGGCGAGCTCGACCGGCAGGCCGTGGCAGTCCCAGCCGGCCTTGCGGGCCACGTGGTAGCCGCGCATGGTGCGGAACCGCGGGAAGACGTCCTTGAAGACGCGGGCCTCGATGTGGTGCGCGCCCGGCATGCCGTTGGCCGTCGGCGGGCCCTCGTAGAACACCCACTCGGGGCGTCCCTCGGACTGCTCGAGGCTCTTGGCGAAGACCTTGTTCTCGCGCCAGAAGTCGAGCACGGCGTGCTCGAGCGCGGACAGGTCTACCTGGGCGGGTACCTGGCGGTACTGCGAAGACATCGATCTTCCTCCGGCGGATGTGCCACGTTTCCGTCCGGAGGGACGAGAGCCGTGCTCCCGCGGTACCACCCTCCTTGGCCCCGGGCGCGGACGCCCTGAGCCCCCTCATTGGGGTCGCGACGCCGGGTCTAGTCGCCGCACGGTCCTCACGGTCCGGCGGCTTTCTTCCGGCAGCTCCGGGGTGATGCTTCACATCGGGCACGCCCCCGGGCTCGCACCGTCCCCGGGTCGCTCATGGCTGCGTACGACGCTACTCGTCCCCATCCAAGCCTTTCGCTCAGCCCAGTGTACGGGGCGGAGCGGACACCGGCCGACCGTATTTCGCGCGACTCCCCGTGACCCGAATGGGCAGACGGCCCGGCGCGGACTTGCGCTGCGGCCAAGTGGGGGAGCGGTGGCGCGGATAACCCGCCGTGGAGCTGGGCACAACCGAGTCAGACCCGACCGGCACGGCGCCGGGTCGGGCGGAATGGGCGGCGTGCCCCGTTGCCGCGGACCTTGGGCCGATTTATCGTCCCAGCACGATTCGCGCGCAAGATCACAAAATGTGAAGGGGCCGCGACATGGTGGCGAAGAAGACCGCCGCGAAGAAGACGGCGGCCACGAAAACGGCGGCCGAGAAGACGACGAAGACGGCGCACACGGCGAATACGGCGAAGGTGACGGAGAAGGCGGTCAAGACGGCGGTAAGGACGGCGGCGAAGAAGGCTCCGGCGGCGAAGAGGGCCCCCGCCGCGAAGAAGGCGACGGCGAAGAAGGCGACGGCGTCGAAGGCGACGGCGAAGAAAGCGGTGGCGAAGAAGGCCGCCGCGAGTCGGGCCGTCGTCGACGACACTCCGGCCGCCGCGCTCACGGCCCCCGCGAAGACCTCGGCGAAGACGACCTCCGCCAAGAAGACCCCGGCGAAGAAGGCCCCGGCCGGGAAGGCCGCGACCGAGAAGACAGGAGCCAGGACGGTGGCAGCGAAGAAGACCGCGGGTGGCGTCACGACGGCCGGCGACGACGCCGCGGTGCCCCAGGCCAGGGCCGGCGAGCTCGCCGTACGCCCCGGCGAGGAGCCGTGGACCCCCGAGGAGGTCGCCGAGGCCCGCAGCGTGCTGCAGGCCGAGGCGCTGCGGCTGCGCAACGAGCTCGTGCACTCCAAGGAGGAGCTGACCGGTCTGATGCGCGACTCCGGCGACGGGGCCGGCGACGACCAGGCCGACACCGGTACGAAGAACATCACGCGCGAGCACGAGCTGGCCCTGGCCGCGAACGCCCGCGAGATGCTGGAGCAGACCGAGCACGCCCTGGAGCGGCTCGACGCGGGCACGTACGGCCTGTGCGAGGTCTGCGGCAAGCCCATCGGCAAGGCGAGGATGCAGGCCTTCCCGCGGGCCACGCTGTGCGTGGAGGACAAGCAGAAGCAGGAGCGGCGCGGCTGACGCCGGCGGAGGTGCGTGTCGTACCCTCGTGGGCATGGCAGAGGCGGACAGCGTCATCGGGGAGAGCGTCATCGGTACTCCGGATTCGGCAGGCGCCGGCGAGACCACGGCTCCCGAGGCCGAGGAGCGGCCGAAGGGCAGGCGGAAGATCGCCGCGCTCTTCGTGGTGGCCGTCCTCGCCTATCTGCTCGACCTCGGCAGCAAGATGCTCGTGGTCGAGAGGCTGGAGGGGCACGAGCCGATCAAGGTGATCGGTGACCTGCTGCGCCTGGAGGCCATCCGCAACCCCGGTGCCGCCTTCGGCATGGGCGAGGCGTTCACGATCATCTTCACGGTGATCGCGGCCGTCGTGATCGTGGTGATCGTCCGGCTGGCGCGCAAGCTCTACAGCCTGCCCTGGGCCATCGCCCTCGGCCTGCTGCTCGGCGGCGCGCTCGGCAACCTCACCGACCGGATCTTCCGCTCGCCCGGCGTCTTCGAGGGCGCGGTCGTCGACTTCATCGCGCCCGCGCACTTCGCCGTCTTCAACCTCGCCGACTCGGCGATCGTGTGCGGCGGCATCCTGATCGTCCTGCTGTCGTTCCGCGGCCTGGACCCGGACGGCACCGTCCACAAGGACTGAGTGCCGGGCCATGTCCCGGGGCAAGGCATACTCGACAGGGTGAGCATGAGTCCCGAGATCCGCACGCTGCCCGTACCCGACGGCCTGGAGGGCGAGCGCGTCGACGCCGCCATCGCCCGTATGTTCGGGTTCTCCCGTACGAAGGCGGCGGAGCTGGCCGCCGCCGGCAAGGTCCTCGTCGACGGCAGCGTCGTCGGCAAGTCCGAGCGGGTCAGCGGCGGCGCGTGGCTCGAGGTCGAGATGCCCGGCGCGCCCGCTCCGGTGCAGATCGTCGCCGAGCCCGTCGAGGGCATGGAGATCGTCCACGACGACGACGACATCGTCGTGATCATGAAGCCGGTCGGCGTGGCCGCGCACCCCAGCCCCGGCTGGACCGGCACCACCGTGATCGGCGGCCTGGCCGCCGCCGGCTACCGGATCTCCACCTCCGGCGCCGCCGAGCGCCAGGGCATCGTGCACCGCCTCGACGTCGGCACCTCCGGTCTGATGGTGGTGGCCAAGTCGGAGTACGCGTACACCTCGCTGAAGCGCCAGTTCAAGGAGCGCGTGGTCGACAAGCGCTACCACGCCCTGGTGCAGGGCCACCCGGACCCGCTGAGCGGCACCATCGACGCGCCCATCGGCCGGCACCCGAACCACGACTACAAGTGGGCCGTGACCGCCGACGGCAAGGCGTCCGTGACGCACTACGACCTGATCGAGGCGTACCGGGCCGCCTCGCTGCTCGACATCAAGCTGGAGACGGGCCGCACCCACCAGATCCGGGTGCACATGTCCGCCCACCGCCACCCCTGCGTCGGCGACCTCACCTACGGCGCCGACCCGACCATGGCCAAGCGCCTCGGCCTGACCCGGCAGTGGCTGCACGCCGTCCGGCTCGGCTTCGAGCACCCCGGCGACGGGCAGTGGGTCGAGTTCGAGAGCACCTACCCGGCCGACCTGCAGACCGCCCTCGACCGGATCGCGTCGGAGAGCCGGTGACCGCCGAGCCGGTGACCGCCGCCGAGGTCCGGCCGGAGGAGCCCGTCGCGTACGCGGTCCGCGAGGCCGTGCGGCACGACGACCGTGACGCCTGCTTCGCCGTACGCCGCGAGGTCTTCGTCGAGGAGCAGGGCGTGCCGCAGGAGATCGAGTACGACACGTACGACGAGACCGCCGTGCACGTCCTCGCGATCCGTGCGGACGGCGTGCCGCTGGGCACCGGACGGCTGCTCTTCGGCGCGGACGCGGTCGGCAAGACCGGCGCGGACCCCTCGGTGGGCTCCCTCGGGCGGCTCGCGGTGTCGAAGGCGGCGCGCGGCCTCGGAGTCGGCGCGGCCCTGGTACGGGCCATCGAGGACGCGGCACGCGAGCGCGGGCTCGCCGCCGTCGACCTGCACGCGCAGACGCAGGCGCTGGGCTTCTACGAGCGCCTGGGCTACGCGGCGTACGGACCGGAGTTCCCGGACGCGGGTATGCCGCACCGCGCCATGCGCCGCGTGCTCTGACGCCCTGACACCCTGACGCCGTACCCGTAAAGGCGCCCCATGGGGGGCGATCGTGGGCGAAACGGACGTACGTGACAGGGTAGGGCCGTGGATCAATTGGCCCTGCTGTTCCTGCTGCTGCTCGGCGCCGTGCTGACCGTGCCCCTCGGAGACCGGCTCGGACTGCCCGCACCCGTCCTGATGACCCTCGTCGGGATCGTCCTCGCGTACCTGCCCTTCGTGCCGAACGTGGACATCCCGCCCGAGTTCATCCTGCCGCTGGTGCTGCCGCCGCTGCTCTACGCCTCCGTGCAGCGCACATCCTGGCGCCAGTTCGCGGCCAACAGACGCCCGATCTTCCTGCTCGCGGTGGCCCTGGTCTTCGTGACCACGGCCGCCGTCGGCGCGGTCGCGGACGCGCTGGTGCCCGGCATCCCGCTGGCCGCCGCACTCGCCCTCGGCGCCCTGGTGGCGCCGCCCGACCCGGTCGCGGCCACGGCCGTGGCCGGTTCGCTCGGGCTGCCCCGGCGGCTCGTGTCGATCCTGGAGGGCGAGGGGCTCTTCAACGACGTCACCGCGATCGTGCTCTACCACGTGGCGATCACCGCGGTCGTCACCGGCAGCTTCTCCTGGCCGCGGGCGCTCGCCGAACTCGTCCTGTCGGCCGTCGTCGCCGTCGTGGTCGGCATCGCGCTCGGCTGGATCACCAACAAGCTGATCGGCGTCCTCGGCGACGCCACCCTGCAGACCGGGCTCACCCTCCTCGTGCCGTTCGTGTCGTACGTGCTCGCCGAGGAGCTGCACGGCTCCGGGGTCCTCGCCGTCCTGGTCACCGCGCTCTTCCTGGCCGAGTACGCGAGCGACGCCGACGACGTGATGGGGCGGCTCGCCGGGCAGACCTTCTGGGAGGTCGTCGACACGCTCGTCACCGGCATCGCCTTCGGCCTGATCGGCCTGGAGCTGGTGCACGTCTTCGGGGTCGCCGAGGGCCGCGGCCGGCAGATGCTCGGCTGGGGCGCGGCCGTCGTCGGCACGGTGGTCGTGGTGCGGCTGCTCTGGCTGCTGCCGGCGGCCTGGGTGGCGAAGAAGCTGCACGACCGGCGGGACTACGCCGAGGACATCCCGATGAGCTGGCGGGAGAGCGTCGTCATGTGGTGGGCCGGGATGCGCGGGGTGGCCTCGGTCGCGCTCGCGCTCGCCATCCCTCTGCGGACCGACGACGGCGCGCCCTTCCCCGGCCGGGACGAGCTGATCTTCATCGCCTTCTGTGTGATCATCGCGACCCTGGTGGTGCAGGGCCTCACGCTGCCCAGGCTGGTGAAGCGGCTCGGCGTGAAGGCCGACGCGGACGCCGAGCGGGCCTTCGAGCGGGACCTGGCGATCCGGGCGGCGAAGGCGGCCAAGGCGCGGCTCAAGGAGATCGAGGAGGTCGAGGAGCTGCCCGAGGAGGTGGCGGAGCGGCTGCTCCGCGGCGCCTTCGACATCGGGGCGCGGATCAGCGTGGACATGGTGGACGAGGAGCGGCGGGCCGCGTTCGCCCAGCGCGTGGACCGGCTGAAGTCGATCCACCGGATCCAGAAGGAGATGATGTCGGCCGCCCGGCACGCGGTGCTCTCGGCCCGCAGCGAGCCGGGCGCCGACCCGGAGGTGGTGGACCGGGTGCTGCGGCAGCTGGACGTGCGCAGCCTGCGCTAGGGGGGTGTCTCGACGGTCAAGCGGGGCTCGCGACGTCCGGCTCCTGGCGTGGCGGGCGGTGCGGGGGGCGGGTGGCAGGATGGGGCGCATGGACATCATGCTCTTCCACTCCGTCCACGGACTCGACGCTGCCGTGGAGGCCGCCGCCGAACGGCTCCGGACCGCCGGACACCAGGTCTGGACGCCGGACCTCTTCGACGGGCGGACGGCCGGGACCGCCGACGAGGGCATGGCGCTGCGGGACGAGATCGGCAAGGACGAGCTGCTGAAGCGCGCGGTCCTGGCGGCGGCCCCGTACTCGGAGCGCGGCCTGGTCTACATGGGCCTGGACTTCGGCGCCTCGGTGGCGCAGACGCTCGCGCTCGGGGACGAGAGGGCGCGCGGGCTGCTGCTCCTCCACGGCACCTCGGACATCGCCGAGTCGGCCTCGGTGGACGACCTCCCGGTGCAGCTGCACGTGGCCGAGCCGGACCCGTTCGAGACGGACGACTGGCTGTCGGCCTGGTACCTGCAGATGCGCAGGGCGGGCGCGGACGTGGAGGTCTACCGCTACCGGGGCGCCGGGCACCTCTACACCGATGCGGAGTCGCAGGACTGGGACGCGGAGGCGGCCGAGCAGACCTGGAGGGTGGCGCTGTCCTTCCTGGACAGCCTGTAGGGCTTCCCGCGCGGAACGGGCGGTGGCCCCGGGGATCTCCCCGGGGCCACCGTCGTGTGGACGGACCGTCAGGCGCGGTACGCGGTCCACGAGTCGTTCATGCGGGCCACCTGGCCGGCGGTGAACTGGTACATGCAGGAGTCGTACGTGTAGTCCATGAAGTTGTGGATCGGGTCCACGCCCGGCTTCGAGGTGCAGGTGTCACGGCCGGTCGGGCACTGGTACGCGGCGCTCTTCTCGGCCGGGGTGTCCGAGACGTAGTCGCCGTTGCCCGTGCAGCCGCCCTGGAAGGTGTGGTACAGGCCCATCCAGTGGCCGACCTCGTGGGTGGCGGTGTCGCCCTCGTTGTAGTTGGCCGCCGAGCCGCCCGGGAGCGAGGCGTCGAGGATGACGACGCCGTCCATGTTCGGGGCGGACTTGTACGAGGACGGGAAGGTCGCCCAGCCGAGCAGGCCGCCGCCGAGGTTGGCGGTGTAGATGTTCAGCGCGTTGGCGCCGCCCTTGCGCAGGGCGGTCTTCATGTCCTTCTCGGCCTGGGTGCCGTCGGTGAGGTTGTACCAGGTGGCGTTGTCCGTGTAGTCGGTGCCGGCCAGCGAGAACTGGAAGCCGGAGTCGACGTTGCCGGTGCCCTGGCCCGCGTAGGCGGCGTTGAGGACGGCGATCTGGTTGCTGATGGCCGTGGCGCTGAGCTTGCCCGTCGTACCGCTGTGGATGACGTGGAAGTAGACCGGGATGGTGGTGGCCGCGGCGAGGCCGGCGGCGGAGGACACCCGGCCCTCGGCGCGGGCGGCGGAGACCTTCTTCTGCAGGTCGGCGTCCATGGCCTTGGCCTGGGCGGCGGTGAGCTCGTTGGGCTCGGCCTGGGTGGCGCTGCCCTTGGCCTTGCGGGCGCCGGACAGGGCGGCGGCACCGTCGGCGCACTTCTCGGCCGAGGCCAGGGTGGTGGTGCCGCCGGCCGGGGCGGCCGCCGGGGCGGAGAGCGGCGCCAGGGCCAGCGTTCCGGCCATGATGGCGGTGCCGAGCAGACGACGCGACATACGCGGCGATATACGGGCAAGAGCGCGCACGGGGGGACTCCTCGCGGGGGGTTGTGGAGAGGTACTTCCTCGCCACGGCGGGGAGATTACGCGGCCATGTCATATGTCGTTGAGGGTTGATCAAGCCCAATCATTCTTCGGGCAAATGAGGGCATCGGGAAGAAAAACTTGCGCCGCTTCCGGAGTTTGAGACGCGGACGTAACAGAAGAAGCGCCAAAGGCGGGCGATGTGTCCGGGTTCGAAACTCCGGACTCACCACCCGCCGTAGCCATGTGATCC
Source organism: Streptomyces sp. NPDC101160 (assembly GCF_044768205.1). NCBI lineage: Bacteria > Bacillati > Actinomycetota > Actinomycetes > Kitasatosporales > Streptomycetaceae > Streptomyces > Streptomyces sp. NPDC101160. The sequence continues at coordinate 309,120 of NZ_JBIWPJ010000009.1, read as the reverse complement.
CCCGTTAACAAAGCGGATCATGGCTGAAAATGATCGGTCAACGTACTGGCTGGTACACCCGCTCGACACGCTGCGTTCCGCTGAGCGTGCGGTACGAACGCGCCCACGAGGCCGTCGCGTCGGGGTCCGCCTTGTCGGACACCGTGTAGTAGTCCATCTGCGAGCGGTCGGCCGTCACGTCGAGCACGCCGTAGCCGTGGTGGTCCATGTCCACCCACTTCACATGCCGGTTGGCGGTCTTCACCGCGGCCGCCGCCACCAGCGACACCGTGCCCGGCGCCACGTGCAGGATGTCGTCCAGGTTGTCCGAGGTCACCGAGGTCACCACGAACTCCGTCGCCGCCGAAGCCGACAGCGGATACGTCGCGGCCTTCAGCGGCACGTCGTTGGCCCACGCCATGTGGATGTCGCCGGTCAGGAAGACCGTGTTGCGGATCGAGCGGTCCACCAGGTGCTGCAGCAGCTCCTTGCGGTCGTCCGTGTAGCCGTCCCACTGGTCGACGTTGACCGCGATGCCCTCCTTGGGCAGCCCGAGCAGCTCGGCGAGCGGGCCGAGCAGATCGGCCGGCAGCGCGCCGAAGGCGACCGGCGAGATCATCACCGAGGTGCCCACCAGCTGCCAGGCCGCGTCCGAGGCCACCAGGCCTGACTTCAGCCAGTCCAGCTGCGCCCGGCCGGTGATGGTGCGCTCCGGGTCGTCCACCTTGCCGCTGCCCACACTCGCCTGCTGCGAACGGAACGAGCGCAGGTCGAGCAGGTGCAGATCGGCGAGCCGGCCGAAGCGCAGCCGGCGGTAGACCGTGCCCTCGGTGGAGGTGCGCACCGGCATCCACTCGAAGTACGCCCGCTTGGCCGCCGCCACCCGGTCCGCCCAGACACCCTCGGCGCCCGGCGTGTGGTTCTCGGCCCCGCCCGACCAGGCGTCGTTGGCGAATTCGTGGTCGTCCCAGATCGCCACGATCGGGTGCGCCGCGTGCAGCGCCTGGAGGTCGGCGTCCGTCTTGTAGGTGGCGTGCCGGACGCGGTAGTCGGCGAGCGAGAGGATCTCGTGCGCCGGCCGGTGCTGCCGTACGACGTACTTCGCCTCCGGGTAGGCGCCGGTCGCGTACTCGTAGATGTAGTCGCCGAGATGGAGGACGGCGTCCAGGTCGGTCCGGGCGGCCAGGTGCCGGTACGGCGAGAAGTAGCCGGACTCCCAGTTGGCGCAGGACACCACGCCGAAGCGGATGCCGTCGGCCGCGTCGGCGGTCGGCGCGGTGCGGGTGCGGCCCGTGGGGGAGACGGTCCCGCCCGCGGTGAAGCGGTAGAAGTACGCGGTGGCCGGCCGCAGTCCGCGGACGTCGGCCTTCACCGTGTGGTCGGAGCCGGCGGACGCGACGGTGCTGCCCTCGGCCACGATCCGGGTGAAGCCGCGGTCCTCGGCCAGCTGCCAGCCGACCGGGACATCGGGGCCCTGGCCCGAGCCGGGCACGGCGTCGGGAGTGGGCGTGACGCGCGTCCAGAGCAGGACGCCGTCGGGCAGCGGGTCGCCGGAGGCGACGCCGTGCAGGAACGCGGGAGCCCCGGAGTCCGCGAGTGCGGTCGAGGCGGCGCCCACCAGGGCCGGCGCGACGGCGGCGGTGACGGCGGCGGCCTTCACCACGGTGCGGCGGCTGGGGGCGGATATGAGGTTACGACTGGTCACGGCCCGTCAGATTACCGCCGGGTAGGCGGAACGGGCAGGGGTCTGTACGAATGTTCGTCCGGCATTCGCCGGACCTTCCCCTTCCTCTTCCTCGCTCCGGCGCTTCCGGCGCTTCCGGCGAGGAAGAGGAAGAGGGAGAGGAAGGGGGACGGCGGGAAGGGCGTCAGCCCTTGAGGGCCTTCGTCAGGGCCGTGTTGAACTGGTCCACCGTCAGCGGCGGGTTCTTGCTGCCCTCGACGGTCAGGGCCTTGCCGTCCATCTTCAGCGTCGGCGTGCCGGTGACCCCGCTCTTGTCGAAGGTCTTCGACATCTTCATCGCCCAGGCGTCGAAGGTGCCTTCCTCGACGTTCCGCTGGAAGTCGGCGTTGCCCTTCAGGGCCGGCACCGAGTCCGCCACCTTCAGCAGGTAGGAGTCCTTGGCGAACTTGTCGTCGCGCTCGTCCGGGTGGAACTGGGTCGAGTAGAGCGCCGCCTTGTACTTCAGGAACGCCTCGGGGCTCACGTCGAGCGCCGCGCCCAGCGCCGACAGGGCGTTCTTGGAGCCCTGGCCCTGGTCGGAGTTGTCGATGAAGGTGGCGCCGATGTACTTGATCTTGTACTTGCCGTCGGCGACGTCCTTCTCGACGGTGGCGCCCACGCCCTGCTCGAAGGTCGCGCAGACCGGGCAGCGCGAGTCCTCGTACAGCTCCAGGGTCTTCTTCGCCTCGGGCTTGCCGATGACGACCGTGGTGCCGTCGGTGCCCTCGGTGTTCTTCGGTGCCGTGACGCTCTTCGCGTCCGCGGCCGCCTCCCACTGGGACGGCTTGTTGGCCTGGACGACGGCGAAACCGATGCCGCCGGCGACGGCGAGGACGGCGACCGCCGACCCGGCGACGATCAGCTGCCGGCGGGCCTTGTCCTTCTTGGCCTGCTTCTCGCGCTCGGCGCGCAGCCGCTCGCGGGCGGCGGCCTTGTTCTCCTGGCTGTTGCGCTTGCTCATGGTGGGGCACTCCGTGAAAGGGGGGGGGAGGAACGGGGAATCGCGTGCTGTGTCCGCGCGCCGACTCGGGGAGTCAGGCGAGGACGAGGCACGGCGGTCCCCGCCGCCCCACGGAGTGCGCCCAGAGCCGGGTGCGGGAGCGGCGCGGCCGCTCCACCGGGCGCCCGGCGCGCCGCCGGCCGGTCCCGGCCGTGCGGGCGAAGGCCACCACGAGCAGCAGCGGCCGGAAGGCGCAGGCCACGGCCGCGCGCAGCAGCCGGGCCAGGGCCCGCTCCCCGCCGCGCAGCCAGGAGGCCGCGGTCAGCCCGACCACCACATGGGCGGCGAGCAGCAGCCAGGGCACGGCCGGGTCGGGGGAGGACAGCAGGGCGGTCACGCCCTCGGAGCCGGGCGCCGCGACCCCGGGCAGCGGGGTGCCGACGGCGCCGCCGCACAGCGCGTCCACGTCGAGGCCGACCGAGCGCAGCGACCCCGCGACCGGGCCGCCGGCGGGCCCGTAACAGGCCACCTGGCCGCTGGTGAACAGGGTGTCGGCGGCCAGCTCCAGCGGGACGAGCAGCCCCGCGATCGGGCCGAAGCCGCGCTCGCGGCCGGCCAGCGCGAACGCCACGCCGAAGACCGCCACCGCGACCGGGACGACCGAGCCGAGCGGCAGCGGCACCCCCGACAACAGGACGTGCGAGGCCACGGACAGCGTCACGACCAGTGCCGTGAAGAACGCCGCCCGGAGGGCTCTCAGCTGGATTCCTGCCATGTCCATCGCGAGGGAAGTGTCCCATGCCCGGCCGTAAGAGGTCCCTAAGGCCGGGCTGTGAGCCTTCGCGCAGGGCCCGCTTACAGGCCGGGGATCCGGCCGTTGCGGAACAGGTCGACGAAGATCTGGTGGTCGGCCCGCGCCCGGGCGCCGTACGCGTGGGCGAAGTCCACCAGGAGCGCCGTGAAGCCCTCCTCGTCGGCCGCGATGGCCGCGTCGATGGCCCGCTCCGTCGAGAACGGCACCAGCGAGTGGCCGCTGGAGTCGTCCGCCGCCGCGTGCATCGCCGCGGTCGCCCGGCCGAGGTCGGCGACGGTCGCCGCGATCTCCTCCGGGTCGTCGATGTCCGACCAGTCCAGGTCGACGGCGTACGGCGACACCTCCGCGACCAGCTGCCCGGCCCCGTCCAGCTCCGTCCAGCCGAGCCACGGGTCCGCGTGCGCCTGGAGCGCCCGCTGCGAGATGACGGTGCGGTGGCCCTCGTGGTGGAAGTAGCCCCGTACCGCCGCGTCCTTCACATGCCGGGAGACCGCCGGGGTCTGCGCCTGCTTCATGTAGATGACGACGTCGTTCTCCAGGGCGTCGCTGTTGCCCTCCAGGAGGATGTTGTACGAGGGCAGGCCGGCCGAGCCGATGCCGATGCCGCGGCGGCCCACGACGTCCTTCACCCGGTACGAGTCGGGGCGGGCCAGGCTGGACTCGGGCAGCGTCTCCAGATAGCCGTCGAAGGCGGCGAGCACCTTGTACCGGGTCGCCGCGTCCAGCTCGATGGAGCCGCCGCCGGAGGTGAAGCGGCGCTCGAACTCGCGGATCTCGGTCATCGAGTCGAGCAGCCCGAAGCGGGTCAGCGCGCGGGCCTCGCGCAGCGCGTCGAGCAGCGGGCCCTCGGCCGTGTCCAGCGTGAAGGGCGGGATCTCGTCGTTCTTGGCGCCGGTCGCGAGCGCGTGGATGCGCTCCCGGTAGGCGGCCGCGTACACCGTCACCAGCTCGGTGATCTGCTCGTCGCTGAGCGCCTTCGCGTAGCCGATCAGGGCCAGCGAGGCGGCGAGCCGCTTGAGGTCCCAGGTGAAGGGGCCGACGTACGCCTCGTCGAAGTCGTTGACGTTGAAGATCAGGCGCCCGTTGGCGTCCATGTAGGTGCCGAAGTTCTCGGCGTGCAGATCGCCGTGGATCCACACCCGGCCGGTCCGCTCGTCCAGGAACGGTCCGCCGTGCGCCTCCCGCTCCAGGTCCTTGTAGAAGAGGCAGGCGGTGCCCCGGTAGAAGGCGAAGGCGGAGCCGGCCATCTTCCGGAACTTGACCTTGAAGGCGGCGGGGTCGGCGGCGAGCAGCTCGCCGAAGGCGGTGTCGAAGACGGCGAGGATCTGCTCACCGCGCTCGGCGGCGGTGGGCTGCGGGACCGACATCGAAGGTGCCTCCTGGTGGGCGATCCGGCACGAAGCGTGGCCGAAAATGGTGCGTGACAAATGGGGACAGGTGTTCCCTGTCTCCCAACGCGTGACCGTACCGCCGAGTGCCCGGCCGGTGTCAGTCGGCCGACGTAGACTTCCACGCTGTCCCCCCAGAAATTCGTATGGAGGCATCCCCACCGTGACCAGGCCGCCCTTCACGCACCTCCACGTCCACACCCAGTACTCCCTGCTGGACGGTGCCGCGCGGCTGAAGGACATGTTCAACGCGTGCAACGAGATGGGCATGACCCACATCGCCATGTCCGACCACGGCAACCTGCACGGGGCCTACGACTTCTTCCACTCGGCCAAGAAGGCCGGCGTGACCCCGATCATCGGCATCGAGGCGTACGTGGCGCCCGAGTCCCGCCGCAACAAGCGCAAGATCCAGTGGGGCCAGCCGCACCAGAAGAAGGACGACGTCTCCGGCTCGGGCGGTTACACCCACAAGACGATCTGGGCGGCCAACGCCACCGGTCTGCACAACCTCTTCAAGCTCTCCTCCGACGCCTACGCCGAGGGCTGGCTGCAGAAGTGGCCCCGGATGGACAAGGAGACCATCTCCCAGTGGTCGGAGGGCCTGATCGCCTCCACCGGCTGCCCCTCCGGCGAGCTGCAGACCCGGCTGCGCCTCGGCCAGTTCGACGAGGCCCTGAAGTCCGCCTCCGAGTACCAGGACATCTTCGGCAAGGACCGTTACTTCCTGGAGCTGATGGACCACGGCATCGAGATCGAGCGCCGGGTCCGCGACGGGCTCCTGGAGATCGGCAAGAAGCTCGGCATCCCGCCGCTGGTCACCAACGACTCGCACTACACCTACGCGCACGAGGCCAGCGCCCACGACGCCCTGCTGTGCATCCAGACCGGCAAGAACCTCTCGGACCCCGACCGCTTCAAGTTCGACGGCACCGGCTACTACCTGAAGTCCACGGACGAGATGTACGCCATCGACTCCTCGGACGCCTGGCAGCAGGGCTGCGCCAACACCCTGCTGGTCGCCGAGCAGGTCGACACCACCGGCATGTTCGAGGCCAAGAACCTCATGCCGAAGTTCGACATCCCGGAGGGCTACACCGAGGTCACCTGGTTCCGCGAGGAGACCATGCGGGGCATGCACCGCCGTTTCCCGAACGGCATCCCCGAGGACCGCATGAAGCAGGTCGAGTACGAGATGGACACCATCATCTCGATGGGCTTCCCGGGCTACTTCCTCGTCGTCGCCGACTTCATCATGTGGGCCAAGAAGCAGGGCATCGCGGTCGGCCCCGGCCGAGGCTCCGCGGCCGGTTCGATCGTCGCGTACGCCATGGGCATCACCGACCTCGACCCCATCCCGCACGGCCTGATCTTCGAGCGCTTCCTCAACCCCGAGCGCATCTCGATGCCCGATGTCGACATCGACTTCGACGAGCGCCGGCGCGTCGAGGTGATCCGGTACGTGACCGAGAAGTACGGCGCCGACAAGGTCGCCATGATCGGCACGTACGGCAAGATCAAGGCCAAGAACGCGATCAAGGACTCCGCCCGCGTCCTCGGCTACCCGTACGCGATGGGCGACCGCCTCACCAAGGCCATGCCCGCCGACGTCCTCGGCAAGGGCATCGACCTCGACGGCATCACCAACCCGAGCCACCCGCGCTACAGCGAGGCGGGCGAGATCCGGGCGATGTACGAGAACGAGCCGGACGTGAAGAAGGTCATCGACACCGCCAAGGGCGTCGAGGGCCTGGTCCGGCAGATGGGCGTGCACGCCGCCGGCGTGATCATGTCCAGCGAGCCGATCGTCGACCACGCCCCGATCTGGGTGCGGCACACCGACGGCGTCACCATCACGCAGTGGGACTACCCGCAGTGCGAGTCGCTCGGCCTGCTGAAGATGGACTTCCTCGGCCTGCGCAACCTCACCATCATGGACGACGCCGTCAAGATGGTGAAGGCGAACAAGGGCATCGACCTCGACCTGCTCGCCCTCCCGCTCGACGACCCCAAGACCTTCGAACTGCTCCAGCGCGGTGACACGCTCGGCGTCTTCCAGTTCGACGGCGGCCCCATGCGCTCCCTGCTCCGGCTGATGAAGCCGGACAACTTCGAAGACATCTCCGCCGTGTCCGCGCTCTACCGCCCGGGCCCGATGGGCATGAACTCGCACACGAACTACGCCCTGCGCAAGAACAAGCAGCAGGAGATCACTCCGATCCACCCGGAGCTGGAGGAGCCCCTCAAGGAGGTCCTCGACGTCACCTACGGCCTGATCGTGTACCAGGAGCAGGTGCAGAAGGCCGCCCAGATCATCGCCGGCTACTCGCTCGGCGAGGCCGACATCCTCCGCCGCGTCATGGGCAAGAAGAAGCCCGACGAGCTGGCGAAGAACTTCACCATCTTCCAGGCCGGCGCCAAGAAGAACGGCTACAGCGACGAGGCCATCCAGGCCCTGTGGGACGTCCTGGTCCCCTTCGCCGGCTACGCCTTCAACAAGGCGCACTCCGCCGCGTACGGCCTGGTCTCCTACTGGACCGCCTACCTCAAGGCCAACCACCCGGCCGAGTACATGGCCGGACTGCTCACCTCGGTCAAGGACGACAAGGACAAGTCCGCCGTCTACCTGAACGAGTGCCGCCGCATGGGCATCAAGGTGCTCCCGCCGAACGTCAACGAGTCCGAGGCGAACTTCGCCGCCCAGGGCGACGACGTGATCCTCTTCGGCCTCACCGCCGTCCGCAACGTCGGCTCCAACGTCGTCGAGTCGATCATCAAGACGCGCAAGAGCAAGGGGAAGTACAGCTCCTTCCCCGACTTCCTCGACAAGGTCGAGGCCGTCGTCTGCAACAAGCGCACGATCGAGTCGCTGATCAAGGCCGGCGCCTTCGACACCATGGGCCACACCCGTAAGGGCCTGGTCGCCCAGCACGAGCCGATGATCGACACCGTGGTGGCGGTCAAGCGCAAGGAGGCCGAGGGACAGTTCGACCTCTTCGGCGGCATGGGCGACGAGGACAGCAGCGAGCCGGGCTTCGGCCTCGACGTCGAGTTCTCCGACGTCGAGTGGGAGAAGTCGTACCTGCTCGCCCAGGAGCGGGAGATGCTCGGTCTGTACGTCTCCGACCACCCGCTCTTCGGTCTGGAGCACGTCCTGTCGGACAAGACCGACGCCGGCATCTCCCAGCTCACCGGAGGCGAGCACGCGGACGGCGCGGTCGTCACCATCGGCGGCATCATCTCCGGCCTCCAGCGGAAGATGACCAAGCAGGGCAACGCCTGGGCCATCGCCACCGTCGAGGACCTGGCCGGCTCCATCGAGTGCATGTTCTTCCCGGCCACCTACCAGCTGGTCTCCACCCAGCTGGTCGAGGACGCGGTCGTCTTCGTCAAGGGCCGCCTCGACAAGCGCGAGGACGTCCCGCGGCTGGTCGCGATGGAGCTGATGGTCCCCGACCTGTCGAACGCCGGCACCAACGCGCCGGTCGTCCTCACCATCCCCACGGTGAAGGTGACCCCGCCGATGATCAGCCGCCTCGGCGAGATCCTGGGGCACCACAAGGGCAACACCGAGGTCCGGATCAAGCTCCAGGGTCCCCGCAAGACCACGGTGCTGCGGCTCGACCGGCACCGGGTGCAGCCCGACCCGGCGCTCTTCGGTGACCTGAAGGTGCTGCTCGGCCCGTCCTGCCTGGCCGGCTAGCCCGGCTCCGTACGAAGCGCGACGGCCGGATCCCGCCGGACCGGCCCCGGAGACGCTCCGGTCCGCACACGCGCGAGGGGCGCGCCCGTCGTCACGGGCGCGCCCCTCGCGTGCGGCTACACGTCAGTTGTGGCCGAAACGCTTCTGCCGACCCTTGCGTGCCATGTCGCCGGGCGTGACCTGCGATGCGCGCGACTCGGACACGGACTCCATCGACGAGCGCTCGGCCTGCTGCTGGCCGCGCTCGGCCTGCGAGCCGCGCTGCGGCGACTGCTGACTGCGATCCTGCTTGCGGTTCTTGGCCATGGTGATGATGCCTCCTCAAGGGGGTGTGGGGGCCAGGGCCGCTGCCAGACTCACACATGGCGGAAAGCGTCGCATTTTGGATCATTACGGACAGTAGGCGTCGTTCCCGAGTGGATTCCGAGTGAGATCCGCCACGCCGATGATCCAGTTCCGGACGTCAACGCCACCCCGGTCGGGCAGACTCGAAGGAACCCGGAGCACTTCCGATCCCGAGGTTCCCGAGCAGGTTCGGCGAAAGAGGGTGGAACACGTGGACCGATGCGTCGTCCTGGTGGACGCCGGCTATCTGCTGGGGGCCGCCGCCAGCCTGCTCGCCGGGGAACCGGCCCGCTCACGGATCACCGTCGACCACGCCGCGCTCATCCAGCAGCTGCGCGAGCGCGCCGAGGCCGACACCCAGCAGCCCCTGCTGCGCATCTACTGGTTCGACGGAGCGCCCGACCGGGTGCCCCAGCCCGAACACCGCCGGCTGCGCGTGCTGCCCCGGGTCACCGTCCGGCTCGGCGCCCTGACCCGCAGCGACGGGCGCTGGGCCCAGAAGGGCGTCGACGCGGCCATGCACACCGAGCTCACCGAGCTCTCCCGCAACCGCGCCTGCTCCGACATCGTCCTCGTCACCGGCGACGGCGACCTGCTGCCCGGCCTGATGTCCGCCAAGGAACACGGCGTCGCCGTCCACCTGTGGGCCGTCCAGGCCGCCGACGGCGACTACAACCAGTCCGAGGACCTGGTCGCCGAGGCCGACGAACGCCGGGTCCTCGACCGGACCTGGATCACCCGCGCCATCCGCGCCAAGGACCTCAACGGAGTGTGCGCCCCGCCGCCGGTGCCCCGCCCCGAGATCGCCGCGATCCTCTCCGCGCCGCTGCCCGAGTCCGCGCTCGCCGCCTCCGCCGAACGGGCCGCCGCGGCGGCCGCGGCGGCCGCCTCGCACGACGGACCCGCCACCGGGCGCCGGGACGACACGCGGACCGACCTGGCCGCCGGCCCCGGCGACCGCGTGAACGGATCCGTGAACGGCTCCGTCAACGGCTCCGGCGTCCCCGCGCCCGCCACCGGCCGCAGCGTGCCCACCCCCAAGGACCTCGCCGGCCTGCGCGGCCCCACCCCGCCGGCCGCCCCGCACCCCGCCGGCGCCACCCTCCGCTGGTCCTCCGACAAGGGCTGGATCGACCGCCCCGCCCCCTCGCTCGGCGAACCCGCCGAGACCGCCTCCCTGCCCACCCTCGCCCAGCTCACCAGCGCCGAGCAGCGCTGGGCCGACCGCGAGGAGGACATCACCACCGTGGGCGGCGACCCCTACGAGGTCGGCCAGGTCTTCGCGCGCCGCTGGCTCGACCGGCTGCCCGAGCCCGGCCACGTACCGAAACTCGCCACCATGTACCCGCGCATCCCGCACCGCATCGACGGCGAACTGCTCCGCTACGCCGCCCGCTTCGGACTGCTCGCCCACAAGGACGACCAGATCGACGAACACGACCGCTACGCGATCCGGGCCGGATTCTGGCGCGAGATCGATATGCACGCCGCCGCCCAACACGCCCCCGCGCCCGAGGAGAGCCGCGGCACCCCTTAGGCTCATCCCTCGTGAGTACGGTGTGCGTGGTGCGGGATCTGGTCAGGACGTACCCCGCCACACGCGGCAGACGCGGCGTGCCCGCGACCCCCGAGGTGCGGGCCACCGACGGGATCAGCCTCGATGTGCGCGGCGGTGAGATCTTCGGCCTGCTCGGACCCAACGGCGCCGGCAAGTCCACCCTCGTCCGCCAGCTCACCGGCCTGATGCGCCCCGACTCCGGCACCATCCGGATCCTCGGCCACGACATCGTGCGCCACCCCGAGCGCGCCGCCCGCCTCCTCGCCTACCTCGGCCAGGAGTCCACCGCCCTCGACGAGCTGACCGTCGCCCTCGCCGCCGAGACCACCGGCCGGCTGCGCGGCCTCGGCGCCCGTGAGGCCCGTGCCGCCCGCGACGCCGTCCTCGACGAACTCGGCCTCGGCGAGATCGCCGGCCGCCCCCTCAAGAAGCTCTCCGGCGGCCAGCGCCGGCTCGCCTGCTTCGCCGCCGCCCTCGTCGGCGAGCGCCCCCTGCTCGTCCTCGACGAGCCCACCACCGGCATGGACCCGGTCGCCCGCCGCGCCGTCTGGGCCGCCGTCGACCGGCGCCGCGCCGAACACGGCGCCACCGTGCTGCTCGTCACCCACAACGTGATCGAGGCCGAGACCGTCCTCGACCGGGTCGCCGTCATAGACCGCGGCCGGGTCATCGCCTGCGACACCCCCGCCGGTCTCAAGGAACGCGTCGCGGGCGAGGTGCGGGTCGAGCTCGTCTGGCGCGAGCGCGCCCCGCTCGACGTCCCCGAGGTCGCCGCGCTGCGCGTCTCCGCGCAGGAGTCCGGCCGCCGCTGGGTGCTGCGGCTCGGCCCCGACGAGGCGCGGGCCGCGGTCGCCGCGGTGACCGGCGGAGCGGCGTTCGCGGCCCTCGACGACTTCACCCTGGCGACGCCGAGCCTGGAGGACGTGTACCTGGCGCTCGGCGGCGAGACGCGGGGGCTGGTGAAGGCGTGACGTACCACCCGTCGACCGTCAGGAGCTGGACGACTTGAGCACCCTGCCCGCCGAGGCCCTGACGGCCGCCGCCGTTCCCGTCGACGTGGTCCGCGACGCCCCCGAGGCGCCCGCCGCGCCGCTCGCCCCGCGCGCCCGGCTGCTGCCCGCGCTCGGCGCCGTCTACCGGGCACAGCTCAGCCGCGCCCGGGTCGCCCGCATCCCGCTGCTCTTCGTGGCGACCTTCCAGTCCATCGGCATCATGATCCTGATGCGCGGGGTCGTCGACGGCGGCTCGGAGGCCCGGTCCGTGGTGGCCGGCTCCGCCGTGCTCGTCGTCGCCTTCGTCGCGCTCAACCTGCTCGCCCAGTACTTCGGGCAGCTGCGGGCCGGCGGCGGCCTCGACCACTACGCCACGCTGCCCGTGCCGCCCGCGTCCGTGGTGCTCGGCGCGGCCGGTGCGTACGCCTCCTTCACCGTGCCCGGCACGGTGGTGACCGCGGTCGTCGGATCGGTGCTCTTCGGGCTCCCGCTCGGCCACCTGTGGATCCTGGCGGCGGTCGTCCCGCTGTCCGGCGCGGCCCTCGCCGGCCTCGGCGCGGCCCTCGGCCTGCTCGCCCCCCGGCAGGAGCTCGCCACCCTCCTCGGCCAGCTCGGCATGTCCGCGGCCCTGCTCCTGGGCGTGCTGCCCGCCGACCGCATGCCCGCGCCGATCGCCTGGGCCCGCGACCTGCTGCCCTCCACGTACGGTGTCGAGGCCCTCGCCCGCACCTTCGACGCGCACCCGGACTGGACGGCGGTCTGCCTGGACCTCGGGGTGTGCGCGGCGGTGGGCGTGGGCTCGCTGGCGGTGGCGACCTGGGCGTACCGCCGAGCCGCGGTGCGCTGACCCCCCTTCTGAGGCACGGTTCGCCTCCGGGGCGCTTGAGCCGGGCTCACAGTCCCGACCGTGCTCGGGACTGTTCCCCCGTCGCGCCCCTTCGGCTCACTCGCCTTGCGGTGGACGATCAGATGATCCGCTGAGGCGACTCACAGCCGTACCTGGCACGATGGCGTGGTGACCGCACCTCTGACTCCGCCGCACCAGCCGCCGCACGACTCAGCCTGGCCGCCGCCCTCACCCGTGCCGCCCACCGAGGACGGGCCCGGGACGGCGACCGAGATCCGGCAGGCCGCCGTGGTGGCGGCCGTGTCCGGGGCCCTCGGCGCGCTGCTCGGGCTGCTGTGGCTGTGGCTCGCGCCGCGGGTCTCGCTGATCTCCGACGGCAAGGCGGTCTTCCTGCGCAACAGCGAGGCGGAGTCCGCGATCGGCGCCGACGGAACGTTTGTCCTGCTCGCGCTCGGCTTCGGGGCCGTCGCCGCGGCCCTCGTCTTCCTGGTGCACCGGCGCGGCGGCGTCGCCCTGGTGCTCGGCCTCGCGCTCGGCGGCATCCTCGGCTCGCTGCTCGCGTGGGGCGTGGGCGTCTGGTTCGGCGGGGAGCGCGATGTCGTCGCCCACGCCAAGGCCGTCGGCCCCAAGGTCCCCTTCGACGCGCCGCTCGAACTCGGCATGGGCTTCGCGGCGATGCTGGCCTGGCCGATCGCCGCGATGATCATCCACCTCGCGCTCACCGCCCTCTTCGGCCCGCGCGACCCGGAGCCCGAGGAGGACGGCGCCTGGCCGCCGCTGCCGAACCCGCAGGCACCTCAGACACCCCAGGCACCGCAGGAGCCGCAGAGCTGACGGCTGCCGGGCTCGCGGCCGGGCTCAGCAGTCGCGGGCTCAGCCCCGGCCGATGGGCGCCAGGACCGCGCCGGTGAGGGCCGCCAGGTCCTGGGGAGCGAGCTCGACCTCCAGGCCGCGGCGGCCGGCCGAGATGCAGATCGTGGCGTGGTCCGACGCCGACGCGTCCAGGACCGTACGCAGCCGCTTGCGCTGGCCCAGCGGGGAGATGCCGCCGCGGACGTACCCCGTGGTGCGCTCGGCCGCCGCCGGGTCGGCCATCGCCGCGCGCTTGCCGCCGACCGCCGAGGCGAGGGCCTTCAGGTCGAGCTGGCCGGCCACCGGGACGACCGCGACGGTCAGCTCGCCGTCGACGTCCGCGACCAGCGTCTTGAACACCCGGTCCGGAGTGACGCCGAGCGCCTCCGCCGCCTCCTCGCCGTACGAGGGGGCCGCCGGGTCGTGGTCGTAGGCGTGCAGGGTGTACGCCGTGCCGGCCGCCGCGAGGGCCACCGTCGCCGGGGTGCCCCCGGCGTTCTTCTTCTGCTTCTTCGCCACGCCGGGCTCTCCTCGCAGGACTGGGGTGTCGGGCTCAGTTCGGGCTGGTCGGCGCGCGGGTCAGTTCCACGGCCGGCAGCGACGGAAGGTGGCGCAGCACCGCCGTCTCCTTGCGCAGCAGCGCCAGCTCCTCGCGCAGCCGCGTCGCCGTGTCCGGCGCCTGGAGCAGCCGCTGCTTCGCCGGGGTGTCGAGCACGGTCGCGGCGGCCACCAGATACGACACCACCGACGGGTCGTCCGGCAGCTCGCTGGTGGTCAGCGAGCGCTCCCGGGCGCCCGCCAGCCGCTTCTGGTACGCGCGGAAGGCGCGCAGCACGCCCTCCGCGAGCTCCTCGGCCTCCTCGCCCTGCTCCTCCGGGATCTCCTCGACCTCGGCGGTCAGGAACGGGCCGCTCGCGTCGACCGACAGCAGCTTCACCCGGCTGGTGCCGGTGCACATCACCTCGAAGCCGCCGTCCGCGCGCTCCCGGATCGACGCCGCGTCGGCGACGCAGCCGACCCGGTGGAACGCCTGGGCGGGATCGGGACCGAAGCCGGCCGCCGGGCCCTTCTCCGGCAGCGCCGTCTGGTCCGGCAGGCCGGGCGCGGTCGGCGCGACCTCGCGGCCGTCGCGGATGGCGACGACGGCGAAGCGCCGCGGCTCGGACTCGTCCGTCTTGAGCAGCTCGCGCATCATGGCGCGATAGCGCTCCTCGAAGACGTTCAGGGGCAGCACGAGGCCCGGGAACAGCACCGCGTTGAGCGGGAAGAGAGGCAGACGAGCGGTGGTCACAGCGGTCAAGCGTAATGGCCGCCGGACCCGCCCCGACCGGGCCGTCCCGCATCCTGTCCGTCCCACGCGGGGAACGTCCCGCTCCGCTGCCCGCCGCCGTCCCCGGCCCGGGCGCCCGCCGCCGTCCCCGGCCCTGTTTCCGCGCGCGTCCCCGTGGTCGCTCCCGCCGTCGTCCCGGGCCCCGTCCCTGGTCCCGTTTCAGCGCGCGTCCCCGCCGTCGTCCCCGCCGTCGTGCCCGGCCGTGTGCCCGCGCGCAGCGGAGTGCGCCGCGCCACCTCCCGTACGGCGCCGGTCCGGGTGTCCAGGAAGCCGCGCAGCGGGTCGTCGGCGACCAGGGTCCAGGGGAACGAGGTCGCCTGCGGCCCGATCCGCCCGAACTCGGCGAGCGCGTCGTGCCAGCGGCCCCGCTCCACCAGGACGTGCACGAGCAGGTTGCGCACCTCGGCCGGCCACAGATCGCCCGCCGGATACTCCGCCGACAGCGCGAGCGCCCGGTCGGCCGCCGCGTCGATCCGGTCGCCCGCCACCCCGTGCCCCACGTCGGACCCGGCGATCAGCTGCGCGAACGCCGCCCGCACCGGCAGCGCCTGGACGAGCGAGCCGGGCAGCGCGTCCTCCGCGGCGTCCTCGGCGAAGTCGAAGCACTCGCGGTGCGAGCCGTACCACTGTGCCGACAGGTACTTCAGCGCGGCGACATGGCTGCCGTAGTGGCGCGGGGCGCGGCGCAGCGCCTGCTCCCACAGCGCCTCGAAGGCCGCGTGCCCCGCGTGCGCGCCGCGCGCGTGGTCCAGGGCCAGCCGCCACGGCACCGGATCGCGCGGCGCCGCCTCGGCCGCCGCCTCGATCAGCGGCCCGAGCTCGCGCAGCCGCTCCGCCCGGGCGGGGGAGTCCCAGGCCCGGCGCACCGCGAGCTGCGCCTTGACGAGCAGCGCGTCCGGATCCTGCGGGGCGGCCGCCAGCCAGTGCTCCAGCCAGCCGTCCCGGCGGTAGGCGAAGGCGCTCAGCCGGGCCACGTAGCGGTCCCGGTCCTCCCACTCCTCGGCGTCCCGGGTGGTGGCGAGGAGCTTGGCCGCCGGCTCCGGGTCGGCGAGCGCGGCGGCGACCAGGGCCGGCCCGAGCCGCCCGTCCGGCGCGTCGAGCAGCACGTCGTCGTCCGGCGGGAGCCCGGCGGCGAGCCGCGGGGAGTGCCGGACCAGTCGGGAGGTGCCGATCAGGGCGCGGAGCAAGGACATCGTGCCAAACATTGAAAACCGCAGGTGAGGGCGGCGCCAGTGGCGGCCTGTGAAGCTTTGGTGGCGGCGGGAAGGTTGTGCTGACAGGAGTCAAGACAGCGTAAAGATCGGGGCGAACCGGTGCTCATGCGACCCCCTCGGTTTGCCCGCCGCGCCCCCTGGGCACCGCCCTCCACCGCCCCCTGGCACCGCCCCCTGGCACCGCCCCCCACCGCGCCCTGCCCACCGTCCCGCCGCGCCCCCTGCGTGCCGCCGCGCCGCGCCCTGGCCCCGCCCCGCCGCGCCGCTGCGTACCGCCCCGGCGTCACCCTCTCCTGAGCAGCCGCGAGGCCCCCGCCGCCACCGTCGTCGCGAGCACCCAGCCGGCCAGGACCAGCGCCGTCGACGCCCACTGCCAGAAGCCTTCGAGGCGCCAGGCGCCGACCTCGCCCAGATCGATCACCGGCAGCAGCAGATCCAGCGCGTACAGCGCCGCGCTCCAGTGCGGGGCCTCGTCCGCCTTCAGCGGCACGGGCGTGTAGTGCGCGAAGGCGAACGTGCCCGCCGCCCACAGCACCGCCATCCACAGCGCCGCCCGCCCCGGCCGGTAGCCGTAGGCCACCGCCAGGTCCTGCACATAGCCCCACAGCTTCGCCCCCACCGGCAGCGTCTCCCGGCGCCGCCGCTGCTTGGCGAGCAGCACCTCGCGCGCGTCCGCGTCCTCGCCGCTGCTGCGCAGCACGGTCGCCAGGCGCTCGTACGGCTCCGGCGCGTACTCCGGGGTGGCCGCCGCGACCCACTCCAGGCGCCGGGCCAGCGGGAAGTGCCCGTACGGCACCAGCGTCTCGTAGACGAAACCGCCCATCGCGAGCCCGCCCGGGCCCGGCCAGCTGCTGGACAGGTCGATCAGCGTCACCACCTTCGCCCCGTTGAGCACCACCCGGCCCTCCTCGGGGCGCTCTCCGTTGAACCGCAGCTCCGGTGTCACTATCCGGCGCAGCGACAGCTCCTCGCGGCGCGAGCCGTCGAGCAGGAAGCGGGCGTAGTGCAGGTCGACCGAGTCGCCGAAGCGGCCGTCGTCGAGCCGCACCCCGCCGTGGCACTCGACCGGTTTGCGCCGGGCGCCCTGGGCCGGCGTCACCCCGTACGGCGGCGTGGCCGTCGCGTTCCCCGAGCTCTCGTACACCCACGCCGCGTTCAGATAGAGCGTGCGCTCCACCGTCAGCTGCGGCGCGTTCAGCGCGCGGCGCTGCTGGGCACCGCGCAGCACGCTGCCGCGCAGGCTCAGCGACACGCCGACCCGCGCCCCGCGCAGGCTCAGCTCCCCGTACGTCTCGATCAGCTCGGCCTGGAAGTCCTGGGCGACCACCATGCCGTCCGCCGTGATGGCCCGGCCGCGCCGGTCCGGCCACACCCGGATCTGGTTGATCAGCAGGTCCGTGCCGATCTGGGCGTCGGTCAGCCGGATGCCCCGCTCCACCCGGCAGCGCGGCAGATGCAGATCGCCCGCGGTGTGCAGCCGGGCCGCCTCCAGCCGGGGTATCGCGCACTCGACCATCCGCAGCGTGCCGAACTTGGCCTCCGGCAGCACCACCTCGTGGTCGAACCGGCAGCCGTTCAGCTCCACGTACGGCCCTATCTCGCCGCCCGCCAGATTGAGCACCCCGGTGATCCGCACCCCGCGCAGCTTCAGCGCGGCGACCCGCCCGGCCCGCGCCGGCGGGCCGTCGAGCAGCAGCAGCGCCACCACGTCCGCCCGCACGCTGCGCTCCTCGCCCCACACCTCCCGCACCGCGAACGGATCGTCCCGCTCCGCGACCCCCTCCCGCAGATCGCACGTCCTGCCCACCCGGAACGCGCTCCACATCACCCGCTCGGGCCCGGTCAGGCCCTCCGGCATCCCGTCGTCCTCGCGCGGCTCGGTCACTGCCGCCCCCTCGCTTTCCACGATTCCGCTTTCCCGGATTCGTACAGCCGTTCTTCCCGCTGTGTGACGGACTGAACGCTAACGGTCAGGTGTGGCGACAAGACGCCAGTGGTGCGTATCAGACGGCAGAGCGGTCCGTATCAGCCAGTGATACGGGAGTCCGGCCCTGAGGGGCGTCTGAGAGAATTGACCCGTGATCTCTCGAATCGATCTGCGTGGCGAGGCCCTCCCCGAGGGTTCCGCCCTGCGCGACCTGCTGCCCCGTGCCGAGTTCGACGTGGAAGCCGCCCTGGAGAAGGTGCGGCCCATCTGCGAGGACGTACGGCATCATGGCGCGGCCGCGGTGATCGACTACGGGGAGAAATTCGACGGCGTCCGCGTCGAGAGCCTGCGCGTTCCGGCCGAGGCCATCGCCCGCGCCCTCGACGAGCTCGACCCGGCCGTCCGAGCCGCCCTCGAGGAGTCCATCCGGCGCGCCCGCATGGTCCACCGCGACCAGCGCCGCACCACCCACACCACCCAGGTCGTGCCCGGCGGCACGGTCACCGAGAAGTGGATCCCGGTCGAGCGCGTCGGCCTGTACGTGCCGGGCGGCCGCTCCGTCTACCCGTCCTCCGTCGTCATGAACGTCGTCCCGGCCCAGGAGGCCGGCGTCGAGGGCATCGCCGTCTCTTCGCCGCCGCAGCGTGAGTTCGGCGGCCTGCCCCACCCGACGATCCTCGCCGCCTGCGCCCTCCTCGGCGTCGACGAGGTCTACGCCGCCGGCGGCGCCCAGGCCGTCGCCATGTTCGCGTACGGCACCGAAGGCACCGCCGACGAGCCCGGCTGCGCCCCGGTCAACCTGGTCACCGGACCCGGCAACATCTACGTCGCCGCCGCCAAGCGCCTCCTCAAGGGCCGCATCGGCATCGACGCCGAGGCCGGCCCGACGGAGATCGCGGTCCTCGCGGACGCCACCGCCGATCCGGTGCACATCGCCGCCGACCTGATCAGCCAGGCCGAGCACGACCCGATGGCCGCCTCCGTCCTCGTCACCGACTCCGAGGAGCTCGCCGAGGCCACCGAGGCCGAGCTGAAGACCCAGGTCGCCGCCTCCAAGCACGTCGACGACCGGATCGTCCCGGCCCTGGCCGGCCGGCAGTCCGCGATCGTCCTCGTCCGCGACCTGGCGGACGGACTCAAGGTCGTCGACGCCTACGGCGCGGAGCACCTGGAGATCCAGACCGCCGACGCCGCCGCCGTCGCCGACCGGGTCCGCAACGCGGGCGCGATCTTCGTCGGCCCCTGGACGCCGGTCTCCCTCGGCGACTACTGCGCGGGCTCCAACCACGTGCTGCCCACCGGCGGCTGCGCCTGCCACTCCTCGGGCCTGTCCGTGCAGTCCTTCCTCCGCGGCGTCCACATCGTGGACTACACCCGTGACGCCCTCGCCGAGGTCGCCCACCACGTGGTGACCCTCGCCGAGGCGGAGGACCTGCCCGCGCACGGCGCCGCGATCAAGGCGCGGTTCGGATGGAAGGTTCCCGAGAGCAAGTGACCCAGCGCAACACCCACACCATCGGGATCGACGACCTGCCGATCCGCGACGAGCTCCGGGGCAAGTCCCCGTACGGCGCGCCGCAGCTCGACGTGCCCGTCCAGCTGAACACCAACGAGAACCCCTACCCGCTGCCCGAGCCGCTCGTGGCCCGGATCGCGGAGCGGGTCGCCGAGGCCGCCCGCGGCCTCAACCGCTACCCCGACCGGGACGCCGTCGAGCTCCGCACCGAGCTGGCCCGCTACCTCACCCGTACCGGCAAGCACCCGGTCGCCCTGGAGAACGTCTGGGCGGCCAACGGCTCCAACGAGGTCCTCCAGCAGCTGCTGCAGACC
Source organism: Streptomyces sp. NPDC101160 (assembly GCF_044768205.1). NCBI lineage: Bacteria > Bacillati > Actinomycetota > Actinomycetes > Kitasatosporales > Streptomycetaceae > Streptomyces > Streptomyces sp. NPDC101160. Next base: position 289,678 of record NZ_JBIWPJ010000009.1, on the reverse strand, counting down.
TTCGGCGGCCCCGGTCGCACCGCGATCGGCTTCGAGCCCTCGTACTCGATGCACGCCCTGATCGCCCGCGGCACCGGCACCGGCTGGATCTCCGGCCCGCGCAACGAGGACTTCACCATCGACGTGGCGGCCGCTGTCAGCGCGATCGCCGAGAACGCGCCGGACGTCGTCTTCGTCACCTCGCCCAACAACCCCACGGGGACGGCGGTCGAGGCGGCGACGGTTCTCGCTCTCTACGAGGCCGCCCAGGCCGCCAGGCCCGGCGCGGGAGCGCTCGTCGTCGTCGACGAGGCCTATGTGGAGTTCAGCCACCGGGACTCGCTGCTGCCCCTCCTCGAGGGCCGCCCGAACCTGGTGGTCTCCCGGACCATGTCCAAGGCGTTCGGCGCCGCGGGCCTGCGCCTCGGCTATCTCGCCGCCCACCCCGCCGTGGTCGACGCCGTCCAGCTGGTCCGCCTGCCGTACCACCTCTCCGCCGTCACCCAGGCCACCGCGCTCGCCGCCCTGGAGCACACCGACACCCTCCTCGGGTACGTCGAGCAGCTCAAGGCCGAGCGCGACCGGCTGGTCGCCGAGCTGCGCGCGATCGGCTACGAGGTCACCGAGTCCGACGCCAACTTCGTCCAGTTCGGCCGCTTCGACGGAGCCGAGGGCTCCCACGCGGCCTGGCAGAAGATCCTCGACCGGGGCGTCCTGGTCCGGGACAACGGCGTACCGGGCTGGCTGCGGGTCACCGCCGGCACCCCCGAAGAGAACGACGCGTTCCTCGACGCGGTTCGTGAGCTGAAGAAGGAGCAGAACGCATGAGCCGCGTAGGCCGCGTTGAGCGCACCACCAAGGAGACCTCCGTCGTCGTCGAGATCGACCTCGACGGCACCGGCAAGGTCGACGTGTCGACCGGGGTCGGCTTCTACGACCACATGCTCGACCAGCTCGGCCGGCACGGTCTGTTCGACCTGACCGTGAAGACCGACGGCGACCTGCACATCGACACGCACCACACCATCGAGGACACCGCCCTCGCCCTCGGCGCCGCCTTCAAGCAGGCCCTCGGCGACAAGGTCGGCATCTACCGCTTCGGCAACTGCACCGTCCCGCTGGACGAGTCGCTCGCCCAGGTCACCGTCGACCTCTCCGGCCGCCCCTACCTGGTGCACACCGAGCCCGAGAACATGGCGCCGATGATCGGCTCCTACGACACGACGATGACCCGGCACATCCTGGAGTCCTTCGTCGCGCAGGCGCAGATCGCCCTGCACGTCCACGTCCCGTACGGTCGCAACGCGCACCACATCGTCGAGTGCCAGTTCAAGGCGCTCGCCCGGGCGCTCCGCTACGCCTCCGAGCGCGACCCGCGCGCCGCCGGCATCCTCCCCTCCACGAAGGGCGCGCTGTAACCGTGAACGGCCTCTCCACCGTCCTCATCGTCGTCGGCCTCTTCCTCCTCGGCGGCGTCTACTCCTTCGTCAAGCAGAAGCAGTCCAAGAGCCTCGTCGGCGTACTCGCCTTCGGTGCCGCGATGTGCCTCGCGGCCGGTCTCCTGCGCCTGGACGTGTGGTCATGACGACGACCGGAACCTCCAAGAAGGTCGTGGTCTTCGACTACGGCTTCGGCAACGTCCGCTCCGCCGAGCGGGCCCTGGCCCGGGTCGGCGCCGACGTCGAGATCACCCGCGACTACGACACGGCCATGAACGCCGACGGGCTCCTCGTCCCCGGTGTGGGCGCCTTCTCCGCCTGCATGCAGGGCCTCAAGGAGGCCCGCGGCGACTGGATCGTGGGCCGCCGGCTCTCCGGCGGACGGCCCGTCATGGGCATCTGTGTCGGCATGCAGATCCTCTTCGCCCGCGGCATCGAGCACGGCGTCGAGACCGAGGGCCTCGACGAGTGGCCCGGCACGGTCGAGCCGCTGAACGCGCCGGTCGTGCCCCACATGGGCTGGAACACCGTGGACGCGCCCGCCGGCAGCGAGCTGTTCGCCGGCCTGGACGCCGACGCCCGGTTCTACTTCGTGCACTCCTACGCGGTCCGCGACTGGACCCTGGAGATCGGCAACACCACCATGCGCCCTCCGAAGGTCACCTGGGCCACCCACGGCGAGCCGTTCGTCGCCGCGGTGGAGAACGGCGCCCTCTGGGCGACCCAGTTCCACCCCGAGAAGTCCGGCGACGCCGGCGCCCAGCTCCTCACCAACTGGATCGGAACCCTGTGACCGTGTCGCCTGCAAGCCTGCTCGAACTCCTCCCCGCCGTCGACGTCCGCGACGGCCAGGCGGTCCGGCTCGTCCACGGCGAGTCCGGCACCGAGACCTCCTACGGCTCCCCGCTGGAGGCCGCCCTCGCGTGGCAGCGCGCCGGCGCCGAGTGGCTGCACCTGGTCGACCTGGACGCCGCGTTCGGCACCGGCGACAACCGGGACCTGGTCCGCCAGGTCACCGAGGCCATGGACATCAAGGTGGAGCTCTCCGGCGGCATCCGCGACGACGCCTCGCTCGCCGCGGCCCTCGCCACCGGCTGCACCCGCGTCAACCTGGGCACCGCCGCCCTGGAGACCCCCGAGTGGGTCGCCAAGGTCATCGCCGAGCACGGCGACAAGATCGCCGTCGGGCTCGACGTGCGCGGCACCACGCTGAAGGGCCGCGGCTGGACCCGCGACGGCGGCGACCTCTACGAGACGCTGGCCCGCCTCGACTCCGAGGGCTGCGCCCGCTACGTCGTCACCGACATCGCGAAGGACGGCACCCTCCAGGGCCCCAACCTGGAGCTGCTGCGCAACGTCTGCGCCGCCACCGACAAGCCCGTCGTCGCCTCCGGCGGCGTCTCCTCCCTGGACGACCTGCGCGCGCTCGCCGGTCTCGTGCCGCTGGGTGTCGAGGGCGCGATCGTCGGCAAGGCGCTGTACGCGAAGGCGTTCACCCTCGAGGAGGCGCTGGAGGCGGTGGCTTCCGCATGAGCGACGCGCTGAGGAAGGTGGTGACGGGCGCTCCCTGGGAGGAGCAGTTCGGCTACTCCCGCGCGGTGGAGCTGCCGAACGGCACCGTGCTCGTTTCCGGCTGCACGTCGGTCGTCGACGGCGCCATCGCCGACGGCGGCCCGTACGAGCAGGCGATCAACTCCTTCAACGTGGCCTTCGGCGCCCTGAAGCAGCTGGACCTGGGCCCCGAGCACGTCGTGCGGACCCGGATGTACATCACCCACGCCCGGGACGTGGAGGAGGTCGGCCGCGCCCACAAGGAGCTGTTCGACGCCGTCCGCCCCGCCGCGTCGATGATCATCGTCTCCGGCTTCGTCGACCCGCGCCTCGTCGTCGAGGTCGAGGTCGAGGCGTACCGACCGGACTTCACCGAGGGAGGTGCGGCATGAGCCTCGCCGTACGCGTGATCCCCTGCCTGGACGTGGACAACGGCCGGGTCGTCAAGGGAGTCAACTTCCAGAACCTGCGGGACGCCGGCGATCCCGTCGAGATGGCCAAGCTGTACGACGCCGAGGGCGCCGACGAGCTGACCTTCCTCGACATCACCGCCTCCTCCGGCAACCGGGAGACCACCTACGACGTGGTGCGCCGCACCGCCGAGCAGGTCTTCATCCCGCTCACGGTGGGCGGCGGCGTCCGCTCCGCCGAGGACGTCGACAAGCTGCTGCGGGCCGGCGCCGACAAGGTGGGCGTCAACACGGCCGCCATCGCGCGTCCCGAGCTGATCCGTGAGATCGCCGAGCGCTTCGGCCGCCAGGTCCTCGTGCTGTCCGTCGACGCCCGCCGTACGGCCTCCGGCTCGTTCGAGGTGACGACGCACGGCGGCCGCAAGGGCACCGGCATCGACGCCGTCGAGTGGGCGCACCGGGCCGCCGACCTGGGTGCGGGCGAGATCCTGCTCAACTCGATGGACGCGGACGGCACCAAGGACGGCTACGACATCGAGATGATCGCGGCCGTGCGCAAGCACGTCACCGTGCCGGTGATCGCCTCCGGCGGCGCCGGCAAGCTGTCCGACTTCCCGCCGGCCATCGACGCGGGCGCGGACGCGGTGCTCGCGGCCTCCGTCTTCCACTTCGGCGATCTGCGGATCGGCGAGGTCAAGCAGACGCTGCGGGAGACGGGCCACGAGGTCCGCTGACCGTCGTTCCGCTTTTCCGCAGTCTCCAAGAAGGGCCCCCTCGGGGGCCCTTCTTCTTGCGCCTTCATGCGCGAGACGCACAGGATTATTTGTGCAATTTCTGTTGCGCAAGTTTTCTTTCGTATCTACGGTCATGGACATGACCTCGCCGGAGAACCGCCGCATCGACGACCTGGGCACCCTCAAGGCCATCGCGCACCCGCTGCGCCTGCGCCTCTACCGCGCCCTCTTCGTCGCCCGTACCGCCACCGCCTCGCAGCTCGCCGAACAGGTCGATGAGGCCGTGTCGCTGGTCAGCTACCACCTGCGCAAGCTCGCCGAGCACGGGCTGATCGAGGAGGCCGAGGCGCAGTCGGCGGACGGGCGGGAGCGGTGGTGGCAGCCCAGCTCCTACGGCTTCAGCGTCCACGAGGAGGACATGAACGGCGCCCCCGAACTCGCCGCCGCGAGCGCCGCCTTCGGCCGCACCGTCAACGAGCAGCGCACCGAGATGTACCGCCGCTTCCTCGACGAGCGGCTCACCTGGCCCGACGAGTGGCGCTCCGCCGCCATCAGCTCCGAGTGGCTGCCGCGCCTCACCGCCGCCGAACTCGCCGCCCTCGGCAAGGAGCTCGACGCGCTGCTCAGGAAGTACGACCAGGCGGCCCGCGCCGCCGAGGCCGCCGGCGACACCGAGGGCCGCGAGAACGTCGCCGTCCACCTCCACGGCTTCCCCTACCGGGGCTGAGCACCGTGACCACGACCGCCGCCGCCCCCGTCATCGCCGCCCGCCCCGCCCACCGCGACCCCCAGGTCCTGCGCTGGCTCGGCGCCTTCACCGCCTCCACCCTCGGCGACAGCGTCTACTACCTCGCCCTGTCCTGGGCCGCCGTCAGCAGCGGCACCCCCGCCCAGGCCGGCCTCGTCATGACCGTCTCCGCCGTCCCGCGCGCCCTGCTCATGCTGTTCGGGGGAGTGGTCGCCGACCGGCTCGGCCCGCGCCGGGTCGTCATCGGCTCCGACACCGTCCGCTGCCTGGTCGCCCTCGGACTCGCCGCGACCCTGTTCCTCGCCTCGCCCGGCCTGTGGATCCTGGCCGCCGTCGCCCTCGTCTTCGGCGCCGTCGACGCCCTCTTCCTGCCGGCCGTCGGCGCCCTGCCACCCCGGATCGCCCCGCGCGACCAGCTCGCCCGCGTCCAGGGCATGCGCGGGATCGCGTACCGCATGGGCTCCGTCCTCGGCGCCCCGCTCGGCGGCCTCGCCGTCGCCGTCGGCGGCTCCGCCACCGCCTTCACGGTCGCCGGCGTGCTCTTCGCCCTCTCCCTGCCGCTGCTGTGCGCGCTGAAGCTGCACGCACTGCCCTCCGAGGGCGCGGAGGCCGACGGCACCGCCCTGCGCGACCTCACCGACGGGCTCCGCTACCTGCGCGGCCACCGCGTCCTCGGCCACATGATGATCGTCGTGCTCCTCAGCGACCTCGGCTTCGTCGGCCCGCTCAACGTCGGCCTCGCCGTCCTCGCCGAACAGCGCGGCTGGGGCGCCTCCGGCATCGGCTGGGTGCTCTTCGGCTTCGGTACGGGCGCGGGCGCCGCCTCGCTGCTCCTGACCGTGTGGGGGCGCGTCCCGCGCGCCGGAGCCGTCAGCGGCTGGACCATGGTGCTCGGCGCCGTCTCGATCGGCGCCCTCGCCTACGTACCCCTGCTGCCCGTGGCCGTCGGCGTCGCCCTCTCCATCGGCCTGCTCGCCGGACTCTCCGGGGCGCTGTGCAACGCCCTCGTCCAGACCGAGTGCGACCCCGCGTACCTCGGCCGGGTCTCCGCCGTCTCCAGCCTCTGCTCGCTCGGTCTCGCCCCGCTGAGCTTCCCGGTCACCGGCGCCGCCATCGGCCTCTGGGGCCCCGGCCCGGTCTTCGCCGTCAGCGCCGCGGTCTGCGCGCTGAGCGGCGTGTACGCCCTGCTGGTCCCGGCCCTGCGCAAGGCCGAACTGCCCGGGGCGTAGCTCAGATCCCCAGCTGCTTCGTCGAGTGCAGCCGCTCCACGGCCTCCGGCTCGCCGTCCAGCTCCACCTTCGCCGCGTCCTGCCGCCCGAACAGGAACATGGTCAGCTCGCCCGGCTCCCCGGACACCGTCACCACCGGGGCGCCGCGGTGCGCCACCACCGTCTGCCCGTCCGGGCGGCGCAGCACCAGACCCACCGGCGCCTTCCGGCCGAGCAGCCGCGCCGACTTCTCCAGGCGCGACCACAGCGCGTCCGCGAACACCGGGTCGAGCGCGCGCGCCGACCAGTCCGGCTGCGCCCGGCGCACGTCCTCGGCGTGGACGTAGAACTCGACGACGTTCGCGCCCTCGTCCACCTGCTTGATCGTGAACGGGGACAGCTTCGGCGGGCCCGTACGGATGAGCTGGACCAGCTCCTCGTACGGCTTCTCGGCGAACTCCGCCTGCACCCGGTCGAGCCGCGCCTTCAGCGCCGGCAACGGCACCACCGCGCCCGCCGCCGCGTCCGGCCGGCGCTCCCGCACCACCACGTGCGCCGCCAGGTCCCGGGTGCGCCACCCCTCGCAGAGCGTCGGCGCGTCGGGACCGGCCGCCTCCAACAGGTCGGCGAGCAGAAGCCGTTCACGCTTGGCATGGGTCGACATGCCCGCCAGCGTACGACCCCCGCGCCCGCTCCGCCCAGCGGGCCCCGGCCACTCGTCCGCCCCACGGCCGCACCGGCACCGGTCGCCGCCCACCCGTGGCTGCCCGCCGACCGGACCTACCGGTCCGTCCTGTGGACGCCCCGCCGGACAACACCCACGGTCACGCACAATGGCGAAATGAGCAGCAGTACGCCGCCCCGGACCTCCAGCGACCTCGACCCGGCCATCGCCGCGCGCCTCAAGCGCAGCGCCGACGGCCTGGTCCCCGCCATCGCCCAGCAGCACGACACCGGCGAGGTGCTCATGCTCGGCTGGATGGACGACGAGGCGCTGCACCGCACCCTCACCACCGGCCGCGCCACCTACTGGTCCCGCAGCCGTCAGGAGTACTGGGTGAAGGGCGACACCTCCGGCCACGTCCAGCACGTCAAGGCCGTCGCCCTCGACTGCGACGCCGACACGCTGCTCGTGAAGGTCGACCAGGTCGGCGCCGCCTGCCACACGGGCACCCGCACCTGCTTCGACACCGACGTCCTCCTCGCGGCCGAGTAGGGTCTGGCGCCATGGATCTCGAGACCTTCCGCAAGCTGGCGGCCGACCGCCGCGTCATCCCCGTCAGCCGCAGGCTCCTCGCTGACGGCGACACCCCGGTCGGGCTCTACCGCAAGCTGGCGGCCGAACGCCCCGGCACCTTCCTGCTCGAATCCGCGGAGAACGGCCGCAGCTGGTCCCGCTACTCCTTCATCGGCGTCCGCAGCGACGCCACCCTCACCGTCAGGGACGGCGAGGCGCACTGGCTCGGCACCCCGCCGGTCGGCGTCCCCGTCGAAGGCGACCCTCTTGCCGCCCTGCGCGCCACCGTGGAGACCCTGCACACCCCGCGCGACCTCTCGTCCGGGATGCCCCCGTTCACCGGCGGCATGGTCGGCTACCTCGGCTACGACATCGTGCGCCGCCTGGAGCGCATCGGCGAGCACGGCACCGACGACCTGAAGCTGCCCGAGCTCACCATGCTGCTCACGAGCGACCTCGCCGTCCTCGACCACTGGGACGGCTCGGTGCTCCTGATCGCCAACGCGATCAACCACAACGACCTGGAGACCGGCGTCGACGAGGCGTACGCGCACGCCGTCGCCCGCCTCGACGCGATGGAGGCCGACCTGGCCCGCCCCGTCGCCTCCACCCCGGTCGCGCTGCCGGAGTCCGCCCTGCCCGAGTTCTCCGCGCTCTGGGGCGGCCCGGCCTACCAGGACGCCGTCGAGGACATCAAGGAGCGCATCCGGGCCGGCGAGGCCTTCCAGGTGGTGCCCTCGCAGCGGTTCGAGACGCCCTGCACGGCCTCCGCGCTCGACGTCTACCGGGTGCTGCGGGCCACCAACCCGTCCCCGTACATGTACCTCTTCCGCTTCGAGAACGGCTTCGACGTCGTCGGCTCCTCGCCCGAGGCCCTGGTCAAGGTCGAGGACGGCCGCGCGATGGTCCACCCCATCGCCGGCACCCGGCACCGCGGCGCCACACCGCAGGAGGACCACGACCTCGCCGAGGAGCTGCTCGCCGACCCCAAGGAGCGCGCCGAGCACCTCATGCTCGTCGACCTCGGCCGCAACGACCTGGGCCGGGTCTGCGAGCCGGGCTCCGTCGAGGTCGTCGACTTCATGTCGGTCGAGCGCTACTCGCACGTCATGCACATCGTCTCCACCGTGACCGGCAAGGTCGCCGAGGGGAAGACCGCCTTCGACGTCCTCACCGCCTGTTTCCCGGCCGGCACCCTCTCCGGGGCGCCCAAGCCGCGCGCGATGCAGATCATCGAGGAGCTGGAGCCGTCCCGGCGCGGCCTGTACGGCGGCTGCGTCGGCTACCTCGACTTCGCCGGCGACTCCGACACGGCCATCGCCATCCGTACCGCCCTGCTGCGCGACGGAACGGCGTACGTGCAGGCCGGAGCCGGTGTCGTCGCCGACTCGAACCCGGTCGCCGAGGACAACGAGTGCCGCAACAAGGCGGCGGCGGTGCTCCGCGCCGTCCACACCGCCAACCGGATGACGGGGAACGTCACCACGGGTTGACCGCGACCGGATGAGTCGCCGCCGAGTCGGTAGGGGATAGTGGGGTATGTGAGTGCCGTACCCGTACCCCAGCCCCGAGCCGCCCGTCCGGGCGGCGCCGCCTCCTCCGGCGCCCGCCGCAGCCTGGCCGTGGCCCTGCTGCTCGGCGCCCTCGGAGCCACCGTCGTACTGCTCTCCGCCGGCCAGAAGTGGGCCGAGGGCACCGCGTCCGTCGGCGGCGGCTCCGTCCCCGTCACGGCCGACGGCGGCGCCGTCACCGGCGTGCCGACCGCCCTCGCGATCGTCGGCCTGGCCGCGCTCGTCGCCGTCTTCGCCGTCCGCCGCGCCGGCCGCACCCTGGTCGCCGCCCTGCTCGCCCTCAGCGGCGCGGGCGCGGCCCTCGCCGCCGTCCTCGGCGCCTCCGACAGCGACGCGCTGAACGCGGAGGCGGCCAGGGTCAGCGGCAACACCGCGGCCGCCGTCGGCAGCCTCAGCCACACCGTCTGGCCGTACGTCGCCACCGCCGGCGCCCTGCTCATCCTGGTCGCCGGGCTCTTCGCGCTGCGCTTCGGCAAGTCCTGGCCCGCGATGGGCGGCCGCTACGAGCGCTCCGGCACCCCGCGCGCCGCCCGCCGCGGCCAGGCCGCCGCCGTCGACCCCGACCGCCCCGAGGACCTGTGGAAGGCCCTCGACCGCGGCGAGGACCCGACGCACGGCGACTGAGGCGGCTCCCCGCGGATGCGACGCGTGATCGTTCGGGCACCCCGATTCACCGCCGCGGCCGCATGTGCGGAACAATGAGATGTCACTGAGACGTCACCACCGAGCAACATCAACGAGGAGCAACTCATGGCGGGCAGCGCCCACGGACACACCCCGGCCGCCTGGACCGGTGTCATCATCTCCTTCATCGGCTTCTGCATCGCCGGAGTCTTCATGGTGGCGGCGAACGGTCCGGGCTTCTGGGCCGGTATCGGTGTCATCCTCCTCGGCGGTGTCGTCGGTGGCGCGATGAAGATCGCGGGCCTCGGCATGCCGAAGGAATCCGCCGCCGTCGTCGCCGCCCGCGAGGCCGCGACCGCCCGCGTCCTGGAGCAGAGCCGCGCCTGAGGCACCGCATCGCCCGGAAGGCGCAGTCCCGCGACACGGGGCTGCGCCTTCGCGCGTCAACGGTGACAATCACCGGATGGACCCGAACCCGACGCCGGCGGCCGCGCCCGAACCCGCGGGCCCGGCGACGTACGCGCCGACCGCGCCGCACGCAGCGCACGAGTCGTCAGCGCCGGACGCGACCGACGCGCAGTCCGCGGCGCACGCGCCGGATGCGGCGCACGCATCGAACGCGACGTACGCGCTGGAGACGGCGCCGGCAGCGCACGTGCCGTCCGTGGCGCACGCGCCGTACCCGCCGTCCGTGGCGCACGCGCCGGACGCGGCGTACACGGCGCACATGCCGTATCCGGCGCACGCTCCCTACGGTCCTCCGCCGCCGCCCAGGCCGCTGGCGCGGCGGCTGTTCGCGCCGGTCGGCGCGCTCGCCGGGGTCGCGGCGGCCTTCGCGTACGTCGGCACCGTCGACCCGGGCGAACCCGGGCACTACCCCGTCTGCCCCCTGCTCCGCTTCACCGGCATCTACTGTCCCGGCTGCGGCGGCCTGCGCAGCGCCCACGCCTTCGTCCACGGAGACCTCGGCGCCGCCCTCGGCTACAACGCCCTCGCCGTCGTCGGCTACGGCGTCTTCGCCGTCGTGATGACCCTGTGGCTGATTCGTGCCATCCGCGGCATTCCCATGCGGCTCGCGATCTCCCCGGCCTGGTGGTGGGTGATCGGTGCCGTTCTGGGGGTATTCACCCTCGTAAGGAACCTCCCCTTCGGCTCCGCGCTCGCCCCCTGACCAGCGCGGGAAGTCCCAGCAAATGGGACGCGGCTCCAATCGATGCGGGTCCGGGGCCCACCTGCGGATACCATCGACCTGGCTGAACCGTGTTCATCGAATCCCGGAAGGGGGCCTCTCGCGTGAGTGTGCTCGACGAGATCATCGAAGGCGTGCGCGCCGACCTCGCAGAGCGGCAGGCGCGGGTCTCCCTCGACGAGCTCAAGGAGCGCGCCGCAAAGGCGCCGCAGGCCAAGGACGGTGTCGCCGCACTGCGCGGTGACGGCGTCAAGGTGATCTGCGAGGTCAAGCGCTCCAGCCCGTCCAAGGGCGCACTCGCCGCCATCGCCGACCCGGCGGGTCTCGCCGCCGACTACGAGGCGGGCGGTGCCGCCGTCATCTCCGTCCTCACCGAGCAGCGCCGCTTCGGCGGTTCGCTCGCCGACCTCGAAGCCGTACGGGCCCGGGTCGACATCCCGGTCCTGCGCAAGGACTTCATCGTCACCGCCTACCAGCTCTGGGAGGCCCGGGCGTACGGCGCGGACCTCGCGCTGCTCATCGTCGCGGCCCTGGAGCAGGAGGCCCTCGTCTCCCTCATCGAGCGCGCCGAGTCCATCGGGCTCACCCCGCTGGTCGAGGTCCACGACGAGGAGGAGGTCGAGCGGGCCGTCGGCGCCGGCGCCCGCATCATCGGCGTCAACGCGCGCAACCTGAAGACCCTCAAGGTCGACCGCTCCACCTTCGAGCGCGTCGCCCCCGAGGTCCCGGCCGGCATCGTCAAGGTCGCCGAGTCCGGCATCCGTGGCCCGCACGACCTGATCGCGTACGCCAACGCCGGCGCCGACGCGGTCCTGGTCGGCGAGTCCCTGGTCACCGGCCGCGACCCCAAGGCCGCCGTCGCCGACCTGGTCGCCGCGGGCGCCCACCCGGCCCTGCGCCACGGGCGGGGCTGACCCGGCATGTACCTCCGCTTCCGTCACGACACGCCGCACGTCCCGGGCCGTAGCGCCCGGGGCGCCGCCGCCGTGCGCGCCGACGGAGGCGACCGCCGCCACGCCCCGCTCGCCCGTGGCTGCCGCCCGCGCGGCTGCCGCGCGCCCGCGCGCCGGGTCCACGGCCGCCGGGTGCGCTATGTGATCGGCGACGAGCCGGGCCAGGTCAACGGCATGCGATGGCGCACGCGCCGAGCGCGCACTCTCACGTACAGCAGCCAAGCCTGAGCCGCCGCCCCTGCGGGGGCGACACCCATGTGCCCTGCCTCGCCACCCTGCGTGGCGGCGCCCGCCCGAGCGGTGCGTAGGCCTAACTCGTGCAGGCCGAGCCCGCCTGGGACGCCGCTCTGCCCACCCCGGGCGGGCTGCGCCCTTGGGAAGCCGCGCCGCCCCCGTGTGGGCAATCGTCCCGCTGGGGCCCCCAGGGCGAAGCCCTAGGGGGAGGGACGGGTGGCCACCACGGGACGGCGCCCACGCGGGCGCCCTCCGCTCCCTGCGCCTGGACCCGCACCACGACCGCGTCGCCGTCGTGCCGGGTCAACGCGCGAGGAGCCTAGGCCCGGCACGGGGCGACGTCCCGTTGTGCCCACCCGTCCCGCCCTGCGGGACGATTGCCCACAACGGGGGGGCGAAGCCCCGCACGGGGCGGGCCGGGACGGGCGTCACGCGGCCGCGAGGCGAGTCGTCCCGCGGGCCGAGGTCCGGGCGGGGCGAGGCGCCACGCGTCGGGCGGAGGTCCCGGCGGGGGCGACGGCGAGGCAAGTCGCCCAGTCGGGCCGAGGTCCGGGCGGGTCGGGCGTCACGCGGCCGCGAGGCGAGTCGTCCCACGGGCCGAGGCCCGGTCGGGGCGGGCGCGGCGCGGGCACGCCCAGGGGCAGGCTGCCGTACGTCAGTGACACGCGCGCATACCGTGACCACCAACCCACGTCACCCGGGGCACCCGCCCCGCGAGGAGCGCATCCGCATGTCCAGCGAGTTCTTCATTCCCGACCCGGAGGGTCAGATCCCCAACGCCGAGGGCTACTTCGGCGCCTACGGCGGCAAGTTCATCCCGGAGGCCCTCGTCGCCGCCGTCGACGAGGTCGCCGTCGAGTACGAGAAGGCCAAGAACGACCCGGAGTTCGCGCGCGAACTCAACGACCTGATGGTCAACTACACGGGCCGCCCGAGCGCCCTCACGGAGGTGCCGCGGTTCGCCGAGCACGCCGGCGGCGCCCGTGTGTTCCTGAAGCGCGAGGACCTGAACCACACCGGCTCGCACAAGATCAACAACGTGCTCGGCCAGGCGCTGCTCACCAAGCGCATGGGCAAGACCCGGGTGATCGCGGAGACCGGCGCCGGCCAGCACGGCGTCGCCACCGCCACCGCCTGCGCCCTGTTCGGTCTCGACTGCACCATCTACATGGGCGAGATCGACACCCAGCGCCAGGCCCTCAACGTCGCCCGCATGCGCATGCTCGGCGCGGAGGTCGTCGCGGTGAAGTCCGGCAGCCGCACGCTGAAGGACGCCATCAACGAGGCGTTCCGCGACTGGGTCGCGAACGTGGACCGCACGCACTACCTGTTCGGCACCGTCGCGGGCCCGCACCCGTTCCCCGCCATGGTCCGCGACTTCCACCGGGTGATCGGTGTGGAGGCCCGGCGGCAGATCCTGGAGCGGGCCGGCCGGCTGCCCGACGCGGCCGTCGCCTGCGTCGGCGGCGGATCCAACGCCATCGGCCTGTTCCACGCGTTCATCCCGGACGCCGACGTCCGGCTGATCGGCTGCGAGCCGGCCGGCCACGGCGTCGAGACCGGTGAGCACGCGGCCACCCTGACGGCCGGCGAGCCGGGCATCCTGCACGGCTCCCGCTCCTACGTCCTGCAGGACGACGAGGGCCAGATCACCGAGCCGTACTCGATCTCCGCGGGCCTCGACTACCCGGGCATCGGCCCGGAGCACTCGTACCTCAAGGACAGCGGCCGCGGCGAGTACCGCGCCGTCACCGACGACGCCGCCATGCAGGCGCTGCGACTGCTCTCCCGTACGGAGGGCATCATCCCGGCCATCGAGTCGGCGCACGCCCTCGCCGGCGCCCTGGAGGTCGGCAGGGAGCTCGGCCCGGACGGGCTGATCGTCGTCAACCTCTCCGGCCGCGGCGACAAGGACATGGACACCGCCGCTCGCTACTTCGGGCTGTACGACACCGACGCAGAGGTGGCCGCGGACGCCGCCGACATCGCCGAGATCGAGGGGGACGCGAAGTGACCGGCAACATCCAGCTCCTGAGCGACACCCTGGCCAAGGCGAAGGCCGAGAACCGGGCCGCGCTCATCGCGTACCTCCCGGCCGGCTTCCCGACCGTCGACGGCGGCATCGCCGCCATCAAGGCCGTCTTCGACGGCGGCGCCGACGTCGTCGAGGTCGGTCTGCCGCACAGCGACCCGGTCCTCGACGGCCCCGTCATCCAGACCGCCGACGACATCGCGCTGCGCGGCGGCGTCCGGATCGCCGACGTCATGCGCACGGTGAAGGAGGCCCACGAGGCCACCGGCAAGCCGGTCCTCGTGATGACCTACTGGAACCCCATCGACCGCTACGGCGTCGAGCGCTTCACCGAGGAGCTCGCCGCGGCCGGCGGCGCCGGCTGCATCCTGCCGGACCTGCCGGTCCAGGAGTCCGCGGTGTGGCGCGAGCACGCCACCCGGCACGGGCTCGCCACGGTCTTCGTGGTCGCGCCCAGCAGCAAGGACGAGCGCCTGGCCACCATCACCGAGGCCGGTTCCGGCTTCGTCTACGCCGCCTCGCTGATGGGCGTCACCGGCACCCGCGAGTCGGTCGGCGAGCAGGCCGCCGACCTGGTCCGCCGCACCCGGGACGCCGACGCCGGCGAGCTGCCCGTCTGCGTCGGTCTCGGCGTCTCCAACGCCGCCCAGGCGCGCGAGGTCGCCGGCTTCGCCGACGGCGTCATCGTCGGCTCCGCCTTCGTCAAGCGCATGCTCGACGCGGATGGCGACGAGACCGCCGCGCTCGGCGCCGTAAGGGAACTGGCGGCCGAACTCGCCGAGGGCGTGCGCCGCACCTCGTAACCCATACGGGTGGATTCGTCACCGGGGAGGCACGCCCGTGCCTCCCCGGTTCGTTGCTGTGGGCGTGAGCGAGAAGAACCGAGACGGAAGCCAGAGCGCGCGGGAGCGCCTCAGGCACCAGCGCGAGCGCGACAAGGCCCGCGAAAAGCAGCGACGTGTCCTCATCGTGTCGGCCGCGGTCGTCGGCGTCCTCGGCCTGGCCGCGGTCGTCGGCGTGATCGCCGCCAACAGCGGGGGCAAGGGGACCTCCGACAAGGCCGGCCCCGTCGTCGAGCCGACCGGTGCCATCCCCGGCGACAAGCCCGCCATCCCGCAGGGCCGCCCGGACGCCCCGTCCACGCTCACCGTCTGGGAGGACTTCCGCTGCCCCGCGTGCGCCCAGTTCGAGAGCGTCATGCGCGACAGCATCCACCAGCTGGAGGCGTCCGGCGCGCTCAAGGCCGAGTACCACCTGGTGACCCTGATCGACGGCAACCTCGGCGGCAGCGGCTCGCTGCGGGCCGCGAACGCCGGCGCCTGCGCGCAGGACGCCGGGAAGTTCACGGCGTACCACGACGTGCTCTACAAGAACCAGCCGCAGGAGACCGACGACGCCTACGCGAAGAACGCCAAGCTCATCGAGCTCGCCGCGCAGGTCCCGGGCCTCGACACGCCGGCCTTCCGTGCCTGCGTCGAGGACGGCACGCACGACAGCTGGGTGAAGAAGTCGCAGGACGCCTTCAAGAAGAGCGACTTCACCGGCACGCCGTCCGTCCTGCTCAACGGAGAATCGATCTTCCCGCAGAAGGGGAACGAGCAGATCTCCCCGGAGAACCTGAAGAAGTGGGTCGCCGAGGCCAACAAGGGCAAGAAGCCGGGCACCGCCTCCCCGGCCGCGGGATCCCCCGCCCGCCACTGACGTCCCGCAGGTAGTTACGGAGAAGTTGCCGGGCTGGCTGCCGCACGGCCCGCCCGGCAGGGTAGCGTCGGTGTTGCCATGGACCTTGCCTACATTCCCAGCCCGTCGACCGGCGTGATCCACCTCGGACCGATCCCGCTGCGCGGCTATGCCTTCTGCATCATCATCGGTGTCTTCGTCGCCGTCTGGCTCGGCAACAAGCGCTGGATCGCCCGGGGCGGCACCGCCGGCACCGTGGCCGACATCGCCGTCTGGGCGGTGCCCTTCGGCCTCGTCGGCGGCCGGCTCTACCACGTGATCACCGACTACCAGCTGTACTTCAGCGAGGGTGAGAACTGGGTCGACGCCTTCAAGATCTGGCAGGGCGGCCTCGGCATCTGGGGCGCCATCGCGCTCGGTGCCGTCGGCGCCTGGATCGGCTGCCGCCGCCGCGGCATCGCGCTCCCGGCGTACGCGGACGCCATCGCGCCCGGCATCGCCTTCGCCCAGGCCATCGGCCGCTGGGGCAACTGGTTCAACCAGGAGCTGTACGGCAAGCCGACCGACCTGCCGTGGGCGCTGAAGATCACCGAGGGCCCCAACCGCGAAGCCGGCCTCTACCACCCGACCTTCCTCTACGAGTCGCTGTGGAACGTCGGCGTCGGCTTCCTCGTGATCTGGGCCGACCGCCGCTTCAAGCTGGGCCACGGCCGTGCCTTCGCCCTGTACGTCGCCGCGTACTGCTCCGGCCGCGTCTGGACCGAGTACTTGCGCATCGACGAGGCGCACCACATCCTCGGCCTGCGCCTCAACGTGTGGACCGCGATCGTCGTCGGCCTGCTCGCCGTGGTGTACATGATCGTCTCGTCGAAGCTGCGCCCGGGCCGCGAGGAGATCGTGGAGCCGCGGAAGGCGACCGCCGAGGGCGAGCCCGCCGAGGGCGGAGAAGGCGCCGAGGGCGTCAAGGGCGTCGAGGGCAAGGCGGACGAGTCCGCGGAGGACACGGCTGTCGAGGACAGGTCTCCGGAGGATTCCGAGGTCAAGGCCGAGGCTGATGCCGATGGCGAGAAGGAGACCGCCGCCAGGGAGAAGGACGGCGCCGGGAACGGGGCCGGGGCGGGCGGGCGCTGACCCGCGCACGGAAGACACACGGCGGAGGCCCGCCGGGACCGACTGGTTCCGGCGGGCCTCCGCCGTTTCGCCCTGCGGTCAGGCGCGGCGGGCGGCCAGGGCCAGGACGCGGCGGGCGCGCGTGACGACGGCGGCGTCCACGAAGCGGCCGTCGGGGAGGGCCAGGGCGCCGGCTTGGGCCTCGGCGGCCTTGACGACCTCCTCGGCCGCCGCGATCTCGTCGGGGGCGGGGAGGTAGGCCCGTTCGATGACCGGCAGCTGCCGTGGGTGGATCGCGGCCCGGCCCAGGAAGCCCAGGGCCCGGCCCCGGGCGCAGCTCTCGGCCAGGGCGTCGAGGTCGCCGACGTCCGGGTGCACGGACTGGACCGGGGGAGGGAGCCCGGCCGCCCGGGCGGCGACCACGACCCGGCCGCGCGGCCAGTCGAGGCCGCGGTCCTCCCGTACGCCCAGGTCGGCGGCGAGATCGGCCTCGCCGAGGGCGAGGCCGTGGACCGAGGGGTGGGCGGTGGCGATGGCGAAGGCGTGCTCCACGGCCAGGGCGTTCTCCAGGAGCGGGTAGAGCGGAAGCCCCGCGGAGAGCTCGGTGATCCGGGCGATGTCAGTGGCGTGTGTCACCTTGGGAACACGGAGAGCGACGAGTCCGGGGAGGGAGACCAGGGATGGGATGTCGCGGGGTGTGTGGACGCGGACATGGACCGGTACGGGCTGGGGGTCGGCGAGCAGTTCGGCGGTGGCGGCCAGGGCGTAGGCCCGGCGGTCCGGCGCCACCGAGTCCTCCAGGTCGACGATGACGACGTCGGCACCGGAGACAAGCGCCTTGCGCACCACGGCGGGCCGGTCGCCCGGTGCGTAGAGCCAGGTGAGGGGAGGCGCGGCGGTCATACGGCTCCTTGCGCGCGCAGGGTGTCGATCTCGGCGTCGGTCAGGCCGATCTCGGTGAGGAGTTCGGCGGTGTCGGCGCCGTGCGGCCGGCCGGCCCAGCGGATCGCGCCGGGAGTCCCGGAGAGCCGGAAGAGGACGTTCTGCATGCGGAGCGGGCCGAGTTCGGGGTCCGGGACCTCGGTGACGGTGCCGAGGGCCCGGAACTGGGGGTCGTCGAGGACGTCCCGGACGTCGTAGACGGGGGCGATGGCCGCCTCCGCCTTCTCGAAGGCGGTCATGGCCTCGTCGCGGGTGTGGCGGGCGATCCAGGAGCCGACGGCCTCGTCGAGGACGTCGGCGTGCGCGGCCCGGCCGGTGCCGTCGGCGAACCAGGGCTCGTCGATCAGCTCCGGCCGGCCGACCAGGCGCAGCACGCGTTCGGCGATCGACTGGGCGGAGGTGGACACGGCGACCCAGGAGCCGTCGGAGGTCCGGTACGTGTTGCGCGGGGCGTTGTTGCGGGAGCGGTTGCCGGTGCGCGGCTGGACGTAGCCGAGCTGGTCGTACCAGAGGGGGTGGGGTCCGATGACGGAGAGCATCGGTTCGATGATGGCCATGTCGACGACCTGGCCGTGGCCGGTGGTGTGCCTCGCGGTGAGCGCGGTCATCACGGCGTACGCGGTGGCGAGCGCCGCGATGGAGTCGGCGAGGCCGAAGGGCGGCAGGGTCGGCGGGCCGTCCGGTTCGCCGGTGATGGCGGCGAAGCCGCTCATCGCCTCGGCGAGCGTGCCGAAGCCGGGCCGGTGGGCGTACGGGCCGAACTGGCCGAAGCCGGTGACCCGGGCCAGCACCAGGCGCGGGTTGACGGCCGACAGCTCCTCCCAGCCGAGGCCCCAGCGCTCCAGGGTGCCGGGCCGGAAGTTCTCCACGACCACGTCCGCGCCGGCCGCCAGCCGCAGCAGCGTGTCGCGGCCGCCCGGTGTGGACAGGTCCAGGGTCATGGTCCGCTTGTTGCGGCCGAGGACCTTCCACCACAGACCGACGCCGTCCTTGGCGGGCCCGTGGCCGCGGGACGGGTCGGGCCTGCGGGGGTGCTCGATCTTGACCACGTCCGCGCCGAAGTCGCCGAGCATCGTCGCGGCGAGCGGGCCCGCGAAGAGGGTGGCGAGGTCGAGGACGCGCAGTCCGTGCAGGGGAGGGGCCGGGGCCCGTGCCGGGGTGCCTGTGCCGGTGCTCATACGGGGTCGGCCTCCCGGTTCCCGGCGGAGCCGAGGGCCGCCTCGATCTCGGTGCGGTACGGCATCGAGGTGGACGCCCCCGGCCGCTGGACCGACAGCGCGGCGGCGGCCGACGCCCAGGCCAGCGCCTCCGGCATCGGCCTGCCCTCGGTGACCGCCACGGCCAGCGCGCCCACGAACGCGTCACCGGCGGCGGTGGTGTCCACGGCCTTCACCCGTGGCGCGGGCACGGCCACCGGCTCCCGGCCGCGCGCCAGGTACAGACAGCCGGCCGCGCCCAGGGTGACCACCACCTCCGGCACGGCGTCGAGCAGGGCGAGGCCGGCGGCGCGCGGGTCGGAGAGGTCGGTGAGGGCGGCGGCCTCGTGCTCGTTCGGCACCAACAGATCGGTGAAGGTGAGGAGTTCGGACGGAAGGTGTCGCGCGGGTGCCGGGGTGAGGACGGTCCGCACGCCGTGCTCCCGGGCGTAGCGGGCGCCCTCGACGACCACGGAAAGGGGGAGTTCGAGCTGCAGGAGCAGGGCGTCGGCGGTCGCGATCAGCGCCTCGTCGCCATGGTCGAGGGAGGTGACGGTGCCGTTCGCGCCGGGGACGACGACGATCGCGTTGCCGCCCTCGTCGTCCACGACGATGTGCGCGGTGCCCGACGCGCCCTCCACCGTGCGCAGCAGGTCCGTGTCGACCGAGCTGTGGTCGAGGGCGGCCCGCAGCCGCGCGCCGAAGTCGTCGGCGCCCACCGCGCCGATCATCGACACCTCCGCGCCCGCCCGCGCGGCGGCCACCGCCTGGTTGGCGCCCTTGCCGCCGGGCACGGTGCGGAACTCGCGGCCGGTGACCGTCTCTCCGCGGGCGGGAGCCTTGGCCACGTAGGCCACGAGGTCCATGTTGGTGCTGCCGAGCACGACGATGCCGGCCGGATCGCCGGGGGCGGTGGGGCTGCTGGTCATGGGCGTACTGCCTCCGAGTGCGTCAGTGCGGCCAGGGTGTCGAAGCCGATGCCGTCGAAGGACGGCACCGAGGTCGAGAGCCGGTTCTTGAGAGGGGAGGTCCAGCGCTCGGGCAGCCGGTCGGGGTGTCCGGCGAGCAGCCCGGCGACCGAACCGGCGGTGGCGCCGTTGGAGTCGGTGTCCCAGCCGCCGGAGACCGCCGCGCAGATCGAGCGCGTGAAGTCGCCGTCGGCGTGGGTGAGCGCGGCGGCGAGCAGGGCGGCGTTGGGGACGACATGGACCCAGTGATAGCCGCCGAACTCGGCGTGGAGCCGGTCCACGACGGCGTCGAAGTCACGGTCCGCGCGGGCGGCGGCGATGCCGAAGCGCACGGCCTTCGCCAGCCGTGACTCCGGCGGTACGACCGCGAGCCCGGCCGCCAGCGCCCGGTGCACGTCCGCCGTGCCGCTCCCGGCCTCCGCGAGGGCGGCCGCGACGAACATCGCGCCGTACACCCCGTTCCCGGTGTGCGTCAGGACCGCGTCCCGGTGCGCCTGGCGGGCCGCGCCCGCCGGGTCTCCCGGGTGCGTCCAGCCGTGCACGTCCGCCCTGATCAGCGCCCCGATCCACTCCCGGAACGGGTTGCGCCGGGTGGCGGTGTGCGGGGGCTCGACGCCGTCGAGGAGGTTGCGGTAGGCGACCCGCTCGGCGGTGAACGTCCGTCCGGCGGGCAGCTCGTCGAGCCAGAGGCGGGCGACGTCGGCGGTGGTGAAGGCGCGGCCGTGGCGCTGGAGGAGGAGCAGGTTGAGGAGCGGGTAATCGAGGTCGTCGTCCTCGGGCATCCCGTCGATGTTCTCGGCGAGGGAGGTGCGGGCGGAGCGCCGGTTCCACGGGTGCGCGGCGAGGAGACGCGGGGCCACGCCGCGGGCCGTGAACCAGTCCGAGAGCGGCCAGTTGCCGGTGGCGCGGGCGAGGGCGCGGATGGCGGCGAGGGGGAGTTTCTCGACGGGCTTTCCGAGGAGGCAGCCGGCGGCGCGGCCGAGCCAGGCGGCGTGCAGGCGGTCGCGCAGGGCGTTGTCTTCCCCCACCCCGCCCCTTCCCGGAACTCTGACGAGACCGGGGGCTCCGCCCCCGAACCCCCGGTACCGCGCCGCTTCGCGCGCGGGGGGCGGTGGCCAGTGGGGGCAGGCCGTGATGATCGCAGCCAGGGCGGTGGGTTCCTGAGTGCGCAGAGGGCTGGGGAGTTCGGACAGGGCGTCCAGGATTTCCTCGGCCAGGGGGCGGAGGGCGGGGCAGGGGGTGGGGGAGGCGCCGGAGGCGGGTGGGGCGGCGTGGCCGCCGGCCGCGTACCAGCGGGCGGCGAGGTCGCGGGCGTCGCGGCCGTCCTCGGCGGCCTGGCGGAGTTCGTGGCCGACCAGGTCCTCGGGCTGGACCCAGGTGAGGCGGAGAGGGCGGGCGGCCGCTGGGCGGCCCGGAGCCCCGGCGCTCCGGCCTCCGGCCTCGCCGTCGGTGGGGGTCGGCCGGCTTTCGCCGTGGTCGCCGGCCCGGGGGCGATCGGTCGTGCCGTCGATGGAGGCCGAACGGCTCCGCGCCCGGACGCCGTCGCCTCCCGCCTCGGTGGCGTGGGGCCGCTCGGCCCTGCCGTCGGCCGTGGCCGTACGTTCCCGCGCCCCGGCGCCGTCGCGGGGCCGGGCGGCCCCGGCCTCGGCGGCTGCCCGGTGCCACGTCCCGGCGTCGGCTGTTTCGCCGGCGGTCATCGGTTCGTGCCCGTCAGCGTCGCGTACGCCGACTCGTGGGCGCGGCGGCGGGCGGTGTCGCGGGTGAAGATCTCCTGGGCGACGGCGGTGAGCGTCGTGGCCGGGGTGTGGAGGTCGAGGCGGCTGGCCTCGGCGATCTGCTTGGCCCAGTCGGGCGGGACGGCGGACTCGCCGTGCAGGGCGCCCGCGAGCGCGCCGGCCATGGTGGCGATGGAGTCGCAGTCGCGGCCGTAGTTGACCGCGGCCAGGACCGTACGGCGGTAGTCGCCCGCGCCGACGAGCAGCATGCCGAGGGCGACGGGCAGCTCCTCGACGGCGTGGACGCGGGAGGGGCGGCGGGCGTCGAGGGAGGGGGCGCGGTAGTCGGGGCCGACCGAGTCGAAGGGGGCGACGGCGCGGCGGAGCGGGGTGAGCGCGGACTCGAAGTCCCGGTGGGCGTCGGCGACTTCGGCGACCGCCTCGATCGCCGCCCGGGTGCCGTCCTTGGCGAGGGCGAGCGCCATGTCGACGACCGAGCGCGGGGTCGCGCCCGGGACGCAGGCCGCCGCCACGGCCGCCGCGAAGACGCCGGCCGCCTCGCGTCCGTACGAGGACTGGTGGGCGCCCGCGATGTCGAGGGCCTCGGCGTAGGCGGCCGACGGGTTGGCGGCGTTGATCAGGCCGACGGGCGCCATGTACATCGCGGCGCCGCAGTTGACGATGTTTCCGGTGCCGGCCTCGCGCGGGTCGGCGTGGCCGTAGTGGAGCCGGGTGACGATCCACTTCTCGGCGAGGAAGACGCGCTGGAGGGGCAGGGCCTCGGCCTCCAGTTCGGGGATCCAGACCGGGCGGCCCATGAGTTCGGGGACGAGGTGCTCGGCGACCGCGTACGCGTCGAGGTGGTCGCGGACCTTCTCGTACACCCTGATCAGCGCATGCGTCATCAGGGTGTCGTCGGTGACGTGCCCGTCGCCCTTGTGGTACGGGGCGATGGGGCGGGCGGTGCGCCAGGCGTCGCCGTTCCAGGGGCCGACGATGCCGGTGACGCGGCCGCCGTGGCGTTCCAGGATCTGCTCGGGGGTGTAGCCCTCGACCGGGCCGCCGAGGGCGTCGCCCACGGCGGCCCCGACCAGGCTGCCGGTGATCCGGTCATCCAACGGGGGTGTGAGGGGTGTCATGTCGGAATTGTCCACCCGGGGCGGCCGGTTCCGTGGCTGCGAGGAGCCCGGCGAGTTCGACCAGGTCGGTGCCCGCGAGCCGGGGCAGCGCGCAGCCCGCGAGGGTCCGGCACGCCTCCCGCCAGGTCGCCGGGACCGCCGTACCGCCGCCCAGCGCGCCGGTCAGCGCGCCCACCAGCGCCGGGGCCGAGTCGGCGACCCGGGAGAGACAGGCCGCGGCGGGCACGGCGACGGCGACGTCGCCGCGGGCGGCGAGGGTGAGCGCGAGGGCGACGGGGACGGTCTCGGCGGCGGCGATGCCGTAGCTGTAGACGTGGTCCACGATCTGGTGCTCCAGGAGGGGGACCAGCTCGAAGGCGGTGGCGGCGGTACGGGCCAGCTTGACCGCGTGCCGGCCGTTGCGGCCGATCTCGGTGGCGGGCGGGAGCTGCTCCAGGGCCGCCTCCACCGCCTCGTCCGGCCCGGCCCCGCCGACCGCGGCGGCGGTGGCCGCCGCCATCGCGCGGGCGCCGTGGACGCCGTCGCCGTCCTGGGTGTACCGGGCGTCGAACTCGGCGAGTTCGGCGGCCGCGGCCGGGTCCCCGGGGTGGACGAGGGCGAGGACGGCGGCCCGTGCGCAGGCGGCGTCGTCGAAGTAGTGCGGATTGTCGTGACCGGTGGCGGGCGGGCGCAGCCCGGCGGCGAGGTTGCCGAGGCCGGCGCGGACCGAGATCCGGGCGCGCAGCGGCAGCACGGCGGACTCCACCTCGGGCGCGCGGTCGGACGCGGCGGCGACCTGGCTCGCGAGGGAGTTCCAGGCGAGGTCGACGGCGGCGCGCAGCCGCCGCTCGGGCGTGAGCGTACGGAACAGGGGTCCCGGGCCCGTGGCGGCGAGCAGCGCCTCCGCGGTGAACACCGCCCACTCGGCGTCGTCGGAGGGGCCGAGGCGGAGGGGCTCGGGAGGCTGGTTGAGGGCGATGGGCACGGGCAGGGTCGTGGTCGCGTTCTCCTCCGCGAAGGTGTCGAGCTCGCGGGTGAGCCGGCGGGTCCACTCGGGCATCCGGGCGGCCCGGTGCCGGGCGGCGGGCCACCCGGCGGCGTCGCCCGCGGCGAGACCGAGGAGGAGGCCCTCGATCCTGTCGCGGGGGGCGGCCGCGGGGCGGGTGCGGGTGCGGGGGGCGGCGCCGAGTATGGGGACGCGGTGCGTACCACGTACCGGGGGAGCGTCCGCGTGGGCGCCGTCCGCGGGCTCGGCGCCCGCCGGCGCGGGCCGTGCCCGCCCGCCCTGCCCGGCTTCGCCGGGAGGAGACACAGGGGGACGACCCTCCACAGCGGTGCCGACGGAGTCGCCCGCCGGTTCCGCCGCAGGCGCAGCGGCGCACGGCGGCGCGGCGAGGCGGCCTCCCGCGCCGGGAGCACCGCCTTCTGCGGGCGCCTCGGCACCGTGCTCGGCGGCGTACGCATCCGTCACCGTCGTCAGGTCCGCGCTCATCGGTCCTCCTCCTCCGGGGTCAGCAGGTCCGCGATGTCGAGGACGTGGTAGCCCCGCATCGACGGCAGGCAGCTCCCCCGCACCGGACCGATCGCCGCCCCCCACTCCTCCGGGATCGCCGCCGTCCCGCCCAGCGCGCCCGCGAGCGCGCCCGCCACCGCCGCCGTCGTGTCGGCGTCGCGGCCCATGTTGACGGCGGTGAGGACGGCGGTGCGGAAGTCGCCGCGGGCGGCGGCGAAGGCGCCGAAGGCCAGGGCGACGGCCTCGGGGGCGAGGTCGGTCCAGGGGTAGCCGCCGATGACGACGGCGGAGCGGACGGCGCGTTCGCGTTCGAGGGGGTCGGGGATGACGCGCCGGGCGGCGACGACCGCGCGGCGCATGGAGCGGGCGGTCCAGGAGTCCATGGGGACGACGGAGAGGGCGGCGGCGATGACGGAGGTGACGGACGCGCCGCCCATCGCCGCCGCCACGCCCGCGGCGACGGCCTGGCCTCCGTAGATGCCCTCGCCGTCGTGGCTGACGGTGCCGTCGACGGCGACGAGCCGGGCCGCCTCGGCGGGGCGGCCGGCGGCGAAGACGCCGAAGGGGGCGGCGCGCATGGCGAGGCCGTCGCTCCAGGCGTGCCGGTGCTGGGCGGAGATGGGCGCGGCGAGGCCCCGGCGGAGGTTCTCCAGGGTGCCGCGTTCGGAGAAGCCGGCGCCGCGGAAGGGGCCCTCGTCGAGGTCGGCGATCCAGTGGTGCCAGGCCTGTTCGACATGGGCGACGGTGAGGGCGGAGCCGTGCCGGGCGAGCAGCAGGCCGGAGAAGATGGCGTACTCGGTGTCGTCGGTGCCGGCCGGACTGTCCGTCACGAAGCCCTCGATCCGGCCCCAGCGGGCCCGGATCTGTGAGGGGCGCAGGTTCTCGGCGGGCGCGCCGAGCGCGTCCCCGACCGCGAGTCCGAGCAGTGCGCCCCGCGCCCGATCGCGCAGATCACGCAGGTCGCACAGCGTCGTTCCGGCCATCCTCTGTCCCCTTTCGCGCTGCTCCCATCTGTGCCACGCGGCCCGCCCGACCCGGCCACAGAAACGTTTCTGTCACCCGGGTGACGCCACGTCGGAGACGAGGTAAGGCAGCACTCAGACAGGCTTGCCTCACTAAGACGAGCCTTACTAAGTACGGCCTACCTTGCTGGCGCGCCCCTTACATCGGGCGTATTTTCGATGGGGTCAGGAGGGGGCGGGCACGCCGAACCCGCAGGAAAGACAGGGGAGAAGCATGTCCATCATCGAAGCCGTCGCACCGCTCCACGAGGCCCACCGCGACAACCACACCCACCGTGACGTCAACGGCGGCTGGCTGCGCCCCGCGGTCTTCGGCGCGATGGACGGACTCGTCTCCAACCTGGCGCTCATGACCGGTGTGGCCGGCGGCGCCGTCTCCTCGCAGACCGTCGTCATCACCGGCCTCGCCGGACTCGCGGCCGGCGCCTTCTCGATGGCCGCCGGCGAGTACACCTCGGTCGCCTCGCAGCGCGAGCTCGTCCAGGCCGAACTCGACGTCGAGCGGCGCCAGTTGCGCAAGCACCCGGTCGACGAGATGGAGGAGCTGGCCGCGCTCTACGTCTCCCGCGGCGTCGAGCCCGCGCTCGCCCGCGAGGTCGCCATGCAGCTGTCCCGCGACCCGGAGCAGGCACTGGAGATCCATGCCCGCGAGGAGCTGGGCATCGACCCCGACGACCTGCCGTCGCCGACGGTCGCCGCGGTGTCCTCGTTCGCCTCCTTCGCGCTCGGCGCGCTGCTTCCCGTACTGCCGTACCTGCTCGGTGCCACCGCCCTGTGGCCGGCGCTGCTGCTCGCGCTCTTCGGGCTCTTCGCCTGCGGCGCGCTCGTGGCCCGGGTGACCGCGCGCAGCTGGTGGTTCAGCGGGCTTCGCCAGCTCGTCCTCGGCGGCGCCGCGGCGGCCGTCACGTACGGGCTCGGCATGCTCTTCGGCGCGGCGTTGTAGCGCCGTACGACCGAGTAGCGCCGCACGACCGACAGGTACGCACGCGGAAGGGCCTCCGGACATCCCGGGGGCCCTTCCGCGTGCGTACAGGTCGCCGGCGGTCTCCCTCGCTGTGACGTATCTCCCTGAGCGGATTCCGCGATCGAGTGGGACACTATGCGGGCCGCCACATATCTAGCCGATTACCCGGCGGTTTCGAACGCCCGGCCACCGGGCATGAGGCTCAAGCGCCGCGGGCAATGAGGCCCGCCCCTGCGACGGGTCGCTCCGTCCCCGCGAGAACGCCGTAGTTCCCGCGCCCCCACAGCTGAACCAGGGCTGCACCACGCTGCACAAGCCGCAGCACACCACCACCGCCCGTATCGGCGGTGTCCGCATGCTGGAATGCGCTATCCACTTCGCGAGAAGCCAGCCATCATGTAACCTGCACGAAATTTCGCGGAGGGCCAACGTCGTCCCTCGGCTGCTGCATATGCCACGACGACGACGGGAGAGCCGATGCGTTCCGACGCCTGGTCGCCCATGGACGGTCGCCCCGCACCGCAGGGGATGTACGACCCCCGTAACGAACACGACGCCTGTGGTGTCGGGTTCGTGGCCACCCTCACCGGTGTTGCCAGCCACGAGCTGGTCGAGCAGGCGCTGACGGTACTGCGCAATCTCGAACACCGCGGCGCCACCGGCTCCGAGCCCGACTCCGGTGACGGCGCCGGCATCCTGCTCCAGGTCCCGGACGCCTTCCTCCGCGAGGTCGCCGGATTCGAGCTTCCCGCCGCCGGCTCGTACGCGGTCGGCATCGCTTTCCTCCCCGCAGACGGCTCCGCACAGGCTGTCTCGCAGATCGAGACGATCGCGTCCGAGGAAGGCCTGAACGTTCTCGGCTGGCGCGAGGTCCCCGTCGCCCCCGAGCTGCTCGGCGCCTCAGCCCGCGCCACCATGCCGGTCTTCCGCCAGCTCTTCGTCGCGGACAGCACGAGCAGCGGCATCGCGCTCGACCGCAAGGCGTTCGTCCTGCGCAAGCGCGCCGAGCGCGAGGCCGGGACGTACTTCCCGTCGCTCTCCGCCCGCACCATCGTCTACAAGGGCATGCTGACCACCGGCCAGCTGGAGCCCTTCTTCCCGGACCTGTCGGACCGCCGCTGCGCCACCGCCGTGGCCCTGGTCCACTCCCGGTTCTCCACGAACACCTTCCCGAGCTGGCCGCTCGCCCACCCGTACCGCTTCGTCGCCCACAACGGCGAGATCAACACGGTCAAGGGCAACCGCAACTGGATGACGGCCCGCGAGGCACAGCTCGCCGGCGACGTCTTCGGCACCTCCGCCGACGGCCGGGGCATCGAGCGGATCTTCCCGGTCTGCACCCCCGACGCCTCCGACTCCGCCTCCTTCGACGAGGTCCTGGAGCTGCTCCACCTCGGCGGCCGCTCGCTGCCGCACAGCGTGCTGATGATGATCCCCGAGGCGTGGGAGAACCACACCTCCATGGACCCGGCCCGCAAGGCCTTCTACCAGTACCACTCCACCCTGATGGAGCCCTGGGACGGCCCGGCCTGCGTCACCTTCACCGACGGCGTCCAGGTCGGCGCGGTCCTCGACCGCAACGGTCTGCGCCCCGGCCGCTACTGGGTCACCGACGAGGGCCTCGTCGTGCTCTCCTCCGAGGTCGGCGTCCTCGACATCGACCCCGCCAAGGTCGTCCGCAAGGGCCGGCTGCAGCCCGGCAAGATGTTCCTCGTCGACACCGCCGAGCACCGCATCGTCGAGGACGACGAGATCAAGGCCGCCCTCGCCGCCGAGCACCCGTACGCGGAGTGGCTCGAGACCGGCGAGATCGAGCTCTCCGACCTCCCCGAGCGCGAGCACATCGTGCACACCCACGCCTCGGTCACCCGCCGCCAGCAGACCTTCGGCTACACCGAGGAAGAGCTCCGCGTCATCCTTGCCCCGATGGCCCGCACCGGCGCCGAGCCGATCGGCTCCATGGGCACGGACTCGCCGATCGCCGCCCTGTCCGCGCGGCCCCGGCTGCTCTTCGACTACTTCACCCAGCTCTTCGCGCAGGTCACCAACCCGCCGCTGGACGCCATCCGCGAGGAGCTCGTCACCTCGCTGCTGTCCTCGCTCGGTCCCGGCAGCAACCTGCTCGACCCGACCGCGGCCTCCTGTCGCAGCGTCACGCTGCCCTTCCCGGTGATCGACAACGACGAGCTGGCCAAGCTCATCCACATCAACGCCGACGGCGACATGCCCGGCATGAAGGCCGTGACCCTCTCCGGCCTCTACCGGGTCTCCGGCGGCGGTGACACGCTCGCCGCCCGCATCGAGGAGATCTGCGCCGAGGCCGACGCGGCGATCGAGGCCGGCGCCCGCCTGATCGTCCTGTCCGACCGGCACTCCGACGCCGAGCACGCGCCGATCCCGTCGCTGCTGCTCACCGCGGCCGTCCACCACCACCTCATCCGCACCAAGCAGCGCACCATGGTGGGCCTGCTGGTCGAGGCCGGTGACGTCCGCGAGGTCCACCACGTGGCCCTGCTCATCGGCTACGGCGCCGCCGCCGTCAACCCGTACCTGGCCATGGAGTCGGTCGAGGACCTGCTCCGCGCCGGTACCTTCCTGTCGGACATCGAGCCCGAGCAGGCCATCCGGAACCTGATCTACGCCCTCGGCAAGGGTGTCCTCAAGGTCATGTCCAAGATGGGCATCTCCACCGTCGCCTCCTACCGCGGCGCCCAGGTCTTCGAGGCCGTCGGCCTCGACACCGCCTTCGTCGAGAAGTACTTCAACGGCACCGCCACCAAGATCGGCGGCGCCGGCCTCGACGTCATCGCCAAGGAGGTGGCCGCCCGGCACGCCAAGGCGTACCCGGCCACCGGCATCGCCTCGGCGCACCGCGCCCTGGACATCGGCGGCGAGTACCAGTGGCGCCGCGAGGGCGAGCCGCACCTCTTCGACCCGGAGACGGTCTTCCGCCTGCAGCACGCCACGCGCTCCAAGCGGTACGACATCTTCAAGAAGTACACGGAGCGGGTGAACGAGCAGTCCGAGCGCCTGATGACGCTCCGCGGTCTGTTCGGCTTCGCCGCCGAGGGCCGGACGCCGATCCCGGTCGACGAGGTCGAGCCGGTCTCCGAGATCGTCAAGCGCTTCTCCACCGGCGCCATGTCGTACGGCTCCATCTCCCGCGAGGCCCACGAGACCCTCGCCATCGCCATGAACCAGCTGGGCGGCAAGTCCAACACCGGTGAGGGCGGCGAGGACCCGGACCGCCTCTACGACCCGGCGCGCCGCTCCGCGATCAAGCAGGTCGCCTCCGGCCGCTTCGGCGTCACCTCCGAGTACCTGGTCAACGCGGACGACATCCAGATCAAGATGGCCCAGGGCGCCAAGCCCGGCGAGGGCGGCCAGCTGCCCGGCCACAAGGTCTACCCGTGGGTCGCCAAGACCCGGCACTCGACGCCCGGCGTCGGCCTGATCTCCCCGCCGCCGCACCACGACATCTACTCCATCGAGGACCTGGCCCAGCTGATCCACGACCTCAAGAACGCCAACCCGGCGGCACGTATCCACGTGAAGCTGGTGTCGGAGGTCGGTGTCGGCACGGTCGCCGCGGGTGTCTCCAAGGCCCACGCGGACGTCGTGCTCATCTCGGGCCACGACGGCGGTACGGGCGCCTCGCCGCTCACCTCGCTGAAGCACGCGGGCGGCCCCTGGGAGCTCGGCCTCGCCGAGACCCAGCAGACGCTGCTGCTCAACGGCCTGCGCGACCGGATCGTCGTGCAGACCGACGGCCAGCTCAAGACCGGCCGTGACGTCGTCATCGCCGCGCTGCTCGGCGCCGAGGAGTTCGGCTTCGCCACCGCGCCGCTCGTCGTCTCCGGCTGCGTCATGATGCGCGTCTGCCACCTGGACACCTGCCCGGTCGGCATCGCCACCCAGAACCCGGTGCTGCGCGACCGCTTCTCCGGCAAGGCCGAGTACGTCGTCAACTTCTTCGAGTTCATCGCTCAGGAGGTGCGCGAGCTCCTCGCCGAGCTGGGCTTCCGCTCCATCGAGGAGGCCGTCGGCCACGCCGAGCTGCTCGACACCAGCCGCGCCGTCTCCCACTGGAAGGCGCAGGGCCTGGACCTGGAGCCGCTGTTCCACGTGCCCGAGCTGCCCGCCGGCGCGGTCCGCCACGCCCTGGTCGAGCAGGACCACGGCCTGGAGAAGGCCCTCGACAACGAGCTGATCGAGCTCGCCGCCGAGGCGCTGAACGCCGAGTCCGCCGAGGCCGCCCAGCCGGTCCGCGCCCAGGTCCCGATCCGGAACATCAACCGGACCGTCGGCACCATGCTCGGCCACCACGTGACGAAGAAGTTCGGTGGCGCGGGCCTGCCCGCCGACACCATCGACATCACCTTCACGGGCTCCGCCGGCCAGTCCTTCGGCGCCTTCCTGCCGGCCGGTGTCACCCTGCGCCTGGAGGGCGACGCCAACGACTACGTCGGCAAGGGCCTCTCCGGCGGCCGCGTGATCGTCCGCCCGGACCGGGGCGCCGACCACCTGGCCGAGTACTCCACCATCGCGGGCAACACCATCGGTTACGGAGCCACCGGCGGCGAGCTCTTCCTGCGCGGCCGCACCGGCGAGCGCTTCTGCGTCCGCAACTCAGGCGCCCTGGTCGTCTCGGAGGGCGTGGGCGACCACGGCTGCGAGTACATGACCGGCGGCACGGCGGTCGTCCTCGGCGAGACCGGCCGCAACTTCGCGGCCGGCATGTCCGGCGGCGTCGCCTACGTGATCGACCTGGACCGGAACAACGTCAACTCCGGCAACCTGGGTGCGATCGAGGCGCTCTCGGACTCCGACAAGACGTGGCTGCACGACGTCGTGCGCCGCCACCACGAGGAGACCGGCTCCACGGTCGCCGAGAAGCTGCTCGGCGACTGGGACGCGGCCGCGGCCCGCTTCAGCAAGATCATCCCCACCACGTACAAGGCAGTGCTCGCCGCCAAGGACGCCGCTGAGCTCGCCGGTCTCTCCGAGGCCGAGACCACCGAGAAGATGATGGAGGCCGCGACCCATGGCTGACCCCAAGGGCTTCCTGACCACCGGGCGCGAGGTCGCCAAGACCCGGCCGGTGAGCGAGCGCGTCAAGGACTGGAACGAGGTCTACGTCCCCGGCTCCCTGCTGCCGATCATCAGCAAGCAGGCCGGCCGCTGCATGGACTGCGGCATCCCGTTCTGCCACAACGGCTGTCCGCTGGGCAACCTCATCCCCGAGTGGAACGACTACGCCTACCGCGAGGACTGGTCGGCGGCGTCGGAGCGGCTGCACGCGACCAACAACTTCCCGGAGTTCACCGGCCGCCTGTGCCCGGCTCCGTGCGAGGCGGCCTGCGTGCTCGGCATCAACCAGCCGGCCGTCACCATCAAGAACGTCGAGGTCTCGATCATCGACAAGGCGTGGGACGGCGGTGACGTCCGGCCGCAGGTGCCCGAGCGCCTCTCCGGCAAGACCGTCGCCGTCATCGGCTCGGGCCCGGCGGGTCTCGCCGCCGCCCAGCAGCTGACCCGGGCCGGTCACACCGTGGTCGTGTACGAGCGGGCCGACCGCATCGGCGGTCTGCTGCGCTACGGCATCCCCGAGTTCAAGATGGAGAAGCGGCACATCAACCGCCGCATCGAGCAGATGCGCGCGGAGGGTACGAAGTTCCGCACCGGCGTCGAGGTCGGCCGCGACATCACCGCCACCGACCTGCGCAAGCGCTTCGACGCGGTCGTCGTCGCCGCCGGCGCCACCACGGCCCGCGACCTGCCCGTGCCGGGCCGCGAGCTGAAGGGCATCCACCAGGCGATGGAGTACCTGCCGCTCGCCAACAAGGTGCAGGAGGGCGACTTCGTCACCCCGCCGATCACCGCCGAGGGCAAGCACGTCGTCGTCATCGGCGGCGGCGACACCGGCGCGGACTGCGTCGGCACGGCGCACCGGCAGGGCGCGGCCTCGGTCACCCAGCTGGAGATCATGCCGAGGCCGGGCGAGGAGCGGAACGCGGGCCAGCCGTGGCCGACCTTCCCCATGCTCTACAAGGTCACCTCGGCCCACGAGGAGGGCGGCGAGCGGGTCTACTCCGTCTCCACCACCCACTTCGAGGGCGACGAGGACGGCAACGTGCAGTTCCTGCACCTCGTCGAGGTCGAGTTCGTCGACGGCAAGCTGACCCAGAAGCCGGGCACCGAGCGGAAGATCCCCGCCCAGCTGGTCACGCTCGCGATGGGCTTCACCGGCACGGACGTGGAGAACGGCCTGGTCGCTCAATTTGGTCTAGACCTCGATGAGCGGGGTAACATCGCGCGTGACGCGGACTTCGCCACCAACGTCGATGGCGTCTTCGTCGCCGGTGACGCCGGCCGTGGCCAGTCGCTGATCGTCTGGGCCATCGCCGAGGGCCGCTCGGCCGCCCGCGGCGTCGACCGCCACCTCACGGGCGCCAGCTCCCTGCCGGCCCCGATCCGCCCGACGGACCGTTCCCTGACGGTCTGATCCACCGGATCACCCCTCATCCGTCCCGTACAACGACGTGCGGAACTGAGCGCGGCGCTTGCCCCACTGTCCCCGACCTGGACGACTGGGCAGGCGTCGCGGCGCGTTTCGGGCGAGGGACGCCAGCCAGGCGGACGCCGCGTGCAAGGCCCCGTCCGCTTCCGGGAGGAGGCCGAGGCCGCCCAGGAAGCCGTGGAACACGCCCGTGTGGAGCTGGACGTGGGCCGGGACGCCGGATGTGGAGAGGCGGCGGGCGTAGGCGAGGCCCTCGTCGCGCAGGGGGTCGCAGTCGGCGAGGACGATCAGAGTCGGCGGCAGGCCGGAGACGTCGTCCACCAGTCCGGGCGAGGCCGCCACCGGGTCGGTGTCCGGGGCCAGGTACTGCTGCCAGTACCAGCGCATGTGGGCCGTGGTGTGGAAGAAGCCCTCCGCGTACGTGTCGGCCGACTCGCCGGCCAGGCGGTGGTCCAGGACCGGGTAGATCAGGAGCTGGCCCGCGAGCGCCGGGCCGCCGTGGTCGCGGGCGCGCAGGGCGCAGGCCGCGGCGAGGTTGCCGCCGCTGGAGTCGCCGGCCAGGACGAGCGGATGCCCGGGGTGGCGGGCCGCCGCCCACTCCAGGGCCGTGTACACGTCGTCCTCGGCGGCCGGGAAGCGGTGCTCGGGGGCCCGGCGGTAGTCGACCGAGACGACCGTCGCGCCGGTACGGGCGGCCAGCGCCCGGCACAGCCGGTCGTGGGTGTCGAGGTCGCACAGCACCCAGCCGCCGCCGTGCGCGAAGACGACGACCGGGCCGGCCTCGCCCTCGTACACCCGGACGGGGACATCCTTCGCGTACGTGTCGGTGGCACCCGGCGGGATCTCCGCCAGATGTGCCCGCGCCGCGGCCCGCAGCGCCGCCGCGCCCGCCCCGGGGCGCGGGAAGCCCGCCGACATCGCGTCGCACAGGGCGCGGGCCGCGGGAGTGAGCGGATCCGTGGTCATGCGGTGAGTCCTCCGTCCACCGTGAACTCCGCGCCCGTCACGTACGAGGCCGCGTCCGACAGCAGGAAGGCGACGAGTTCCCCGACCTCCCGCGGCCGGCCCATCCGGCCCAGCGGCACGTGCGACCAGTCCTTGTCCGCGACCGCCGCCGTCATGGGCGTGTCGACGGCGCCCGGGTGGACCGTGTTGACGCGGATGCCGTACGGCGCGAGGTCCCGGGCGGCCGAGCGGCTCAGCCCGCGCAGCCCGAACTTGCCGGCCCCGTACGCCGCGTGGCCCGGGACGCCGACCAGGCCGGCCGTCGACGAGACGTTCACGACCGAGCCCCCGCCCGCCTCGCGCAGCGCCGGCAGCACCGTCTGCATGCCGAGGAACGGCCCCAGCAGATTGACCCGCAGCAGGAGTTCGAAGTTCTCGTAGGTCTCCGACTCCACGGGCGCGGTCCGCCACAGGGCCGCGTTGTTGACCAGGCCGTCGAGGCGTCCGTACGAGGCGAGGGCCGTGTCCACGACCGCCGCCCAGCCGTCCGGCGACGTGACGTCGTGCCGTACGAACACGGCCTGGTCCGCGCCGAGTCCGGCCGCGACCGCCCGGCCCTCCTCCTCCCGTACGTCGGTGAGGACGACCCGCGCCCCGGCCGCCGCCAGGAGCCGCGCCTCCGCGGCGCCCTGGCCCCGGGCCGCGCCGGTGACGACGACGACCCTGCCGTCGAGCGCACCAGGACCGGCGCTCACGCGGCGGCCTCAAGGGCGCGGAAGTGCGGGATGACCTTCTCGCCCCACTGCCGGATGGTCTCCAGGCACACCTCCTGCGGCACCGTGCCCATCTGGATCAGGCACATCACCTCGTCGACGCCGATCTCCCGCAGCCGCTCCACGTACGCGATGGCCGTGTCGGCGTCCCCGTAGGCGTGGTCGGCGTTGTACGTGCCGGTGTCGACCGGGCGGGCCGGGATGTTCGCCTCGTGCAGCCGGGCCACCAGCTCCTCCCGCTCCCGGGCGAGCGCGGCGACGTGGTCCTCGTCCTCGGCGTAGCCGGTGGGCGCGGGCGCGTTGCCGTACCAGTGCGCGATGGACTCGGCGAAGAAGCGCTGGCCACGGGTGCCGAGCCGGAGCGCGCGGGCCGCGTCGTCCAGGACGATCGTCGGGCAGAGCGCCGAGAAGTGGTCGTTGACCTCCGTCGAGACGAGCCGGGAGCCGTCGCGTACGGCGATGGCCTCGTCGTACACCTTGCGCATCGCGCGCACGTCGTCGGCGCCGGCGAAGCCCATCACGAGCGCGCCGATGCCGAGTTCGGCGGCCAGCTTGAGCGTGTCGTGCTTGGAGCAGGCCATGAAGAGCGGCGGGTGCGGGTCCTGCACGGGCCGGGGCAGGATCGCGCCGGGGCCGATGTCGATCGAGCCGTGCCACTCGAACTCCGGCTCGCGCCAGGCGGCGGAGAAGATCCGCAGCGCCTCCTCCGTCTGCGGATACGTGTCGTCGGGGCGCACCCCGAACATGCGCATCTCCTGCTTGGTCGCCCCGCGTCCGGCGCCGATGTCGACGCGGCCGCCGGACAGCACGTCGAGCATGGCGGCCCGCTCGGCGACCCGGACCGGGTGCTGGTAGCCGAAGGGCATGGTGACCACGCCGTGGCCGATGCGGATGGTCTTCGTGCGGGCGGCGACCCAGGTCAGGAAGATCTCGGACGCGCTCATGTGGGCGTACTGGGTGAGGGAGTGGTGCTCGACCGCCCAGATCCGGTCGAAGCCCATCTCCTCGGCGAGGACGGCCTGTTCGACGCAGTCGTGGATGACCCGGCGTTCGCGGGCGGGGGTGGGGTCGACGAGTTGGGCCTCGAAGATCATCGAGAACTTCATGCTGAGCTCTCCTTCGCTCCGGGTTCTTCGAAACACGGGCAGCTATTTCGAATAGGAATACTTCTAGCAGGCATAGGTGGGGCCCGGAAGGGGGGTCGTAGACTTCGGTCCGTGGCGGACGACAAGGACGGCAAGACCCAGGAGCCGGTGGAGCTGCCCGGGCTGCCCGCGACCAGTTGGGCGGTGCTCGGGCTGCTCTCCTTCGGGCGGGAGCTGTCCGGCTACGACCTGAAGAAGTGGTCGGACCGGTCGCTGCGCTTCTTCTACTGGAGCCCGTCGTTCAGCCAGATCTACAGCGAGCTCAAGCGCCTGGAGAAGGCCGGCTTCGCCACCTCGCGACTCGTCGCCCCCGAGGTCGGCACGCGGGACAAGCGGGTCTACCGCATCACCGACGAGGGCCTGGCCGCCGTGCGCACCTGGGCCCGCACCGCGCCGCTCGACCCGCCGGTGCTCAAGCACGGGCCGATGCTGCGGCTCTGGCTCGGTCATCTCCTCGAACCCGAGCAGATGCGCGAGATCCTGGCCGGGCACCGGGAGTTCGCCGAGACCATGCGGCAGCGCGCCGAGGCGGACGTCGAGGGCGCCAGGGCGGACGAGGCGTGGGCGTACCCGACGCTGACCCTGAAGTGGGCCGAGCGGTACTACGCCTCCGAGCGCGACCTCGCCGGCGCCATGCTCGCCGACATCGAGGAGCTGGAGTCGGAGCGGGAGCGGCGGCGCGGCAAGCGCCCGTAACCGCGCCGGAAGCATCACCTGGGAACACCTGGCCCACGACCACCTCAAACGCGCCCACGCCACCGCCGCCTGCTCGGCGCCCCGCCGCGTACCGGGGCCGGATCGCCGCCGGGCTCGGTCTGGGCCGGCGTCCGGCCGTCTGAGAAAACGAATAGTCAGGAGTGTTCGGGGCGGGCGATATTGACCGCATGAGCTCTCTTGTGCGACACATGACCATCGACTGCTCCGACGCGTACACCCTGGCCACGTTCTGGGCCGGGGTCCTCGACTCCAAGGTCTCCGACGAAGACAACCCCGGCGACCCGGAAGCCCTGGTCGAGTCGGCGGGCGCGGGCCTGCTCTTCGTCCGGGTCCCCGAGAAGAAGTCGGTGAAGAACCGGGTCCACCTCGACCTCCAGCCGCAGGACCGCACCCGGGACGAGGAGGTCGAGCGGGTGATCGCCCTCGGCGCGAGCGTCGTCGACGACCAGCGCCGGCCGGACGGCACCGGCTGGGTCGTCATGGCGGACCCCGAGGGGAACGAGTTCTGCATCGAGCGCGGCAAGGCCGAGCGCGCGGCGACCGAGCGCGCCCAGGCGTAGTCCGGAGTAATCCAGACAGAAGGTGTCGGCTTTCCGGTGTTCCCTGGAGTCATGGGAGACACCGGAACGACCACCCCGACCGCCCGCTGGTCCGACTTCGAGGCCGCCGAGCCGGCCCTCGCCGCCACCGTCCGCGAGCGCTTCGGCCAGTACACGCACCACGCCCTCGCCACCCTCCGCAAGGACGGCTCGCCGCGGCTGAGCGGGATCGAGGCGGACTTCCGGGACGGTGAGCTGTGGCTCGGCATGATGCCGAACTCGCTCAAGGCCCGGGACGTCCGCCGCGACCCCCGCTTCTCATTGCTCGCCAACCCGGGCGAGGGCACGGGCATGGGCGGCGGCGATGTCCGGGTCTCCGGGCGCGCGGCCGAGGTCACGGACCCGGCGACCGTGGACTGGTACGCGAGGGTGGCGGGCGCGCCGCAGCCCTTCCACCTCTTCCGGGCCGAGCTGACGGAGGTCGTGCGGACCGCGGTCGAGGGCGAGGAGATCGTCTTCCGGACGTGGGCGCCGGGGCGGGCGGTGCGCACGATCCGGCGGGGGAACGACGACTCCCCGCCCCGGGAGGATGCCGCCTAGCGTTCCGCGAGCACCCGGGCCCGGCACCAGGACGGGCCGCCCCAGGCGTCCCGCAGGGGCCGGGCTCTGCGCAGCCACAGGGAGAGGTCGAGCTCCTCGGTGTAGCCGATGGCGCCGTGGACCTGGAGGGCGGTGCCGGCGGCCGCGTGGGCGGCCTCGCCGGCCGTCACCTTCGCCGCCGCGAGATCACCGCTCCCGAAGGTGAGCGCCGCTCCGAAGAGCAGGGGCCGGGCGAACTCCAGGCCGATCAGGGTGTCCGCGAGCCGGTGCTTGACCGCCTGGAACGAGCCGATCGGCACCCCGAACTGGGTGCGCTGCCTCGCGTACGCCACCGTCCGGTCGAGCAGCGCGAGACCGAGCCCGAGGGCCTGCGCCGCCGTCGCGAGCAGCGCCCAGTCCCGGGCCCGCCCGGCGGCCAGGGCGACCTCCGGCCCGACCGCGAGCAGCTCCCCGCCGGGCGCGGGCCGGGCGAGCCGCCGTACCGGATCGGCCGAGACGCGGACCTCCTCGTGCCCGGGCGCGATCCGCAGCTCCTCGCCCCGGACGACGAGGACGAGATCCGCGGCGTCCGCGTCCAGGGCGTACGGCGACACGTCGTCCAGGGCCAGCGTCGCCACCGTCCCGCCCGTCACGAGCCCCGGCAGCAGCCGCTTCGCCGGCCCCGGCTCGCCCCGCTCGGCGAGCTCCGCGAGCAGCGCCGTCGCCGCGACGGTCTCCACCACCGGCCCCGGGACGGCATGGCGGCCCAACTCCACGAAGGCGTGGGCGAGTTCGACGGGAAGCGGCCCCATTCCCTCGTACGCCTCGGGCGCGGCGAGCGCGAACACGCCCGCCTCGCCGAGCCGGGCCCACACGGCGCGGCCGGGCCCGGGATCGCCCGCGGCCCAGGCGCGTATCGCCGTCGGGGTGTCGGCGGCGGTCAGCATCGCGTCGAGCGAGCGTGCGAAGTCGCGCTGTTCGTCGGTCGGCAGGAAACGCATCAGCGGCGGCCCTTCGGGAGGCCGAGCAGGCGCTCGGCGATGATGTCGCGCTGGATCTCGTTGGTGCCCGCGTAGATCGGCCCCGCGAGCGAGAAGACATGGCCCTCGGCCCAGTCGCCGTCCGACAGCTCGCCCTCGACGCCCAGCAGATCGAGCGCCGTCTCGTGCAGGGCGATGTCGTACGTCGACCAGAACACCTTGTTGAGGCTCGACTCGGCGCCGACGGGCGCCCCGGCCGCGAAGCGCGAGGCCCCGGCCGCGGTGAACAGCTGATAGGCCCGCGCGCCGATCACCGCGTCCGCGACCCGGTCGCGCAGCGCGGTGTCGCCGGGGTCCGCCCGGTCCTGCCAGAGCCGTACGAGACGGTCGGCGGCGGCCAGGAAGCGGCCGGGGGAGCGGAGGGTGAGCCCGCGCTCGTTGCCGGTGGTGGACATGGCGATCCGCCAGCCCTGGCCGGGCTCGCCGATGACGTCCTCGTCCGGCACGAACACCTCGTCCAGGAACAGCTCGGCGAAGGCCGGCTTGCCGTCGAGCCGCCCGATCGGGCGCACGGTCACGCCCGGCGCCCGCAGGTCGAACATCAGATACGTCAGGCCCCGGTGCGGCCGGCCCTCGGCCGCCGGGCCCGGGTCGGTGCGGAAGATCCCGAACGCCCGGTCCGCGAACGCCGCCCGCGACGACCAGGTCTTCTGCCCGGACAGCAGCCAGCCGCCCGCCGTCCGCACCGCCCGCGAGGTGAGCGAGGCCAGGTCGGACCCGGCCTCCGGCTCCGACCACGCCTGCGCCCAGATCGTCTCGCCGGTCGCCATGGACGGCAGGATCCTGGCCCGCTGCTCCTCGGTGGCGTGGTCGAAGAGGGTGGGGGCGAGGAGGTTGATGCCGTTCTGCGAGACCCGGCCGGGCGCCCCGGCCGCGTAGTACTCCTCCTCGAAGGCCAGCCAGCGGAAGATGTCGGCGCCCCGGCCGCCGTACCGCTCGGGCCAGGAGACCACCGACCAGCCGCCTGCGGCGAGTTCGGCCTCCCAGGCGCGGTGGGCGGCGAAGCCCTCCGCCGTCTCCAGGGACGGCAGCGGCTCGGCGGGCACATGCGCGCGCAGCCAGGCCCGGGCCTCGGCCCGGAACTCCTCTTCCCCGGCGCTGTACGAGAGGTCCATCAGCGCGCCGCCTCCTTCGCCGCTTCCTTCATCCCCGCGACGTCCATCCCGCCGAGGGAGTCCGCCGCCGTCTCCGCGTTGTGCGCGTGGGCCAGGTGGTGCAGGCCGAAGACCGAGTCGAGGCCGGAGTGCAGGCCCTGGAGGTCCTCGGCCTGGTTCACCGCACGCTTGGTCAGCGCGAGCCCGAACTGCGGCATCTCCGCGACGCGCAGCGCCAACTTCTCCGTGGTGGCGTCCAGTTCGTGGCGCGGCACGACCCGGTTGACCATGCCGAGCTCGTACGCCCGCCCGGCCGGCATCCGGTCGCCCGTGTAGAGGAACTCCTTGGCGATCCGCGGCGGCATCACCCACGGGTGCGCGAAGTACTCGACGCCCGGTATCCCCATCCGTACCACCGGGTCCGCGAAGAAGGCGTCCTCGCTCGCCACGATCAGGTCGCAGACCCAGGCGAGCATCAGGCCGCCCGCCACACAGGCCCCCTGGACCGAGGCGATCACCGGCTTCGGCAGCTCGCGCCAGCGCCGGCACATGCCCAGGTACACCTCCGACTCGCGGGCGAAGCGCGACTCGCCGCCCCGCCGCTCCGAGTGGTCCCACCACAGCCCCGCGCGCCGCTCGAAGGGCAGGTGCGCGTCGCGCTCGGGGGTGCCGATGTCATGCCCGGCGGAGAAGTGGTCGCCCGCCCCGGCGAGCACCACGACCTTCACCCCGGGGTCCTCGGCGGCCCGGTAGAAGGCGGCGTCGAGGGCGTAGGTCATGGCCGAGTTCTGGGCGTTGCGATAGCGGGGGCGGTTCATCGTCACGTACGCGACCGGGCCGCGCCGCTCGTACAGGACAGGGGTGCCAGCCAATGCCTCATCCTTCCCTAACAAGTGTTTGGTAGGTTACCGTGCGGCCATGAGTAGCGCCATGAGTAGCGCCGTGAGCAGCGTCGAGGAGTTCCGCACCGAGATACGCGACTGGCTCAGCGACCGGCTGAGCGGAGAGTTCGCCGCGTTGAAGGGCCTCGGCG
Organism: Streptomyces sp. NPDC101160; assembly: GCF_044768205.1. NCBI lineage: Bacteria > Bacillati > Actinomycetota > Actinomycetes > Kitasatosporales > Streptomycetaceae > Streptomyces > Streptomyces sp. NPDC101160. The sequence goes on along the minus strand of NZ_JBIWPJ010000009.1, from coordinate 249,156 downwards.
GCCCCGGCCGGGAGCACGAGGCCTTCGCCGAACGGCTCGCCTGGGAACGGCACATGGCCGCCCACGGCTGGACCTGCGTCGGCTGGCCGAAGGAGTACGGCGGACGCGGCGCGAGCATCGAGGAGCAGATCGCCTTCCACGAGGAGTACGCCCTCGCCGACGCCCCCGCCCGGGTCAACCACATCGGCGAACAGCTCCTCGGCCCCACCCTCATCGACCACGGCACCGAGGAGCAGAAGGCCCGTTTCCTGCCCGCCATCCGGGCCGTCGAGGAGCTGTGGTGCCAGGGCTACAGCGAACCCGACGCCGGCTCCGACCTCGCCGCCGTCCGCACCCGGGCCGTCCGCGACGGCGACGAGTGGGTCGTGCACGGCCAGAAGATCTGGACCTCGCTCGCCCACGAGTCCCAGTGGTGCTTCGTCCTCGCCCGGACCGAGTCCCGCGCCCCCGGCGCACGACCGCACGCCGGGCTCTCCTACCTCCTCGTCCCGCTCGACCAACCAGGCGTGGAGATCCGGCCCATCGTGCAGCTCACCGGCACCAGCGAGTTCAACGAGGTCTTCTTCGACGGCGCCCGCACCCCTGCCGGGCACGTGGTCGGCGCCCCCGGCGACGGCTGGCGGATCGCCATGGCCACCCTCGGCTACGAGCGCGGCGTCTCCACCCTCGGCCAGCAGGTCGGCTTCCGCCGCGAGTTCGAGGCGCTCGTCGACCTCGCCCGCGCCAACGGCGCCGCCGCCGACCCGCTGATCCGCGACCGGCTCGTCCGCGCCTGGACCGGCCTGCGCACCATGCGCGCCAACGCCCTGTACGGCGCCGACCCCTCCATGGCCAAGCTCTACTGGTCCCACTGGCACCGCGACCTCGGCGAACTCGCCATGGACGTCCGCGGCGCCGCCGGCACCCTCGCCGCCGGAGCACCGTACGAACTCGACGACTGGCAGCGCCTGTTCCTCTTCTCCCGCGCCGACACCATCTACGCCGGGTCGAGCGAGATCCAGCGGAACATCATCGCCGAGCGGGTGCTCGGCCTCCCGAAGGAGCCCCGCGCATGAGCCCCCGTACCCCGCCGCCGCCCTACGTCGCAGGCCACGGCCTGCTCACCGGGCGCACCGCCCTCGTCACCGCCGCCGCCGGCGCCGGCATCGGCGGCGCCACCGCCCGCCGCCTCCTGGAGGAGGGCGCCCGCGTGCTGATCAGCGACGCCCACGCCCGCCGCCTCAAGGAGACCGAGACCGCGCTCGCCGCCGAGTTCGGCGCCGCCAAGGTCGCCGCCCTGCCCTGCGACGTCACCGACGAGAGCCAGGTCCAGGCCCTGTACGACACGGCCGTACGGCTCCACGGCGGCCTCGACGTCCTCGTCCACAACGCCGGCCTCGGCGGCACCGCCGAGCTCGCCGACATGACCGACGAACAGTGGCACCGGGTCGTCGACGTCACCCTGAACGGCACCTTCCGCTGCACCCGTGCCGCGCTCCGCCACTTCCGCGACACCGGGCGCAAGGGCGTCATCGTCAACAACGCGTCCGTCATCGGCTGGCGCGCCCAGGCCGGCCAGGCCCACTACGCCGCCGCCAAGGCCGGCGTCATGGCCCTCACCCGCTGCGCCGCGGTCGAGGCCGCCGCCCTCGGCGTCCGCGTCAACGCCGTCGCGCCCTCCCTCGCCATGCACCCGCACCTGGTCAAGGTCACCTCCGCCGAGCTGCTCGACGAGCTGACCGCGCGCGAGGCGTTCGGGCGATACGCCGAGCCGTGGGAGGTCGCCAATGTCATCGTCTTCCTGGCCAGCGACTACTCCTCCTACATGACCGGCGAGACGGTCTCCGTCAGCAGCCGGCACCCGTAGGACAACAATGGACGCGTGCCGACGACCAAGCCTTCCGCCAAGAACCCGACGAACCCGAAGAGCCCGAAGAACCCGCCGGGCCGGACGGGCCAGAAGAAGAAGCCCCAGGTGACCGCCTCGCCCGAGCGGCGCCGCGAGCTGCTCGACATCGCCGCCGAGGTGTTCGCCGCCCAGGGCTACAACGCCACCACCGTCCGCAAGATCGCCGACGAGGCGGGCATGCTCGCCGGCAGCCTCTACTACCACTTCGATTCCAAGGAATCGATGCTCGACGAGATCCTCTCGACCTTCCTGAACGAGCTCTGGGACGGGTACGACACCGTGCTCGCCGCCGGACTCGGCCCCCGGGAGACCATCGAGGCCCTCGTCACCGAGTCCTTCCGGGAGATCGACCGGCACCGCGCCGCCGTCGCCATCTACCAGAAGGAGTCCCGCCACCTCGCCGACCAGCCGCGCTTCCACTACCTCGCCGAGTCGCAGGTGAAGTTCGAGAAGGCGTGGCTCGGCACCCTGGAGCGCGGGGTCGGGACCGGCGCCTTCCGCGCAGACCTCGACATCCGGCTCACCTACCGCTTCGTGCGCGACACCGTCTGGGTCGCCGCGAGCTGGTACCGCCCGGGCGGCCGGCACAGCCCGGAGGAGATCGCCCGCCAGTACCTGTCGATGGTGCTCGACGGGATCGCCGTACGCACGTAACCCGTTTCGATCCGCAGGAGGAACAGTCATGGCCGAGGCATACATCGTCGACGCGGTCCGCACCCCGGTGGGCCGCCGCAAGGGCGGGCTCGGCGCCGTCCATCCGGCGGACCTCGGCGCCCACGTCCTGAAGGCCCTCGTCGCGCGCACCGGCATCGACCCCGCCGCCGTCGAGGACGTGGTCTTCGGCTGCCTCGACACCGTCGGACCGCAGGCCGGCGACATCGCCCGCACCTGCTGGCTCGCCGCCGGGCTGCCCGAGGAGGTCCCCGGCGTCACCGTCGACCGCCAGTGCGGCTCCTCCCAGCAGGCCGTCCACTTCGCCGCCCAGGGCGTCCTCTCCGGCACCCAGGACCTGGTGGTCGCGGGCGGCACCCAGAACATGACGATGATCCCGATCGCCTTCGCCTCCCGGCAGGCCGCCGAGCCGCTCGGCCTCACCCAGGGCCCGTACGCCGGTTCCGAGGGCTGGCGCGCCCGCTACGGCGAAGCGCCGGTCAACCAGTTCCACGGCGCCGAGCTGATCGCCGCCAAGTGGGGCATCACCCGGCGCGACCAGGAGGAGTTCGCCTTGCGCTCGCACCAGCGGGCGCTGCGCGCCATCGACGAGGGCCGCTTCGCCCGCGAGACCGTGGCCTACGGGGACGTGAGGGTCGACGAGGGCCCGCGCCGCGACACCAGCCTGGAGAAGATGGCGGGCCTCCAGCCGGTCGTCGAGGGCGGCACGATCACCGCCGCCTGCTCCTCCCAGGTCTCGGACGGCGCGGCCGCGATGCTGATCGCGAGCGAGCGCGCGGTGCGCGAGCACGGGCTCACGCCCCGGGCCCGCATCCACCACCTGTCGGTACGCGGCGAGGACCCGATCCGGATGCTGTCCGCCCCCATACCGGCGACCGCGCACGCCCTGAAGAAGACCGGCATGACCATCGACGACATCGACCTCGTCGAGATCAACGAGGCCTTCGCCCCGGTCGTCCTCGCCTGGCTCAAGGAGACCGGCGCCGACCCGGAGTGCGTCAACGTCAACGGCGGCGCCATCGCCCTCGGCCACCCGCTGGGCGCGACCGGCGTGAAGCTGATGACGACACTGCTGCACGAACTGGAGCGCACGGGCGGCCGGTACGGCCTGCAGACGATGTGCGAGGGCGGCGGGCAGGCGAACGTGACGATCATCGAGAGGCTGTGACCACGACGTCGCAGCACCCCCACCGTCCGGCCGGAGGCCGGCGCAGGCTCCCGAAGCCCGGGAGGCCCCCTGGGGCCGAGCGGTGCGAGGGGGCCAGAGGGCAGGGGGGTCGATGTGCGAGGGCGGCGGGCAGGCGAACGTGACGATCATCGAGAGGCTGTGACCAAAGGCGGTGGCCCGCACCCCGGGTGGGGGTGCGGGCCATTCGCGTGTACGGGGACCGTCAGGCCACCAGCCGGTCCCGCAGCCCCGTCAGCGTCCGCACGTCCAGGCCGAGGCCCTCCGTCACGTACCGGAACAGGCCGCCGTAGCCGGCGCGGACCTCGGCGAGGGCCGCGTCCAGGTACTCCTGGCGGACCTCCTGGAGCGGGACGATCAGGTCCGGGTTCTGCATCATGCCGCTCTGCCTGAGGCCCTCGCGCACCCGGGCGTCGTAGGCGGCGCGGAAGGTGTTGGAGGCCAGGTAGTCGTCCGTGGCGGCGCTCTCGGGCACGCCGAGCAGCTGGAGCAGCAGCCAGCTCTCCCAGCCGGTGCGGTCCTTGCCCGAGGTGCAGTGGTAGAGGATGGGGGCGGCGCCGGGCGCGGCCAGTTCGCGCAGGGTCGTGCCGAGGCGCTCACGGTTGGCGGCGCTGGTGACGAAGGTGCGGTAGACGTCGGTCATGAAGGCCGCGGCCCGGCCGCCGCCGAGCATCTCCTCCTGCCGCACCGGGTCGCGCGAACCGATGGCGGTGAGCAGCTGCCCGTACAGACCGTTGTCCGTGACGGACCGGGAGACCCCGCTGACCCCGGCCGGCAGCCGGTCGGCCCCGTCGTACTGCACTTCCAGCGGGATCCGGAAGTCGATCACCCGGCCGAGACCGAGGCCGGCGAGGGTGCCCACGTCGGCGTCGGTCAGCTTGCCGAGGTGGTCGCCGCGGTAGACGAGCCCGTACCGGACCCGCTTGCCGTCGTACGTGCCGTATCCGCCCAGGTCACGGACGTTGACCGCGCCCTGGAGCGGGACCTGGCGGATCCCGGTCGTGGTCGTGCGGACCCGTGGCCGGGCCAGGACGGGCGGGGCGGCGACCGCGAGGAGTGCGGTGGCGCCGGCGGTGCTCAGCAGTGCGCGTCTCGACAGAGACATGGCTGACTCCCTTATGAGGATGGAAGGGTACGGAGCACGTGCGCGGCCTCGGACATGACGCGGCTGACGAGTTCCGCGCAGCTGGGCAGGTCCTCGATCACCCCCGCGACCTGTCCGGAGGCCATGACGCCGAGGTCGGTGCGGCCCTCGACCATGGAGGCCTTCAGGAGCATGGGAGTGTTCGCGGCGAGCAGGACCTGGCTCCAGGACAGGTCCTTGCCGTGGCGCATCGCGAGGCCGTCGCGGACCATCGCCGTCCAGGACATCCCGCTGAGCTTGCGGAAGCCCGCGGCCCGGCGTACGGCCTGCGCGAAGGCCCTCGCCCGGCCCGCCTTCTCGAGCGCGGCGACCATCTCGGTGCGCAGCATCCGGTGCGGCAGGCCGTCGACGGCGGTGGTGACGGTGATGTCCTTGACGGTCGCCGCCAGGTACCTCGCCTTGACCGCGTCGGGCACGGTCGAGTCGGAGGTGAGGAGGAAACGGGTGCCCATCGCCACGCCGGCCGCGCCGTAGGCGAGCGCGGCGACCAGGCCGCGCCCGTCGTGGAAGCCGCCGGCCGCGATCACCGGGATGTCGACGGCGTCCACGACCTGCGGCAGGAGTACGGTCGTCGCCACCTCGCCGGTGTGCCCGCCGCCCTCGCCGCCCTGCACGACCACCGCGTCCGCGCCCCACGCGGCGACCTTCTCGGCGTGCCGGCGCGCCCCGATGGACGGGATGACGACGACACCGGCGTCCTTGAGCTCGGCGATCAGCTCGCGGGAGGGCGCGAGGGCGAACGAGGCGACCCGGACGCCCTCGTCGACGATGATCCGGACCCGTTCGCGGGCGTCGCCCGCGTCGGCGCGCAGGTTGACCCCGAAGGGCCGGTCGGTGCGGGACTTCACCTCCCGTACCGCCGAGCGCAGTTCGTCCACGGTCATGGTCGCGGAGGCGAGGATGCCGAGCGCGCCGGCGTTCGCGGTGGCGGAGACGAGCCGGGGCCCGGCGACCCAGCCCATGCCGGTCTGGACGAGGGGGTGGCGGACGCCGACGAGCTTGGTGAGCGCGGTCTCCATGACGGGGGCGTCCGTGCCGGTGGCGTCCGTGCCGTGGATGTCCGTGCCGGGGGTTTCCATCAGGAGCCGACCTCGCGGTTCCGGAGCCCGGCCGGGTCGATGACCTCGCGGATGAGCCGGAGCTCCTCGGCGCTCGGCTCGCGCGTGGCGGGCACATCGGCCTCGATGACGAGCTCGAAGCCGGTGGCCGCCCGTACGTCGTCCACGCTCACGCCCGGGTGCACGGACGCGAGCCGCATCCGGTGGCCGGGCGTCGCGAAGTCGAGCACCGCGAGGTCGGTGACGACGCGGGGGAGACGGTGGTACGGGCCGACGGCGTGGTCGTAGCCGACGCCGCTGATCATGTCGACGCGTTCGACGAAGACCCGGGGCGAGTGCCTCGGGATCCAGTAACTCACCGGATTGTTGAGGGTGTTGACGGGTGCGCCGCGCACGCCGAGGAGCTGGCGGGCGGGCCGCTCCCAGTCGCCGATGCAGGAGATGTTCTGGTTGCCGTAGCGGTCGATCTGGCTGGCGCCCATCATCACGTGGCGCTTTCCGCCCGTGACCATGGTCAGGTGCCGGCGGTACGGCAGCCAGCCCTCGGGCCGCCCGTCCAGGCCGACCAGCATCGCCTCGCCGTCGGTGAGGAGCAGGTCGGGGGAGAAGGTCCGCTTGGCCAGGCGGGCGCCGAGGGCGGGGACCAGGCCCATGGGGCTGGCGAGCACCTCGCCGTTGTCGCGCCACGCCTCGGCGCAGGCGACCACGCAGTACTCGGCCCGGGTGACGGCCGTCATCGTGAGTCGTCCTTTCGCTCGTCGTGCCAGGCGCGCACGGCGGCCTGGTAGTCGTCCTCGCTCTTGCCGGACAGGAAGCGTTCGGCGAACTCGGGCCAGGGGGTGGTCGCGTAGAGCTTCTGGAAGGGCTCGTCGCGGTCGTGGTCGGGAACGCAGGAGGTGAAGTGGGCGCCGTTCGGGGTCTCGACGACGCCGGTGACGCTGTGCCGGGAGACGAGCAGGCTCTGCGGCACGGGGTCCGGGCCGAAGCCGGTCTCGTCGTCGACGAGGCGTTCGCAGGAGACGTACGCGGTGTCGGCGGCCTCGCAGAAGAGGTCGTCGAAGTACGGGTCGGGGCCGAGGTACTGGGCGTTGCCGAGACGGTCGGCGCGGTTGAGGTGGACGAGGGCGGCGTCCATGCGGAGCGCGGGCACGGCGACGAACTCCTCGCCGTCCTCGTACGGGGAGGTGACCGTCCGCAGGCCCGGGTTGACCCGCATGACGTCGGAGCCGAGGCCGGCCCGCACCGGCAGGAAGGGCAGCCGGTTGGCGGCCGCGTGCAGGCCCCACATGAACATGGCCTCGTCGAGTTCGGTGAGCTCGAAGGCGGCGCGCTCGCGGGCGGCCCGGAAGTGCGGTTCGAGGGGGATGGAGTCGAGGGTCGCGAAGGGCGCGACGAGGTGGCGGATGCGGCCGGCGGCGGCGAGCAGGCCCACGTCGGGGCCGCCGTACGAGATCACGGTGAGATCGGTGATCTCGGACCGGAGCACCGCTCTGACCAGGGCCATCGGCTTGCGCCGGGAGCCCCAGCCGCCGATGCCGATCGTCATCCCGGAGCGGAGGCGCGCCACCACGTCCTCGGGCGTCATGGTCTTGTCGGTCACCGGTCCCCACCGTCCCTTCCGAAGGAGTCGCGGACCCGGTCGGCGATGCCGCTGAGGTTGGCCTCGAAGGTGAAGCCCTGCTCGTAGCGGTAGCTGCGGCGCACGTCGACGGGGTCGATGCTGTTGATGGCCGCCTTGGCGAGCCGGATGAGGGTGCCGTCCTTCGCCGCGATCTCGGCCGCCAGCTCAAGGGCCGCGGAGTGGAGTTCCTCGCGCGGCACCACCTTCCACACCGAGCCGTGGGCGTGCAGCTCCTGTGCGGTGGCGGTGCGCGAGGTGTAGTACAGGGCGCGCATCAGATGCTGGGGCACGAGCCGGGCGAGATGGGTGGCGGCGCCGAGCGCGCCCCGGTCGAGCTCGGGCAGGCCGAAGACGGCGTCGTCGGAGGCGACGATCGCGTCCGCGTTGCCGACGAGCCCGATGCCCCCGCCCAGGCAGAAGCCGCCGACCGCGGCGACGACGGGCACCTCGCAGTCGTAGACCGCCGCGAACGCCTCCGCGCAGCCGTGGTTGACGGCGACGAGCGAGCCGTGGCCGGGGTCGCGCTGGAGCTCCTTGATGTCGACGCCCGCGTTGAAGCCGCGCCCCTCGGCGGCGAGCACGACGCAGCGGATCTCCGGATCGCGCCCGGCGGCGCGGACGGCGTCGGCGAGCTCGTACCAGCCCCGCACGGGCAGGGCGTTGACGGGCGGGAAGTCGACGGTGACGCGTGCGACGCCCTTGTCCGGGCGTGCGGTGGAGACACCCATGAGCGGATCAGCTACCTTTCCACCAAACGTTTGTTAGGTGCAGTGGGAGGAAGGTAGCAGCCGATGGAGCTGGACGGGAGGGTCGCCGTCGTCACCGGTGGAACCCGCGGGGTCGGCGCGGGCATCGCCCGGGCCTTTCTGCGGGCCGGGGCCGAGGTCGTCGTCTGCGCCCGCAGACCCCCTGACGAGCCGGTCGCGGACGGCGGCCGCGAGGCCGCGTTCCACGCCCTCGACCTGCGCCGACCCGAGGAGGTGGCGGCTTTCCTCGCCCGCGTCGCCGAGCGGTACGGACGGCTCGACACCCTCGTCAACAACGCGGGCGGCACCCCGTACCGGCTCCTGGGCGAAGGTCATGGCGAACAGCACGCGCGGGTGGTCGAGTTGAACCTCACCGCCCCGCTGACCGTCTCGCTCGCCGCCTACGAGCTGCTGCGCGCGGCCCGCGGTTCGGTCGTCATGATCGGCAGCGTCAGCGGCACCCGCCCCTCGCCCGGCACCGCCGCCTACGGCGCCGCCAAGGCCGGCCTGGAGAACCTGGCCCGCTCCATGGCCGTCGAATGGGCCCCCGAGGTCCGGGTCAACACCCTGGTCCTCGGCATGGTCCGCACCGAACTGTCCCACCTGCACTACGGCGACGCGGACGGCATCGCCGCCGTCGGCCGCACCGTGCCGCTCGGCCGGCTCGCCGAACCGTCCGACATCGGCGAGGCCGCGGTCTTCCTCGCCTCCGACCGCGCCGCCTACGTCTCCGGCGCCTCGCTGCTGGTGCACGGCGGCGGGGAGCGCCCCGCCTTTCTGGATGCCGCAACCGTCAACAAGCCGACTGCCGAGAAGGAGAGCTGACATGGGTCTGTGCGACGAACGAGTGGTGATCGTGACCGGTGCCGGCCGGGGTCTGGGGCGCGCCCATGCCCTGGCCTTCGCCGCCGAGGGAGCCCGGGTCGTCGTCAACGACCTCGGCGTCGGTCTCGACGGCAGCCCCGGGGCCGGTGCGGCGGCCGGCAGCCCGGCCGCCCAGGTCGTGGAGGAGATCCGGGCGGCCGGGGGAGAGGCCGTCGCCCACGGCGGCGACATCGCCACCGCGGAGGGCGCCGCCTCCCTCGTGCGGACCGCCCTGGAGACGTACGGGCGGCTCGACACCCTCGTCAACAACGCCGGTTTCCTGCGCGACCGGATGCTCGTCAACCTCGGCGAGGACGACTTCGACGCCGTGATGCGGGTTCATGTGAAGGGCCACTTCCTGCCGTTGAAGCACGCCGCCGCGTACTGGCGTACCGAGGCGAAGGCCGGCCACCCGGTCGCCGCCCGGGTCGTCAACACCACCTCCGGCGCCGGGCTGCTCGGCAGCGTCGGGCAGGGCAACTACGCCGCCGCCAAGGCCGGGATCGTCGGCCTCACTCTGGTCGCGGCGGCCGAGATGGGACGGTACGGCGTCCAGGTCAACGCCATCGCGCCCGCCGCCCGGACCCGGATGACCGAGCAGACCTTCGCCGGGCTCGCCGCCCTGCCCGAGGACGTCTCGCCGCTCGTCGTCTGGCTCGGCTCGGCCGCCTCGGCCGGGGTGACCGGGCGGGTCTTCGAGGCGGAGGGCGGCCGGCTCACCGTCATGGAGGGCTGGCGCCCCGGCCCCACCGCCGACAAGGGCGCCCGCCGGACCCCGGCGGAGGCGGGCGAGGCCGCCCTCAAGCTGCTCGCGGAGGCGGAGCCGCCGCAGCCCGTCTACGGCGCAGGCGAGTGAGACGACGGCCTCCGCCCGGGATCCTCCTATCGCTTGCCGCCGCAACCGCAGCCCACGCTGCCGCCGCAGCCCTTGCCGCCGCCGCAACCGCAGCCCCCGCCGCAGCCCCCGCCGCAGCCCCCGCCGCCGCCCCCGCCCTCGTGCGGGCGCGGACGCGGGTGGTCCTGGCCGTCGTCGGGGCGGTGCGGGTCGTGCGGGTGGTGCGGGTGGTCGCCGTAGGGGCGGTGGGGCGGGCGGGCGAGGCAGCGGCACAGGGTGCGCAGCAGGCCGCGCAGGCAGTCGCAGGCGTCGCCGCCTCCCGGGGACAGCGGAGTGCCCGGGACGAGGACCGGCGGGCGGTCGGGCTGGGAGACGATGACCCCGGGCGCGCCCGGGGTGCCGGCGACCCAGGTGACGGGGACGGTGTAGCTGCCGTCGCCGTTGTCCCGCACCGGCCCGGTGATCGTGGTGCCGGGCGCGGGGCTGACCGGGAGGGCGTCGGAGCGGCCGGGGCCGAGCTGGTTGCCGTACCGGTCGCGGGGCACCAGGGTGAGCGTCCCGCCGTCGGGGCCGCCGGTGACCGTCACGCCGGTCCGGCCCGGGTCCACGGAGACGTCGACGTGGACCGTCCACTGCGCCTCGCGGCTGGACGCGCAGCCCTCCCCGTACACCGCCCGTGCGTGGAACGTGTAGTTGCCCTCCACGGTGAGCAGTTCCGACAGCGGGTTGCCGAACAGGCCGGCTGCCTCGAAGGCGCCGTCCGTGTGCGCCCCGTCGTCGAAGAGCGGGAAGGTGTCGCTCGCGTACGAGAACAGCGGCTTCCCGGCCGCCTTCTCCAGCGCCCGCAGCGTCGCCTGGCGCGGCGGGATCGTGTCGCCGCCCACACTCGCCGGGGCGCCGAGGCCGGCCTGGGCGAGCAGGTTGCCCGCCCCGGTCGTGGGCCGGGTGACCGTGACGTCGACGCGGCCGCCGGGCGGGCTGCCGCCCTCCCCGTAGTGGAGGAACACCTTCGGGTTGACGACGTCGCCGGTGTAGAGGCGCGCCGGCGCCCGCACGGGGTCGAGCCGCGGCCCGCCCGAGGCCACCACCTGCACGAAGTACCGCAGGTCCACGCCCGGCGGCGGGATCTCGCCGCCGCCCGGCCGGTACACCTGCACGGTCCACTGGCCGTCGCGCTGCTGCCCGTACGGCAGCGGCACCCGCACGAAGCACCAGGTGAGGCCGGAGGTGGCCGAGGCGGAGACGTAGTCGCCGGCCGGGGTGCGCAGGGAGATCAGGAGGTCGCCCTCCGGGTTGTCCCAGCCGACGATCACGGTCAGCGCCTCCTCCCCGCACACCTGGAACGGGATCGGGTCGCTGCGCCGGATCGCGGCCGGCATGTCGGCCTCGGGGTCCATCAGCGCGCCCGCCTCGAAGATGTTGCCGAAGGCGAGTCCGAAGAACTTCTTCAGCGCGAGCCCGTTCCCCGCCCGCGTGTAGAGCCCGTTGTGGTCCTGCGTGAGCCGGGTGAGCAGCGCGCCGTCGAGACTGGTCTCGGTGCCGAAGCCGACCGCGTTGACGTCGATGCCGGCCAGGGAGCCCTCCACGTCCGCGATCATCGGCGGCGTGTTCTGCAGGCCGTCGGTGAGCAGCAGGACCGAGCGCGGATTGGTCCCGGGCGCCGGGAACTGGCCCTGCGCGGCCCCGAGTCCGCCGCCGATCGTCGTCGTCCCGCCCGGCGTGAGCCCGCCGACCACCCCGCCGGTGAAGGGCGCCGGGCCGGTGAGCGTGTTCTTGGTGGTGTCGGTGACCGGGGCGAGGGCGAAGTCCACGGGCGAGCTCGCGGTCGTGGAGAACGACACCAGGCCGAGCCGGTTCCCGGTCCCCGCGCGCACCAGCCGCACGAACAGCGAGGCCGCGTCCCTGGCCTCCTCGATCTTGGTGCGGTCGCGGCCGGTACCGGACTTCTCCTGCATGCTGCCGGAGCGGTCGACGACCACCATCACATCGCGGTTCACCCGCGGCCCCGGCGGGTTGGCGAGCTGTCCCAGCATGCTGGACGTCGGGTAGTAGTGCAGCCGGCAGGCCACGCCGTTGGAGAGGACGCCGACGATCCTCCCGGAGGAGTCGAAGAGCCCGGAGCCCGAACTGCCGCCCGACACGTCGAAGTCGACGTCGAGGGCTCCCGTCGAGCTCGCCAGGACCCCGCCGAACGAGGCGTGCGGCGGCGACAGCTTCTTCACCGCCCCGTTGGGGTGGTGCACGCCGAAGACGGCCTCGCCGACCCCGGGCCGGTCCGGGCGGATCTGGACCGGCGTGAGGCCGAGGCCCGCCGCCGGCACCTTCAGCTGCAGCAGGCAGTAGTCCACCCCGGTGCCCGGGTCGTAGGTGTGCGCGAGCACCTTCACGACCTTGTGGAAGCGCGCCGCGTACCCCGGCGGGCGGTTGCCCGCGCAGTCCGTCGCGTAGTCGAAGGTGACCGACGCCGAGGCGGCCTCCGCCGCGACGTCCTCCAGGCAGTGACCGGCCGTCAGCACCACGTTCGGCTCGATCAGGGTCACCGAGCACGTCGACACCTCGGCCCCGATCATCAGGATCATCCCGACGCTCTTCGCGACCCGGGCCCGCACGTCCGCCGCCGGCGTCGCGCACGCCGCGTTCTCCCAGTTCGGCGGCGTGTGGCAGAACCAGAACGGGTCGTACTTCGGCTCCGTGTAGACCGCCTCGCCCAGGAACGGGTCGCTGTTGGAGAACGCCGTCGTGTCCTGCTTGCCCGCGTGCCGCTCCCCGCGGGCGTACCTGTCGATCGTCGCGCCGCCCGTGGTCGCGCCGTCCGTCACGTAACGGACCGGCACCCGGCCCGCCGGGAACGCGTACACGTTCACCGGGCGGCTCCAGAACTCCGGCCCGTCGGCGGACGTGAACACGTCCTTCCCGTAACCGAGATCGACCTCCAGGCGGTTGTTCGCCGGCAGGCTCACTCCGCTGAAGTGCAGCACGACGAGCTTGGTGCCGGAGGGCGCGGGGACCCACGGGAAGTCGTACGCCCAGGTGCCCGGCGTGGTCGGCGGGGCTCCCGACGCGGGCCCCACGGTGACCGGGGGCGACAGCGTCTGCACCGTACCGGTGATGTGCGACATGGCCTCTCCTGAGGTGGTGGCGGCTGCCCGCCGGTTGCCGAGAGCGGGCACGACGAAACGTACCCGTGTCGCTACTCTCCGTAATCATCCCTGATGGGGGCGTGAAGGCGCACGAGAAGCACCCGCGGGAGCACACCGCGCCACTTTCCCGGCCAGTGGGAACACGCGCTCCCCCGCACCACACGCCCGGCCTACCGTCGGCGCTCACCCGGCACCGCCCCGAAACCTCCCGGAAGGAGCAGCGCACGGCCCCGACCGTCGGCGAACCGGCCCGCGTGACCGGCACGCCCCGGCTTCCGGGCCGGCGGCCCCGGGACTACCGGCACCGGGGCGCGGTCCACTCCAGCCGGGTCCTGATCCGCGGATCCGGTACGTGTTCCAGGGCGGCCAGCGCCGTCTCGCGGGCCGGGCCCTCCGGGTCGCCGTCGGCCAGGATCCCGGCCAGCGCCTCGACGGCCCGCGGGTCCTGACGGATCGCCAGACCGCGGGCGGCCTCGGCGGCGGTCTCCGGGTCCGGGTCGGCGAGCCGTGCCGCCAGCGCCTCCCGTACCGCCGGCGTGTCGTCGGGCAGCTCGCCGAGCGCGAGCGTCGCCCAGTCCCGCACCCGCGGATCCGGGTCCCGGCTCAGACCCACGAGGACCCCGACGGCCTCCGCGTGTCCGGCGGGCACGAGACCGGCGAGCGCCGCGGCCACCTGCCGCCGTACCTCCGCGTCCGGGTGCCCGGCGAGGGCGAGCAGCTCCGGTACGGCGCTGCCGTCCCCGCACGCCCCGAGCGCGGCCACGACGGACAGCGCGGGCTCCCGCTCCGTGGAGGTCTCCTCCGCGGCCAGCCGGCGCAGCACCGGCACCGCGCTCGCCGCGTACCCGGGCAGCGCGGCGAGCACCTGCGCGCCCAGGGCGCGGCGCAGCGGGTCCGGGCCCGTGCACCAGGCGGTGGCGGTGACGAAGGCGGTCTCGTCGGGGCGGGCCGCGAGGGCGGCGACGGCCGTGGTCCAGTCGTCGCGGTCGGGGGCACCACAGCGCAGGGCACGTTCCGCGAGTTCCTCTGCCGGGGCGGGCGCGCCGAGGGCGCCCTCCAGGAGGGTGGCGATCGCGGCGTGGGAGGTCTGGCGTTCGTCGCCGTGGCTCGGCGCGCCGTCCTCCCGCAGCAGCTCGACGACCACGGTGATCCCGCCGTCCTCGGGCACCCGCCGCACCACCGCCTCGTACGTGTCCGCCGTGCCCCGGCTCTCCACCAGCCCGCGCCGCAGCACCGCCGCCATGTCGGCGCCGATCCACCGCCGGGCCTCGGCCAGGGCCTTCTCCACGGACGCCCGGTCGCGGCCCGCGCCGTGCTCCAGCAGGGCCCGGACCAGGGACGCCGAGCCGCGCCGGGCGGCGGCGGTCAGCGGGTCGAGCCCGTCGGGACCCGGCCGCGCCGGGTCGGCGCCGGCGTCGAGCAGGGCCCGCGCCGCCCCGGTGTGTCCGAGGCGTACGGCCCAGGCGAGCGCGGTGTACGCGTACGCCTCCTCCTGGTCGGGGTCCGCGCCGGCCGCGAGCAGGGCCCGTACGACCTCGGTGTGGCCGCCGCACGCGGCCCCGCACAGCGGCAGGTCCCCGTCGTCCGCGCCGCTCGGCCGGCCCGGGCCGGCCCCGGCGGCGAGCAGCACGCGGACGGCGACCGGCTGGTTTCCGACGGCCGCACGGTACAGCGGGGTCTCGCCGTCGGCGTCCCGCTCCTCGGGGTCGGCGCCCTCCCGCAGGGCCCGCACCACCCCGTCGTCGTCGCCGTTCCACAGCGCGTCGAACAACCTGCTCATGCGCCGACCCTCACCCGAACCCCCCGAACGGCGCAAATGCCCGTCGCGCCCGGGGATTACGGCGCGCACTCCAGGACCGTCCGGCACACCCCGCAGCGGGCCCTCACCCGCCGGGCCCCGGCCACCCGCAGCCGCTGCCCGCACACCGGGCACGGGAAGACGCCGTCACCGCCGGCCCGGGCGAGCCGCCGCGCGGCCCAGCCCGCGCCGGCGAGCGGCGGGCGGCGCCAGTCGCGGGCGGCCTCCGCGCGCCCCTTCTCCCACGCCTCGTACGCCACCGTGCTGGTGAACCACGGGGAGGGGTCCTCGTGGAACACCTCGGCCCGCTTCGCGAGCACGTAGCCGAACTCGTCCGGCGTGAGATAGCCGAGCTTCTGCCCGGTCAGCCGGTCCTGCCGGAAGGCGTCGAGGAGCAGCCAGCCCGCGCCGAGGTAGGTGGTGACGACGTCGGTGAGGATCTCGTTCTCGGCGGTCGTGGGGAGGGACAGGCCGAGGCGGTGGAGCAGGACGTGGGTGACTTCGTGGGCGAGGACGGCGCCGATGTCCTGGCGGTGGGCGCGGAAGCGGTCGTTCAGCTCGACGAAGTACTCCGGTCCCGCGGACAGTTCGACGCTGCCCGCGTGCTCCATCGGGCGGAAGCTCACCACCATCCGGGCGTCGGGCAGCCCGAGGTGGCGGACCAGGGCGCGGGCGGCCCGCTGGGTGCCGAGGTGCAGGCCGTCCTCGGGCGCGCCGAGGACGTCGACGGCGACGTCGGAGGCCGGGACGCTCAGCTCGTAGCGGCGGACGCCGTCGGGGGAGAGGCGCCGGTAGAGCGCGGTGATCGACGCGCGGACCGTGTCGAGGTGCGGGAACCCGCGGACGACGCGGGAGACTGCATCGCTGTGCGGCACGTACGGCATGCCGGACCACCCCCTGCCGCCCAGGGTACGGCCGGGTGCTCCGTCTCCTCCATCCCCCCGTCTGGCCGAAAAGGCCTTCTTGTGACGTCTGTTGGGCGCTCCCCATAATCCGGAACGTCTTGACGGGCTCATGCCATCGAGATCAACCCCCCATGAAAGAAGGCAGTCGTATGCAGAAGAAGAACCGGCTGGTCCGCGCCCTGCAGAAACTCGCCGCGGCCGGCGCGGTCGCCCTCGCCGCGCTCAGCCTCCAGCCCGCCGGCACCGCCTCCGCCGCGCCCGCACCGGTCGTCGGCGGCACCCGCGCCGCCCAGGGCGAGTTCCCCTGGATGGTCAGGCTCTCCATGGGCTGCGGCGGCTCCCTGATCACCCCTCAGGTCGTCCTCACCGCGGCGCACTGCGTCAGCGGCTCCGGCGCCAACACCAGCATCACCGCCACTGCCGGCGTCGTGGACCTCCAGTCGAGCAGCGCCATCAAGGTCCGCTCGACCAAGGTCTACCAGGCCCCCGGCTACAGCGGGCAGGGCAAGGACTGGGCCCTCATCAAGCTCGCCTCGCCCATCACCAGCCTGCCGAACCTCAACATCGCCGACACCACCGCCTACAACAACGGCACCTTCACCGTCGCCGGCTGGGGCGCCACCCGCGAGGGCGGCGGCCAGCAGCGCTACCTGCGCAAGGCGACCGTCCCCTTCGTCTCCGACGCCGACTGCCAGTCCGCGTACGGCAGCTCCCTCGTCCCCGGCGACGAGATCTGCGCCGGCTACAACGAGGGCGGCGTCGACACCTGCCAGGGCGACTCCGGCGGCCCGATGTTCCGCAAGGACAACAACGGCGCCTGGATCCAGGTCGGCATCGTGAGCTGGGGCGAGGGCTGCGCCCGGCCCGGCTACCCCGGCGTCTACTCCGAGGTGTCCACCTTCGCCAAGGACATCAAGGCCGCGGCCGCCGCTCTTTAGGAGCTCGGTCCGCCTCCGGGGCGCTGAGCGGGTGTCGACGGTCGATCGTGCTCGACTGCGCGTTCTCCCTTTCGGCACCCGCGCGCCCCTTCGGCTCCCTCGCTGTAGCGCACCTCCGCGGGCCCGGGACCGTCGCATCCCGGGCCCGCACCCGCGTCACGCCAGCTCCACCGCGCCCCCGGCCCCGCCCTCCAGCTCCAGGACCCACACCTCGTTCACGCCCTCCCGCAGCACCGGCCCCGGCACGAACAGCGCCTCCTGCGGGCCCGCGTTCCAGTAGCGGCCCAGGCAGAAGCCGTTCACCCAGACGAAGCCGCGCGACCAGCCGGGGAGGCGGAGGTACGCGTCGCCGGGAACCGGCACCGAGAGCCCGCCCGCGTACAGACCGGGCCCGGAGCCCTCCGGCACCTCACCGAACGGCACCTTCGCCACCGCCGCCGGCTCGAACGCGTCGAGCCGCAGGCCCCGCGCCCGTACCCCGTGCAGATACTGCCGCTCGTGCCGCACCCCGCCCGTGATCCCCTTCGGCTCCGCCAGCCGCGGCCCGTAGTTGACCCGGCCCAGGGACTCCACCCACAGCTCCACCACCGCCGGCCCCGCGACCGGCTCCGGCAGCTCCGCGTCCTCCAGGTCCAGGACCCCCGCCCGCACCCCGTCCACGTACACCGTCGCCCGGTCCCGCAGCCCCGTCACGCCCAGCGGATACGGCTGCCGCGGCCCCGGCACCGCCACCCGGTAGCGGACCAGGCCCCGGTCCACGCCCAGGTCCTCGAAGGTCGGCGGCACCGGCGATTCGGTCTCCTCGTCGCCGAGGACCTCCAGGACCTCGGCCAGCGGCGCCCAGCCGGTCACCGCGCCCGCCGCGGGCGCCCCGATCCGCACCGGCGGCTCCGGCACCTCCGGCAGCGGCCCCTCCGCGTACTCTGCGAGCACCTCGCGGAAGCGCCAGAACTTCTCCGTCGGCAGCCCCGCCTCGTCCACCGGCGCGTCGTAGTCGTACGACGTGACCGTCGGCCGCAGCGCGCCCCGGTGCAGCCCGCCCGCCCGGTTCGCCCCGGCCCAGCCGGCGAAGCTCGTACCGCCGTGCGCCATGTAGACGTTGACCGAGGCCCCGCACTCCAGGATCTCGCGCAGCGCCGCCGCCGCGTCCGCCGCGTCCCGGCCCACGTGGTCCGTGCCCCAGTGGTCGAACCAGCCGCACCAGAACTCCATGCACATCAGCGGACCGGCCGGCCGGTGCCGCCGCAGCGTCGCGAACGCCTCGCGCGCGCCCGAGCCGAAGTTCGCCGTCGCCAGCACGCCCGGCACCGAACCGCCCGTCAGCATGTGGTCCTCCGGGCCGTCCGAGGTGAACAGCGGCACCTCCACCCCGCACGCCACGAGCAGCTCCGCCACCCACCGCAGATAGCCGGCGTCCGTGCCGTAGCTGCCGTACTCGTTCTCCACCTGCACCATGAGCACCGGCCCGCCCCGGCCGATCTGCCGCTCCACCACCTGGGGCAGCAGCCGCCGGAACCAGCGCTCGACCCGGCCCAGGTACTCCGGGTCGGCCGTCCGCACCCGCCGCCCGAGCGGCCCCGTCAGCCAGTGCGGCAGCCCGCCGTTCTCCCACTCGGCGCAGATGTACGGGCCCGGGCGCACGATCGCCCACAGCCCGGCCCGCGCCACCGCGTCCAGGAAGCGGCCGAGCGCCGCCACGTCCCCGTACCGGCCCGGCTCCGGCTCGTACAGGTTCCACGGCACGTACGTCTCGACACAGTTGAGGCCCATCGCGCGCAGCATCCCGAGCCGGTGCTCCCACTGCCCCTCGTGCACCCGGAAGTAGTGCAGCGCGCCCGAGAGCAGCCGCACCGGCCGCCCGTCCAGCAGAAAGTCCTCGTCACCCACCGCGAACCGGCGGGACCCGCTCATGTGCCTCTCGCTCATGTGGCTCACCTTCACCCCTGGCGGCGGACCGGTCCATGGACAAAGATCGTCGCAGTTTGGACGTTCGGATCGAGGCCGGGGAGGCGGACGCGCGATGTACCACACCTGGATGCGCTACTTCACGCCCGGGCCCGCCCACCACCGCCTCGGCCTCGTCTGCCTCGGCGTCGGACTCCAGCACGGCGCCCTGCCCACCGTCGGCCCGCGCACCCTCGACCACCACGTCGCCGTCGTCGTCGGCTCCGGCAGCGGCTGGTACCAGGGCCCCGACGGGCGCCGCACCACCGTCACCGCCCCCGCCCTGATCTGGCTCACCCCCGGCGTGCCCCACCACTACTCCGCCGACCCCGGCACCGGCTGGGACGAGTCCTTCGTCGACTTCTCCGGCCCCGCCACCACCACCTACACCGAACTCGGCTACATCGAACCCGACCGGCCCGTCGTCCCCCTCGCCGACGCCGCCCCCGCCCGCGCCGTCGTCAGCCGCATCGCCCGCGCCGCCCGCCCCGGCAACCCGCTCCTGGAGGTCGAGACCGGCGCCGCCGTCCACGAACTCCTCGTCGCCCTGCGCCGCTCCCGCGCCGACACCAACGCCGACGGCGACCCCGTCCTCGCCGCCCTCGCCCGCGACGCCTTCGCCCGCCTCCCGGTCGCCGAGCACGCCGCCCGGCACGGCATGACCCCCGCCGAGCTGCGCACCGCCGTCCGCCGCGCCGCCGGATGCAGCCCCAAGGACTACCTGCTCACCGTCCGGCTCGGCCGCGCCAAGGAACTCCTCGCCGGCACCGACCTGCCCGTCGCCGCCGTCGCCCGCCGCGTCGGCTACGACGATCCGGCCTACTTCTCCCGGCTCTTCACCCGCCGCGTCGGCACCGCGCCCGTCCGTTTCCGCGAGCAGCAGGGCAGAAACGTTCCCGGAGGCTGGTCCACCACCGTTCCGGATCCCGAACACCCGCCCACCATCCGCACCGGATCCGGATAGGCTCGCCCCTCATGAGCGACATCGACGAGTCCGTACGGACCGAGCTGACCCGACTGCGCGAGAGCATCGACAACATCGACGCGGCGGTCGTCCACATGCTCGCCGAGCGCTTCAAGTGCACCCAGCAGGTGGGCGTCCTCAAGGCGCGGCACAACCTGCCGCCCGCCGACCCGGCCCGCGAGGCCCGCCAGATCGCCCGGCTGCGAGAACTGGCCGAGAGCGCGAAACTGGACCCGGCGTTCGCGGAGAAGCTGCTGAACTTCATCATCGCGGAGGTCATCCGCCACCACGAGACGATCGCCGACGAAGCACGCTGACCGAAGCAGGCTGAGGAACGGGGAAACCGGCATGAGGCGCGTCACCGTATTCACCCTCGGGGGCACCATCTCCGCGCGGGGCGGTGACCAGGCCCGGATGAGCGGCGCCGAGGTGCTCGCCGAGCTCGGCGTGGCCCCCGCCGGCGTGGACGTGAGCCTGACCGACTTCCGGCGGGTGCCCAGCTCCTCCCTCGGCTTCGAGGACCTGACCGCCCTCGCCGACGAGGTCGGCAAGGCCGTCGCGGCCGGCTCCGGCGTGGTCGTCGTCCAGGGCACCGACACCCTGGAGGAGACCGCCTTCCTCCTCGACCTGCTCTGCACCACCGAGGAGCCCGTCGTCGTCACCGGCGCCATGCGCCGCCCCGACCTGCCCGGCGCCGACGGCCCCGCCAACCTGGCCGCCGCCCTCGCCGTCGCCGCCGACCCCGGCTGCCGCGAGCTCGGCGTGCTCGTCGTCCTCGCCGACGAGATCCACGCCGCCCGCTTCGCCCACAAGGCCCACACCACCTCGGTCGCCACCTTCCGCTCGGCCGGCGCGGGCCCGCTCGGCGCCGTCGTGGAGGGCGAGCCGCGGATCTGGCTGCGGCCCGCCGTACCCAGCCGGATCTGCCCGCTCCGCATCGACCCGGACATCCGGATCGCCCTGCTCACCCTCTCCCTCGGCGACCGGGGCGAGCTCCTGGAGGCGGTCGCCGACCGGTTCGACGGCCTGGTCGTCGCCGCCTTCGGCGCCGGCCACGTCCCGGCATGGCTCGTCGAACCGCTCGCCGAGCTCACCACCCGCATGCCCGTCGTCCTCGCCTCCCGCACCGGCACCGGCGCGACCCTCTCGCACACCTACCGCAGCCCCGGCTCCGAGTACGACCTGCTGCACCGCGGCCTCATCCCCGCCGGACCGCTCGCCCCCGCCAAGGCCCGGCTGCTCCTGCACGCCCTGCTCTCCAGCGGCGCCAAGGGACCCGCCGGCTACGACCGGCCGCGGATCACCGCCGCCTTCGCGCACCTGGACGGCGCCGGACTCGCCTGAGACCCTCCCTCGCGGTCCCCGGAAATCGGGCCTGAGCTGTCGGTGAACTCCCCTCCCCCCGGGAGGTGAGCATCGGGCAGCATGGGCCCCATGTCCGTACTGACGCGCGACGAAGCGCAGACCCGTGCCCAGCTCCTCGACGTCCACCACTACGCCGTGGACCTCGACCTCACCACCGGCGACGAGACCTTCGGGTCCACCAGCCTCATCCGGTTCACCGCCCGCACCGCCGGGGACACCTTCGTCGAACTCAAGCCGGAAACCCTGCACTCCGCCGTCCTCGACGGCGAGCCGCTCGACACCGCCCGCCTGGACGGCAACCGGCTCCCGCTCACCCTCACCGAGGGCGAGCACACCCTGCGGATCGCCACCACCATGCGCTACTCGCGAACCGGCGAGGGCATGCACCGCTTCACCGACCCCACGGACGGCGAGGCGTACGTCTACACCCAGCTGTTCATGGAGGACGTCCAGCGCGTCTTCGCCGCCTTCGACCAGCCCGACCTCAAGGCCGTCTTCGACGTCTCCGTCACCGCCCCCGAGGGCTGGACCGTCCTCGCCAACGGCATCACCGAGCAGCAGGCCGACGGGAGTTGGCAGGCCGCCACCACCCCGCTGCTCTCCACCTACTTCGTCTGCGTCGCCGCCGGCCCCTGGCACTCCGTGCGCACCGAGCACGCCGGACTGCCCTTCGCCATCCACTGCCGCCGCTCCCTCGCGCCGCACCTCGACGCCGACGCCGACGAGATCCTCGACATCACCAAGGCGTGCTTCGACCGCTTCCACGAGAAGTTCGACGAGCCGTACCCCTTCGACTCGTACGACCAGGCGTTCGTGCCCGAGTTCAACGCCGGCGCCATGGAGAACCCCGGACTCGTCACCTTCCGCGACGAGTTCGTCTTCCGCTCCGCCGTCACCGACACCGAGCGGATGACCCGCGCCATGGTCATCGCCCACGAGATGGCCCACATGTGGTTCGGCGACCTCGTCACCCTGCGCTGGTGGGACGACATCTGGCTGAACGAGTCCTTCGCCGAGTACATGGGCTACCAGACCGTCAACGAGGCCTGCGCCGACCGCTTCGCCGACACCTGGATCGACTTCGGCGTCACACGGAAGTCCTGGGGCTACGAAGCCGACCAGCGGCCCTCCACCCACCCCGTCGCCCCGGACCCGGACGCCGTCCCCGACACCGCCTCCGCGCTGCTCAACTTCGACGGCATCTCCTACGCCAAGGGCGCCTCCGCGCTGCGGCAGCTCGTCGCCTGGCTCGGCGAGAAGGACTTCCTCGCCGGCATCAACATCCACTTCAAGCGCCACAGGTTCGGCAACGCCACCCTCGCCGACTTCATCGACAACCTCGCCGCCGCCACCGACCGCGACGTGCACGGCTGGGCCGACCAGTGGCTGCGCACCACCGGCGTCGACGTCCTCACCCCGCGCCTGGAAGGCGAAGGACAGCAGTGGCGGCTCACCGTCGACCGCGACGGCAGCCGGCCGCACCGCGTGTCGGTCGGCGTCTACGACCGCGACGCCGCCGGCGACCTGGTGCTCCGCGAGCGCACCTGGGCCGACGTGCCGCAGGCCGCCCCGCTCGACCTGACCGGCCCGCGCCCGGCGCTCGTGGTCCTCAACGAGGACGACCTCACCTACGCCAAGATGCGCTTCGACGAGGTGTCCGAGGAGACCGCGCTGCGCTCCCTCTCCCGGATCCCCGGCGCGCTCACCCGCGCGGTCGTCTGGAACGCGCTGCGCGACATGGTCCGCGACGGGCAGCTCGCACCGCTCGACTACCTGGAGACCGCCGCGGCCCACCTGCCCGGGGAGACCGAACTCGCCGTCGTCCAGGGCGTCCTCGGCTTCGCCCGTACGCAGATCGCCGACCGCTACGTCTCCGAGGCCGACCGTCCCGCCGCCCTCGCCACCCTCTGCGGCATCGCCCGCGACATGCTGCGCCGCACCGAGGACGGCGAGGCCCCCGGCCTGCGCCTCACCGCCGTCCGCACGTACATCGACAGCGCCACCACCCCGGACAAGATCGCCTCCTGGCTGGAGGAGGGCACCGTGCACGGCGGCCCCGAGCTCGACCCCGAGCTGCGCTGGCGGATCCTCGCCCGGCTCGCCGTCCTCGGCGCCACCGACGAGGCCGCCATCGCCGCCGAGCTGGAGCGCGACCCCAGCGCCACCGGCCAGGAGGGCGCGGCCCGCTGCCGTGCCGCGCTGCCGACGCCGGAGGCGAAGGAGGCCGCCTGGGCCGCCATGTTCGACACCGACGACCTGTCGAACTACCTGTTCACGGCCACCGCCTCGGGCTTCTGGAAGCCCGAGCAGGCCGAGCTCGTACGCGACTATGTGGCCCGCTACTACCCGGCGGCCGTCGCCATGGCCGGCCGACGCGGCCCCGCCATGGCCGAGGCGGCCGGCCGCTCGGCCTTCCCGCACCACGCCGTCGACGCCGACTCCCTCGCCCTCGGCGAGCGGCACCTCGCCGAGGACGACATGATCCCCGCGCTGCACCGCAAGCTCGTCGACCAGCTCGACGACCTGCGCCGGGCACTGCGGGTGCGGGGCTGATCCCCTTCCGGGCCGGCTAGACCGGCCCGGCCGTCCAGTCCCAGCCGGTGAGCGTGGCGTGCAGCAGGCGCGCCGCGCTCGTCGGCCGGGTGGAGGCGCCGCGGAGCAGGGTGAGCGTGCGCAGACAGTCCGGGCTGTCGACGCGGAGCCAGGCGACCGGGGCGCGGGTGGCGCTGCGGCGGGCCATGTCCGGGATGAGGGCGATGCCGAGCCCGGCGGCCACCAGGATCGCGGTGGCGCTGGGCTCGTCGCCCTCGCAGACGATCCGCGGGGCGGGCAGGCCGTGCCCGGAGAACAGCCGGTCCAGGAGCCGGCGCTGCCAGTGGCCCGCGCGGGTGGTGACGAACGGCTCGTCGGCGAGGTCGGCGACGGCGACCGGGCCGCGCTCCGCGAGCGGCGCGAGGTGATGGTCGAGCGGGGTGATCACCCACACCGGCTCGTCGAGCAGCCGCACCGCCTCCAGACCGTCGGTCGGCACCGGCTGCGAGGCCACGCACAGGTCCACCTCCTGCGCGCGCAGCCGGCGGGCCATGTCCTCGGCCTCCAGCTGGTGCAGCTCGACCTCGACGGACGGATGGGCCCGCTTGAAGGCCGCCAGCGGACCCGTCAGGGTCAGGAACGTCTCCGACGCGAGCCGTACGGTGCCGAACCCCTCGCCCGCCCGCTCGGCCAGCGTCCGCCGCCCCGCGTCGAGCTCGCCGAGAGCGCGCTCGACATGGCCGAGGAAGAGCCGCCCGGCGTCGTTCAGCCGCAGCCGCCCGGCCCGGTCGAACAGCGGCGTGCCGAGCTCGTGCTCCAGACGCGCGATCGTACGGCTCAACGAGGGCTGCGCGACCCGGAGTTCCTCGGCGGCGTGGCTCAGGTGCTCCAGGCGCGCGACGACGACGAACTGGCGGAGTGCGTGGAGATCCATCATGCCCCCCGAGGCATAGCGCCATAGCAATATTGATCTTGGACAGGATATCGCTCGGCTCATAGCGTCGAGGAGTCCGCAGGGAAGCGCACAAGAGGGGGCGACTCATGGTTCGAGGTGTGTGGCGAGGGGCCGTCACGGCGCACGTGACGGCGATCCTCGCGCAGCCGGTCTTCGCGGGCGTGTACCTGAGCGGTGACTACGACGGCCTGGGCCTGCACGAGACCGGCGCGAACGTCGTCACCTCGCTGTGCCTGGTCCAGCTGGCCGTGGCCACCGTGCTGTGGGTGCGGCTGCGCCGGTCCTGGCCGTTCCTCGTCACCCTCGCCCTTGCGGTGGCCGAGACGGTGCAGTACTTCGCCGGGACGGGCGGCGCGCTCTGGCTGCACATCCCCCTCGGCGTGTTCACCATCGTGGCCGCCGCCCTGCTGTTCGTCGCGGCGTGGGCGCGGCCGCTCGTACGGCAGGAGACCGCCGATGCGTGAAGGCATGAGCCGGCGCCGGATACTCGGCATCGGCGGCGCGCTGGGAGCGATGGCCGTCACCGGTCTGTCGGCCGCGGCCGCGCTGTCCCGCCACCCCGCGGCCACCGGAGCCGAACTCCGCAGCGCCGTACCGCTCCCGCGCCCCTTCCAGGTGCCGCTGCCGCTGCCGTCCGTGCTCGCGCCGGTCAGCCGCGCGGGCGGAGTCGACCGGTACGCGATCACCCAGCGCGAGGTCACGGCGGAGCTCCTGCCCGGCGTCCGGACACCACTGTGGACGTACGGGGGCACCTTCCCCGGTCCGACGATCGAGTCACGCCGGGGCCGGCCCGTCACCGTGACCCACCGCAACGAACTCCCGGTGCCGACGGTCGTCCACCTGCACGGCGGGCGCACCCCGGCGGCGTCCGACGGCTACCCGACGGACCTCGTCGTCCCGAAGGGCTGGCAGGCGGCGGGCATGCACAGGGGCGGCCACGGCACGCCGGGCCACGGGATGCCGGACCACGGCACGAGCATGCACGACCCGCGCGCGGTCACCACCGAGGTCACCCGCGACTACACCTTCCCGCTCGACCAGCGCCCGGCGCTGCTCTGGTACCACGACCACCGGATGGACTTCACCGCCCCCGCGATCTGGCGCGGCCTCGCCGGCCTGCACATCGTGCGCGACGACGCCGAGGACGCCCTCGGCCTCCCCGCCGGCCCCCGCGAACTGCCCCTGATGATCGCCGACCGCGCCTTCGCCGAAGACGGCAGCCTCGACTACCCCTCCCTCGACCCGACCCTGCGGAGGCACCCCGGCGTCCGCGAGCCGTACCTCGCGGGCGTCCTCGGCGACGTCATCCTCGTCAACGGCGCGCCCTGGCCCGTCCACGAGGTCGACGCGGCCCGCTACCGGCTGCGCCTCCTCAACGCGTCGAACGCCCGGCACTACGAGCTCGCCTTCGAAGACGCCGGTGACGGCCGCGCGTACGACTTCGTCCAGATCGGCGCCGACCAGGGCCTCCTGGCAGCCCCGGTCACCCTCCGCACCCTGCCCCTGGCCCCGGCCGAACGCTACGACCTGGTCGTCGACTTCTCCCGCATGCCGGTCGGCACCCTCATCCGGCTCGTCAACCGCCTGGGCTCCGGCCGCACCCGGGACGTCATGGCCTTCCGCATCGCCCGCAAGGCCGCCGACGACAGCCGCGTCCCGCGCGTCCTCTCCACCGACCTGCCCGCCTGGCGCCGCGAAGACGCCGCCCGCGTCCGCGACTTCGCCTTCCGCGCCGGACGCATGGGCGAGGACGGCACCCACGGCTGGCTCATCGGCGGCCGCCCCTTCGACCCCACCCGCACCGACGTCACCGTCCGCCACGGCGACACCGAACTCTGGCGCCTCGTCGCCGACGTCCACCACCCCGTCCACCTCCACCTCACCGGCTTCCGCATCCTCTCCCGCGGCGGCAGACCCCCACTCCCGCACGACGCCGGCCTCAAGGACACCGTCTCCCTGCGCCCCGGCGAATCGGCCGAGATCCTCACCCGCTTCGACGCCTACCGCGGCCGCTACCTCTTCCACTGCCACAACGCGGAACACGAGGACATGGGCATGATGGCGAACCTGGAGGTGACCTGACGCGGGCGCCTGGAAGCGACCTGACCCGCCGCCGTCCGTCACCGGGCCGCACCCGCCCGTCCCGTCCACCCGCCGTCCCTCGTTCGGGTCACAGGACCCGACTCCCCGGACAAGCCCCGACAACCCCCGGCACCCTGTCGTCCATGCGTGCCGAACCCCTCGCCGGAGGCCTCTCCGGGCCCGACGCCCTCCGGTCCCTGCTGCCCGTCGTCCTCGACGCCCTCGCCGCCGGCGCGCAGCAGCGCGGCGGGCCGCTCCCGGCCGGCGGGCCGGAAGGGGTCGCGGGCCAGGTGCGGGAGGCCCTCGGCCCCGTGCTCCCCGACACCGGCACCGGCGCCGAAGAATCCCTCCGCACCCTCGTCCACACCCTCGCCGCCGGCGCCGCCGACCCCGCACACCCCCTGTGCGCCGCACACCTGCACACCCCGCCCCTCGCCCTCTCCGCCGCCGCCGACCTCGCCGCCTCCGCGCTCAACCCCTCCATGGACTCGTGGGACCAGGCCCCGGCGGCCTCCGCCCTCGAAGCGCTCGTGACAGCGACGCTCGCCACCGAGGCCTACCCGGACGCACCCGCACCCGACGCGCTCGTCACCACCGGCGGCACCGAGTCCAACCAGCTCGCCCTGCTCCTCGCACGCGAGCGCCACGCCCACCACGGCACCGTGCAGACCCTCGTCGGCGCCAACGCCCACCACTCCTTCCACCGCGCCGCCTGGCTGCTCGGCCTCCCCGAGCCCGTCGTCGTCCCCGCGCCGGGCGGCGTCATGGACCCGGTCGCCCTCGACGAGGCACTCACCGACCTCCCCGGCCCCCTCCTCGTCGCCGCGACCGCCGGCACCACCGACGCCGGACTGATCGACCCGCTCCCGGAGATCGCCGACCTCTGCGCCGCACACGGCAACGCCGACCTCCACGTCGACGCCGCCTACGGCGGCCCCCTCCTCTTCAGCGACACCCACCGCCGCCTCCTCGCCGGGCTCGACCGGGCCCGCACCGTCACGATCGACCTGCACAAACTGGGCTGGCAGCCGGCCGCCGCGGGACTGCTCGCCGTACGGGACGGCGCCGACCTCGCCGCACTGACCCACACCGCCGACTACCTCAACGCGGACGACGACACCGAGGCCGGCCTCCCCGACCTCCTCGGCCGCTCGCTGCGCACCACCCGCCGCCCCGACGTCCTGAAGACCGCCGTCACCCTCCGCGCCCTCGGCCGCGAGGGGCTCGGCGAGCTCGTCGACGCGTGCATGGACCTCGCCGGACACCTCGCCGACCTGGTCGAAAAAGCCCCCGGCCTGGAGCTCTACGCCCGCCCCACCCTCACGACCGTCCTGTTCCGCCCCTACGACGCACCCGACACCGCCGTCGCCACGATCCGCCGCACCCTGCTCACCCAGGGCCGCGCCGTGCTCGGCCGGGCCGCCGCCGACGGCCGGCTGTGGCTGAAGGCCACCCTGCTCAACCCCCACGCCACCCCCGGCGACCTGGCAGAGATCATCACCCTCGTGGAAGGCAGCACCGACCGATGACGGGCAGCACCGGCACCACCGGCCCCACCGAAGACCACACCACCGCCCCCCAGCGCGACCTCGACCGCCCGTACGACCTGGTGGGCGTCGGCATCGGCCCGTTCAACCTCTCCCTCGCCGCCCTCGCCCACGGCATCCCCGGCGGCCTCGCCACCGCCTTCTACGAGCAGCGGCCCGCCTTCCACTGGCACCCCGGCCTCCTCATCGAGGGCGCCACCCTCCAAGTCCCCTTCCTGGCCGACCTGGTGACCCTCGCCGACCCGGCCAGCCCCTGGAGCTTCCTCAACTACCTCCGCTCCCGCGACCGGCTCTTCCCCTTCTACTTCGCCGAGAAGTTCCACATCCAGCGCGCCGAGTACGACGCCTACTGCCGCTGGGTCAGCGAACTCCTCCCCGGCCTGCACTTCGGCCACCAGGTCGACTCCGTCCGCTGGAACCCCGAACGGCGCCTGTTCGAGGTCGACTTCACCCAGCTCGACGCCGACGGCGAGGCCGCCGCGCTCGGCCGCTCGTACACCCGCAACGTCGTCCTCGGCGTCGGCACCGAGCCCTACGTCCCCGAGCCGCTCCGCCCGCTCGCCGACGTCCCCGGCGTGCCGGTGATCCACTCCGCGGACTACCTCGCGCACCGCGAGACGCTGCTCGCCGCCGACCACGTCACCGTCATCGGCTCCGGGCAGTCCGGCGCCGAGGTCTTCCTCGACCTGCTGCGCGCCCGCCCCGCCGGCAAGGAGCGCATCCACTGGCTGGCCCGCACCGAGGCGTTCGCCCCCATGGAGTACTCCAAGCTCGGCCTGGAGCACTTCACCCCCGACTACACCCGCTACTTCCACGCCCTGCCCGAACGCGTCCGCAGCGAACTCATGCCCCGCCAGTGGCAGCTCCACAAGGGCATCGACGCCGAGACGATGGCCGCGATCCACGACGAGCTCTACCGCCGCAGCATGCACGGCGGCTGGCCCGACGCCGTCCTCACCCCCGGCGTACGGGTCCGCACCGCCGGCCGGGTCGCCACCACACGGATCGAGCTGCACCTCGAACACGTCCAGCAGTCCACCCGCTCCCGCCTGACCACCGACGCCGTCGTCCTCGCCACCGGCTACCGCGAGCGCCCGGTCGACCGGATGCTGGCCGGCCTCGACCCGTACATGCGCCACGACGCCGCCGGCCGGCCCCGCATCGACGCCGACTACCGCCTCGTCCTCGACGACTCCGTCACCGGCGCCGTCCACGTCCAGAACGCCGAGCGCCACACCCACGGCGTCGGCGCCCCCGACCTCGGCCTCGCCGCCTGGCGCAGCGCGGTCATCCTCAACGCGGTCACCGGCAAGGAGCCGTACCCGCTGCCGCGCCGCACCGCCTTCACCAGCTTCGGCCTGAACGAGCACAACGCGCGAGAGGCGCCGAGCATCCCGGCCCAGGACCGGAAGCTGACGCCCCTCACACAGATCGTCTGAGGCCTAGAACACCGGCACGCCGTCCCGGGTCAGCTTCCAGCCCACCGACGCGAAGGTGGACGGGTCGACCGTCCCCTTCGCCTTCACCCAGCCGATGATCGTGTTGCGGATCTCGTCCGAGTTGGACCACAGCTGCTGCGCCTTGGCCACGTGCGGGAACGCGCCGCCGCCGCTCGCCCGGTAGTTGTTCACCGCGAGCACGAACTGCGCCGCCGGGTCGAGCGGCTTGCCCTCGAAGGTCAGGTTCGCGATCCGCCGGCCGGCCGGCTTGGCGATGTCGATGTCATAGGACAGACCCGACACGGCGTCGTAGTTGTAGTCGGGGGTGTTCTCCGCGTTGGTCAGCTTCGCCGTGTCGACGGGCGCGCCCGCCGGCGTCTGGACGTAGTACTTCGCCGAGTACTCCAGGTAGTCCTTCAGCTGCGCGCCCGTCATCAGACGGGCCTCCAGGGTGTTCTCGAAGGGGTAGAGCCCGGCGGCGTCCTTGATGGAGATCTCCCCGGCCGGGATACGGGCGGTCCGCGAGAAGCACGAGGCCTGCGAGAGCACCGGCAGGTTCGCGTAGGCGCCGCCCGCCAGGGCTGCCTTCACCGTCTCGGCCTGGACGACGTTGATCAGGTCGATGATCGGCTCGTCCTTCCACGGCGCGTCGGCCGTGGTCATGGCCGCGGTCGAGGTGCCGATGACCTGGTTGACGTACGCGACGACCTTCTTGTGCTCGTCGGCGAGCAGCCCGGTGATCTCCGGGTCCTCCG
Organism: Streptomyces sp. NPDC101160; assembly: GCF_044768205.1. Lineage (NCBI taxonomy): Bacteria > Bacillati > Actinomycetota > Actinomycetes > Kitasatosporales > Streptomycetaceae > Streptomyces > Streptomyces sp. NPDC101160. Next base: position 218,778 of record NZ_JBIWPJ010000009.1, on the reverse strand, counting down.
CCACCGTGTTGGAGTTGAGGACCTGCGCGCCGACCCGCTCGACGATCCAGCGGCCCTTCTCCCACACCAGGTCGAAGGAGAAGAGGGTGAGCCGCTGGCCCCACTTGAGCGGCTCGGACAGGACGACGTCCCGGCCCGTCTCCTTGTTCTTCACCCGGTACTCGGGGATCTCGGTGTGCGCGTGGCCCACGAGGATCGCGTCGATGCCGGGCACCTGCTCGGCGACGAGCCCGGCCGCGTTCTCGATGTACGGCAGCTGGTCACCGTACGAGGAGGTGCCGCTGGAACCCGAGTGGGCGGCCACGACCACCACGTCGGCACCCATCGAACGCAGCTTCGGCACCCACTTCGCCGCCTGCTCCTCCAGACCGGGGAAGACCATCCTGCCGCTGACGTTGTTCTTGTCCCAGATCGCGATGCCGGGGTTGGTCAGACCCAGCACGGCGACCGTGACGTCCCGGCCGTGCGGGGTACGCAGACAGTGCAGGCTGTACGGCGGGAAGGCCGGCCGCAGCGTCTTCGCGTCGAGCGCGTTGGCGCCGAGCAGCGGGAAGTCGAGCTGCTCCTGGAACTTGCGGAGCACCGGGATGCCGTAGTTGAACTCGTGGTTGCCGAGCGCCGCGGCGTCGTAGCCGATGGCGTTCATGGCCTGGGCCATCGGGTGGACCGGGCCGCCGGCCTGGGTGATCGGGTCGACCTTGGCGTAGTAGTAGGACAGCTGGGTGCCCTGGATGGTGTCGCCGGCGTCGATGAGGAGCGTGTTCTCCTCGCCCTTCTCCGCGCGGACCTGGTTGACCAGGGTGGAGATCTTGGCGAGGCCGACGTCGTTGTGCGCCTTGTCGTCGAACTCCTTGTCGGTGAAGTAGTCCCAGTTGAACACGTTTCCGTGCAGGTCGGTGGTGCCCATCACGGTGAACGAGTACCGCTTGGCCGGCCGGGGGCGGGCTTCACGGGCCTCGGCGGGGGCGGCGACGGCCCCGGTGGCGAGAGCGGCTCCGGCTCCGACGACGACGGAGCTCTCAAGGAAGGCCCGGCGGTTCAGCGGCATGTGTTTCTCCCCTTGGTTCGGCGCCTGCCATGGCGCACAACGCGCGTAGATTCTGGCTCAGACGGCACTGTCGCAACAGCCCTTTCGGGTTACGGAGTGGGAAAGTGTTCGGTATGACACAGCCGCACCCCACCCCCGAGGCGCCCCAGGTCACCGTCCGCGGCGAAGGCCGCCTGGAGGTCGACCCCGAGCTCGCCCGGATCGGCGTGGCGGTACGGGCCCGCGGCACCGACCGGACCACGGTGCTCGCCGCCCTGACGAGCCGTAACGCCGACGCGATCGCCCTGGTCAAGTCGTACGGCGACGCCGTCGCCAACCTGGAGACAGGCGCCCTCTCCGTCACCCCCGAACCGGCCCGGCACGGCCGCGGCGAACGCGTCCGCGGCTACCAGGGCTGGGTCCACCTCTCGGCCGAACTGACCGACTTCACCGCACTCGGCGAGCTCACCACCCGCCTCGCCGACCTGGAGTGGACCCGGGTCGACGGCCCCTGGTGGGCGCTGAGCCCGGACTCCCCGGCGCACGCCGAGGCGCGCCGCCAGGCGGTGAAGGAGGCGGTGCGCCGGGCCCGGGAGTACGCGGAGGCGCTCGGCTCGTCGCTCGTCGCGCTGCTCGAACTCTCCGACACGGGGCTCGCGCCCGGCATGCCGGCGCCGGTCGGCGGAACGCGGATGGCCTTCGCGGCCGAGGCCGTGGAATCACCCGCCCCGTTGGACCTGGAACCGCAGCGGCAGACCGTCACGGCGGAGGTCGCGGCGCGCTTCGTGATGTCCCCGCCCGCACTCTGACCGGAGTCTGAGACGAACTGCTTTTCGGCCCGTAACCCGCTCATTGGAGCAATAGCCCGCACAAATTCAAGTCTTGTCAACAACCTTTCACGGAAAGGTTGTTGAGTCGTCATGCCGGGCCCCTTCGCTACCCGCCGGTAAGCCCTAGTCTCGCCTTATGCGCCGAGCAAAAATCGTCTGTACCCTTGGGCCCGCCACAGAAACATACGACCAGATCAAAGCGTTGATCGAGGCCGGAATGGACGTGGCCCGATTCAACCTCAGCCACGGCGGCTACGCCGAACACGAGGAGCGCTACCGGCACGTCCGCAAGGCCGCCGAGGAAACCGGCCGAAGCGTCGGCGTCCTCGCCGACCTTCAAGGCCCGAAGATCCGCCTCGGCCGCTTCCGCGAAGGTCCCGTACTGCTTGAACGCGGCGACGAGTTCACCATCACCGTCGAGCCCACGCAAGGCGACCGCCACCGCTGCGGCACCACCTACGCCGGACTCGCCGCAGACGTCACCACCGGCGAACGCATCCTCGTCGACGACGGCCGCGTCACCCTCGAAGTGACCGCCGTCGAAGGCCCCCACGTCCACACCCTCGTCATCGAAGGCGGCCTCGTCTCCGACAACAAGGGCCTCAACCTGCCCGGAGTCGCCGTCTCCGTCCCCGCCCTCTCCGAGAAGGACGTCGAAGACCTGCGCTGGGCCCTGCGCACCGGCGCCGACGTCATCGCCCTCTCCTTCGTCCGCAACGCCCGGGACATCGACGACGTCCACCGCATCATGGACGAAGAAGGCCGCCGGATCCCCGTCATCGCCAAGATCGAGAAACCGCAGGCCGTCGAGAACATCGACGAGATCGTCGCCGCCTTCGACGGCATCATGGTCGCCCGCGGCGACCTCGGCGTCGAGATGCCCCTGGAACAGGTACCGATCGTGCAGAAGCGAGCCGTCAAACTCGCCAAGCGGAACGCCAAGCCGGTCATCGTCGCCACCCAGATGCTCGACTCGATGATCGACAACTCCCGCCCCACCCGCGCCGAGGCCAGCGACGTCGCCAACGCCGTCATCGACGGCACCGACGCCGTCATGCTCTCCGGCGAGACCAGCGTCGGCAAGTACCCCATCGAGACCGTGCGCACCATGAGCCGCATCGTCGAAGCCGCAGAGGAAGACATCCTCGCCAAGGGCCTGCCGCCCCTGACCGACCGCAACAAGCCCCGCACCCAGGGCGGCGCCGTGGCCCGCGCAGCCGCCGAGATCGGCGACTTCCTCGGCGCCAAGTTCCTCGTCGCCTTCACCCAGTCCGGCGACACCGTCAAACGCCTCTCCCGCTACCGCTCCCCGATCCCCCTGCTCGCCTTCACCCCCGACCCGGCCACCCGCTCCCAGCTCAACCTCACCTGGGGCGTCGAGACCTTCCTCGGCCCGCACGTCGACTCGACCGACGCCATGGTCGCCCAGGTGGACGAGGAACTCCTGCGACTCGGCCGCTGCCGCAAGGGCGACATCGTGGTCATCACAGCCGGCTCCCCGCCGGGCGTCGCGGGCTCGACGAACCTGGTCCGGGTCCACCACGTCGGGGATCCGGTGACGGGCTGACGGCAGTCAGTACTTGGGGCCGACGTGGGCGTCCATGAGGGCGACGGAGGCTTTGCGGGCGACGGAGATGTTGTACGGCTTCCCGTTCCTGGTGCAGTGCGTCCACTCGACGCCGAGCTGGTCGAGGGTGTCGGTGTAGAGCTGCCGGATGTCGTCGGAGGCGTTGGTGAAGAAGTACCGGGGGTACTCGTAGCGCTTGCGCTCGCCGCCGATGAGCCGGGTCGTCCAGTTCGTGAGCCGGCACCCGTCGGAGTGGATGAGCCCGCGGATGAACTCCCAGGGGTGTGCGTCGACGATCACCTGCTGCCACGGTTCGAGGGCGATGCGCCGTTCGTGTTTCTTGCCGGGCCCGTGCTGTGGGAAGAGACATCGTAGGTGCATGGAGTAGATCTTGACCTCCAGGCACCCCTGCCTCTGGACTTTCGTCACGCGATTGCTGGGCAGGACTGACTGCATGGCTTGCGCGCACGCCTCGATGAGCCCCGGCCAGGTGTCGGTGCAGGAGACGGAGAGGCTTGGGGCCCGCATCGCGCGATGCTGAACGATGTGCCCGTCGCCGAAGTAGAGCCCGAGCAGGTAGGCGTACGCGACTTCGTCGAGCTCGCGCCCGTCGCACCGTGGACACTGAGGCGCCCGCCTTCCCGGGCATTCCCCGCGTTTCGCACGGTCTTCGTGCTTCCAGTAGCCGATGGTCCCAAGCGGAACGTTGAGCTTCCGGGCGACGTCGGCGTTCTTCGCGCCGCCGCGCAGGAGGGTCAGTGCCCGCTGCCGTACTTCTGTTCCATGGAAGTGCATGCGGCCACTCTGCGTGACTATGTGTGGCTACGTGTAGCGAAAAGCGGAGGATCACGCGAACGTGATCCTCCGCTTTCTCTGGCTGTGCCGGGTGCGGGACTCGAACCCGCAAGCCCTCACGGGCAGATGTGTTTGAGACATCCGTGTATGCCATTCCACCAACCCGGCAGGCAAGGCCATCGAAGTCTACCCGGTGCCAGACCCACTGGTCAGCTAGGTAGGCTTTTCCCAGCAGCAGATCTGCCCCGCAAAGAGGAGCCCGCGTGACCGCCCCCGAGTCGCCCCAGCCCGCCGCCGACGTAGACGCCGCGTCCCACGTCCCGCCGCTGACGACCCGTGTCGTCATCGCCGAGGACGAGGCCCTCATTCGCCTCGATCTCAAGGAGATGCTGGAGGAGGAGGGCTACACGGTCGTCGGCGAGGCCGGTGACGGACAGCGGGCCGTGGAGCTGGCCAGGGAGCACCGGCCCGACCTCGTCATCCTCGATGTGAAGATGCCGGTCCTCGACGGCATCTCGGCGGCCGAGCAGATCGCCGCCGAGTCCATCGCCCCGGTCCTCATGCTCACCGCCTTCTCCCAGCGCGAGCTCGTCGAGCGCGCGCGGGACGCCGGTGCCATGGCGTACCTGGTCAAGCCGTTCAGCAAGAGCGACGTCGTGCCGGCCATCGAGATGGCCGTCTCCCGCTTCGCCGAGCTGCGGGCCCTGGAGCAGGAGGTCGCCGACCTCAGCCAGCGCCTGGAGACCCGCAAGCTGGTCGACCGTGCGAAGTCGATCCTGCAGACGCAGTACGGGCTGACTGAGCCGGCCGCGTTCCGCTGGATCCAGAAGACGTCGATGGACCGGCGCCTCTCGATGCAGCAGGTCGCCGAGGCGGTCATCGAGGACGCCGAGGAGAAGAAGGCCGCGAAGGCCAAGGAGCAGTAGGCGTCCGCGTACGCGTACGTACGAGAAGGCCCGCCCCACGTCGTCGTGGGGCGGGCCTTCGTTCTTGGCGGACGCCTACTCCTCGCCGAGGTACGTCTTGCGCACGTCGTCGTTCACGAGCAGGTCCCGGCCGGTGCCGTCCAGCTTGATCTTGCCGACCTCGAGGACGTAGCCGTAGTCCGCGAGGGACAGGGCAGCCTGCGCGTTCTGCTCGATGAGCAGGATCGTCATGCCCTCGGACTTCAGCGTGGCGATGGTCTCCATGATCTTCTGCATCATGATCGGGGAGAGGCCCATCGACGGCTCGTCGAGCATCAGCAGCTTGGGCTGGGACATCAGCGCCCGGCCCATCGCCAGCATCTGCTGCTCACCGCCGGAGAGCGTGCCCGCCGCCTGCTTGCGACGCTCGCCCAGGATCGGGAAGAGGTCGTAGGCCCGCTGTACGTCCCGCTCGATGCCGTCCTTGTCGCTGCGCAGGAAGGCGCCCAGCTGGAGGTTCTCGGCGATGGTGAGCCGGGGGAAGATGTGCCGGCCCTCGGGGGAGTGGGCGAGGCCCCGGGCGACCACCTTGTGGGCGGGGACGTCGTTGATGACCTCGCCGTCGAAGGTGATCTTGCCCGCGGTGGGCTTGATGAGCCCGGACAGGGTCCGCAGGGTGGTGGTCTTGCCGGCGCCGTTGGTGCCGATCAGGGCGACGACCTGGCCGGCCTCGACGGAGAAGGAGATGCCCTTGACGGCCTCGATCTTGCCGTAGGCGACCCTGAGGTCCTCGACTTCGAGGAGTGCGGTCACTTGGAGTCTCCTTCGGGGGTGGTGCTGTCCGCGGTGTCGGCGGCGGCGTCGGCGGCCGGGGCCGCGTCGGCGTCGCCCGCGGGGGTGCTGTCCGCGCCGTCCGCCTCGTCCGAGTCGTCAGCCGGGGTGTCCTCGGACGCGTCGGCCTCGGCCTCCTCGGTCTCGGCGGCGGCGTCCGCCTCAGCGGCGTCCGCCTCCTCGGCGGCCTCGGTCTCGGCCTCCGCGGCGCTCTCGGTGGCCTCCGCCTCCACGGCCGCCTCCTCCGCGTGCTCCGCGGCCGCGTGGGCCTCCGCCGCCTCGACCTCCGCGACCTCGGCCGCGCCGGGCGCGTCCTCGTACGGCGTGCCCAGGTAGGCGGCCACGACGCGCTCGTCGCCCTGGACGACCTCGGCCGTGCCCTCGACGAGCTTCTCGCCCTGGACGAGGACGGCCACCCGGTCGCACAGCTTGAAGATGAACTTCATGTCGTGCTCGATGACCAGGACGGCGATGCCGCGGTCGCGGATCGCGAAGACGAGCTCCTCGGTGGTGCGGGTCTCGGCCTGGTTCATGCCGGCCGTCGGCTCGTCGAGCAGCAGCAGACCGGGGTCGCTGGCGAGCGCGCGGGCGATCTCCAGCTTGCGCTGCTCGCCGTACGGCAGGTTGCGCGCCAGGTGCTCCGCCTTGTTCGCCAGGCCGACGAACTCCAGGAGTTCCATGGCCCGTTCGCGGGAGGCGGCCTCCGCGCGCTTGAAGCCGGGGCCGCGCAGCAGCGCGGACCACAGGCCCTCCTTGGTCCGGGTGTGCCGTCCGACGAGGACGTTCTCCAGGACCGTCATGTTGGAGAAGAGGCGGATGTTCTGGAAGGTACGGGCGATGCCGGCCTGGGTGACCAGGTGCGGCTTGGGCGGGAGGACCGTGCCCTTGTAGGTGACCTGGCCCTCGGTGGGCACGTACAGACCGGTCAGGCAGTTGAAGAAGGTCGTCTTGCCGGCGCCGTTGGGGCCGATCAGACCGACGATCTCGCCCTCGCGGACGGTCAGGTCGACTCCGCGCACGGCGGTCAGGCCGCCGAAGCGCATGGTGACACCGCTGGCGTTGAGGACGGTGGCCGCCGTGGCGGTCTCGGTGCCGCCGGTCTCGGTGGTGGTGGTCGTCGTCATGCCGTTCACGCCCCTGCCTTCGCCGTGCCGGCGGCGGTTGCCGCGTCCGCTTCCGCGGACTGCCGCTGCTCCGGTACGTCGGGCTGTTCGTCGTTCTCGTGGAATTCCAGCCGTGCCCGCTTGTTGGCGATGAGGCCCTCGGGGCGGAAGCGCATCAGCAGGATCAGCGCGATGCCGAAGCCGAGCAGCTGGTAGTCCTGGAGGAACGACAGCTTGGCCGGGATCAGGAAGAGGAGCGCGGAGCCGACGATGGGACCGGTGATCGTGCCCATGCCGCCGAGGATGACGGCCGCGAGCAGGAACGCGGAGTTCGGCGGGACGGGGCCGGCGAACACGTAGTTCTCGGGGACCACGGTGGTGTTGACGTGTGCCTGTACCGTGCCCGCGAGGCCGGCCAGGGACGCGCCGAGGGCGAAGGCGACGAGCTTGACCCGGAAGCCGTTGATGCCCATGGCGGTGGCGGCGGTCTCGTCCTCGCGGATGGCGACCCAGGCCCGGCCGATGCGGCTGTTGCCCGCACGGGAGAAGACGATCACGACCAGCGCCATGATGAGGATCATGAGCAGGTAGTAGTTGGCGTAGGCGCCGAGTTCGATGCCGAACACGGTGTGGGACTCGCCGAAGTTGTATCCGAAGAACTCCAGCTGCGGGATGTTCGGGATGCCGTTCGGGCCGTTGGTGATCTGCGGGCCCGAGGTGCCGTCCAGGTTGCCCATGGCGATGCGGAAGATCTCACCGAAGCCGAGGGTCACGATGGCGAGGTAGTCGCCGCGGAGCCGCAGGGTCGGGGCGCCGATGACGACTCCGAAGACCAGCGAGGCGGCCATGCCGGTGAGGGCCGAGGCCCAGAAGGGGAACTGGACGCCGAAGGCGGAGGAGGTGGCTCCGGAGACCAGGGCCGCGGTGTACGCGCCGACGCCGAGGAAGGCCACGTAACCGAGGTCGAGCAGGCCCGCGAGGCCGACGACGATGTTCAGGCCGAGGGCGACGGTCGCGAAGATCAGGATGTTGACCGCGATCAGCGTGTACGTGTCGCCGCTCTGCTGGAGGAACGGGAAGGCGATCGCCATGACGAGGCTGGCGGTGATCGTGACCTGTCGGTTGCGCGCGGTGATCTGCGAGAGGCGGGTGGTGAGCCCGGACTTGACCAGCGCCGTGGCGGAGAAGCCGACGAGGATCAGGTACGCGACGAAGAGCTGCGGCTCGTTGTCGTCGGTGTCGATGCCGAAGGTGACCACGAGGAGGCCGACGGTGAAGACGGCGACGATGATCAGGATCTCGGCCCAGGACGGCAGCTGCTTGGCGGGGGCCGCCTTGCGGGTGTCGTCGGTCAGCTTGAAGGCGGCGATCGCCGGAACGGCGGCGGCCACGACGGCGACGACGGCACCGGGCTCCAGGTCCACCAGGTGGCCCAGTTCCACGATGATCGCGATCGCCGTGAAGAGGGTGGTGGCGAAGGTGCCGAGGGCGAGGATCCACAGGGGCTTGCGGGCGCCCGTCGGGGTCAGCCAGCCGAGGCCCTTGATGCCCAGCGCGGAGAGCGCGTGCAGGCCGGTGAGTACGGCTCCGACGAGCGTGAGCAGCTGGAGCGGGGCGGGGTTGCCGTAGATCGTGAGGTCGCCGGGGAACTCGGCGGTCCACGTCCAGGCGAGGAAGGCGGAGGCGACGGTCGCGACGGAGCCGGCGACGGTCGTCCAGAGCAGTCCGGTGGCCTTGGCCGGGGTCTCGGCCGCGGGAGCGGTGATGTTCTCGGTCGTCATGCTGCTCACGCCCTGTCCGCGACACGCTCGCCGAGCAGGCCCTGGGGCCGCACGAGGAGGACGACGATGAGGAGGACGAAGGCCCACACGTTGGACCAGGCACCGCCGCCGAGCTGGTGCATGCCGGGTATGTCCTCGATGTAGGCGATCGAGAGGGACTCGGCTATGCCGAGGACCACGCCGCCGACCATGGCGCCGTAGATGTTGCCGATGCCGCCGAGGACGGCTGCGGTGAAGGCCTTGAGGCCGAGGATGAAGCCCATCTCGAAGTTGATCTGGCCCTTGTCGAGGCCGTAGGCGACGGCGGCGACGGCGGCGAACGCGGCACCGATGGCGAAGGCCATGACGATGATGCGGTCGGTGTTGATGCCCATCAGCTTCGCGGTGTCCGGGTCCTGCGCGGTGGCCTGCATGGCGCGGCCGCTGCGGCTCTTGGAGACGAAGAGGCCGAGGGCGAGCATGCACAGCGGGGCGAGGACGAGGACGAAGAGGTCGGCGCGCTGGATCGAGAGGTTCTTGGTGATCTCGAAGGCCTCGCCCGGGAACTCGGGGAAGGAGACGGCCTTCTTGGCGTCGGGGTAGAACTGCCAGACCAGCTGCTGCAGCGCGATGGACAGGCCGATCGCGGTGATCAGCGGGGCGAGCCGGGGCGCGTTGCGCAGCGGCCGGTAGGCGAACCGTTCGGCGGCGGTGGCGACGGCCACGGAGGCGATGGCGCCACCGACGATCATGAGCGGGATCGCCACCAGCAGGGACGTTCCGCTCGGCAGAACGGAGTAGGTGGTGAGGGCGCCGAAGCCCCCGATCATGAAGATCTCGCCGTGGGCGAAGTTGATGAGCTGGACGATGCCGTAGACCATGGTGTACCCGATGGCGATGAGGCCATAGAGGGCACCGAGGGCCAGACCGTTGGCCAGCTGTTGCGGCAGTTCGTTCACCGCGGGCCTCCGATGAGCTTGTCGGATATGACACCGCGCGAGGGCGCTGTTTGCGCCCTCGCGCGGGCTGGTTCAGGTGTTGCGGTCGTGCGGGGTTCCCGGCTCAGGGGCCGGGACGGTGCTTACTGGTTGAAGGTGTCGCTCTTGACGTCGACCCACTTGCCGCCCTGGACCTTGTAGACCGTGAGCTGCTTGTTGGTGGTGTCGCCGTACTCGTCGAAGGAGACCTTGCCGGTCACGCCGTCGAAGGAGACCTTGCCCAGGGCCTCGGTGACCTTGGCGCGGGCGTCGGACGGGAGCTTGCCGCCGTTGGCGGCGACGACGGCCTTGACGGCCTGGATGATGGCCCAGCCGGCGTCGTAGGAGTAGCCGCCGTAGGCCGCGTACGGGTCCTTGAAGCCGGCCGCGTTGTAGTCCTCGATGAACTTCTTGGCGGTCGGGAGCTTCTCGACCGGGTAGCCGATCGAGGTGGCCAGGTCACCGTCGTTGGCCTCGCCCGAGGCGCTGATGAAGGCCGGGTCGTAGATGCCGTCGCCGCCCATGGTGGGGATCTTGGCGCCGGTCTTCTTGATCTGGTCGGAGAGCAGGCCGCCCTCGGGGTACTGGCCGCCGAAGTAGACGGAGTCGGCGCCGGAGGCCTTGACCTTGTCGGCAGTGGAGGAGAAGTCGGTCTCCTTCACGGTGACGTGGTCGGTGCCGACGATCTGGCCGCCGAGGCGCTTGAACTCGTCGGAGAAGATCGTGGCGAGGCCGGCGCCGTAGGTCTGCTTGTCGTCGACGACGAAGACCTTCTTCTTGCCGGCGTCCTTGAAGAGGTACTGGGCGGCGAACTTGCCCTGGACCACGTCGGTGGCGGCGGTACGGAAGTAGGTCTTGAAGGGGCGCTTGAAGTCGCCCTTGCCCCAGTTGTCGCCCTGGGAGAGCGACGGGTTGGTGTTGGCGGGGGAGACCTGCGCCAGGTTGGCGGCGGCGAAGACGCCCTGCATCTGCTGGGAGACGCCGGAGTTCAGCGGGCCGACGACACCGACGACGTCCTTGTTGCCGACCAGCTTGGTGGCGTTGGCCTGGCCGGAGGCCGGGACGGCCTGGTCGTCGAGGCCCTCGATCTTGAAGGTGACGCCCGGGACTTCCTTGTTCTTGTTGGCGGTCTGGACCGCCAGGTCCACGGAGTTCTTGATGCCCTGGCCCAGGGCGGAGAGCGAACCGGTGAGGGGGGCGTCCACACCGATCACGACGGTGGTCGTGCCGCCGGCGTTGTCGCCGCCGCCCTTGCCCTCGTCGCGCGAACCGCAGGCGGTGAGGGTGAGCGCTCCCGTGGTGAGCACGCTGGTGAGGATGAGCAAAGAACGGTGTCGCACGAAAAATCCTTTCCCTGGCGCGGCCCCCTCAGCTGAGGCGGTGCCGTGAAGCTGTGAAGCGAGAGGTGCCGTTTTCGATGCCGGGCCGTACTGGGTCGAGCAGGGCCGTGCAGTGGAAGCGCCCGGCGGCGCGGTGACTGGCCGTGACTCTAGGCGCAGGTGGGGAAGGACTGGGAGCGCGGACGTCAGGATGTGACTGTCTTGTTATGCCGACGGGCAGAGACGGTGTGCAGGCCAGGGGCAAACTCGGGCACAACGGTCGGTAGTGCGGTGTTCACATGCTGAGAACATGCAGTTCCGCTAAGGGGCTTGAGCGGATCACGGTCCTGACCGACCCACGGTGAGGGTGTCCGGTTATCGGACAGTGCCTCATGTGCCAGCGGACGGAAACGCTGACCGGAACGTTCCGTTCCGGAGCGCGTCCCACCACGTGAAAATGTCACGCTGAGTTACGTCGGCGATGGCCGGGAACCGACGCTCGGATTCCTCGTGGTACCCGCGGACGGAGTCCGCGGGAGGGTCTTCTGTTCACCCGGTGGACGCCAGTTCTCCGAGCTGCCCGTCGCCCCCTTCGCCTCCTCACAGCGTCGCCGCGTCTCCCGGTCCGTGTACGCGAAGGCCGCCTCGCGACCGGCCCGCACCTCCTCCGCCCGCGCCCCGACCAGGACCGCGTCATGGATCTCGTACTGCTCGTTCGACATCCCCTTCTGCTCCCAGTCGAGCCCGGCCCACTTGCTGCCCTTGAGGGCCTCCTTCACCCAGTACGACACCAGGTTGGTGCACACGTCGACGGGCGAGCCGGCCTGCGTCGCCTCCGACGAACTGGGCGGCGGCGAAGGGGACTTGGGGGCCTGCTCGCAGCCGGCGGAGAGGACCAGCGCACAACCGGTCAGGGCCGCGCCGAGAGCGGCCCTGACCGGGGCGATCGGCCTGCGGATCACGGCAGGCGGACGTACGGCTTGAGGAAGTCGCGGGCGCCCGGAGTGTCCAGGCGGTACACCACGTTGGTGGCGTAGCAGGGCGTGTCACCGGTGATCGTGGTGGCCACGAGAGTGCGCCGGCCGTCGAGCGTCGCGAAGTTCGGGCCGCCCGAATCCCCGTAGCAGGCACCGCCGTTGCCCTGCGGCGCCGTCATCCCGAGCCGGATCCAGGCGTTGTTGAGGGCGTTGAACGTCACCGGCGCCTTCATCCGCACGCCACCGCCGGGGTGGGTCTGGCCGCCGGGGCCGCGGAGCGCCTCCTGGGTGCCGTATCCGGCGACGAGGAAGCCGGTGCCGTTCAGCCCCTGCGGTCCCAGCGCGTCGAGCGCGCCCGCCGTCGGCAGGCTCGCGGGCGTGAAGCTCCAGCGCTCCTTGACCTTCGCCGCCGGCAGCTCGATCACCGAGATGTCGTGCGGATCGGACGCCGGGCCCGGGTACAGCGGGTGACTGTGCGCGGTCCCCTCGACGGCGACGGCCCGCGCCACGGCGGCCGGATCGCCCGGGTGCTCGGCGGCGGCCCGGTCCAGACCGGACTGCACGTCCTGGTCGAGGGAGACGTAGAAACGCACGTTCTCCGGCCAGTCGGTCGTGCAGTGCGAGGCGGTCAGGAAGGTGTCCGCGTCGATCATGGTGCCGGAGCAGACCCAGTCCACCCGGTCCGGGGTGCCCGGGTCGCCGTCGTCGTCCCAGGTCGCCACCAGGGCGCCCACCTCGGTGCGCTCGGGGGCCGGAGCGGCGTTGTACGAGTTGATCGCCGCGGACGGGATCGCGGTGGCGAGCACGGCGGCGCAGACGGCGGCGGTCACGGCGGTCGCCACGGTGGTGGTGCGTATCGCGGTCACGGAAGTCCCCTCGGTGTGTGAGTGGACCGCCAGTGAAGCCGCTGCCCTCCGGCGCGGACAAGAGCCCGTGGGGAAAAGGGAGTTCAAGAACGCCACGGCCCCGGACGGGGCTTCCGTCCGGGGCCGCGGATGAGGTCGTCGCCCGCCTCGGTGACGTACGGTCCGGGCCGTACGGGTCGGGCGTGGGCCGTACGGGTCAGGCGTGGGCGTACGGGCCGGGCGTGGGCCGTACGGGTCAGGCGTGGGCGTACGGGCCGGGCGTGGGCCTTACGGGTCAGGCGCCGGCGCCGTCGAGGCGGCCGGCCTCCGGGAGGATGTTCGCGTCCTTCGTGCCGACCTCCTTGAGCATGCAGGTCAGCCGCGCCGAGCAGACCCGCTTGCCCTGCTCGTCGGTGATCACGATGTCGTACGTGGCGGTGGACCGGCCCTGGTGCACCGGCGTCGCCACACCCGTCACCAGACCGCTGCGCACCCCGCGGTGGTGCGTGCAGTTCAGGTCCACGCCCACGGCGATCTTGGTGACGCCGGCGTGCAGCATCGAGCCGACCGACCCCAGGGTCTCGGCGAGCACCGCCGAGGCACCGCCGTGCAGCAGCCCGTACGGCTGGGTGTTGCCCTCCACCGGCATCGTCCCGACCACGCGGTCGGCCGACGCCTCCAGGATCTGCACACCCATCCGGTTGCCCAGGTGCCCGGCCGAGAAGAGCGCCGGCAGGTCCACACCGAGCGAGGCGTACTCGTCGATGACCTCCTGCGGGAACTTCACGTGCTGCTGCTCACCCATGGTCGGCTCCGTTCGTCCGTTCGTCTTCGTACGGCTGATCTACCTGAGCAAACGCTTAGGCGAGCTGTGATTCTTCCAGACGGACCCGGAGCCGGCCCTAGCCGCCCCGCATGAAGAGGCGGCAGAGGCGGTCGGCCGCGTACCGCTCCTCGTGACAGGGGGTGAGGCGGTACGGACTGACCTGCACCAGGAAGTACTGGTCGGGCGCCGCGGGCTCCGCCTCCGCCCGGAACGGGGCCGCGCCGTCCCGGATCACGACCTCGCCGCGGGTGCCCGCCGCGTCCCGGTACGCCGCCGCGATCTCCCACGAGCAGCTCTTCTCGCCGACGGTGGCCGCCACCCGCAGACCGCCGGGGGTGCTGCCGCCGCCGAGATCGATTTTCCACCGGTCGAAGTAGTGCTGCCCCTGCCCGTCTCCCTCGTCGGTGACGACCGGAGCGGGACTCGGGCGGCGGAGATCGAAGAGGACTCCGGGATAGGGCGTCGCGCCCTGGGCCGGGTGTCGGAGGACGAAGCGGGCCGTCGACGGTGAGCAGCGCACGTTGACCGCGCGCATGTCGGTGATGGCGAGCTGGGAGGTGCGGTCGCTGAAGAGGTTCAGCTTGAAGGTGGTCGTCGGGCCGTTCGGGACCGGCGCGTCCACCATGTGCGGGGTCGACCCGATGACCCGCGCGCCGAGCGGTCCCAGGATCCGCCAGGCGTCCCGCCCGTAGCCGGTGGGCCCGATCGGCACGGCCTCCAGGGAGCGCTGCTCCCGCGCGGTGAGCGGCCGGTCGAGGACGATCGTCCAGCCGTCTTCGTCAAGAGCGGAGAGATCCGGGTCGGTCGCCGCGGTGAAGGGGGACTCCTCGTGGTCGAGCTGCTTCTGGGCGTCGTCCTCGGCCCGCACTCGGGAGCCCGCGAACAGGGTGTCGTAGACATAGGTGACGGCCTGCCCGAGGACAGCGGTGGCGAGCAGCCCCGCGGCGATCACCAGCAGGCCGCGCACCAGGACGCGGGTCCTGCGGGAGGGCGGCACCTGGGCGCCGGGCGCGACCCGCTCCAGCGCGAGATCGCTCAGGGAGGGGCCCCTGGGTTCCGGCTGCTGCGCGGGTGCCTGCGCCGGGTCCGGGGTGGCGGGTGGTCCGTCCATGGGCGCCGACGGGGGAGGAGTCGTGGGCGGTGGTGGGTTCCGTGGAGCCGGAGGGGCCGGAGGGGGCGCAGGGGCCGGTGGAGCCGGAGCGGTCGACGGAGCGGGCGGAGCAGGCGGGTTCTGCTCCGGCGGCGGCCCGCCGGGGAGTGGTGTCGACAACGGATCCCCCGTGCGGGTTCGGGCGGCGGCCGGCCGCCGCAGTGTGGGAGTGGAGGGTACAAACCTCCAGGGCCGCCCGGGCAGTGCAGAACCGGCCACTGTCCTGACAGCCCACCGGTGATCAGTCGGTCGCCGCCCGCGGAACCAGACGCACGATCACGGACTTGCTGGCGGGGGTGTTGCTGATGTCGGCGGTCGACTCCAGCGGCACCAGCACGTTCGTCTCCGGGTAGTACGCCGCCGCGCAGCCGCGGGCCGTCGGGTAGTGCACCACCCGGAAGCCGGGCGCCCGCCGCTCGCTGCCGTCGGTCCACTCGCTGACCAGATCCGCGTACGAGCCGTCCGCGAAGCCCAGCGCCGCCGCGTCCTCGGGGTGGATCATGACCACCCGGCGGCCGCCCGTGATGCCCCGGTAGCGGTCGTCCAGACCGTAGATCGTGGTGTTGTACTGATCGTGCGAGCGCAGCGTCTGCAGCAGCAGCCTGCCCTCCGGGACCTTCGGGTACTCGACCGGCGCCGCCGTGAAGTTCGCCTTGCCGGTGGCCGTCGGGAAGCGGCGCTCGTCGCGCGGGGCGTGCGGCAGCGCGAAGCCGCCCGGGTTCGCCTTCAGGCGCGCGTTGAAGTCCTCGAAGCCGGGGATCACGCGCGCGATGCGGTCGCGGATCACCGCGTAGTCCGCCTCGAACGCCTCCCACGGCGTCGCCGAGGCCGTGCCGAGCACCGCCCGCGCCATCCGCGCCACGATCGCCGGCTCGGACAGCAGCTGCGGGCTCGCCGGCGGCAGGTTGCCGCGCGAGGCGTGCACCAGGCCCATCGAGTCCTCGACCGTCACCACCTGCTTGCCCGACTTCTGCACGTCCCTGTCCGTGCGGCCCAGCGTCGGCAGGATCAGCGCGCGCGTGCCCGTGACCGCGTGCGAGCGGTTCAGCTTCGTCGACACGTGCACCGTCAGCCGCGCGTTGCGCATCGCCGCCTCGGTGACCTCCGTGTCCGGGGTCGCGCCGACGAAGTTGCCGCCCATCGCGAAGAACACCTTCGCCTCGCCGTCCCGCAGCGCCTCGATCGAGCGCACCACGTCGAAGCCGTGGTGGCGCGGCGAGACGATCCCGAACTCCTTGTCCAGGGCGTCCAGGAAGGCCGCCGACGGCCGCTCGAAGATCCCCATCGTGCGGTCGCCCTGCACGTTGGAGTGACCGCGCACCGGGCACACCCCGGCGCCCGGCCGGCCGATGTTGCCGCGCAGCAGCAGGAAGTTGACCACCTCGCGGATGGTCGGCACCGAGTGCTTGTGCTGGGTCAGGCCCATCGCCCAGCAGACGATCGTCCGCTCGGAGGCGAGCACCATCTCCAGGGCCCGCTCGATCTCCGCCCGGGACAGACCGGTCGCGGCGAGCGTCTCGTCCCAGTCGGCCTCCTTGGCGGCCGCCGCGAACTCCTCGTACCCGTGGGTGTGCGCGGCGACGAACTCCTCGTCCACGGCGCCCGGGGTCTCCAGGACCAGCTTGTTGAGCAGCCGGAACAGTGCCTGGTCGCCGCCGATGCGGATCTGCAGGAAGAGATCGGTGAGCGCGGCGCCCCTGAGCATGCCCTGCGGCGTCTGCGGGTTCTTGAACCGCTCCAGACCCGCCTCCGGCAGCGGGTTCACCGAGATGATCCGCGCGCCCGCGGCCTTCGCCTTCTCCAGGGCCGACAGCATCCGCGGATGGTTCGTGCCCGGATTCTGTCCGGCGACGACGATCAGGTCCGCCCGGTGCAGGTCCTCCAGGGAGACGCTGCCCTTGCCGATGCCGATCGTCTCGTTCAGCGCCGAGCCCGAGGACTCGTGGCACATGTTGGAGCAGTCCGGCAGGTTGTTCGTACCGAACTCGCGGGCGAAGAGCTGCAGCAGGAACGCGGCCTCGTTGCTGGTCCGGCCCGAGGTGTAGAACAGCGCCTCGTCGGGGGAGCCGAGCGCGGTCAGCTCCTCCGCGATGATCGCGAACGCCCGCTCCCAGGAGACCGCCTCGTAGCGGTCGGCGCCCTCGGGCAGATACATCGGCTCGGTGATCCGGCCCTGCTGCCCCAGCCAGTACCCACTGCGGGTCGCCAGGTCCGCGACCGGGTGCGCGGCGAAGAACTCCGGCGTCACCCGGCGCAGCGTCGCCTCCTCGGCGACGGCCTTCGCCCCGTTCTCGCAGAACTCGGCCACATGCCGCTTGTCCTCCTCGGGCCAGGCACAGCCGGGACAGTCGAAGCCGTCCTTCTGGTTGACCTTGAGCAGGGTCTGCGCCGTGCGCCGCACACCCATCTGCGCCTGGGCGATCCTCAGCGTGTGCGCGACGGCCGGCAGGCCGGCGGCGGCGTGCTGCGGCGCCTCGACCCGCGGTGCGTCCTGGACCGGGTCGCCGACGGGCGGCTTGCTGACCATCACGCTCTCCCTTGAGCGGAACCTGTGTCGTACGACTCCGATCCTGTCACGCGCCACCGACAACGGACCACGGGCGGTCCCCGGCCTCCCGCGGCCGGAGGGTGGACGGGAATGTCAGTGGCGCGTGGCAGGATCGTTCCGTGGCCGAGACAGCAGCGAAGAAGACCGATATGACCGAAGAGAACCGTCCGCGCCTGCTCCTCATGGACGGGCACTCCCTGGCGTACCGGGCGTTCTTCGCACTGCCCGCGGAGAACTTCACCACCGCGACCGGGCAGCCGACGAACGCGATCTACGGATTCGCGTCGATGCTGGCGAACACGCTCCGCGACGAGGCGCCCACGCACTTCGCCGTCGCGTTCGACGTGTCCCGCAAGACCTGGCGCTCCGAGGAGTTCCCCGAGTACAAGGCGACCCGCTCCAAGACGCCCGACGAGTTCAAGGGCCAGGTCGAGCTCATCGGCGAGCTGCTCGACGCCATGAACGCCCCGCGCTTCGCCGTCGACGGCTTCGAGGCGGACGACGTCATCGCCACCCTCGCCACCCAGGCCGAGGCCGAGGGCTTCGACGTACTGATCGTCACCGGCGACCGCGACTCCTTCCAGCTGGTCACCGACCGCACCACCGTGCTCTACCCCACCAAGGGCGTCTCCGAGCTGACCCGCTTCACCCCGGAGAAGGTCCAGGAGAAGTACGGGCTCTCGCCCTCGCAGTACCCCGACTTCGCGGCCCTGCGCGGCGACCCGTCGGACAACCTGCCCGGCATCCCCGGCGTCGGCGAGAAGACCGCCGCGAAGTGGATCAACCAGTTCGGCTCCTTCGCCGAGCTGGTGGAGCGCGCCGAGGAAGTCAAGGGCAAGGCGGGCCAGAACCTCCGTGACCATCTGGAGTCGGTGAAGCTCAACCGCCGCCTCACCGAGATGGTCCGCGACGTCGAGCTGCCCAAGGCCGTCCCGGACCTCGCCCGCGAGCCGTACGACCGCAAGGCCCTCGCCCTCCTCCTCGACACCCTGGAGATCCGCAACCCCTCGCTGCGCGAGCGCCTCCTCGCTGTCGACCCCGGCGCCGCCGAGGAGACCGCCCCCGCCCCGGCCCCCGGCGTCGCGCTCGACTTCACCGTCCTCGGCTCCGGCGAGCTCGCCGGCTGGCTCGCCGAGCACGCCGGGCAGCCGCTCGGCATCGCCACCGTCGACAGCTGGGCGCTCGGCACCGGCAACGTCACCGAGATCGCCCTCGCGTCGGGCGAGGGAGCGGCCGCCTGGTTCGACCCGAGCGAGCTCGACGAGGCCGACGAGCAGGCGTGGGCCGCCTGGATCGCCGACCCCGAGCGACCCAAGGTGATGCACAACGCCAAGGGCGCCATGCGGGTCTTCCCCGAGCACGGCTGGAGCGTCGCCGGCGTCACCATGGACACCGCGCTCGCCGCCTACCTGGTCAAGCCCGGCCGCCGCTCCTTCGCCCTCGACGCGCTCTCCCTGGAATACCTCGGCCGCGAGCTCGCCCCCGCCGCGCCCGCCGACGGCCAGCTCGCCTTCGGCGCCGACGACACCGCCGAGGCCGAGGCCCTGATGAGCCAGGCCCGGGCCGTCCTCGACCTCGGCACCGCCTTCGACGAGAAGCTCGCCGAGGTCGGCGCCAAGGAGCTGCTCCACGACGTCGAGCTGCCCACCTCCGTCCTCCTCGCCCGCCTGGAGCGGCACGGCATCGCCGCCGACCGCGACCACCTGGAGGCCCTGGAGCAGCAGTTCGCCGGCGCCGTGGAGCAGGCCGTCAAGGAGGCCCACGCCTCCGTCGGCCACGAGTTCAACCTGGGCTCGCCCAAGCAGCTCCAGGAGGTCTTCTTCGGCGAGCTCAACCTGCCCAAGACCAAGAAGACCAAGACCGGCTACACCACGGACGCCGACGCTCTCGCCTGGCTCGCCGGCCAGACCGAGCACGAGCTCCCGGTCATCATGCTCCGCCACCGCGAGCAGGCCCGGCTCCGCTCAACGGTCGAGGGTCTGATCAAGACCGTCGCCGCCGACGGCCGCATCCACACCACCTTCAGCCAGACCGTCGCCGCCACCGGCCGCCTCTCCTCCACCGACCCGAACCTGCAGAACGTGCCGGTGCGGACGGACGAGGGCCGCGCGATCCGGCACGGCTTCGTCGTCGGCGAGGGCTTCGAGGCCCTCATGACCGCGGACTACAGCCAGATCGAGCTGCGCGTCATGGCCCACCTCTCCGAGGACGAGGGCCTCATCGAGGCCTTCACCTCCGGCGAGGACCTGCACACCACCGTCGCCTCCCAGGTCTTCGGCGTCGAGCGGAGCGCCGTCGACGCCGAGATGCGCCGCAAGATCAAGGCCATGTCGTACGGCCTCGCGTACGGGCTCTCCGCCTTCGGCCTCTCCCAGCAGCTCGGCATCGACCCCGCCGAGGCGCGCGGCCTGATGGACACCTACTTCGAGCGCTTCGGCGGCGTCCGCGACTACCTGCGCCGCGTCGTCGACGAGGCCCGGGCGACCGGCTACACCGAGACCATGCTCGGCCGCCGCCGTTACCTCCCGGACCTCAACAGCGACAACCGCCAGCGTCGCGAGGCCGCCGAGCGCATGGCCCTCAACGCCCCCATCCAGGGCACCGCCGCCGACATCGTCAAGGTCGCCATGCTCAACGTCGACCGCGCCCTCACCACCGCCGGCCTCGCCTCCCGCATGCTCCTCCAGGTCCACGACGAAATCGTCCTGGAACTGGCCCCGGGCGAGCGCGACCAGGTGGAGACCCTGGTCCGCGAACAGATGGCGAACGCGGTCCAACTGCGCGCACCCCTGGACGTCTCGGTAGGCGTAGGCCGCGACTGGGACTCGGCAGCGCACTGAGCGCAGGGGGAGCGGGGCCGCCCCCCCCGTGTGGCTGTGCCCCGCGGGGGCGGCCCCGCTCTACCCCAGCCCGTGCGGGCTGCGCCGCGATGTGCGATGCCCACCCCCGCCCTCCCGTGTGGGCAATCGTCCCGCTGGGGGTCCCCCCAGGGCGAAGCCCTAGGGGGGAGGGACGGGTGGGCACACGGGACGGCGCCCTTGCGGGCGCGTTCCGCTTCTGCGCCTGCGTCCACCACGAGGGCGCTGCGACCTCAATCGGCGTGGGCTGCCGGGGCGTGGCGCGTCACGGGGTGGGGGGCCATGTCCGCGGCTACGAGCGGCCGCGCTCCGGCGCAGGCTCCGCCACCGCGCCGTCCCGGCGGTCCGCCGTCCGGCGCGCCCCCGACCGCGCCCGCAACGCCCCAACCCGCACCCCCGCCCCGTACACCACCACCCCGACGAACAGCCCCGCCCCCGCCCCGAAACAAAGCGTCGGAATGATGTCGAGCGGCGTCTCGATCCGCCCCCAGTACGCGTACCACCGCACCATCCGGTGCACCGCCCCCGCCACCGCACACGCCCCGATCACCGCCACCGCGAGCAGCAGCCCACGCCGTTGCGGCACCGGCACCCCCGCCGGCAGCGCCGTGTCCGCGGGCACGGCGCGCAGCGCCCGTACGGTGAACCAGGCCAGCGCGACGAGGGCCAGCGCCGAACTCCCGTACTGCGTGTACAGATAGAGGGGGAAGCCCGCCACCACCTCGCCGAGCACCGGGATCAGCCGGGTGCCCCACCGGTCGAAGTGGGTGAACGCGTCCCAGACCACATGGGTGGCCGCCCCGATCACCGCCGAGACGACGAACCAGCCGGCCAGCGCCGCCGGCCGCCGCTCCCGCCACGGCCGGCCGCGGACCGCCTCGTACACCCGCCCCCGCAGCCCCCGCGGCAGAAGCGCCACCAGCGGCTCACGCACCATCAGCCACAGCGCGACCAGCACCGCGGTGATGAGCACGTCGACGGTGACGACGCCGAGCGGGGAGTGCGTGACGTCCCCGAAGAACATCGCGTCGGGCACCGCACTCGCCGCGAAATACGTCATGTCGGGCGAGAAGGAACCGGCAACGAGCGCCGAGGCCACCAGGGGCCCCCGCGCTCTGCCACCGCGGCGGATGCCCGGCAGTACCGCGGCGGCATGGCTGAGCGTGAACGGCACGGAAACCCCCCTGGAGCCTGTCCTCGTCCGGTGCGCCCCCAGTATTGATCACCGATCGTGGGCGAAAGCACGGACGGCCAAGTGGTGACGAAACCGTGAAACACGGTCAGGGCCCGGTATCGGCGTGCCCGGAGTTGGCATAGGGTCGGCGGGTCGGACCCGCGCGGGGAGCGCGGAAGCGGGACACGGGGAGGGACCACACACATGGCAGCGCACTTGGGCCGCCGGCTGCGCAGGGGAGCCACCAGCGGTGCGATCGTCGCCGCGACCGTCGCCGCGCTCGCCGCGTCGCAGGCTCCGGGAACCCCGCCGCCGCCCGCCGACAACGCGAGCGGTGACACGCCGATCGGCGCGGGCGACGCGACCACGCCCCCGAACGGCGGCTCGGCCTCCGGCGACACGCAGTACTTCACCGACCTGCCGCCGCTGAACACGCCCAACAAGCCGGGCGCGCCCACCGCCAACGTGCCGGTCGTCACCGGCCCCGCCGAGGCCGGCATCCCCGCGAGCGTCCTCGCCGCCTACCAGCGCGCCGAGCAGTCCATACGTTCCACCGACCCGGGCTGCAACCTGCCCTGGCAGCTCCTCGCCGGCATCGGCAAGGTCGAGTCCGGGCAGGCCCGCGGCGGCAGGGTCGACGCCAACGGCACCACCCTCTCGCCGATCCTCGGCCCCGTCCTCAACGGCGTCGGTTTCGCCAACATCTCGGACACCGACAACGGCGCCTACGACGGCGACCGGGTCCACGACCGGGCGATCGGCCCGATGCAGTTCATCCCGTCGACCTGGGCCACCTGGGGTCAGGACGCCAACGGCGACGGGAAGAAGGACCCGAGCAACATCTACGACGCGGCCCAGGCCGCCGGCCTCTACCTGTGCGCGAACGACCGCAACCTCGCGCTCAAGGCCGACCTGGACCAGGCCGTCCTCAGCTACAACCACTCGACCGAGTACCTGAACACGGTGCTCTCCTGGTTCGAGTACTACAAGCGCGGTTCGCACCAGGTGCCCGACGGCACCGGCGTCCTCCCCGTCCACCGCAGCGACGACCTGGGCCGGGGCGGCACGCCCGGCCGTACCGTCCCGACGCCTCCGGTCACGCCGCCCGCTCCGAAGCCGAAGCCGTCGAAGCCCGTCACCCCGAAGCCGCCCACGCCGCCGAAGACCGACCCGGCGCTCACGGTGGTACGGCTCAAGAACGCCTCCTCCGGCTCCCTCGACGCCACCGCGGGCACCACCTTCACCACCCGCCCGGCCGTCCTGGCGCTCGACACCGCGGGCAAGCCGGTGGCCGGCGTCAAGGTCCGCTTCCGGATCGGCGACGGCACCGACACCCGCTTCGCCCTCGGCGGCGTCCGCGAGATCACCGCCGTCACCGGCAGCAGCGGCAAGGCCGTCGCCCCGAACCTCAAGGCCGGGGAGCGAACCGGTGACTTCACCATCAGCGCCACCGTCGTCGGCCGCAGCCTGAACGCCCTCTCGTTCAAGGCGACCGTCACCGAGCGCCGCGCCGACGCCCTCGCCCGCCTCGACGAGAAGGACCTGACGGCCACCACCGGCGGCTCGTTCGCCGACGAGGTGCGGGTCAAGGCCACCGACGGCGGCGCGATCGCCTCCGGTGTCGCCGTCACCGCCACCTTCGTCACCTCGGCGGACGACCCGAAGCCCGCCACCGACGGCCCCTTCTTCAAGGCCGCCGACGGCACCGCCGTCCGCACCCTCACCGGTCTGAAGACGGGCGCCGACGGTGTCCTGAAGCTCCCGGAGATCTTCGCGGGCGACCAGGCCGGCACCTTCACGCTGAAGCTGACCGCCCCCGGCGGCGGCACGCTGACCGTCCAGCTCAAGGTCACCGCCCCGGCCCCCGATCCGACGCCGACCCCGACCCCCACGACGCCGACTCCCACGCCGACCCCCTCCGGGTCGACCACGCCGTCGGAGCCGTCGTCGACGGGTACCCCGGAGACCAAGCCCAGCGCCTGAGACCCGACGCCTGACGCCTGACGTCCGACGCCTGACGTCCGGTGCCCGGCGTACGCCGCTGCTCGCCGCCCCCGTGTCTTCGCCGGACACGGGGGCGGTGCCTTGTGCGCGCCCTGGCCCGAAGTGCGTTCTGGGTGCGACCTGTTCTCATCTCACGGCCGCGTTGCTACGGTGCCCCCGTCCTGACGATGTATCAGATCGAGCACCGGGAGGCCGACCTTGCGCGCCCTAGCTGCCGCCGCCATCGGACTCGTCCCCGTCCTCCTGTTCATCCTGCTCGTCTCCTTCGTCGATCTGCCGCCCGACGGGCCCACCTCGCCCCAGCCCCTGCTGACCGCCGACCCCGGCCCCCGGAAGTAGGGGGCACCCGTGCGCCGCCGAGCCAGCCTCGTCCTCCTCGCCCTCGCCGTCTTCTTCGCCGCCATGGCCCCCACCCTGCGCTGGTACGCCTTCCCGCGCCTGGCGAAGATCCCGCCGAACCAGTACCAGGTGACCGTCCTGGAGGCGAAGCCCGCCACCCTGCTCAACTACTCGACCCTCAAGTCCGAGAAGGTCGACAAGATCACGATCATCCAGACCCTCAAGGGCAACGTGGAGGAGTCCAGGAAGATCGAGCGAGACGCCGGCCGCGACGTCGTCGTCTGGGACTCGCTCTCCTATGTGACCGGCCCCGACGGCAAGATGGTCTCCAAGATCCCCGAGCGCTACATCTTCGACGCCCACACCCAGGACCCCGTCCACGCCACCGGCGAGATGGTCGACGGCGACCCGGTCCGCCGCGAGGGCATCGAGTTCAAGTGGCCCTTCCTCACCGAGAAGCGGGACTACCAGTACTTCGACGCCCAGACCCGCACCTCGGCCCCCATCCACTACAAGGGCACCCGCACCTTCCGCGGCCTGGACGTCTACTACTTCGAGCAGACCATCCCCTGGACCGAGGTCCCCATGCCCAAGACGATGCCCGTCAAGGGCATCACCCCCGATGTCCTCGCCAAGACCGGCCTCACCCGCTGGTACAGCACCAAGCGCATGTTCTGGGTCGACCCCGTCACCGGCGCCCCCGTCAACGGCGAGGAGATCCACAAGGAGGAGCTCCGCAACGCCCGCGCCCTGATGGGCCAGGACACGATCACCGTCTTCGCGGGCCACGTGAAGATGCGCGAGGACTACATCACCAGCGTCGTCGACCTGGTCAAGTCCAACCGGCTCATGGTGCTCCTGCTCGTCTCCTATCTGCCCTGGACCTTCACCGTCCTCGCCCTCCTCCTGCTCGCCCTCTCCCTCTGGCTCGAAGCCCGCTCCCGCGGCGGACGGGCCCCGGACGCCGACCCCGAGCCGACCCTGGTCACCGCTCCCGTCTGAGCCGGGCGCTGGTGTGCCGGGTGGCCTCCGCCACCGAGGGGTCCTCCGGCCACGGGTGCTTCGGATAGCGGCCCCGCAGTTCCGCCCGCACCCCGCGATAGCCGTCCCGCCAGAACGAGGCCAGATCCGAGGTCACCGCCGCCGGCCGCCCGGCGGGGGAGAGCAGATGCACCACGACCGGCACCCCCGCCACCCGCGGCGTCTCGGCGAGCCCGAACATCTCCTGCAGCTTCACCGCGAGCACCGGCCGCTCCCCGCCGTAGTCCACCCGTATCCGCGAACCGCTCGGCACCTCGATCCGCTCCGGCGCCAGCTCGTCGAGCCGCCCCGCCTCGCCCGACGCCCACGGCAGCAGCCGGCGCAGGCCCTCCCCGGCGTCGATCCGGCCCAGATCCGCCCGCCGCCGCGCCCGGGACAGCTCCGGCTCCAGCCACTCCCCGGCCCGGGCCAGCAGCGCCTCCTCCGCCACGTCCGGCCACGGCTCGCCGAGCTCCCGGTGCAGAAAGGCCAGTCGCTGCCGCAGCTCCGCCCCCTCCCGGCCCCACCGCAGCAGCGCCGTGCCCTCCCGGCGCAGGCCGTCGAGCAGCGCCTCCCGCACCAGGCCGGGACCGGCCTCCCGCAGCGGACGGACCGTCAGCTCCACCGCCCCCAGCCGCTCCACCGACCGGGCCACCACGCCCCCGTCCTCCCAGTGGACCTCCTCGCCCGCCCGCAGCAGATGCCCCGCCGCTCGCCGCGCCACCTCCTCGTCCACCACGGCCGCGAGCCGCACCCGGGCGGTCGCGCTCTGCGCCGTCCGGTCCGCCACCGCGACCGCGAGCCACGCCGGGGACCCGAGCCGCGAGCCCTCCGAGAGCCGCGCCCCCGTCCCCGACGCCATCAGATAGCCGCCCTGCTCCCGCGCCCGCGCCACCCGCTCGGGAAACGCGAGCGCCGTCACCAGCCCCGCCACCGCGTCCTCACCCAAGCCCCCAGAAGCCCCGCCGGCCCGCCCGGCCCCGCCCCCGCCCGCCTTGGCCCCGGCCGTGCCTTCCCCGTCGCCGGTCCCGCCTTGTCCGGTGCCGGCCGCGCGCTCCAGGCGCCGTACTTCCGCCCGCCAGCGCGCCGCGTACCCGTCGCCGCCCCGGCGCGCCTCCCGCCAGGCCGCCGCCAGGTCGTCCCCGTACTCCCGGGGCGGCTCCTCGCTCAGCAGCGCCACCACCTCCGCCGCCCGCCGGACCCCGACGTCGGCGGCGCCGTCGAGCAGTGCCCGGGCCAGTCGCGGATGCAGGCCGAGCCGGGACATCCGTACCCCACGGTCCGTCGCCCGGCCGTCCTCGTCCACGGCGCCCACCGCCGTGAGCACCGCACGGGCCGCCGCCATCGCCCCGGCCGGCGGCGCGTCCAGGAGGGCGAGCCCCGAGGCCGTCGGATCACCCCAGCAGGCCACGCGCAGCGCGAAGTCGGTCAGATCGGCGACCTTGATCTCGGGGGAGGGGAAGCGCACCTGCCGCGCGTCCTCCGCCGCGGACCAGCAGCGGTAGACCGTTCCGAAGCCCTCGCGCCCCGCCCGGCCCGTGCGCTGGGTGGCGACCGCCATTGACACCGGCACCGTGGCGAGCGAGCCCAGGCCCCGGGCATGATCCGTCCGCGGCTCACGGGCGAGCCCGGAGTCCACCACGATCCGTACTCCCGGCACGGTCAGGCTCGACTCCGCCACCGAGGTCGCCAGGACCACCCGTCGCCGGGCGCCCGGCCCGGCGCCCCGCAGCACCGCGTCCTGCACCGCCGCCGGCGCCCGCCCGTGCAGCTGGAGCACCTCGGCGTCCACATCGGCGAGCAGCCCCGCCGTCCGGGCGATCTCGCCCGTCCCGGGCAGGAAGCAGAGCACGTCGCCCTCGTGCCGCTCCAGGGCCTCCCGGACCGTCGCGGCGACATGGCGGAGCAGCGCGGGATCCACCCAGGTGCCGTGCGCGGGCCGCACCCCGGCCGGCGGCGGCGCGAAGTGGATCGCCGAGCCGTGGATCCTTCCCTCGGCCCGCACGACCGGCGCCGGGCCGGTGCCGTCCAGCACCGTCAGCAGATCCGCCCATGCCTTCGCGTCGCTCGTCGCCGACGCGGCGATCAGCTTCAGCTCGGGCCGCAGGGTCGCGCGCACGTCCACGAGGAACGCCAGCGCCGTGTCCGCGTCCAGATGCCGCTCATGGCACTCGTCGAGCAGCACCACGTCCACGCCGGCCAGCTCCGGATCGCGCTGGAGCCGCTGGAGCAGCACGCCCGTGGTCACCACCTCGACCCGGGTCGCGGGCCCGGCCCGCCGTTCCCCGCGCACGGAGAAGCCGACGGCTCCGCCGACCTCCTCGCCCAGCAGCCACGCCATCCGCCGGGCCGCGGCCCGCACCGCCATCCGGCGCGGCTCCGCGACCAGCACCCGGCGCGCCGGCCCGTCTCCTATAAGACCCGCGAGGGCCAGCGGGACCAGCGTGGTCTTGCCGGTCCCGGGCGGGGCGTGCAGCACCGCCGTGCCGCGCTCCTCGAGCGCGGTCAGCAGCTCGGGGACGGCATGGCGGACGGGAAGACGGTCGAGTGCGTCGTTTCGGATCACACGGCAAGTCTCGTACGCCGGGCCGACCCGTCGCGCCGCGTTGTCCACAGGCCCGCCGATCAGTCGTACTAATCCCTGCCGGTCGGTACCGCCGCTACCCGTCGACGCGCTCGCAGACGAAGATCGCGGTGCCCGGGATCAGGTTCCCCCGCAGCGGGGACCAGCCGCCCCACTCCTGGCTGTTCCAGGCCGGCCACTCCGGCTCGACCAGGTCGACCAGCCGGAAACCGCCCGCCACCACGTCCCGCACCCGGTCCCCGATCGTCCGGTGGTGCTCGACGTAGACCGCACGCCCCCGCTCGTCCTGCTCCACGTACGGCGTCCGGTCGAAATACGAGGCCGCGACCGACAGCCCCTCGGGCCCCGGCTCGTCCGGGAACGCCCAGCGGATCGGATGCGTCACCGAGAACACCCACCGGCCGCCCGGCCGCAGCACGCGGTGCACCTCGCGGAAGACGCCTACCGGATCGGCCACGAACGGCACCGCGCCGTACGCCGAGCACGCCATGTCGAAGGAGCCGTCGCGGAACGGCAGCGCCCCCGCGTCGGCCTCCACCAGCGGCACGTCCCCGCCGATCCGCAGCGCGTGCTGGAGCTGCCGGTGCGAGAGGTCGAGCGCCACCGGCCGGGCGCCCTGCGCCGCCAGCCAGCGCGCGCACTGCGCCGCGCCCGCGCCGATCTCCAGGATGTCCAGGCCCTTCAGCGCCGCGACCGGCCCGAGCAGCCCGGCATCCGCCTCGTCGAGACCCTCCGGGCCCCAGACGAACCGGTCGTCGCCCAGGAAGGCTCCGTGCTCGGTCTGGTACTCGTCGGCGTTCCGGTCCCACCAGCCCCGGCTCGCGCGGCTGCTCTCCGCGTCCCCGGCGTCACGCCGGGTGGCCTCCGCGTCTTCCTCGGGAGCGTCTTCGTGTCCGTACTCTTGGTTCATCTCGCCCGTCGATGTAGTTTGCGCTCAGAGCCGCGCGCGTAGAACGACACGGCTTCCCGTGGCCAGGATGGCCTGGGCTGACACGAGTTGTGCCGGGTATGCGGCGATCCGCCCCGGGTGTGCGCTTCGCGCATTGACCCTGTCCGGCCGCCCCCGTATGCTAAAGGTTGCGCTGCGGGCCTGCGCGCCTCAGACGGAGCAGGCCGCGCTCGCATCTGTTGTATGTCCCCTCGGTTTTCGAGGCGTCCCCGGTTTCCCGGGACAGGCGCTTCCTTGGCTGTCCGGCTTCTTCAGCTGCGATACGGGCTCTCGGCGTAGCAGTACCTACGACTTCAATGTCCGTACCGGAGCCCTTTCCCACATGACGAGCAGCACCGAGACCACCGCCACCACCCCGCAGGTTGCGGTCAACGACATCGGTAACGAGGAAGCCTTCCTCGCCGCGATCGACGAGACGATCAAGTACTTCAACGACGGCGACATCGTCGACGGCGTCATCGTGAAGGTCGACCGGGACGAGGTCCTGCTCGACATCGGTTACAAGACCGAAGGTGTCATCCCGAGCCGCGAGCTCTCGATCAAGCACGACGTCGACCCGAACGAGGTCGTCAAGGTCGGCGACGAGATCGAGGCCCTGGTTCTCCAGAAGGAGGACAAGGAAGGCCGCCTGATCCTCTCGAAGAAGCGCGCCCAGTACGAGCGTGCCTGGGGCACCATCGAGAAGATCAAGGAAGAGGACGGCATCGTCACCGGTACCGTCATCGAGGTCGTCAAGGGTGGTCTCATCCTCGACATCGGCCTCCGCGGCTTCCTCCCGGCCTCCCTGGTCGAGATGCGTCGCGTCCGCGACCTCCAGCCCTACGTGGGCAAGGAGCTCGAGGCGAAGATCATCGAGCTGGACAAGAACCGCAACAACGTGGTCCTGTCCCGCCGCGCCTGGCTCGAGCAGACCCAGTCCGAGGTCCGCCAGACCTTCCTCACGACCCTCCAGAAGGGTCAGGTCCGCTCCGGCGTCGTGTCCTCGATCGTCAACTTCGGTGCCTTCGTGGACCTGGGTGGCGTCGACGGTCTGGTTCACGTCTCCGAGCTGTCCTGGAAGCACATCGACCACCCGTCCGAGGTTGTCGAGGTCGGCCAGGAGGTCACCGTCGAGGTTCTCGACGTCGACATGGACCGCGAGCGTGTCTCCCTGTCGCTGAAGGCGACCCAGGAGGACCCGTGGCAGCAGTTCGCCCGTACCCACCAGATCGGCCAGGTCGTTCCGGGTAAGGTCACCAAGCTGGTTCCGTTCGGTGCGTTCGTCCGCGTGGACGAGGGCATCGAGGGTCTGGTCCACATCTCCGAGCTGGCCGAGCGCCACGTGGAGATCCCGGAGCAGGTCGTCCAGGTCAACGACGAGATCTTCGTCAAGGTCATCGACATCGACCTCGAGCGTCGCCGGATCTCGCTGTCCCTGAAGCAGGCCAACGAGTCCTTCGGTGCCGACCCGGCGTCGGTCGAGTTCGACCCGACCCTGTACGGCATGGCCGCGTCCTACGACGACCAGGGCAACTACATCTACCCCGAGGGCTTCGACCCCGAGACCAACGACTGGCTCGAGGGCTACGAGAAGCAGCGCGAGGAGTGGGAGCGCCAGTACGCCGAGGCGCAGCAGCGCTTCGAGCAGCACCAGCAGCAGGTCATCAAGTCCCGCGAGGCCGACGAGGCCGCCGCTGCCGAGGGTGGCGCCGCCGCTCCGGCCGCCGCGCCGACCGGTGGCTCGTACTCCTCGGAGTCGGACGACACCGCCGGCGCCCTGGCGTCGGACGAGGCGCTTGCCGCCCTGCGCGAGAAGCTGGCCGGCGGCCAGAGCTGAAACGGCTCACCGCTGAGCTCCAGTAGCTAGCGTCGAGGCCCGTCTCCCTTCGGGGAGGCGGGCCTCGTGCGTTTGTCCCGGCCACGGCGCGACAGGGGCGGACGGAAATCCCGTGCGCGGGGAATGGCGGTGCGTCAGGCGGTGTTGTCGCTGAAGAACGCGAGGAGGAGCGGAAATCGTGCTTGATCCCCAGGATTTGTACGAATGGGACCAGAAGGGCCTGGCCGTCGTGGACATGGCCCTGGCGCAGGAGTCGGCCGGACTGGTCATGCTCTACCACTTCGACGGGTACATCGACGCAGGTGAGACCGGCGAGCAGATCGTCGACGGGCTGCTCGACACCCTCCCTCACCAGCTGGTGGCCCGCTTCGACCACGACCGCCTCGTGGACTACCGGGCCCGCCGCCCCCTGCTGACCTTCCGCCGCGACCGCTGGACCGCGTACGAGACCCCCTCGATCGAGGTCCGCCTGGTCCAGGACGCCACCGGCGCCCCCTTCCTGCTGCTCTCCGGGCCCGAGCCCGACGTCGAGTGGGAGCGGTTCGCCGCCGCCGTCGGCCAGATCGTCGAGCGTCTCGGCGTCCGCCTCGCCGTCAACTTCCACGGCATCCCGATGGGCGTCCCGCACACCCGCCCGGTCGGCCTCACGCCGCACGGCAGCCGCACGGACCTCATGCCCGGCCACCGCAGCCCCTTCGACGAGGCCCAGGTGCCCGGCAGCGCCGAGTCCCTCATCGAGTTCCGTCTCACCGAGGCCGGGTTCGACACCCTCGGTGTCGCCGCCCACGTCCCGCACTACGTGGCCCGCTCCCCGTACCCGGACGCCGCCCTGACCGCCCTGGAGGCCGTCACCGCGGCCACCGGTCTGGTCCTGCCCGGCGTCGCCCACGCCCTGCGTACGGAGGCCCGGCGCACCCAGACCGAGATCGAGCGCCAGATCGGCGAGGGCGACGAGGAGCTGACGACGCTCGTCCAGGGCCTCGAGCACCAGTACGACGCCATGGCCGGCGCCGAGACCCGCGGCAACCTGGTCGCCGAGCCCGTCGACCTGCCCTCCGCGGACGAGCTGGGCCGCGAGTTCGAGCGCTTCCTCGCGGAACGGGAGGGCGACGCCTAGCCGCCCGGCAGCGGGATCTAAGCTGCCGCTCATGCTGAAGGTGGGCCTGACCGGCGGAATCGGCGCCGGCAAGAGCGAAGTGTCCCGGCTGCTCGTCTCGTACGGAGCGGTCCTCATCGACGCCGACCGGATCGCCCGCGAGGTCGTGGAGCCCGGCACGCCCGGGCTCGCGGCCGTCGTCGAGGAGTTCGGTCCGGAGATCCTCACCCCCGAGGGCACCCTCGACCGGCCGAGGCTCGGCTCGATCGTCTTCGCGGACCCCGAGCGACTCGCCGCACTCAACGCCATCGTCCATCCGCTCGTCGGCGCCCGCTCCGCCGAGCTGGAGGGCCAGGCCGGCCCCGACGACGTCGTCGTCCACGACGTGCCCCTGCTCACCGAGAACGGCCTCGCGCCCCTCTACGACCTGGTCGTCGTCGTGGACGCCGCCCCGGAGACCCAGCTGGACCGCCTGGTCCGGCTGCGCGGCATGACCGAGGACGAGGCCCGGGCCCGGATGGCCGCCCAGGCCACCCGCGCCCAGCGCCGCGCCGTCGCCGACCTCCTGATCGACAACGACGGCCCCCTGGAGGCGCTGGAGCCCCAGGTGCGCAAGGTGTGGGAGGAGCTCCGACAGCGCGCCGCCGGCGACTCCTAGCGGAGCCGGCGGGCTCGGCGCGCTGCGCGAGCCCTCGCGAGCGGGATAGGGCGGGCCCGCGAGGAAATACCCCACCAGGGGACTGCTCCGCGGAATGCGGTCGCCGTGCCCGCGGTTGAACTGCCGGAGCGAGGGAAGGAAGCCGCCGTGCCCGAGAGGAACCCCGAGACCCACGTCATCGACTTCCGCGCCGCCGAGCAGCTGCTCGCCGCGCGGGATCCGAGAGGCGCGGTCAAGCTGCTCGACTCGGTGATCGCCGCCCACCCCGAGAACACCGCGGCCCGGCTGCTGCGCGCCCGCGCCTTCTTCGCCGCCGCGCAACTGCGTCCCGCGCAGCTCGAGTTCGAGCTGGTCCTGGAGCGCGAGCCGGACAACGCGTTCGCCCACTTCGCGCTCGCCCGCACCTATGAGCGCTCCGGCCGCGAGGACCAGGCCACCCGCCACTTCCGGCTCGCCGCCGCGCTCGACCCGAAGCCGGAGTACCTCGAAGCGGCCCGCTTCGGACCGGCCGGCCCCGGGGCGCAGGGGGAGTAGCCCCGGCGCTCGCGGGCCGTGATCACGGCCGGGGGCCCGGTCCCGTACCCGGCCGGCGTCCCCGGCCGCCGTGATCCGGTTCGTACGGAGGGATGTCGCGCCCCGGCTGCCAGTGCGGGCCCTGCCGGAGGTGGCGCGTCACCACGACCAGGTCCACCGCGGCCACCACGAACAGCACCGCGCACGCCGCCGCCCAGCCCGGCCGCTCCACCAGCGAGAAGACGGTCGCGCCGAACGCCGCCCACAGCACGCCCCACAGGCTCAGCCAGAAGCGCATCCGCAGCGCACTGCGCGCGGTCGCCGGTTCACTGCCGGTACGCATGAGATCGACTCTCCCGGGTCAAGGATCCCCCGAGGCACATCCAGCTTCTACCCGCGACGCACCATCCGAAAAGGCCCACGAGGCCCGGCGAGAGGATGTCAGAGGCATGAGCGAAGTCGGAGACAGCGGCGGCGGCAGCGACCCCATGCGTGCCGGCCACGAGGGCACCGGGCCCGGGCCGATCACCCCCGACGGCTGCGCCGTCGAGCTGTACCGGCGGCTGTCGGTCGGCACCGAACCCGACGTCATCGCGGCCGCCGTGCCGGCCGGCGCCGCGCTCCTCGAACTGGGCAGCGGCGCGGGCCGGGTGACCGTGCCCCTCGCCGCACGCGGCTTCGCCGTGACCGCCGTGGACGAGTCGGCGGAGATGCTGGCCGTGGTCGGCGAGCGCGCCCCGGGCGTCGAGACGGTGCGCAGCCCCATCGAGACGCTGGACCTGCCGCGCAGGTTCGACGCGGTCGTGCTCGGTTCGTTCCTCGTGCACACCGCCGACCACCGGACCCGGCAGGCCCTCCTGGAGACCTGCCGGCGCCATGTGAAGGACGACGGCCGCGTCCTGATCCAGCGCGAGGGCGCCGACTGGCACCTGGACGTGCCGCGCGAGCGCCGCGACCCGGGCGGATACACCGTACGGATCGTGTCGGCGCAGCCGGTCGGCGACGGTGTGAACTCGGTCCACGCCGAGTACGTCTTCCCGGACGCGCGCTGGACCCAGACCTTCCTGTCCCGGCCGCTGACGCGCGAGGCGTTTGAGGGCCATCTCGCCGAGGCCGGGCTCGCCGTCGACCGCTATCTGACCGACGACGGCACCTGGGCGCTGGCCCGTCCGCGGCGGGCGCGGGAGGTCAGTGGATGACGCTGTAGCTGCGCCAGGGCAGCGTGCCCGGGGCGATCTCGTCGCCGCTGTTGCTGGGCAGGTAGGTGTTGTGGGGGGCGTCGCAGTTACGGGTCCGGTAGAGCCTCATGTCCACCAGCGTCGAGTTCTCCACCTTCGTCGCGCCCGCCGGTGCCAGCCGGTGGCAGCCCTTCACGGAAGGGCTGGTCACCCTCACCCCGAGCCCGCGCCCGGTCTCGTACGAGACCGTGCCCACCATGCTGCGGCCGAGCCCGGAGCAGCCCGTGACGGCGAGCGAGAGCAGGGCGGCCCCGGTGGCGATGGTGAGACGCCGGTGAACGAACATGGCGGAATCCTCGTCTGTCGGGTCGGGCAGGGCATGGCGGACACGGGCGGGAAGCCTGTTGCCCGCCACGCTTCCCCCTCCCGCACGGCCTGTCACGTAGTGCTGGGCCGCCCGGGGGAACAGCCGCAGAGCGGCATTGTCAGACCTCACCCGTAAGGTCGGAGATCCAGTCGGAATCCGTCGCGGATCGGGAGGTGAGCAGCGCCGTGACCCACACCTGGAGCGCCCTGTGCGGCCTCGCGGCCGTCTTCCTGCCCGCCGACCTGCCCCGCGAGGGCCGGGTCGCCTTCTGGGCCCCCGACGGCGGACCGCTGCCCGGCGCCTGGCCCGTACGGCCTTCCGGGATCGACGGCCGGCCGACGGAGGGCGGCGCGGAGGAGATCCCCGGCTCCGCCGAGCGCGGCGAGCTGACCGTCGTACGGCGCCACGGCACGGGAGTACGCGGCCGGACCGTGCCCGCCGTGATGCTGCCCGTCGCCGACGCCCTGCCCGCCCTGGTCGCCGCCCGCCGGCATCCGGCAGCGCACCCCGCCGCCGCCTGCTGGGGCGCCGCGGCCCTGCACGCGCTCCATCTGATCGCCCGCGCCCGGCTCCTTCCCGGCCTCACCGCCGACGACCACGACGCCTGGCGGGCCGGACCGCTCGACGCCGACGACATCGCCCATCTGCGGGCGATCGCCGCCGCCATGCCGTACGAGGCCCACGCCACGCCCGTGCCCGGCCACGGCCCACTGCGGCTGCCCGAGCCCGAGGCGCTGGTGCGCGCCTTCCTCGACGCCGTCGCCGACACCCTGCCCCGCACCCCCGCCGCGCCGCACGCCGTCGGCGCGCCCTTCGCCGCCCGCGAGCCCCGCCATCTGCCCCGCGCGCGTGCCTGGGCAGCCGAGGCCGCCGCCGGCATGGACGCCGGGGTGCGCGTCTCGCTGCGCCTCGACCTTTCGGCGTACGAGCTCTTCGACACCTCCGACCCGGCGGCCGACGAGGCCGGCGCCGAGACCGCGGACGGCGGCGGCGTCGAGCGGCGGCAGGCCGCTGCCGCCCTCCTCCAGGTGCACAGCCTCGCCGACCCCACCCTCGTCATCGACGCCGCCGCCCTCTGGGCCGGCGAAGGCGACGAACACTTCGGGCCTCGCGCCCGGATCGACGCCGTCCTCGCCCTGCGCCGCGCCGCCCGCGTCTGGCCACCCCTCGGCCGCCTGCTCGAACGGGAGGTGCCCGACGTCCTCGCGCTCTCCGAGGACGAGCTGTACGAGCTGCTCGGCCCCGCCGCCGCCCGGCTCGCCGACGCCGGGGTCGTCGTCCACTGGCCCCGCGACCTCGTCCGCTCGCTGACCGCCTCCGCCGTCGTGCGCCCCGCCCGCACCGCACCCGGCTCCGCGACCGA
Source organism: Streptomyces sp. NPDC101160 (assembly GCF_044768205.1). Lineage (NCBI taxonomy): Bacteria > Bacillati > Actinomycetota > Actinomycetes > Kitasatosporales > Streptomycetaceae > Streptomyces > Streptomyces sp. NPDC101160. Next base: position 183,399 of record NZ_JBIWPJ010000009.1, on the reverse strand, counting down.
CGGCACCGGCTTCCTCGACAGCGCCGAACTGCTCCGCTTCAACTGGCAGCTCGCCCTCGACGGCGATCCGCTCACCACCCGCGAGATGGACGCACTCGCCGAGGCCCACCGCCCCGTGGTGCGCCTGCGCGACCAGTGGGTGGTGGTCGACCCCGACCTCGTCCGCAAGGCCCGCAAGCGTGAACTCGGACTCCTGCAACCGGCCGACGCGCTCGCCGTCGCCCTCACCGGCACCGCAGACATCGACGGCGAGACCGTCCCCGCCGTCCCCGTCGGCGCCCTCGCCATCCTGCGGGACCGCCTCCTCGCCGGCCCCGAGGACATCCCGCCGCCGCCCGGACTCGACGCCACCCTGCGCGACTACCAGCTGCGCGGCCTCGCCTGGCTCGACCTCATGACCTCCCTCGGACTCGGCGGCTGCCTCGCCGACGACATGGGCCTCGGCAAGACCGTCACCCTCATCGCCCTCCACCTGCGCCGCGCCCACCGCCACCCCACCCTCGTCGTCTGCCCGGCGTCGCTCCTCGGCAACTGGCAGCGCGAGATCCAGCGCTTCGCGCCCGGCGTCCCCGTCCGCCGCTTCCACGGCACCGGCCGCACCCTCGAAGGACTCGACGGCGGCTTCGTCCTCACCACCTACGGCACCCTGCGCACCAGCGCGCCCCGGCTCGCCGAGCAGCAGTGGGGCATGGTCGTCGCCGACGAGGCCCAGCACGTCAAGAACCCCTTCTCGGCGACCGCCAAGGCACTGCGCACCCTCCCCGCCCCCGCCCGGGTCGCACTCACCGGCACCCCCGTGGAGAACAACCTCTCCGAGCTGTGGGCGCTCCTCGACTGGACCACCCCCGGCCTCCTCGGCCCCCTGAAGGCGTTCCGCGCCCGGCACGCCCGCGCCGTCGAGAACAGCGAGGAGCTCGACAACGAGGAGGCGGTCGAGCGCCTCGCCCGCCTGGTCCGGCCGTTCCTGCTGCGCCGCCGCAAGTCCGACCCGGGCATCGTCCCCGAGCTGCCGCCCAAGACCGAGTCCGACCACCCCGTCCCGCTCACCCGCGAGCAGGCGTCCCTCTACGAGGCGGTGGTGCGCGAGACGATGGCACAGATCGAGGGCGCCGAGGGCATCGCCCGACGCGGACTGATCATGAAGCTGCTCACCTCACTCAAGCAGATCTGCAACCACCCCGCCCAGTACCTCAAGGAGCCGACCGCGCAGACCCCGCCGGGCACCCGGGCGGCCGCGACCGGACACCGCACCCCGCGGCTCGCCGGCCGCTCCGGCAAGCTCGCGCTCCTCGACGAGCTGCTCGACACGATCCTGGCCGAGGACGGCTCCGTCCTCGTCTTCACGCAGTACGTGTCGATGGCCCGGCTCCTCGCCGACCACCTCGCCGGTCGGGGCATCCCCGCCCAGCTGCTCCACGGCGGCACGCCCGTCGCCGAGCGCGAACGGATGGTCGACCGCTTCCAGAACGGCGAGGTCCCCGTCTTCCTGCTCTCCCTGAAAGCCGCGGGCACCGGCCTCAACCTCACCCGGGCCGGCCATGTCGTCCACTACGACCGCTGGTGGAACCCGGCCGTCGAGGAACAGGCCACCGACCGTGCCTACCGCATCGGCCAGACCCAGCCCGTCCAGGTCCACCGGCTGATCGCCGAAGGCACGGTGGAGGACAGCATCGCCGAGATGCTCCGCGCCAAGCGGGCCCTCGCCGACGCCGTCCTCGGCTCCGGCGAAGCCGCCCTCACCGAGCTCACCGACCGCGAACTGGCCGACCTGGTGTCCCTGAGGAGGCCCGCATGACGCCCCGCCTCCCCGGCCGCCCCGGCCCCCGGGCCGGCGCCCTGCCCCGCCACGACGACCGGCGCCGCACCTTCCCCCAGCTCCCCCCGCACAGCGCACCCGACGGACGCTTCGCCGCCACCTGGTGGGGCAACGCCTGGGTCGACGCCCTGGAGGACACCGCCCTCGACCCGGCCCGGCTCGCCCGCGGCAAGGCGTACGCCCAGCGCGGCCACGTCGACGCCATCACCGTCACCCCCGGCCGCGTCGTCGCCTACGTCCACGGCAGCCGCCCCCGCCCGTACCGCACCGAGATCCGGCTGCGGACCCTCGGCGACGACGACTGGGAGCGGTTCCTCGACGAGGCCGCCGCCCGGCCCGAGCACATCGCCGCCCTGCTCGACAAGGACGTCCCGCACGCCCTGGAAGCCGTCACCGGACTCCTGCCCGCCCCCGGCGACCTCGTCCCCGACTGCTCCTGCCCCGACGACGGCTACCCCTGCAAACACGCCGCCGCCCTCTGCTACCAGTCCGCCCGCCTCCTCGACGAGGACCCGTTCGTCCTCTTCCTGATGCGCGGCCGCGGCGAACAGGAACTCCTCGCCGCCCTCACCCGCCGCAACGCCGCCCGCGCCGCCGCCGAGCGCACCGGGACCGGCACGGCCGGCCCCGCCCTGCCCAGTCTCCCGGCCCGCACCGTGCTCGCCCCCACCACCGGCCACACCCTCCCGCCCCTGCCGCCGCCGCTGCCCGCCCCCGCGCAGCCCGGCCGCCCCGCCGTCTTCCCGGCCGATCCCGACGCGCCCGACCCGCTCGCCCTCGACCTCCTCGCCACCGAGGCCGCCGCCCGCGCCCATGCCTTCCTCACCACCGGACACGACCCCGTCGCCGCCCTCACCCCCTGGCAGGACGCGGTACGGCTGGCCGCCGCGCACCCCGGCTCCGGACTCACCGCCTCCACCCGCGCCCTCTACCGCGACCTCGCCTACGCCCTCGACCGCACCCCCACCGACCTCGCCCGAGCCGTCGCCGCCTGGCGCCAGGGCGGCCCCGCCGGACTCGCCGTGCTGGAAGAGCCCTGGGACCCGCCCGCCGGCCCCTTCGACCGGGCCAGACCCGCCCTGCTCGCCGCCGACCTCCCCGCCTTCCGCCCCTGGCGCAACCGGCTGTCCACCCGCACCCTCCAGCTCCGCCTCGGCCGCGACGGACTCTGGTACGGGTACGAGTCGGACGCCGACCGCGAGGACTGGTGGCCGCGCGGCACCCCGGACGCCGACCCGGTGGGGGTGATCACCGACCTGCTCGGCAGGTGACCGATAGGCTGGACAGGGACGCACGACGCTTCGAAGGGGGCCTGGTGGAAGCCGAGTTGGTGGCACTGGCGACGACGGGGGCGACCGCCCTCGTACAGCACATGGTGAGCGACGGCTGGGAGCGGGCCCGCACCCGGATCGCGGCGTTTTTCGCCGCGCGCTCCGGAGCCGACGAGGAGGCGGTCGGCGCCGAACTCGAGGCCGCGCGCGACGAACTGATCCGCGCCGAGCGGACCGGCGACGAGGAGACGGCGACCGAGGCCCGGACCGAGGCGCATGTCGAGTGGCGGGCGCGGATGCGGCGCAGCCTGCTGGCCGATCCCGAGTCGGCACGGGAACTCCAGGAGATCCTGGACGAGTTGGCCGGCGACGAGCGCAGTCCGGCCGAGCCGGCCGCCACCGTCACCAACGTCATCAGCGGAGGAGTGCAGCACGGCTCCGTGATCCAGTCCCACACCATCCAGAACCTTCGGATCGGCGGCCAGGACCGCTCCCGCCCATGACCCCCGACCCCGTCGTGCGCAACGACGTCGGCGGCACGGTCCACGGGACCGTCGTCCAGGCCGGGCGGATCGACACGCTCACCGTGGAGGCCGTCGTCCCGGCGATCGTCCCGGGCAGCCCGCCGCCCGGGTTACTCCCACCGCCGACCCGCCACTTCACCGACCGCCGCGACGAACTCGACCGGCTCACCGCCCTGCTGGACGGCGCCGACGACGACCCGGCGCCCCGGGTGGTCGTGCTCACCGGCACCGGCGGCATCGGCAAGTCCGCCACCGCGCTCCACTTCGCGGCCCGCCTCCGCGGCCGCTTCGACGGCGGCCAGCTCCATGCCGACCTGCGCGGCGACGCCACCGCCACGGCCGCCACGCCCTCCACGGTCCTGGCCCGCTTCCTGCGGGCGCTCGGAGTCGCCCCGCAGTACGTGCCGGCCGACGAGCAGGAGCAGATCGACTGGTTCCGCACGCTCACCGCGGACCGCCGCCTGCTCACCGTGCTCGACAACGCCCACTCGGCCGCCCAGGTGCTCCCGCTGCTGCCCACCGGTCCCGGTTCGCTCACCCTGGTCACCAGCCGCCGCCGGCTCGACGGCCTCACCCGCGAGGTCGGCGCCCACCGCCTCGCCCTCGCCCCGCTCGGGCCCGCCGACTCCGCCCTCCTCCTCACCCGGCTGTCCGGCCGCGACGCCTCTCACGCCCACACCGGCGCGCAGGCCGTCGCCCGGCGCTGCGGCGGACTCCCGCTCGCCCTCTGCATGGCCGGCGAGCGCCTCGCCGTACGCACCCATCTCACCTGGCAGCAGCTGGAGCGCGACATGGCCACGTCCGCGGCGGACGACCCCGGCCGCGACGGCCCCGAGGGACGCGACCCCGTCACCGCCACCGCCGACACCTCGTACGAGGACCTCACGTCCGACGCCGCCCGCCTCTACCGGCTCGGCGGGTTGCGCCCCTGGGCCGGACTCACCGCCCCGGCGGCCGCCGCGCTCGCGGAGGTCCCGGTGGAGCGGGCCGCCGCGCTGCTCGAAGAGCTGGCCTCGCTCCACCTCGTGGAGGAGTACGAGTCGGGCCGCTACCGCTACCACGACCTGCTGCGCGCCCACGCCGAGCGCCGCGCGCTCGAAACCGACGGACCGGGCCGGTGCGCCGCGGCGGTCGGGCGGCTCCTGCGCCACCACCTGGCCGCGGCCGCCGCCGCGGACGCCCGCGTCATGCCCGGCCGCTGGCGCCTCGGTCCCGTCTACGCGCACCTGCCGCACGGCCCCGAGGTCCCCACCACGCCCGCCGCCGCGACCGACTGGCAGCTCGCCGAGCGCGAGAACCTCGTCGAGGCCGTGCGCACCGCCGACGCGTACGGACTCGACGACCTCACCTGGCAGTTGTGCGAGGCGCTCTGGAGCCTGTTCTTCCGGCAGGGCTTCCACGAGGAGTGGCTGGCCACCCACCGCCTCGGCATCGCGGCCGTCACCCGCTGCCCCGCGCCGCCCGGCGCCGAGGGCCGCATGCACACCCAGCTCGGCTTCGCCCTCCACGGTCTCGGCCGGTACGACGAGGCCGAGGCGGCGTTCACCGCCGCCGCCGAGGCCGACCGGCGCGCCGCCTTCCGTACGGGAGAGGCGACAGCGGTGGAATCCATCGGCCTGGTACGGCTCGCCCAGGGCCGCCACGACGAGGCCGCCGACTCCTTCCGCACCGCCAGGACCCTCACCGACGACCCCCGGGCCCAGGCCCTGCTCGCTCACCACCTGGGCCGCGCGCTCTCGGGCCAGGGCCGGCACGCGGACGCCGTCGCCACCCTGGAGCGGGCCCGGGAGCTGATGGCCGCACTGCCCGACCCGTACAACGAGGCCCGCGTCCTCACCAGCCTCGGCGAGGCGGCCCTCGCCACCGGCGACCGCGAGCGCGCCGCCGGCCTCCTCGCCGACGCGGCCGGGCGGATGGCCCGCGAGCGGGTCCCGGTCCAGGAGGCGGCCCTCGCGGCGCTGCGCGCCAGGGCCGCGGCGAGCGTGGCGGAGCGCCGGAGCTTCCTGACCGAGGCGATCGAGCGGTACGAACGCCTCGGCGCGCCCCAGGCGGCAGCCCTTCGCGCCGAGCGGGAGGCCCTCGGCTAGCCGTCGCCGCCCGGCACGGCGGCCCGTACCGCGACCCGGTGGCGCACCGAGCCCGTCGCCACGACGAGGACACCGGCGGCGACGAGTGCCGAGAGCGGTCGGCCGCTCGCGCGCCAGGCGTGGACGGCCGAGGCGTACGCGAACGGGTCGCACGGATCGGCGAAGCCGTCCGGGCGGGGGAGCGCGGCCAGTTCGAGGACCGTGCCGTCCCGGTCGCGGACCAGACAGCGACCCGGGCCCGTCGCGACGGCGGCGAGCGCGGCGTACGGGCGCTGGGCCAGGAGCTCCGCGGCGCGCGGGCCGGGAGCGTCGCCGGTCCGGCCGCCGTCGGTGACGACGTCCGCGAGCGCGAGCCGCCCCGCGTCGGCGGTGCCGTCGTCGACGACCGTGTGCGCGTCGTCCGCCGTGGGGATCTCGGGCTCCGCGACCGGATCGGCATAGCGGGTGACCGCCACCTCGGGCGGACCGCCGGGGGAGTCGCGGACCGTGGTGAGGACCCGGACCGGCACGCCGACCTGCGGGGTCTCCGTCCCTGCCGGGGCGGGGGCTGGGGCGGGGGCCGGGGCCGGGACGACCTGTACCGGTACCGGCAGCGACGGCAGCCGGGCCGGACGTACGGGCTCGGGCAGGCCGAGGACGGTGTGGAAAAGCGTCCGCAGCAGCGCCGCCGACGCACCCGGGTCCGAGGTGGCCGCCGCCGCGAACCCGTCGTACCGCCCGGGCACATGGCCGTCGATCACCGCGTCGAGCTGCGCCCGCAACGGCACCCCCGGACGCAGCGCCGGAGCGGCCCGGCCGAGCGCGGCGACGGGCGACGCGGGGTCGAGCTCGTCCTGCGGGAAGGCCCCGAGCAGCACCGGCAGACCGAGCGCCGCCGCGTAGTAGGTGACGGAGCCGTGGTCGCCGATGACGCAGTCGGCCGCCGCGACCGCCTGCCGCCAGTGCTCGACCGGGTCGACGAGGAGGACCCCGGAGCCGGCGGCCCGGCGCAGCCAGGCGCGGATCTGGCCGGGCCCGTGCCCGTACCAGATGTTGGGGTGCAGCACGGCGCACAGCCGGTATTCGTCCATCGGCAGCGTCTCCGTCAACTCCCGCAGGAGAGTGGGGAAGGCGTCCGATCCGGCCAGGGAGGCGCGGCCCCAGGTGGAGTTCAGGACGACGAGCCGGCGCCCGTCACCGGCCCCGAACGCGCGTCGCAGCGCAGGGCGCCGGTGACGGAGCCCGAGCATCCGGTCGAAGCAGGGATCACCGGCGAGGACGGCGGTCTCGGCGGCCTCGGGGCAGGCGCGCCGCAGCCGGTCGAGCTGTTCGGGGTGGGAGAGCACGGTCGCCGCGGCGAGCGGCTTGCCCTCGTGGAGCAGCCACTCCGGGTCCATGCCGAAGACGGGCGCACCGCCGTTCCCGCCCCACGCCCCGAGCCCGGTGTCCGGTGTCCGGTGTCCGGTGTCCGGTGTCGCCAGCCTCTTATTGTATCCGGCACCGTGTGAGAGGATGGCCAACTTCCCCTGAAAGGCCTGGAGTTCCCCGCCGTAGCTCGCGCTGATCGCGAGGTCGACGGCGCCGCCCGCGGCCAGTTCCTTCGCCTGTTCCCACGGCACCACCGGCAGCCCCGCCCGGTCGAGCAGCTCCGGCACCCCGGCCAGGAACGGCGAGGAACCCGTGCAGGTCGCGAGGGTCTGCACGTCGAGGGCGTCGTCGAAGAGCGGCAGCACGTCGAGCAGCCGGGTGGCCGAGGTGACGTTGTGGACGACGAACAGGACCGTACGCGCGGGCTCCCGGGTCCGCCAGCGCGCCGCGTCCCGGCCCACCGGCACCCGCAGCCACTCCCGCCCCACGGTCACCACGCCCCCTCCGGACCCTCTCCGGTCACGTGCGTGTCACCGTAACCCACCGCGAACACCCGACGTCGGGACATGATCCGCCCGGTTCACACTCCCTCGATGGAGTGAAACCCGCCGGGCTTCGGATCCGGGCACCTCGCGGATGGCGTTGTCTCGGGTGCGGGCGAGTGCCCGTGAAGACATCCGGAAGGCAGGAAGCCATGAGGCAGATTCGCCGAAGTGGTCTGGCCACACTGTTGGTCACCGGTGGCGCGCTGGCGCTCTCGGCGGGCGCCGCCCACGCCGACTCCACGGCGCAGGGTGCCGCCGTCGGCTCGCCGGGGGTCGGCTCCGGCAACGCTGTTCAGCTGCCGGTGCATGTCCCCGTGAACGCCTGCGGGAACACCGTCAACGTGGTCGGGCTGCTCAACCCCGCGGCCGGCAACAGCTGTGCCAACCGCTCCGCGGGGTCCGAGGGTTACGGCTCCGAGGACAGCGGCCCGGCCCACAAGGACCTGCCGGGCACCCCGCGCTCCGGCTCCTCCGACAGCGGTGCGCACGGCGGCGGGTCCCACGGCGGTGGCGTGTCCAACGGCGGCGGCGCCACCGCCGAGAGCCACGCCGTGGGCTCCCCGGGCGTGCTCTCCGGCAACGGCCTCCAGCTGCCGATCGACCTCCCCGTCAACCTCAGCGGCAACTCGGTCAACGTCGTCGGCATCGGCAACCCCGCCACCGGCAACACCTCGGTCAACGAGTCCCAGGAGGAGTGCGAGCACCCCGAGACCCCGACCCCGCACCCGCCGACCCCGGCCCACCACGTGCCGCCCGCCCACAGCACCGGCCAGCACCGCCCGGCCCCGCAGTCCGAGCACGTCTCGCTCGCCAGCACCGGCGCGGACTCCCTCGGCTTCGCCGCCCCGGCGAGCGCCGCGCTGCTCCTCGGCGGCGCGCTGCTGTACCGCAGGGCCCGTCGCGCGTCGGCCGACCAGGGCTGAACCGAGGCCCGCACCACTGACGCGCCGGACGTGACCGCTGTACCCGGCTCTACCTAGCCGTACCCGGCCGTACCGAGCCGTACCGAACCGTCACGCGTCGTACGGCTCGCGGGGCGAACCAAGGGCTGAGCTCAGGGCGCCGCGTCGCCGCGCCCCTCAGCCCGCACGCCAGGCCCGGATGACCGCCTCGATGGCGGGCGCGATTCTCGCCCGGGCCTGGTGCCGTGGCACCCCGGCCATGAGCAGGGTGTCGTATTCGGTGTCGACATGCCGTACGGCGGCCCGCACCGCCGCCGTGACCGCGCCCGGGTCGAGGGCCCGGCCGGCGGCCGTGCGCCCCACCCGCCCGCTGCCCCTGGCCGAGGCGTGGGCGGCGATCTCCGCCGCCCGGTCGGCCGGGCAGCCCGGGAAGAGACGCCGGATCTCCGCCTCCAGGGTCGCGGTGATCTCCGCGTCCCGCCCGGCCCGCCGCGCCGCGTCCCTGGCCCGGCGCCGCGCCCGTGCCTCGGCGTCCGCGAGGCACGCCGCCTCCGCCCGGACCAGCGCCGGCTCCTCGACGAGCAGGCCCTGGCGCTCGTACCGGGTGCGCCGGCGGTTGTGCCGTACCACCACCGCCCACAGCGAACTGCCCTCGCGCGCCCGGCGGGTCAGGGCCGTGTCGCCGCGGCGCAGGAAGACGAGATGACCGAGGTCGGCGCAGTCCAGACAGACGGGCGCGTTGAACTCGACGATCATCCGCTCCAGCGGCCCCTGGTGGCACTCCGAGCAGCGGCGCCGTCTGAGCGGTTCGACCACGACGGGGGCGACGAGATCCACGACGGTGTTCTACCCGTACGAGAGGTGCCCGATGCCCCGGAGCGGGCCCGGTACGCGCCGCTCACGCCGGGTGCGTGAGCCGGTTCGCGCTCAGCGCACGCCCGGCGCGGCCGCCGCCACGAACAGGGCGAGGGCCTCCTTCGCCTCGTCCGAGCGCCGCGTGCGCTCGGCGTCGTCGGCGGCCTCGTGCATGCAGTGGGTGACCTCGAACGCGGCCTCGGCGAGCTGTCGGACGCGCGGGTCGTCGCAGACGAGCTGCACCCGGAAGAGCGCCTGCCGGGCGGTGGTGCGCTGCCGGTACGAGGCGTACCGGGACTGCTCCGCCTCCTCCGAGCCCGGCTGGAGGTGAGCCTTGAACCAGCGGTCGTTCTGGCTCTGCCGGTAGTCCACGACCGCGCCCGCGAAGGCGCTGTAGGTCGCGATCCGCTCCTGCCGCAACTGCTCGGTCCTGGCGAGCGCGGCGGTGCGCTCGGTGGCCCGGCCCTGGAACCAGTGCGTGGCGACCACGCCCAGCAGGGTCCCGACGACGGCTATCAGCGCCGCATCCATGACGGATCCGCTCCTCTCTCCTGCGATGAACCGTCAGATCATCGCAGGAAAACGGAACTTCCCCCGAAACCCCGGGCGCAGGCGGCTACTGCCGGTATCCGCCGAGGAATCGGCCGATGCGGCTGATCGCGGCGTCCAGGTCGTCCACGTACGGCAGCGTGAGGATGCGGAAGTGGTCCGGGCGCGGCCAGTTGAAGCCGGTGCCCTGCACGACCTGGATCTTCTCGCGCAGCAGCAGGTCGAGGACGAACTTCTCGTCGTCGTGGATCGGGTACACCGCCGGATCGAGGCGCGGGAAGGCGTAGAGCGCGCCCTTAGGCTTGACGCAGGAGACGCCGGGGATCTCGTTGAGCTTCTCCCAGGCCCGGTCGCGCTGCTCGCGCAGCCGGCCGCCAGGGGCGGTGAGCTCGTGGATGGACTGCCGGCCGCCGAGCGCGGCCTGGATGGCGTACTGCGCGGGCGCGTTGGGGCACAGCCGCATGGAGGCCAGCATGCCCAGGCCCTCCAGATAGCTCTTGGCGTGCTCCTTGGGGCCGGTGACGACGAGCCAGCCGGAGCGGAATCCGGCCACCCGGTAGGTCTTGGACAGGCCGCCGAAGGTGAGCACGACCAGGTCGGGGGCGAGGGAGGCGGCCGGGTAGTGGACGGCGTCGTCGTAGACGATCTGGTCGTAGATCTCGTCGGCGAAGACCATCAGGTTGTGGCGGCGGGCGAGGTCGAGGATGCCCTCGACGATCTCCTTCGGATAGACGGCGCCTGTGGGGTTGTTGGGGTTGATGACGACGACGGCTCGGGTCCGGTCGGTGATCTTCGCCGCCATGTCGTCGAGGTCGGGGTACCAGTCGGCCGACTCGTCGCACAGGTAGTGCACGGGCTTGCCGCCGGCGAGCGTCACCACGGCGGTCCACAGCGGGTAGTCGGGGGCCGGGATCAGGACTTCGTCGCCGTCCTCCAGGAGGGCCTGGGTGGCCATGGAGATCAGTTCCGAGACGCCGTTGCCGAGGTAGATGTCGTCGACGTCGACGTCCGGCAGCCCCATCGACTGGTAGCGCTGGGCCACGGCGCGGCGGGCGGAGAGGATGCCGCGGGAGTCGGTGTAACCGTGGGCCCGCGGGAGCATCCGGATCATGTCCTGGACGATCTCCTCCGGCGCCTCGAAGCCGAAGAGCGCGGGGTTGCCGGTGTTGAGGCGGAGCACGCTGTGGCCCGCCTCCTCCAGGGCGTTGGCGTGCTCGATGACCGGGCCGCGGATCTCGTAGCAGACCTCGCTGAGCTTGCTCGACTGCCGGAACTCCATGTGCCGACCTCCCCAGAAGTGTTGATGCTTGGTTTTACCAAGTTCGAGCTTGGAAAGTCCAACAACATGTCTAGACTGCGTCGCATGCCCGCTCAGTCAGCACCGTCACGTCCGCCGCGGCAGACCCGCCGCCGAAGCTACGACCAGTACTGCGCCGCAGCCCGCGCCCTCGACGCCGTCGGTGACCGCTGGACGCTGCTGATCGTCCGTGAACTCCTCGCCGGACCGCGCCGTTACACCGATCTGCACGCCGACCTCCCCGGCGTCAGCACCGACATGCTCGCCGGCCGGCTCAAGGACATGGAGAGCGCCGAACTCGTCACCCGCCGTCGGCTGCCGCCCCCCGCCTCGGCGTACGTGTACGAGCTCACCGACCGTGGCCGCGAACTGCTCCCGGTGCTGCGCGCCCTCGCCGCCTGGGGCGCGCCCGCCCTCGACGAGCCCCGGCCGACCGACGCCGTGCGCGCCCACTGGTTCGCGATCCCGCTGCTCGGTGCGCTGGAGGGGCTCGGGGCCAAGGTCGTCCAGGTCACCCTGGACGAGGGGGAGTTCCACGTACGGGCCGGGGGCGACGGGCAGGGCGAGTACGGAGGTGCGGCGTACGGGGACGGGCCGGCGGCCGACGCAGAGGTACGGCTGCGGACGGACGCGGCGACCTGCCGGGCGCTGGTGGCGGGCGAACTGACGCTCGCGGAGGCGGTCGAGTCGGGCCGCGTCGAACTCCAGGAGCCGACCGAGATCCACGTCCCCTGAGCGCGTGTCGTGCGGCGCGTGTCGCCCGGCGAGAGTCCAGTGGTACCTGTTGCGCGGCAGCTGTCGTGCAGCGCCTGTCGTGCTCCGCGTGGCCTATCCGCTGCCGACCGCGTGGGAGGCCAGGACGGCGGCGAGCCGCTCCCTGGCCTCCGTCTGCGCCGCGATCCGCGCGTCGAGGACCGCGAGCCGTTCACGGGCGATCGCGAGACCGCGCGGGGAAGGAGCGGTGGCGGGCATGTCGCCGTCGAGGCACGCGGCGAACGCCGCCACGTCCTCCAACGTCAGGCCCGCGCCGAGCAGATACCGGATATTGGATACGCGAACCACGGCGCTCTCGTCGTACACCCGGTACCCGTTGGCCGCGCGCAGCGAGGAGATCAACCCCGCCTGCTCGTAATGGCGCAGGGCGCGTGCCGTCGCCCCGGTCCTCCGGGCCAGTTCACCGATGCGCAAGGCCCCCACCTCCCCGCGCAGTCGTATCACGAGACCAGCGCACCCCCGTCGACCGGCAGCACCGTGCCCGTCAGGTACGCGGCGTCCGGAGCGGCCAGCGCGGCGATCGCCCACGCCACGTCCTCCGGGCGGCCGATCCGGCCCAGCGGGATGTGCGCCAGCTGCCACTCCCGCAGGGCCTTCCGCTGCTCGGGGCCCAGCCCCATGTGGTCGGCGATCGGCGTCTCGATCGCGCCGGGCGCGACCGCCACCACCCGCACGCCGCGCGGGGCGAGCTCCACGGCCCAGCAGCGCGTCAGCGTCTCCAGGGCGCTCTTCGTGGCCGGGTAGAAGGAGCTGTTCGGCCAGCCGCGCTGCCCGATCGTGGTCGTGACGTTGACGACGACGCCCCGGGCGTCCTCCAGCGCCGGCACGGCCGCCTGGGTGAGCAGGACCGGGGCGACGAGGTTCGTCTCCAGGAGCGGGTCGATCACCCTGCGGTCCAGGGTGCCGAGCGGCCCGCCGCCGCCGATCCCCGCGTTGTTGACCAGCACGTCGAGCCGTCCGTACGTGTCCACGGCCGCGCTCACGATCTCCTCGGGGGCGCCGGGCGCGGTGATGTCCGCGACGTGTGGCCGGATGCCCGGAAACCCTGTCGCCGTCTCGTCGAGCGGCTCCGGCCTGCGGCCCACGGCGAGGACGGTGGCGCCCTGCCGCGCGAAGGCCCGCGCGGTGGCGCGGCCGATCCCGGTGCCGGCGCCGGTGACCACGACGACGCGGTTGTTCTTCTGCTCCTGCTTGCTGTCGCTCATGCGCCGATCGTCGAACCCTGCCGTCAGTGACAAGGTCAAATCCTGGATCCAATGTCCTGGATCCAGGACCGTGGAGGTTGGATCCAACATCCAACCTCCAATCTCCAATCTCCAATCTCCAGAGTCCTGGATCCATGCGGCAGGATGGGACGGATGCGATTCCAAGCGATCACCTGGGAGCGGCTCGCCGACACCGTCGCCGACCGCGTCGACCGAGCCGAGCCCGGAGACGGCAGCGACTGGCTCAAGGTCGGCATCGACGGCGCCCCCGCCGCCCAGGGCGCGGAGTTCGCGGAGCGGGTCGCCGAGGTGCTGCGGCTGCGCGGCCGGTCCGTGCTGGTGGTCGGCACCGGCGGGTTTCTGCGGCCGGCGTCGCTGCGGTTCGAGTACGGCAAGCAGGACCCCGACGCGTACTACAGCGGCTGGTTCGACACCGGGGCGCTGTGGCGGGAGGTGTTCGGTCCGCTGGAGCCGGGTGGCAGCGGACGGGTGCTGCCCGACCTGTGGGACCCGGTCAGCGACCGGGCCACGCGCAGCCCTGCCGTACCGCTGCCGTCGGGCGGGGTGCTGGTCGTTCACGGCCCGTTCCTGCTCGGCCACTGGTTCCCGTTCGACCTGAAGGTGCATCTGCGGCTTTCGCCTGGCGCGCTCGCCCGTCGGACCGAACAGCCGTGGACGCTGCCCGCGTTCGTGCGTTACGAGCAGGAGGTCGGCCCGGCCGACACAGCCGACGCCGTCGTGCGCGTCGACGACCCGCGCCGACCCGCCTGGACGGGCTTCAGGGAGTAGCGGGCCGTCCGCCCACCCGGCTCACCGCCAGGGCACCGGCCCGGCAGCCCGAGGCGGCCGCCGCGGCCGGGTCCGCCCCGGCGAGGCGAGCGGCCAGGAAGGCGCCGGTGAAGGCGTCGCCCGCTCCCGTGGAGTCCACCGGACGGGCCTTCGGGGCCGGGACCCGGGCGGTCACGAGGCCGTTCGTCGCGACGACCGCGCCCTCGGCGCCCAGGGTGACCGCGACCAGCGGGAACCGGCGGCTGAGCACCACAGCCGCGTCGGCCGGGTCGGTGCGGCCGGTGAGGAGGCGCGCCTCGTCCGCGTTCGGCAGCAGGCACTCCGCGCCGTCCACGGCCGCGAGGAAGGACTCCGCACCCAGCTCCTTCAGGAAGCCGGCCGAGGCCGGGTCCACGCTCACCGGCACGCCCGCCGCCCGCGCGTCCCGCAGCACCCGCCCCGCCGTCTCCCGGCTCTCGGCGGCGAAGAACAGATACCCGGACAGGTGCACCCGCGCGACCCCGGCCAGCAGTGCCGGCGCCCAGTCGTCCGGCGCGAGCCGCAGCGCCGCCCCGCTGTCCGTCAGGAACGTGCGCTCCGCGTCCGGGCCCACCAGCGCGATCACCGCCGCCGTGGACGCCTCCGGATCCCGGACCAGCAGCGGCCGTACGCCCGCCCGGCGCAGCTCCGCGGAATGCCACGCCAGCGCCTCGGCACCCACCCGCGCCAGGATCCGTACGTCGGCGCAGCCCGAACGCGCCGCCCAGCAGGCGGCGTTCGCCCCGGCACCGCCCGGCAGCGTCCGGATCTCCGCCGCCGTGTCGGTCGCGGGCACGAGCGGCGTACGGTGCCGGGCGACGACGTCCGTGACGACGTCACCGACGACCAGGAGCGCGCCCGGCCCGCCTGCCGGCGCGAGGCCCGGCCCGGTCACGGCAGCTCGCGGTAGGCGGCCGCGATCCGCGCCGCGAGCCACACATTGCCCCGTACCGCCGCCAGATTCGCCTCCAGGGAGGCCCCTTCCGTGTGCACCATCAGGTAGTCCAGCAGGAACGGGGTCACGGCCTGCCCCGTGACGCCCTTCTCGCGCGCCGTCGCGAGCCCCTGCGCGAGCACCCGATCGTGCAGCTGCGGATCCAGCTGCTGATCTGCCGCGACCGGGTTGCCGACGATCAGCGCCGCCCGTGGCCCGCCCAGCTCGTCCCGGGCACGCATCACCCGCGCCACGCCCTGCGGGGTCCGTACCGTCCAGTCCACGGGCTCCCCGGATGACGACAGATAGAAGCCGGGGAACCGGTCCGTGCGGTAGCCGACGACCGTCACCCCCAGCGTCTCCAGGCGCTGCAGAGTCGCCGGCACGTCGAGGATCGACTTCACGCCCGCGCACACCACCGTGATCCCGACCTGGGCGAGCAGCCGCAGGTCCGCGGACTCGTCCTGCGTCTCGGCCCACTCCCGGTGCACTCCGCCGAGGCCGCCGGTCGCGAACACCCGTATGCCGGCCGAGTCGGCGAGCCAGGCCGTCGCCGAGACAGTCGTCGCCCCCGTCGTCCCCGTCGCGAGCGCCGGGGCCAGATCGCGGTGGCCGAGCTTGCGCACCGACGGATCCTCCGCGATGCGGGTCAGCGCCGCCTGGTCGAGGCCGATCCGGGCCGTGCCGTCGATCACCGCGATCGTGGCCGGCACCGCCCCGCCGTCCCGCACCAGGGCCTCCAGCTCGTGCGCCACGGCCAGGTTGCGCGGCCGGGGCAGGCCGTGGGCGATGATCGTCGACTCGAGCGCGACCACGGGACGCCCCTCGTGGAGCGCCTCCCGGACCTCTTCGGACACCTGTGTGGACATGTCCGATGTCTGGCGCACCGGCCCGTCCCGCAAACCTCGCCGACGAACATCAGCCACAGCCGGGCAGCCGGGACAGCCGGGCCGCGTCCACCGCCTGGATCACGGCCCGCGCGTCGGCCGCCTTGGCGTTCCCGAGGCTGTACGCGAGCGCCAGACCGGTCCCGGAGGCCGCGGCGTAGCCGTACGCGGGCGTGATCGCCGTGTAGGCACCCGAGCCGGGGTCGAGCGCGTACGAGGTCTCCGGGGTGCGCCAGACGACCAGGCGTCCGGCGATCCGCAGCTGGTCCATGCCGTCCGCGGCGGGCGAGCCGGTCACGGCGGCCACGGGCCGCGCCTCGCCCGCGCGCCACACCATCAGGCGGGGCGCGCTCTCGCCCGCCACCCACGCCCAGGTGGCGCCGTCGGAGGCGAGAGCGCGCACGTCGCGCAGCGCGGCGATCGGGCCGGGCAGCGCCGCCGGCCGCCCGTCGGCCGCGGAGACGGCCGCCGGGCGGGTGCCGCCGCCCACGGCCTCCCGCCACACCACGAGCCCGCCCGCGGCGAACGGCGTGTCGAGCACTCCCGTGTGCCACGCGCGCGCGTGCCCTCCGCCCGCCGGCGCGGCGAAGAGCGTTGCCTTGCCGGATCCGGTGCCCTGCGCCCACACCACGGTGCCGTCGTGGACGACCGGGCGGGGGAGCGGGCCCGGCAGGCCGGTGTGGGCGAGGCGCCGCGTCCGGCCGGTGGCCGCGTCCCAGCCGTACAGGCTCCACGGGCTGTCCAGCGTCCGGCCCTCCAGGACCACGAACGCGGCCCACCGGCGCCCGTCGAAGTCGGCCGCGAGCAGCTGGTGTTCGACCGGGTCGGCGAAGCGCAGCAAGGTACGGGGAGCCGCCTCGCCCGCCCGGGCGAGGACCGCCCGGCGCCCGTCCGCGCCGCTGAGCTGGAGCGCGGTCCAGCCCGGACCCGCGTCCGCGAGCACCGGACGCGATCCGGCCGGCGGCCGGTACGTGCCCGCGGCGAAGGCCGCGCGCCACGCGGCGGGCAGCGGCACCTCGCAGGCCGGCCGGGCACCCCGCGGTGTCGTCCGTACGGGCGCGGGCGTGCCGTCCGTCGTACAGCCGGTGGCGAGGGCGCCGGTCAGGCCCAGCAGCAGGGCGCCCACGCCACATAGGGAGCGGCGGTATCTACCAGACGTAGCCACGGCCGCCCATGATGGTGGTGAGGGTGTCGGAGGAGATGTGCGCGGACTTCGGCACCGACCCCGCCCATGAGATGACGCTGGTGCTCACCCCGCCGACCGGATCCAGGTAGTTGACCTCCCCGGCCGCCGTGTCGGTGTTGTAGCCGTCGATGGTCACCCAGTGGAAGATCTCGATGTTGGGGTGACCCACGAGATGCGGCCCGCCCGGCACCTCCCAGGCATTGCCCGCGATGGCGTAGTCGTAGTCCGTGTTGTGGGTGATGTGCTGCTTGAAGGCGGTCTTGTCGGTGGCCGTCGGGGTGTAGGGCAGCGCGTTGGGCACGTAGCCGGCGCCCGGCAGGCGGTAGTTGAGCGCGTCCGCCATCGGGTAGCCGGTGGGGCTCGGCACGTTGATGTCGATCCCGTACCACGCGGTGCCCGAGGTGGTGGTCTTGAGCAGCGTCGCCGCGTCCTGCTGGGAGCGGCCGCCGACCTCGTCGTGGGCGGACTGGGTGATGACCAGGGTGGCCGGGCCGCACCAGTACGAGGTCTGCTGCGACTGGTGGATGCCGCCGGACAGCTTGTATCCGGCGAGGACGCCCGACGCGCTCAGGGTGCGTGCGCTCTCGTACGTTCTCGCCGCCTCGGCCTGCTTGGCGGCGGCCAGCCGGCGCTGGGCGGGGGTGAGCCGCTGCGGCCCGAGGGTGTCATGGGCGGCCTTGTACGCGGCGCCCGGCGCGGGACCGGAGGCGGGGACGGTGGTGGCTGTGGCTGTGGCTGTGGCTGTGGCGGTGGGGGCGGCCGTGGCGGCGGTCAGCAGGGCCGCCGCCGTGAGCACGGCGGCGCGGAGCAGGGTGGTGGGGGAGGCCGACATCGCACTCTCCTGTCCGGAGTGGGGGGAGTCGTGGGGGAGTGGCTCGATGGGGAGTGTGACGCTCGCGGGCTCGCGTGTCAGGGGGCATGGCGCCCCTCGGTTGAGCATCATTGGGCCCACCAAAGGCGCCGCGTGCGACCAGCGGCGACTCTCGCGGGCGCCGTCCGCCCGGGCGCGGTTTTCAGCGCGCAGGAGCGGAGAACGCCCCTCCGCTTCCCTCCGCGACGCCGAATGCGCCGGTGCGCGCGTGTGCGCCCGGCGGCTGCGGAATCGGTGCCGCGTGAGTCCTTCGCGCGTCAGTGACCCGCCACTCCCGCCCTAGCCGCGCGGCAAACCCCTGCTGCGGATTCCGTCGCGTTCCCGGGCAGGTGAAGTGCCCTGGTGGGAAGGTGAAACGGAGCTCCCCGTTCCATGCCGTACCCGCCGTGGAACAGCCTCCGCGCCCCGCTACAGTCACCGCCCATGACCACTCACGAGCAGCCCTCCTTCGCCGTCCACATCCCCGACGCCGACCTCGAGGCCGATCCCCTCGACCCCGCCCAGATCGTCTCCGGAACCCCCGAGGTGAGCGGCAAGGTCCTGTGGGAGTCCGCCGACGGCAAGCAGATCCGTGGCATCTGGCAGATCACCCCCGGCGTCGTCACCGACACGGAGGCGAACGAGCTCTTCGTCGTCGTCAGCGGCCGCGCCACGGTCGAGGTCGAGGGCGGCGAGACGCTGGAGATAGGCCCGGGTGACGCGTGCGTGCTGCGTGAGGGCGACCGCACCACCTGGACCGTCCACGAGACGCTGCGGAAGGCGTACCACATCAGCCTCTGAGCGTCCGTCGAGCCGCTTCTCCGGGATATCGGATCCGGGATGTTGGATCCACCATCCCGGACCCAGGCACCCGGATCAGGGATCCAACATCCGACCTCCCGGATGTTGGATCCACGAGCCCGCCCGCCTCAGCTCCGCCGCACGCCCCTCCGCACCGCGAGCAGCGTCATCGGCACCAGCAGGCACGCCGCGACCAGGTTCAGCCAGCCGTAGCCCGCCTGCGAGACGATCAGGCCCGCGGCGAGGCCGCCGAGTCCGGCCGACGTGTTCATGATGAAGTCGGAGAGTCCCTGGACGGCGGCCCGGGCGGCCTGCGGGACGGAGTCGGTGAGGAGTGCCGAGCCCGAGACGAGGCCGGCGGACCAGCCGAGGCCCAGGACGAAGAGGCCGAGCGCGGTCTGGCCGTGGCTGGCGCCGGAGGTGCCGGCGAGGAGCGCGGCCACGGCGATCAGCGCGACCGCGAGGCCGATGACGGAGAGGCGGCCGAGCCGGTCGGAGAGCCAGCCCATGACGGGCGAGAAGGCGTACATGCCGGCGATGTGGCCGCTGATCACCAGGCCGATCATCCGGATGTCCGCGCCGTGGTGGCTGAGCGCGACCGGGGTCATCGACATGATCGACACCATCGCGGTGTGCGAGCCGGCGACGGTCACCAGGGCGAGCCGGGCGCGCGAGGACGCCCGTACGGCCCGCAGGCCGGCCTTGAGGGAACGGCTGTCGGCGGCCGCGGCCTCCTCCGGGCCGGCGAGGGCGCGGGCGGTGAGCAGCGGGTCGGGGCGCAGCAGCAGGGCCACCATGGCCGCGGCGAAGACGAAGACGCCGGACGCCCAGACGAAGGGCCCGGCGGCGACGGGGATGCCGAGACCCGCCACGCTCTCGCCGGCCGGGGCTGCGACGTTGGGGCCGAGGACGGCGCCGATGGTGGTGGCCCAGACGACCGTGGAGATGGCCCGGGCCCGGCGGTCGGGCTCGGCGAGGTCCGCGGCGGCGAACCGCGCCGCGAGGTTGGCCGAGGAGCCCGCACCGAAGCCGACGAGACCCAGCAGGAGCACGGGGAAGCTGTCGACGACGGCGCCGAGCACCGCGACTCCGGCGCCGAGCGCGCCGACCAGATAGGCGAGGACGAGTCCGGCGCGCCTGCCGCGCCGGCCCATCAGCGAGGCGAGCGGCATCGCGAGGAGGGCCGGCCCGGCCACCGTCGCCGTCGACGCGAGACCCGACAGCGCCTCCGTACCGCTGACCTCCTTGGCGAGGACGGCAGCGAGGGCGACGCCGATCGCGATGCCGAGTCCGCCGAGGATCTGGGTGGCGATGAGCACGGCCTGGATGCGGCGCCGCAGCGCCGGGAGCCGCTCGGGGGAGACGGTGGCGGGTGCGGATATCGCGGTCGACAGTACGGCGTCAGGGGCGCTGGAGCTGTTGGTCACTTACGCATAGTGCCAGCGTTCCCACAGTGTGGGAACGCCCGCGCGGCGAAGCGGCTCGGAACAGCGGATGGGAACAGCGGACGAGAACAGCGACTCAGAACAGCGGCTCCGGCAGCACGCCCTCCAGGGCGAGCAGCTTCCGCTTGGTCTCCAGACCGCCGCCGAAGCCCCCGATCCCGCCGTCGCTCTCCACCACCCGGTGGCACGGCACCACCACAGGCAGTGGATTGGATCCCATCGCCGCGCCGACCGCCTGCGCGGCCGACGGCTGCCCGACGCGCCGGGCCAGCTCCCCGTACGCCACCACCGTCCCGTACGGGACGCCGTCCGCCAGCTCGCGCAGCACCTGGCGGTTGAATCCGGTCACCAGCGACCAGTCGAGCTTGACGTCGAAGCTCTGCAGGGTCCCGTCGAAGTACGCCCGGATCTGCCGTATCGGCTCGGCGAGCCGGCCCGTCTCGCACCGCACCAGCTCCACGCCGAGCGCGGCCGCGAGCCGCTCCAGGACGCGCTCCAGCACCCGCCCGTCGGCATGGAAGTTCACGCTCACGAGGCCCCGGTCCGTCGCGGCGAGCAGCAGTGGACCGATGCCGCTCGGCACCACCGTCCACTCCACGCGCCCCACCGGCCGCTCCGCCCCCGGCTTCTCCTGTCCCATGCCGATCACCATACGGCCCGGCACTGACACCGGGGGCGGGCAATTCCCGGACTGCATGGCCGGAGGGCCCCGGCGGGCGCCATAATCCGGTAGCACTACTCAGCGGTACCGACTGTTTTCGGACGACGTTGCACCAGGGGTGGAGGACGGACGCTCATGCAGGGCACGGTCGACGGATTCAGCTACGGCCTGGTCACACCGGTGGCCGCCTTCCTCATGGCCTGCCTCGGCGGCGCGCTCGGACTGCGCTGCACCACCAGATCGCTGCGCCACCGCGACAGCTTCAAGGCCGGCTGGCTGGCGCTCGGCGCCACCTCCATCGGCACCGGCATCTGGACCATGCACTTCATCGCCATGATGGGCTTCTCCGTCCAGCAGGCCCCGATCAGCTACGACCGCCCGATCACCTTCGCCAGCCTCGGCGTCGCCATCCTCATGGTCGGCATCGGCATCTTCATCGTCGGCTACCGTGGCGCGACCCCGCTGACCCTGGTCACCGGCGGCACCATCACCGGCCTCGGCGTCGCCACCATGCACTACCTGGGCATGGCCGGGATGCGGCTGCACGGGCAGATCCAGTACGACACCGTCACCGTCGCCCTCTCCGTGGTCATCGCCGTCGTGGCCGCGACCGCCGCCCTCTGGGCGGCCGTCTCCGTGCACGGCTTCATGGCCAGCCTCGGCGCCAGCCTGGTCATGGGGCTCGCGGTCAGCGGCATGCACTACACCGCCATGGCGGCGGTCCATGTCGAGCTGCACGGCACCCCCGCCACGGGCACCGGCGACAGCGCCACCTCGCTGCTGCTGCCCATGCTCGTCGGCCCCGGCGTCTTCCTGCTGCTTGCCGCCGTCGTGGTGATGTTCGACCCGCTGCTCGTCATGGGCGAGCCGGACTGGCAGCGGCCCACCGCCCGCGGCGGCTACCGCCACGGCGCGCCCGGCGTGTCCGTCCCGCGCCGCGTCGCCGCCTACGGCGAGCCCGCCAACTGGTCCTCCGCCCGCCCCGCCGCCCGTGGCGGCCGCCGGGCCGTGCACCGCGACGCGTACCGCTCCCAGGACTGGTGAGCGAGCGGCCGCCACCGCTCGACCGGCCCCCGCCGGGCCGCCACCGGCCCCCGCCGGGCCGATCACACGCCCGCTGTCAGTGCCGGGTCGTACGGTGGTTGCATGCGGCCAGTCTCCAAGATCGAACGTACGGTGGCGCCCTTCGAGGTCGTCAGCCCCTACCAGCCCAGCGGCGACCAGCCGACGGCCATCGCCGAGCTCGACCGGCGCATCCGCGCCGGCGAGAAGGACGTCGTGCTGCTCGGCGCCACCGGCACGGGCAAGTCGGCCACGACCGCCTGGATGATCGAGAAGCTCCAGCGCCCCACCCTGGTGATGGCGCCGAACAAGACGCTGGCCGCCCAGCTGGCCAACGAGTTCCGCGAGCTCCTGCCGAACAACGCGGTCGAGTACTTCGTCTCGTACTACGACTACTACCAGCCCGAGGCGTACGTCCCGCAGTCGGACACCTACATCGAGAAGGACTCCTCCATCAACGAGGAGGTCGAGCGGCTGCGCCACTCCGCCACCAACTCGCTGCTGACCCGGCGCGACGTGATCGTGGTCGCCTCCGTCTCCTGCATCTACGGTCTCGGCACGCCGCAGGAGTACGTGGACCGGATGGTCTCCCTCAAGGTCGGCGACGAGATCGACCGCGACCAGCTGCTCCGCCGCTTCGTCGACATCCAGTACACCCGCAACGACGTGGCGTTCGCCCGCGGCACCTTCCGGGTGCGCGGCGACACCATCGAGATCTTCCCGGTGTACGAGGAGCTCGCCGTCCGCATCGAGATGTTCGGCGACGAGATCGAGGCGCTCTCCACCCTCCACCCGCTCACCGGCGAGGTCATCAGCGACGACCAGCAGCTGTACGTCTTCCCCGCCAGCCATTACGTCGCCGGACCCGAGCGCATGGAGCGGGCCGTCAACGACATCGAGGCCGAGCTGGAGCAGCGGCTCGCCGAGCTGGAGAAGCAGGGCAAGCTCCTGGAGGCCCAGCGGCTGCGCATGCGCACCACCTACGACATCGAGATGATGCGCCAGATCGGCTCCTGCTCCGGCATCGAGAACTACTCGATGCACTTCGACGGCCGGCAGCCGGGCTCCCCGCCCAACACCCTCCTCGACTACTTCCCCGAGGACTTCCTGCTCGTCATCGACGAGTCGCACGTCACCGTGCCGCAGATCGGCGCCATGTACGAGGGCGACGCCTCCCGCAAGCGCACCCTCGTCGACCACGGCTTCCGGCTGCCCTCGGCGCTCGACAACCGCCCGCTGAAGTGGGAGGAGTTCCAGGAGCGGATCGGCCAGACCGTCTATCTGTCCGCGACCCCCGGCACCTACGAGCTGTCCCGCGGGGACGGCTTCGTCGAGCAGATCATCCGCCCGACCGGACTCGTCGACCCCGAGGTCGTCGTCAAGCCCACCGAGGGCCAGATCGACGACCTGGTGCACGAGATCCGGCTGCGCACCGAGCGCGACGAGCGCGTCCTCGTCACCACGCTCACCAAGAAGATGGCCGAGGACCTCACGGACTACTTCCTCGAACTGGGCATCCAGGTCCGCTATCTGCACAGCGACGTCGACACCCTGCGCCGCATCGAGCTGCTGCGCGAGCTGCGCTCCGGCGAGTACGACGTCCTGGTCGGCATCAACCTGCTCCGCGAGGGCCTCGACCTGCCCGAGGTGTCCCTGGTCGCCATCCTCGACGCCGACAAGCAGGGCTTCCTGCGCTCCGGCACCTCGCTCATCCAGACCATCGGCCGCGCCGCCCGTAACGTCTCCGGCCAGGTCCACATGTACGCCGACACGGTCACCCCCGCGATGGCGCAGGCCATCGACGAGACCAACCGGCGCCGCGAGAAGCAGATCGCCTACAACAAGGCCAACGGCATCGACCCGCAGCCGCTGCGCAAGAAGATCAACGACATCGTCGCGACCATCGCGCGCGAGGAGATCGACACCGAGGAGCTGCTCGGTACGGGCTACCGCAAGTCGAAGGACGGCAAGGGCGCCAAGGCGCCGGTCCCCTCGCTCGCCGCGCACGCGCCGAAGCGGAAGGGCGCCAAGGCGGGCGCGACCATGGAGCTCGGCGACCGCCCGGCGACCGAACTGGCCGGGATCATCGAGGAGATGACCGACCGCATGAGGGCCGCCGCCGCCGAGCTGCAGTTCGAGGTCGCCGCCCGGCTGCGCGACGAGGTGTCCGAACTGAAGAAGGAGCTGCGCCAGATGAAGGAGGCCGGACTGACCTGACGGGCGCTCCAGGGGGATTCCAGGGTGGGCTCCAGGGGGCGGGACGCGGCCCGGTGTGTTGCAAGACCGACACAAAACCGGGCCCGTCCGGGCGGGTTGTCAGTGCCGCTGCGTAGGGTGCTGAACACACCGATGAGAGGGGCAGCGCGTGACGGTCAACATGACCAAGGGACAGGCCATCAGCCTGGAGAAGCAGGGCGGGGGCAGCCTCACCTCCGTGCGGATGGGCCTGGGCTGGCAGGCGGCGCCCCGCCGCGGCCTGTTCGGCTCGCGCACGCGTGAGATCGACCTGGACGCCTCGGCCGTCCTCTTCGCCGACAAGCAGCCCGTGGACGTGGTCTTCTTCCGTCACCTGATCAGCGACGACGGCTCCGTCCGCCACACCGGCGACAACCTGGTGGGCGGCGTCGGCCAGGGCGGCGACGACGAGGCGATCCTGGTGGACCTCCAGCGGGTCCCGGTCCACATCGACCAGATCGTCTTCACGGTGAACTCCTTCACCGGACAGAGCTTCCAGGAGGTGCAGAACGCGTTCTGCCGCCTCGTGGACGAGACCAACGGCCAGGAGCTCGCCCGCTACACGCTCAACGGCGGCGGCCCGTACACGGCGCAGATCATGGCCAAGGTGCACCGCGCCGGTTCCGGCTGGCAGATGACGGCCATCGGCAACCCGGCCAACGGCCGCACCTTCCAGGACCTGATGCCGGCGATCTTCCCGGTCCTGTAAGCAGCGGTCCGGCGAGCGGCCGCAGCGCACACCTGCATACGGAGAGACGGAACAGATGACCGCCGAGCTGGTCCGGGGGCAGAACCACCCCCTGCCCCACACCCGCCTGGAGATCCGGGTCTCGGCCGGTCATCCGGTCGTCGCCGCGGCCACCCTCGCCGACGAGCAGGGCCGGATCGCCGGCCCCGAGGCCGTCGCCCACCCGGGGGCGGCCGCGCTGCCGGGGATCGAGGTGCCCCGGCAGGCCGCGGAGCGGCACCGGCTCGCGGTCGACCTGGAGGCCGTCCGGGACACCGTCCACCGGGTCTCCGTCCTCCTCGCCCTGCCCGTCGGCGCGGGCGGCCCCATCCACTTCGGGGCCACGGCCGCCCCCGTCGTCACCGTCACCGCACCCGACGGCTCCGGCATCGCCGACTACACGATCACCGGCCTCGACCGCGAGTCCGCGCTGATCGCGCTCGAGCTCTACCGCCGCCAGGGCGCCTGGAAGGTCCGGGCCGTCGGCCAGGGGTACGAGGGCGGGCTCGCCGCCCTCCTCGCCGACCAGGGCCTCCCGCGCGCCGGGGAACTGGCCGGCTCGGTCCTGGAGGCCGTCGCCCAGGGCCTCGCCCGCTCGGTCGCCGCCCCGCCGCCGCGCCTCCCCGAGACCGACCGGGCACGCCGGACCACCACGACCCCGACGTCGGCCCCGGCCCCCACCCCGGCTCCCGCTCCCACCTCCGGCCCCGCTCCCACCTCCGGTGCCGGCCCGGCCACGCAGCCGCCCACGAGCACCGGCCCCATCGACTACACCCACCCCGGCCGCCGCCCGGCCCCCGGGCCCGCCGCGGCGCCCCCGCGGCCCCCGCAGGACGCCGAGCCCACCGCGTACCCGACCCCGGTCGCCGGTGACGCCACCGGCTGGACGATGGACGAGCGGCTCTACAACCAGGTGTGGGGCATGTTCGAGGACCTCGCCCGCACCACCGCCGCCTACCGCAGCGCCTGCCAGTTCGCCGAGTCCCGCCTCGACCAGGAGCTCGACCGGGCCCTGTCCGACCCGCACGCGAGGATCGGCGGGGCCGGCGACGCCGCGCGGGCCGAGGCCAGGGCGAAGCACGACGAGCTCACCGCCCGTGCCCGGGAGGCCCTGGACCGCGACCTGGCCCAGCTCACCGCCGAGTCCGAGGTCGTCGAGCCCGCGCTGCCGGCGGCCTACGCCCGCTGGGACAGCCCCGTCTGGCAGGCGTACCGCGTGCCCATGGAGGCGCCCATGGCCGTCCGTCTCGGCGATCTGCACCTCCCCGAGCGGACCGGCTTGCGCATCCCGTTCCTGGCCCGGCTGCCGCTCGCCCGCGGGCTCTGGGTGGACTCGGGGCGCGGCGACTCCCTGGCCGCCGCGCTGCTCGACGAGGCCGAGCTGCGCCGGGCCGCCCTGGAGTGCGCCGTCGCGCACGCCGTCCGGCTGCTCGCCGTGCACCCGGCGCACCGCTTCCGGGTGCGGGTGATCGACGCGGCCGGAGCGGGCGCGGCCGCGTTCGCCCCGCTCGTCGAGGCGGGCGTGATCGAGGGGCCGCCGGCGGCCGGCGCGGCCGGGGTCTCGGCGGTCCTGGCGCAGCTCACCGAGCGGGTCGACCTGCTGCAGATGGCGTTGCGTGCCGAGGCCTCGGAGGACCTGCCGCCCGGTCTGGACACCGCGGAGGAGCTGCTGATCGTGCACGACTTCCCGCACGGTTTCGACGACCGCGCGGTCAACCGGCTGCGCTATCTCGCCGACGAGGGCCCGGCGGTCGGCACCCATCTGATGATGGTCGCGGACCGGGCGGACGCCGCGCCGTACGGACCGGTGCTCGACCCGCTGTGGCGCTCGCTGACACGGCTCACGCCGGTGCCGGACGACCACCTCGCCGACCCGTGGGTCGGACACGCGTGGACGTACGAGCCGCCGGTCTTCCCGGCGGGCAGCGGGGTGCTCCGGCAGGTGCTCGCCCAGGTGGCCGACGGACGTCGGCAATGGGGATCGGAACGACTCTGACCTGCACTTTTGGGTCGACTT
The DNA here is from genome assembly GCF_044768205.1 of Streptomyces sp. NPDC101160. NCBI lineage: Bacteria > Bacillati > Actinomycetota > Actinomycetes > Kitasatosporales > Streptomycetaceae > Streptomyces > Streptomyces sp. NPDC101160. The sequence goes on along the minus strand of NZ_JBIWPJ010000009.1, from coordinate 156,615 downwards.
TACCCTTCTCTTTACCTTCTCTTGGTTCTTCCGGTACTCTCTTTCCTGCGGAGGGGAGTACTCCCCATGCGCGGCGTACCCGTCAATACGGACAGGTCGGACACCTGATCCCGGGGCGCCGGCCCGTGGCCAGCGGCGATCGGCCGGCCCGGGTGGAAGAGACCTCCGGCAACGAGCAGGCTCCACGCGAGCCGTACGACGCCGGAGGCGCAGTGGACGTTTCGATGACCCTGTGGGTGCTGACCATCCTCGGTCTGGCCGCCCTCATCTCGGTCGACTTCTTCATCGGGCGCAAGCCCCACGACGTGTCGGTCAAGGAGGCCGGCATCTGGACGGTCGTCTGGATCGTCCTCGCCGCACTGTTCGGCCTCGGCCTGATGGTCTTCGGCAACAGTCAGGCGTCCGGCGAGTTCTTCGCGGGATTCATCACGGAGAAGTCGCTCAGTGTCGACAACCTCTTCGTCTTCGTCCTGATCATGGCGAAGTTCTCCGTGCCCTCCCACCTCCAGCAGCGTGTACTGCTCGTGGGCGTGCTGATCGCCCTGGTGCTCCGCGCGATCTTCATCGCCGCCGGCGCCGCGATCATCACCAGCTTCTCCTGGGTCTTCTACCTCTTCGGCGCCTTCCTGATCTACACCGCCTGGAAGCTCATCAAGGAGGCCCGCTCCGACGAGGAGGAAGAGGACTTCGAGGAGAACCGTCTCCTCAAGTCCATCGAGAAGAAGTTCGGCGTCGCCGACCGCTACCACGGCACCAAGCTCTTCATCCGCGCCAACGGCAAGCGGGTGCTGACCCCGCTGATGGTCGTCATGCTGGCGATCGGCACCACCGACGTGCTGTTCGCCCTCGACTCCATCCCGGCGATCTTCGGCCTCACCCAGGACCCGTACATCGTCTTCACCGCCAACGCCTTCGCCCTCATGGGTCTGCGCCAGCTGTACTTCCTGATCGGCGGCCTGCTCAAGAAGCTGGTCCACCTCAGCTACGGCCTGTCGGTGATCCTCGGCTTCATCGGCGTGAAGCTGGTGCTGCACGCCCTGCACGAGTCGGGCGTCCACGTCCCCGAGATCTCGGTCCCGTTCTCGCTCGCCGTCATCTGCGGCGTCCTGATCGTCACCACGATCACCAGCCTCATCGCTTCGAAGAAGCAGGCGAGGCGCGAGGCGGACGAGGCCGAGAAGGACACCGTCACGGCCTGACCCGTACGACCCGTACGACCCGAAGGGGGCCGCTGCGAGCGGTACACCACCGCCCGCACCGGCCCCCTTGCCGTGCTTATACGGGCTCCGGTTCCGGCTCCCGTACGGCCGCCCGGAGCGGCAGCGTCTCCGGGAGCAGCGCGAAGCAGCCCAGGCTCGCCAGCGCCACCACCGTCAGATACGCGGCCACGCCCCACGGCGGGCCCGAGCGGCCCTCCGAGACCGCCGTCGCGACGATCGGGGTGAGCGCGCCGCCGAGGACGCCGGCCAGGTTGTAACCGACGGCCGCGCCCGTGCAGCGCACCCGGGGCTCGTAGAGCTCCGGGAGGTACGCGGCGACCACCGCGAACATCGCGGTGAACGCCAGCAGCGAACCGAGGAAGCCGAGGAACATCAGCAGCGGGCGGCCGGTGTGGAGGAGGGCCACCATCGGGAACATCCACAGCGCCGAGGCCCCGCAGCCCGCCAGGCAGAGGCTCCGGCGCCCGAAGCGGTCGCCGAGGAGCGCCACGAACGGGGTCATCGCGCCCGAGACGGCCACCGCCCCCATCGCGCACCCGAGCATCACCGCGCTGGAGACGCCGAGGCGTTCCGTGCCGTAGGCGAGGGCCCAGGTGGAGACCGTGTAGAAGACGGCGTAGCCGACGGCCAGCGCGCCTGCGGTGAGCAGCACGAGCCGCCAGTGCCCGCGGACCACCTCGGTGAGCGGCGCGTTCGCGCGGCGGCCCTCCGCGGCCAGCGCCTCGAACTGCGGGCTCTCCGCGAGCGAGGAGCGCAGCAGCAGCCCTGCGGCGGCGAGCAGCCCGGCCGCCCAGAACGGCACCCGCCAGCCCCAGGCGCGGAACTCCGCGTCGCTCAGGCCGGCGGTCAGCGCCAGCATCACGCCGTTCGCGAGGAGGAAGCCGACCGGCGGGCCGATCTGCGGGAAGCTCGCCCACAGCGCCCGCCGCCCCGCCGGAGCGTGCTCGGCGGTCAGCAGCACCGCGCCGCCCCACTCCCCGCCGAGGCCGAGGCCCTGGAGGAAGCGCAGGACGAGCAGCAGCACGGGGGCGGCGACGCCGATCGACCCGTACGTGGGAACGCAGCCGACCGCGACCGTGGCGCAGCCGGTCAGCAGCAGCGAGGCGAACAGGACCGGGCGCCGGCCGTGGCGGTCGCCGACATGGCCGAAGACGACCGAGCCGAGCGGCCGGGACACGAAGCCCACCGCGAAGGTGCCGAAGGCGGCGAGGGTACCGGCGACCGGGGAGAAGGACGGGAAGAAGAGCGGGCCGAGGACAAGCGCGGCGGCCGTGCCGTAGACGAAGAAGTCGAAGAACTCGATGGCCGTGCCGACGAGCGAGGCCGCTGCGAGCCGCCCCATGGAGGGCGACCGGCGGGCGGCGGGTGGCGACGGAGAGTGACTGGCGTGCATGTGGCGCCAACTACCCGCGCGCCGTCGCGGTTACGGGGGCGCGCGGGAGTGACCCGAGGGTCACCACCCGCGCACTGTCGTCATGCACGCATGGGCGTCACCAGCCGCGCTCGCGCCACTCCGCCAGGTGCGGGCGCTCGGCGCCCAGGGTGGTGTCGCCGCCGTGGCCGGGGTAGACCCAGGTCTCGTCGGGGAGGGCGTCGAAGAGCTTGGTCTCCACGTCGTGGATGAGGCTCGCGAAGGCCTCGGGGTCCTTCCAGGTGTTTCCGACGCCGCCGGGGAAGAGGCAGTCGCCGGTGAACACGTGCGCGTGGCCGTGCGGGTCGTCGTAGATCAGGGCGATCGAGCCGGGGGTGTGTCCGACCAGGCGGCGGGCGGTCAGCTCGACCCGGCCGACCTTGATCGTGTCGCCGTCCTCGACGCGGACGTCGGTCGGGACGGGGATGCCCTCGGCGTCGTACGCACCCGCGTACGTCGTGGCGCCGGTGGCCTCGACGACCTCCGCCAGGGCCTGCCAGTGGTCGCCGTGCTGGTGGGTGGTGACGACGGCCTTGATGCCGTCGTCACCGATCAGGTTGAGCAGGGTCCGGGGCTCGTTGGCCGCGTCGATGAGGAGCTGCTCGCCGGTCGCCCGGCAGCGCAGCAGATACGCGTTGTTGTCCATCGGGCCGACCGCGACCTTCGAGATCATCAGGTCGGGCAGCTCGTGCACGTCCGCCGGTCCGCCGACCTTCACCGCTCCGCTGTACGTCATGGGCTCAGCCTAGCCCCGGCCACTGACAGGCGGAGCGGCAACTGCGGTCACAGCGGCGGGAGCTCGGGCAGCGGGCCGCCCTTCGTGACCAGGCCCGCACCCCGGTCGCCGCGTCCGGCCAGCCAGCCCAGCAGCTCGCCGAGCGAGCCCTCGACGGTGACCGGGTCGCCCTCGGTGCCGCCCGTGGTACCGAGGTCCCGGCCGTCGGCGGAGCGCAGGGTCACCGGGGGCACGTCCGGGCGGCCGGACCAGCGGTCGGCGAGGAAGTCGATCTCCCGGAGCAGGAACTCCTCCGGCAGGTCCTCGAGCTCGTAGCCGGCGCCCAGGTCGACGTGGTGCAGAGCCACCTCGACCCAGCGCCGGAACGGGACCCGGGAGGCACTGTCGGTGACGCCGTTGCGCAGCTCGACGGTACGGTTCCAGTCCGCGGGCTCCTCGCCCACGGCCTGGAAGCGGTCGGCGGTGGCGCGCAGGTCGGCGATCTGGACGTCGAGCGGCCGGGTGGCGTCGCGTTCGATGTCGGCGTCGCGGGTGGCGCCGTCCTTGTACATCGGCAGGCCCTGGAGGACGTTCACGAGGGCGTCGGCGTTGCGGGCGACGTGGGCCAGGACATGGCCACGGGTCCAGCCCGGAAGCCGTGACGGCTCGGCGAGAGCCGCGTTGTCCCAGGAGGAGACGGCGGCGATGAGCCGGTCGGTCGCCTCGCGCACGGAGGCGAGGTCATGCACATGGTCGATCATGGCGCCGACCCTAGGGGTTTCCGGGCCGGTCCGGCCAGGGCCCCGGGGCTCCGACCTGGGCGAAGGCCGGGGCGCGGCCACTCGTTCGGGTGAAGAAGGTGGCGGGCGGCCAGAAATCGAATGTGCGTGCTATAGGCTCGATGGAAGCATCCGGCATCCTTGGTTGTTGGGTCTTCAGGCACATCCGCTCTCTCAAGAAAGGTGCGGACCGGCGTGGCCGACCGTCTCATCGTCCGTGGCGCTCGCGAGCACAACCTCAAGAACGTCTCGCTCGACCTCCCCCGTGACTCGCTCATCGTCTTCACCGGGCTGTCCGGGTCGGGCAAGTCCTCCCTCGCGTTCGACACGATCTTCGCCGAGGGGCAGCGCCGGTACGTCGAGTCGCTCTCCTCCTACGCCCGTCAGTTCCTCGGCCAGATGGACAAGCCGGACGTCGACTTCATCGAAGGTCTGTCGCCCGCCGTCTCCATCGACCAGAAGTCGACCTCGCGCAACCCGCGCTCGACGGTCGGCACGATCACCGAGGTCTACGACTACCTCCGGCTGCTCTTCGCCCGCATCGGCAAGCCGCACTGTCCCGAGTGCCGCCGGCCGATCTCCCGCCAGTCGCCGCAGGCCATCGTCGACAAGGTCCTGGAGCTGCCCGAGGGCAGCCGCTTCCAGGTGCTCTCGCCGCTGGTCCGCGAGCGCAAGGGCGAGTTCGTCGACCTCTTCGCCGACCTCCAGACCAAGGGCTACAGCCGGGCCCGGGTCGACGGGCAGACGATCCAGCTCAGCGAGCCGCCGACGCTCAAGAAGCAGGAGAAGCACACCATCGAGGTGGTCGTCGACCGCCTCACCGTGAAGGACAGCGCCAAGCGCCGGCTCACCGACTCCGTGGAGACCGCGCTCGGCCTCTCCGGCGGCATGGTCGTGCTCGACTTCGTCGACCTCGCCGAGGACGACCCCGAGCGCGAGCGGATGTACTCGGAGCACCTCTACTGCCCGTACGACGACCTGTCCTTCGAGGAGCTGGAGCCGCGCTCCTTCTCCTTCAACTCGCCCTTCGGCGCCTGCCCGGACTGCACCGGCATCGGCACCCGCATGGAGGTCGACCCCGAGCTGGTCGTCCCCGACGAGGAGAAGTCGCTCGACGAGGGCGCCATCCACCCCTGGTCGCACGGCCACACCAAGGAGTACTTCGGCCGGCTCATCGGCGGCCTCTCCCAGGCCCTGGGCTTCCGCACCGACATCCCGTACGCCGGGCTGCCGCAGCGCGCCAAGAAGGCCCTGATGTACGGCCACAAGACCCAGGTCGAGGTGCGCTACCGCAACCGGTACGGCCGCGAGCGGGCGTACACCACCCCCGCCTTCGAGGGCGCCGTCTCCTTCGTGAAGCGGCGGCACAGCGAGGCCGAGAGCGACTCCAGCCGCGAGCGCTTCGAGGGGTACATGCGCGAGGTGCCCTGCCCCACCTGTGAGGGCACCCGGCTCAAGCCGATCGTCCTCGCCGTCACGGTGATGGAGAAGTCCATCGCCGAGGTCTCGGCGATGTCGATCAGCGACTGCGCCGAGTTCCTCGGCCGGCTCACCCTGAACGCCCGCGACAAGAAGATCGCCGAGCGGGTCCTCAAGGAGGTCAACGAGCGGCTGCGCTTCCTCGTCGACGTCGGCCTCGACTACCTCTCGCTCAACCGGGCCGCCGGCACCCTCTCCGGCGGCGAGGCCCAGCGCATCCGGCTCGCCACCCAGATCGGCTCCGGCCTGGTCGGCGTGCTCTACGTGCTCGACGAGCCGTCCATCGGCCTGCACCAGCGCGACAACCACCGCCTCATCGAGACCCTGGTCCGGCTGCGCGACATGGGCAACACGCTCATCGTGGTCGAGCACGACGAGGACACCATCAAGGTCGCCGACTGGGTCGTCGACATCGGCCCGGGCGCCGGCGAGCACGGCGGCAAGGTCGTCCACTCCGGACCGCTGAAGGAGCTGCTCGCCAACGAGGAGTCGATGACCGGGCAGTACCTGTCCGGCCGCCGGGCGATCGCGACCCCGGACATCCGCCGCCCCGTGGACCCCTCGCGCCGCCTCACCGTGCACGGCGCCCGCGAGAACAACCTGCAGGACATCGACGTCTCCTTCCCGCTCGGCGTCCTCACCGCCGTCACCGGTGTCTCCGGTTCCGGCAAGTCGACCCTGGTCAACGACATCCTCTACACCCACCTGGCGCGCGAGCTGAACGGCGCCAAGTCGGTGCCCGGCCGGCACACCCGGGTGGACGGCGACGACCTCGTCGACAAGGTCGTGCACGTCGACCAGTCGCCCATCGGCCGCACCCCGCGGTCGAACCCGGCGACCTACACCGGCGTCTTCGACCACATCCGCAAGCTCTTCGCGGAGACGATGGAGGCGAAGGTCCGCGGCTATCTGCCCGGCCGCTTCTCCTTCAACGTCAAGGGCGGCCGCTGCGAGAACTGCTCCGGCGACGGCACCATCAAGATCGAGATGAACTTCCTCCCGGACGTCTACGTCCCGTGCGAGGTCTGCCACGGCGACCGGTACAACCGGGAGACCCTGGAGGTCCACTACAAGGGCAAGTCCATCTCCGAGGTCCTGGACATGCCGATCGAGGAGGCCCTGGACTTCTTCGAGGCCGTCCCGACGATCTCCCGCCATCTGCGCACGCTGACCGAGGTCGGCCTGGGGTACGTCCGGCTCGGCCAGTCCGCGCCGACGCTCTCCGGCGGCGAGGCGCAGCGCGTCAAGCTCGCCTCCGAGCTGCAGAAGCGCTCCACGGGCCGCACGGTCTACGTCCTGGACGAGCCGACCACGGGCCTCCACTTCGAGGACATCTCGAAGCTGATCAAGGTCCTGTCCGGCCTGGTCGACAAGGGCAACTCGGTGATCGTCATCGAGCACAACCTGGACGTCATCAAGACCGCGGACTGGCTCATCGACATGGGCCCCGAGGGCGGCAGCGGCGGCGGTCTGGTCGTCGCCGAGGGCACGCCCGAGGAGGTCGCGTCGGTCCCGGCCAGCCACACCGGCAAGTTCCTTCGCGAGATCCTCGGCGACCGCGTCAGCGACGCGGCGGCCACGGTCCCGGCCGCGCGCGGCGCCAAGAAGGCGACGCCGGCGAAGAAGGCCCCGGCGAAGAAGGCCGCGGCCGCCAAGAGCACGGCCAAGAAGGCCGTGCCCGCGCCCGCGAAGAAGACCGCAGCGAAGAAGACGACCGCCGCCCGGGCCCGCAAGGCCTGACGGTCGCGGGATCAGGCCGGTTCGGGCCGCGCCCGGCGGGCTGGGCTGGGCCGGGCTGGGTAAGTCCGGGCCGGTTCGGTCGCCCCGGTTCGGGCCGCGCCGGGCCGGACCGGGTCCCGAGGGGGCGTCCGCCGAAAGGCGGGCGCCCCCTCGGGCATGTCCGGGCCGCAGGAGCTGTCCGGGCCGCAGGACCGGACCTGGTCAGTCGTCGACGAGCTCGTGCCCGTACGGGGGTTCCGCGCCCGCCCTCGTGCAGGTGACCGCCGCCGCGCGGGCCGCGAAGGACAGCAGCTCCCGCCAGTCCTCCGGGCCCAGGGCGGCCGGAGAACGGTCCGCCAGGCCGTGCAGCAGGGCCGCGTTCACCGTGTCGCCCGCGCCGATCGTGTCGACGACCCGCACCCGCACGGACGGCACGGACACCTCGAAGCCGCGCGTGAAGACCGTCAGACCCGCGCCGCCCCGGGTCAGCACCACCGCGTCCGGCCCGGCCGCCAGCCACTCCTCCGGAGACCCGTCCAACCAGTCGGCGTCCTCCTCCGACAGCTTCAGGAGCGAGACGTACGGCAGCCAGCCCGCGAAGCGTTCCCGGTAGGCCGCCGGGTCCGGGAGCAGGCCCGGGCGGATGTTCGGGTCGAGGAGGGTGAGGGCGCCCTGCCAGTACGAGCGCCGCAGCAGCGCCTCGTACGCGCTGGCGCCCGGCTCCAGGGCGAGCGAGCAGGTCCCGAAGGCGACCGCCCGTACGTCCTCCGGCAGCCGCTCGGGCAGCGTGAAGAACCGGTCCGCCGTGCCCTCCACGTAGAAGCCGTAGCGCGCGGAGCCGTCCGGGCCCACCGAGGCCACCGCCAGCGTCGTCGGCTCCGGCCCGCGCTGCACCAGCCCGGTCGCCACGCCCGCCGCCCGCAGCCCCGCGAGCAGCGCCTCCCCGAAGGCGTCCGTCGACACCCGCGAGCAGAAGGCGGCGTCCGCGCCGAGCCGTCCCAGGGCCACGGCCGTGTTGTACGGGCCGCCGCCCGGCCGCGGCAGCAGCGGCGACAGCGGGCCCGGCCCCCCGTCCGGGACCAGGTCGATCAGGGACTCACCGGCGACGACGATCACGTACCGGAACGTAACCCATGTCCTGCCCGGCACGACAGCCACGCGCGACAGTGACGGAGCCGGGGCTGCACACCGTGGCGGCAGCCTGTACGCCGGGCCGCAGGCCCTGCGACGGACCCGGCCCCTCACGCGGGACGCCGACCCGTGCCGGGCCCGGCGACGGATCCGCGACAGACCCGCGCGAAAGGGAGCGAAACTCCGCCGGTATCGTCGGATGCCGGAACCGTCACCCCCGTCCCCCGTGGAGCACTCATGTCCGGCCAGACCCCCCGCCGCACCGTACTGAAAGGCGCCGCCCTCGCCGGGGCCGCCGGGCTGGGTGTCGCCGCCTGCTCCACCGAGTCCAAGCTCGGTCACGCCGAGAACCCGACGCCGACCGCCCCGGTCACGCTCGGCTCGCCCGACGAGGTGCCCGTCGGCGGCGCCAAGCTCTACCGCGAGCAGCGCGTCCTTGTGCACTGCCCGGCCAAGGGCCAGTACAAGGCGTTCAGCGCCCAGTGCACCCACGCCGGCTGCCTCCTCGACCGGATCGAGGACAAGCACGGAAACTGCCCCTGCCACGGCAGCCGTTTCGACGTGGCCACCGGCGAGGCCGTCCGGGGTCCGGCGACCGTGCCGCTGCCCGAGGTCCCGGTGCGCGTCGAGAACGGCCGGCTGATCGCCGGCCCCAAGGCGTAATCCCCCGGGGGGCAACCGACCGAGCGTAATCCGCTGAGGCGCAATCCACCGAGGCGTGATCCACCGAGGTGTACCGACCGAGGCCTGACCGACCAGGTGTACGCCCCGAGACCTCACCAGCAGGGGCAGAAGTCGCAGCGCCCGGCGGGGCTCACGCCCAGTCCCAGTCGATCCCCAGGATCCCCGGGCGCACCCCCTGCTCCACGACGTGCACCGCGCGGTGCCGGCCGCTCAGCGTCAGCTCGGCCCGGCCGCCGCGCGGCGCCCCCGTCGACACCTGCGCGAACCGCCGGCAGCGCACCGGCAGCGCCGCGTCGTCGAAGCGGACCTGGAGCACGTACTGCCCGCCCGCGAAGCTGAACCCGCGCACGTACTCCCGGCTCGGCCCGCCCGTACCGTCCTCGAAGCCGTACGAGAAGAGATACGTGTCCCCGGCCCGCAGCCGGGTGTCGAAGAGCAGCTCGGCGACGACCACCCCGGTCTCCGCGTGCCGCCGCACCCGCCCCGTGCGGCAGTTCTCCGTCGCCCGCACCGCCACCCGCGACACCTCGCAGCCCGGGTCGCCCCGGTGGATCGCCAGATAGCGGTCGACGCCGTCCCGGTGCGCCCGTACCACCTGTTGCGAGTCCCGGCCGAGCAGCTCACGGCCCGCCCCGATCCGCACCCGCTCCTGGTGGCCCACCGTGTGCAGCCCGCCGTCCGCCGGGCACTCCAGCTCCGCGAGCAGCCGCTCCACCGCCCCCGAGGCCTCGACGAGCGAGCGGTACGGGCGGGTGGCCGGGCGCTCCACGTCGGCGCGGGCGGCGGCGTCCTCGAGCAGCCTGATCAGCGAGTTGTCGGGTAGCTGGAGCACCTCCTCCAGGGCCCGCACCGCCTTCATCGACTCGGGCCGCTGCGGGCGGCGGGCACCCTGCTGCCAGTAGCTCAGGCTCGTCACGCCGACCCGGACGCCCCGGTGCGCCAGATGGTGCTGGACCCGCTGGAGCGGCAGCCCGCGCACGGCGAGCGCGGTGCGCAGCGCCAGGTGGAACGGGCCCGTGTGCAGCAACTGCACGAGATCGGCCTCGGATTGGCCCACGAGGACTCCTCAGTGAACGTTCACGGTGGGGGAGGCGGAGCGGCTGCCGCCGACGGTGGGCGGGCAGGTGAGCCGGGGACGGCCGTTCACACCCGGGTCACACCGTTCACAGCGCGCCGTCACCCCGCATTGAAGCGTGTTGACCCGCTCCGGACAACGCCCGATGCTCCTGGCAGCGTCCGGACGCGCTCCTCTCCTCCGACTCCCCACATCCCCACACCGGGAGGAACGCGATGCGCAGAAGCAAGCCGATCCTGGCGGCGCTGGCCGCGACCGCCGCCCTGTCGCTCGTCCCCGCCGCGCCGGCGAGCGCCGAGGACGTCGGCACCCTGTCGTACAAGCGCCTGGACATCACCATGCAGGCGCAGCAGAAGAGCAACTGGTGCTGGGCCGGCGCCGGGAACACCATCGCCACCTGGTACGGCCGCAGCTACACGCAGAACCAGTTCTGCAACGCGGCCTTCAACCGGCAGCAGGGCTACGACTGCCCCAACTGGCAGGCCACCCTCGCCAACGTGCAGAACGGGCTGAGCTGGGCCGGCATCAACCCGGGCTCGTACGTGGACGGATGGCTGCGCTACTCGACCGTGCAGACCGAGATCAACGCCGACCGGCCGGTCGAGACCCGGATCCAGTGGTCCAGCGGCGGCGGCCACATGCACGTCATCTACGGCTACGACGACGCCAACAGCTGGGTCTACTGGGGCGACCCCTGGCCGACCAGCGACCGCTACAACTGGGCCTCGCACGCCTGGTACGTGAACAACGGCTCGTTCTCCTGGACGCACTCGCTCTACCGGATCGGGGCGTGACGACGTGACGACGACGATGAGCGTACGCATACGGGTGGTGGCCCTCGCGGGTCTGCTGGTGGCTCTCGGCGCTGCCCCTGCCGGTGCCGCGCCTCTTCCCAGCGCGGCCACGCCGGAGCAGGCGGCCGCCGCGCCGCAGACCCTCGACACGGTCGCCCGCTTCTTCGCGCGGGACGCCGGGGACGCGCGGGGCGGTGCCCTGGCCCGTGCGGCGGCGAAGCCCCGCATCGAGGGCGCCTCCGTCCCCGTACGGCTCCTGTCGCCCGACTTCGTGGCCGGGAAGCCGGGGGCGCCGGTGGCCCGGGTCGAGTTCTACGCCGGCACGGCGGTCGCCGCAGACGGCCGGACGGCCTCGCTGTGGACCGTGCGCGGCGCGGGCGGCGGCTGGCAGGTGGTCAACATCGCCACCGGCGACGACGAGCGGCGCTACACCGAGCAGGGGCGGCGGGCGCTGCCCGGCGGCCTGGTCTTCCGCGAGCCGCAGATCGACGCGTGGTACGTGCAGAAGGGTACGAAGGTGCTGCCCCTGGACGAGGACGCGACGCGGGCCGTCGGGAAGAACGGCACCACCCTCGCCGCGTACCGGACGCGGGTCGTCCGGGCGTACGGGGACAAGCTGCCGGGCTCCGCGTACGCGAGGAAGGGCGCAGCCGGCGGCTACGACTCCGGGCCCGCCGTGCCCGCCGCCCACAACGAGCCGACCGTCACCGCCACCTCCGCCGCGCTGGGCGCGAGCGCGCTGCTCGCACTGACCCTGGGCGGCGCGCCAGCGCTACGCCGCCGCCGCAACGCAGCACGGACGCCCTGACACCCGGCGGCAGCGGCCACAGAAGGCCGCCACCGCCACCACCTCGCCCGCCCTCCGCCCCGACGGGTCCGGAGGGCGGGCAAGCCCGGCCCGCCAGCCTTGGCCGTCTCCGGCGCGGGGCCAGCCGGCTGTCTTGCGCCCGGGCCGCATCGGTCCCGAGCCTGTTCGGCACGTCGGCACGTCGGCACGTCGGCACGTCGGTACGCCGGCCCGGCGCCCGCCCCCCACGGGCTCACCATCGCCCCCTCACTGCGCCAGATACCCCCCGTCCACCGGCAGCACCGCGCCCGTCACGAACGACGCCTCGTCCGAGGCGAGGAAGAGGATCGCCGCGGCCACCTCCTCCGGGCGGCCGAAGCGGGCCATGGGGTGGGCGCGGGAGACGGTTTCCAGGTATTCGGGGCCGCCGGGTTCGTGCCGGGCGGCGGCTACGCGTTCGGTTTCGATGGTGCCGGGGGCGACCGCGTTGACGCGGATGCCGTGCGGGGCCCACTCCACGGCCAGGTGCTTGGTGAGCCCGGTCGCCACGAACTTGGCCGGGCCGTAGACGGCCTGCCGCGCCTGGCCGGCGACGCCGGAGACGGAGGAGGTGCAGACGATCGCGCCGCCCCCGCTCGTGCGCATCGCCTCGATCGCGTACTTGCAGGTCAGGAACATGCCGCGGCCGTCGACCGCCATCACCCGGTCGAAGTCCGCGGCGCTCGCCTCCACCACGTCGAGCAGCGGGATCACGCCGGCGTTCGCCACCAGGACGTCGAGCCGGCCGAAGCGGTCCACCGCGGTGGTGATCATGCGGCGGGCGTCGGCGTCGTCCGAGACGTCGCCCACCACCGTCACCACGTCGTCGCCGAGCGTGCCGTCGCCGAGCCGCTCCTCGTCCACGTCCGTCGCCACCACCCGCGCGCCCTCCGCCGCGAAGCGCAGCGCCGTCGCGCGGCCGATTCCGCTGGCCGCGCCCGTCACCACGCACACCCGGCCGGCGAGCCGTCCTGAACCCTGGTTCGTCATGCCCGGGCAACGAGCGGAGGCGGCCTGAGTGTCGGTCCCCGCCAGTAGGGTGGGGACCATGGCCGACCCCTCCAGCTACCGCCCCAGGCCGGGAGAGATCCCCGACTCGCCGGGGGTCTACAAGTTCCGCGACGAGCACCGCCGGGTGATCTACGTCGGGAAGGCGAAGTCCCTGCGTCAGCGGCTCGCGAACTACTTCCAGCCGCTCGCGAGCCTGCACCCGCGCACCGCGACGATGGTGACCACGGCCGCCTCCGTGGAGTGGACGGTCGTGTCGACGGAAGTCGAGGCGCTGCAGCTGGAGTACTCCTGGATCAAGGAGTTCGACCCCCGGTTCAACGTCAAGTACCGGGACGACAAGAGCTACCCCTACCTCGCGGTGACCCTGAACGAGGAGATCCCGCGCGTCCAGGTCATGCGCGGCCACAAGAAGAAGGGTGTGCGCTACTTCGGGCCGTACGCGCACGCGTGGGCGATCCGCGAGACCGTCGACCTGATGCTGCGGGTCTTCCCGGTGCGTACGTGCTCCGCGGGCGTGTTCCGCAACGCCGCCTCGGCCGGCCGGCCCTGCCTGCTCGGCTACATCGGCAAGTGCTCGGCGCCCTGCGTCGGCCGGGTCACCCCCGAGGAGCACCGCGAACTGGCCGACGACTTCTGCGACTTCATGGCCGGCCGCACCGGCACGTACCTCCGCCGCCTGGAGAAGCAGATGATGCTCGCGGCCGAGGACATGGAGTACGAGAAGGCCGCCCGGCTGCGCGACGACATAGAGGCGCTGCGCAAGGCCATGGAGAAGAACGCGGTGGTGCTCGCCGACGCCACCGACGCCGACCTGATCGCACTCGCCGAGGACGAGCTGGAGGCCGCCGTCCAGATCTTCCACGTGCGCGGCGGACGCGTGCGCGGCCAGCGCGGCTGGGTCACCGACAAGGTCGAGGCCGTCGACACGGCCGGGCTCGTCGAGCACGCCCTCCAGCAGCTCTACGGCGAGGAGAGCGGCGACGCGGTCCCCAAGGAGGTCCTGGTCCCCGCCCTGCCCGAGGACGACGGGGCCGTCACCGCCTGGCTCTCCGGCCGCCGCGGGTCGAACGTGTCGCTGCGCATACCGCAGCGCGGCGACAAGAAGGCCCTGATGGAGACCGTCGCGCGCAACGCGCAGCAGGCCCTCGTGCTGCACAAGACCAAGCGGGCCAGCGACCTGACCACGCGCTCCCGGGCCCTGGAGGAGATCGCCGAGGCCCTGGACCTGGACTCGGCGCCGCTGCGCATCGAGTGCTTCGACATCTCGCACCTGCAGGGCGAGGACATCGTGGCCTCCATGGTCGTCTTCGAGGACGGGCTGCCGCGCAAGAGCGAGTTCCGCCGCTTCCAGATCAAGGGTCGTGTCGGAGACACGCAGATCTGGCATGGCGAGGGGCAGGACGACGTCCGGTCCATGCACGAGGTGATCAGCCGCCGCTTCAGGCGCTACCTCGCCGAGAAGGAGCGGACGGGGGAGTGGGGCGACGGCGAGGTGCCGGCCGACGCGCCCGAGGACGACGGGCGGCCCAAGCGCTTCGCCTACCCGCCGCAGCTCGTCGTCGTCGACGGCGGCCAGCCGCAGGTCGCCGCCGCCCGGCGCGCCCTGGACGAGCTCGGCATCGACGACGTCGCCGTCTGCGGCCTCGCCAAGCGTCTGGAGGAGGTCTGGCTGCCCGGCGACGACGACCCGGTCGTGCTGCCGCGCTCCTCCGAGGGCCTGTACCTCCTCCAGCGGGTGCGTGACGCGGCTCACGACTTCGCCATCCGCTACCAGCGGTCCAAGCGGAGCAAACGCATCCGCACCAGCCCGCTCGACGCCGTCCCCGGTCTCGGCGAGACACGGAAACAGGCGCTCATCAAGCATTTCGGCTCGGTCAAACGGCTCCGGCAGGCGACAATCGACCAGATCTGCGAGGTCCCCGGCATGGGCCGGAAGACGGCCGAGGCCGTGGCGGTGGCCCTCGCGCAGGCGGCCCCGGCCGCGCCCGCCGTGAACACGGCCACAGGAGAGATCATGGAAGACGACGGGGGCACCACGGCATGACCGAGAACGACCGGCACGACCAGCACATCGAGTACGAAGACGGAGCACCGGACATGGACACGGGCACCCCAGAGCCCGCCGGCGAGAACAACGGCGAGAACAACAACGCCGACGCGGCCATCCCCGAACTGGTGATCATCTCCGGCATGTCCGGCGCCGGCCGGTCCACCGCGGCGAAGTGCCTGGAGGACCTCGGCTGGTTCGTCGTCGACAACCTGCCGCCCGCGCTGATCCCCACCATGGTGGAGCTCGGCGCCCGCTCCCAGGGGAACGTGGCCCGGATCGCGGTCGTCGTCGACGTCCGCGGCCGGCAGTTCTTCGACAACCTGAAGGACTCCCTCGCCGCCCTCGACGCCCAGCAGGTCACCCGCCGGATCGTCTTCCTGGAGTCCTCCGACGAGGCCCTCGTCCGGCGCTTCGAGTCGGTCCGCCGCCCGCACCCGCTCCAGGGCGACGGCCGCATCGTCGACGGCATCGCCGCCGAGCGCGACCTGCTGCGCGAGCTGCGCGGCGACGCCGACCTGGTGATCGACACCTCCAGCCTCAACGTGCACGAACTGCGCGCCAAGATGGACGCCCAGTTCGCCGGCGAGGAGGAGCCCGAGCTGCGGGCCACCGTGATGTCGTTCGGCTTCAAGTACGGCCTGCCGGTCGACGCCGACCTCGTCGTCGACATGCGCTTCCTGCCGAACCCGCACTGGGTCCCCGAGCTGCGCCCCTTCACCGGCCTCAACGAGGAGGTCGCCAACTACGTCTACAACCAGCCCGGCGCCAAGGAGTTCCTGGACCGCTACACCGAGCTGCTCCAGCTGATCGCCGCCGGCTACCGCCGCGAGGGCAAGCGCTACGTGACCATCGCCGTCGGCTGCACCGGCGGCAAGCACCGCTCGGTGGCCACCGCGGAGAAGCTGGCCGCCCGCCTGGCCTCGGAGGGCGTCGAGACCGTCGTCGTCCACCGGGACATGGGGCGCGAGTGAAGCCGTACCGCCGGCGCACGTCCACCCTGTCCGTACGGCGCACGCTGCGCAGACGCGGCGCCCAGCCCAAGGTCGTCGCGCTCGGCGGCGGCATGGGCCTGTCGGCCTCCCTCGCCGCGCTGCGCCGGATCACCGGCGACCTGACCGCCGTGGTCACCGTCGCCGACGACGGCGGCTCCAGCGGCCGGCTCCGTGAGGAGCTCGGCGTGCTGCCGCCCGGCGACCTCCGCAAGGCGCTCGCCGCGCTGTGCGGCGACGACGACTGGGGCCAGACCTGGGCGCGGGTCATCCAGCACCGCTTCCAGTCCGAGGGCGAGATGCACGGCCACGCCGTCGGCAACCTGCTGATCGTCGCCCTCTGGGAGCAGCTCGGTGACCCCGTACAGGCCCTGGACCTGGTCGGCAGGCTGCTCGGGGCACAGGGCCGGGTGCTGCCCATGTCCGCCGTGCCGCTGGAGCTCCAGGCCCTGGTCAGGGGCCACGACCCGGCACGCCCGCAGGACGTCGACACGGTACGGGGCCAGGCCACCGTGGCGCTCACGCCCGGCGAGGTGCAGTCGGTGCACCTGGTGCCGCACGACCCGCCGGCGGTGCCCGAGGCGGTCGCCGCCGTCCTGGACGCGGACTGGGTGGTCCTCGGCCCGGGCTCCTGGTTCTCGTCGGTGATCCCGCACCTCCTGGTGCCCGAACTCCTCGACGCCCTGATGGAGACCAAGGCCCGCCGGGTGCTCTCGCTGAACCTCGCGCCGCAGCCCGGAGAAACCGAGGGCTTCTCCCCGCAGCGTCATTTGGAGGTTTTGGCCCGACACGCCCCTAAACTCGCCCTGGACGTGGTGCTGGCCGACGAGGCCGCCGTGCCCGACCGCGAGTCACTGGCCGACGCCGCCAAGCGGCTCGGCGCCGCGGTCGAGCTGGCGCCGGTGGCCAGGCCCGACGGTGCTCCGAAGCACGACCCGGAGCTGTTGGCCGCCGCGTACGACCGTATTTTTCGGATGCATGGAAGGATCGGCCCATGGCGATGACGGCAGCGGTGAAGGACGAGATCTCCCGGCTTCCCGTCACCCGGACCTGCTGCAGGAAGGCCGAGGTCTCGTCGATCCTGCGGTTCGCGGGCGGGCTGCACCTGGTGAGCGGCCGGATCGTGATCGAGGCGGAGCTGGACACCGCGATGGCGGCCCGCCGGCTCAAGCGGGACATCCTGGAGATCTTCGGACACAGTTCCGAGCTGATCGTGATGGCCCCCGGCGGGCTGCGCCGCGGCTCGCGCTTCGTGGTGCGGGTGGTCGCCGGCGGCGACCAGCTGGCCCGGCAGACCGGTCTGGTGGACGGCCGCGGCCGCCCCATCCGCGGCCTGCCCCCGCAGGTCGTGTCCGGGGCCACCTGTGACGCCGAGGCGGCCTGGCGCGGCGCCTTCCTGGCGCACGGCTCGCTGACCGAGCCGGGCCGCTCCTCCTCCCTGGAGGTCACCTGCCCCGGCCCGGAGGCCGCGCTCGCCCTGGTCGGCGCCGCCCGCCGGCTCTCCATCGCCGCCAAGGCGCGTGAGGTGCGGGGCGTGGACCGGGTCGTGGTCCGCGACGGCGACGCCATCGGCGCCCTGCTGACCCGGCTCGGCGCGCACGAGTCGGTGCTCGCCTGGGAGGAGCGGCGGATGCGGCGGGAGGTCCGCGCCACCGCCAACCGGCTCGCCAACTTCGACGACGCCAACCTGCGCCGCTCCGCCCGCGCCGCCGTGGCCGCCGGTGCCCGCGTCCAGCGTGCCCTGGAGATCCTCGGCGAGGAGGTGCCCGAGCACCTGGCCGCCGCCGGCCGGCTGCGCATGGAGCACAAGCAGGCGTCCCTGGAGGAGCTGGGCGCGCTCGCCGACCCGCCGCTCACCAAGGACGCGGTGGCCGGGCGGATCCGCCGGCTGCTCGCCATGGCCGACAAGCGGGCGCAGGACCTGGGCATCCCCGGGACCGAGTCCAATCTGACGGAGGAGCTGGACGACAGTCTCGTCGGCTGAGCCCCGCGAACCCCGCCGCGGAGCCAACTCCCCACTGCCGGTGCCTTTCTGAGGTGCCGGCAGTTCCGTTTGGCGGGCTTCCGTCGACGCGCCGACCGCACTCTTGACAGGGGTACGAGCCCCCACGAGCCTGGCGTCTGTTCACTTTCGTGGCAGACAACGGCAAGGGGGGCTTATGAGACGCGGAGCGAGATCGATCCTCGCCGCGGCTTCACTGCTGATCGCGGGTCTGGTGGCGGCACCTGTCGCCGGAGCGCAGCCGAACCACGGGAACGACACCGACGCCCTCACCGTCTACCGGGCGACGGTCACCAAGGAGCAGGTGCCGCTCCTGCTCGACGCCGGCACCGACGCGCACGAGCTGACCGAGCAGGTGCCCGCCAGGGGCGCCGCCACCGTCGAGCTCTACCTCACCGCCACGCAGGCCGCGCACCTGCGCCGGGAGGGCGTCGCCCTCGCCGAGCACACGCTGTCCGCGCGGGCCGAGAAGCGCCTCGCGGCCGCGGGCGACGGCGTCTTCCGCCCGTACGGCGGCAAGGGCGGCCTCAAGCAGGAGATCCTGGACACCGCCCGGGCCCACCCCGACCTCACCAAGGTCGTCTCCATCGGCAAGACCCTCAGGGGCCAGGACATCCTCGCGCTCAAACTGACCAGGGACGCGCGGAAGACCAAGGACGGGTCCCGGCCCGCCACCCTGTACATGTCCAACCAGCACGCCCGCGAGTGGATCACCCCGGAGATGACCCGGCGGCTGATGCACTACTACCTCGACGGCTACGGCAAGGACCCCCGGCTCACGAAGATCGTCGACACCACCGAGCTGTGGTTCGTCATCTCCGCCAACCCGGACGGCTACGACTTCACCCACGCCGACCCGGCCAACCGCCAGTGGCGCAAGAACCTGCGCGACAACGACGGCGACGGGAAGATCGGCCCCGGCGACGGCGTCGACCTCAACCGCAACTTCGCCTACAAGTGGGGCTACGACAACGAGGGCTCGTCCCCCGACCCGGCCGACGAGACCTACCGGGGCACCCGCCCCATGTCCGAGCCCGAGACCAGGGCTCTGGACGCCTTCGAGAAGCGCATCGGCTTCCGCTACGCCATCAACTACCACTCCGCCGCGCAGCTCCTGCTGTACGGCGTGGGCTGGCAGGTCGCCACCGACACCCCCGACGACGTGGCCCTCAAGGCGCTCGCCGGGACCCCGCAGCAGCCCGCGATCCCCGGCTACCGCTCGCAGGTCTCCTCCGAGCTCTACATCACCAACGGCGAGGCCGACGGACACGCCGCGAACGTCAACGGGATGCAGATGTTCACCCCGGAGATGTCGACCTGCGCCACCGCCTCCCGGGTGGACCCGAACGACGCCTGGGACCCGGCGGACTGCGCCTCGGTCTTCACCTTCCCGGACGACGAGAAGCTGATCCAGGCCGAGTTCGCGAAGAACATCCCCTTCGCGCTCGCCGTCGCCGAGACCGCCGCCCACCCGGACCGCCCGGTCTCCCCGGTCGGCATCGACGCCCCCGACTTCACCCCGAGCGCCTTCACCGCCTCCTACGCCCGCGGCGCGGACCAGGAGGTGTCCGTCACCGCCCGCAAGTCGCTGCGCGGCAAGACGCTCGACTACCGGATCAACGGCGGCCGCGTCCACCGCGGGAAGCTCGAGGCCTGGCAGGGCGGCCGGACCTACGGCGGCGGGGACAACCTCTACTTCGACGAGTACCGCGGCGTGGTCCAGGGCGCCCGGCCCGGTGACCGGGTCGAGGTCTGGTACACCGCCCGCACCCGCGAGGGCAGGGCGACAGCCTCCACCCCGTTCACGTACACCGTGGCGCAGCGGCCCCGCGCCGACGTCCTCGTCCTCGCCGACGAGGGCGGCACGGGCGCCGCGAAGAACGCCGACACCTATGTGCAGGCGCTCGCCGCCGCCGGCCGGAAGGCGGCCGTCTGGGACGTCGCCACCCAGGGCACCCCGCACCCGCTGGGCGTGCTGAGCCACTTCCGCACCGTCGTCTGGTACAGCGGCGCCGAGCAGCCCTCCGGGGGCACCCTGCTCGCCGTCCGCGCGTACCTCAACGAGGGCGGCAAGCTGATCAACGCCGGCGAGAAGTCCGGCGGGCTCGTCCAGGTCGGCCGGGCCGAGTCCAACGACTTCGCCCAGTACTACCTGGGTGCCTACCACCGCGCCGGCCTGAACGCCCCGCCGTCCTTCAACGGCTCCGGCCGCCTCGGCGGCGCCGGCACCGGCCTCGGGGCCGCGGCCGGCAACCCGCTCGACAACGCGGGCGCCTACACCGTCACCTCCGACACCCTCACGCCGAAGGAGTTCCCGCAGTTCGCCTCCAGCGCCTCCGCGGGCGACTACCCCGGCATCCGCACCCCCTTCGAGCCGTACGAGGGCAGCCGCTTCGCCGCGCTGCGCCACGCCGACGACACCTGGGGCCGGCTCGCCCGGACCGTGGACCTCACCGGCGTCGCCGCCGCCTCGCAGCCGAACCTGACCTTCCAGGTCAGCTACGACACCGAGCCCGGCTACGACAACGTGATCGTCGAGGCCCACACGGTCGGCCAGGACGACTGGACCACGCTGCCCGACGTCAACGGCGGCACCTCCACCGAGCCGCCCACCGACTGCGGCGAGGGCTTCTACGTCCGCGGGCACCCCTTCCTCGCCCACTACCTCACCGTCGGCGCGGACGGCTGCGCGGCCACCGGCACCACCGGCGCGTGGAACGCCTTCACCGGCCCCTCCAACGGCTGGCGGCAGGCCAGGATCGACCTGAGCGCCTACGCGGGCAAGCGGGTCGAGCTGGCGATCTCGTACGTCTCCGACGGCGGCACCGGAGAGATGGGCGCGTTCGTCGACGAGCTCCGGCTGACCGCCGGCGCGACGGCCGACACCGAGGGGTTCGAGTCCGGAATGGGCGCTTGGTCCGTACCGGGAGCGCCGGCCGGAAGTCCCGGCAACGGAAACGACTGGACGATTTCCGGGGCGCTGTTCCATTCACAGGCGGCGGTCACCACCCGTGACACCGTCCTTCTCGGATTCGGTCTGGAACACGTCCCGAATGCGGCGGAACGGGCGGCTCTGCTGAGAAAGGCGCTGAATTCGCTCCGACGCTGAATGGGCTGCTCAGGCGAGCATCGATTTTCGTCACTCTGTGTAGCGGTAGCCCGGGTTCCGGGGCGGTCCATACCTGGCGGTAAGTCCGGGTTGTCGGCCTTTTCCCGGCAGTTTCCGGGCGCATCCGGCCGTACGCGATGTCACTCAAAGGCGTCAGGAGAGGTAGGGTCGTAGGCGGTCGGGGACATCCCAAAAATGAAGCTCGCCGGGCGTCTGAAACCCGGCGTACCTAACGAGGAGATCGGTTCGTGACGATCCGCGTAGGCATCAACGGCTTTGGCCGTATCGGTCGCAACTACTTCCGCGCGCTCCTTGAGCAGGGTGCCGACATCGAGGTCGTGGCCGTCAACGACCTGGGCGACACCGCGACCACCGCGCACCTGCTGAAGTACGACACCATCCTGGGCCGCCTCAAGGCCGAGGTGAGCCACACCGCCGACACCATCACCGTCGACGGCCACACCATCAAGGTGCTGTCCGAGCGCAACCCGGCCGACATCCCGTGGGGCGAGCTCGGCGTCGACATCGTCATCGAGTCCACCGGCATCTTCACCAACCGGGACGACGCCGCCAAGCACCTCGCCGGCGGCGCCAAGAAGGTCCTCATCTCGGCTCCGGCCAAGAACGAGGACATCACCATCGTCATGGGCGTCAACCAGGACAAGTACGACGCGGCCAACCACCACGTCATCTCCAACGCGTCCTGCACCACCAACTGTGTCGCGCCGATGGCCAAGGTCCTCGACGAGAACTTCGGCATCGTCCGCGGTCTGATGACCACGGTCCACGCGTACACCAACGACCAGCGCATCCTGGACTTCCCGCACAAGGACCTGCGCCGCGCCCGCGCCGCCGCGGAGAACATCATCCCGACCACGACGGGTGCCGCCAAGGCCACCGCCCTGGTCCTCCCGCAGCTCAAGGGCAAGCTCGACGGCATGGCCATGCGCGTCCCGGTCCCGACCGGCTCGGTCACCGACCTGGTCGTGGAGCTCTCCCGCGAGGTCACCAAGGACGAGGTCAACGCCGCGTTCAAGAAGGCCGCGGACGGCGAGCTCAAGGGCATCCTGTTCTACACCGAGGACGAGATCGTCTCCTCCGACATCGTGAGCGACCCGGCCTCCTGCACCTTCGACTCGTCGCTGACGATGGTCCAGGAGGGCAACTCGGTCAAGGTCCTCGGCTGGTACGACAACGAGTGGGGCTACTCCAACCGACTCGTCGACCTCACCGTCTTCGTCGGCGGCCAGCTCTAAGCTCTCTAAGCTTCTGAGCGGGCTTTCGATGTGAAGCAGGGCTCGGGCAGTGCGATGGCGCACTGCGCGAGCCCTGTGTCGTGTGCTCCACCGTGCGTACCAAGGAGTCAGAGAAACAGATGAAGACGATCGACGAGCTGCTCGCCGAGGGCGTCACCGGCAAGCGGGTGTTCGTCCGCGCCGACCTCAACGTGCCCCTCGACGGCACCACCATCACCGACGACGGCCGCATCCGCGCCGTCCTCCCGACCGTGAAGGCGCTCGCCGACGCCGGCGCCCGCGTCGTGGTCGCCTCCCACCTGGGCCGTCCCAAGGGCGCCCCGGACCCGCAGTTCTCCCTCGCCCCGGCCGCCAAGCGCCTCGGCGAACTGCTCGGCGCCGACGTCGCCTTCGCGACCGACACGGTCGGCGACTCGGCCAGGGCCACCGTCGCGGGCCTCTCCGACGGCCAGGTCGCCGTCGTCGAGAACCTCCGCTTCAACGCGGGCGAGACCTCGAAGGACGACGCCGAGCGCGCCGCCTTCGCGGGCGAGCTGGCCCAGCTCGCCGACGTCTACGTCGGCGACGGCTTCGGCGCCGTGCACCGCAAGCACGCCTCGGTCTTCGACCTCCCGGGCAAGCTGCCGCACTACGCCGGCTACCTGATCGCCACCGAGGTCGGCGTCCTCAAGAAGCTCACCGAGGACGTCAAGCGCCCCTACGTCGTCGTCCTCGGCGGCGCCAAGGTCTCCGACAAGCTGGGCGTCATCGACAACCTGCTGCAGAAGGCCGACCGCATCCTCATCGGCGGCGGCATGGCCTACACCTTCCTGGCCGCCAAGGGCCACGAGGTCGGCATCTCGCTGCTCCAGGCCGACCAGAAGGGCAAGTGCCTGGAGTACCTGGCCGAGGCGGAGAAGCGCGGCGTCGAGTTCGTGCTCCCCGTCGACGTCCTGGTCTCCGCCGACTTCCCGGACCTGAAGACCAAGGCCCCGGCCAACCCCGACACCGTCGCCTCGGACGCCATCCCGGCGGACAAGGAGGGCCTGGACATCGGCCCGAAGACCCGCGAGCTCTACGCGGCGAAGCTCGCCGACGCGGGCACGGTCTTCTGGAACGGCCCGATGGGCGTCTTCGAGCACCCCGACTACGCGAACGGCACCAAGGCCGTCGCCCAGGGCCTGCTCGACTCGGCGGCCTTCACCGTCGTCGGCGGCGGCGACTCGGCCGCGGCCGTCCGCCAGCTGGGCTTCGACGAGAATGCATTCGGCCACATCTCGACCGGCGGCGGCGCCTCCCTCGAATACCTCGAGGGCAAGACGCTTCCCGGCCTCGCCGCACTGGAGGACTGACCCCCTTATGAGCACCACCCGCACCCCGCTGATGGCGGGCAACTGGAAGATGAACCTCAACCACCTCGAGGCCATCGCCCACGTCCAGAAGCTCGCCTTCGCGCTCACCGACAAGGACCACGACGCCGTCGAGACGGCGGTCCTCGTGCCCTTCACCGACCTGCGCTCCGTGCAGACCCTGGTCGACGGCGACAAGCTGAAGATCAAGTACGGCGCCCAGGACCTCTCGGCGCACGACTCCGGCGCGTACACCGGCGAGATCTCCGGCCCGATGCTGGCCAAGCTGAAGTGCGCCTACGTCGCCGTCGGCCACTCCGAGCGCCGCCAGTACCACGCCGAGAACGACGAGGTCTGCAACGCCAAGGTGAAGGCCGCCTTCAAGCACGGGATCACCCCGATCCTCTGCGTCGGCGAGGAGCTGGACGTCCGCGAGGCCGGAGACGCCGTCGCGCACACCCTGGCCCAGGTCGAGGGCGGCCTCAAGGACGTCCCTGCCGAGCAGGCCGAGACGATCGTGATCGCCTACGAGCCGGTGTGGGCCATCGGCACCGGCAAGGTCTGCGGCGCCGACGACGCGCAGGAGGTCTGCGCGGCGATCCGCGGCAAGCTCGCCGAGCTGTACTCGCAGGAGCTCGCCGACAAGGTCCGCATCCAGTACGGCGGCTCCGTCAAGGCCGGGAACGTCGCCGAGATCATGGCGCAGACCGACATCGACGGCGCCCTGGTCGGCGGTGCCTCGCTCGACGCGGACGAGTTCGTCAAGATCGTCCGCTTCCGCGACCAGTGATGATGTAGAGCGGCGGAGACGATCCGTCGTACCCTTGCGGGGGTCGGGCAGGTACCCTGTCCGGCCCCCGTCCGTACAAGTCCGAGGAAGTTGGTCCAGCCGTGGTTATGGGGTTTTCGATCGCCCTGATCGTCTTCAGTGCGCTGCTGATGCTGCTCGTGCTGATGCACAAGGGCAAGGGCGGCGGCCTCTCCGACATGTTCGGTGGCGGCATGCAGTCCTCCGTCGGCGGCTCCTCGGTCGCCGAGCGCAACCTCGACCGGATCACCGTGGTCGTCGGTCTGCTGTGGTTCGCCTGCATTGTCGTACTTGGTCTGCTGATGAAGTTGGACGGGTAACTCCAATCACTGGACGCGCGTTGGGCCTTACGTAGACTGGGGCATCTTCGAGCACCATCACGCAGGGAGTTACGACCGTGGCAAGTGGCAACGCGATCCGGGGAAGCCGGGTCGGAGCGGGGCCGATGGGGGAGGCCGAGCGGGGCGAGTCCGCACCGCGTCTCCGCATCTCCTTCTGGTGCTCGAACGGGCACGAGACCCAGCCCAGCTTCGCCAGTGACGCAACTGTGCCGGACACCTGGGACTGCCCGCGCTGTGGATTCCCGGCCGGCCAGGACCGGGACAACCCGCCGGACCCGCCGCGCACCGAGCCGTACAAGACGCACCTCGCGTACGTGCGGGAGCGGCGCAGCGACGCGGACGGCGAGGCGATCCTGGCCGAGGCGCTCGCGAAGCTGCGGGGCGAGATCTGAAGACGACTGAACGGGCTCTGTCATACAGGGCCCGTTCGTCATGTCCGGGGCGGTCCGCCCCGCGTACACGTCGATCCGCCGCGCCCGTGTGAGGACCCGGGCCGCCCAGGGCGCTGAACGCGTTTCCGGCGCTCGATCAATTAGGTTGGAGATCAGCGGGGCACACACGCCGTACATGGAGCAGGACGAAGAAATGGGCGAAGTCGAGATGACCAACGCAGGCCGCACCAGGCTCAACCAGCTGCCCGAGTGGGCGGCCCTCGGCAAGCACCGCGAGCAGTTGGGCGACACCCACCTGCGCGAGCTGTTCGCCGCCGACTCCGAGCGTGGTACCGGGTACACGCTGCGCGTCGGCGACCTCTATCTGGACTACTCCAAGCACCTGGTGACCGACGAGACCCTGACGCTGCTGCGCGAGCTGGCCGCCGCCACCGGGGTGGCCGAGCTGCGGGACGCGATGTTCCGCGGCGAGAAGATCAACAACACCGAGCACCGGGCGGTGCTGCACACCGCGCTGCGCGCCCCGCGCGGCGCGGTCGTCGAGGTGGACGGCGTGAACGTCGTCCCCGAGGTGCACGCGGTGCTCGACAAGATGGCCGCCTTCGCGGACCGGGTCCGCGCGGGCGAGTGGACCGGCCACACCGGCAAGCCGATCAAGAACGTGGTGAACATCGGTATCGGCGGGTCCGATCTCGGGCCCGCGATGGCCTTCGAGGTGCTGCGCTCGTACACCAGGCGCGATCTGACGTTCCGTTTCGTCTCCAACGTCGACGGCGCCGACCTGCACGAGGCCGTCCGCGACCTCGACGCCGCCGAGACCCTCTTCGTCGTCGCCTCGAAGACCTTCACCACCATCGAGACGATCACCAACGCCACCTCCGCCCGCAACTGGCTGCTCACCGAGCTGCGGGCCGGTCAGGAGGCCGTCGCCAAGCACTTCGTGGCCCTGTCGACGAACGCCGAGAAGGTCGAGGAGTTCGGCATCGACACGGCGAACATGTTCGAGTTCTGGGACTGGGTCGGCGGCCGGTACTCCTACGACTCCGCCATCGGCCTGTCGCTGATGATCGCCATCGGGCCCGACGCCTTCCGCGAGATGCTCGACGGCTTCCACCTCGTCGACGAGCACTTCCGCACCGCGCCCCCCGCCGAGAACGCCCCGCTCCTGCTCGGCCTCCTCGGCATCTGGTACGGCGCGTTCTTCGACGCCCAGTCGCACGCCGTGCTGCCGTACTCGCACTACCTGTCGAAGTTCACCGCGTACCTCCAGCAGCTCGACATGGAGTCCAACGGCAAGTCCGTGACCCGTGACGGGCAGCCGGTCGACTGGCAGACCGGCCCGGTCGTCTGGGGTACCCCCGGCACCAACGGCCAGCACGCCTATTACCAGTTGATCCACCAGGGCACCAAGGTCATCCCGGCCGACTTCATCGCCTTCGCCCGGCCCGTCGCCGACCTGCAGCCCGGCCTGGTCGCCCAGCACGACCTGCTGATGGCCAACTTCTTCGCGCAGACCCAGGCGCTCGCCTTCGGCAAGACGCCGGAGGAGGTACGGGCCGAGGGCGTCCCGGAGGAGCTGGTCCCGCACAAGACCTTCCAGGGCAACCACCCCACCACCACGATCCTGGCGGACGCGCTCACCCCGTCCGTGCTCGGCCAGCTCATCGCGCTCTACGAGCACAAGGTCTTCGTCCAGGGTGCCGTGTGGAACATCGACTCCTTCGACCAGTGGGGCGTCGAGCTCGGCAAGGTCCTCGCCAAGAAGATCGAGCCCGTGCTGACGGAAGGGACCGGCGGCGAGGGGCTCGACTCCTCCACCGCCGGACTCGTCGCCGTCTACCGCTCGCTGCGCGGACGGTAAAGCCGATGCGGGGGGAGAACGCGGGGGAGAACGCGGTACGGCTGCGCCCGCCGGCGAACGCCGTCGACGGGCGGGCCGTCGGCTGGTGGCGGGCGCACCTGCTGCTCGCCACCGTCGTGCCGGTGGCCGTCCTGGCCGTGCTCGGCCTGCTGATCGAGCCGGCCAGGAGCTGGCTGCTCGGCGCCGCCGCGGCCGTGGCGGTCCTCGGGCTCGCCGCGACCGCGCTCCTCCCCGCCTGGTGGTTCCGGGTGCACCGATGGGAGGTCACCGAGGACGCCGTGTACGTGCGCACCGGGGCGCTCTGGCAGGAGTGGCGGATCGCCCCGATGTCCCGGATCCAGACCGTCGACACCGTACGCGGCCCGCTGGAGCAGACGTTCCGGCTGGCCACCGTCACCGTCACTACCGCCTCCGCCAAGGGGGCCCTGCGGATCGAGGGCCTCGACCACGAGCTCGCCGCGGAGCTCGCCGAACGGCTCACCGCGATCACCCGGGCCACCCCCGGAGACGCCACATGAGCACCAGCCCCGGCCCCGACCAGGAGTGGCGGCGGCTCGCGCCGCGCACCCTGCTCGCCGGGGCCGTCGTCCTGTGCGGTGTCGCCGCCGGCCCGGCCCTGCCCGCCTTCCTCAGCCTCTTCTCCGGCTCCCCGCACGCCTGGTCGGCCTGGGTCCTCACCGGCGCCGTGCTGCTCGTCGGCGGCGGCAGCCTCGCCGACTGGATCCGGCTGCGCCGCACCCGCTACCGCGTCGACGCCGACCGGGTCGACCTCCACACCGGGCTCCTGGTCGTCAAACGGCGCTCCCTGGCCCGCGACCGCATCCGCAGCGTCGACCTCACCGCCGACCCCCTCCAGCGCGTCCTCGGCCTCGTCAAGGTCCGCATCGGCACCGGAGAGCACCACGACCACGAGTCCACGCTCAAACTCGACCTTGTCACCCGCGCCGAGGGCGAACACCTCCGCCGCACCCTGCTCGCCCGCCCCGCCGACGCCCCGGCCGACCCCGCCCACGACGGCGTCCTCGCCACCCTCGACCCGCGCTGGATCCGCTACGCCCCGGTCTCCTTCGTCACCCCGCTGCTCGGCGGCGCGGCCGCCGGCGCCGTCCTCCAGGTCAGCGACTGGTTCGGCGCCCAGGAGCAGGTCATCCACTGGACCCTCAACCGTTTCGAGGGCGTCTCCCCGACCTGGATGATCGCCGGCCTGGTCCTGCTCGCCGCCCTCGCCACCGCCGTCGGCACCCTCGGCGCCCTCGGCCTGTGGATCGAGATGTGGGCCAACTACCGCCTGGAGCGCGAACCCGGCGGCACCCTCCGGGTCCGCCGCGGCCTGTTCACCGCCCGCTCGGTCACCCTGGAGGAGAAGCGCCTGCGCGGGGTCGCGCTGGTCGAACCGCTGGGCGTACGGCTGCTCCGCGGCGCCCGCGTCGACGCCGTCGCCACCGGGCTCGCCAAGGACGACGACGACAAGCACGCCGACCTCAAGAACCTGCTCCCGCCCGCGCCCCGCGCCGTCGCCCACCGGATCGGCGCCCGGATACTGCGCGAGGCCGAACCGCCCACCGCCGCCCCGCTCGCCGCCCACCCGAAGGCCGCCCGCACCCGGCGGCTGCGCCGGGCGCTGTGGGCCGGGCTGGGCCCGGCCGCGCTGCTCGCCGCGCTCGGCGCCTGGCTCACCCCCGTACTGCTCTACCTCGCGGCCGGTGCCGCCCTCGTCCTCACCCCGCTCGCCCTGCTGCTCGCCGGGGACGCCTCCCGCAACCTCGGACACGGTGTCAGCGGCGCCTGTCTGGTGACCCGTTCGGGCGCGCTCCGCCGCACGACCGTCGCGCTCCAGCGCACCGGGGTGATCGGCTGGACCGTGCAGCAGTCCTGGTTCCAGCGGCGCGCCGGAGTGCTCACGCTCCGCGCGACGACGGCCGCCGGGGAGGGCGCGTACGCCGTGTACGACGCGGGCGTCAGCCAGGGCCTGGGCTTCGCCGCCGAGGCCGTACCGGACCTCCTGGCGCCGTTCCTGGAACCCGTACCGGAAAAGCCGGAGGCCCGGCCCACCGAAAGGTGAACCGGGCCTCCTCGCACAGGAATCAGGCGGAAGCCGGCGGATACAGATCGCGCGGCAGCTCCGAGGCCGCCGCCACGTCAAGCAGCCACAGCGTGCGCGAGCGCCCACGGGCGCCCGCCGCCGGGGCCTGCACCTCGCCCGCGCCGGACAGCGCGACGGCCGCGGCCTTCGCCTTGTCCTCGCCCGCCGCGAGCAGCCAGACTTCCTTCGCGGCCCGGATCGCCGGCAGCGTCAGCGAGATCCGGGTCGGCGGCGGCTTGGGCGCGCCGTGCACACCCACCACCGTCCGCTCGGTCTCGTGGACCGCCGGGAACTCCGGGAAGAGCGAGGCCACGTGCGTGTCCGGGCCGACGCCCAGCATCAGCACGTCGAAGGTCGGCACGCCGCCATGGTCGCCGGGGCCGGCGGCCGCCGCGAGCTCGGCCGCGTAGGCCGCGGCCGCCTCGTCGGCGTCGGAGCCGTACGGACCGTCCGAGGCCGGCATCGCGTGCACCCGCGCCGGGTCCAGCGGGACGCTGTCGAGCAGCGCCGCGCGGGCCTGGGTGACATTGCGCTCCGGATCGCCCTCGGGCAGGAACCGCTCGTCGCCCCACCACAGGTCGAGCCGCGACCAGTCGATCGCGTCCCGGGCCGGCGCCGAACTCAGGGCGGCCAGCAGCCCGTTGCCGTTGCGGCCGCCGGTGAGCACCACCGAGGCGGAACCGCGGGCGGCCTGGGCGTCCACGATCTTCGTGATCAGCCGGGCCGCGGCGGCCTCGGCCATCAGCTCCTTGTCGCGGTGCACGACCAGCTGAGGGGTGCTCACTTGGCCGCCGCCTTCTTGGCCGGGGCCTTCTTCGAGGCCGGCTTCGCCGCCGGAGCCCCGCCCTGCGCCTCGGCCTCGGCAGCGACCTCCTCGACCTCCTCCACGGCCTCGACGACCGTCTCGGTGACGGCCGCGGCCTCGACCGGCCGGGACGCGGTCGTCGCCGCCTCCTCCTCCAGTCGCTCCAGGCCGTACCGCAGCGCCGAGGCGTAGGTGTCGTCCGGGTCGAGCCGGCGCAGCTCCTCCGCGATCAGCTCGGCCGTCTCGCGGCGCTTGAGCGCCACGGCACGGTCCGGCTGGCCCTGTATCGACAGTGTGGCGAGCGAGCCGTCCGGCCGGTCCAGCACGATCGGACCGGCGCTGGTCTCCATCCGTACGGAGGTGAGGCCGGGCCCGGCCGACCTGGAGCGCCGCACCGGCACCTTCAGCCGGTCCGCGAGCCACATGGCGAGCAGCTCGACGCTGGGGTTGAACTCCTCGCCCTCGACCTCGGCCGAGGTGACCTCGCAGACCACCTGGTCGAGCGCGGCGGCCAGCATCGACCGCCACGGGGTGATCCGGGACCAGGACAGGTCCGTGTCGCCCGGGGTGTACGCGTCCGCGCGCGCGGTCAGCTCCTGGATGGGCTGCTCGGCGGCGTACGTGTCGGTGACCCGGCGCTGGGCGAGGGCGCCCAGCGGGTCGTTCGCCGGGTCGGACGGCGCGTTCACCGGCCACCAGACGACGACGGGCGCGTCCGGCAGGAGCAGCGGCAGGACCACCGACTGGGCGTGGTCGACGACCTCGCCGTACAGCCGGAGCACCACCGTCTCGCCGGTGCTGGCGTCGGCGCCGAGGCGGACCTCGGCGTCGAGCCGCGCGTTGGCGCGGTCCCGCGGGGTCCGCGAGACCCGCTTGATGACGACGAGGGTCCGCGAGGGGTGCTCGCGGGACGCCTCGTTGGCCGCCTTCAGCGCGTCGTAGGCGTTCTCCTCGTCGGTGACGATGACGAGGGTGAGCACCATGCCGACGGCCGGGGTGCCGATGGCCCGCCGCCCGAGCACCAGCGCCTTGTTGATCTTGGAGGACGTGGTGTCCGTCAGGTCGGTCTTCATGGCCGGCGCCAGCTCCTGCCGTCTCGTGCGAGCATCTCGTCCGCCTCGACCGGGCCCCAGGTCCCGGACTCGTACTGGGCGGGCTTGCCGTTCTTGTCCCAGAACTGCTCGATCGGGTCGAGGATCTTCCAGGACAGCTCGACCTCCTCCACCCGCGGGAAGAGGTTGGAGTCGCCGAGCAGAACGTCGAGGATGAGCCGCTCGTACGCCTCCGGGCTGGACTCGGTGAAGGACTCGCCGTAGGCGAAGTCCATCGACACGTCCCGGATCTCCATCTGCGTGCCCGGCACCTTGGAGCCGAAGCGCACGGTGACGCCCTCGTCCGGCTGGACGCGGATCACGATGGCGTTCCGGCCGAGCTCCTCGGTCGCCGTGTGGTCGAACGGGGAGTGCGGGGCGCGCTGGAAGACCACCGCGATCTCGGTGACGCGGCGGCCCAGCCGCTTGCCGGTGCGCAGATAGAAGGGGACGCCCGCCCAGCGGCGGTTGTCGATGCCCAGCTTGATGGCCGCGTAGGTGTCGGTCTTCGACTGCGGGTCGATGCCGTCTTCCTGCAGATAGCCGACGGCCTTCTCGCCGCCCTGCCACCCGGCCGCGTACTGCCCGCGGACCGTGGACTCGGCCAGGTCCTTCGGCAGCCGCACGGCGCCGAGCACCTTGGTCTTCTCCGCGGCGAGCGCGTCGGCGTCGAAGGAGGCGGGCTCCTCCATCGCGGTCAGCGCGAGCAGCTGGAGCAGGTGGTTCTGGATGACGTCACGGGCGGCGCCGATGCCGTCGTAGTAGCCGGCCCGGCCGCCGATGCCGATGTCCTCGGCCATGGTGATCTGCACGTGGTCGACGTAGGACCGGTTCCAGATCGGCTCGAAGAGGGTGTTGGCGAAGCGGAGCGCCAGGATGTTCTGGACGGTCTCCTTGCCGAGGTAGTGGTCGATGCGGAAGACCGCCTCGGGCGGGAAGACCTCGTGGACGACCTCGTTGAGCTCCTTCGCGGAGGCCAGGTCGTGGCCGAAGGGCTTCTCGATGACCGCCCGGCGCCACGAGCCGTTCTTCTGGTCGGCAAGCCCGTGCTTCTTGAGCTGCTGGACGACCAGGGGGAAGAACTTCGGCGGCACGGAGAGGTAGAACGCGAAGTTGCCGCCGGTGCCCTGCGCCTTGTCCAGCTCCTCGATGGTGGCCTTCAGCTGCTCGAAGGCGTCGTCGTCGTCGAAGTCGCCCTGGACGAAACGCATCCCCTGGATCAGCTGCTGCCACACCTCCTCGCGGAACGGGGTGCGGGCATGCTGCTTGACGGCCTCGTGAACCTCCTGGGCGAAGTCCTCGTTCTCCCACTCGCGGCGGGCGAAACCGACGAGGGAGAAGCCCGGCGGAAGCAGACCCCGGTTGGCGAGGTCGTAGACGGCGGGCATCAGCTTCTTACGGGACAGATCGCCCGTGACACCGAAGATCACCAGACCCGACGGCCCCGCGATGCGCGGGAGCCGTCGGTCTGCGGCGTCACGGAGCGGGTTGGCTCCGGTGACTGCGCTCAAGGTGCTTACGCCTCCGAGGGTGTACGGCGGGCGAGCTCCGCCTCGGTCGACTTGAGCAGGTCGTTCCAGGACGCCTCGAACTTGTCGACGCCCTCGTCCTCCAGGACCTGCACCACATCGTCGTACGAGATGCCCAGCGCCGCCACGTCGTCGAGGACCGAACGGGCCTCGTCGTACGTGCCGTGGATGGTGTCTCCGGTGACCTCGCCGTGGTCGGCGGTGGCCTCCAGGGTGGCCTCCGGCATGGTGTTGACGGTGCCCGGGGCGACCAGGTCCACCACGTAGAGGGTGTCCTTGTACGCCGGGTCCTTCACGCCGGTCGAGGCCCACAGCGGACGCTGCTTGTTGGCCTGCGCCTTGTCGAGGGCGGCCCAGCGCTCGGAGCCGAAGGCCTCCTCGTACGCCTGGTAGGCCAGGCGAGCGTTGGCGAGGGCCGACTTGCCCTTGAGGCCCTTGGCCTCGGGGGTGCCGATGGCCTCCAGGCGGCTGTCGATCTCCGTGTCCACACGGGAGACGAAGAAGGACGCCACGGAGTGGATCTTCGACAGGTCGAGGCCGCGCTCGCGGGCCTTCTCCAGGCCGGCCATGTAGGCGTCCATCACCGCGCGGTAGCGCTCCAGCGAGAAGATCAGCGTCACGTTGACGCTGATGCCGAGGCCGATGACCTCGGTGATCGCCGGCAGACCCGCCTTGGTGGCCGGAATCTTGATGAGCGTGTTGGGCCGGTCCACCAGCCAGGCCAGCTGCTTGGCCTCGGCGATGGTGGCCGCCGTCTCGTGGGCGAGGCGCGGGTCGACCTCGATCGACACCCGGCCGTCCTGGCCGTCGGTCGCGTCGAAGACGGGGCGCAGGATGTCGGCGGCGTCCCTCACGTCTGCCGTCGTGATCATCCGGATGGCCTCGTCCACCGTCACCTTGCGGGTGGCCAGGTCGACGAGCTGCTGCTCGTAACCGTCGCCCGAGGTGATGGCCTTCTGGAAGATGGACGGGTTGGTGGTGACACCCACCACGTGGCTCTGGTCGATGAGCTCGGCCAGGTTGCCGGACGTGATCCGCTTGCGGGACAGGTCGTCCAGCCAGATCGCGACGCCTTCGTCGGAGAGGCGCTTGAGAGCGTCTGTCATGAGAATTGCATCTCCAAAAAGTCGTACGTAATCGCGTCAGCGCGCGACGGCGTCCAGAGATTCCCGCGCGGCGGCGACGATCGCCTCCGGCGTGAACCCGAACTCACGGAAGAGGACCTTGGCGTCCGCCGACGCACCGAAGTGCTCCAGCGAGACGATGCGGCCGGCGTCGCCGACGTACTTGTGCCAGGTCAGGCCGACACCGGCCTCGACCGCCACCCGGGCCTTGACGGACGGCGGCAGGACGGAGTCCTTGTACGCCTGGTCCTGCTCCTCGAACCACTCCACCGACGGCATCGAGACCACGCGGGTCGGGATGCCGGCGGCCTGGAGCTGCTCACGGGCCTCGACGGCCAGGTGCACCTCGGAACCGGTACCGATCAGGACCACCTGGGCGTCGCCGCCTTCGGCCTCGAACAGCACGTAGCCGCCCTTGACCGTGTCCTGGTTCGGCGCGTAGGTCGGCACGCCCTGGCGGGTGAGCGCCAGACCGTGCGGGGCGCCCTTGCCGAAGACCTTGGTGTGGCGCTGCATGATCTCGCGCCAGGCGATCGCCGTCTCGTTGGCGTCGGCCGGGCGGACCACGTTCAGACCCGGGATGGCGCGCAGCGAGGCCAGGTGCTCCACCGGCTGGTGGGTCGGGCCGTCCTCGCCGAGGCCGATCGAGTCGTGCGTCCACACGTACGTCACCGGCAGGTGCATCAGCGCGGACAGGCGGACCGCGTTGCGCATGTAGTCGGAGAACACGAGGAACGTGCCGCCGTAGACGCGGGTGTTGCCGTGCAGGGCGATGCCGTTCATCTCCGCGGCCATGGAGTGCTCGCGGATGCCGAAGTGGATCGTCCGGCCGTACTTGTCCGCCTCGGGCAGCGGGTTGCCCTCCGGCAGGAAGGAGGAGCCCTTGTCGATCGTGGTGTTGTTCGAGCCGGCGAGGTCGGCCGAGCCGCCCCACAGCTCCGGGATCACCGCGCCGAGCGCCTGCAGCACCTTGCCGGACGCGGCACGGGTCGCCACGCTCTTGCCCGCCTCGAAGACCGGGAGCGTGTCGGCCCAGCCCTTCGGCAGCTCGTTGGCCTGGATGCGGTCGAAGTCGGCGGCGCGCTCCGGGTTGGCCGTCCGCCACTCGGCGAGCGACTTCTCCCACGCGGCGCGGGACTCGCGGCCGCGGTCGCCCAGCGACCGGGTGTGCGCGATGACCTCGTCGGAGACCTCGAAGGTCTGCTCCGGGTCGAAGCCGAGGACGCGCTTGGTGGCCGCGACCTCGTCGTCGCCGAGCGCCGAGCCGTGCGCGGCCTCGGTGTTCTGCGCGTTCGGGGCCGGCCAGGCGATGATCGAGCGCATCGCGATGAAGGACGGACGCTCGGTCTCGGCCTCGGCGGCCTTGATCGCGGCGAACAGCGCGGCCGGGTCCAGGTCACCGTTGGCCTGCGGCTCGACGCGCTGGACGTGCCAGCCGTACGCCTCGTACCGCTTCATCGTGTCCTCGGACACGGCCGTCTCGGTGTCGCCCTCGATCGAGATGTGGTTGTCGTCCCACAGCAGGATCAGGTTGCCGAGCTTCTGGTGACCGGCCAGCGAGGACGCCTCCGCGGAGATGCCCTCCTGGAGACAGCCGTCGCCCGCGATCACGTAGATGTGGTGGTCGAAGGGGGAGGTGCCGGCGGCCGCCTCCGGGTCGAACAGGCCGCGCTCGTAGCGGGCGGCCATCGCCATGCCCACCGCGTTCGCGACACCCTGGCCGAGCGGGCCGGTCGTGGTCTCCACGCCCGCCGTGTGGCCGTACTCCGGGTGACCCGGGGTCTTCGAGCCCCAGGTGCGGAAGGACTTCAGGTCGTCGAGCTCCAGCCCGAACCCGCCCAGGTAGAGCTGGGTGTAGAGGGTCAGGGACGAGTGCCCGGCGGAGAGGACGAACCGGTCGCGGCCCACCCACTCCGGGTCGGCGGGGTCGTGCCGCATCACCTTCTGGAAGAGGGTGTACGCGGCGGGCGCAAGGCTCATCGCCGTTCCGGGATGGCCGTTGCCGACCTTCTGTACGGCGTCGGCGGCCAGGATGCGGGCGGTGTCCACGGCCCGCTGGTCCAGTTCGGTCCACTCGAGGTCTGTGGTCGTCGGCTTAGTGCTCACCCTGAGTCAGGGCTCCTCTCCGCATGTCGAGAGCCGGTGACTGAGGGTGTCCCGGCGATGTCGAGCCTACCCCCGGAAATCGCCTCTCTTTTCGTGTCCATGCCCCTCAAATGAGCGCACACAGCCAGACTGCCGGGGCCCGCGCGGATTCGCCTCCCGAGCCACGCCCGACCGCGTGTCCGCAGGTTGGGACGTGCCCGGCGCGAACCCCGGGCGCACCCGCGGGTGAGGGCCGCCAACACGACCCACCCCCGCGAAGATCGGTGTATGGGCAACGTCTACAGTGGCGTGGTACGCGCAAGTTTCATCCCCTCTTCACGCGGGGAGCTTGCTGGGATTTCTCTGTCAGGGGTGTGCGTGACGGCCGTCGAGTCCCGACCCGCCGGGGTCCACTTGACTCCCAGCCCGGGGGGCCATCGGCCGTTCGGGGCCCGCGTCAAGGCATTCGTGGCGCTGACCAAGCCGCGGATCATCGAGCTGCTGCTCATCACCACCGTTCCGGTGATGTTCCTCGCCGAGCAGGGCGTGCCCGACCTGTGGCTGGTGCTCGCCACCTGCTTCGGCGGCTACCTGTCCGCGGGCGGCGCCAACGCGCTCAACATGTACATCGACCGCGACATCGACGCGGTCATGGACCGCACCTCGCAGCGCCCGCTGGTGACCGGCATGGTCTCGCCGCGCGAGTGCCTGGCCTTCGGCATCACCCTCGCGGTGGTCTCCACGCTCTTCTTCGGCCTGCTGGTCAACTGGCTCTCCGCCTGGCTGTCGCTCGGCGCGCTGCTCTTCTACGTCGTCATCTACACGATGATCCTCAAGCGGCGCACCGCGCAGAACATCGTCTGGGGCGGCATCGCCGGCTGCATGCCGGTGCTCATCGGCTGGTCGGCCGTCACGAACTCGATGTCCTGGGCCGCCGTCATCCTCTTCCTCGTCATCTTCTTC
This sequence comes from Streptomyces sp. NPDC101160, assembly GCF_044768205.1. Classification (NCBI taxonomy): domain Bacteria; kingdom Bacillati; phylum Actinomycetota; class Actinomycetes; order Kitasatosporales; family Streptomycetaceae; genus Streptomyces; species Streptomyces sp. NPDC101160. The sequence goes on along the minus strand of NZ_JBIWPJ010000009.1, from coordinate 119,955 downwards.
TGGACGCCGCCGCACTACTGGCCGCTGTCGATGAAGGTGAAGGACGACTACGCGCGCGCCGGTGTGCCGATGCTCCCGGTGCTCGCCTCCAACAAGGTCGTCGCCAAGCAGATCGTCCTCTACAGCTGGGTGATGGTCGCCGTCTCGCTGCTGCTCACCCCGCTCGGCTACACCGGCTGGTTCTACACGGCCGTGGCGCTCGCCACCGGCGGCTGGTGGCTGTGGGAGGCGCACGCGCTGCTCAACCGCGCGAAGGCGGAGAAGACCGGAGCGAAGCTCAAGGAGATGCGCCTGTTCCACTGGTCCATCACCTACGTGTCGCTGCTCTTCGTGGCGGTCGCGGTGGACCCCTTCCTGCGCTGATCCTCACCTCTCCGGCCGGCGGCCGGGGTGCGTGGCCCACGCCACGTGCCCCGGCCGTCGCCAGTAGATCTACCCGCGAGTACGCTCCTTGTCATGGCAGAAACGAAGCAGGCGGAGCGCAAGGCGGCCAAGCTGGCCAAGGAGATCAAGGCGTTCGCCGGGAAGCACGGCGGCGCCGAGGGCCAGCTCGCCCACATCGGACAGGCGGGCACCCGGATCGTCCTCGTCGGCGAGGACGGCGGCTGGGGCGACCTGGTGGCCCCGACCTACGCGATCGCCCAGGAGGCCGCGGAGAAGGCCGGCCTGACGCTGCACGAGGAGTTCGACGGCGACTTCGCCGCGAAGGTCGTCACCGGTCCGTACGAGTGGACCCGCATGGCCGGCATCCAGCTCGGCGGCCCGGCCAACGGCTGAGCGGCGATCGGGGCCCCTCGGGGCCCCGGAGGCAACAACCTCGCACGGGGCTCACCCGTTAGGAGGGGCGGAAGCCCGTCCACACGTGGGAGCCCCCGAATGATCGACACTCCGAGCCTGGTGGACCAGCACTGTCACGGAGTGCTGCGTACGGAGCTCGGCCTCGGCACCTTCGAGACCCACCTCGGCCCGGCCTCCCCCACGGCTCACTGGGCTCGCGTGGGGGGACCCCCGCCGCCCGCCGCGGGCACCACCTTCTTCGACACCCAGACCGGCTTCGCGGTACGCCGCTGGTGCCCGCCGCTCCTCGGCCTCGAACCGCACTGCCCGCCCGCGCGCTATCTCGCCCGGCGGCGCGAACTCGGCGTCCTGGAATCGGGCCGGCGCCTGCTGCGCGCCTCCGGCATCGCCACGTACCTCGTCGACACCGGGCCGTCCGGCGATCCGACCGGCCCCGCAGATCTGACCGGCCCCGCCGAGCTGGCCGCCACCGGCGCCGCCGCCGCGCACGAGATCGTCCGGCTCGAACCCCTCGCTCAGCGGGTCGCCGACGCCCACGGCACCGTCGACGCGTTCCTGGGCAAGCTCACCGAGGCCGTCCACGGGGCCGCCGGCGGCGCCGTCGCCTTCGCCTCCGCGGCGGGTCTGCGGGGCGGGCTCGCCGCCGTCCCCGAGCCGCCCGGGCCCGGTGAGGTGCGCGGCGCCGCGGGACGCTGGCTGGCCCGGCGCCCGGCCGGCGGCGGGGTCGACGACCCGGTGCTGCTGCGCCATCTGCTGTGGGTCGCGCTGGGCGCCGGCCGGCCGCTCCAGCTGTACGTGGGCGACCGGGACCCGGGCGCCCTGGCCGGCTTCGCCGCCGCCACCGGCGGCCTCGGCGCCGACCTGGTGCTGCTGCACGACTCCCCGTACCACCGCCAGGCCGCCCGGCTCGCCGCGCACTTCCCGCACGTCTACGCGGACCTGGGCCCGGTCGTCACCCGCACCGGCGCCCGCGCGGCCGCCGTCCTCGCCGAGTTCCTGGAGCAGGCCCCCTTCGGCAAACTGCTCTTCTCCAGCGGCGCCCGCGGTCTCCCCGAACTGCACGTGGTGGCCGCGCGCGTCTTCCGCGGGGCGGTCGGCCGGGTGCTCGGCGCATGGGTCGCGGACGGCGCCTGGTCGCGTACGGACGCGCAGCGCGTCGCGGAGATGATCGCGGCGGGCAACGCGCGCAGGGTGTACGGGCTTGGTTAGGCCTTCGCCAGCTCGGGGTCGGCCTGGGCCGGGATCTCCGGGACCGTGACCGGCCGCTCGCGCAGGCTCAGGGCGAGGCGCAGCACCGCGATCCACATCAGCGAGGAGCCGAGCATGTGCACGGCGACGAGCAGCTCCGGCACGCCGGTGAAGTACTGGGCGTAGCCGATGCCGCCCTGCGCCACCACCACGATCAGCAGGTCGCGGGCGCGCGCCCGGGTGTCGTCCGGGGCGTCCACCACACGCAGGACCAGCCACATGGCGACCGCCAGGGCGCAGACCAGCCAGGCGGCGACGGCGTGGAGGTGGGCCGCGTTCGTCCAGTCCCACGGCATGCGGGGGACGTCGCTGCTGTCGCCGGCGTGCTTGCCGGCGCCCGTCACCGTCGTGCCGAGCGCGATGAGCAGCCCGGAGACGCCGACGAGGGCCCAGGACAGCTTGCGCACCGGGCCCGGCACGCGCGGCTTCGGCGTCGTGTCGCCCTCGGTGGTGCGGTGCCAGGTGATGACGGCCACGGTGAGGAGCGAGTTCGCGGCCAGGAAGTGGCCGGCCACCGTCCACGGGTTGAGGCCCATCCACACGGTGATGCCACCGAGGACGGCGTTGCTCAGCACGATCCAGAACTGCGCCCAGGCGAGCCGCGAGAGCCCGCGGCGGCGGAGCTTGGCGGAGCGCGCGGCGACGATCGCCCAGCCGACGGCTGCCGACAGGACGTAGGTCAGCATGCGGTTGCCGAACTCGACGTAACCGTGGAAGCCCTGCTCGGCGGTGACGATCAGGCTGTCGTCCGTGCACTTCGGCCAGGTGTCGCAGCCGAGGCCGGAGCCGGTCAGCCGGACCGCGCCGCCGGTCACGATGATCAGCACGCTCATCACGACGGCGGAGAGCGCGGCGCGCCGGAGCGTCCGGGGGGACGGGGTCCAGCGCTGGGCGATGAAGGCGAGGGGGGTCTGCACGGTCCACATCGTAGGCGGGGGCTTGTGCACGCTTTCACGAGGGGGTGCTTACGGGGCGAGTCACCCCGAAACGTCACCGCACCGCTACTGCCGGCTCCGCTCCGGGGGCTGCTCCGGGCGCACTTCCGGCCCTACTCCCAGCGGAAGAACTTCGCCGCCGCGCCGAGCCCCAGCACCGCCCACACCGCGAGGATCAGCGCGTCGCCCCACGGCATGGCCGCGCCGTGCGTCAGCACCTCCCGCAGCCCGTCGGAGAGCGCCGAGATCGGCAGGAACGCGAGCACGTCGCCCGCCGCGCCGAACTTCTCCAGCGGCACCATCACCCCGCCGCCCACCAGGAGCAGCAGGAAGACCAGGTTCGCGGCGGCCAGCGTCGCCTCCGCCTTCAGCGTGCCGGCCATCAGCAGGCCGAGCCCGGAGAAGGCGGCGGTACCGAGGACGAGCAGCGCGAGCACGGACAGCGGGTTGCCGTGCGGCGACCAGCCCAGGGCCAGTGCGATCACCGTCAGGAGCACCACCTGGAGCGCCTCGGTGACGAGGACGGCCAGCGTCTTGGCGGTCATCAGCGCCCAGCGCGGCAGCGGCGAGGCGCCGAGCCGCTTGAGCACCCCGTACCGGCGCTCGAAGCCGGTGGCGATGGCCTGCCCGGTGAAGGCGGTGGACATCACGGCGAGCGCGAGCACGCCCGGGGCGAGGAAGTCGACGGCCTTGCCCGCGCCCGTGTCGACGATGTCCACCGTCGAGAAGAGCACCAGCAGGAGGGAGGGGATGATCACCGTGAGGAGCAGCTGCTCGCCGTTGCGCAGCAGCATCCGGGTCTCCAGGCCGGTCTGCGCGGCGATCATCCGCCCGACCGGCGCGGCCCCCGGCTTCGGCGCGTACGTACCCGTGCTCATCCGCGCAGCTCCTTGCCGGTCAGCTCAAGGCTGTGCTTTCCCGGGTGCCAACCCCCGGACCCCCGGCAGATCTCGTTGTCGCCCGGGTTCATGACCTCAGCTCCTTGCCGGTCAGCTCAAGAAAGACGTCTTCGAGGGTGTGGCGCTCGACCGAGAGGCGGTCGGGCATCACACCGTGCTGCGCGCACCAGCTGGTGACGGTGGCGAGCAGCTGGGGGTCGACCGTGCCGGTGAGCCGGTAGGTGCCCGGGGTGGTCTCGGCGGCCGCGGTGCCGTCGGGCAGGGCCTTGAGCAGCGAGCCGAGGTCGAGGCCGGGGCGGCCGGTGAAGCGCAGGGTGTTCTCGGCGCCGCCGCGGCACAGCTCCTCGGGGCTGCCCTGGGCGACGACACGGCCGGCGTCCACGATGGCGACGTCGTCGGCGAGCTCCTCGGCCTCGTTCATGAAGTGCGTGGTGAGGACGACGCTGACGCCGTCGGCGCGCAGTTCGCGGACCAGGTCCCAGGTGGCGCGGCGGGCCTGCGGGTCGAGTCCGGCGGTCGGCTCGTCGAGGAAGACCAGCTCGGGGCGGCCGACGACGGCCATGGCGAGCGAGAGACGCTGCTGCTGGCCGCCGGAGAGGCGCCGGTAGGTGGTGCGGCCGCAGGAGCCGAGGCCGAGGCGCTCGACGAGGGCGTCCACGTCCAGCGGGTGGGCGTGCAGCTTCGCCATGTGGCGCAGCATCTCGTCGGCGCGGGCGCCGGAGTAGATGCCGCCGGACTGGAGCATCACGCCGATCCGGGGGCGGAGCGCGGCGGCGTCGGCGACCGGGTCGAGGCCGAGGACGCGGACGGTGCCGGCGTCCGGCCTGCGATAGCCCTCGCAGGTCTCGACGGTGGTGGTCTTGCCGGCCCCGTTCGGCCCGAGGACGGCGGTGACGGTGCCCGCCCGGACGTCGAGGTCGAGGCCGTCGACGGCGGTCTTGGTGCCGTACCGCTTGACCAGGCCCCGTACCCGGACGGCGGGCTCGACGGACTCGTTTCGCATGCCGGGAAGTCTAAGGACTCGCCCGTACGGCTGACCCCGGCGGGGTAGACGCGGTGTATGGCGGTCTTCGTCGGCACCTCCGGATGGCAGTACCGGGACTGGCGGGGCGTGCTCTATCCCGAGGGCGTGCCCCAGCGGCTCTGGCTGGAGGAGTACGCGCGGAGCTTCGCGGCCGTCGAGAACAACAACGCCTTCTACCGGCTGCCCGAGCGCGACACCTTCACCCACTGGCGGGAGCGGACGCCCGAGGGCTTCGTGATGGCGGTGAAGGCCAGCCGTTATCTGACGCACATCAAGCGGCTGAAGGCTCCGGCGGAGCCGGTGGCGCGGCTGATGGGCCGCGCGGAGGCGCTGGGCGACCGGCTCGGGCCCGTACTGCTCCAGCTGCCGCCGAACCTGCGCGCGGACACCGGGCTGCTGGACGCGGCGCTCGCCCGCTTCCCGAAGGGGGTGCGGGTGGCGGTCGAGCCGCGGCACGAGTCGTGGTGGACGGACGGGACCGAGGAGGTGCTCTCGCGCCACGGCGCGGCGCTGTGCTGGGCGGACCGGGGCGGGCGGCCGGTGACCCCGCTGTGGCGGACCGCGGACTGGGGCTATCTGCGGCTGCACGAGGGCCGGGCCAGGCCCTTCCCCTCGTACGGCCGGCGGGCGCTGGCGAGCTGGGCGGAGCGGCTGGCGGAGGGCTGGCCGGACCGGGCGGACGTGTTCGCTTTCTTCAACAACGACGTGGGCGGGGCCGCTGTCCGCAACGCGGAATCTTTCATCCGTTTGGTGGAGTCCTCGGGGCGTTCGGTGCGGGTCCCGGAGGGCTGACCCGGGGAGCTCGGAGCGGCCGGAAACCGCTGGTCACCGGGGTCGTGATTCGTCCTACGAATGATCGTTTCCGCAGGTCAGGTAAGCCTTACCTGTGTGAGGCACCGCACCGTCGCGACCGCCGGCCTCGCTTGTCAGCCCGTGATTAATTACGCAACAATGGCGTTGTGAAAAACGTCGGTGAGGCTCCCACGGAGGAACTCGCGACCGGTGAGCGCTCCACGCGCAACCGGGTCGCGCGCTCCATCCTGGACCACGGTCCCTCGACCGTCGCCGATCTCGCCCAGCGGCTCGGCCTCACCCAGGCCGCCGTCCGTCGCCACCTCGACTCACTGGTGGGCGACAACGTCGTGGAGGCGCGCGAGAAGCGGGTCTACGGGGCCCGCACCCGCGGCCGTCCCGCCAAGGTCTTCTCGCTCACCGACTGCGGCCGGGACGCCTTCGACCAGTCGTACGACAAACTGGCCGTGGAGGCGCTGCGCTGGATCGAGCGGAACGCCGGCGGAGAAGCTGCCGTGGCCGCCTTCGCCCGGGACCGGATCGAGGCCCAGGCGGAGGCGTACCGCGAGGCCGTCGAGTCCGCCGAGCCCGACCGGCGCACCGAGGCGCTGGCCAAGGCGCTGAGTGCCGACGGGTACGCTGCCACCGCGCGTCACGCGCCGGTCGGCGAGCAGCTCTGCCAGCACCACTGCCCGGTCGCCCACGTCGCCGAGCAGTACCCGCAGCTGTGCGAGGCCGAGACGGAGATCTTCTCCCGCCTCCTCGGGACCCACGTCCAGCGCCTGGCCACCATCGCGCATGGTGACGGCGTCTGCACGACGTTCATCCCCGACACCGCGCACGGCACCCCACAGACCACCGAATCCACAGCATCCGCAAGCACGGCCGGGAGGAACCCCGCATGACCACCGAGATCAGCCACCCCGAGCTCGAGGGCCTGGGTCGGTACGAGTACGGCTGGGCCGACTCGGACGCGGCAGGCTCCACCGCCAAGCGCGGTCTCTCCGAGGACGTCGTCCGCGACATCTCGGCCAAGAAGAACGAGCCCGAGTGGATGCTGAAGCTGCGCCTCAAGGGTCTGCGGCTGTTCGGCAAGAAGCCCATGCCGACCTGGGGCTCCGACCTGTCGGGCATCGACTTCGACAACATCAAGTACTTCGTGCGGTCCACCGAGAAGCAGGCCGAGTCCTGGGAGGACCTGCCGGAGGACATCAAGAACACGTACGACAAGCTCGGCATCCCGGAGGCGGAGAAGCAGCGCCTCGTCGCCGGTGTCGCCGCCCAGTACGAGTCCGAGGTCGTCTACCACCAGATCCGCGAGGACCTGGAGGAGCAGGGCGTCATCTTCGTCGACACCGACACCGCGCTGAAGGAGCACGAGGAGCTCTTCAAGGAGTACTTCGGCACCGTCATCCCGGTCGGCGACAACAAGTTCGCCTCCCTGAACACGGCCGTGTGGTCCGGCGGCTCGTTCATCTACGTGCCGAAGGGCGTGCACGTCGAGATCCCGCTCCAGGCCTACTTCCGCATCAACACGGAGAACATGGGCCAGTTCGAGCGGACGCTGATCATCGTCGACGAGGACGCCTACGTCCACTACGTCGAGGGCTGCACCGCCCCGATCTACTCCTCGGACTCGCTGCACAGCGCCGTGGTCGAGATCATCGTCAAGAAGGGCGGCCGCTGCCGCTACACGACCATCCAGAACTGGTCGAACAACGTCTACAACCTGGTGACCAAGCGCGCCGTCGCCTACGAGGGCGCCACCATGGAGTGGGTCGACGGCAACATCGGCTCCAAGGTCACCATGAAGTACCCGGCCGTCTACCTGATGGGCGAGCACGCCAAGGGCGAGACCCTGTCCATCGCCTTCGCGGGCGAGGGCCAGCACCAGGACGCCGGCGCCAAGATGGTCCACATGGCCCCGAACACCTCCTCGAGCATCGTCTCGAAGTCGGTGGCGCGCGGCGGCGGCCGCACCTCCTACCGCGGTCTGATCGAGATCGGCGAGGGCGCCCCCGGCGCCAAGTCGAACGTCCTCTGCGACGCGCTGCTCGTCGACACGATCTCCCGCTCGGACACGTACCCCTACGTGGACGTGCGCGAGGACGACGTGACCATGGGCCACGAGGCCACCGTCTCCAAGGTCTCCGAGGACCAGCTCTTCTACCTGATGCAGCGCGGCCTGACCGAGCAGGAGGCCATGGCGATGATCGTGCGCGGCTTCGTCGAGCCGATCGCCAAGGAGCTGCCGATGGAGTACGCGCTGGAGCTGAACCGGCTGATCGAGCTGCAGATGGAAGGCGCGGTCGGCTAAGAGCCCCGCCTCCTCGCACGCAGCGACCGATTTCTTTTTGACGCAGGAAGAGAGCAACACGACAGCCATGGCTGACGCCCAGAACATCCCCGCGGGCTCCACCACCGCGGGCTCGATCGCGGTGGCCGCCGAGTCCACCGTCGCCACGCGCATGAGCGCCCCGCCGTCCTTCGACGTCGCGGACTTCCCCGTCCCGCACGGCCGCGAGGAGGAGTGGCGCTTCACCCCGCTGGAGCGGCTCCGCGGCCTGCACGACGGCACCGCAGTCGCCACCGGCGAGGGCGTCCGCGTCGAGATCGAGGCCCCCGAGGGCGTCACCGTGGAGACCGTGGGCCGCGACGACGCGCGCCTCGGCAAGGCCGGCAAGCCGGTCGACCGCGTCGCCGCCCAGGCGTACTCCTCCTTCGAGAAGGCGTCGGTCGTCACCGTCGCCAAGGAGGCCGTGCTCACCGAGCCGATCCGCATCTCCGTGCACGGCCAGGGCGGCGTCGCCTTCGGCCACCAGGTGATCGAGCTCGGCGCCTTCGCCGAGGCCGTCGTCGTCATCGACCACACCGGCGACGGCGTGCTCGCCGCCAACCTGGACTACGTCCTGGGCGACGGTGCCAAGCTCACCGTCGTCTCCGTCCAGGACTGGGACGAGAAGGCCGTCCACGTCGCCCAGCACAACGCCCTGGTCGGCCGCGACGCCTCCTTCAAGTCGGTCGTCGTGACCTTCGGCGGCGACGTGGTCCGCCTCCACCCGCGTGTCGAGTACGCGGCCCCCGGCGGCGAGGCCGAGCTCTTCGGCCTGTACTTCACCGACGCCGGGCAGCACCAGGAGCACCGCCTCCTGGTCACCCACAACACCCCGCACTGCAAGTCCAACGTGGCCTACAAGGGCGCGCTGCAGGGCCAGGACGCGCACGCCGTGTGGATCGGTGACGTCCTCATCGAGGCCAAGGCCGAGGGCACCGACACCTACGAGCTCAACCGGAACCTCGTCCTCACCGACGGCGCCCGGGTCGACTCGGTCCCGAACCTGGAGATCGAGACCGGCGAGATCGCCGGCGCCGGCCACGCCTCCGCCACCGGCCGCTTCGACGACGAGCAGCTCTTCTACCTGATGGCCCGCGGCATCCCGGAGACCGAGGCCCGCCGCCTCGTCGTCCGTGGCTTCTTCGCCGAGCTGGTCCAGCAGATCGGCATCGCCGACGTCGAGGAGCGCCTGATCGCCAAGATCGAGGCCGAGCTGGAGGCGTCCGTCTGATGGCCTTCGTCCGCGCCTGTGCGCTGAGCGAGCTGGCCGAGGACACCCCGAAGCGGGTGGAGCTCGACGGCACGCCGGTGTCCCTCGTCCGCACCGAGGGCGAGGTGTTCGCCATCCACGACATCTGCTCGCACGCGAACGTCTCCCTCTCCGAGGGCGAGGTCGAGGACTGCCAGATCGAGTGCTGGCTGCACGGCTCCGCGTTCGACCTGCGCACCGGCAAGCCGTCCGGCCTTCCCGCGACGCGCCCCGTCCCCGTATACCCCGTAAAGATCGAAGGGGACGATGTGCTCGTCTCCGTCACCCAGGAGTCCTGAGTCACCCATGGCAACGCTTGAAATCCGCGACCTGCACGTCTCCGTCGAGGCCGAGAACGGCCCCCGGGAGATCCTCAAGGGCGTCGACCTGACCGTGAAGCAGGGCGAGACCCACGCCATCATGGGCCCCAACGGCTCCGGCAAGTCGACCCTGGCGTACTCGCTGGCCGGCCACCCGAAGTACACGATCACCGGCGGCACCGTCACCCTCGACGGCGAGGACGTCCTGGAGATGTCGGTCGACGAGCGCGCCCGCGCCGGCGTCTTCCTGGCCATGCAGTACCCGGTCGAGGTCCCCGGCGTCTCGGTCTCCAACTTCCTGCGCACCTCGGCCACCGCCATCCGTGGCGAGGCCCCGAAGCTGCGCCTCTGGGTGAAGGAGGTCAAGGAGGCCATGGAGAAGCTCCAGATGGACCCGGCCTTCGCCGAGCGCAACGTCAACGAGGGCTTCTCCGGCGGTGAGAAGAAGCGCCACGAGATCCTCCAGCTCGAGCTGCTCAAGCCGAAGATCGCGATCCTCGACGAGACCGACTCCGGCCTCGACGTCGACGCCCTTCGCATCGTCTCCGAGGGCGTCAACCGCGTCCGCGAGACCGGCGAGGTCGGCACCCTGCTGATCACGCACTACACGCGCATCCTGCGCTACATCAAGCCCGACTTCGTGCACGTGTTCGCGAACGGCCGCATCGTCGAGTCCGGCGGCGCCGAGCTCGCCGACCAGCTGGAGAACGAGGGCTACGACAAGTACGTGAAGGGTGGCGCATCCGCGTGACTTCCGCCCATCAGGGGCTGACCGGCCTCCTCGACACCGAGGCGATCCGCAAGGACTTCCCGCTGCTGGATCGTCTGGTCCACGACGGCAAGAAGATCGTGTACCTGGACTCCGCGGCGACCTCGCAGAAGCCGCGCCAGGTCCTCGACGCTCTCAACGCCTATTACGAGCGGCACAACGCGAATGTCCACCGTGGCGTCTACACCGTCGCCGAGGAGGCCACCGCGCTGTACGAGGGCGCCCGCGACAAGGTCGCCGCCTTCATCAACGCGCCGAGCCGCGACGAGGTGATCTTCACCAAGAACGCCTCCGAGTCGCTCAACCTCGTGGCCAACATGCTGGGCTGGGCCGACGAGCCCTACCGCGTGGACCACGAGACCGAGATCGCCATCACGGAGATGGAGCACCACTCCAACATCGTGCCCTGGCAGCTGCTCGCGCAGCGCACCGGCGCGAAGCTGAAGTGGTTCGGCCTCACCGACGACGGTCGCCTCGACCTGTCGAACATCGAAGAGGTCATCACCGAGAAGACCAAGATCGTCTCCTTCACGCTGGTCTCGAACCTGCTGGGCACGATCAACCCGGTCGAGACGATCATCCGCCGTGCCCAGGAGGTCGGCGCCCTCGTCTGCATCGACGCCTCGCAGGCCGCCCCGCACATGGTGCTCGACGTGCAGGCGCTGCAGGCCGACTTCGTGGCCTTCACCGGCCACAAGATGTGCGGCCCGACCGGCATCGGCGTGCTGTGGGGACGGCAGGAGCTCCTGGAGGACCTGCCGCCGTTCCTCGGTGGCGGCGAGATGATCGAGACCGTATCGATGCACTCGTCCACCTACGCGCCGGCCCCGCACAAGTTCGAGGCGGGTACGCCCCCGATCGCCCAGGCCGTCGGCCTCGGCGCGGCCGTGGACTACCTGTCGGCGATCGGCATGGAGAACATCGCGCGCCACGAGCACGCGATCACCGAGTACGCCGTCCAGCGCCTCCAGGAGGTGCCGGACCTGCGGATCATCGGCCCGACCACGGCCGAGGACCGCGGCGCCGCGATCTCCTTCACGCTCGGTGACATCCACCCGCACGACGTGGGCCAGGTCCTCGACGAGCAGGGCATCGCCGTCCGCGTCGGTCACCACTGCGCGCGCCCGGTCTGCCTGCGGTACGGAATTCCGGCGACCACGCGAGCGTCGTTCTATCTGTACTCCACTCCGGCCGAGGTCGACGCCCTGGTCGAGGGCCTGGAGCACGTCCGTAACTTCTTCGGATAGGGCGGCTGACCTGTGAAGCTGGATTCGATGTACCAGGACGTCATCCTGGACCACTACAAGCACCCCCACGGGCGGGGCTTGCGGCCCGGCGACGCCGAGGTGCACCACGTCAACCCGACCTGCGGTGACGAGATCACGCTCCGGGTGAAGTACGACGGCGAGCGCATCGAGGACGTGTCGTACGAGGGCCAGGGCTGTTCCATCAGCCAGGCGTCGGCCTCCGTGCTCAACGAGCTGCTCGTCGGCAAGGAGCTGGCCGAGGCGCAGAAGATCCAGGGCACCTTCCTGGAGCTGATGCAGTCCAAGGGCCAGATCGAGCCGGACGACGCCATGGAGGAGATCCTGGAGGACGCGGTCGCGTTCGCCGGCGTCTCCAAGTACCCGGCCCGGGTGAAGTGCGCGCTGCTCAGCTGGATGGCGTGGAAGGACGCGACCGCCCAGGTCCTGGGTGGGGACGACCAGAAGTCTGTGAGGAAGTCGGCATGACCGAGAACGCCGAGGCCGTCATGAAGCCGGCCTCCGAAGAAGAGATCCGCGAGGCGCTGTACGACGTCGTCGACCCCGAGCTGGGCATCGACGTGGTCAACCTGGGCCTGATCTACGGCATCCACATCGACGACTCGAACGTCGCGACGCTGGACATGACCCTGACGTCGGCGGCCTGTCCGCTGACCGACGTGATCGAGGACCAGGCGAAGGCCGCGACCGACGGCATCGTCAGCGAGCTGAAGATCAACTGGGTCTGGATGCCTCCGTGGGGCCCGGACAAGATCACGGACGACGGGCGCGAGCAGCTGCGCGCGCTGGGCTTCAACGTCTGACGGTCGCAGGTCGTACGAAAGGGCCGCACTCCTGTGGGAGTGCGGCCCTTCGTGCTGTTCGGACGGCGCTGTTCAAACGGCGCTGTTCGGACGGCGCTGTTCAGACGGCCTGCTGGGCCAGGACCGGGCCCAGGTTCTCCTTGCGGATGCGCTGGTCGACGTAGAGCAGCGCGTTGACCAGCGGCTGGAACGGGGCGAGGACGGCCTGTACGAGCATCTGGACGAAGCCGAGGACCAGCATCGAGCCGAACACGGCGGAGAGCACCTCGCCGGGGGTGGCGGTCCGGCCGGGCGCGTACACGGGCATCGAGAACGCGCTGCCCAGGGAGAGGACCTGCTGCAGCAGGAAGCTGACGAGGCCCACGATCAGGGCGGCGACCAGGCCGTAGCCGAAGATCCGCCACCAGTCGCCGCGCACCAGGGTGGAGGAGCGGCGCAGCGAGGCCATCGGGCCCTGGTTCTCGATGACGGCGACGGCCGGGGCCAGGCTGAACTTCACCCAGAGCCACAGGCAGACCGGGACGGTCAGCAGGGCGAGGAGGAAGAGCAGGCCGCCGACGCCCGCCAGGGCTGCCGCGGGCGGGGCGTCGGACTCCGAGGAGCCGATGCCCGCGATCATGCCCACGATCAGCAGGACGAAGCCGGCCATGAAGAGCAGCATCGGGACGAGCGTGGCCAGCGCCGAGAGCAGCACCGAGCCGATCACCGAGCCGAGCCGCGACCAGGCGCGGCGCCAGACCGCCACGAAGCCGATGGGGCGGCCGAGCACCGCCTCCTGGACCACGGCGGGCGCGGCGGCGCCGACGAGACCGGTGGTGACGAGCAGACCGAGCATGCCCACGAACCAGACGCAGCCGAAGGCGACGACCAGCGACTGGACGTCGGCGAAGTCCGGGCTCGTGTGCGCGGGCAGGTGGGTCAGCCGGTCGAGGTCGTCCTTGACCGCGTTGTAGGCGAGCAGCAGGCCGCCGCCGACCAGGACCGCCTCGCCCGCGTACGCCGCCACCGCGACCCCGATCAGCGGCTTCCAGTAGCGGCCGTAGGTGCTGAAGGCCCCGGTCAGGAGCTCGCCGAGGCCCAGCGGGGCCAGGGGTATCACGCCGGGCTTCGGCGGGGGCGGCGGAGGCGGGTAGCCGTAGCCGTACGGTCCTGGGGCGTATGTCATGGGCACACCGTATCGGCAGCCCATGCGTACGGGCGTACACATGCATGCGTACACTCGTACACATGGGATACGGACTGCTCGCGGGCGCCATCGCGGCGGAGATATTCGCCACCACCTCGATGAAGTACAGCGAGGGCTTCAGCAGGCTCTGGCCCTCACTGCTCACCGGCGCCGGCTATCTCGTCTCCTTCGTGCTCCTCTCCCGGGCGCTCAAGACGCTCCAGGTCGGCACCGCCTACGCCATCTGGTCCGGCGTCGGCACCGCCGTCGTCGCCGCCATCGGCTACCTCTTCCTCGGCGAGAGCCTGGGCGCCGCCAAGATCGCCGGCATCGTGCTGATCATCGCCGGCGTCGCCGTCCTCAACCTCGGCGGCGCGCACTGATGGCCCGCCCCCGCCGCCACGACCCCGACCGGCGCGAGCGCATCGTCGACGCCGCGCTGCGCGTGGTCGGCCGGGCCGGACTCGCGGGCCTCAGCCACCGCACCGTCGCCGCCGAGGCCGACGTGCCGCTCGGCTCCACCACGTACCACTTCGCCTCCCTCGACGAACTCCTCGTCGCGGCGCTCCACCGGGTCAACGGCACCTTCGGCGCCCGCCTCCGGCAGGGCCCCGAGATCGCCGCGCCCGATCTGGCCGCCGGCCTGGCCGCGCTCATGGGGGAGTGGCTCGCCGCCGAACGCACCGGCGTGGAGCTGGAGTACGAGCTCTACCTCGCCGCCCTGCGCCGCCCCGCCCTGCGCCCCGTCGCCGCCGAGTGGGCCGACGAGGTCGTCTCCGCACTCGCCCCGCGCACCGGACCCGCGACCGCCCGCGCCCTGGTCGCCCTCGTGGACGGCATCAGCCTCCAGGTGCTGCTCACCGGTGCGCCGTACGACGAGGAGTACGCCCGGGAGATGCTCGCCCGGATCCTGAACGAAGACCCGAAGGCGCGGGCCGGGACCTCGTCGGAACCGCCCACGGAGCCGACCGCCACCTGAGACCGGTTGGCCCGCGCCCGGCCCCGACCGTTAGGTTTTCCGTCATGACCACTGCTCCTCGCTCCACCGGCGCCGTCGCCGCCGGCCTCGCCACCATCGCCGGTGACGGCACCGTTCTCGACACCTGGTTCCCCGCCCCCGAGCTGACCGACGCCCCCGGCCCGGCCGGCACCGAGCGGCTCGACGCCGACGCGGCCGTGAACGCCCTCGGCGAGGGCGCCGCCAAGGCCCTCGGCGTGGACGCCCGCCGCGGTGTCGAGGTGGTCGCCGTCCGCACCGTCATCGCCTCCCTGGACGACAAGCCGCTCGACGCGCACGACGCCTACCTGCGTCTGCACCTGCTCAGCCACCGCCTGGTCAAGCCGCACGGCCAGAGCCTGGACGGCGTCTTCGGCCTGCTCGCCAACGTCGCCTGGACCTCGCTCGGCCCGGTCGCCGTCGACGACATCGAGAAGGTGCGGCTCAACGCCCGCGCCGAGGGCCTGCACCTCCAGGTCACCTCGATCGACAAGTTCCCCCGCATGACCGACTACGTCGTGCCCGCCGGCGTCCGCATCGCCGACGCCGACCGCGTCCGCCTCGGCGCCCACCTCGCCGCCGGCACCACCGTCATGCACGAGGGCTTCGTCAACTTCAACGCCGGCACCCTCGGCACCTCCATGGTCGAGGGCCGCATCTCCGCCGGCGTCGTGGTCGGCAACGGCTCCGACATCGGCGGCGGCGCCTCCACCATGGGCACCCTGTCCGGCGGCGGCAACGTGATCATCTCCATCGGCGAGCGCTGCCTGATCGGCGCCGAGGCGGGCGTCGGCATCGCGCTCGGCGACGAGTGCGTCGTCGAGGCCGGTCTGTACGTCACCGCCGGCACCCGGGTCACCATGCCCGACGGCGAGATCGTCAAGGCCCGCGAGCTCTCCGGCGCCTCCAACATCCTCTTCCGCCGCAACTCGGTCACCGGCGCCGTCGAGGCCCGCCCGAACAACGCGGTCTGGGGCGGCCTGAACGAGATCCTGCACAGCCACAACTGAGGCTCGGCGCCGTGAGACGGCCCGTCGCCCCCGGAAATTCACCGCCGGGGGCGGCGGGCCGTCTGGCATGATCCCCCTGCGCGACAGGAGGACATGGAGAAACTGCAATGAGTGAACAGCGCGTCGCCCTCGTCACCGGTTCGTCCTCCGGGATCGGAGCCGCCGTCGCCCGCCGTCTCGCCGCCGCCGGCTACCGGGTCGTCGTCAACTCCGCGCGCTCCGTCGAGGCCGGCGAGAAGCTCGCCGCCGAACTGCCCGGCGCCCACTACCTCCAGGCCGACGTCTCCGACGAGGCGCAGGCCGCCCGGCTCGTCGAGGAGACCGTGGCCCGTTTCGGCCGGCTCGACCTCCTGGTCAACAGCGCCGGGACCACCTGCTTCATCCCGCACGACGACCTCGCCGCCGCCTCGCCCGACGTGTGGCGGCTCCTCTACGACGTCAACGTCATCGGCGTCTGGCAGACGATCACCGCCGCCGTCCCGCACCTGCGCGCCACCCGTGGCGCGATCGTGAACATCTCGTCCCAGGCCGGCGTCCGGCCCGGCGGCAGCTCGATCCCGTACGCGGTGAGCAAGGCCGCCGTCAACCACATGACGAAGCTGCTCGCCAAGACCCTCGGCCCCGAGCTGCGGGTCAACGCGGTCGCGCCCGGGCTCGTCGACACCCCGTGGTTCGACGGCGTCGAGGGCGCCGACGCCGCCAAGGAGCACGTCGCCTCGGTGGTGCCGCTGCGCCGGGTGGGCCGCCCCGAGGACATCGCCGAGGCCGTTCACGACCTGGCGAACGCCTCGTACATCACGGGCGAGGTGCTGCTGGTGGACGGCGGCGGGCACCTGCTGGGCTAGCCCGGTCAGAGCAGCAGCTTGAAGCCGTCGTGGCTGCGGGCGAAGCCCAGGGAGTCGTAGAAGCGGTGGGCCTCGGTCCGGGACTTGTTGCTGGTCAGCTGGACCAGCCCGCAGCCACGGTCGCGGGCCCGGGCGATCGCCCGGCGCATCAGTTCGCGGCCGAGCCCGCCGCCGCGGCGGTCGGCCCGGACGCGTACGGCCTCGATCAGGGCCCGCTCGGCGCCGGCCTTGCCGAGGCCCGGGATGTACGTGGCCTGGAGACACCCGACGACCAGGCCGTCGTCGTCGACGAACACCAGCATCTCGTTGCGCGCGTCGGCCTCGATGTCCGCGAACGCCCGCTCGTGGGCGGGCGTCACGGTCACCGAGGCCGGGTCCACCACCCGCTCCTCGTCGGCGAGCAGGGCGAGGACGGCGGGCAGCTCGGCACGGGTGGCGGGGCGCAGGATCACGGCCGCAGTCTCGCACACCCGTGCGTTTCGCCTCCGGTTACGGGCGGAAGCGGAGCACCTGCGGGTCGTGGTCGCTGTTCTGGTCCGCGAACTCCGCGTTGATGTGCACCGAGTCGTACTCGAAGTGGTGCACGCCGGGGCTGGTCAGGATCTGGTCGAGGACCTGGCTGTTGCCCTGGTAGACGTACGAGTAGCGCTCGCTCTCCGGCAGCGACAGCATGGCCGGGTAGAGCGCGCCGCCGTCGGTCATCGCCTGCGTGGTGCCGGAGAACTCGAAGTCGTTCATGTCGCCGACCACGAGCACGTTCGCCTGCTTGTCGACGGCCTCGATGTCCTTGACGAAGGCGTTGACGGCCTGCGCCTGGAGCAGGCGCTTGGCGTCGGAGGAACGGTTCGGCGGCTGGTGCTGGGAGACGATCGACTCGTCGCCGCCCTTCGAGGTGAGGTGGTTCGCGACCACGATCACCGTGCGGCCGCGGAAGCGGAACTCACCGGCGAGCGGCTTGCGGCTGTTCTCCCAGGCGGTGTTCGCCGGGTCGATGCGGCCGGGGGAGAGGGTGAGGTGGGCGTCGCCCTTCGTGCCGGTGACCGCGACCGGGGTGGTCGCGTCGCCGCCCGGGCGGTCCACGAAGGAGACCCGCGCGGGGTTGAAGAGGAAGACCTGACGGATGTTGCCGCCGGGCTCGCCGCCGTCCTTGCCGTTCTGTGGGTCGATCGAGCGCCACTCGTACGCCGGGCCGCCCGCCGCCGCGATCGCCGCCGTGAACTTCTTCAGCGTCTCGCCGGCCGTGACCGTGCCGTCGTTCTTGGCGCCGTTGTCGTCCTGGATCTCCTCCAGGGCGACGATGTCGGGCGAGGCGAGGTTCTCGACGACCGCCTTCGCGAGCGCGTCGAACTTCTCCTGCGGGTCGGTCGGGTCGAGGTTCTCCACGTTGTACGTGGCGACCGCCAGCTCGTTCTTGTGCTGGCGCTCCGTCACCTCGCGCTCCAGGCCCATGTCCACGTGCTCGCCGAGCGTGCGGGCCACCAGCGTGTAGCCGCCGAACTGGTTGAAGTCCAGCGGGCCCTCGGTGGTGCCGGTCAGCCAGTCGCCGACGTTCGCCTTCGGGAAAGGCGCTTGCGAGATCGGGGCGAGCTGCTGGATCTGGAGCCGGCCCGTGTTCTGCGCGTCGTACGAGCCGTAGACCGTGCCGCCGCGGCTGTTGTCGTTCTCGAACGGCTTCACCGTCACCCACAGCTCGGAGTACGGGTCGGTGGCGCCGACCACGCGCGAGGAGCCGATCTCGACGTTCATGCCCTCCAGGGACTCGTAGTAGTCCAGGGCATACGTCTCCGGGTCCAGGGTCAGCCCGTTGATCGAGCCGCCGGCCGCCGGGTCGCCCGCCGGGGCGTACGCCTCGGGCACCGAGCCGGACCAGATGGTGACCGGGGCCGGGACCGCGTTGCCCTTGGAGACGACCTTGATGACCGGCTTGGAGATCTGGGTCAGCGACTGGTTGCCGGAGTTCAGGCCGCCGGGCACGTACTCGGTCACCGTGCCGTTGACGCTCACCGCGTCGCCGACGGCGACGGTCGGGACGGAGCTGGTGAAGACGAAGATGCCTTCGCTGGTGGCCGGGTTGTCATCGGCGTCCGGGTCCTGGATCCAGAATCCACGCGAACCGTAGGTGCGCACCCCGGTGACGACACCGGTCACCCCGGTCACCTGCTTGCCGACCAGCGGCGAGGTGCGGGTGGTGCCCTGGATGTCGTGGATCCGGGCGGGCACGGCCGCGCCGGCGACGGTCGCGGCGGTCACCGCCTCGTCGGCGGAGGCCGCCGTGCCGCCGAGCAGACCGGCGGCGAGGGCGGCGGAGACGACGGCGGCGACGGCCGCGGATCTCGGTATGGAGGAAGGCATCAAGGCACTCCGTGGGGATTTGGACGAACGATCGAAAGATCTACGCGCGTCAATTTCGATGCAGAGCAGCCCCCTTGTCAAGGGTCGACGGGTGTACGAAGGCTGACGCCCCGATGAACCGGCGGACCGCCCCCGGAATGCGTCTACGCTGAAGGCCGCGCCGCCCTGCCGCCGCGCCGGCGCGCGACCGTCCCGTCCCCGCCCTCCCCCGTGGCCTCAACGGCACGGGAGGTACCCCATCGCCGAGGAGAACACCCGACATGGCACCGGACCACCCGACCCTTCCCCCCGTTCGGCTGCCCTCGGACGCGGAGCTGGCGCGGGAGGCCCTGGCCGCCCCCCTCCTCACCCGCGCCGTGCGGCTCGCCCGCTGGGCCGGCCCGGAGACCCGGGTGGGCGCCGGCGGCGAACTCGTCGACGAGCAGCTGCCCGCCGCCGCCGAGGCCCTCGGCCTGGCCGGCGACGAGGACGGCGAGGCGTACGCCAGCGAGGCCTGGCGGGTCGCCGTCGACACCGGACTCGTCGAGGTCCACGACCCCGAGGACGCCGACGACACGGCCGACGGCGAGGGCCCCGCGGGCAGCGGGGAGGAGGAGGCCGGCACCGTCACCGTCGGCGAGAACCTCGGCCTGCTCACCGCCGGTTCGCCGCAGGACGTCCTCGCCATCTGGCTCGACGGCTTCGACGCCGTCTTCTCCGACGCCGCCGCGCCCTACTTCGACGACCTCGACGCGCTCGTCGGCCCCGACGGCGAGATCGACTTCGAGGCCCTCGACTGGGACCCGGAGGGCGAGGCCGAGTTCCTGGAGGGCGTGCTCGGCAACCTCTACCTGCTGACCGTCACCGAAGGCGGCGCAGGCGACGGGCCCGTGCCGCTGCCCGCGCTCGCCGCCTCGATGGTCGTCCCCGACGACATGAGCGAGCCCACCGACGCCGTCCTGGAGCAGGTCTCCGACGCGATGATGCGGCTCGACGAGCAGTTCCGGATCCTGGAGCCGATCGGCCTCGTCGAGTACCGGCCCGTCGACGAGGCCCTGATGGTCGAGGAGGGCGAGCAGGGCACGGCGGAGGCCGCCGCGCCCTTCGACGACGAGGACGTCAGCCGCTACGGCATGGTCCGGCTCACCCCGCTCGGCCTCTACGGCGTCCGCGCCCGGATGCTGGAGGCCGGCCTCACCGCTCCCGCCGTCGGCGAACTCGCCGACAAGGGCGCCGACGTGCTGCTCGACGGCCTCGCCCACTACCCGCAGGCCGCCGCCCGCGCCGAGACCGCCGGCTGGCTCGCCGCCCGCGACGCCGCCACCGCGGCCGGCGAGCTGCTCGCCGCCGCCCGCGGCAGCGACCCCGGCGCCCCGCTGCGCCGGCTCCACGCCCAGCAGGCCCTCTCCCTCGTCGGCCCGGACGCCGAACCGGCCGTTCGGGAGGTCCTCGGCGACCCCGAACTCGGCGGCCTCGCCCGGGTCTGGCTCGCCGAGCGCGGCGCGGCGGACATCCCGGCCCCGCCCGAGTCGATGATCTTCTGGCTGGCCGTCGACACCATCGCCGCCCACCTCGACGCGGACGGCGACCTGGAAGAACTCCAGGACCTCATCGAGGGCCTGACCGGCCGTCACGGCGGCTTCTTCGAGGAGGTCTGGCGCGTCGACCACCCGGCCACCGCCGACGTCCTCGACGCCATGGGCCGCCTCCACCGCGACAAGCCGTCGGCGAAGGAGGCCCGCAAGGCGGCCTTCAAGGCGAGGTCGCGGGGCTGACGGTCGGGGTGTAGCAGGGCCCGACCCCCGGCTCGTGGGCCGGCGCCGTGAGGCCGTCGCGCTGCACGTACGAGGGGACGGGCACCGTCCGTCGTGGGTTGTGCCCACCCGTCCCTCCCCCTAGGGCTTCGCCCTGGGGGGGACCCCCAGCGGGACGAATGCCCACAACACGTGGACGGGCGCCCTCCCTCGTCACGTCCGCAGGTACGACGCCCCGTTCATGTCGAGCACCGTCCCCGAGGCCCACTCGGCCTCCGGGGACGCCAGCCACAGCACCGCCGCGGCGATCTCCTCCGGGCTCGCCACCCGGCCGAACGGCGACTGGGCGAGGATGGCCTCGCCCTCCGGGCCGCTGAGCCTCGGCGCCACCCGCTCCGTCGCGAAGAAGCCGGGCGCCACCGAGGCGACCGCGATGCCGTGCGGGGCGAGGGCGACGGCCAGGGACTGGCCGAGCGCGTGGACGGCGGCCTTCGTGGCGCCGTACGCCGGGTGGTCGGGCTCGCCGCGGAAGGCGCCGCGCGAGCCGATGTTGACGATGCGGCCGCCCGCGCCGGCCTCGATCATCCGGTGCGCCGCGCGGTGGCTGAGGTACGCGGTGCCGAGCAGGTTCACGGAGACGTGCCGTTGCCACAGCTCCGCCCACTCCTCGTACGGCGTCGTCGCCGGAGGGTGCGGCAGGTTCACGGCCGCGTTGTTGACCAGGACGTCCAGGCCGCCGAGCGCCTCGGCCGCCGCTTCCGCGACCCGGGCGGCCTCCGCCGGGTCGGCGAGGTCGCCGGAGACCAGGGTGTGGCCGGTGCCGTCGAGGGAGTCGAGGGTCGCGCGGGCCTCGTCGGCGCGCGAGCCGTAATGCACGCACACCCGGTCGCCGTTGGCCGCGAAGGCCCGGGCCACCGCCCGGCCCAGGCCGCGCGACGCGCCGCTGACCAGTACGCGCCTACCGTGCGGGGGCAGGTTCATGGAGGATCGCCTTTCTGTTCAAGTGCCGTTTATACGGGGGCGCGACCGTGTGCCGCGACACCGGGTGACGACAGGGAGAAGACCGTCATGTCCCTCAACCGCAGAGAGTTCGCCAAGCAGTCCGCCGCGGCGGGCGCCGGCCTCGCCCTCACCGGCGCCGTCGGTGCGCTCGCCACCGCGCCGCAGGCCCTGGCCGCCGACGAGTACGAGGTGAGCAGCGGCGCCGCAGACGGCAACGGCCATGGCCGTCCCCTCGGCTACGGCGAGCTGGTCGCCGACCCGGAGGGCATCCTGGCCCTCCCCGAGGGCTTCACCTACCGGATCATCACCCACAGCGGCGTCACCCGCCTGGAGACCGGCGAGTTCACGCCGTCCAACCACGACGGCACCGCCACCTTCGACGGCCCGCGCGGCACCACGTACCTGGTCAACAACCACGAGCTCAAGGGCCCGCGCGCCAAGTGGACCTACCCCGTCCCGCTCACCGAGGGCCTGGTCTACGACCCGGCGGCCGCGGGCGGCTGCACGGTCGTCGAGGTGCACCGCGACGGCACGGTCGCCGAGTGGGTCGGCATCGCCGGCACCTCCACCAACTGCGCGGGCGGCCGCACCCCCTGGGGCACCTGGCTCACCTGCGAGGAGACCGAAGACCTGGCCGGCAAGAACGGCATGACCAAGGACCACGGCTACGTCTTCGAGGTCGACCCGCACGACCAGGGTGCGAACCTCGACCCGAAGCCCGTCAAGGCCTTCGGGCGGTACGCCCACGAGGCCGTCGTCATCGACCCCAAGCGCGGCCACGTCTACCTCACCGAGGACGCCGCCGGCCCCAACGGCCTGTTCTACCGCTGGGTCCCGCCGCAGGGCTTCGAGCACGGCCGCGGACAGCTGGCGACCCTCGCCGACGACGCGGGCCGGCTCCAGGCGCCCAGGTGCTTCGACTCCGCCGGGCAGTACGTCGACGACCTCTCCCGCGCCACGAGGATCGGCACCGTCTACGGCGTGGACTGGGTCGACGTCGAGGACCGCGACGCCCGTACGGTCCCGGTGCGCAAGCAGTTCGGCGAGGGCGAGGTGACCCGCGCCCGCAAGCTGGAGGGCATGTGGTGGGGCGACGGCGGCGCGTACGTCGTCTCCTCGTACGCCCGCGCGGAGAGCCCCGTCGCGCACGACGGCCAGGTCTGGTTCTACGACCCGAAGCGCCGCACGCTCACCCTCCAGGTGCTGCTCGGCGTCAACGCCGCCCCGGAGCAGGACGGCGCCTTCGACGGCCCCGACAACATCACCGTCTCCCCGTACGGCGGCCTCGTCATCGCCGAGGACGGCGAGGGCATCAACCACCTCTTCGGCGCGACCGAGAGCGGCCGCACCTACCCGATCGCCCGCAACGACCTCAACGACAGCGAGTTCACGGGCGTGACCTTCTCGCCCGACGGCGAGACCCTCTTCGCCAACATCCAGACCCCGGGCATCATGCTCGCGATCACCGGCCCCTGGCGCCGCCAGCCCCGCCGCTGAGCCGACCGCCCGCCGGGCCTCGCGCACGCCCGCGCGAGGCCCGGAGCGCCTCAGAGCACCTGGGCGGCGGGCTTCACCATGCCCCGCACGGTGCGGGACTTCACGAAGTCGCCGATCGCCGTCATCTCCCACTCGCCGGAGAACTGGCGGATGAGCTTGGCCATCATCACGCCCGTCTGCGGCTCCGCCGTGGTCAGGTCGAAGCGGACCAGCTCCTCGCCGGTCGTCCCGTCGATCAGCCGGCAGTACGCCTTGGCGACCTCGGTGAACTTCTGGCCGGAGAAGGAGTTGACGGTGAAGACCAGGCCCGTGGTGTCCGCGGGCAGCCGGCCGAGGTCGACCACGATGACCTCGTCGTCGCCCGCGCCCTCGCCGGTCAGGTTGTCGCCGGAGTGCTTGACGGCGCCGCCCAGGATGGACAGCTTGCCGAAGTAGCAGCTGTCGATGTGGTTGCGCTGCGGGCCGTACGCGATGACGGAGGCGTCCAGGTCGATGTCCCGGCCGCGGTAGGCGGGCTCCCAGCCGAGGCCCATCTTGACCGTGGAGAGCAGCGGGCGGCCGCCCTTGACCAGGGACACGGTCTGGTTCTTCTGCAGGCTCACCCGGCCCTTGTCCAGGTTGATCTTCCCGGCGCCGACGGGCGGCGCGGGCGGCGCCGCCGGGGGAGCGGGGGGAGCCGGGGGCGCGGTCGGCGGAGTCGGCGGGGTCTGCCAGGACGGCGGCGCCGACGGCGGGGCGGCCGGGGCCTGCGGGGGCGCGGGGACGGCGGCGGGCGCGGGTGCCGGCGTGGGCTCCTCGTCCACCGACACACCGAAGTCGGTCGCGATCCCGGCGAGCCCGTTCGCGTACCCCTGACCCACCGCGCGGGCCTTCCAGGCCCCGCCCCGCAGATAGATCTCCATGACCACGAGCGCCGTCTCGGTGGCGAGCCGCGGCGGGGTGAAGGTGGCGAGGACGCTGCCGTCGTCCGCGTTCCGCAGCGTCGCGGTGGGCTCGATGCCCTGGAAGGTCTGGCCCGCGGCGTCCGGGCTCGCGGTCACCACGATCTTCTCGACGCCGGCCGGCACGGCGGAGGTGTCCACCAGGATGGCGTCCGGCGCCGCGCCGCCGCCGGAGCGGTACGTGACACCGGGGCCTGACGGCTGGTTGTAGAAGATGAAGTCGTCGTCGGAACGCACCTTGCCGTTGGCGCCGAGCAGCAGGCCCGAGACGTCGAGCCGCACCGGGGCGGCGACGTCCACCGCCACGCGCGCGGCGGTGAGAGGGATGTTCGAGCCGGGGGTCATAGCGGTCATGCCCCGGGTAACGAACGACCTCCCTTTGCCGTTCCCTTACCTGCGCCCGGTTCGGCCACCCCGGTGAAATATTCTTTCGACTCGTGGGTGGGAGCTCTTTTCGGACACGGGACGTGGACGAGGCGCGCGAGGAGATCGCGGCGCGCTATTACGCCAACTTCATGGATGTCATCGACGGGCGCGAGGGACGTCCCTTCGCCGCGCGCTTCGACACCGTCGCCCTCGGCCCGCTGATGATCGGCGACCTGAGCTGCGGCGCGGACGTGCGGATGCGCTTCGGTGAACTCGGCGCGTTCCACCTCAACGCACCGATGAGCGGGACCATGGAGGTGCGCCAGGGCAGGAGCGGACGCCGGCTGCTCGCCACCCCCGAGGAGGCGATGCTGCTCGACCCGTCGGGCGACACCTTCCTCGACCGCTGGACCGGGGACTGCCGCTCGCTTTCGGTCAAGATCAGTGCGGCGGCCCTCGAAGAGCGTCTGGAGGCGCTGCTCGGGCGCCCGCCGGGCGCCCGGCTCACCTTCGGCCCCGGGCTCGACATCACCCGCGGCCCGGGACTCAGCTGGGTGACCTTCGCCCGGCAGGTGGCGGCCGGGGCGCTCGTCGGCGACGGTCTCGCCACGCACGAACTGGTCGCCCGCCCGCTCCAGGAGGCGCTGCTCAACGGCCTGCTGCTGGCCGCCGACCACGCCTGGCGCGACGAGCTGGACCGTCCCGCCGGCCCGGCCAGGCCGGCGCCCGTCAAGCGGGTGATGGACGCGGTGCGGGCTCGCCCCGAGCACCCCTTCACCACCACCGAACTGGCCGCCCTCGCCCGCGTCAGCGTGCGCCGGCTCCAGGAGTCGTTCCGCGAGTACGTGGGGATGTCCCCGATGGCGTACGTGCGCCAGGTGCGCCTCGACCGGGTCCACGAGGAGCTGCGGACGGGCGACCCGGACGGGCTGGCCGTCGGCGAGGTGGCCTGGCGCTGGGGCTTCACCCACCCGGGCCGGTTCGCGGCGCAGTACCGCGCCCGGTTCGGCGAGCCGCCGTCGCGCACCCTGCGCGGCTGAGGGGGCAGGACCGCGGGCCGGGGCCTGCGCCTGGGGTCTGAGGGTGACCGGGATGTCCGTGGCGCGATCGGATTCGTACTTGGCACGGCCAGTCATGACCGATTCGATCTCGTTCGATGACCGCTCGGGAGCGAATCCGTCGCGTTTTGTGGACAGTGGCCGCGCTTCGCGGCTCGCGACGATCTTGACCGCGTCCTATCGTCGCTTTGTCCGCGTGCCTCCGAGCATGCGTCGACCCGGGCCCCGGCCGGCTCCCCCGCATTGTCCGGCCGGGCCTGTGCTTTCCTCTCCCGGCTTCGCCCGCGCCAGCAGCGCCGCACCGGCGAGCCCCGCGGCCCCGAGGACGGGCAGCAGCACCGTGACGTCCACCACTGCCAGCAGGCCCGCGCCGAGCGCGATGGCCACCGCGTTCGGCACGAAGACCAGGGTGTTCGCGGTCCCGGCCGCGCGGCCCACGGCCTCCGCCGGAACGTTCCGCTGGACGGCCGTCATCGCGGCGATCAGGACCCACGGCAGGCCCACGCCGACGAGCACGCTCGCGGCCCAGGCGGTCGTGTCGTACGGCAGCGCCCGCCCCGCCGCGCCCAGGGCGAAGAGCCCGAGGCCGGCCGCCGCGAGCGCGCGCTCCGGAAGGCGCCGCAGCAGCGGCCCCGCCGTGAGGCCGGCCGCGACGGACCCGGCGCCCTGCACCGCGTAGAGGACGCCCGCGTACGCCGGGGAGTGGCCGAGGCCCCGGTCGACGACCGCGTAGACGGCGGCCCCGTTGAGCCCCGCGAGCAGCATCGTGAAGCCGCCCGCCGCGACGAGCAGCCGCAGGAGCGGCGACTCCCACAGCAGCCGGGCGCCGTCGGAGACCCGGGGCCGCCGCTCCGGCGCGGGCGGCTCCTCCCGCACCCGCAGGAGCGCGAACACCCCGGCCGCCAGGGCGAAGGTGACCGCGTCCAGGACGGCGACGGGACCGCCGCCGAAGCGGGCGAAGAGCCCGGCCGCGACGAGCGGGGCGAGCAGCTTCATCGCCTCGTTGACGGTCATCCGCAGCCCGTTGAGCTCCCCGAGCCGCCCGGGGTCGAGAGCGCCCGCCGCGAGCGCGGCCTCCGCCGCGTCGTGGACGGCGCCCTGTGTCCCGTACGCCAGGAGCACGACGAACAGCAGCCACACCCTCCCGGGCCGGTCGACCCAGAGCAGCAGGGGCAGCAGCGCCGCCATGGTCAGGTTCACGGCGACGAGCAGCGGCCGCCTGCGCACCCGGTCGACGAGCGAGCCGAGCAGCGGCCCGAGCAGCGCGGGCGCCCACAGGGCGAAGGCGGTGAGGGCGGCCAGGCTGTCGGAGCCGGTGAGCGACTTGACCCAGATGCCGGAGACGAGCCACATCGCGGTCGTGCCGAAGCCGGACACGAGCACGGCGGTCAGATAGAGAGGAACGGAGAGAGGAACACGCATGTCGGCAGGCTGGCGTCTGAGGTGCCCGCGCCGGATCGGTCACCTGCCCTAATCCCGTCCGGAATCCCGTCCTACCGCGTTCCGTAGGACTGCAGCTCGATCAGCTGCCCGTCGGGGTCCCGCAGATGGGCGCTGCGCATGCCGGGGCCCCACTCGGGCCGGTCGGCCGGGGCGAGGACCGGGCTGCCGC
Organism: Streptomyces sp. NPDC101160; assembly: GCF_044768205.1. Taxonomy (NCBI): domain Bacteria; kingdom Bacillati; phylum Actinomycetota; class Actinomycetes; order Kitasatosporales; family Streptomycetaceae; genus Streptomyces; species Streptomyces sp. NPDC101160. The sequence continues at coordinate 92,940 of NZ_JBIWPJ010000009.1, read as the reverse complement.
CGTGGTCCAGGCAGTGGGCGAAGCGCCCGTCGACGTCGTCGACCACGAACACCAGCATCGCCGTGTCCTGGGCGGGCTGTTCGGGCCGGGCGGGCAGCGCCGCCGTGCCGAGGGCGGCGGCCATCGCGCCGCGGTCGAACAGCGCGAGCACGGGCCGGCCGCCCTCCGCCTCCCAGTTGGCGTAGGGACCGTCCGGCGTGCCCTTGTCGAGGGCGGCGCCGGACAGCTCCGGCAGGACGGCGTCGTAGAAGCGGAAGCAGGCGGAGAAGCGGGTGACGAGCAGACGGGGGTACGGGGCGAGGGCATCCACGAACGGCTCCTGGGAACGACGGGCGCGCACGCGCGCGCCAAAAATAGTGGGTGGAGACCCACTATAGGGACGCACCCTAGAATCCGTGCCATGGTTTCCGAGCCCGCCGCCACCCCACCCGCCCCGCCGACCCTCCTCGGCCTGACCATCTATCTGCTCTCCCGCGTCGGCAAGACCGCCCGCGGCCGGCTCGCCGAACGTCTCGCCCGACGCGGGCTGCGGCTCTGGGACATGGCGGTGCTCGCCGCCCTCGCCGACTTCGGGCCGCACGCCCAGCGCGACCTGGTCCTGCGGCTCGGCGTCGACCCGAGCGACATGGCGAAGGTGGTCGACCACCTCGCCGCCGGGGGCTACGTGGACCGGGCCCGCGACCCGCACGACCGGCGACGCGTCTCCGTCACCCTCGCGCCCGCCGGCCGCACCCTCCTCGCCGACCTCGACGCCGAGGCCCGCGCCGTCCAGGACGAGGTGCTCGCCCCGCTCGACGACCGGGAGCGCCGGGTCCTGCAGGAGCTGCTGCTCCGCGTCCAGCGGGGGCTGGCGGAGGGCTGAGCCCCGCGCGCGGGGCCGGCGTGTCCGGGGAGCGGCCGGGTGGTCATGCCGCCGCGCCCTGCCGCGCCGCACGGCGCGTCTCGCACCACAGGGCCGCGCCCGTCACCAGCGCGCCCGTGCCCTCCCAGAGGCCCACGCCCAGGAAGCCGGACGGGGCGCGGTCCGTGACGACCGCGAGCGTGAAGACGGTGCAGGTGAGGAGACGGAAGGGGACCGTCCAGCGGAAGAAGGGCTTCCAGTCGGCGAGGGCGGCGAGGACGTAGTAGACGCCCATGTTGAGCGCCGCCATGGAGGACGCGGTCAGGAAGAGGAGGGTGTGGTCGTCGGCCGCGCGGCTCGCCTCGGATATGGGCGTCAGGCCCATGAGGCGGATGGTGGTGTCGGGCGAGACCAGGCCCACCACGCCGAGGACCGCGGCGAGGACGCCGAAGACGGCCATGGTCCAGCCGGACAGGGAACGGGGCAGACGCACGGCGGGTCCTCCGGGGGCATGAAGTGTCGCGAACATATGCGTGGGGCATGGACAGGACACCTGCATACCGTGCGGTGGGGGCCGATCCCGCATCGGCCCCCACTTTTACGTCACTTCAGCCCGTTGCTTCAGCCCGTCGCCTCAGTGCGTCACGTCAGCCCGTCACTTCAGAGCCGCCTTCATCATCTTCTGCGCCACCGGCGCCGCCAGACCGTTGCCGCTGACCTCCGAGCGCGCCGCGCCCGAGTCCTCGATCATCACCGCGACGGCGACCTCCTTGCCGGTGGCCGGGTCCTTCGCGTACGAGGTGAACCAGGCGTACGGCGTCTTGCTGTTGTTCTCGCCGTGCTGGGCCGTGCCGGTCTTGCCGCCGACCTCCATCCCGGCGATCGACGCGTTCGAGCCGGTGCCCTTCTCGACCACCGTCCGCATCGCGCTGCGCAGCTGCTCCGCCGTCCCGGACGACATGATCCGCCGGGTGTCGCCGTCCTTGTAGTTCTGGAGCGGGTCGCCGTCCGAGTCGACGACCTGCGACACCATGTGGGGCGCCGCCATGAGCCCGTCGTTGGCGATGGCCGCCGACACCATGGCCATCTGCAGCGGCGTGGCCGTCACGTCGAACTGGCCGATGCCCGTCAGCCCGGTCTGCGCCTTGTCCATGCCCGACGGGTACACGCTGGCGTAGGCCCGTACGGGCACGTCCAGCTCCTTGTCGTTGAAGCCGAACTTCTCCGCCATCGCCTTCACCTTGTCCTGGCCCAGGTCGACGGCCATCTTCGCGAAGACGTTGTTGCAGGAGTAGCGCAGCGCGGTGCGGATCGTCGCGTTCTCGCACGGCGCCGACGCGTTCTCGTTGGGCAGCACGGTCCGGGTGCCGGGGAGCGTGTACGGGTTCGGGCTGTCGGTCGCCGTGTCCACGGAGCCGTACAGCCCGTCCTCCAGCGCCGCCGCAGCGACGACCAGCTTGAACGTGGAGCCCGGCGGCAGTGGCTGCCGCAGCGCCCGGTTGACCAGCGGCTTGTCCTCGTCCGCCATCAGCCGCTGCCACTCCTTGCCGTCCGTGAGCCCGGCGATCTTCGACGGGTCGTACGACGGCGTGGAGACCATGCCGAGGATCCGGCCGGTCTTCGGGTCGATGGCGACGGCGGCGCCCTTCTTGTTGCCGAGCGCCTTGTACCCGGCCTTCTGCACGGCCGGGTCGATGGTCGTGAGGACCGTGCCCGGATCCGTCTGCTTGCGGGTCAGCGCGTCGAGCGGGTTCTGCAGCCGGGAGTCGGTGCCGTCGAGGACGTCGGCGTAGATGCCCTCCAGCTGGGTCGCCCCGTACGCCTGGGAGCTGTAGCCGGTGACGGCCGCGTAGAGCCTGCCGTCGGTGTAGTCGCGCTTGTACGCGAGGTCGCCGCCCTCCGTCCGTTTCGAGCCGGTGACCGGCGAACCGGCCACGACGATGTTGCCCAGCGGCTGCGCGTACTGCGCGATGGTCTTCCGCCGGTTCTTCTTGTCGTTCGCGAGGGCCTTGCCTTCGTACCCCTGCACCCAGGTGGCCCGGCCGAGCAGGGCCAGCACCAGGAGCAGCGCGAAGACCGAGGCGCGCCTGATCGTCTTGTTCATCCCGAATGCGGGACGAACGGGCGGCCGGGCGGCGTTCCGGGTCCGTCCGGTTTCTCAGGGAAACTTCATGCAGGATGCACGCACCGTCCCGGGCGCTCACCCCGGCGTGATGAACCCCGACTCGTACGCCGCGATCACCGCCTGCGTACGGTCCCGGGCGCCCGTCTTCGCGAGGACGGCGGCCACGTGCGTCTTCACCGTCGCCGCGCCCACGCCCAGCAGACCGGCGATCTCCGCGTTCGTCAGGCCCTTCGCCATGTGCCGCAGCACCTCCGCCTCCCGGTCGGTGAGCCGGGCCGCCCAGGCCGGTGCGGCCGGCGGATTGCGGCGGGCGTGCTCGGCGGCGAGGCCCCGCACCGCCGCCGGGTAGAGCAGCGAGTCGCTGCGGGCGACCAGCCGCACCGCGCTCACCAGCTCCTCCGGCGCGGCCCGCTTCAGCAGGAAGCCGGCGGCGCCGACGCGCAGCGCCTCGTACACATAGGCGTCGTTCTCGAAGGTGGTGACGACCACGATCCGGGGGCCGTCCGGGAGCCCCGCGAGGATCTGCTCGGTGGCCCGGATCCCGTCGATCTCCGGCATCCGCACGTCCATCAGGACCACGTCCGGCCGCAGCTCCCGCACCACCGACACCGCCTCCGCGCCGGTCGCCGCCTCGCCGACGACCGTGAGGTCCGGCTCGGCGTCCAGGATCACCCGCAGCGCCGTCCGCACCATCCGCTCGTCGTCGACGAGCACGATCCTGATCCGCGCGCCCGCAGTCCCCTCCGCCGTTCCGTCCGTCATCCCGTCCACCGTCCCCTCCGCGTTCCCGCCTGTTGTCGCCCCCGTCATCCCGCCCGCCGTCCCGCCCGCCGTCCCGGCCGCCATCCCGCCCGCCGTCCCGGCCGCCATCCCGCCCGCCGTCCCGGCCCCCATCCCGCCCGCAGTCCCCGCCGCCTCCGCCTCCGCCGCCGCCTCCGCCTCCGTCGTCCCGCCCGTCATCGCGCGCCTCCCACCGGCAGCCGGGCCGCCAGCCGCCACACGCCGTCCACCGGGCCCGCCTCGGCCGTGCCGCCGAGCAGCCGGGCCCGCTCGGCGACGCCGCGCAGCCCGCGCCCGCCGTCCGGGCGGGCCACCGGCGCGGTGCGGCCGCCGTCGGGCAGCGGATTCTCCATGGTGATCTCCAGTTCGTCCCCCGACAGCGCGATCCGCGCCGTCACCGTCTCCTCGCGCGCGTGGCGCACCGCGTTGGTCAGGCCCTCCTGCACGATCCGGTACGCCTCCCGCGACACCGCCTCCGGCAGGTCGGCCAGCTCCCCGCGCACCGTCAGCGCCACCCGCGCGGCGCCCGGGTCCGCGCCCCGCACGAGCGCGTCGAGCGCCTCCAGACCGGGCGCCGGCAGCGTGCCGTCGTCCTCGCCGCTGCGCAACAGGCCGAGGACGGCGTCGAGTTCGCCGACAGTGCGCCGGGTGGTCTGCTCGATGGCGGTGAGCGCCTCCCGTACGAAGTCCAGGTCGGCCGCCGCCGAGCGCGCGCCGGAGTCCAGCACCCGGCGGGCCGCGCCCGCCTGGAGGGTGACGGCGCTGAGCGCGTGTCCGACGGAGTCGTGCAGCTCGCGGGCGAGCCGGTTGCGCACGGCCAGTTCGGCCGCCCGGCGCTCGGCCGCGGCCAGCCGGTCGGCCGGGCTCGGCCCGAGCAGCCGGGGCGCGGCGGCGGCGAGCAGCCTGCCGGTGGCGGCCGCCACGGCCGCCAGCGCGAGCAGCATCAGGATCCCGAGCGGCAGCCCCGCCCAGGCGAGCCAGCCCTGGTCCAGATGCCACAGGCGGCCGAGTTCGGAGCGGCGCAGCCCGGCCGAGAACGACAGCGCCGCCACGGACACCGCGAACGGCGGCAGCGCCAGGCTGGCCCCGCTGAGCAGCGCGCCCGCGCCCAGGTGCAGCGTGTACCAGCCCGCCGTGCGGGCCCGCGCGCTCCGCCCGCGCGCCGGGCCCTCCGCGAACCGCCCGGCCTCCACCCCGCACAGCGCCCGCGCCGCCGCCACCGACATCGGCCGGGTCAGCGGGAAGAGCGCGGTGACGGCGGCCAGCGGCAGGCCGACCCCGTACGCCCCGAACTGCACGGTGAGGCTGCCGGCGAACAGTCCGCCGCCGCCGGTGAGCGCGCCCACGACGACGGTGCCGACCAGCCAGTACGGCATGAACAGGGCGCCGCCCAGGATCAGATGGAGCCAGCGCCGCCGGGCCGTCTGCCCGAACAGGGTGCCGCAGAGGCGTCTCATGCGGTTCCGCTCCGGCGGCGGTCCAGCCGGGCGAGGACCACGGTCAGGCAGCCGGCCAGCAGGAATCCGGTGATCATCTCGCCAGCGTAGGCGGTGATCATCTGCGCCGACGGGCGTTTTCCGGCTTCGTTCACGGGCAGCAGCATCACCAGCGTCATGTACGCGCCCCAGCACCCCGCCGCGCCGGACCCCACCCAGGCCGCGGCGAGGACCGTCCGCAGCCGCAGTCCGGCGGGCCGCCGCCAGACCAGGCAGAGGGACGCCGCCGCGGCGAGGACGAGGAACAGGACCCGTACGACATCGACGGTCGCGTGGTCGCTGTCGTACTCCGCCGCGAAGGCGGGCGAGAGTCCGGCGGTCACGCCACAGGCCCACAGGGCGTGCAGCGCGGCCGGTACGAGCGCGAGGACGGAGCCGGCCACGGCGACGGCCCGGGTGCGCGGGCCCACGAGTCCCGCGGGCAGTCCGCCGAGCCGCCCGGCCCAGACATGGCCCCAGCGGTCGCGGGCGTACAGGACGAAGAGGGTGCCGAGGCTCAGGCCCTGGAGGATGAACCCGCCGTACACGACGGGGAAGACCCACGCGTCCAGGAAGGGCTCCCGGGTGGCGGCCGGCGTGGACACGGGCCCGGACCCGCCGAGGAGGGAGGCGATCAGCTGGCCCGGATAGCCCGTCATGATCGGCGCGAGCAGCCCGGTCGCCGCCCACATCGGGAAGGCGAGCAGCCAGGCCCGCACCCGCGTGCCCCACGGCCGGGTGAGCAGCAGCGCGAGCAGCACCACGATGGCGTCGGCGAGCACGGAGAGGGAGTTGGCGACGACCATCAGCGTGTGATGGTCGAGCAGTACGCTGCCGGCCGGGATGCCGACCCGGCTGCCGGCCACCCAGGCGACCTTCAGGCCGATGTACGGGAGGCAGGCGACCATGGCGAGGACGCGCAGCGCCGGGCGGAGGGCGCGGGTGCGCCCGGTGGGTGCGGTGGTTGTCGTCATGCCCTCACCCTCGCGTCCGGACCGGGTCCGCCGCGTCCTGCCGTACGGCGAACCGCCTCCGCCGCACGGGGGAGAGGCGCGACCGCACGGACTAGAGCCGGCGGGTCGCGAGGGCGAGCCGGTCGCGGGCCTCGAACAGCGCTTCCTTGACGGCCCGTTCGCGCTCGGGCGACAGCCGGGCCACCGGAACCGAGCAGCTGATCGCGTCGCGCGCCGGGGAGCGGTAGGGGATCGCGATGCCGAAGCAGCGCAGGCCGAGGGTGCTCTCCTCGCGGTCCACCGCGTACCCCTGCTCGCGGATGCCGCGGAGCTCCTCGATCAGCCGCTCGCGGTCGGTGACCGTGTGCTCGGTGACCGCGGGCAGCGCCTCCGGCAGCAGCCTGCGCACCTGCTCGTCGCCGAGGGTGGCGAGCAGCGCCTTGCCGAGCGCGGTGGAGTGCGCGGGCAGCCGGCGGCCGACGCGGGTGGACGGCCGCAGATGATGCCGTGACTGACGGGTCGCCAGGTAGACGACGTCGGTGCCGTCGAGCCGCGCCAGATGGATGGTCTCGGTGGTGTCGTCGGAGAGCCGGTCGAGGGTGGGCCCGGCGGCGGCCACCACCTCGTCGCCGTCCACGTACGACGTGCCGACGAGCAGCGCCCGCACCCCGATGCCGTACCGGGTGCCGGTCGCGTCCGTCTCCACCCAGCCGAGCTCGACCAGGGTGCGCAGCAGCATGTAGAGGCTGGACTTGGGGTAGCCGACGGCTTCCTGGACGGTCGCGAGCGAGTGCATGCCGGGCCGGCCGGCCAGCCACTCCAGCAACTCCACCGTCCGCACCGCGGACTTGACCTGGCCCCCGCCCGACTGGCCCCCGCCCGACTGGCCCGCGCCCGTCTGGCCTTCGCCCGCCCGGCCCCCGCCCGTGTCGTTGCCCGGCATCACGTCCGCCCCCCTCAGGCCCCTTGGGGACAAGCCCCTTGTGGAGACGGCTGGGCCGTCTCTAGAGTCCCTGGCATATTCACCTACTGGGACGTTGTTCAGAATAGCGAACGAGGTGCGTGGCGTGGTGGCGACGGCGGAACCAGTGTGGAGCGTGGACCCGAGGACGGGAAAGCCGCGCGAACAGGTCGCGGTGACGGCCGACGGCGAGGAGCTCGACCGGGTCGTACGGGCCGCGCACGCCACCCTCGGCGCGCTCGCCGCCCGCCCCGCCCGCGCCCTGCTGCTGCGCACCGCGGCCGACCTCCTCGACGAGGCCCGTGACTCGGTCGTCGAGGCCGCCGACGCCGAGACCGCGCTCGGCCCGGTCCGGCTCACCGGCGAACTGGCCCGCACCACAGCCCAGTTGCGCTTCTTCGCCGACATCGTCGACGAGGGCGCCTTCCTCGACGTGCGGATCTCCCGGCCCGACCCCGCCACCACGCCGCCCACGCCCGACCTGCGGCGCATGAAGATCCCGCTCGGCGTCGTCGCCGTCTACTCCGCGAGCAACTTCCCGCTCGCCTTCTCCGTTCCCGGCGGCGACACCGCGAGCGCGCTCGCCGCCGGCTGCCCCGTCGTCGTCAAGGCGCACCCGGACCACCCGGCCACCGCCGAGCTGTGCGCCGCCCTGCTGCGCCGGGCCGCCGCCAGGGCCGGCCTCCCGGAGGACGTCGTCTCCCTCGTGCACGGCTTCGACGCGGGCGTGGAGCTGATCCGCCACCCGCTGGTCGCCGCCGCCGGATTCACCGGTTCGGTACGCGGCGGGCGCGCGCTCCACGACGCGGCCGCCGCCCGTCCCGTACCCATCCCCTTCCACGGCGAACTCGGCTCGCTCAACCCGGTGGTGATCACCGAGGCCGCCGCCGGGACGCGCGCCGAGGAGATCGGCGCCGGGCTCGCCGCCTCCATGACCCAGGGCCAGGGCCAGTTCTGCACGAAGCCGGGCTTCGTGCTCGCTCCGGCGGGCCCGGCGGGCGACCGCTTCGTGGCCGCGCTCACCGCGGCCGTCAGCGAGACCGAGCCCGGCGTGATGCTGGACCACCGGATGCGCGAGGCCTTCGTCGACGGCGTACGGGAACGGGCCGCGCTCCCCGGTGTGACCGCCGCCGTCACGCCCGGCGCGGGCGGCGAGCACACGGTCAGCGCCGGAGTTCTCACGGTGGCCGCGGGCCTGCTGCCCGAGGGCGGGCACGGGGCCCTTCTGGAGGAGTGCTTCGGGCCGGTGACGGTCGTCGCGCGGTACGCGTCGCGGGCCGAGATCGGCGCGGTGCTCGCCCTCGTGCCCGGCAACCTCACCGCCACCCTGCAGATGGCCGAAGGCCCGGCCGATGCCGATGCCGATGCCGATGCCGATGCCGACCCCCATTCCGGTGCCGACCCGGACGCCGCCTCCCTGCTCGCCGAACTCACCCCGCTGGCCGGGCGGATCCTCGTCAACGGCTGGCCGACCGGCGTGGCCGTGGCCGAAGCCCAGCACCACGGCGGCCCCTACCCGGCCACCACCTCCCCGTACACCTCCGTCGGCGGCACGGCGATCGAGCGCTGGCTGCGCCCGGTCACGTACCAGTCGACCCCGCGGCACCTGCTCCCGCCGGAGCTGCGGGACTGATCCGGCTCCCCGGTCTCACACCCGCACCACGATCTTGCCGGTGTGGGTGTTGGACTCCATCAGCCGGTGCGCGGCCGGCAGCGCCTCCAGACCCTCGAAGGTCTCGGCGACCACCGGCGCCAGCGAGCCGTCGCGCAGCCCGGAGCCGATGAACCCGGCCATCCGGGCGCGCCCCTCGGCCGACCGCACGACCGCGCCGTTCGCGTAGCCGCGCACGGTCAGCGGCCACTGCATCGGCACCTCGGCGGGCCGCTCGTCCAGCCAGCCGTAGAGCACGGCCGTGCCCTCCGGGCGCAGCGCCCCGCCGAGCCGGGCGAAGCCGGGCCCGCCGACCGCGTCGAAGACCACGTCGGCGCCCTCGCCGCCGGTGATCCGGCGCACCTCGGCGACCAGGTCCTGCTCGTCGGTGGCGACCACGTGCGGGGCGCCGAGCGCGAGCAGCCGCGCGCTCTTGGCCGCGCCACGGGTGGCGGCGATCGGGACCGCGCCGATCCGCAGCGCCGTCTGGATCGCGGCCGTGCCGACCCCGCTGGACGCGCCCGTGATCACCACATGGGCGCCGGGGCGGAGCCCGCCCGCCTCCACCATGCCGCCGTACGCCGTCGAGTACGCGAGCCAGGCCGCCGCCCCGGCCACCGCGTCCACCCCCGTGGGACGCGGCACCAGATACTCCTCGCGCAGCACCACGCGCTCCGCGTACACCCCGTGCACCCCGAAGTCGAAGTTGGCGGCCGCCATCACCGGGTCGCCCGGCGCGTACGCCGTGACGCCCTCGCCGACCTCCTCGACGACGCCCGCCGCCTCGTAACCGAGCCGCGAGCCCGGCAGCGTCGGCTGGTAGTAGTAGCCGCCCGAACGGAACAGCGCCTCGGCCCGGTTGAGCCCGATCGCCTCCACCCGCACCCGCAGCTCGCCCGGTCCGGGCGCCGGCAGCACGGTCTCCTCGACGGTCAGCACCTCGGGCCCGCCGAGCTCGTGGAAGAGAACCGCCCTGGTCTTCATGTCGTCTCGCTTGTCATTTCCCATGCGTTCGAAAGTAGGCGCGGCCGGCGAGACGATCCATATCCAGCAGGCTTCCCACCATGTCCGATCGTCTCGGGCGGTACGGTGCGGGGCATGGACGTACTGAGCGATGCCATCGCCGCCATGCGCACCGGCCGCCCCCACTCCTCCCGCACCGTGCGCTTCGCGCCCTGGGGCATCCGCTTCCCCGACGGCAAGGGCGCCGGCTTCCACGTCGTCCTCCAGGGCACCGCCTGGCTGATGCCCCCGAAAGGCGCGGACGGCCCCGGCGACGACGCGCCCGTCCGGCTCGGCCCCGGGGACGTCGTCCTGCTCGCCCACGGCACCGGCCACGGCCTCGCCGACCGGCCCGACACCCCGCTCGTGGACGCCGTGCCCGCGCCCGACGGCTCCTGGCCCACCCCGCCCGACCGCGGGCCGGTCGGCGCCGAGGAGACCCTGCTGCTGTGCGGGGCCTACCAGTTGAACCGCACCCGCGCCCATCCGCTGCTCACCGAGCTGCCCCCGTACGTCCACATCCCCGCCCGGGTCGGCGCCCATCCGCGACTGCGCGCCGCCGTCGACCTGCTCGGCGCCGAGCTCGCCGAGCCGCAGCCCGGCTCCGACGCCGTCGTGCCCGCGCTCCTCGACACGCTGCTGCTCTACCTGCTGCGCACCTGGTGGCTGGCCGAGCGCGCCGACCGCTCCACCGGCTGGTCCGCCGCCCTCGCCGACCCGGCCGTCGCCGCCGCGCTGCGCGCCCTGCACGGCGACCCCGCCCGCTCCTGGACGGTCGAGGAGCTCGGCGCCCTCGGCGGTCTCTCCCGCGCCGCCTTCGCCCGCCGCTTCACCGCCCTGGTGGGCCGGCCCCCGCTCGCGTACCTCACCTGGTGGCGGATGACGACCGCCGGGCGGCTGCTCCGCGCCGACGACCTGCCGCTGCGGGCGGTCGCCCAACGCTCCGGCTACGCCTCGGAGTTCGCCTTCGCCAAGGCGTTCAAGCGGGAGTACGGGGTGGCGCCGGGCCAGTACCGGAAGGCTTCGTGAGCCGAAGGTGCGGCGCCGGGTCACCGGCGCCGAGGCACCGGCGGTGAGCCACCGGCGGCCGGTCACCGGCGGCGGGGGAGCTTCAGCGAGGCGAGCGCGGTGAGCGTCAGCAGTCCGGCGCTGATCAGGAGCGAGGTGCGCAGGGCGCCCGCCACGCCCGCGGCGGCGAAGGAGCCGAAGACCGCGACGGCCAGCGCGCCCGCCGTCTGCCGGATCGCGTTCAGGAGGCCCGCCGCCGTGCCCGCGCGCTCGGCCGGGACGGCCTCCAGCATCGAGGCGATCAGCGGCGGCAGCGCGAAGCCGCAGCCCAGCGCCAGCGGCACCAGCAGCAGGGCCTGTGCCACCCGCGGGGTGTCCGCGTCGACCACGAGCAGGCCGAGCAGCCCGGCCACCGAGACGACCTGGCCGACGACGATCGGCAGCCGGGCGCCGTACCGGGCCGCGACCTTGGCCGAGAGCACGTTCACACCGGCGAGCAGTCCGGTCATCGGCAGGAACATCAGGCCCGCGCCCAGCGCGGAGAGCCCGAGGACCTGCTGGAAGAAGAGGCTGAAGACGAACACCATGCCGTAGAACGCGACGGTGTTGGCCGCGCCCGCCGTCACCGCCACCACCACCGTGGTGTCGCGGAACAGCCCCAGCGGCACCATCGGGTGCTTCCGCCGCGCCTCGACCAGCAGGAACGCGGCGAAGAAGACCGCCGCGACCCCCAGCGCCCACCACGCCTCCGTACCGCCCTCGATCGCCGCGAAGGTGAGCGCCGCGAGCGCCACCACGGCCGTCAGCTGGCCGGGCAGGTCGAGCGGGGCGGGACGGCGCGCCGAGCGGGCGACGCGGGTGAGCAGGGCGAGCGCGAGCAGGCCGAGCGGCAGGTTGATGAAGAAGATCGCCCGCCAGCTCCACGCCGTGGTCAGCGCGCCGCCCGCGACCGGACCGAGCGCGACGGCGACCGTGCCGCCGGCCGCCCACAGCGACACCGCGCGGGCCCGCCGCGCCGGATCGCCGTACGCCTCCCGTACGAGCGCGAGCGAGGCCGGCAGCATCACGGCGGCCGCCACGCCCTGCACCGTGCGGGCCGCGAGCAGCGCCGGCAGGCCGGGCGCCAGACCGCAGGCGGCGGAGGCGAGGGTGAAGACGACGACTCCGACCGCGTAGGCGCGGCTCGCGCCGATCCGGTCGGCGAGCGCGCCGCTGGACAGCAGCAGCGCGGCGAAGGCGAGCGTGTAGGAGTCGACGACCCACTGCAGTCCGCTCATCCCGGCCCGCAGATCGGCTCCGATCGCGGGCAGGGCGACGTTGACGACGGAGGTGTCGAGGGTGATGAGGGCGAAGCCCAGCATGGCGGCGGCGAGCGCGGGGCCGGGGCGGGGGCCGCGGTGCGGGGCCGGACGGTATCGGCCGGGGTTCTCAACGGGGGCCGGGGAAAGGTCGGTTGAGGTCATGTCCCCAGCCTCGTGATCTCCGGAGCCGTAGAGTAGTGGCCTGAATGCCATATGACCGGAGGTTCTGGCCATGTCCGCTGTCCGGCGCGTCGCCGTCATCGCCGCCCCGCCCGTCTCGATGTTCAACCTCGCCATCCCGGAGATGCTCTTCGCCAAGGTCGAGGTCGACGGCGGACCGGGGTACGAGACGGTCATCTGCACCACCGATCCCGGACCCGTCACCACGTCCGGCGCCCTCGACCTGCACATTCCGCACGGCCTCGACGCGGTGGACGCCGCCGACACCGTGATCCTCGCCGGGACCGGTCAGTACACGGACCCCGACCCGCGCATCCTCGACGTGCTCCGCCGGGCCGCCGCCGACGGCAAGCGGATCGCCTCCATCTGCACCGGCGCCTTCGCGCTCGCCGCCGCCGGACTCCTCGACGGCCGCCGGGCCACCACGTACTGGGCCTACAGCGGACTGCTCGCCGAACGGCACCCGGCCGTCGACCTCCAGGACGACGTGCTCTTCGTCCAGGACGGCCCGCTGCTCACCTCGTCCGGCTACGCCGCCGGCATCGACCTGTGCCTGCACATCATCCGCACCGACCACGGCGCCGCCGTCGCCAACCAGGTGGCCCGGCTCGCCCTCGTCGCGCCCGTACGGCCCGGCGGCCAGGCCCAGTTCACCCACACGCCGCTGCCGCCCGAGCGCGGGGTCTCCTTCACCGACACCCGGGCGTGGGCCATGGCCCACCTCGACGAGCCGCTCACCCTCACCGACCTGGCCCGGCACGCCGGCGTCTCCGTCCGCACCCTCTCCCGCCGCTTCCACGCCGAGACGGGGGTCAGCCCGCTCCAGTGGCTGCTCCACCAGCGCGTCGAGCGGGCCAGGGAACTCCTGGAGACCACCTCGCTGCCCATGGACCAGGTGGCGCGGGCGTGCGGGCTCGGCACGGCGGACTCGCTGCGGCAGCACGTGCTGCGCCGGACCGGGCTGACGCCGAGCGCGTACCGGGCCTCCTTCAGCAGGCTGGCCGGAACCGCGTCGCCGGCCGTCGCGTCCTGAGGGAGCATGATCGAATCCAATATTCGTATCCAGTACGCAATATTCACGGACCTCGACGCCATCACCGATCTCCACACCGAGGCCCGCGCCACCTACTACCGCGGCCACATCCCGGACGCCGACTTCGAGGGCCCCGAGGAGCTGGCCCGGACCCGCGCGGGCTGGGCGGGCGCGATCGAGGAGGGCCGGGTCCTGGTCGCCCGCGTCGGCAGCGCCGGTGGCGCGGCTGGCGGCGGGGGTGGCGGTGGCGCGGCCGGCGGCGGGGCCGCGGGTGGCGCCGGTGGCGAGATTGCCGGCATCGCCGCGTACGGGATCCGCGACGGAATCATGAACCTCAGCCAGCTCCACGTCCGCCCCGCCCACTGGCGCGCCGGCATCGGCACCGCCCTCCACGCCGCCTGCGCCGACGCCTGGCGCACGGCCGGCGTCGCCACCGCGCGTCTGGAGGTCTACGAGCACAACCACCGCGCCCAGTCCTTCTACGCCGCCCACGGCTGGATCCCGGATCCGCACACCCCGCGCTCCGGCGCCCATCTGGTGCTCCGGCTCACACTCGCGCCCGGGACGGAATGAAAGCGGCGCGGTGGGGCGTTCCCGTCACGGAACACCCCGTCCGCACCGTCGTCCACCGTCCAGGAGAGAACACCACCATGCGCGTCGAGATCTGGAGCGACATCGCCTGCCCCTGGTGCTACATCGGCAAGGCCCGCTTCGAGAAGGGCCTCGCGGCCTTCGCCCACCGCGACGAGATCGAGGTCGTGCACCGCTCCTTCGAGCTCGACCCGCACCGCGCCAAGGGCGACACCGCGCTGGTCCTGGACATGCTGGCGCAGAAGTACGGGCGGACGCTCGACGAGGCCCGCGCCATGGAGGCGCACGTGGCCTCCAACGCGCAGGCGGAAGGCCTCGGGTACCGGGCCGAGGGCCGCGACCACGGCAACACCTTCGACATCCACCGCCTGCTGCACCTGGCGAAGGACCGCGGCCGGCAGAACGAGCTCCTGGACCTCGCCTACCGCGCCAACTTCGCCGAGGAGCGCTCCGTCTTCGACCCGGAGACCCTGGTGGCCCTCGCCGTCGAGGCCGGTCTCGACGAGACCGAGGTGCGCGCGGTGCTCGCCGACGAGACCGCGTACGCCGACGCCGTACGGGCCGACGAGCGCGAGGCGGCCGAACTGGGCGCCAACGGTGTGCCGTTCTTCGTCCTGGACCGGAAGTACGGCGTCTCCGGCGGCCAGCCCGCCGAGGTCTTCACCCAGGCCCTGGAGCAGGCCTGGGCCGGCCGCGCCCTGCAGCCGGTCGGCGGCGGCGACGCCGCCGCCTGCGACGTCGACGGCGGCACCTGCTGAGCCACGGCCGAGGCCCGAGGCGACGTCGCTGAGCAGCGCGCATAAGCAGTGCTTGGGGATTCCCCGCGATTTTTGTCAATTGACGTGAGATCGTGGGGAATCCAGGCTGGGACCATGGATTCCCCGGAGAGCACAGACCCCCTGGCCCCGCTCGGCGGCGCCGAGTTCGCGCCCACGCGGACCTATCTCAACACCTCGGCCTGCGGGCTGCTGCCCCGCCGCACGATCGAGGCCGTCACCCTCCTCGCCGAGGAGACCGCGGCCGGCCGCGCCGACGGCGCCGGCAGCTTCGACATCGTCGACGAGGCCCGGGCCGCCTTCGCCCGGCTCGCCCACGTCACCTCCGACCGGGTCGCGGTCGGCAGCTCGGTCTCCGTCCACGTCGGCATGGTGGCGCAGTCCATGCCGGCCGGGGCGGAGATCCTCTTCCCGGAGGGCGACTTCTCCTCCGTCATCACCCCGTTCACGATCCGCGGCGACCTCAAGACCCGCTTCGTGCCCCTGGAGCGGCTCGCCGAGTCCGTGCGGCCCGAGACCGCGCTCGTCGCCTTCTCCGCCGTCCAGTCGAAGGACGGCCGGACCGCCGACTTCGCCGCGATCCGCGCCGCGGCGGCCGCGCACGGCGCCCGGACGCTCTTCGACGCCACCCAGTCGGCCGGCTGGCTGCCGATGCGCGCGGGGGAGTGGGACTTCACCGTCTCCGGCGGCTACAAGTACCTGCTCTGCCCGCGCGGGGCGTCCTTCCTCACCGTCACCGAGGAGGCGCAGGACGCGCTGCTGCCCATCCACGCGGGCTGGGTCACCGGCGAGGAGCGGTGGGTCAACAGTTACGGTCCGGTGCGCGAACTGGCCCGCTCGGCCAAGCGGTTCGACGAGCCCGTGCCCTTCCTGTCGTACCACGGCGCGGCGCGGTCGCTCGCGCTCCTGGAGGAGATCGGCATCGAGCGGATCGAGGCCCACAACAAGGCCCTCGCCGCCCGCTTCCGCGCCGGACTCACCCGCTCGGCCACGCCCCGGTCGCGGACGACTCGACCGTCGTCGGCGTCCCCGGCCTCGGCGACCGGGCCGACGCGCTCCGTGAGGCCGGGGTGCTGCTCTCGGCCCGCGCGGGCAATCTGCGGGCCTCGTTCCACCTCTACAACTCCACGGCGGACGTCGACCGGGCCTTGAAGGTCATCGCCGCCTAGGACCCGTCCCCGGGGGCGCCAGCAGGCCGCCCCCGGGGACGCCGCTAGCAGGCCGTTCCCGGCTCCGCGCACTCGCCCGCCTCCGGGCACAGGTTCTCCTCCAGCCGGGCCAGCAGCCGGGAGAGGTCCGCGCGCTCGGCGGGGGCGAGGCCGGACAGGGAGCGCTCCTCCAGGTCGCGCCAGACGCCCTCGACGGCGGAGCGCAGCTCCTCGCCCTTCTCCGTCGGCTCGACGACCACGGCCCGCCGGTCGTCGGGGTCGGGCCGGCGGTGGACGAAGCCGCACTGCTCCAGGCGCTGGAGCATCTTGGTGACCGTCGACGGGTCGAGCCCGAGCCGTTCGATCAGTACGGACTGGCGGGCCGGCCCGCAGTCCCACAGCGCCATCATCAGGAACTCCTGCCCGGGGTGCAGGCCCAGCTCCCTGAGCAGCCGGCCGGCCGCGATCCGGTGCAGCCGGGCCACCCGGGACAGGGCGTGGCTGACCGGGCCGCCGCGGGCGGCGGACGGCAGGCGGTCCGCCGGGACGGTACAGACGGGGTCGGTTCCGGGCATGTGCGGCTCCTCGGGCTGGTTCTCCTCCAGAGAATATCTTGGCCAGCCAAACAATGCGCTACAGTGGCTCTCGCGGAGATAGTTGGCCGACCAATGGAATGAAATGGTTGGCCGACCACATACCTGCCTGTCTGCCTCGGAAGGACCCGTCATGACCACCGCCTTCGACGCCGTCGACCTCGCCGGCACCCGCCTCGCCAACCGCATCGCCATGGCCCCCATGACCCGCAGCCGGGCCGAGACCGCCGGCCGCCTCCCCACCCCGCTCGTCGCCGAGTACTACGCCCAGCGCGCCACCGCCGGCCTGATCATCACCGAGGGCGTCCAGCCCACCGCCGTCGGCCAGGGCTACCCCGACACCCCCGGCCTGCACAGCGCCGAGCAGATCGCCGCCTGGCGCGAGGTCACCGACGCGGTCCACGAGCGCGGCGGAAAGATCTTCGCCCAGCTGATGCACGCCGGCCGGATCAGCCACCCCGAGGTCCTCGGCAACGGCCTGCACCCCGTCGGCCCCTCCGCCGTCGCCCCGGCCGGACAGCTCTTCGCCGGCCCCGGCATGAAGGACTTCCTCACCCCGCGCGAGCTCACCGCCGACGAGATCCACGAGACGATCGAGGGCTTCGCCCAGGCCGCCCGCAACGCCGTCGAGGCCGGCTTCGACGGCGTCGAGATCCACGGCGCCAACGGCTACCTGGTCCACCAGTTCCTCGCCGACAACGCCAACCGGCGCACCGACGAGTGGGGCGGCTCCGTCGAGAACCGCATCCGCTTCGCCGTCGAGGTCGTCAAGGCCGTCGCCGCCGCCGTCGGTCCCGAGCGCACCGGCCTGCGCGTCTCCCCGGCCAACACCTACAACGACATCGCCGAGACCGACACCGACGAGATCTACCCGGCCCTCGTCACCGCGATCGAGCCCCTCGGCATCGCGTACCTGCACGTCACCGAGCCGAAGCCGGAGGTCCGCGAGCTGACCCTGGCCCTGCGCAAGGCGTTCTCCGGCGTCTTCATCCTCAACCCGGCCACCGAGGACCCCACCGGCCCCGATGACCTGGCCCTGATCGAGGACGGCACCGCCGACCTCGTCGCCTTCGGCGCGCTCTTCCTCGCCAACCCGGACCTCCCGGCCCGCCTCCGGGCCGGCGGCCCGTTCAACACCCCGGACCCCGCCACCTTCTTCGGCGGCGACCATCGCGGCTACACCGACTACCCGGCGCTGTAACCGCGGCCAGGACAAGCGAGGGCGTGGGGGCGGTGGGGGCTTACCGCCCCCACGCCTCCGTCACCGCGCGGCGCGCGCCCTCCAGGTCCACCGTGCGGCCCGTCTCCGCGAGGGCCGCGCCGAGCGCCGCCAGCGAGGACTGCACCGCGCCCGGGGTGGCGTCCACCCCGTAGTGGTTCACCCGGATCATCTCCTTCGCCAGCGCTCCTCCGCCCGCGATGAGCGGCAGCGACGGGTCGGCGGCGAGCGCCTTCGCCACCAGCTCCGAGGCGTCCACGCCGGCCGGCACGCGCAGCGTCGTCGCGACGGGGGCCGCGTCCTTCGCCTCGTACACGTACGGCTCGATCCCGCCGCCCAGGGCCGTCGCACCCGCGCGGGTCGCCGCGGCGGCGGCCGCGTGCCGGGCCATCAGCGCGTCCAGGCCCTCCGCCTCGATGCGGTCGAGGCACGCCTCCAGGGCCAGCATCTCCAGCTGCGCCGGGGCGTGCAGCAGCGCCTTGCGGCCGCCGTCGATCCAGCGCTCCTTCCAGTCGAGGAGGGAGAGGTACGAGCGGCGCGGCGCCGCCGGGTTCGCGGCGAAGCGCTCCCAGGCCCGCGCGCTCACCGACACCGCCGAGACGCCGGCCGGGCCGCCCATCGCCTTCTGCGCGCCGATGATGCACATGTCGACGCCCCAGGCGTCCGGCGTCACCGGCTCGGCGCCGACGGAGGCCACCGCGTCCAGGTAGAACAGCGCGCCGTGCGCCCGTACGACCTCGCCGATCTCCGCGACCGGGTTGGTGTTGCCGGTCGCGGCCTCCGCGTGCACGAGGGACACGAAGTCGATCTCCGGGTCCTCCTCGAAGGCCCGCGCCACCTGCTCCGCGGTCACCGCCGTGTGGAACGGCACCTCCAGGTCGACGACCGTGGCGCCGCAGTCCCGCAGCCAGTTGCCGAAGGTCTGCCCGTACGGGCCGGTGACGATGTTCAGCGCGGTCGAGCCCGCCCGCGCCCCGCTGCGGATGCAGCCCTCCAGCGGCAGCAGCGCCTCGCCCTGGGTGATCACCACGTCCTGCTCGGTGGAGAGCAGCGCGGCGACCCGGCGCTCGATCGACGCGAAGTGCGCGGCGGTCAGCGGGGCCAGGTCCAGGAGCGGGTGTGTCACGGTCACGGCGGTGCCTTCTTCGGAGTCGAGCTGTCGGAGTCGAGCTGTCGGAGCCGAATGCGTGTCGCATACATCGGGTTCGAGCCCGTGCCAGCGTAAAGGCTCGCCCGAGGCGACGCGCCGTCACGGCAGCGTCCGGAACGTGTCACAGACCTCGCACCGCCGGCTCCGGACGCTTCCCCCCGCGGCCCCGGCGGTGGGATGTTGCGGGGCGGAGCGGCCCGCGGGGGGCCGCAGGCAGGAAACGGGGTGGGCATCATGATCCGGAGAACGGGAAGAGACAGCAGAGGTACACGGGTGCGCCGGGCGGCCGTGGCCGCCGCCGCGCTCGCCGTCACCGCACCGCTGACCCTGGGCGCCGCGGGTGACGCGGGCGCCGCGCCGGGCATCGTGCGGCCGGTCGCGGACCACCCCATCGTCTTCGCCCGCTACAACGCGGCCGCGCCCGTCGAGGACCTGTGGGCGATCTCCCCGAGCGGCGGCGGGCCCGTCAGGCTCACCCACACCCCCGACATCAGCGACGTCATGCCCAGCTGGTCCCCGGACGGCACGCGGGTGGCGTTCCTTCGCTACGGCGCCGGCGGGGCCGTCGACGGCATCTGGACGATGAAGAGCAACGGCACCGACCTGCACTCCGTGCCCGGCACCAACGGCGCCTCCGACCCGGCCTGGTCCCCCGACGGCACGCGGATCGCCTACTCCAAGCCGGTCGGCACCCAGCGCGAGCTCTACGTGGCCGACGTCGACGGCAGCCCCGTCAAGCGGCTCACCCACACCACGGCGGACGAGTTCCACCCGACCTGGTCGCCGGACGGCGGGTCCCTCGCGTACAGCCGCGCGGACGCGTCCGGGCACAGCAGGCTGATGCGGATCGCGCTGTCCACCCTGGCGCAGACGCCGATCACGCTCGCCGGCTCCCAGGACTGGACGCCCGACTGGTCGCGCGGCAACCGGATCGTCTTCAGCCGCCTCGACTCCACCGGCTTCTCCCACCTCTACGTCGTCCGCCCCGACGGCGGGGGACTGCACCGCATCACCTCGGCCCGCGCCAACGACAAGTTCCCGTCCTGGTCGCCGGACGGCCGGCGCCTGGTCTTCACCCGCGGCGGCACCGACGACGCCGACCCCGAGCACCTCTTCCTCGTACGGGCCGACGGCACCGCGCTCACCCAGCTCACCCATGCCGCCACGCACGACCTGGAGGCCGACTGGCGCCCGTGACCTGCCTGCTCGACACGGCTCGTAGAGTGCGGGTATGAGCGATCACGTGGTGCTGCATGTGAAGGGGCGGGTGCTCGTCGGCCCGGAGGACGTACGGGACGAAGTGTGGTGCGTCGACGGGCGGATCACGTTCGAGCGGCCGCCCGCGGCCCTCGCCGCCGAGACCCTGACCGTCGAGGGCTGGGCGCTGCCCGGCCTCGTCGACGCCCACTGCCATGTCGGGCTCGACAAACACGGCCCGGTCGACGAGGGCACGGCCGAGAAGCAGGCCCTGACCGACCGGGACGCCGGCACGCTGCTGATCCGCGACGCCGGCTCGCCGTCCGACACGCGCTGGATCGACGCCCGCGAGGACCTGCCGAAGATCATCCGCGCGGGCCGGCACATCGCCCGCACCCGCCGCTACATCCGCAACTACGCCCACGAGATCGAGCCCGACGAACTCGTCGCGTACGTCGGCCGCGAGGCCCGGCGCGGCGACGGCTGGGTCAAGCTGGTCGGTGACTGGATCGACCGCGACCTCGGCGACCTGGCGCCGTCCTGGCCGCGCGCCGAGGTCGAGGCCGCCATAGCGGAGGCGCACCGGCTCGGCGCCCGCGTCACCGCGCACTGCTTCGCCGAGGACTCGCTGCGCGACCTCGTCGAGGCGGGCATCGACTGCATCGAGCACGCCACCGGCCTCACCGAGGAGACCATCCCGCTCTTCGCCGAGCGCGGGGTCGCCATCGTGCCCACACTCGTCAACATCGCGACCTTCCCGCACCTCGCGGACGGCGGCCAGGAGAAATTCCCGCGCTGGTCCGCCCACATGCGCCGGCTGTACGAGCGGCGGTACGACACGGTCCGCGCCGCCTGGGACGCGGGCGTCCCGGTCTTCGTCGGCACCGACGCGGGCGGCTCGCTCCCGCACGGCCTGGTCGCCGCCGAGGTCGAGGAGCTGACGAAGGCCGGCATCCCGGCGCTCGACGCCCTCTCCGCCACCACCTGGCACGCCCGCGCCTGGCTGGGCCGCCCCGCCCTCGAGGAGGGCGCCCCGGCCGACCTCGTCGTCTACGGCGAGGACCCGCGCGCCGACGTCCGCGTCCTCGCGGCGCCCCGCCGGGTCGTCGTGAACGGCCGGGTCATCGCCTAGTTCCTGGTGAAGAAGGCCAGCCGGGCCTTCTTCTCCGGGATGAAGACCTCCGGCAGGTCCACCTCCGGCAGCACGATCTCCGGACCGAGCTCGAAGCCGGTCCGGGCGAGCCGGGCGAGCACCTTCTCGTTGGCGGCGTCGGGCTCGCCGACGATCCGGGTCCGCCCGGTCAGCGCGAAGTCGAGCAGCGCCGTGAGCAGCCCCTCCGTGAAGCCCCGCTCGGGGGCGACCGTGGGCGCGACGAACAGGTGCACGCCGATGTCGCCGGGCCGGACCTCGTAGCACTCGGAGATCCGGTCGGCCTCGGGGTCGTAGGTCTGGAAGACAGCCACCGGCTCGTCGTCGCGGTGGACGAGGAAGCCGTGGTGGGTGGTGAGCGAGTCGAGGTGCGCGTAGACGTCCCGCACCTGCTCGACGGTGGTGCCGTTCATGCCCCAGAAGCGGGCGCGCTCCTCGTTCACCCAGCGGTGGATGAGGGGCGCGTCGGCGTCGGGGTCGACGCGGTCGACGCGGACGGTGCCGAATCCCTCGACGTGCTGAACGTGCTCAGTCCTGCTCATGGTCTTCCTTCACGAGGTCGTTCCAGTCGGTGGTGACGGGGGCGAGTTCGCCCCGCAGCCACAGGGGCAGCTGGTCGCGGTGGTGCGGGTCGCCGGCCACGCCGGAGGCGCCGAAGGGCACGACCCACAGGCTGCGGTCGCGGTCCGCCAGGTCCCACACGTAGCGGGCGGCGGAGGCGCGGGCGCTGCGGTCGGTCCAGCCGGGCACGCTGGAGGTCGAGAGCACGCAGTCGTGGTCGCCGCCGAGCCCCGGCCACTGGTCGTCGGCGGCGTCGTCCGCGTCCGGAAGCGCCTGCCAGGGCGCGAGCCGGTGCGTCACCCCCCAGGCCGGCGGCGCCTCGCCCGCGGCGACCTCCTCCAGCGCCTCCCGTACGATTCCGGCCACGTCCCCGTCCGGTACGGGCCCGGTGACGAGCAGCGTCTCCAGGGCGAGGCCCACCCGGGCGCCGAGCGCCAGCCACGGCCGGAACAGCGCCGGGTACGGGGCGGGTTCGCGCAGTTCCGTGAACGCCGGGTGCGCGGCCAGGCGCCGTACGACCGCGCCGCGCACCGCCGCGTAGAGCCCGGCGTCCGTGCTGTCGGCGTCCATCCGCCGGTCCCAGGCGAGGAGCACGGCCCGCACCCGGCGGGCGGCGGGGGAGAGAGCGGAGCCGTCCGTGGCGCGGACCCGCTCCAGGAGGCGGCGGGCGGACGGGTTGTCGGTGTCGGCGTGGACGGCGGCCATCGCCTCCGGCGTCCACGAGTCGGAGGCGTCGAGGAGAGCGGCTATGCGTTCGGCCCGGTGCGGTGGCGCGAACTCGACCCCGAGCGGCGCGGCGAGCCCGCGCGCGTTGGCCATCACCGCGTGTCCGTCGACGGCTGCCCTGGGCATGGCGGCCGCCCGGCCGGTCCAGGCGTGCGCGGCGTCCCAGGCGGGCACGACCCGCAGGGAGTTGGCCCGGTCGCGCACCGGAACGTATCCGGCCACCCGGTGCAGCAGCCCGCCGTCGACGTCGGCGGCCTGTACGACGTTCACCGGCTCGACCCACCGGTCGAGCGCCCGGTCCACGTCCGCGACGGTCCGCGCCCGCAGCAGCGCGGGCAGCGCGGAGAAGCCGGACTCGCCGGTGACGCGGGGCGGGTAGCGGAGGCTGACGGCTTCCCACTCCTGGACGGCGGCTCCGCCGGAGCCCGTCGCTTGGTCGGTGCCGGGGGTCTGCTCGGCGCCGGCCGCAGCCTCGGCCTCCGGGGCCGTGCCGTGGTCCGCCGTGCCGTGGCCCGCCGTGCTGTGGCCCGCAGTGCCGGCCGTTCCCGCGCCGGATGCGCCTGCGCCCTCCGGGTCGCCCGCGCCCTCCCGGTCGTCCGCGTCCTCCGGGTCGCCCGCGCCCTCCCGGTCGTCCGCGTCCTCCGGGTCGCCCGCGCCCTCCCGGTCGCCCGCACCCTCCGGGTCGCCCGCGCCCTCCAGGCTCTCCGCGCCGATGATCACCGGGCCTCGCGCCGTCTCGATCACCTCGATCACGGTCGGCGTGTCCGCGTCCTTCACCCGTACGGTCTCGGTGTGCGCCGTGGCCGGTTCCCAGCCGTCCTGGCCGAGGGCCTCGACGCGGCCGTCGGGGAGGCGGCGCAGGCGCTCGCGGTAGAGGTCCTGGCAGTCGGCCATGGCGTTGGTGATGGCCCAGGCGACCCGGCCGGCGTGGCCGAAGTGGGCGAGGCCCGGGACGCCGGGGACGGCGAGGCCGAGGACGTCGTAGTCGGGGCAGGAGAGACGTATCTGCTGGTAGACGCCGGGCGCCTCGATGAAGCGGTGCGGGTCGCCGGCCACGAGCGGCGCGCCGCTCGCCGTACGGGCGCCGGAGACGACCCAGCCGTTGGAGCCGGCGGTGCCGGGGCCGTCCGAGGCGAAGAGCTCCGTCCACTCCTCGCCGAGGTGCCGGGCGACCTCCTCGCGCCACAGCTTGGTGGGGAAGCCCGCGAAGAGGATGTGGGTGGAGAGCCACACCGCGAGCGGCGTCCACGGCTCCCAGCGTCCGGGCGTGAGCCCCGTCGCCGTGAACTCGGGTGCCCGCCGGGCCCCTTCGGCCAGGCGGTCGTTGACCCCGTCCACGTACGCCCGCAGCCACGCGGCCGTCTCCGCGTCGAGGCGGTCGTGGCAGCGGCGCGCGGTGTCGGCGAGCCGGGCCTGCCGGACGAAGATGTCCCAGCCGGTCTCCGCCGCGCCGAGGAACTCCGCGGTCGTGCCCTGCGCCCGGTGCCGCTCCACCTCCAGCTGCCAGGCCCGGTCGAGGGCGGTGACCCGGCCCTGGGCGCGGGCGAGTTCGCGCGGGTCGGCGGCGCGCAGATGAGGGACGCCGAAGGCGTCCCGGAAGACCTCGATGCTCACTGCGCTCCCCGCGCTCCCTGATCCGGTTCCGGTTAGGTTAGCCTGCCCTAAATTAACCTATCAGGAGTGGGATGCGGAGTCGTGCGGCGCGTTGACGATCCGTTACTCCGGCCCGGCACGTGTCGTTCTTGCTTCTCCGTCGCACGCGCCCCCGCGCCCGCTCGCGCCGTAACGCGCGGGGTTCGCGGCAACGGTTGTGTCGATTTCATTCGAAAATGAGCACGGAAACCACCCTTTAGGGTGAACTCACGCCAGGTGTCTGCCAGTTCACCCACAGTGCGTAAAGATTCCGGTGTCTCAAGTCGCCGGAGCCGCAACGACCCACAGTCCCCGTGGCGAGCGGCCGGCGACGCCATGTCTCCTGTGGGGGTTCCACCGTCTTGAACAGCAACACCTTCCGCCTGCCCGCACGCCGTTCCGCCGCCGCGGCCACCGTGGCCGCGCTCGCCGTCGGCCCCCTGGCCCTCGCCGCGCCGGCCGCCCACGCCGACGGCGGCACGAACGGCGGCGGACAGGGCCATGCCACCGCCGTCGTCCTGCGCACCACCCTCGACGTCGACCTGCTCGGCAAGACGGTGAACGTGCCCGTGCGCGCCTCCCTCAACGAGGTCGAGGCGCCGGCCAGCGCCGCGAAGACCGCGCTCAGCGTCAAGGTGCAGGGCGCGGAGAGCGGCCGGCCCGTCGACATCCTGAAGGCGAACGTCGCCACCTCCGAGGCGACCGTGGAGGGGAACACAGCCCAGGGCCACGTCAACCTCGCCAAGGCCCGGCTCCACGTCCCCGGCCTCCCGGCCCTGTCCCTGATCGAGCTGGAGAAGGTCACCTCCAAGGCCGTCTGCGAGGCCGGCAAGCATCCGGTCGCCGAGTCCAACCTGCTCGGCCACGTCACCGTCCTCGGCAAGAAGACCACCCTGTCCACCGGCGGTCAGACCAAGGTCAGCGTCCCGGGCGTCGGCGACGTGGTCCTCGACCTCTCCCGTACCTCCACCACCTCGAACACCGCCGCCGCCACCGCGCTCGAACTGTCCGTGGAGGTCAACCCGCTCAAGCTGGGCGTCGCCGAGGTCAAGGGCAAGGTCACACTCGCCGAGGCCACCTGCACCACCCCGGCCGGCAGCGAGCCGAGCCGGCAGCCCAGCGAACAGCCCTCGCACCAGCCCAGCACGCAGCCCTCGCACCAGCCGTCCGCCCAGCCCAGCCACGACACCGGCGTGACGACGCAGAACGGCGGCACCACCCCGACGCAGAACCTCGCCGAGACCGGCGGCAGCTCCATGACGCCGTACCTCGCCGGCGGCGCCGTGCTGCTGCTCGGCGCGGGCGGCGGCGCACTCCTCCTGGCGCGCGGCCGGGCCCGCGCCCGCGGCTGACCGGCCCGAGGGGGAAGAACAAGGGGACAGGCGAGGGGTGGTGCCGGCCCGGCACCACCCCTCACCGACACCGTCCGGGCGCTCAGCCCAGCAGCAGCAACGCCTGGTCGAGCGCCTGCAGGAAGCGGTTCGTCGTCACCCGGTCCCGCACCGCGAGCCGCAGCCAGTTCCGGTCGAGCCCCGGGAAGGTGTCCCCGCGCCGGGCCGCGAAACCGAGCGTCCGCAGATGCTCCCGCACCGCGTCCGCGCCCTCGATCCGGACCAGCACGAACGGGCCCTCGGCCGCCGCGACCGCTCGCACCTCGTCGAACTCCGCGAGCCCCGCCAGCAGGTGCGCCCGCTCGACCCCGATCCGGCGCGCCGCCTCCTCCGCCTCCGCGAGCGCCACCCGCGACATGCACGCCTCCGCCGCCACCAGAGCAGGCGTCGACACCGGCCACAGCGGCTGTACGCGCTCCAGCGCGGCGATCGTCTCCGGCTCCGCCAGTACGTAGCCGATCCGCAGCCCCGCCAGACCCCAGGTCTTCGTCAGGCTCCGCAGCACCACCAGACCGGGCACGTCCGTCCGCGAGGCCAGCGACTCCCGCTCGCCCGGCACCGCGTCCATGAACGCCTCGTCGACCACCAGCCAGCGCCCCGGCCGGGCGAGCGACGCGATCGCCGCCGCCGGGTGGAGCACGGACGTCGGGTTGGTCGGATTGCCGATCACGACCAGATCCGCGTCCTCCGGCACCGCCGCCGGATCGAACCGGAAGCCGTCCTGCTCGCGCAACAGCACCCGCTCCACCTCGTGCCCGGCGTCCCGCAGCGCCGCCTCCGGCTCCGTGAACTGCGGATGCACCACCACCGGCCGTCGCGCCGGCAGCGCCCGCGCGAGCAGCACGAACGCCTCCGCCGCGCCCGCCGTCAGCAGCACCCGCCGGCCCGGCAGATCGTGCCGCTCGGCCACCGCCGCCCGCGCCGCCCGCCCGTCCGGATAGGCCGCGAGCCCCGTCAGCGAGTCCGCGATCCGCTCCCGCAGCCAGGCGGGCGGGGTGTCCGTCCGCACGTTGACCGCGAGGTCGGTCAGCTTCTCGTCCCGCACCTCGGCGTCGCCGTGGTGTCTGAGGTCGTGCGTGTCAGCGGAACTGTCAGCGGAACTGTCCGCGGAAGTGTGAATGTCCATGGCCGCCGTCTTGTGGGGGAGTGGGGATGAGAGTGGGGGTGGTGCGGGTGGGGGAAGGGTGGCGCTCCTCAGCGAGATACCCCGTGAGTATCGGGCAACAAGTGTGCGGCTGGGGAGACTTCGTTCGGACGAAACGGTGCGGAACGGGCAATGGCGCAGGTCACACGGGTGCTCTTCCGCTTCGGCAGCACCAGAACCGCCCCCGGCAGCCCCGCCCCGCGCAGCGCCGCCGCCTCCGCCACCGACGCCGTCCCCGTCGCCGCCAGCGGCACCGCCGACGGATGCGGTACGGCCACGCCGGCCAGCTCCTCGCTCCCGAACGCCCGCACCGGCACCCCGAGCAGCGAAGCCGCCCCGGTGATCCCCGGCTCGCCCGCGCGCACGTCCAGCGTCGCCAGCGCCGTCACGTCCGCGCCCGTCAGCCCCGCCTCCCGCAGCGCCGCCTCCACCAGAGCGAACACCTCCGAGGCCGCGACCCCGGACCGGGCGCCGACCCCGACGACGACCGCGGCGACGACCGCGGCGGGGCCACCCGGTCCGAGGTGCGGGGAAGAGGGCGCATCGGATAGCAAGGGCCCATGGCTGTAGTCGTCGCGCTCGGCGCGTTCCTCATGACGCTGTTCGGCGGCTGGACCGCCCAGCGCGTCACCGACCGCCGCCACCTCGTCCTCGGCCTCGCCGGCGGGCTCATGCTCGGCGTCGTCGGACTCGACCTGCTGCCCGAGGCCATCGACGCGGCGGGCGAGACGGTCTTCGGCGTCCCCCAGGCCCTGCTGCTCTTCGTCGGCGGCTTCCTCTTCGCCCACGTCGTGGAACGACTCCTCGCCACCCGCCGCGCCGCCCACGGTGCCGAGGCCGGGGACCGTGTCCCGCAGGTCGGCCTCACGGCCGCGGCCGCCATGGTGCTCCACAGCCTCATGGACGGCGTCGCCCTCGGCGCCGCCTTCCAGGTCAGCGGCGGCATGGGCGCCACCGTCGCGATCGCCGTCATCACCCATGACTTCGCCGACGGCTTCAACACGTACACGATCACGACGCTCTACGGGAACGCCCGCCGCAAGGCGATCGCCATGCTCCTCGCCGACGCCGTCGCCCCGATCGTCGGCGCCGGCCTCGCCACCCTGTTCACCCTCCCGGAGGAACTGCTCGGCAGCTATCTCGGCTTCTTCGGCGGCGCCCTGCTCTACCTCGCCGCCGCCGAGATCCTGCCCGAGGCCCACCACGAACACCCCGCCCGCACCACCCTGCTCTGCACGGCGGCGGGCGTGGCCTTCATCTGGCTCGTCGTGGGCCTCTCCGGCGGCTGAACTCACGCCCCAGGCCCGCCCCCGGTGCCGGCGCAGTGCGCCACGAACCGGGCGGCCACCTCCGGAGAACCCGCCCAGTGCGTGTGCAGATAACTGGCGTGCACACCGCCCTGTACGAAGCCCTCGA
This sequence comes from Streptomyces sp. NPDC101160, assembly GCF_044768205.1. Classification (NCBI taxonomy): domain Bacteria; kingdom Bacillati; phylum Actinomycetota; class Actinomycetes; order Kitasatosporales; family Streptomycetaceae; genus Streptomyces; species Streptomyces sp. NPDC101160. The sequence goes on along the minus strand of NZ_JBIWPJ010000009.1, from coordinate 64,936 downwards.
CGCGCATCTGGGGCTGCCGGAGCCCCCACGCCGCCTGCTCCCCGGCGCCCGGCTCGATCACCGTCCGGTGGAACTCGTGCCCCCGCATCCGCGTCCCGGCCGCCGCCAGCACGCTGTCGCTCACCGCGACCGCGTCGCGGTACCCGAGCGTCAGCCGCGGCGACATCCGCGCGTCCGCGTCGAGGACCCCGCACATCGGCCGCCCGTCCAGCGATCGCGCGAGGTACAGCAGCCCGGCGCACTCGGCGGCGACGGGCGCGCCCGACGCGGCGAGCTCGGCCACGGCCTTGCGCAGCGGCTCGTTGGCGGACAGCTCCTCGCCGTACACCTCGGGGAACCCGCCGCCTATGACGAGGCCGGACGTGCCCTCGGGGAGGGTTTCGTCGCGCAGCGGGTCGAAGGTGACGACGTCGGCGCCGGCGGCCGTGAGCAACTCGGTGTGCTCGGCGTACGAGAAGGTGAACGCGGCGCCACCGGCGACGGCGACGACCGGCCCGTGGCCGGGCTCGTTCGCCGACTGCGGCCCGGTGGTCGGGTTGTGCCCACCCGTTCCTCCCCCAGAGCTTCGCCTGGGAGGGACCCCCAGCGGAACGCCTGCCCACAACCCGGCGGGATCCCACGCCTCCGCGTGCAGCTCCGGGGCGCTGCGGGCGAGGGCCAGCAAGCCCTCCAGGTCGCAGCCCTGGAGAACCTGCTCCGCCTGCGCCGTCACCGCGGCCACCGCCTGCCCCTGCCGCTCCGCCACCGGCACCAACCCGAGGTGCCGCGACGGCGTCTCCACCGCCGGCGCCCGCCGCAGCACGCCGAGGACCGGCACGCCCGACTCCTCCAGCGCCTCCCGCAGCAGCTGCTCGTGCCGGTCCGTCGCGACCTTGTTGAGGATCACCCCGCCGAGCCGCACCTCCGGGTCCCAGGACGCGAAGCCGTGCACGAGCGCGGCGACCGAACGGGACTGCGACGAGGCGTCCACGACGAGGACCACCGGCGCCCGGAGGAGCTTGGCGACTTGCGCGGTGGAGGCCAGCTCGCCCTGGCCGGCGGCGCCGTCGTACAGGCCCATCACGCCCTCGACGACCGCCAGGTCGCAGCCGCGCGCGCCGTGCGCGAAGAGCGGCGCGATCAGCTCCGTACCGCACATGAACGCGTCGAGGTTGCGGCCCGGACGCCCGGTGGCGAGCGCGTGGTAGCCAGGGTCGATGTAGTCCGGGCCCACCTTGTGCGGGGACACCGCGAGACCACGGCCGGCGAACGCGGCCATCAGGCCGGTCGCGACCGTGGTCTTGCCCGCGCCCGAGGACGGGGCGGCGATGACGAGACGTGCTACCACTCGATGCCCCGCTGGCCCTTCTGACCCGCGTCCATCGGGTGCTTCACCTTCGACATGTCGGTCACGAGGTCCGCGAAGTCCATCAGCTCCTGCGGGGCGTTGCGGCCGGTGATGACGACGTGCTGCTGCCCCGGACGGTTCGCGAGCACCTCGATCACCTCCTTGGTGTCGATCCAGCCCCAGTGCAGCAGGTACGCGAACTCGTCGAGGACGTAGAACCGGTACTTCTCCTCGGCCAGGTCACGCTTGACCTGCTCCCAGCCCTCGCGCGCCTTCTCCTCGTGCGACTGCTCGCCCTCGGCGACCTCGCGCTGGATCCAGGACCAGCCCTCGCCCATCTTGTTCCAGACGACCGTGCCGCCCTTGCCGGTCTCGCCGAGCGCCTTCAGCGCGTTCTCCTCGCCGACCCGCCACTTCGCGGACTTGACGAACTGGAACACCCCGATCGGCCAGCCCTGGTTCCAGGCGCGCAGCGCCATGCCGAACGCGGCGGTCGACTTCCCCTTGCCGACGCCCGTGTGCACCATCACCAGCGCGCGGTTGCGGCGCTGGCGGGTGGTGAGACCGTCGTCCGGAACGACGGTCGGCTGTCCCTTAGGCATTACGCGGCCCTCCTGGCGGCAGAGTGGTTGTCCTGTGCGTGACGGACGGTACGGACGAGCCCGGCGATCGAGTCGGCGCGCAGCTCGTCCAGGGTGACGGCGGTGCCGCCGAGTTCACGGGCGAGGTTCCCGGCGAGACCGAGCCGCACCGGGCCCGACTCGCAGTCCACGACCACCGCGGCCGTGCCGTCGGCGGCGTGCAGCCGCGCGGCCCGCGCCGCGAGCCCCACCGGGTCCGCGCCGCCGCCGGTGGCCCGGCCGTCGGTCACGACGACGAGCAGCGGACGGCGCGAGGGGTCGCGCAGCCGCTCCACGCGCAGCACGTCGTGCGCCTTGAGCAGGCCGGCGGAGAGCGGGGTGCGGCCCCCGGTGGGCAGCTGTTCGAGCCGGGCCGCGGCGGCGTCCACCGACGAGGTCGGCGGCAGGGCGAGTTCGGCGCCCTTGCCGCGGAAGGTCACCAGACCGACCTTGTCGCGCCGCTGGTACGCGTCGAGCAGCAGCGAGAGCACCGCGCCCTTCACGGCGCTCATCCGCTGCCGCGCCGCCATCGACCCGGACGCGTCCACGACGAACAGGACCAGATTGCCCTCCCGGCCCTCGCGGACCGCCTGCCGCAGATCGTCCCGGCGCACCACCAGACCCCGGCCGTCGCGGCCGCGCGCCCTCTGGTGCGGGGCGGCGGCCTGCACGGTCGCCGCCAGGTGCAGCTTGGTCAGCGCACCCTTGGGGCGGGTCGCGCCGGTGGTCCGACCGTGCTCCGTACGGGCCCGGGAACGGCGCCCGGCCGCGCCCTCGCCGAGTCCGGGCACGCTGAGCATCCTCGTACGGAAGGGCTCGCCGGCCTTGACGGCGGCGCGCTCACCGGAACCGGCGCCGGAGCCGCTGTTCTGCGGCGCGGGCGCGTTGTCCGGCGCGGGCGCGGGGGAGTCCTCGGGCGCGGGTGCCTCCTCGGGTGCGGGTGCGTTCCCCTGCGGCGGAATCCCGCCCCCGCCCCCGTCGCCGCCACCGCCGGGACCTCCGTCGCCCGGACCGTCCGGCTCGGGCTCGTCATCGGGCTCGTCGTCGCCCTTGAACTGCTCAAGGGTCTCGTCGAGCTTGTCCTCGTCCAGGCCCGGCGCGTCGAACGGATTGCGCCGACGGCGGTGGGGGAGCGCGAGCAGCGCCGCCTGCCGTACGTCCTCGGAGGTGACCTCCGTCCGCCCCGCCCACGCGGCGAGCGCGGTGGCCGTGCGGGCCATGACGATGTCGGCGCGCATGCCGTCGACCTCGAAGGCGGCGCAGGTCGCGGCGATCTGCAGCAGCACCGCGTCTCCGAGCACCACCCGCGGCAGCAGCTCCCGCGCGGCGACGATCCGCTCCCGCAGCGCCGCCTCCTCGCCGGCCCAGCGGCCCACGAACCCGGCCGGGTCGTCCTCGAACGCCAGCCGCCGCCGCACGACCTCCACCCGCTGCTCGGGCTCGCGTGACGCGGCCACCTCCACGGTCAGCCCGAACCGGTCGAGCAACTGGGGCCGCAGCTCGCCCTCTTCGGGATTCATCGTGCCGACGAGCAGGAAGCGGGCCGCGTGACGTACGGAGACGCCTTCGCGCTCGACGTACGAGGAGCCCATGGCGGCGGCGTCGAGCAGGTGGTCGATGAGGTGGTCGCTGAGGAGGTTGACCTCGTCGACGTACAGGATCCCCCGGTGCGCCGCCGCGAGCAGTCCCGGCTCGAACGCCTTCACGCCCTCGGCGAGCGCCTTCTCGATGTCGAGCGAGCCGACGAGCCGGTCCTCGGACGCGCCGACGGGCAGCTCGACCATCCGAGCGGGCCGCGCCTCCCGCCCGCCTTCCCCGTGCGGCCCGTCCGGGCACCCCGGGTCGGGCGCGGCCGGATCACAGCTGAACCGGCACCCGGCGACCACCGCCACCTCGGGCAGCAGCTCCGCCAGCGCGCGTACGGCCGTGCTCTTCGCGGTCCCCTTCTCGCCGCGCACGAGGACACCGCCCACCGCCGGGCTCACGGCGTTCAGCAGCAGCGCGAGCCGCAGATCGTCCATGCCGACGACGGCGGTGAACGGATAGCGGGTGCTCATCGGTGGGTAGCTCCTTCGGTTCGCGATGACGCGTCGTCAACATGCCGTCCCGGCACACTTCCTGCCCAGCGAGCAAGGGGATTCCCCCTGGCCGCCACAGCCCGGCCGGAGGCCGGGCGCAGTCCCCGCACGGCCCCGCCGGCGCTCACGGCGCCCCCGGCGGCACGAACGGCAGCCCCTCCGGCGCGCCCTTCTCGATCAGCCGGAGCAGCGCGTCCGTGTCGGCGTGTTCCTCGATCAGGTCGCCGAGGCGGTCCAGCTGCTCCTCGCGCAGGGCGCCGAACGACGTGTCGGGCGCGGGCACGAAGCGCCGCCCGGCCGCCGCCGCGACCTGCCGCAGGAAGGCGCGGCGGAAGCCGTCGCTCTCCAGGGAGCCGTGCCAGTGGGTGCCCCAGACCGCGCCCACGCGGCAGCCGTCGAGGAACGCCTCCCCGCCCCGTACGTCCGCGACGCCGTGGTGGATCTCGTACCCCTCGACGGGCTCGCCGAGCGCCTCGCCGACCGGGCGGGCCAGCGTCTTCTCGGGCGCGAAGCGGACCCGTACGGGAAGGAGGCCGAGCCCCTCGACGGAGCCGACCTTCGACTCGACCTCGTCGTCGATGTGTTCGCCGAGGACCTGGAAGCCGCCGCAGATGCCGAGGACCGGCCGGCCTTCGGCGGCGCGCCGGGCGAGCGCGTCGGCCAGGCCGCGTTCGCGCAGCCAGGCCAGCGCCCTGACCGTGCCGCGGGTGCCCGGCACCACCACCAGGTCCGCGTCGGCCAGCTCCTCCGGGCGGTCGACGAAGCGCACGACCACGCCCGGCTCGGCGGCCAGCGCGTCGACGTCGGTGAAGTTGGACATGAGGGGTACGGCGCAGACGGCGACCCGCAGCACGTCCTCGCCGACCGGCGGCGCGACGACGGACTCGCGGACCGTGCCGCGCAGCGAGACGCGCAGGCCGTCCTCCTCGTCGATGCCGAGGCCGTGGGCGTACGGCAGGACGCCGAAGGTACGGCGGCCGGTGAGGCCGTGCAGCATGTCGAGGCCCGGTTCGAGCAGCGTGACGTCGCCGCGGAACTTGTTCACCAGGTAGCCGGCGACGAGCCGCTGGTCCTCGGGCGCGAGGAGCGCGGTCGTGCCGAAGAACTGGGCGAAGACGCCGCCGCGGTCGATGTCGCCGACCACGACGACGGGGAGCCGCGCCGCCCGCGCGATGCCCATGTTGACGATGTCGGTGCGCCGCAGGTTGATCTCGGCCGGGCTGCCGGCGCCCTCGCAGATCACCGCGTCGTGGGTGGCGCGCAGCTCTTCCAGGCAGCCGAGGACCGGCTCGAAGAGCTGCTGCTGCCGGCCGCCGTGGTAGCCGCGGGCGCTGAGCTCGCCGACCGGCTTGCCCATGAGGATCACCTGGCTGGAGCGGTCGCTGCCGGGCTTGAGCAGCACCGGGTTCATCAGCGCCGTCGGCTCGACGCGCGCGGCCTGCGCCTGCATGGCCTGGGCGCGGCCGATCTCGGCGCCCTCCCGGGTCACGAAGGAGTTCAGGGACATGTTCTGTCCCTTGAACGGCGCGACCTTCAAGCCCTGCCGGACCAGCCACCGGCAGATGCCGGCCGTGACGACGCTCTTGCCCGCGTCGGACGTGGTCCCGGCGACGAGCAGCCCCCCGCCCTTCATGCGCCCCTCCGCTTCCTGCCGCGTACGGCACTGATGATGGTCCGGCCGCCAACACAGGCGGCCAGGGTCAGCCAGGTCACCCGGCGGGACAGTGTGACGGCCCGCTCGATGTCCGCCACCTCGACGGCCCGCCCGTCCGCGTTGAGGACCGGCCGGTGTTCGACCCGGCCGCCGTACGACAGGGTGCCGCCGAGCCGTACGCCGAGCGCCCCGGCGAAGGCGGCCTCCACCGGGCCGGCGTTGGGGCTCGGGTGCTTGCCCGCGTCCGCCCGCCAGGCCCGTACGGCGCCCCGCGGGTCGCGGCCCGCCACGGCGGCGAGCGCGGCGGTGAGCCGGGCGCCGGGCCAGCCGGCGAGGTCGTCGAGCCGGGCCGAGGCCCAGCCGAAGCGCCGGTAGCGCGGTGACCTGTGGCCGACCATCGCGTCCAGGGTGTTGACCGCGCGGAAGCCGAGCAGGCCCGGCACGCCCGCGACCGCGCCCCAGAAGAGGGCGCCCACGACGGCGTCGGAGGTGTTCTCGGCGACCGACTCGACGACCGCGCGGGCCATCGCGGGCCCGTCGAGCGCCTGCGGGTCGCGGCCGACCAGGTGCGGCATCCGTTCCCGGGCGACCTCCAGGTCGCCGGCGGCGAGCGCGCCGCCGATCGCGCGGGCCTCGCGGCCCAGGGTCGTACCGCCGACCACGGCCCACACGGAGGCGGCGGTGAGGGCGGCGGAGGCGGCCCGGCTGCCCCGTACCGTACGGGCGGCGAGGGCGCCGAGAGCGACGGTGCCGCCGGCGCAGACGGCCGTGTGCAGGGCGCCCCAGGCGCGGTGGTCGCGGTGCAGGCGCTGCTCGACGGCGGCGGCTGCGCGGCCGAAGGCGGCGACGGGATGGGCGCGCCGGGGGTCGCCGACGAGCAGGTCGACGGCGAGGCCGGCGGCCGCTCCGTACGCGAAGACGGCTGTGGTGCGGGACGGGCTCGGGCCGCGGCCGGGCATGGCGCTGTGTCCTCACTCAGGGTCCGCGCCCTGGATCGACGTGACCGGCGGGGAGAGTTCCTGACTCCCGGCCCTCGGGGGCCGGTCACAGTGGCGGGACCGCGCCGGAATCGCACCGGACTTCCTCTACTTGCCGCCGTAATGGCTCCGGCAGTCCACCACGCCCCGCGAACACCCGTCAACTCACCCTTGACCTGCGTCGGGTCACTGTGCGAAGCACCACAAACACGGCAGCGCACACAAGCGGCCGGGGGGGGGGCCGGGGGGGGGGGGGGGGCGCCGCGCGGGGGGGGGGGGGGGGGGGGGGGGGGCGGGCGCAGCCGC
>NZ_JBIWPJ010000009.1:0-57964 GCF_044768205.1 Streptomyces sp. NPDC101160 | reverse complement strand
ACCCCCCCCCACACCCCCCCGGGCGCGGGGGCGGGCACCCAGGCCCACCCCCCCCCCCCCCCCCCCCCCCCCCCCGGGGGGGGGGGGGCCGGGGGGGGGCGGCCCCCCCCCCGGCCGGTGAGTCGGGGATCGTGCGGGTCAGGCGACGATCAGGTAGATGCCGTACGCCACGGCCGCCGCGCAGAGCGCGAAGCAGGCGTACGCGCCGGTGCGGGCCAGCGGGGCCGAGCCGCCGTTGGACGCGGCCTCCTCCTGCTTGGAGAGGCCGGCGACACCGAGGGTGAAGAAGCCCACGAGGGCGACGGTCACCACGAGGCTGACTCCGAAGACGGAGCCGAGAGCTGCCCAGTCGATCTTCATGTCCGTGCTTCCAGTTCCGTGAGATCCGTCAGACCGCGGCGGCGGGGGCGGCCGGAGCGGCCGGGTCCGCGGGGTTCGGGGCGGGGATGGTGGCCTTCAGGTCCGTGTCCGCGACGGCGGCGACGGAGCCCGCCGGCGGCGGGGTGACGGCCGCGATGGCGGTGGTCACGACGCCCGGGGTCTCGGTCTCGGTGGCCGTGGCGGTCGCGGTCTCGACGTCGTTGACGTTGGTGTGGTCGACGACCTGGCGGCGCGAGACGAGCCAGATGCCGACGCAGGAGGCGACCAGGAAGGCCGCGACGACGTAGACGCCCCACTGGCCCTGACGCGCGACGAACTCGGCGCCCGCGCCGACCAGGCCGGCGGCCGGCAGGGTCAGGCCCCAGGCGACGAACATGCGGGTGGCGGTCGACCAGCGGACGACACCGCCCTTGCGGCCCAGGCCCGCGCCCATGACGGAGCCGGAGACGGCGTGCGTGGTCGAGAGGGAGAAGCCCAGGTGGGAGGAGGCCAGGATGACCGTCGCGGCGCTGGTCTGGGCGGCGAAGCCCTGCTGCGGCTGGAGGTCGGTGAGGCCCTTGCCCATGGTGCGGATGATGCGCCAGCCGCCGAGGAAGGTGCCGAGCGCGATCGCCGTACCGGCGGAGACGATGACCCAGACCGGCGGGTTGGAGCCGGGGGCCAGGACGCCGCCGGCGACCAGGGCGAGGGTGATGATGCCCATGGTCTTCTGGGCGTCGTTGGTGCCGTGGGCGAGGGAGACGAGACCGGCGGAGGCGATCTGGCCGGCCCGGTAGCCCTTCTGCTGGGCCTTGCCGTTCTTGCCCTTGCCGATGGCGTAGGTCAGGCGGGTGCCGAGCGTCGCGGCGATGCCGGCGACGATCGGGGCGGCGACCGCAGGGATGAGGACCTTGGTGACGACGCTCTCGCCGTTGACGCCGCTGAAGCCGATAGAGGCGACGGTCGCGCCGATGAGGCCGCCCATCAGTGCGTGCGAGGAGCTGGACGGCAGGCCGACCAGCCAGGTCACCAGATTCCAGAGGATCGCGCCGACGAGCGCGGCGAGGATGACTTCGGGCTGGATGCCCGTCTCGTTGACGAGCCCCTTGGAGATCGTCTTGGCGACCTCCACGGAGAGGAACGCGCCGAGCAGGTTCAGCACGGCGGACATGGCCACCGCCGTCTTGGGCTTGAGTGCACCGGTCGAGATGGTCGTGGCCATCGCGTTGGCGGTGTCGTGGAAACCGTTCGTGAAATCGAACACTAGAGCTGTCACGACCACAATGGCGAGCAGCAGCGTGATGTGTTCCATTTACCCAGGCAATCGTTCGACGTCAGTGGCTGGTCGAACGTAAGCAACCTGGGTGAACGGAAGATGAACTGGGTCGGGCAAGGTGGTGTCCCGATCCGGGGTCAGGGGATTCCGCTTACCGGTCCGGCGGGCCGGCTGTCCACGATGCGGTCACCGTGCAACCCCGGGTAAACCGTGCGGTTCCGGGCCCGACGCAACGCGCGTAGCTTTTCGTCGCTCCCGTCCCGTATCGCCCCGTGGACCGCCGTGGAGACCTTCAGCCCCACGGAGGACCCGGTGGACGAGACCCATGTCACTCGAAGGAGCCTCGACGGGCCCCGCCGGGTGGCAGGGCACGGCCCGGCTGCCGACACTGGGACAGTGCGCCCCGTTACCGCGACGGCAGCGGCCGTCACCACCCTGCTCGGGCTCGGCGCGGCCGCCGTCGTCGCCGGCCGCTACGCCAGCGACGCCGCCCTCGGCGTGCCGTCCGGCCGCCCCTTCCCCGGCGAGCCCAGACTCACCGTGCACGGCAGCGGCCCGGAGCGGATCAGCCTCACCCGGAGCCTGGCCGCGCTGCGCCCCGGCACGTACGGGATCGAGGCCGACGGCCTGCACGCCGTCGTCGGCCCCGTGCTCGACCGGGTCCCGCACACCGCCGACACCGTGGTGCGCCGGCTCGAACGGGTCGAGCTCGGCACACTCGCCCCCGGCGTCCGGGTCCGGCTCACCCCGCAGCTGCACTGCGGCACCCCCGAGACCGCCCTCGGCCTGCCCTACGAGGACGTCGAGATCCCCGGCGAGCTCGGCAACCTGCCCGCCTGGCTCGTGCCCGGGCCGCGCACCACCTGGGTGATCGCCCTGCACGGCCTCGGCACCACCCGCGAGCACGCGCTCAACCTGGTCCCCTTCCTGCACCGCCGGCGCGTCCCGGTCCTCGTCCCCGCCTACCGCGGCGACGCCGGCGCGCCCGAGGCCGCCGACGGGCTCGGGCACCTGGGCGACTCCGAGTGGCGGGACCTCGACGCCGCCATCCGCTACGCCGTACGGCGCGGCGCCACCGGCGTCGTCCTGCTCGGCTGGGGCACGGGCGCCGCCATGGCCCTGCACGCCGCCGAAAGCTCCGGCGTGCGCGACCGGATCCGCGGCCTCGTCCTCGACTCCCCGGTCCTCGACTGGGAGGCCACCCTGCGCAACCTCGCCGCCGCCCACCGCGTCCCCGCCCCGCTGATCCCGCTCGCCGTGCGCGCCGCCCAGGGCCGCACCGGCGCCCACGGCGACCGCCTCCAGGAAGCCGCCGACCCGCACGGGCTGCGCGTGCCGACGCTGCTCTTCCACGGCCCGGACGACACCCTCGCTCCCTGGGACCGCTCGCGCCGGCTCGCCGAGCTCCGCCCCGAGCTCGTCACCCTCAGCACGGTCCGCGACGCGCCGCACGCCGCCATGTGGAACGCGGACCCGGTCCGCTACGAGGAGTCCCTGCGCCGCTTCCTGACCCCGCTGGTCTAGCGCGCCGAGCCCCCTGGTCCGGCGCCCCGCCGGACCCCCGCACGGCCTCCGGGCCCGGAATCCCGGGCCCGGGACAGGTCCTCGCGGCGGCGTTGCGCATTCCGATTGGGCTTTCGGGCCGTCAACGGGAAGACTGCCCCCGTGACGTCTCGAAAGCCCGATGAACCATTGGCGCGCAACTCCAGACTCCGACTCGTCCGTCCGCGGCCGCTCGCCACCGCGCGCAAGGCCGTGACGACCCGGCGCACCCGCCCGGCGCCCCGGCCGCCCGAGGGGACCCCGCCCCGCGCGGAACTCGCCCTGCAGGCGCGCAGGGTGCTCGCCGACGCGGTGCGGATCGCCCGCTGGGCCGCGTCCGGCCGGCAGGCCGAGACGGCACTCCCCGCACTCCCGGACGGCGAACGGGCCGCCGCCGCACTGGATCTGACCCCCGGACAGGTCCGGGCCGGCTGGGACCGCGCCCGGCTCGCCGGACTCGTCGAGCTGCACGGCGGCACCGTCCGCCCCGGCTGGCGGCTGACGGCGTGGGACCGCGACGACTCCGCCGTGCTGCGCGGCTGGGTCGCCCTCTTCGACGCCTGGTCGCTCGCCCACCCGGAGCCCGAGGGCGTGGCGCCCGGCGCCGTCGCCGAGGTCGTCGAGGCCGTCCCCCAGGTCCTCTCGCTGCTCCAGCTGTCCGCGGGGCCCGTCCCCGTGACCGGCCTGCTCGACCTGCTGCGCCAGCGCGTCGCCGAACTCCGCGAGGAGCGCTGCGAGGTCCCCGCCGCCGGCACCGTGCCCGAGCCGGTCCCGGCCGCCGAGGGCCTGCCCGCGCTGCTCGACTGGGCCCTCGCGGGCCTCGCCGACGTCGGCGCCCTCACCCTCGGCGACGGCCCGGACGGCGGCCAGGCCACCCTCACCCCGCTCGGCAACTGGGCGGTCTGGGTCAAGCTGGAGCAGATCTGCGTCGCCGCCCAGAGCCCGGCCGGCAACATCGAGCAGTCCGCCGAGGACATGCTCCGCGGCTGCGCCCGGCTCACCCCCGGCCCGGCCCGCGACGAGTACCGCGCCTGGCTCGCCGCCCGCACCCTCTCCAGCGCCGTCGCCGAGCTGATCGCCGTCGCCCGCGGCGAGGACGCCCTGCTGCGCGGGCTCGCCTTCGAGGCGCTGCGGGTCGTCGGCGCCCCGGCCGAGCCCGAGGTGCGCGCCGCCCTCGCGGAACCGTCCCTCCGCCCGTACGCGCTGCTCTGGCTCGCCGAGTACGAGGGCGCCGACCCGGACGAGGCCCCCGAGGTGCTCACCCGCGAGGAGGCCACCTGGCTGTGGGTGGACACCGCGGCCGCCGTCGCCGACCACGGCGAGAGCGACCTGCTCGTCCGCCACCTCGACTCCGCCGTCCAGGGCACCGTCCCCGCCCTGCTCGACGAGGTCCGCGCCGTCGGCCATCCCCGCACCGTCCAGGTCCTGGTCGCCCTCGCCGCCGCCCACCCCGACCCGGCCCTCGCCAAGGCGGTCCGCCGCGCCGCCTTCCAGGTCCACACGGGCGGGGCCTGACGGGCCCGGCGGCGTGACCTACCCGGCGCCGCCGGGGGCGTACGTCCCGAAGCTCCAGACGTTGCCCTCGGCGTCCCGGGCCATGTAGTCCCGGGCGCCGTAGTCCTGGTCGGTCGGTGGCATCACGATCTCCGCGCCGGCCGCGACCGCCCGGGCGTGGTGGGCGTCCACGTCGGCGACGCGGACATACACCCCGACCGGGCCCGCGCCGGACATCGCCCTGTCGAACGCGCTGCCGGTGCCCTTGCTGCCGAGCATCACCGTCCCGTTGCCGTAGGACAGCTCGGCGTGCATCACCCGGCCGTCCTCGTCCTCGAACACGGCGTCCGCGGTGAAGCCGAACGCCTCGGTGAGCCGGGCGACGGCCGCCTTGGCGTCCTTGTAGAGCAGGGTCGGGCAGATGTCGGGTGCGTCCGTCATCGTGATCGCTTCCTTTCCGTTCGAGCGCCGTTCGAGTGCCGGGCCGCCGGGCCACGGGCTCCGCGTCACCGGAAGGTGTCGCAGCGCGCCATGTCGCCGGTGCTGTAGCCCGTGGAGAACCACTGCTGCCGCTGCGCCGCCGAGCCGTGCGTCCAGCTCTCCGGCGACACCCGGCCCTGGAAGCGCTCCTGGATCCGGTCGTCGCCGACCGCCGCCGCCGCGTCCAGGCCGTCGCGGATGTCCTCGTCCGTGAGCCGGGTGAGCAGCGGCCGGCCCGTCCTGTCGTCGGGCGTGGTCGTCGCGTGCCGCGCCCACACGCCCGCGTAGCAGTCGGCCTGGAGCTCCACCCTGACCGCGTTCGAGTCCGCGCCGGTCCGGCCGTCCTGGGCGCGGGCCAGCGTGCCCATCAGGTCCTGCACGTGGTGGCCGTACTCGTGCGCCACCACGTAGGCCTGCGCGAAGGGTCCGCCCGTCGCGCCGAACCTGGTGCGCAGCTCGTCGAAGAAGCCCAGGTCCAGATAGACCTGCCGGTCGCCCGGGCAGTAGAAGGGGCCGACCGCCGAGTTCGCCGTGCCGCACCCGGTCGGGACCTGGCGGCTGAACATGACGGTGGCGGCGCTCCCGTACCGCCCGCCGCGCCGCGCGTACTCGCTCCGCCAGAAGTCCTGCACGCTGTTGACGACCGCCACGATCCGGCAGTCCTCCCGGGTGTTGGCGTCCGAGCCCTTCTTGCAGGTCTGGGCCACCTGGGAGACCGACGAGGAGGTCGCGCCCGGCTCGTCGCCGCCGGCGGAGAGCCCCAGCTGTTCGGGCCCCACGCCGAAGACCAGGCCCAGGACGAGCGCCACGAAGCCGATGATCCCGCCGCCGATGGTGGCACCGCCGCCGGGAATACGACCGCCCCGGACGTCCTTGACCTCCGAGGTGTCCAGATCGGCGTCGTCGTCGAACTGCATGCCACCGCCCTCCGCCCGCCCTGTGCTTTTCTGCCGAGTATCGGTAGATCCGCCGGATGCCACCCCTTTTACGGGGCATGTGAGGTATGTCGCGTGGCCGAAAAGCAGTTGCACGTGCCCGTTAGACTTGCCGCATGGCCATTCTCCCCGTGCATTAGCGGCGTCGAAGCTCCGCCCAGCCGCCCTTCCGCCGTTTCCCACCGCCCTGGAGTCTGTCCGTGATCACCGCTTCCGGCATCGAGCTGCGCGCCGGCGCCCGTGTCCTCATCGAGTCCGCTTCCTTCCGCGTCGCCAAGGGCGACCGCATCGGCCTCGTGGGCCGCAACGGAGCGGGCAAGACCACCCTCACCAAGTGCCTCGCGGGCGAGGGGCAGCCCGCCGGCGGCACCATCAGCCGCTCCGGCGAGGTCGGCTACCTCCCGCAGGACCCGCGCACCGGCGACCTCGACGTCCTCGCCCGCGACCGGATCCTGTCGGCCCGCGGCCTCGACGTGCTGATCCGCAAGATGCGGCAGAACGAGGAGCGCATCGCCACCGGCAGCGGCGCCACCCGCGAGAAGGCCCTGCGGCAGTACGAGCGCCAGGAGACCGAGTTCCTCACCAAGGGCGGGTACGCGGCCGAGGCCGAGGCGTCCACCATCGCCGCCGCCCTCGGGCTGCCCGACCGGGTGCTCGGCCAGCCGCTGCACACCCTCTCCGGCGGTCAGCGCCGCCGTATCGAGCTCGCCCGCATCCTCTTCTCGGACGCCGACACCCTGCTCCTCGACGAGCCGACGAACCACCTCGACGCCGACTCGATCGTCTGGCTGCGCGACTACCTCAAGACGTACCGCGGCGGCTTCATCGTCATCTCCCACGACGTGGACCTCGTCGAGACCGTGGTGAACAAGGTGTTCTACCTGGACGCCAACCGCTCCACGATCGACGTCTACAACATGGGCTGGAAGCTCTACCAGCAGCAGCGCGAGGCCGACGAGAAGCGTCGCAGGCGCGAGCGCCAGAACGCCGAGAAGAAGGCCGCCGCGCTCAACTCGCAGGCCGACAAGATGCGCGCCAAGGCCACCAAGACCGTCGCCGCGCAGAACATGGCCAAGCGCGCCGAGCGCCTGCTGTCCGGCCTGGAGGCCGTCCGGGTCTCCGACAAGGTCGCCAAGCTGCGCTTCCCGGAGCCCGCGCCCTGCGGCAAGACCCCGCTCACGGCGGAGGGCCTGTCCAAGTCGTACGGCTCCCTGGAGATCTTCACCGATGTGAACCTGGCCATCGACAAGGGCTCCCGCGTCGTCATCCTCGGCCTCAACGGCGCCGGCAAGACGACGCTGCTCCGGCTGCTCGGCGGCGTCGAGCAGCCCGACACCGGCCAGGTCACCCCGGGCCACGGCCTCAAGCTCGGCTACTACGCCCAGGAGCACGAGACCCTCGACCCGGAGCGCACGGTCCTGGAGAACATGCGCTCCTCCGCGCCCGACCTCGACCTCGTCGAGGTGCGCAAGGTGCTCGGCTCCTTCCTCTTCTCCGGCGACGACGTCGACAAGCCGGCCGGCGTGCTCTCCGGCGGCGAGAAGACCCGGCTCGCGCTCGCGACCCTGGTCGTCTCCTCGGCGAACGTGCTGCTCCTCGACGAGCCCACCAACAACCTGGACCCGGCCAGCCGCGAGGAGATCCTGGGCGCGCTGCGGACGTACAAGGGCGCGGTCGTGCTGGTCACCCACGACGAGGGCGCAGTCGAGGCGCTCGACCCGGAGCGGATCATCCTGCTGCCCGACGGCGTCGAGGACCTGTGGGGTGCCGACTACGCGGACCTGGTCGCCCTGGCCTGACCCGCTGAACCCGGTGGGGATCATGTCGGGCTGGATCATTCGGCTCATGGGTGATCCTTCATCTGAGTGAGTGCGTCTCATACCCCCTGCGCGGGCCCTGCGGAATCCTTCCGCCAGGGCCCGCGCGGCGTTTTTCCGCAGGGCGCGCCGCTGACCTGGTACTTCCTGGCCGGGAGGGCTTCCGGGCGGCCGGCGAGCCCGCCGGAACGATCAATTCCGGTCGTGACGGTGTGTGCTGCCCGGCGCAAGCGAATGGCACGGACCTTGTCGAATGGGTGGCCAGGACGCACGGGAGGGGTGATCATGAGAAGTCCAGAGCGCACTTCCCATGAGGAGGCACGGGTGGCCGAGACTCTGAAGAAGGGCAGCCGGGTGACCGGCGCCGCGCGCGACAAGCTCGCGGCAGACCTGAAGAAGAAGTACGACTCCGGTGCGAGCATCCGGGCGCTGGCCGAGGAAACCGGCCGCTCCTACGGATTCGTCCACCGGATGCTCAGCGAGTCCGGAGTCACGCTGCGTGGACGCGGCGGAGCGACACGGGGCAAGAAGGCGGCCTCGGCCTGACATCGGGGCGGCTCGATCGGTCCACCGGGTCTCTCGGTGGCCACCCGGTCGACCGTGCGGTCGACCGGGTGGTTACTGTGCAGTCACTTAGCATCGGCTGCAGTGACGGATGCAGTGCTGCACCGTAACCGGGAGGCGCCCCATGACTACGCTCGACGACTCCGAGCACACTGAGCTCGTTTTCGACAAGGACGGTGTACGGCTCACCGTCGAGGACGCCGTTGCCACGGTGGCCCTGACCAACCCGGCGAAGCGCAACGCCCAGTCTCCCGCTCTGTGGCGGGCGTTGACGGAAGCCGGACGGTCACTGCCGGGCAGCGTACGGATCGTGGTCCTGCGCGGCGAGGGTAAGTCCTTCTCCGCCGGCCTCGACCGGCAGGCGTTCACGCCCGAGGGCTTCGACGGAGAGCCGTCCTTCATCGACCTGGCGCGCGGCAGCGACGAGGACCTCGACGCGACCATCGCCGAGTACCAGGAGGCGTTCACCTGGTGGCGCCGCAGCGACATCGTGTCGATCGCGGCCGTCCAGGGCCACGCCATCGGGGCCGGCTTCCAGCTGGCCCTGGCGTGTGACCTGCGGGTCGTCGCCGACGACGTGCAGTTCGCCATGCGCGAGACCAGCCTGGGCCTCGTCCCGGACCTGACCGGGACGCACCCGCTCGTCTCGCTGGTCGGCTACGCCCGCGCGCTGGAGATCTGCGCGACCGGACGCTTCGTCCACGCCGAGGAGGCCGAGCGCATCGGCCTCGCCAACATCGCCGTACCGGTGGCCGAACTCGACGCCGCCGTACGGGACTTGAGTGCCGCCCTGCTGGCCGCGCCGCGCTCCGCGACGATCGAGACCAAGGCGCTGCTCCAGGGCGTCTCCGGACGCTCGTACGAGGAGCAGCGCGTCGCCGAACGCGCGGCGCAGGCGCGCCGCCTGCGCGACCTGGCGGGCCTGGGCGACTGACGCGGCGCGGTTCGGCTTGGCCGGGACGCCGCGCCGTGACCCTGCCGGCTGTTGTCGTTCGGCACGGCTGGGCTCGGACGTCGCGCGGCGGCGTCGTCGCGGCGTCGTCGCTCGGCTCGGCGTAACCGAGTTCGATGACCGCGCCGCGCCGTCGCCGCTCGGCTCGGCGTAACCGAGTTCGGTGACCGCGCCGCGCCGTGTCGTCGCCGGTCGGCCCGGCTGAGCTCGGGCGCTGCGCCGTGGCGTCGTCGCTCGGTTCGGCGCCACCCGGCGGCCTCGCTTCACCTCAGCTCCGACACCACCACCGTGACCGTCGTCGCCCCAGGGGCGGCGGCGGTCACGGCCGTACGGGCCGCCCGCGCCACGTCCAGGGCGCGGTGGCCCGCCGTCACCGCCACCTCGATGCGCAGCCGGCCGTCCGGACCGTGCTGGAGCGCCGGGCCGAAGGCGTCCGTGAGCGCGGCCACGCCGGGCACCGCGAGGGCGGCGAGCGCCGCCGGGTCGTCGGGCGTCGGGGGCGAGGTTCGCCCGGACGGCGCAGTGGCGGCCGTCCGCTCGGGAGACGCGTCGAGCAGCTCCGTCACCCGCAGGTCCACCTCGCTCACGGCGAGGCCGAGCGCCCGCTCCGCCACGTCGAGGAGCGCCACCCGCAGCCGCGCCGCGAGCTGCGGCAGCGGGCGGCTCGCCGTCGCCGCGAAGTCCAGCGTGAGCCGCAGATCCCCGGGCGGCAGCCCGCCCGGCGGTACCGGGAAGGGCGAATCCACGGCCTCGCCCACGAGCCGGAAGCGCGGGCGGTCGGGCACCACGCCCCGTACCCCCGAGGCCGCCTCCGTCAGCGCCGCCCGTACCGCCCGCTCCGCGATCCACGCACCGTCCGCCGCGTCGCCGAGCGGCAGCAGCCGGTCCGTCACGCGCCACATCTCAGCCGTCGTCATTGCTCCAGCCTGCCGCATCCCCGGCGCGAGACCGGGTAAGCACCCGTAGTGTGAGCAAAAGAGGGGAAACGGTGACGGAAGGGACAGGCGGCTATGACCGACAGCACGCGCACCGACCAGAAGACCCAGACCCCGGTGATCAAGCGCGGCGGCGGCGACCCCGCCACCCGCGGGCGCACCACGATCGCCGACGGCGTCGTCGAGAAGATCGCCGGACTCGCCGCGCGGGACGTCGTCGGCGTCTACGCGATGGGCAGCGGCCTCTCCCGCACCCTCGGCGCCATGCGGGACCGCGTTCCGGGCGGCGGGAAGGCGACGTCCGTCACCCGTGGCGTGAAGGCCGAGGTCGGCGAGGTACAGACCGCGCTCGACCTGGAGATCGTCGTCGACTACGGGGTCTCCATCGCCGATGTCGCCGGCGCCGTCCGGGAGAACGTCATCGCCGCCGTCGAGCGGATGACCAGCCTGGAGGTCGTCGAGGTCAACATCGCCGTCAGCGATGTCAAGGTGCCGGACGAGGAGGAAGAGGAGCCGGAGTCGAGGCTCCAGTAGCCGGGCCCGGACGGCCGGCGTATGCGGAAAGCGCGAGCGGAAAGGCAAGGGCTCAGCATGAGCATGGCTGCGGTCGGCCTGGTGGCCGGCATGGCGCTGGGGTTCGCCGGATACTTCGGCGGCTTCGGCGCGTTCCTCCTGATCGCGGCACTGGGCGCGATCGGCTTCGTGGTCGGCCGGTTCGCCGACGGGGATCTGGAACCCGGCGACCTCTTCCGGGGCCGCGAGCGCGGCGAACGGCGGCGGTGACCCCGGGTGCCGGTACTGGTCAGCGAGCCGGTCGGGGCGGCCGCCCGGGGCGCCACCACGATCGCCGACCGGGTCGTCGCGAAGATCGCGGCCCAGGCGGCCCGCGAGGCGATCGACGCCGTCCCCAAGGACGGCTCGCCCCCGCACGCCTCGGTGGTCGTCCACCGTGACATCGCGCATGTCTCGGTGAGCCTCGAACTCGACTACCCCACCGACATCGGCCGCCAGTGCGGTGCCGTCCGCGGCCGTGTCCGTCACCGTGTGGAGACCCTGGCCGGCATCGCGGTCCACGAGGTCGACGTGCACGTCGAGCGCCTCCACTCCGCGCACACCGCGCACGGCCACAAACGGGAGCGGTTGAAATGACCGAGTCACACGAACCGGCCCCCGAGCGGGATCCCGTGCCCGGCTCGGACGCCGGCCCGCCCGGGTCCGACGCCCGTGGCGCCCAGCCCGTATCAGTGTCCGGCTCCTGGGCCGGCCGGTCGCCCGAGGCCGGTCCCCCGGACGCGGCCGACGCCGACGGCGTGCCCGTGCCGGCCGACGTGCCAGGGCCGCCCGTGCGTCGGTTCTGGTCCGTGCGCCGGATTCCCGCCGCCGTGCTCGCGGCCGTTCTGCTCGGCGGTGCCGGGCTGTTGCTGTACGACGTCGCCGCCGTCCGCGCCGATCACACGGCCATGGCCTGGCGCCGTTCCCTCGCGAACGACCTCGCGAGCCGCCCGATGGACGACGATTGGGTGCTCGCCGGCGCGGCCGTCGCCGTCGTGCTCGGCGTCTGGCTGCTGCTGCTCGCGCTCACCCCGGGGCTGCGCGCCGTGCTTCCCATGCGCCGCCGGCATCCCGACGTGCGCGCCGGGCTCGACCGGGAGGCCGCCGCGCTCGCGCTGCGCGACCGCGCGATGGAGGTGTCCGGCGTGCAGTCCGTGCGGGTCAAGGCCGGCCGCGCCAAGGTGGCCGTACGGGCCGTGGCGCACTTCCGTGAGGTCGACGAGGTGCGCACCGACCTGGAGGCCGTGCTCGCCACCGGCGTCGACGAACTCGCGCTCGCCCATCCGCCGGCCGTGAGGCTACGGGTGGCCCGGCCGCCCAGGAAGGGGTGACGCCGTGACCCGGGTACTGCGGCGCGTCAACCGGATCGTGCTCGCCCTCGCCGGACTGCTCCTGGTCGTGGGGGGCGGGGCCGCGCTCGTGGCCGGACTCGGCGTCTCCCTGCCGTCCTGGTGGCCCTGGTCCGGCCCCGACGACGTGGTGCTCAGCCGCGCCGAACGACAGCACTGGCGCGCCGAGGGCTGGTGGTGGCCGGTGGTCATCGCCGTGCTCGGGCTCGTCGTACTGCTCTCCCTGTGGTGGCTGATCGCCCAGTTCCGGCGGGCCCGGCTCCGCGAGGTCGTCGTCGACACGGGCGACGGCGAGGGGGCCGTGGTGCACGGCCGGACCCTGCAGGACGTCCTGGAGGCGGACGCGGCGGCCCAGGAGGGCGTCGCCCGGGCCCGGGTCGCGCTCACCGGCCGGCGCACCGCGCCGCGTACCCGGGTCGCCCTGCTCCTGGAGCCGTACGCCTCCCCGGCCGCCGCGCTGACCGCGCTCGCCGACACGGCGCTCGGCAACGCCCGTACGTCCACGGGCCTGCCCGCCCTGCCGACCGAGGCCCGGCTGCGGGCGGTCAAGCACCGGGCCCGCCGGGTGGCGTAGCCATCGGCCTCTCGGCCCCGCCGGGCCGGGGGCGCCCACTCCACCTCGCGCACCGCC
Organism: Streptomyces sp. NPDC101160; assembly: GCF_044768205.1. Classification (NCBI taxonomy): domain Bacteria; kingdom Bacillati; phylum Actinomycetota; class Actinomycetes; order Kitasatosporales; family Streptomycetaceae; genus Streptomyces; species Streptomyces sp. NPDC101160. The sequence continues at coordinate 45,077 of NZ_JBIWPJ010000009.1, read as the reverse complement.
CGCCCGCGGACCGCCCGGCCGCGCACCCGCCCGGCCGCGCACCCGCCCGGCCGCGCACCCGCCCGGCCGCGCACCGCCCGGCCGCGCACCGCCCGGCCGCGCACCGCCCGGCCGCGCACCCGCCCGGCCGCGGACCGTCGCGCCCGGACCGGTCCGGGCAGACCCCGCCCGCCCGGCCCGTCCGTCGGGCAGACCCGACCCGCCCCGAACCGTCAGAAGCCGCTGCGCGCCCCGCCGTCCACCGGCAGCATCACTCCCGTGAGGTACGACGCGGCGGGGGAGAGCAGGAACGCGGCCGTGCGGCCGAACTCCTCCGGCGTGCCGTAGCGGCGCAGGGGGATCGTCGCCTCGTTCGCCGCGCGGGCCGCGTCCGCGTCTCCGGACATCGCGTCGAGCGAGCGGACCCGGTCGGTGTCGATGCGGCTGGGCAGCAGGCCGACCACGCGGATGCCGCGCGGGCCCAGGTCGTTGGCGAGGGACTTGGCGAAGCCCGCCAGGCCCGGGCGAAGGCCGTTGGAGATGGCGAGGCCCGCGATGGGCTCGTGCACCGAGGCGGACAGGACGAAGCCGATGACGCCGCCTTCGGGCAGCGTCTCCGCCGCCGCGCGGGCGAGCCGTACCGCGCCCAGGAAGACGGTGTCGAACGCGGCCGACCACTGCTCGTCGGTGTTGTCGGCGGCGAAGCCCGGCGCCGGGCCGCCCACGCTGATGAGGACGCCGTCGAACCGGCCGAACCGGGCCCGCGCCTCCGCGATCAGCCGGGCCGGGGTCTCCGGGTCGGAGTTGTCCGCGGCGATGCCCGCCGCGTCCGGGCCGAGCGCGGCGGCCGCCTCGGCGACCGTCTTCTCCTCGCGCCCGGTGATCAGCACCTTCGCGCCCTCGGCGAGCAGCGCCTCCGCCGAGGCCCGGCCGAGCCCTCGGGTCGCGCCGGTCACCACGTACACACGGTCCTTCAGCCCAAGATCCATGGCCCGATTCTAGGTTGACGGCCACAGGGGTCTACGCGGGCACCCGCACGATCCCCGGTCCCGGTGCCGGTGCCGGTGCCGGTTCCGGTTCCGGTCCCGGTTCCGGTGCCGGTTCCGGCCCCGACCCCGGTTCCGGTTCCGGCCCCGACCCCGGTTCCGGCCCCGACCCCGGTTCCGGTTCCGGCCCCGACCCCGGTTCCGGTCCCCGTCCCGGTTCCGGTGCCCGTCCTGGTCCGCGCGCCGCGCTGACCAGGCCGTCCCTGCGTCACGCGCTCTCCTCGGCGGCCAGCGCCAGCGCCGCGCCCACCAGGCCGATGTGGCTGAACGCCTGGGGGAAGTTGCCCAGTTGCCGGCCCGCCACCGGGTCGTACTCCTCCGCCAGCAGCCCCACGTCGCTGCACAGCCCGACGAGCCGCTCGAACAGCTCCCGCGCCTCCTTCACCCGCCCGGTGAGCCGCAGCGCGTCCGCCAGCCAGAACGAGCACACCAGGAACGTGCCCTCCTCGCCCGGCAGGCCGTCCACCGGTGTCCCGGACCCCGCTCCCGCGCCCGGCGTCGAGTAGCGGCGCACCAGACCGCCCTGCACCAGCTCCGCCCGTACCGCGTCGACCGTGCCCACCACCCGTGGGTCCTCCGGTGGCAGGAAGCCCACCCGGGGGATCAGCAGCGTGGCTGCGTCCAGCTCGCGCGAGCCGTACGCCTGGGTGAAGGTGTTGCGCTCCGGGTCGTAGCCCTTCACGCACACCTCCGCGTGGATCTCGTCCCGCATGGTCCGCCAGCGCGCCGCGTCGCCCGGCAGCGACGGGTCGGACTCCAGGGTGCGCACCGCACGGTCGGCCGCCACCCAGGCCATCACCTTGGAGTGCACGAAGTGACGGCGCGGTCCGCGCACCTCCCACAGTCCCTCGTCGGGCTCGCGCCAGGTCGACTCCAGGAAGCCGAGCAGGCTCAGCTGGAGGTTCCACGCGTGCCGCCGCGGCGGGATGCCGGCCTCCCGCGCCCGGAAGAGGGAGTCCATCACCTCGCCGTAGACGTCGATCTGGAGCTGGTCCACGGCCGCGTTCCCGGTCCGCACCGGCGCCGAGTCGGCGTAGCCGCGCAGCCAGGGCAGCACCGTCTCGGGCAGCCTGCGCTCGCCGGCCGGCCCGTACATGATCTGCAGGTCGGCCGGGTCGCCGGCCACCGCGCGCAGCAGCCAGTCGCGCCAGGCCGCCGCCTCGTCCACGTATCCGGTGGAGAGCAGCGCGTCGAGGGTGAAGGCGGAGTCGCGCAGCCAGCAGGCCCGGTAGTCCCAGTTGCGCACGCCGCCGAGGTCCTCGGGCAGGGAGGTGGTGGGCGCGGCGACGATGCCTCCGGTGGGGGCGTAGGTGAGCGCCTTGAGGGTGATGAGCGAGCGGACGACGGCGTCCCGGTAGGGCCCCTCGTAGGTGCAGCGGGCGGCCCACTCGCGCCAGTCGGCGAGCGACTGCTCCAGGGACTCGAAGGGGTCGACGAGTTGCGGGCGCGGCTCGTGGGAGGGGTGCCAGGTGAGCACGAACGCGACCTTCTCGCCGGCGGCGACGGTGAAGCTGGAGCAGGTCGCGAACTGCTGCCCCCACGTCTTCACCGGCGGATCGCTGCGCAGCCATACGGAGTCGGGCCCGGCGACCGCCACCCGGTGGCCGTCGGCGCGGCGCACCCACGGCACGATCGAGCCGTAGTCGAAGCGCAGCCGCAGCGCAGCGCTCATCTCCACCTTGCCGCTGACGCCCTCGACGATGCGGACGAGGTCGGGTGCCCTGTCGCGCTGTGGCATGAAGTCGACGACCTTGACCTCGCCGGTACGGGTCTTCCAGGTGGTCTCCAGGACCAGGCTGTCCTCGGCGTAGCGGCGGCTGGTGCAGGACGTGGCGCCCTTGGGGGCGAGCCGCCAGTGGCCGTTGTTCTCGTCGCCGAGGAGGGCGGCGAAGCAGGCGGCGGAGTCGAAGCGGGGCAGACACAGCCAGTCGATCGACCCGTCGCGGCCGACGAGCGCGGCGGTCTGGAGATCGCCGATGAGGGCGTAGTCGTCGATACGTTGCGTCACGCTTTGGGCTGTTCCCGGAAGCGGCGACGGTCAATCAGGAGGACGGGAGGACAGGCAGGCAGGAGGGACGGCAGGCCGGCGGTCAGGCGCTCGCAGCGGCCGGTTCCGGTGTCTCCTCCGAGGCCTCGGCCTCCCGGGCCGCGGCCTCCCGGTCGCGCCGCTCGCGCCGCGCCAGGATCACCCAGCCCACCGGGACGCCGGCGGCGAACAGCCACCACTGCACGGCATAGGCCATGTGCGGGCCGATCGATTCGTGGTCGGGTCCGGGGATCAGCTCGGGGGAGCCGCCGGCCGGCTCGGGCGCGGCCTGCTCGATGTAGCCGCCGAGGACCGTGCGGCCGAGCAGCGCGGTCTGCTGCGCGCTGTTGATCAGCATGACCTGGCGGTCCGGCAGGCCCTTGAGGTCCTTGATGCCGCTGGCGCCGCTGGTCTCGTCGGCCATCAGGCGTCCGGTCACGGTGATCTCGCCCTTGGGCGCCGGCGGCACCTTCGGGAAGGACCGCTGGTCGTCGGCGGCCGGGATCCAGCCGCGGTTGACCATGACGACCTTGCCGTCCTTCAGGACGAACGGGGTCAGGACGTGTACGCCGACGCGGTCGTCGGAGGAGGTGCGGCGGCGCACCACGACCTCGTGCGCGGTGTCGAAGGTGCCGGTGGCGGTGACCTGGCGCCAGAAGTCGCCGCGCGGGACGGTGTGCCCGGGGGAGGTCAGCCGCTCGACCGGGACGGGCTGCGCCTTGAGGTTGTCCGCGATCAGGGTGTTCTGGGCGACCCGGCTCTCGTGCCGGTGGAACTGCCAGAAGCCCAGCTTGATCATCACCGGGATGAGCAGGAGGGCGATGAGGGTGAGGATCACCCACTGCCGGGACAACAGGAAGCGGTACACCCCATGACCGTACAACTCGGGCCACGGGGTGACCGCAGCGGGGGTTCCGGCCGCGGGCGACCGGAGCAGAGGATCGTTTCGTCGGACCGTTCGGACCCGTTCCGTCGGACCGTTCGGACCGGTGTCGGCGCTCACCCCACCTTGTCGACGATGCCCACCTTCCCCTCGGCGCGGGCGCAGTGGCCCCCGCAGTACCAGTGGCCCTCCACCTCGACGCCCTGTCCGATGATCTGGACCCGGCAGTGCTCGCAGATGGGCGCCATGCGGTGGATGGCGCAGGAGAAGCAGTCGAAGACGTGCACCGCGCCCTGCGCGTGCACCTCGAAGGACATGCCGTAATCGTTTCCGCAGACCTCACAACGTGCCATGCGCCACAGGGTGGCGCCACGTGCGGCGGAAGACCGGGCGGCACGCCCGGTTCCGGCGGTCCGTCACTCGTCCGCAGGCGTCACGCGCGCCGTCACGGGGGCGTGTCACCCGCGGGCGTCAGGCGTCGGCCGGGGCCACGTCCCGCAGCAGCTGGGTGTAGGCGGCCTCGTCGACGATCGGCGTGCCGAAGGACTTGGCCTTGACCGTCTTGGAGGTGGCCGCGTCCGGGTCGTTGGTCACGAGCAGACTGGTGAGCCGCGACACACTCGACGCCACGTGGAGTCCCGCCTCGACCGTGCGGTCCTCCAGGAGCTCGCGGTCGATGGAGGTGTCGCCGGAGAACGCCACCCGCATGCCCTGCTTGAGAGGTTTGTCCGACTCGTACCGTCCCGGGTTCGGGTACGGGCACGCGGGCCGCTTCCGCGAGGGCCGCCAGCCGTTCGTACGGTACGACGCCTGGTAGCCGATCCGCGGCTGCGCGGGCGCCGACGCCCACTCGGTCAGTGGACGGCATTCGAGCAGCGGCAGCCGTACGCCCCGCTCGGCGGCCGTGTGCAGGCTCGGCCGGAACGCCTCGGCGAGCACCCGGGCGTCGTCCAGCGCGTTGTGCGCACGCTGCTGCACCACGCCGAAGTGCGCGGCCAGCGACTCCAGCTTGTGGTTGGGCAGCGGCAGCGACAGCTCCTTGGACAGCGCGATCGTGCACAGCCGCTGCCGCACCGGCGCGGTGGCCTCGGCGCGCGCGTACTCACGGGCGATCATCTGCCAGTCGAACATGGCGTTGTGCGCGACGAGCACCCGGCCGTCGAGCCGGGCCGAGAACTCCTCGGCGATCTCCGGGAAGAGCGGCGCACCGGCCAGCACGTCGCTGGTCAGCCCGTGGATCCACACCGGCCCCGGATCGCGCTCGGGGTTGACCAGGGTGTACCAGTGGTCCTCGACGTTCCCCTGCGCGTCCAGCCGGTAGACGGCAGCCGACACTATCCGGTCGTCGCGGGCGAGGCCGGTGGTCTCCACGTCGACGACCGCGTACCCCTGTGGGTAGGCGGCCGGCCACGTCGCTGCTGTCGTACGGTCGTCGAGCATGGTCACTGAGAATACGGGCCCGCACTGACAGCCCGGCCCCCGGTGTCCCTTTTGTGTCCGGAACCCGTCACCGGAGGCCGGGACGAGGAGGGGCTCATCCGGTCGGCGGCGCCAGCAGCCCGGCCACCAGCGCCCGTACCGCCGTCCCGAACAGCGCCTCCGTGTCGATCGGCGCGGCGAGCGCGCGGGCGAGGTCCGGGTCCGCTTCCGCGGTGCCGGTGACGGCCGCGTCGTCCGCCCACAGTTCGGTCTCGGCGGGGGACTGGGCGGGTGAGCGCTCGCGGTTGCGTTCGACGAGGACGTGGCCCACGACCTGGAACTGGACGGCGCGGACGAGTTCGGCGGCGCGGTGGCCGCGCAGGCCGGCGGCGTGGGCCTCGTGGACGAGGGCGCGCTGGGCCGGCAGGAACATGCGTTCCGTGAGGCCGCGTTCGTGGACGAGGGCGACCAGGTGCGGGCGCTCGCGCAGGGCACGGCGGAGCAGCAGGGCGACCGAGACGATCCGCTCGGCCGGGCCGGCCCCGCGCGGGCGGAGGGTGCCGAGGTCGGCGACGGTGCGTTCGACGAGGGCGTCGAGGAGCGACTCGCGGTTGCCGACGTGCCAGTAGATCGAGGTGACGGCGGTGCCGAGTTCGGCGGCGAGGCGGCGCATGGTGAGGGCGGCCGGGCCGTGCTCCCTGACCAGGGCGGCGGCCGTGTCCAGGACCTCGTCGCGGGTCAACGCGGTGCGTGCCATCCGATCAGCTCCCCCAACTCCCGTGTGTGTCACGCCTCTTTACCCGCCGGGGTGGCCGGTGTAACTGTGTTACAGGGCCGATACCTTCCCGCATTCCCGAAGGGTGGTACGTCATGGCACGAGTACGGTACGGGGCGCGCAGCGCGGCGGAGCTCGCCGCGACGCGCGAGAAGAGCGCCGGGCTCCCCGACATCTGGTCGACCGGGGTCGTCGCGGTCTGGGAGACCGACCCGGACGTGGTGGCGGCCGTCCTGCCGCCGCCGCTCAAGCCCACCGCGCGCCCGCTGGTCCGCGTCAACATCAGCAAGGTCGACCTGCCCGGCTATCCGCTCGGCGCCGGCTCGGTGGCCGTCGCCGCCGCCCACGGCGCCACCGAGGGCTGGTATCCGCTGGTCATGCCGATGACCCACGAGCGCGCCCTGACCGGCGGGCGCGAGGTGTTCGGCGAGCCGAAGAAGCTCGGCGAGGTCGTCGTCGAACGCGACGGGCTGGTCGTCCACGCCTCCCTCGCCCGGCACGGCATCGCCTTCGTCGAGGTGCGCGGCGCGGTCTCCGGTGCGCTGCCGCTGCCCGAGCCCACCGAGAAGACCGACTTCTACTTCAAGTTCCTGCCGGCGGTCGACGGCTCGGGCTTCGACGGCGACCCCGTCCTCGTCCACTGCCTGCGCAACGAGAAGGTGCGGAAGCTGGAGCGGGTCACCGGCGACGTCGTCCTGCGCGAGTCCATGTTCGATCCCGTCGCCGACCTGCCGGTGCGCCGGCTCGTCGAGATCACCATCGGCGAGAAGACGACCGACCAGCGGGGCCGGGTCGTCGAACGGGTCAGCACCGAGGCCCTGTTGCCGTACCTCCACCAGCGGTACGACGACCCGCAGCAGGCGCTCGACGCGCCGCCCGAGGGCTCGGTGCCTCAGGGCTCGGCAAAGGGGAGCGTCTGATGGAACTGCGCGAGGGACAGGTCGCCGTCGTCACCGGCGCCGCCAGTGGCATCGGGCTCGCCATGGCCCGCCGCTTCGCCGCCGAGGGCCTCGCGGTCGTCCTCGGCGACGTCGAGGAGACGCCGCTGGCCAAGGCCGCCGAGGAGCTGATGGAGAGCGGGGCGCAGGTCCTCGCCCGTACCGTCGACGTCAGCGATCCCGGCTCCGTACGGGCCTTCGCCGACGCCGCGTACGACACCTTCGGCGCCGTGCATGTGCTGTGCAACAACGCGGGCGTCGGCTCCGGGGCCGAGGGCCGCATCTGGGAGCACGAGCCGAACGACTGGAAGTGGGCCTTCGCGGTCAACGTGTGGGGCGTCTTCCACGGCATCCAGGCCTTCGTGCCGCGGATGCTCGCGGGCGGCGAGCCCGGCCACGTCGTCAACACCTCCTCCGGCGACGGCGGTATCGCCCCGCTGCCCACCGCCTCCGTCTACGCCGTCACCAAGTCCGCCGTCGTCACCATGACGGAGTCGCTCTACGCGCACCTGAAGGCGGAGCGGGCGCGGGTCGGCGCCTCCGTGCTCTTCCCCGGGCCGCACATGCTGCGCACCGGGCTGTGGGAGTCGCACCGCAACCGGCCCGAGCGGTACGCCAAGCAGCGGCCGCGCCGGACCCCTTACCGCAGCCTCGACCAGTGGGAGGCCGCGATGAAGGAGGCCGGGCACGAGGTCGCCTTCACGCCGGTGGAGGAGGTCGCCGGGCACGTCGTCGACGGGATCAGGGCCGACCGGTTCTGGATGCTCCCGGCGAGCGAGCACAGCGACCGGCAGATCAGAGCGCGTTCGCAGTCGATGCTCGACCGCGCCAACCCGTCGTACCTGGAGAGCTTCATCCTCGACTGAGGGGCTTCGCCATGACCAACGAGCGCCATGAGGACCCGTATCTGATCATCTCGTCCGACTGTCACGCCGGGCTGCCGACCGAGCGGTACCGGCCCTATCTCGACTCCCGCTTCCACCGCGCCTTCGACGACTTCCTCGCCGGGCGTGACGCCCGCCGCGAGGCCATGACCCGGCTCGGGGTGCGCAACGAGGACTTCGCGAACAAGTGGTTCACCGACCACGAGGAGGGGCTGCGCGGCGGCTGGGACGCGGCGCAGCGGATGAAGGAGCTCGACGGCGACGGGGTGGCCGCCGAGGTCGTCTTCCCCGACGCGGACGCCGTCGACAGCCAGACCGCCGCGCCCTTCGGCGTCGGTCTGGGGCTCTCCGGCGACCAGGACCCGGAGCTCGGCATGGCGGGCGCGCAGGCGCACAACCGCTGGCTCGCCGACTTCGTGTCGCAGAACCCGGCGCGGCACTGCGGGGTGGCGCTGCTGCCCGTCACCGCCGAACCGGCCGCGGTGGTCGCCGAGATCCACCGGGCCAGGGAGTCCGGGCTCGGCGCGCTGATGATCCCGTCCATGTGGGTGGACAAGCCGCCCTACCACGACCGGCGTTACGACCCGGTGTGGGCGGCCGCCGCCGAGACCGGGATGCCGGTGGTCACCCACTCGGGCGCGGCACCGCGCCAGGAGTACGGCGACCACCTCGGGATCTACGTCTCCGAGGTGACGTGGTGGCCGGCCCGGCCGCTGTGGTTCCTGCTCTGGTCCGGGGTGTTCGAGCGGCACCCGGGGCTGCGCTTCGGGATCGCCGAGTCCGGCTGCTGGTGGCTGCCGAACCTGCTGTGGTTCATGGACCGGCTCTATCTGGGCGCGCACGGCGGCAAGAAGCTGTCCCCGTTCGCGGAGCTGAAGCGGCCGCCGAGCGAGTACCTGGACCGGCAGGTGTTCATCTGCGCGACCAACACCAAGCGGCGGGAGCTGGCGCAGCGCTACGAGATCGGCGTCGACAACATCCTGTGGGGCTCCGACTTCCCGCACCCGGAGGGCACCTGGCCGAACACCCGGGCGTGGCTGCGGAACACCTTCCACGACATCCCGGTGGCGGAGACGCGGCGGATGCTCGGGCTGGCCGCGGCGGAGGTCTTCGGATTCGATATCCAGAAACTGGATCCGATATCCAAGCGCATCGGCCCCACCCCCGCCGACCTCGGCCAGCCCGCCGACCAGGCCGCCGTCGAGGCCTCCTGGGCCCGCTCCCGCGAGGTCGGCCGGCACTGGCTCACCGACCACGACTTCCCGGTCCTGGGGGTGACGCCGTGACCTCCGACGCCACGGACCGCTACACCGTCATCTCCGCCGACTGCCACGCCGGCGCCGACCTCCTCGACTACAGGCCGTACCTGGAGAAGAGGCACCACGACGACTTCGACGCCTGGGCGGCCACCTACGTCAACCCGTACGAGGACCTGCTCGCCGACACCGCCGACCGCAACTGGAACTCGAAGCGCCGGCTGAGCGAGCTGGAGGCGGACGGCGTCGTCGCCGAGGTCGTCTTCCCCAACACCATCCCGCCGTTCTTCCCCAAGGCGTCGCTGATGGCCCAGCCGCCCACCCGGGCCGAGTACGAGCGCCGCTGGGCCGGGCTGCAGGCGCACAACCGCTGGCTCGCCGACTTCTGCGCGGACGCGCCGGGGCGGCGGGCGGGCGTGGCGCAGATCCTGCTCAACGACGTCGACGCGGCCGTCGCCGAGATCCGCCGCACCCGCGAGGCGGGGCTCACCGGCGGCATCCTGCTGCCCGGCGTCCCGCCCGGCTCGACGGTCCCGGAGCTGTACTCCGAGGTCTACGACCCGATCTGGGCGGTCTGCGCCGAGCTCGGCGTCCCGGTCAACCACCACGGCGGCTCCGCCTCACCGCCGCTCGGCGACGAACCGGCCGCCCGGGCGGTGTTCATGGTGGAGACCACCTGGTTCTCGCACCGGGCGCTGTGGCACCTGATCTTCGGCGGCGCCTTCCGGCGCCACCCGGGGCTCAGACTGGTGCTCACCGAGCAGGGCTCGGGCTGGATCCCCGGTGTCCTGCGGATGCTGGACTACTACCACGACCGGCTCGTCGCGGCCTCGACCACGGCCTCGACCGCGGAGTCCAAGTTCGGCACCGGCCTCGCCGAGTCCATGGGCGAGGGCAAGGGCCCGAGCGAGGTCTGGCGCGACAACTGCTTCGTCGGCGCGAGCTTCATGCGCCCGCACGAGGTGCCGCTGCGCGAGCTGATCGGCCTCGACAAGATCATGTGGGGCACCGACTACCCGCACGACGAGGGCACCACCCCCTACTCCCGCGAGGGCCTGCGGATCGCCTACGCGGGCCTGCCCCGGGAGGAGGTCGCCGCGATGGTCGGCGGCAACGCGGCCCGCGTCTACGGCTTCGACCTCGCGTACCTCGACACCCTCGCCGCCGTCCACGGCCCGACCGTCGAGGAGATCGCCGCACCGCTCACCGAGGTCCCGGCCGGCGCCACCAGCCCGGCCTTCGCGAAGGGCGGGTCGGTACGCGTCTGGTGACCCGCCGGGTGCGACCCTCCAGGGGTGACCGAAGCCCCCGTACACGACGAGGCCCACGCCGCCGGCCTCGGCTCCCGGCTCAACTGGCTCCGGGCCGCCGTGCTCGGAGCCAACGACGGAGTCGTCTCCACCGCGGGCCTCGTCGTCGGCGTGGCCGGCGCCACCGGGTCCCGCGACGCCCTGCTCACGGCGGGGCTCGCGGGCCTCCTCGCCGGCTCGATGTCGATGGCGGCGGGGGAGTACGTCTCCGTCTCCACCCAGCGCGACTCCGAGAAGGCAGCCCTCGCCAAGGAACGCCGCGAACTGCGCGAACAGCCCGAGGCCGAACTCGCCGAACTCGCCGACCTGCTCGCCCGCCGCGGCCTGACCCCCGCCGTGGCCCGCGAGGCCGCCGTCCAGCTCACCGAACGCGACGCCCTGCGCGCGCACGCGCGCGTGGAACTCGGCATCGACCCGGACGACCTCACCAACCCCTGGCACGCGGCCGCCGCCAGCTTCCTCGCCTTCACCGCCGGCGCCCTGCTCCCGCTCCTCGCGATCGTCCTGCCGCCGTCCGCCCACCGCCTCTGGGTCACGGTCGTCTCCGTCCTCGCCGCCCTCACCCTAACCGGCTGGTGGTCCGCCCGCCTCGGCGCCGCCCCGGCCGCCCGGGCCGTCGCGCGCAACGTCGGCGGCGGCGCGCTGGCGATGGCGGTGACGTACGCGGCGGGATCACTGCTCGGCGCGGCGGGCGTCTAGACACCCCCTGGGGAGCGCCTCCTCACGGACGGAACCCCGCGCGCGATGTACGGTGAACGTCGTACAACACTGGAAAGCAGCACCAGCAGCACCCGAGGCAAGGAACGTCCGTCATGCGCGCCACCACCATCCACGCCCCCTTCGACATGCGCGTGGAGGAGGTGCCCGACCCCGTCATCCAGAACCCGACCGACGTCGTCGTCCGCGTGGTCCGCGCCTGCATCTGCGGCAGCGACCTGTGGGCCTACCGCGGCGAGTCCGCCCGGCAGCCCGGCCAGCGGATCGGCCACGAGTTCCTCGGGATCGTCGAGGAGGCGGGCGCCGAGGTCCGCGGCTTCGCCAAGGGCGACCTCGTCGTCGCCCCGTTCGTCTGGTCCGACGGCAGCTGCGACTACTGCGCCGAGGGCCTCCAGACCTCCTGCCCCAACGGCGGCTTCTGGGGCTCGGCCGGCTCCGACGGCGGCCAGGGCGAGGCCGTCCGCGTCCCGCACGCCGACGGCACCCTCGTCAAGCTGCCCGCCGACGCCGCCTCCGACGACCACCTGCTCACCGCGCTCCTGGCGCTCTCCGACGTGCTGGGCACCGGCCACCACGCGGCCCTCGGCGCCGGCGTGCGCAAGGGCGCCACGGTCGCCGTCGTCGGCGACGGCGCGGTCGGCCTGTGCGGTGTGCTCGCCGCCAAGCGGCTCGGCGCCGAGCGGATCATCGCGCTCGGCCGGCACACCGCCCGCACCGACATCGCCCGCGCCTTCGGCGCCACCGACGTCGTCGCCGAGCGCGGCGAGGCCGCCGAGGCCGCCGTGCGCGAGCTCACCGGCGGCCAGGGCGCCCACGCCGTCATCGAGGCCGTCGGCACCGAGCAGTCCATGCGCACCGCCGTGAACATCACCCGCGACGGCGGCGCCATCGGCTACGTCGGCGTCCCGCACGGCTCGGGCACCGGCCTCGACCTCTCCGTCATGTTCGACCGGAACATCGCCCTGCGCGGCGGCGTCGCCCCCGTCCGCGCCTACATCCCCGAGCTGCTCCCGGACGTCCTCGACGGCACCGTCGACCCGTCCCCCGTCTTCGACCTGACCGTGGACCTCGACGGCGTCCCCGCGGGCTACAAGGCGATGGACGAGCGCACCGCCCTGAAGGTCCTCGTCAAGCCGTAGCCGGAGCCGTGGTTCAGGCCCCGAGCCACACGGGGTCGTCGGCCCCCGCGACGCCCGGCGGGCGCGACCAGCCCGTCGGGCCGCCCTCGTACGAGACGGGCGAGAGCGCGTGCCGCAGCCGCCCGAGCGGGCCGTCCGTCTCCGTGAGGTGGTCCTCGGGGTGGTAGCCAGGCAGGGTGTGCGTCAGCCAGTGGCCGGTCTGCGCGAGCGCGAGCCGTACGAGCCGGGTGCCGCCCTGCTCGCGCTGCTCGGTCAGCGAGCGCAGCACGGCGGCGGCCAGCAGATAGCCGGTCCCGTGGTCCAGGGCCTGCGCCGGCAGCGCGCCCGGCCGGTCCGGCGAGCCCTCCACGGCGGCGATGCCCGTCGCCACCTGCACCAGGCTGTCGAAGCCGCGCCGGCCGCCCCAGGGCCCGTAGTCGCCCCAGGCGGAGAGCCGGGCCACCACCAGGCCGGGCCGGTGCAGGTCGAAGCGGTCGAGGGCGCCGGGCCGGTAGCCGGTCACCAGCACGTCGGCCGCGTCGAGGAGTTCGTCGAACGTACGCCGGTCGGACGGCCGGTCCAGGTTAAGGGCCGCCGTCCGCTTGCCGACGCCCGTGTCGGCGTGCTGGTCCGGCAGTTCGGGGTTGTCCGGCGGGTCGATCCGCAGCACGTCCGCGCCGAGCAGCGCGAGCGTCCGGGTCGCGACGGGGCCCGCGATCACCCGGGTCAGGTCGAGCACCCGCAACGGGCGCTCCTGGGCCCCGCCCGCACGCCCACCGCCCGCACCCCGGCCGGCCGTACCTCGCCGCGGCGCCGCCTCGTCAAGCCGTTCCCGGGTGAGCAGCGGGCGCGCCGCCACCTCCCGGCCCTGCTCGTGCGCGGCCCACTCCTCCGGCGTGCGCAGGGCGACCGCGAGGCCCCCGGCCCCGTACACCGCGGTCTCGACCTCGACGGCCTTCCGCTCGCCGATCGCGGCGGCCACATCCTCCACCGAGTCGGATCCTGGATCCAATGCCGTCAGCAACGCCGCCTTGTGGTGCGGGTAGTTGGCATGCGTCCGCACCCAGCCGTCGGCCGCCCGCCAGAACCGGGACAGCGGCGCGAAGTTCACCGGCGCCCGCCCGTCCACCCGCAGATGCCGCTCGCTGACGAAGGCCGTGGCCACCGCCCCGTCGTCGACCCGCACCCGCCCCGCGGCCCCCGCGTGCTCCACCGCCGCGAGTCCCGCCACGGCGACCGTCGCCCGGGCCAGGTCCATCACCGGCAGCCGGGCCCCGAGCAGCCCCGCGGGGCCGCTGTACGCCACCCGGTCGAGCAGGGCGGGATCGCCGCCCAGGGCCGACCACAACAACTCCGTACCCGTGTGCACTGTGTCGTCCATGGACACACAGTAGAACCGCCCGTGGCACTCAGTGCCACGGGCGGTTCGTCACAGCTGTGCGCGATTACTTGCGGACCGCGGCGAGCGCGTCCGCGATGCCGGCCCCGTAGAAGCCGTTCTTCTTGTCGGCGCCTTCCTTGCACACCGCGTCGACGGTGCCGTTGCCGTCGATGTCGTACGGGTTGGTGCAGTCGTGCTCGTCCGCCTGCGCGTACAGCAGCGCCTTCAGGGCCGCCGGGCTCGCGTTCGGGTGCGTCGACTTCAGCAGCGCGAGGACGCCCGCCACGTGCGGCGAGGCCATCGAGGTGCCGGCCTTGTAGTTGTAGCCGCCGTCGACCGTGGTCGACAGGATGCGGCCGTTGACCGCCGGGGCGTCCGGGGTCTGCCACTCGGTCCTGTCGCCGCCCGGCGCCGCGATGTCGATGACGTCGTAACCGTAGTTGGAGTAGGACGCCTTCAGGCCCTTGGCGCCGGTCGCGGAGACCGTCACCACGCCCGGCAGCATCGACGGGTAGTCGAAGCACTCCTTCGGGTCGATGGTCCGGGTGGCCGCGGTGGTGTCGTTGGGGCTGGTGGTGTCGGTGATCGCGTCGGCCGCCAGGTCGAACTTCGAGTTGCCGGCCGCCGCCACGCTGACCGTGCCCCTGCGCTCCGCGTAGCGGGTCGCGCGGGTGACCGCCTCGATGAGGGCCTTCTGGTCCTCGTCGTTCTTGCAGGCGAACATCCACGGGTCGGTGTAGTAGCTGTTGTTGGTGACGTCGATGCCGTGCTCGGCCGCCCACACGAAGCCGCAGACCACGGCCTCGGTGTAGAAGAAGCCGTCCGGGGTCGACACCTTGATGCCGGCGAGCTTCACGCCCGGCGCGACACCGGTGATGCCGATGCCGTTCTTGGCGGCGCCGATGGTGCCCGCCACGTGCGTGCCGTGGTCGCTCTCGCCCTTCTTGGGGCGCCACGAGCCGGGCGTCGTGTCGGCCTTGCCGCTCACGCAGTTGGCGGAGGCGGCGGCGTCGAAGTTCGGCGCCAGGTCCGGGTGGGTGTCGTCCACACCGGTGTCGATGATGCCGACGGTCACGTTCCGGCTGCCGAGGGTGATCTCGTGGGCCTTGTCCGCCTTCATGGCCGGCATGTCCCACTGCAGCGGCTCGAACGGGTCCTGGTCGCCCGTGGCCGCCGCCTCGGCGGCCTTGATCTCGGCCGGGGTCAGCGCCTGGTCGGCCTCGTCGAGGGAGTCGTCGGCCGCGGCCTTCAGCGGGGCGGTACGGGTCGCGCCCGCCGACACCACGCCACGCACCTGGCGGATGGTCTTCGCGAACTCGGGGTTCCGCGAGTGGACGACTATGACGCCTATCTGGTCGTAGGACACGACCACCTCACCGCCGGCGGCGGCGATGGCCTTGCGCACCGAATCGGCCGCCCAGCGGGCGTTGTCGACGTTGACGACGTACGACAGCATCGGGCCGTCCGTGGCCACGGCGGCCGTCGGCACGTCGCTCAGCTCCGCGGCGGAGGCGGCGCCCGAGGGCAGGAAGCCGAGCGAGGCCGTGAGCGCGAGACCGACCGGCAGAGCGAGTGCTCG
The DNA here is from genome assembly GCF_044768205.1 of Streptomyces sp. NPDC101160. Classification (NCBI taxonomy): domain Bacteria; kingdom Bacillati; phylum Actinomycetota; class Actinomycetes; order Kitasatosporales; family Streptomycetaceae; genus Streptomyces; species Streptomyces sp. NPDC101160. Next base: position 29,766 of record NZ_JBIWPJ010000009.1, on the reverse strand, counting down.
GCCGCGCCGCGATCCCAGATGAGCCATGGGTTCTCCACATCATCCGTATGTACTGCCCGGACGCCGATTGCGCGCGGGCAGGTGCATGACGAGCGAAGTTATCGCTGATCTTCCCCGGCCATCAATGAGTTGAGAAGACTTCATGAAGATCCGACGAAAGAATTCCACTCGCTGAACCACTTCGCGCCGCGCCCCGTGCCGTTGTGCAGGGGAGGGGTCCCGACCGGAACCCCCGTCTCCGCACCCCTGGTGAGGCCCCCTTGACCAAGCCGTCCACCCCCGCGTCACGAGGAGAGTCCGTGGCTACCGAAGCACCGCCGCCGCTGCCGAGTAACGGAACCGGGACCGACAGCGGTCCCGCCCAGCCCACCACGGAACAGTTCGTCGAGGTCCAGGAGAGCCAGGAGTTCGGCGAACTCCGCCGCACCTACCGCTCCTTCGCCTTCCCCCTCACGATCGCCTTCATCGCCTGGTACCTGCTCTACGTGCTGCTCTCCAACTACGCGGGCGGCTTCATGGGCACCAAGCTCTTCGGCAACGTCAACGTCGCCCTGGTCCTCGGCCTCGGCCAGTTCGCCACCACGTTCCTCATCGCCTGGCTCTACTCGCGGCACGCCGCCGCCAGGCTCGACCCGAAGGCCGACGCCATCAAGTCCCGCCTGGAATCCCGCCCGGAGACCCGTACGGAGGCCGACGCATGAGCCACCCGGCACCCGTCCCGAACTCCGTGCTCGCCGCCGCCTCCACCGAGCACCGGCCCCTGATCATCACCCTGTTCGCGGTGTTCGTCGCCGCGACCCTCGGCATCACCGTGTGGGCCGGCCGGCAGACCAGGAGCGCCTCCGACTTCTACGCGGGCGGACGGCAGTTCACCGCCTTCCAGAACGGCCTCGCGGTCTCCGGCGACTACATGTCCGCCGCCTCCTTCCTCGGCATCGCGGGCGCCATCGCCCTCTTCGGCTACGACGGCTTCCTGTACTCGATCGGCTTCCTCGTCGCCTGGCTGGTCGCCCTGCTGCTCGTCGCCGAGCCGCTGCGCAACTCCGGCCGCTACACGATGGGAGACGTCCTCGCGTACCGGATGCGGCAGCGTCCCGTCCGCACCGCCGCCGGCACCTCCACGATCGTCGTGTCGATCTTCTACCTGCTCGCCCAGATGGCCGGCGCCGGCGTCCTCGTCTCGCTGCTGCTCGGCATCACCAGCGACGCCGGCAAGATCCTCATCGTGGCCCTGGTCGGCCTGCTGATGATCGTGTACGTCACCATCGGCGGCATGAAGGGCACCACCTGGGTCCAGATGGTCAAGGCGGTGCTCCTCATCGCGGGCGCGCTGCTCATGACCTTCCTGGTGCTGCTGAAGTTCCACTTCGACATCTCCGACCTGCTCGGCGCCGCGGCGGAACAGAGCGGCAAGGGCACGGCGTTCCTGGAGCCCGGCCTCAAGTACGGTGCCAGCGGCACCTCCAAGCTGGACTTCATCTCGCTCGGCATCGCGCTGGTGCTCGGCACGGCGGGCCTGCCGCACATCCTGATCCGCTTCTACACGGTGCCGACCGCCAAGGCCGCCCGGAAGTCGGTGAACTGGGCGATCGGCATCATCGGCGCCTTCTACCTGATGACGATCGCGCTCGGCTTCGGCGCCGCCGCCCTGGTCGGCCCGGCCGCGATCAAGGCCCAGAACCCGGCCGGCAACACCGCCGCCCCGCAGCTCGCCGAATACCTCGGCGGCGGAGTCGGCACCACCGGCGGCGCGATCCTGCTCGCCGTCATCTCCGCGGTGGCCTTCGCCACCATCCTCGCCGTCGTCGCCGGCCTGACCCTCGCCTCGTCGTCCTCCTTCGCGCACGACATCTACGCCAACGTCATCCGCAAGGGGAAGGCGACGGAGCAGGAGGAGATGAGGGCCGCCCGCTGGGCCACCGTGCTCATCGGCGCCGTCGCGATCGTCCTCGGCGCCTTCGCCCGCGACATGAACGTGGCCGGACTGGTCGCGCTCGCCTTCGCGGTCGCCGCCTCCGCGAACCTCCCGACGATCCTCTACAGCCTCTTCTGGAAGCGCTTCACCACCACCGGCGCCCTGTGGTCGATCTACGGCGGCCTGGCGAGCTCCGTCATCCTGGTGCTCTTCTCGCCCGTCGTCTCCGGCAACCCCAAGACGTCGATGTTCAAGGGCGTCGACTTCCACTGGTTCCCGCTGGAGAACCCCGGCCTGATCTCCATCCCGCTCGGCTTCCTGCTCGGCTGGCTCGGCACCGTGCTGTCCAAGGAGGAACCGGACCGCGGCAAGTACGCGGAACTCGAGGTCAAGTCCCTCACCGGTACCGGAGCGCACTGAGCCGCACACGTTCCGCTGCGCGCCACCGGCCGCGTCGTAGAGTTCTACGACGCGGCCGGTCCTGTCCTTATGGCAAACAGCCCTGCCCGATGTCCGAGCGGTCACGTAGGCTCGGGATCAAGCGAACCGGAAGAACCCGAACCGGAAGTGCCCGGACCGGAAGAAGGGGAGGGGCCCAGTGCTCATCGACACGTACGGACGCGTCGCCACCGACCTGCGCGTCTCCCTGACCGACCGGTGCAACCTGCGCTGCACCTACTGCATGCCCGAAGAGGGCCTGCAGTGGCTGGCCAAGCCCGACCTGCTCACCGACGACGAGATAGTCCGCCTCGTCCGCATCGCCGTCACCGACCTCGGCGTCACCGAGGTCCGCTTCACCGGCGGCGAGCCGCTGCTCCGCCCCGGCCTCGTCGGCATCGTCGAGCGCTGCGCCGCCCTGGAGCCCCGCCCCAAGCTCTCCCTCACCACCAACGGCATCGGGCTGAAGCGCACCGCGGCCGCCCTCAAGGCCGCCGGCCTCGACCGGGTCAACGTCTCGCTCGACACCCTTCGGCCCGAGGTCTTCAAGACCCTCACCCGCCGCGACCGCCACCACGACGTCCTCGACGGCATGGCCGCGGCCCGCGACGCGGGCCTCACCCCGGTCAAGGTCAACGCGGTGCTGATGCCCGGGCTCAACGAGGACGAGGCCCCCGAGCTGCTCGCCTGGGCCATGGAGCACGCGTACGAGCTCCGGTTCATCGAGCAGATGCCGCTGGACGCCCAGCACGGCTGGAAGCGCGACGGCATGATCACCGCCGGCGACATCCTGGAGTCGCTGCGCACCCGCTTCACGCTCACCCCCGAGGGCGCCGACGAGCGCGGCTCCGCCCCCGCCGAGCGCTGGGTCGTCGACGGCGGCCCGCACACGGTCGGCGTCATCGCCTCCGTGACCCGCCCCTTCTGCCGGGCCTGCGACCGCACCCGGCTCACCGCCGACGGCCAGGTGCGGACCTGTCTGTTCGCCACCGAGGAGACGGACCTGCGGGCCGCGCTGCGCTCGGACGCGCCGGACGCGGTGGTCGCGGAGATCTGGCGCAAGGCGATGTGGGGCAAGAAGGCCGGCTCCGGCCTGGACGACCCGGACTTCGCGCAGCCCGAGCGCCCGATGTCAGCGATCGGCGGCTGAGTCCCACTCGGCGAGCGGGACGACGTCCTTCAGGAAGCCCCGTACGCCGAGGAACTGGGAGAGGTGCTCGCGGTGCTCCTCGCACGCGAGCCACGTCTTGCGCCGCTCCGGCGTGTGCAGCTTGGGGTTGTTCCAGGCGAGGACCCAGACCGCGTCGGCCCGGCACCCCTTCGCGGAACAGATCGGCTTCTCTTCACTCACTGGACCCAGGATCACCTGATCATTGTCCAGCAAGGGCGATGCCGAGCAGCCACGGGGGGAGCTGCCCGGCATCGGTCCGTCGCTCCGACGGGGGATGCGGAGCGCGTAGGCAGTATGTCACGGCGCATGGGGTGCGGTGCACCGGAACTTCATGATTGATCTGAGCTTTTCTTGAGCTGTGCGCTCATCGCATGTCACTGAGTGTGAGGGCCCTGGCCGTCCCGGGCATCCCTGCCGGGGGCGATCGCCTCCCGCACCGGGCCGGCGACGAAGGTCGAGGGCAGCGACGGCGTGTTCTCCCGGCCGGCGTTGGCGATCACCACGGCGATGTAGGGGAGCACCGCGCCGAGCACCAGGGCCACGATCGCCACGGGCCGTTCCACGTTCCACAGGGTGGCGGCGAGGATCACGGACACCGTCCGGATCGACATCGACACCACGTAACGGCGCTGCCGGCCGCGCACGTCCTCGGCGAGGCCCTGCCGGGCACCGGTGATCCGGAAGACCTCGGTTCCGCCATGCTTCCGCATCACACTCCACCGCCCACGGGCCATGCCGGACCCTCCCCGGTCCGGACCTGTTTCCACGGTACGCCCGCCGTGCCGCACCGAGGAGACCGGGGCACGTATGGCCTCGTCCGACGTGCGCCGTACGGCCGACCGGCCGAGACTGGGCACACATGCGCACGTGAGGGCGCCCGAGGAGGCGACGATGGGCTGGTTGTGGGCGATCATTGTGGGCCTGGTCCTGGGCCTGATCGCGAAGGCGATCCTGCCGGGCAAGCAGCAGATCCCGATCTGGCTGACGATCATCTTCGGCATGCTGGGCAGCGTGCTCGGCAACGCCGTCGCGACCTGGATCGGAGTCAACGACACCAGAGGCATCGACTGGACCCGCCATCTGCTGCAGCTCATCGGCGCGGTCGCGGTGGTGGGTCTCGGGGACATGCTGTGGGTCTCGGTCAAGGGAAACAAACAGCGCGCCTGACGCCGGAAAACGCGGGAGGAGGCCCGGGACGTCGGTCCCGGGCCTCCTCGTGTCCGCGTACGGTACGGGGCTCAGCCCTGCGGCACGTACTCGATCGCCGCCAGGTTCTTCTTGCCCCGGCGCAGCACCAGCCAGCGCCCGTCGAGGAGATCGTCCGCCGACACCTCGGCGTCCTCGGCCGTCACCTTCGCGTTGTTGACGTAGGCGCCGCCCTCCTTCACCGTGCGGCGGGCCGCCGACTTGCTCGGCACCAGGCCGACCTCGGCGAACAGGTCCACGACCAGGCCGAGCTCCGAGACCCGCGCGTGCGGCAGCTCGGAGAGCGCCGCGGTCAGCGTCGCCCCGTCGAGCTCGGCCAGCTCGCCCTGACCGAACAGCGCCTTGGACGCGTCGATCACGGCCCGGCACTGGTCGGCGCCGTGCACGAGGGTGGTGAGCTCCTCGGCGAGCGCGCGCTGGGCCGTGCGGGCCTGCGGCCGCTCGGCGGTGAGCGCCTCCAGCTCCTCCAGCTCCTCGCGGGACTTGAAGGAGAGGATCCGCATGTACGTGGAGATGTCACGGTCGTCCACGTTCAGCCAGAACTGGTAGAACGCGTACGGCGTGGTCATCTCCGGGTCCAGCCAGACGGCGCCGCTCTCGGTCTTGCCGAACTTGGTGCCGTCGGCCTTCACCATCAGCGGGGTCGCGAGCGCGTGGACCTCGGCGCCCGGCTCCAGCTTGTGGATCAGGTCGAGGCCGGCCACCAGGTTGCCCCACTGGTCGGAGCCGCCCTGCTGCAGCGTGCAGCCGTAGCGCCGGTACAGCTCCAGGAAGTCCATGCCCTGGAGCAGCTGGTAGCTGAACTCGGTGTAGCTGATGCCCTGCTCGGACTCCAGACGCCGGGCGACGGAGTCCTTGGTCAGCATCTTGTTGACCCGGAAGTGCTTGCCGATGTCCCGCAGGAACTCGATCGCCGACAGGCCGGCGGTCCAGTCCAGGTTGTTCACCATGACCGCGGCGTTCTCGCCCTCGAAGGACAGGAACGGCTCGATCTGCGAACGCAGCCGGTTCACCCAGTTCGCGACCGTCTCGGGGTCGTTCAGGGTGCGCTCGGCCGTCGGCCGCGGGTCACCGATCTGGCCGGTGGCCCCGCCGACCAGCGCCAGCGGCCGGTGCCCGGCCTGCTGGAGCCGGCGGACGGTGAGCACCTGGACCAGGTGGCCGACGTGGAGACTGGCCGCGGTCGGGTCGAAGCCGCAATAGAACGTGACGGGACCGTCCGCGAGCGCCTTGCGCAGGGCGTCTTCGTCGGTGGACTGGGCGAAGAGCCCGCGCCACTTCAGCTCGTCGACGATGTCGGTCACGTCGTCCGTCTCCTCGGGGTGGTCATGATGATGGTGGTGATGGAGGTAACCCGGCCAGTCTAGGGCGTGTCCGGGCCGGTTCCTGGCCGTTTACGGTCCGGTCTCACGGCTTGGAACAGCTCAGACGCCCTTGCTGACCGAGCTCATGTTGAAGTCCGGCACCCGCAGGGCGGGCATCGCGGCCCGGGTGAACCAGTCGCTCCACTCGCGCGGCAGCGTCTTCTCCGTCCGGCCCGCCTCGGTGGCCCGCGACAGCAGGTCGACCGGCGACTCGTTGAACCGGAAGTTGTTCACCTCGCCGACCACCTCGCCGTTCTCCACCAGGTAGACGCCGTCCCGGGTGAGGCCGGTGAGCAGCAGCGTCGCCGGGTCGACCTCGCGGATGTACCAGAGGCAGGTCAGCAGCAGACCGCGCTCCGTGGCGGCCACCATCTCCTCCAGGGACTTCTCGCCGCCGCCGTCCAGGACCAGGTTCCCGGCCCCGGGCGCCACGGGCAGCTGCGTGAGTCCCGCGGTGTGCCGGGTGGTGATCAGGTGGGCGAGCCTGCCGTCCCGTACCCAGTCCACCGGCGAGATCGGCAGGCCGTTGTCGAAGACGGAGGAGTCGTCGCCGGAGGCGTGCGCGAGCACGAAGGGCGCGGACTCCAGGCCCGGCTCGTTCGGGTCGCTGCGCAGGGTCAGCGGCAGCGGGGAGAGGGTCTCGCCGACGCGGGTGCCGCCGCCCGGCTTGGAGAAGACCGTGCGGCCCTCCGCCGCGTCCCGGGCCGCCGAGGACCACAGCTGGTAGATCATCAGGTCGGCCACGGCGGCCGGCGGCAGCAGCGTCTCGTACCGCCCGGCCGGCAGCTCGATCCTCCGCTCGGCCCAGCCGAGCCGGATGGCGAGCTCGGCGTCGAGCGCCGCCGGGTCGACGTCCTTGAAGTCCCGCGTGGAGCGCCCGGCCCACGCGGAGCGGGGTCGGCCCTCGGCAGTCGCTGCCGACTTGGCGTTGAGCTCCAGGGTGCCGTTCGGCTGGTCGTGGCGCAGCCGCAGCCCGGTCGACGTGCCGAGGTAGCTGGAGGTCAGCTCGTGGTTGGCGAAGCCGTACAGCTCGCGGCCGCCCGCCCGGGCCCGGGCGAAGGCCTCGCCGAGCGCCGGCGCGAAGGCGTCGAAGACGGCGGAGGAGGTCTCGGCCGGGGCGTCGGTGAAGTCCGGCGACGCGGCCACGCCCTCGACCAGCGGCTGGGCGTCCTCGGCCGGGCCCGCGGCCCGCGCCGCCTCCTCGGCGGCCCGCACCAGCGGCTCCAGGTCCTCGGCGGTGACCGCCGAGCGCGACACGACACCGGAGGCGGTGCCCTGGGCGCCGTCGACGGTGGCGATGACGGTGAGGGTACGGCCCCGGGTGACACCGTTGGTGGTCAGCGCGTTGCCGGCCCAGCGCAGATTGGCGGAGGACTGCTCGTCGGCGATGACGACGCACCCGTCCGCGCGGGACAGCTCCAGGGCCCGCTCGACGATCTCGTACGGCTTGCTGACGCGGCTCATCGACCGGCCTCCTGCGTGGTGTTAAGGATGTTGACACCCCGGAACAGGGCGGACGGGCAGCCGTGCGACACCGCGGCGACCTGGCCCGGCTGGGCCTTGCCGCAGTTGAACGCGCCGCCGAGGACGTACGTCTGCGGGCCGCCGACCTGCTCCATGGAGCCCCAGAAGTCGGTGGTCGTCGCCTGGTACGCGACGTCCCGCAGCTGGCCGGCGAGCCGGCCGTTCTCGATGCGGAAGAAGCGCTGGCCGGTGAACTGGAAGTTGTAGCGCTGCATGTCGATCGACCAGGACCGGTCGCCGACCACGTAGATGCCCCGCTCCACGCCGCCGATCAGGTCCTCCGTCGACAGCCCGCCCGGGTCCGGCTGCAGCGACACGTTCGCCATCCGCTGCACCGGCACGTGCGCGGGGGAGTCGGCGTAGGCGCAGCCGTTGGAGCGGCCGAGGCCGGTCAGCTTCGCGATCCGGCGGTCCAGCTGGTAGCCGACGAGCGTGCCGTCCTTCACCAGGTCCCAGCTCTGCCCCTCGACGCCCTCGTCGTCGTACCCGACGGTCGCGAGGCCGTGCTCGGCGGTCCGGTCACCCGTCACGTTCATGATCGAGGAGCCGTACGTCAGCTTGCCCAGCTGGTCGAAGGTGGCGAAGGAGGTGCCCGCGTACGCCGCCTCGTAGCCGAGCGCGCGGTCCAGCTCGGTGGCGTGGCCGATCGACTCGTGGATGGTCAGCCACAGGTTGGACGGGTCGACCACCAGGTCGTAGCGGCCGGCCTCGACACTCGGCGCCCGCATCTTCTCGGCGAGCAGCGCCGGGATCTCGTCCAGCTCCCTGTCCCAGTCCCAGCCGGTCCCGGTCAGGTACTCCCAGCCCCGCCCGACCGGCGGCGCGAGCGTCCGCATCGAGTCGAACTCGCCGGTCGTCTCGTCCACCGCGACCGCGGTGAGCTGCGGGTGCAGCCGGACCCGCTGCTGGGTGGTGACGGTGCCCGCCGTGTCCGCGTAGAACTTGTTCTCGAAGACGGTCATCAGCGAGGCGTCGACGTGCGCCACGCCGTCCGCCCGCAGCAGCCGCGCGCTCCAGTCGGCGAGCAGCCCGCTCTTCTCCTCGCCCGAGACGGTGAACGGGTCGATCTCGTACGAGGACACCCACACCTTGTCGGCGTGCACCGGCTCGTCGGCCAGCTCCACCCGCTCGTCCGAGCCCGCCGCGGCGATCACCTTCGCCGACAGCTTGGCCATGGCCACCGCCTGCGAGGCCACCCGCGCGGCCCCGTCCATGGTCAGGTCCACCCCGGACGCGAACCCCCAGGCCCCGCCGTGCACCACCCGCACCGCGTAGCCGAGGTCCGTGGTGTCCGAGGAGCCCGCGGGCTTGGCGTCCCGCAGCCGCCAGGTGGCACTGCGCACCCGCTCCAGGCGGAAGTCGGCATGATCGGCGCCGAGCGCCCGCGCCCGCGCGAGGGCGGCGTCGGCGAGCGCCCGCAACGGAAGCTGGGTGAAGGCTTCGTCGAGGGAGTGCGTCCCAGATTGCACAGCTGTCTCCTGTCGTGTGAGACCGGTCGCCCCCGATCATGTCGCGCTTTCGGCCGGGATGCCCAGAGGTTTCTGTAGGGATCCGACAGTGCCGTCCTTACGCCACTGTCAGGCCCCGATTCTCCGTATCGCGGAAGGGACCGATAGGTTTTCGGCATACCAGACCGCTATCGAAAGGGTGATCCGTTGAGCCGCTCGGTTCTCGTCACCGGAGGCAACCGGGGCATCGGCCTCGCCATCGCCCGCGCGTTCGCCGAGGCCGGCGACAAGGTCGCGATCACGTACCGCTCGGGCGACCCGGCGGAGCTCGAGAAGGCCGGGTTCCTGGCCGTCAAGTGCGACATCACCGACTCCGAGCAGGTGGAGCAGGCGTACAAGGAGATCGAGGAGAAGCACGGTCCGGTCGAGGTCCTCGTGGCCAACGCCGGCGTGACGAAGGACCAGCTCCTCATGCGCATGTCCGAGGACGACTTCACGTCCGTCCTCGACACCAACCTCACCGGTACCTTCCGGGTCGTGAAGCGTGCCAACCGCGGCATGCTGCGCGCCAAGAAGGGCCGTGTCGTGCTGATCTCCTCGGTCGTCGGTCTGCTCGGCTCGGCGGGTCAGGCGAACTACGCCGCCTCGAAGGCCGGACTGGTCGGTTTCGCGCGCTCGCTGGCCCGGGAGCTCGGCTCGCGCAACATCACCTTCAACGTCGTCGCGCCCGGTTTCGTCGACACCGACATGACCGCCGTCCTCACGGACGAGCAGCGCGCCGGCATCGTGTCCCAGGTTCCGCTGGGCCGCTACGCGCAGCCCGAGGAGATCGCCGCCACGGTGCGCTTCCTCGCCTCGGACGACGCGTCGTACATCACTGGAGCCGTCATCCCGGTTGACGGCGGATTGGGCATGGGTCACTGATCACATGAGCGGAATTCTCGAGGGCAAGCGCATCCTGATCACGGGTGTGCTGATGGAGTCCTCCATCGCCTTCCACGCCGCGAAGCTGGCCCAGGAGCAGGGCGCGGAGATCATCCTCACCGCCTGGCCCCGGCCGACGCTGACCGAGCGCATCGCCAAGAAGCTGCCCCACCCGGACAAGGTCAAGGTCCTGGAGCTCGACGTCTCCAACGACGAGCACCTCGCCCGCCTGGAGGGCCAGGTCCGCGAGCACCTGGGCGACCGCCTCGACGGCATCGTCCACTCCATCGGCTTCGCGCCGCAGGACGCGCTCGGCGGCAACTTCCTGAACACGCCGTTCGAGTCGGTTGCCACCGCCATGCACGTCTCGGCCTTCTCGCTGAAGTCCCTGACGATGGCGCTGCTGCCGCTGATGACCGAGGGCGGCTCCGTCGTCGGCCTCACCTTCGACGCGCAGTTCGCGTGGCCGCAGTACGACTGGATGGGCCCGGCCAAGGCCGCGCTGGAGGCCACCAGCCGCTACATGGCGCGTGACCTGGGCAAGCAGAACATCCGCTGCAACCTCATCTCGGCGGGTCCGCTCGGCTCCATGGCCGCGAAGTCCATCCCGGGCTTCTCCGACCTGGCGAGCGTCTGGGACACCCGTTCCCCGCTCCAGTGGGACCTGACCGACCCGGAGCCGGCCGGCCGCGGCATCGTCGCGCTGCTGTCCGACTGGTTCCCGAAGACGACGGGCGAGATCGTCCACGTGGACGGCGGTCTGCACGCGATCGGCGCCTGACCTCAGGTGATACGAGGGGCCGGGTGCCCGCCGGTGAGGCGGGCACCCGGCCCCTCGCCGTCTCCCGAGTCGAAAAGTCGGGCGAGTCGCCGCAGACTGGACCAGAGCGTGACGTTCCGGCTACTGGGTGGGGAGGAGGTGCGGACATGCGCGCGCTGCATCGCGGGGCCGCCGCACTCGCCACCACCGCAGCCCTCCTCACCGGCATCGCCGTCGCGGCCGAGGTGCGTGCCGCTCCCGCTCCCGTGGCCCCCGCGGAGCGGACCCCCGCTGCCGCGCGGAAGGACTCCGAGAACTTCGGCGCCTCCTGCCGCACCCTGGTCCAGGGCTCCGTCGTCACCGCCCACTGCCAGAACCCCTTCCCCCGAACCGACCGCGTCCGCCTCCATGTGGAGTGCGCCCGCTGGTGGGACGTGGACACCGACAGCGCCCCCGTCGCCGTCGCCCCCGCCGACTACGCCCAGGTCACCGGCCGCTGCTGGAAAGAGGTCCGCTCGGCCTGGATCACCCACGAACCGGCGCCTCAGGGCTCCTGAGGCCCGGGAGCCGGGGTTCAGGGTTCCGGGGTTGAGGGCTCCGGGGTTCAGGGTTCCGGGGTTGAGGGTTTCGGGTTTCAGGGCTCCTGGGGCTCCGGGCTGCGCAGGCACATGAAGGGGTAGCCGGCCGCCTCCGTGGCAGCCCGTTCGGCGTCTCCCTCGCGGATCGCCTCGACCAGCCGCCCGTGGTCCATGTGGTTCTCCGGCCGCAGCTCCCGGCCCACGTCCTCGCGCAGCCAGGCGCGCAGCACATGCCCGAGGTCGGCGTAGAGCTCGGTCAGCACGTCGTTGTGCGAGGCGACCACCACCGCGTGGTGGAAGACCGCGTCCGCCGTCACGAACTCCTCCGCGTCGCCCGACCGCCACGCCTCCTCGCGCCGGGCGAGCAGCGCGTCGATCTGCTTCAGGTCCCGGTCGGTGCGCCGCCGGGCGGCGAGGCGGGCCGCCGAGGACTCCAGGGTGGCGCGCAGCTCCGCCACGTGCCGCGGATCGGAGTCGGCGAACCGGCGGTGCATCACCCCGGCCAGCTCGCTCGTCGCGACGACGTACGTGCCCGAGCCCTGCCGGATGTCGAGCAGCCCGTTGTGGGCGAGCGCCCGGACCGCCTCGCGGACGGTGTTACGGGCCACCCCGAGCTGCTCGACCAGCTCGGGCTCCGTCGGGATGCGTGTGCCCACCGGCCACTCGCCCGAGGTGATCTGGTTGCGCAGCTGGGTGATCACCTGGTCGGAGAGCCCGCTGCGGCGGGGCTGGCCGAGCGCCATGGCCGCACCTTCCATTTTCGTTCGAGATTGGACAACCAATCATCCCATGATTCTATGATGAGCCTCATGCCTGACGAGCCGCAGACACTCGAGCCCACCACCAGGAAGCAGACCGGAAGCAAGCCGACCGGCGCCGCCACAGGCGCCGATTCTCCCGCACCCGCCGCACCCGGAACCGCACCGGCCGCATCCGGAGCCGCACCCGCCGGAACCGGAGCCGCGCCCGCCCGCTGGGTCGGCCGGCTCGTCGTCGTCGGACTCGTCCTCGCCGCGCTCAACCTGCGTCCGGCGATCACCAGCCTCGGCGCTCTCCTCGAAGAGGTCAGCGAAGGCCTCCACATGAGCGGCAGCGTCGCCGGCGTCCTCACCTCCGTACCGCCGCTCTGCTTCGCCGTCTTCGGCATCGCCGCCCCGCGCCTCGCCCGCCGCTTCGGCCCCGCGGCCGTCGTCTGCGCCGGCATGGCCGCGATCCTCGCCGGCCTCGCCCTGCGCCCGTTCGCCGGCGGCACCGCGACCTTCCTCGCCGCGAGCGCCCTCGCCCTCATGGGCATCGCGCTCAGCAACGTCCTGATGCCGGTCATCGTCAAGACGTACTTCCCGGACCGCATCGGCAGCATGACCGGCCTCTACTCCATGGCCCTCGCCCTCGGCACCTCCCTGGCCGCCGCCGCGACCGTGCCCATGACCGAGGCCCTCGGTGGCAGTTGGCGGCTCGGGCTCGGCGTCTGGGCGGTCGTCGCCGCCCTCGCCGTCCTCCCGTGGCTCCCGCTGGTCCGCGGCCGCGCCACCGCCGTCCGGGCGCCCTCGGGCGGGGGAGCGGCAACGGCCTCCCCGGCGCAGGTCCAGGCCGCGCCCCAGGTCCAGGCCGCGCCCCAGGCTCCGGCCGCGCCGCGCATCACCCGCAGCCGCACGGCCTGGACGCTCGCCGTCTACTTCGGCCTCCAGGCCACCGGCGCGTACATCACCATGGGCTGGATGCCGCAGATCTTCCGCGACGCCGGCGTCCCCGCCTCCACCGCGGGCGTGCTCCTCGCCGTCACCATGGTCATGGGCGTGCCGCTCGCCTTCGTCATCCCCGGCCTCGCCACCCGGATGCGCCACCAGGGGCCCATCGTCGTGGCCCTCGGCCTGTGCGGCCTCGCCGGCTACACCGGCCTCTACCTGGCCCCGGCCGGCGGCGCCTGGGTCTGGGCGCTGCTCCTAGGCGTGTCCAACTGCTCGTTCCCGCTCGCCCTCACCTTGATCGGGATGCGCTCGCGCACCGGCACCGGCGTCGTGAAGCTCTCCGCCTTCGCCCAGAGCGTCGGCTACCTCATCTCGATCCCCGGCCCGCTCCTGGTCGGCGTCCTCTACCAGCACAGCGGCGGCTGGGGCCTGCCCGTCATGCTGATGGGCGGCCTGATGATCCCGCAGATGGTCGTCGGCACCCTCGCCGGGAGGGACCGGACGGTCGAGGACGAATGCTGAGATGCGAGACTGGCCCCATGCCCGTACTTGAACCGAATCCCCCCAACGGTCAGAAGAAGCTGCTCGTCGTGCTCGGCGCGATGCTCGTCATCACGGCCGTGATCGCCGTCATCGCCTCCTTCGCCTCGCCGTCCTAGCAGCGGGGTGGGGGTAGCCCCCCATCCCCTAGGGGGCGGGTCTCAGGGTCAAGTGGGTGGAACACCTGATGGGCCGGGGCCCCGGCGCTCCGTAGGTTGGAGGCATCGCACAGATCCCGACCACGGAGGCGGCCATGACGGCGCGAACCCACACCGGAGTCCGGCCCGTTCGGAGCCTGCCGGGCACCGTCGACACCCGGCTGCCCTGGTGGACGCTCGCCCTGTCCGCGGTCGCGTTCGTCGGTCTGTTCCTGCTCATAGCGGCGCCGGGCGACGCGCCGGGGACGGCCGGTGACCCGGAGGTGGGGCGCATTCTGGAACGGATCCAGCAAACCCTGTCTCTCTGAGTCGAGCCGGTCCGATTCGTGCGAAGCTGAGGACCATGAGCGTCGACACACCCCGCAGGATCGTGCTGCTCCGCCACGCCAAGGCCGACTGGCCCGAGGTCTCCGACCACGATCGCCCGCTCGCCGACCGCGGCCGCAAGGACGCCCCCGTCGCGGGCCGCAAGCTCGCCGACACCGGCATCGAATTCGACCTGGCCCTCTGCTCCACCGCGGCGCGCACCCGGGAGACCTGGAAGCTCGCCGTCCAGGAGATGCCCCACCGCCCCAGGACCGTGTACGAGGAGCGGATCTACGAGGCATCGCTCGGCGAGCTCATCGCCGTGATCAACGAGACGCCGGACGACGTCACCGACCTCCTGCTCATCGGCCACAACCCGGGGATGCACGCGCTCGCCGACGCCCTCTCGGGCACCTCCGCGGGCGACGCCATGGCCCGGATGACCCGCAGCGGCTTCCCGACCGCCGCCTTCGCGGTCGTGGCCTTCGACGGCTCCTGGAAGAACGTCGAGCACGGCATGGACGGCACCCTGGTCGACTACTGGACCCCGCACGACTGAGCGGTACGCGTTCCTACGCATCCTGTACGGGGAGGGGCCCGGCCGTCGCACGACGGCCGGGCCCCTCCCCGTAGCGCACACAGCCGGTAAGCGCGGGCACGAACCCGGGCACGCACCCGGGCGCGTACCGGCACGCACCGGAGCGCGTACGGCACTCAGTGCAGCAGCTCGCCCGTGCCGCCGTCGGCCGCCTCGACCTCCTCGCGGGTGATGCCCAGCAGATAGAGCACCGTGTCCAGGAACGGCACGTTCACCGCCGTGTCCGCCGCCCGGCGCACCACCGGCTTGGCGTTGAACGCCACGCCGAGGCCCGCCGCGTTCAGCATGTCCAGGTCGTTGGCGCCGTCGCCGATCGCGACCGTCTGCGCCAGCGGCACCCCGGCCTCCTCGGCGAAGCGGCGCAGCAGCCGCGCCTTGCCCGCCCGGTCCACGATCATCCCGGTCACCCGGCCGGTGAGCTTCCCGTCCACGATCTCCAGGGTGTTGGCCTGGGCGAAGTCGAGCCCCAGCTTCTCCTTGAGGTCGTCCGTGACCTGCGTGAAGCCGCCGGAGACCACACCCACCTGGTAGCCGAGCCGCTTGAGGGTACGGATCAGGGTGCGCGCCCCGGGCGTGAGCCGCACCTCGGCGCGGACCTTGTCCACCACCGACGCGTCCAGGCCCGCGAGCAGCGCCACCCGCGCGTGCAGGGACTGCTCGAAGTCCAGCTCGCCGCGCATCGCCGCCGCCGTCACCTCGGCGACCTTGTCCTCGCAGCCGGCGTGGGCCGCGAACAGCTCGATGACCTCGTCCTGGATGAGCGTCGAGTCGACGTCCATCACCACGAGCCGCTGGGCCCGGCGGTGCAGCCCGGCGGAGACCACGGCCACGTCGACGCCGACCGCGTGCGCCTCGGGGGCGAGCGCGGTGCGCAGCGGCTCCGTCTCGCAGCCCGACACGGCGAACTCGACGGCCGTCACCGGATACTTGGCGAGCCGGAAGATCCGGTCGATGTTGCCGCCGACCTCGGCGATCCTGGCCGCTATGGCGGCCGTCTGCTCGGCGGTCAGCGGGTGCCCGAGCACGGTGACGTGCGAGCGGCCCTCGCCGCGCGGCCGGTTGTCACCGGTGCCCGAGATGATCTCGGCCTGCAGCTTCATGGACTCGGCCCAGCTGTGCACGGTCGCCCGCAGCTCGCCCTGACCGGCGACGGTCGGCTCGGTGACGAGCGCGCACAGGACGAGCCGGCCGCGGGAGACGACCTGCTCGATGTCCACGACGTCGACGGAGTAGGCGGCGAGGGTGTCGAAGAGGCCGGCGGTGATCCCGGGGCGGTCCTTCCCGAAGATCTTGACCAGGAGAGTGGGAACGTCCGCGTCGGGGACGCCGGGGACGTCGGGAACGTCTGAGGTCTGCGATGCGCTCATGGTGCTTCCACCGTATCGGGCACCGGGTGCCACCCGGCCTCCCGTCCCGCCTGACGGACACCCGCCCGGTCGCAGAGTCGCCGTCGGACCGCGCCCCGTGTTCGCCCCCGGACCCGCCCGCCGCGCGCCCCGATCCACGCCCAGTGGCCGCGTACGCAAGCTCTTCACGCTGCCCGACTTTCGAATCGGGGCTACGGCCTGAAATAGTTCCCACCGGATGTTCACCATCCCTGGGCTCCCGATGACGGGGGTGCATCGGGGGACAAGTAGTGGGGCATGGAGTGCCAGAACTCGTACTGGAATTGAATGGAAGGACCTGGACCCTCGATCCGTCCAGGTCGTACACCCTGGGCCGGGACCCTCAGGGTGACCTGGTGATCGACGACGCCAGGGTCTCGTGGCGACACGCCACCATCAGCTGGGGCGGCCGGAGTTGGGTCATCGAGGACCACGGCTCCACCAACGGCACGTTCGTGCAGGGCCAGCGGATCCACCAGGTGGAGATCGGCCCCGGCTCGGCCGTCCACCTCGGCAACGCCACCGACGGCCCGCGGCTCAACCTCGCCGCCGCCGGAGCACCGGCCCAGCCGCAGGCCCAGCAGGCCGTGCCGCAGGCCGTACCGCAGCAGCAGGCGCCGCACGCCGTGCAGCAGCCCGCGCACCTGCCCCACGGCCTGCACCAGGAGGTCACCCACCAGGGTCCGCCGCAGCAGCAGCCCGGCTGGCAGCAGCAGGCCCCCCACGCGGGCGGGCACCAGGTCCCGCCGCAGGTCCCGCACCAGCAGGCCGGCCACGGCGGCCCCCAGGGCGCGGCCCCGGTCCACGGCGACCGCAGCCCCACGACCTTCTACGAGATGACGCTCGGCCGCGTCATGCGCATCGGTCGTGCCCTCGGGAACGAGCTGGTCGTCTCCGACCTCCAGGTCTCCCGCCTGCACGCCGAGTTCCACGCGACGCCCGACGGGCGCTTCGAGATCCGCGACCTCGGCTCGCACAACGGCACGTACGTCAACGGTCTGCCGATCCCGAAGGGCGGCACCGCCCTCCTCGGCCCGAACGACATCGTCGGCGTCGGCCACTCGACCTTCCGGATCGTCGGCAACCAGCTCGAGGAGTTCGTCGACACCGGCGACGTCTCCTTCTCGGCCCGTCACCTCACGGTGACCGTCGACGGCGGCAAGCAGATCCTCAAGGACGTCACCTTCGGCGTCCCGGAGAAGTCGCTCATCGGCGTCATCGGCCCCTCCGGCTCCGGCAAGTCGACCCTCCTCAAGGCGCTCACCGGCTACCGGCCCGCCGACCAGGGCGACGTCCTCTACGACAACCGCAGCCTCTACAAGCAGTTCGCCGAGCTGCGCCAGCGCATCGGTCTGGTCCCGCAGGACGACATCCTGCACAAGGAGCTGACCGTCCAGAAGGCGCTCAAGTACGCCGCCAAGCTCCGCTTCCCCGCGGACACCAGCGAGCAGGAGCGTGCCGAGCGCGTCGGCGAGGTGCTGCGCGAGCTCAAGCTCGACATCCACAAGGAGAAGAAGGTCACCTCCCTCTCCGGCGGCCAGCGCAAGCGTGTCTCGGTCGCCCTGGAGCTGCTGACCAAGCCCTCCCTGATCTTCCTGGACGAGCCGACCTCCGGCCTCGACCCGGGCATGGACCGCGATGTCATGCAGCTGCTGCGCGGCCTCGCCGACGACGGCCGCACGGTCCTCGTCGTCACCCACTCGGTGGCCGAGCTGGCCCTGTGCGACAAGCTGCTCGTGATGGCGCCCGGCGGCTCGGTGGCGTACTTCGGTCCGCCGGAGGAGGCGCTGAACTTCTTCGGCTACTCCACCTGGGCCGACGTCTTCTCCGCGTTCGAGAACTACCGCGACTACGACTGGGCGGGCCGCTGGAAGGGCTCGCAGCACTACCAGATGTACGCGGCGGAGATCGACGCCGTCGCCGCGCAGCCGGTGCAGATGCCGCACCAGGCCCAGCAGGCGATGACCAAGCCGCCCAAGCCGCAGGGCTGGGGCTCCCAGCTGTGGACCCTGATCCGCCGCTATGTGTCGGTGATCGCCTCCGACCGGGGCTTCCTGGCCCTGATGGTGATCCTGCCGGCCGTGCTCGGCGGCGTGTCCGTGGTCATCCCCGCCAAGTTCGGCCTGGCCCCGCCCGAGCTGCCGTCCCGGTTCAACGGAGCCGCCGGCACGATCATGCTGATCCTCACGGTCGGCATGTGCTTCTCCGGCGCCGCGAACTCGGTCCGTGAGCTGATCAAGGAACGGGTCATCTACGAACGGGAGCGCGCCACCGGCCTGTCCCGCTCGGCGTACCTGATGTCCAAGGTGATCGTCCTCGGCCTGATCACCGCCTTCCAGGGCGTGATCATCTGCGGCATCGGCTTCACGCCGCGGAAGATGCCCACCGAGGGCCTGATCATGCCGCCGGCCGTCGAGCTGTGCCTGGTGATCATCGCGCTCGGCCTGACCTCGATGATGGTCGGCCTGGTGATCTCCGCCCTGGTGAAGACCGCCGAGAAGACCATGCCGCTGCTGGTTATGTTCGCGATCGTCCAGGTCGTGTTCACCGGCGTCCTCTTCCAGGTGTACAGCTCGCCCGGCCTGGAGCAGTTCGCCTGGCTCATGCCCTCCCGCTGGGGCATCGCGGGCGCCGGCACCACCCTGGACATGGCGCACCTGATGGCGCCCTGGGACCCGAAGAACCCGACCGACCTGGACCCGCTGTGGGAGCACAGCGCCGGCCAGTGGGGCTTCAACATCACGGTGCTGCTGGTCATGACCGCCGTCCTCGGCGTCCTCGTGGCGCGGCTGCTGCGCCGTCACGAGCCCGAGGTCATGCGCAAGTGACGCCTGCGTAGAGACGCCCCGAAGGGCGGCACCCCGCACGGGGTGCCGCCCTTCGGCGTACGGGCGCGGAGGCTCAGTACGCGCTGTTGACGTTGTCGATCGAGCCGTAGCGGTCGGCCGCGTAGTTGCAGGCGGCGACGATGTTGGCGACCGGGTCGTACTGGTCGAACTTGGTGCCGGCGATGTGGTACGCCTTGAAGGTCGGGTAGATCACCTGGAGCAGGCCCTTGGACGGGACGCCGTTGATGGCGTTGATGTCCCAGTTGTTGATCGCGAACGGGTTGCCGCTGGACTCGCGCATCACGTTCCGGTAGATGCCGTTGTACGTGCCCGGGATGTTGTGCTTGTCCATGATGTACAGGGACTCGCGGATCCATCCGTCGAGGTTGTTCGCGAAGATCGGCTTGCGGACCGTGGAGCGGTTCGCGGCGGCCTTCTGCGCGGCGCGCTTCTTGGCGTCGGCCTCGGCCTTCTTCTTGGCCTCCGCCTTCTTCTTCGCCTCGGCGGCCTTGGCGGCGGCGTCGGCCTTGGCCTTCGCGGCCTTCGCCTTGGCGGCGGCAGCGGCCTTGGCCTTGGCGTCGGCCTCCTGCTTCGCCTTGAGGGCGAAGGTGGAGCTCTGCTGGTCGAGGCTGGCAGCGAGCGCCTTGGCCTGCGGGCTGCTGGCGTCGTAGGACCAGGCGACCTGCTGGGTGTTGGCCAGGGCCTGCGGCTCGGTCTCGGTGGAGCCGTGGTTGCCCGGGACGAGGGTGAAGCCGAGCGCTGCGGCGCTCAGAGCGGCGACGCCGGCGATGGTGGCCTTGTGGGTCTTCTTCAGACCACGACTGTGGCCAGGGGTGTTCGCAGACATGCAGGAATACCTCTTCGAATCGCAGGGGGTCGCTCAGGCCGGGGGCGGCGCTGCGCCTCGCATCGGCGGCGACGGACGCAATTCTTAGCGGCAGCAAAATGCTGTGGCAAAGGTGTGACGTACGATCCCGGGTAGTGGATCAGGTGCCCCGCGGGAGCGCCACCGGGCCGCTTTGTGACCGGTTGGGGTGGCATTCATCCGGCTTTTACGTATCCACTAGGGGGATTCGTAAGTGACGTGCGTCCTATGCGCGGGCTCACATCGGCCGCGTAACAGACTCACCAGGCGTTGCGTGAGCAATGCGCACGGTGAGGTGCTGCCCGGGCACCCCCGGACCTAGGTCTCCGGTCCCGCCCCGCCGCCGTCCGCGGACGGATACGGACTGTCACACCCCGCCGGTACGGTGATCCCATGACCCATCGACCGAGCTCGGGCCTGGCCGCCGTGAGCAGCGCGCTCCTCGCGATGAACCGCCAGATGGAGGTCCGCGACGTCCTCAAGACGATCGTGGCCTCGGCCCGCGAGCTCCTCGACGCCGAGTACGCGGCGCTCGGCGTCCCCGACGACCACGGCGGCTTCGCCCAGTTCGTCGTCGACGGCGTCAGCGACGACGTGTGGCGCGCCATCGGCCCGCTGCCGCGCCAGCACGGCATCCTCGCCGCCATGCTCCACAAGGCCGAGCCCGAGCGGCTCGCCGACGTCCGCAAGGACCCCCGCTTCGAGGGCTGGCCGACCGCCCACCCCGAGATGTCCGACTTCCTGGGCCTGCCCGTCCGCGACGGCGACGAGATCCTCGCCGCCCTCTTCCTCGCCAACAAGCGCTGCCCCAAGCCCGAGGGCAGCTGCGGCTTCACCGCCGAGGACGAGGAGCTGCTCACCCTCATCGCCCAGCACGCCGCCATCGCCCTCACCAACGCGCGCCTGTACGAGCGCAGCCGCGAGCTCACCATCGCCGAGGAGCGCTCCCGCCTCGCGCACGAGCTGCACGACGCCGTCAGCCAGAAGCTGTTCTCCCTGCGGCTCACCGCCCAGGCCGCCGCCGCCCTCGTCGACCGCGACCCGGCCCGCGCCAAGGGCGAGCTCCAGCAGGTCGCCGAGCTCGCCGCCGAGGCCGCCGACGAGCTGCGCGCCGCCGTCGTCGAGCTGCGCCCCGCCGCGCTCGACGAGGACGGCCTCGTCCACACCCTGCGCACCCAGATCCAGGTCCTCGACCGCGCCCACACCGCGCGCATCACCTTCGAGGCCGCCGGCATACGGGCCCTGCCCGCCGCCCAGGAGGAGGCCGTGCTCCGCGTCGCCCAGGAGGCCCTGCACAACGCGCTGCGGCACTCCGGAGCCGGTCTGGTCACCGTCACCCTCGGCCGCAGCGGCCAGGGCGCGAGACTCACCGTCACCGACGACGGCAAGGGCTTCGACCCCACGACCGTCCGCAGCGCCGGCCGTCACCTCGGCCTGGTCTCCATGCGCGACCGGGCCGCCGGCGTCGGCGGCGGACTCAGCGTGACCTCGGCCCCGGGGCGCGGCACCACGATCGAGATGGAGGTTCCCGGTGGCTGAAGAAAAGAGGGGCAGCGCGGAGCGCTTCGACAGAAGGGCGGTGGTGGGAGACGGGAGGGCGATCCGAGTCCTGCTCGTCGACGACCACCAGGTCGTCCGGCGCGGCCTGCGCACCTTCCTCGAGGTACAGGACGACATAGAAGTGGTGGGGGAGGCGTCCGACGGCGCCGAGGGCGTCGCCCGCGCCGAGGAGCTGCGGCCGGACGTCGTCCTCATGGACGTCAAGATGCCCGGCACCGGCGGCATCGAGGCCCTGAAGCAGCTGCGCGAGCTCGGCAACCCGGCGCGCGTCCTCATCGTCACCAGCTTCACCGAGCAGCGCACGGTCGTCCCCGCGCTGCGCGCGGGTGCCGGCGGATACGTCTACAAGGACATCGACCCCGACGCCCTCGCCGCCGCCATCCGCTCCGTCCACGCCGGGCACGTCCTGCTCCAGCCCGAGGTCGCCGACGCGCTCCTCAGCCAGGACGACCACGGCCCGGGCGGCGGCACGGGGCGCGGCTCCACGCTGACGGAGCGGGAGCGGGAGGTCCTGGGCCTGATCGCGGACGGGCGCTCCAACCGGGAGATCGCCCGCGCGCTCGTCCTCTCCGAGAAGACGGTGAAGACGCACGTCTCGAACATCCTCATGAAGCTGGACCTCGCCGACCGCACCCAGGCCGCGCTCTGGGCCGTACGGCACGGCCTGACCTCGTAACCGCGTTCCCCTCTTCATACTGTCGGGCGTATGTCCCCCACATGGCGCAACCGAACGGGGGCGGCGGCGTTCTTCAGGGCGTGCTGCGGCGGACCGGCCGCGGCGATGACCAGGAGGAACCTCTCGTGAACAACCTCAAGAAGGCCGCCGCCCTCACGATGACCGTCGGCGCCGTGCTCGCCGCCGGTGCCGGCGTCGCCTCCGCCGACAGCGGCGCCGACGCCCAGGCCGTCCACTCGCCGGGCGTCGCCTCCGGCAACGTGGTGCAGGCCCCGGTCCACGTCCCCGTGAACGTCTCCGGCAACACGATCAACGTGATCGGCCTGCTCAACCCGGCCTTCGGCAACACCGCCGCCAACTCCTGACGGCTGCCCCCGCACACTCCCGGCCCCTGGACGATCCCCCAGGGGCCGGGCCCCGTTCCGCCCCCGACAGGACCGGCTAGAAGCCCCTGTCCCTCTCCCTCTCCTCCACGTACGCGTTGTACGCGGCCACCTGTGCCCTCCGCGCCACCCGCTCCACCGGCCGCAGCGCCGCGCCCCTCGCCGCCATCTCCGACGCGCTCACCGCGCCGCCGTGGCCGTGGTCGTACGCCAGGTCGACGAGGAGCCCGATGCGCTGGGCCAGCTCCAGGACGCGGACCGCGCGGGGCGGGTAGCCGGGGGCGAGGACCTCGCGGCCGGCCTCGGCGCGGGCGCGGTAGGCGTCGCGGGCCGCGTCGGCCGCCGGGCCGGAGGCGGCGACGTCGAGGCGGGTGAGGACCGTCGTCGCCTCGCGCAGCGCCTCCGCCAGCTCCCGCTCCGCCTCGCCGAGCGAGGGGACGTCCGCCGGCGGCGCCTCCCGCACCGGCAGGCAGTGCCAGACGACCTCCACGTGCAGATCGCCCGCCGGCCCCGCCTCCGAGACCTGCGGCACCAGGCCGTACGGCGCGCCGAAGCCGACCGCCGCCTCCTCCGCGTCGAGCGCCCGCGCGTTGAACTCCGGCGGACCGCTCAGCCCCAGCGGATGCCCCGGCGCCGGCAGCGCGACCCGCCACCCGGTCACCCCGAGCCGCCGCAGCCGCCCGAGCGCCAGCGTCAGGCCCACCGGCCCCGCCTCGCCCGGCAGCCCCTCGACGCGGTGCACCGCGTCCTCCCCGACAATGGCGAGCGCCGCGTCGTCCGGCGACACCGCACCGGCCAGCAGGGCATTGCCCCAGGCGGCCAGACGTCCTGAGCGTGGTTCCGAAAGCATGCCCCCAGAGTAGGGACTCCCGACGACCCCCAAGGCGCAAACCGGGCCACGACGGAGCCCCCAGGGCCAGCCGCGGCCCGCCGGTGGCGTAGGTTTTCCCTGGACGCCGCGCCCACCGGCGCAAGGCGACGACCGAACTCGACCACAAGGGGAGACAACGCGCTCATGAGCGATGTACTGGAGCTGGTGGACGTATCCGTGGTCCGCGACGGACGGGCTCTGGTGGACGAGGTCTCCTGGTCGGTCAAGGAGGGTGAGCGCTGGGTCATCCTCGGCCCCAACGGCGCCGGCAAGACCACCCTCCTCAACATCGCCTCCAGCTACCTCTTCCCCACCAAGGGCAGCGCCACCGTCCTCGGCGAGCGCCTCGGCGGCGTCGGCACCGACGTCTTCGACCTGCGCCCCCGCATCGGCGTGGCCGGCATCGCCATGGCGGAGAAGCTGCCCAAGCGCCAGACCGTGCTGCAGACCGTCCTCACCGCCGCGTACGGCATGACCGCCACCTGGCACGAGGACTACGACCCGGTCGACGAGCAGCGCGCCAAGGCCTTCCTCGACCGCCTCGGCATGAGCGACTACCTGGAGCGCAAGTTCGGCACCCTCTCCGAGGGCGAGCGCAAGCGCACCCTGATCGCCCGCGCGATGATGACCGACCCCGAGCTGCTGCTCCTCGACGAGCCCGCCGCCGGGCTCGACCTCGGCGGCCGTGAGGACCTGGTCCGCCGCCTCGGCCGGCTCGCCCGCGACCCCATCGCCCCCTCGATGATCATGGTGACCCACCATGTCGAGGAGATCGCCCCCGGCTTCACCCACGTCCTGATGATCCGCCAGGGCAAGGTCCTCGCCGCGGGCCCGATGGAGACCGAGCTGACCTCCCGCAACCTGTCCCACTGCTTCGGCCTGCCGCTCGTCGTCGAGCGCAACGGCGACCGCTACACCGCCACCGGCCTGCCGCTCAAGTAGCCGCCGGGCAGCCTTCAGGCCGTCGTCCGGCAGTCCTCCACGCGCCGAGTCCGCACAGCTGCGGCGCCCTGTCACGTACGACCCCACCGCCCTACCATGACCATGTGGACATCGACGCATGGATCTGGTGGCTGATCGGCGCGGTGGGGCTCGGCATCCCTCTCGTCCTCACCGCGATGCCGGAGTTCGGCATGCTCGCCGTCGGCGCGGTGGCCGGAGCGGTGACCGCCGCCCTCGGCTTCGGCGTCGTCTCCCAAGTGGTCGTCTTCGCCGTGGTCTCCGTCGCGCTCATCGCCGTGGTCCGCCCCGTCGCGGCCCGCCACCGCGACGGCCGGCCCCAACTCGCCACCGGCATCGATGCCCTGAAAGGCCGTCAGGCCGTCGTCCTGGAACGGGTCGACGGCAGCGGAGGCCGCATCAAGCTGGCCGGCGAGGTCTGGTCCGCCCGTGCCCTCGACTCCGGGCAGAGCTTCGAACCCGGCGAACAGGTCGACGTCGTCGACATCGACGGCGCCACCGCCGTCGTCATGTGACCCATGTGACCGAACATCACCCATGACCCTCCGCGGTCTGGGAAACTCGATCATCGAGATCATCATCTGGTCATCAACCCGGCAGCGAAGGGCACAGGGAACACGATGTCAGCCATCATCATCGTCCTGATCATTCTGGTGGTGCTTGTCTTCATCGCCCTGATCAAGACGATCCAGGTCATCCCACAGGCCAGCGCCGCCATCGTCGAGCGCTTCGGCCGCTACACCCGCACCCTCAACGCCGGCCTCAACATCGTCGTCCCGTTCATCGACCGCATCCGCAACCGGATCGACCTGCGCGAACAGGTCGTCCCGTTCCCGCCCCAGCCGGTGATCACCCAGGACAACCTGGTCGTCAACATCGACACCGTCATCTACTACCAGGTGACCGACGCCCGCGCCGCCACCTACGAGGTCGCCAGCTACATCCAGGCCATCGAGCAGCTCACCGTCACCACCCTGCGCAACATCATCGGCGGCATGGACCTGGAGCGGACCCTCACCTCCCGCGAGGAGATCAACGCGGCCCTGCGCGGCGTCCTCGACGAGGCCACCGGCAAGTGGGGCATCCGCGTCAACCGCGTCGAGCTCAAGGCCATCGAGCCGCCCACCTCCATCCAGGACTCGATGGAGAAGCAGATGCGCGCCGACCGCGACAAGCGCGCCGCCATCCTCACCGCCGAGGGCATCCGGCAGTCCCAGATCCTCACCGCCGAGGGCGAGAAGCAGTCCGCGATCCTGCGCGCCGAGGGCGAGGCCAAGGCCGCCGCGCTCAAGGCCGAGGGCGAGGCCCAGGCCGTCCGCACGGTCTTCGAGGCCATCCACGCCGGCGACCCGGACCAGAAGCTGCTCTCCTACCAGTACCTCCAGATGCTGCCGAAGATCGCCGCGGGCGACGCCAACAAGCTCTGGATCGTGCCCAGCGAGATCGGCGACGCCCTCAAGGGCCTCTCCGGCGCCTTCGGCAACGTCGCCCCCGGCGTCCCCGGCTTCAACACCAAGGGCTCCGCGCCGAACGACGGCGGCGAGCGCCGCGAAGAGCCCACCGTCGACTGACGGTTCGGGTGTTGGGTGACACGTACACGTAATCCTCTTCCTGGTGCATGATCAGTGCGAGCCCCTCGACTCCGCCGCAAACGGAGCGGGGAGGCGACTCACTGACCCGTAAGGAGATGGCGTTGTCCATCTGGGAAGCACTGGCAGTCTTCGGCGCCGGCACCGCAGCCGGCGCCATCAACACGATCGTCGGATCAGGAACGCTCATCACGTTCCCCGTCCTGCTCGCCACCGGCCTGCCGCCGGTCACCGCGAACGTCTCCAACACCCTCGGCCTCGTCTCCGGCTCCATCAGCGGAGCCATCGGCTACCGCAGCGAACTCAAGGGCCAGACCGCCCGGGTCCTCCGCCTCGGCGGCGTGACCCTCGTCGGCGGACTCGTCGGCGCGATCCTGCTCCTCGCCCTGCCGTCCGACGCCTTCGACGCGATCGTCCCCGTCCTCATCGGACTCGCCCTGGTCCTCGTCGTCCTCCAGCCCCGCATCGCCGCCGCCGTCCAGCGCCGCCGCGAGGCCAGCGGCACCGAGGCCCACCCGCACGGCGGCCCCGCCCTCCTCGTCGGACTCTTCCTCGCCAGCGTGTACGGCGGCTACTTCGGCGCCGCCCAGGGCGTCCTCTACCTCTCCCTGATGGGCCTGCTGCTCCACGACAGCCTGCAGCGCATCAACGCCGTCAAGAACATCCTCGGCGCCGTCGTCAACGGCATCGCCGCCGTCTTCTTCCTCTTCGTCGCCGACTTCGACTGGACCGCCGTCCTCCTCATCGCCGTCGGCTCCACCATCGGCGGCCAGATCGGCGCCAAGGTCGGCAAGCGGCTCTCGCCCACCGTCCTGCGCGGCGTCATCATCGCCGTCGGCATCGTCGCCATCCTCCAGCTCACCCTGAGGTAACGCGCACAGAAGCAACCGCACACGGCAGCGGGCCCGCCCCGGAAAGGGACGGGCCCGCACGTCGTACGGAAACAGAAGGAGTTACGCCGCCGCCTGGCCGGCCAGCCAGCCCGGCAGCTCCGACCGCTCCGCCGCCTTCAGCGCGAGCAGCATCGCGTCCTGCGGAGTCGGCACGAACGGCTGGTGCAGCAGCGGCATCCCCGCCTGCTCCGGCGTCCGGTCCGCCTTGCGGTGGTTGTCCTCCGCGCACGAGGCGACCGTGTTCAGCCAGTGGTCCCCACCGCCCTGCGCCCGCGGCACCACATGGTCCACCGTCGTGGCGCGCTTCCCGCAGTACGCGCACCGGTGCTGGTCCCGGACCAGCACACCCCGCCTCGACCACGCGGCCTGTCTTCGGAACGGCACCCGTACGTACCGGCAGAGCCTGATCACCCGTGGCACCGGCATGTCCACGGCGGCGGCACGAACGCGCAGACCGGGGTGCTCCTGCTCCACGACGGCCTTGTCCTGCAGGACAAGCACCACCGCACGGTTGAGTGTGACCGTCGAAAGCGGCTCGAAGCTCGCGTTCAGTACCAGCGTGTCCCGCATTGTGCCCACCTCCCGTGTGCCGGCCCAGCCCCCCTTGTGGGCTCCGGGCTTGGATCAACTCTGGCCGGGCACGCCGGGTAGGACAACGCAATATCCGCGCAAAGAAAGATGCCCGCTTCTGATCTCTCCAAGACCAGAAGCGGGCAAACAACAAACGAATCTTCAGCTGTTCTCGTACTCACCCACGAGCTGCGCACGCCCGAGCGTGTGGAAGCGCAGATTGAAGCCGACCGCGGCAGGCGGGGTGTCGGCGTCCGGACCCAGCTTCTCCTGGTCCACCGCGTACACGGTGAACACGTACCGGTGCGGCCCGTCCCCCTTAGGCGGGGCGGCCCCGCCGAAGTCCTTCGAGCCGTAGTCGTTACGGGCGTGCACGGCACCCGCCGGCAGCCCCTCGAACGAACCCGAACCCGCACCCGCGGGCAGCTCCGTCACCGACGCCGGGATGTCGAACAGCACCCAGTGCCAGAACCCGCTGCCGGTCGGCGCGTCCGGATCGAAGCACGTCACGGCGAAGCTCTTCGTCTCCGCCGGGAACCCCTCCCAGCGCAGCTGCGGCGAGGTGTTCCCCGCCGCGTACACCTGAGCGTCCTTCAGCACCCCGCCCTCGACGACGTCGTCGCTCACCACCGTGAACGACGCCACCGGCGGGTGGAAGTCATGGGGAAGCGGTGCCCTCTTGCCCTCGGCCATGTCTGGACCTCCGTATCGCTGACCGGCCTTGTGAAGGCGAGCCTAGAACCAGTTGCGGCGCCCGCCGACCTCGGCGAGCCACTGGTTCAGATACGCCGCCCAGTCGGTCGTGTGGAAGTCGTGCAGCCCCACCTGGAAGGCGCGGTACGAGTCGCTGCCCTCGGTGAACAGACCCGGCTTCTTGTCCATCTCCAGGACGACGTCCATCGCCCGGTCGTCCGCGACGAAGCTGACCTCGACCTGGTTCAGACCCCGGTACTGCGACGGGGCGAAGAACTCGATCTCCTGGTAGAAGGGCAGCCGCTGCCGCGTACCCCGGATGTGCCCGCGCTCCATGTCCGCGTTCTTGAAGCGGAAGCCCAGCTGGATGAAGGCGTCCAGGATCGCCTGCTGCGCCGGCAGCGGGTGCACGTTGATCGGGTCCAGGTCACCGGAGTCCACCGCACGGGCGATCTCCAGCTCCGTCGTCACCCCGATGTGCATCCCGCGCAGCTGCTGCCCGGCGATCGCGGTGACCGGCGTCTCCCACGGGATCTCCAGACCGAACGGCACCACGTGCACCGCCCCGGCCTGCACCTCGAAGGCACCGCCGAGCCGCACCTTCACGAACTCGATGTCCTGCTTGTACTCCGAGTCGCCGCTCTCGACCTCGACCCGCGCCTGCAGGCCGACGGACAGCCCCTCGATCTGCTGGGCCACCGAACCGCCCTGGATCCGCACCTCACCCTGGACGACGCCACCCGGGACGACGTTCTCCTCGGTGAGCACGGTCTCCACCGAAGCACCGCCGGCCCCCAGGCTCGCGAGCAGCTTCTTGAACCCCATGAACGACTCCTTCTCTCTGTCTCTGTGTACGTCTGTCAGTCCTGCGCTGTCCTGACCCCTACATACGCCCGACGACCGTAGCCGGTTCCCCACCACTCCCCGTTACGCTCGGACGCCATGAGCGAGAGCCCCGACCGTACGCCGCTCCCGCGGAGCTTCTTCGACCGCCCGGTCCTGGAGGTCGCCCCCGACCTCCTCGGCCGCACGCTCGTACGGAACTCCCCGGACGGCCGCATCGAGCTGCGCCTCACCGAGGTGGAGGCGTACGCGGGCGCCATCGACCCCGGCTCGCACGCCTTCCGCGGCCGCACCGCACGCAACGCCGTCATGTTCGGCCCGCCCGGACACGCGTACGTCTACTTCACCTACGGCATGTGGCACTGCCTCAACCTGGTCTGCGGCCCCGAGGGCGAGGCGAGCGGAGTGCTCCTCCGCGCGGGGGAGATCCGCACGGGCGCCGAACAGGCACGGAAGCGCCGGCTCTCCGCGCGGTACGACTCCGAGCTCGCGACGGGCCCGGCCCGCCTCGCCACGGCCCTCGACGTCGCCCGCTCCCTGAACGGCACCGACGTCTGCGCCGGCCCGGACGCCCCCCTCGCCGTCCTCCACGGCACCCCGCCCGCACCCGACCTCATCCGCAGCGGCCCCCGCACCGGCGTGGGCGGCGAAGGCGCCCCACACCCCTGGCGCTTCTGGATCGACGGCGACCACACCGTGAGCCCCTACCGGGCCCACGTGCCACGCAAGCGCACGGCCGGCGCTGGGCTTGACTCGGGTCCGAGGGGTGAGTAATGTGGCCCGAGCCGCTGGAGACGGGCAGTGCTTACTCCAGTCTCCCGGAGCGGCCACTCACTCACTTACAACGGATCCCGACAGGGCTTATTTCGGCATACCGAAATTTGTTCCAATCGGCTCGATTATGAGTCGCCAGGGAAACCCGCTAAAGTAGTGGACACGCCGGAAGGCCCCGAAAGAACGACGAAAGTCGGGAAAGCGGGACCGGAAAGCACCGAGGAAATCGGATCGGAAAGATCTGATAGAGTCGGAAAC
>NZ_JBIWPJ010000008.1:87690-466162 GCF_044768205.1 Streptomyces sp. NPDC101160 | reverse complement strand
GCCCGGTTACATTCCGAACCCGGAAGCTAAGCCTTTCAGCGCCGATGGTACTGCAGGGGGGACCCTGTGGGAGAGTAGGACGCCGCCGAACAATCTTTCAAGGACCCCTGGGTCCCAGCGTTCACGCTGGGACCCAGGGGTCCTTTTGTTTTTCCTTGAATTTGTTGGAACGCGCGGCGGTGTGCCGGCTGCGCGAGAATGACTGCAGTACCCGAAGACAGGAGTCACGTCGATGTCCACCAACTCTCCCGACGACCGTCCGGAGCGTGAGCCGCGCCGCCGCGACGGTGGCGACCGGGGCGGCTTCCGTGGGCCGCGTCGTGACGACAACCGTGGCGGTGGCGGCTACCGAGGCCGCGATGACCGTCCCTCGTACCCGCGCCGTGATGACCGTCGCGACGACCGCCGTGACGACCGCCGGGACGACAACCGCGGCGGTGGCTTCCGTCGCGACGACCGCCGTGACGACCGTCGCGATGACCGCCGTGACGACCGTCCGTCGTACCCGCGTCGGGATGACCGGCGTGACGACAACCGTGGTG
The DNA here is from genome assembly GCF_044768205.1 of Streptomyces sp. NPDC101160. NCBI lineage: Bacteria > Bacillati > Actinomycetota > Actinomycetes > Kitasatosporales > Streptomycetaceae > Streptomyces > Streptomyces sp. NPDC101160. The sequence goes on along the minus strand of NZ_JBIWPJ010000008.1, from coordinate 465,620 downwards.
GCGGCTACCGCGGCCGCGACGAGCGTCCCTCGTACCCGCGTCGTGACGACCGTCGTGACGACCGGCGCGATGACCGCCGTGACGACCGTCCGTCGTACCCCCGTCGTGATGACCGGCGTGACGACAACCGTGGCGGCGGCTACCGCGGCCGCGATGACCGTCCCTCGTACCCGCGTCGCGACGACCGCCGTGACGACCGCCGCGATGACCGCCGTGACGACCGTCCGTCGTACCCCCGTCGTGACGACCGGCGCGATGACCGCCGTGACGAGCGTCCCTCGTACCCGCGTCGCGACGACCGCCGTGACGACCGGCGGGATGACCGCCGCGATGACCGTCCGTCGTACCCCCGTCGTGATGACCGGCGCGATGACAACCGTGGTGGCGGCTACCGCGGCCGCGACGAGCGTCCCTCGTACCCGCGTCGTGACGACCGCCGTGACGACCGCCGCGATGACCGCCCGTCGTACCCGCGTCGCGACGACCGTCGGGACGATCGCCGCGATGACCGCCGTGACGACCGGCCCCGTGGGCCGCGGCGTGAGGACGACCGGCGTGGTGGCGGCGGGTTCCGTGGGCGGGACGACCGTCCGTCGTACCCGCGTCGTGACGACCGCCGGGACGACAGCCGTGGCGGTGGCTACCGGGGTCGTGACGACCGGGGCGGCTACCGGGGCCGGGACGACCGTCCGTCGTTCCGCCGTGAGGACCGCGGGGACCGGGCGCCGCTGAAGCGGCTGCCGATCCCGCCGGAGGTCACCGGTGAGGAGATCGACCCGGACGTGCGGCAGGAGCTGATGAGCCTGCCCAAGGGTCTGGCCGAGGACGTCGCCCGCAACCTCGTCATGGTCGCCCAGCTGATCGACGACGAGCCGGAGAAGGCGTACGAGTACTCGCGCATCGCGCTGCGTCTCGCGTCCCGTGTCGCCGCCGTCCGTGAGGCGGCCGGCTTCGCCGCGTACGCGACGCAGAAGTACTCCGAGGCGCTGGCCGAGTTCCGGGCCGCCCGGCGGATGACTGGCAGCGTGGAGCTGTGGCCCGTCATGGCGGACTGCGAGCGCGGTCTGGGCCGGCCGGAGCGGGCCCTCGCGATGGCCGGTGAGCCCGAGGTGCAGAAGCTGGACAAGGCCGGGCAGGTCGAGATGCGGCTCGTGGCCGCCGGCGCCCGTCGGGACATGGGCCAGCTCGACGCGGCCATCGTGACCCTGCAGAGCCCCGAGCTGGCGTCCAGCGCCAACCACCCGTGGACGGCGCGCCTGCGGTACGCGTACGCCGACGCGCTGCTCGCGGCCGGCCGCGAGCAGGAGGCCCGCGAGTGGTTCGCCAAGGCCCTCGAGGCCGACAAGGACGGCTCCACGGACGCCTCCGACCGCCTTGCCGAGCTGGACGGCGTCGAGTTCGTCGACGCCTTCGACGACTCGGACGACGAGGACGTCCAGGAGGACGCCCAGGGCGAGGAGACCGAGGGCGCCGAGGGCACCGAGGACGACAGCAAGAGCTGACGTTCCGCGCACATCGCGTCATCGCGCACATCGCGCACATACGAAGGGCGGCACCCCACCAGGGGTGCCGCCCTTCGGCGTATCCAGGTATCCAGGTATCCGGATGTCCAGGAGGCTCAGTCCAGCGCCAGGCTCCGCAGCACCAGGCCCGTCGCCGGCTTCGGGCCGAACGAGGTCGACTTGCGGGGCATCGTGACGCCCTGGCGGGCCAGGTCCCGTACGACCTCCTCCTTCACCGGGTGCATCAGGACCGCCGTGCCGCCGCGGCGCTCGGCCTGGGCGACGGCGGCGGCCGTGTCGTGGATGTAGGCGATGTCCTCGGGGTCGTCCGGGATGTGCCAGACGTGGTCGAGGAGGGCGGCGTGCAGGACGGTGGCGTCCAGGGTGCGCCAGAGCTCGGGGCGGTCGCCGCGGACCGTGCGGGCGAGGAGCTCCGGGTCGGGGCGGTCGAGGAGGTGGAAGGCGCCGTCGCCGGCGAGGACGAAGGCGTTGCCCGCGTCGGCCGCGGCGGCCAGGGCCTCCTGGGCGGCGGACAGCGGGCCGTCTATCCGGGTGACGCGGAAGCTGTCGCCGACGGCGGCGAGCGCGTCGGCGACCGGGAGCCGGCTGAGCAGGCGGTGGATGGCGCGGACCCGCAGCGGGTAGCGGACGGTGTCGACGAGCAGCACCAGGCCGTGGTTCCAGGGGCCGGGCGCGGCGTGCTCGTCGCGCAGCCGGAGGTAGGTGGCCCACCGGTGGTGGCCGTCGGCGATGAGGGCCTGGTGGCGGGCGAGTTCGGTGGCGACGGCGGTGAGGTCGGCCGGGTTGGTGACCGCCCAGAGGCGGTGCCGGATGCCGTCCTCGGTGGTCGTGCAGAGCAGCGGCTCGCGCTCGGCGACGCGGTCGACGACGGCTCCCGCGCCGTCGCCGTCGCCGCGGTAGGTGAGGAGCAGCGGGTCCAGGTTGGCGGCCGTGGTGCGCATGAGGGCGGCGCGGTCCTCGACGACGTGCGGCATGACGTCCTCGTGGGGGAGGACGATGCCCTCGTCGGGGGTGGAGAGTTCGAGGGCGCCGATGAGGCCGCGCTGGAGGATGCCTTCGCCCTGCTGCTCGTAGACGTAGAGCGCGGGTTCGGGGTCCGGGGCGAGGATGCCGTCGGCGAGCCAGCGGTCGAGCGTCACGGCGGCCTTGCGGTGCCGGGTGCCGGCGGTGATGGCCTGCGGGAGGATCAGCCGGACGATGTTGTGCGGGTCGAGGGACTCCAGGTGGTGCAGTCCGTCGGGCCGTACGACCACGTCGTACGGCGGGGAGGTCACGGCGGCGAGGCTGCCGACCCGTTCGGGGACGTACCTGAGGCCCCGGAAGGGGCTCAGGCGGAGACCGGGGGCGCGGACGTCGTCGGCCGCGTGACCTGAGGTGTTCATCTCGTCATCGTATGTGGGCGGTGGCCATGAGCGATGATCGGGGGAGCGGGGATTTGCCTGGGCGATGTGAGGAGTACATGACGATGACGGGATTCGGCCAGGGGCGTCAGAGCAGGAACCGGCCGGGTGGCAGTGCGCGCGCGCTGAGCGAGGCGTACGACACGGCGCTGCTCGACCTGGACGGGGTCGTCTACTACGCGGGCGGGAACGCGATCCCGTACGCCGTCGAGGCCCTTGAGGCGGCCCGCGGGGGCGGGATGCACCTGGCCTACGTCACCAACAACGCGCTGCGGACGCCGGACACGGTGGCGGCGCATCTGACGGAGCTGGGCTTGCCGACGGGGCCGGCGGACGTGATCACCTCGGCGCAGGCGGTGGCCCGGCTGGTGGCCGACGAGGTGCCGCCGGGGTCGCGGATCCTGCTGATCGGCGGCGAGGGGCTGCGGGTGGCGCTGCTCGAGCGGGGCCTGGTGCCGGTGGAGTCGGCGGACGACGACCCGGTGGCGGTGGTGCAGGGCTACGGGGGCCCGGAGACGCCGTGGAGCCGGTTCGCGGAGGCGAGTTACGCGGTGGGGCGCGGGCTGCCGTGGTACGCGTCGAACACCGATCTGACGGTGCCCACCGCGCGGGGGATCGGGCCGGGCACCGGCGCGGCGATCGAGGTTGTCCGGATCGCGACGGGTGCCGAGCCGAAGGTCGCGGGCAAGCCGTTGCCGCCGATGCACCGCGAGACGGTGCTGCGGACCGGGGCCGAGCGGCCGCTGGTGGTCGGGGACCGGCTGGACACGGACATCGAGGGGGCCTTCAACGGCGGCGTCGACTCGCTGCTGGTGCTGACCGGGGTGACGGACGTGGCGCGGCTGCTGGCGGCGGTGCCGGAGCACCGGCCGACCTATGTGGCGGCGGACCTGCGGGGGCTGCTCGTGCCGCAGCCGGAGGTGGCCGACGGCGGGGACGGCGCGTTCTGGTGCGGCGGCTGGACGGCGTCGGTGAGCGGGGGAGCGCTGCTGCTCGACACCACCGCGGACGGGGACGGGGCGGATGCGGCCGGTGCTCTTGATCCGCTGGACGGGGTAAGGGCGTTGTGCGCGGCGGCCTGGACGGAGGCGCGCGCCGGGGCGTGCGGCCTGGACGCGACGAAGGCGCTGGAGCGGCTCGGCCTGGTGTGAGCGATGCGCGCGGGGTGCGGGCTCGGGGGCGTAACCCCGCGGCCGTATCCCCGGGAGGGCGCCCCCGTCTGGTGCGGGCTCGGGGCCTGACTCCCGGGCCGCAGGCCCGAGGGGGCGTGGCCCCGGGCCGTACGCCCCCTCGGGAGGGCGCCCCCCGTCTCGTACCGGCGATCAGGGTAGGCTAACCTAACCTCGTGTTGGTCGAGAGTCCCTCCCGTGCGAGCGCGGAGCCGACCGGCCCTGACCGGAAACCGGCGCGCCGCAACTCGCTGCGGGCCGTGGGTCTGGTCGCGGCCGTCGGGGTCCTGCTGCTGGTCTGTGTCCTGAGCATCATGATCGGTGCCAAGCCGGTGCCGCTCGCCGACGTGTGGCACGGCCTGTTCCACAACAGCGGCATCCGCAACGACGTCGTCATCCACGACCTCCGGGTGCCCCGCACCCTGCTCGGGCTGCTCGTCGGACTCGCCCTCGGCCTGTCCGGCGCCGTCATGCAGGGCCTCACCCGCAACCCGCTCGCCGAGCCCGGACTGCTCGGCGTCAACGCCGGCGCCGCCGCCGCCGTCGTCTCCGCGATCGCCTTCTTCGGGATCACGGACATCGACGCGTACGTGTGGTTCGCGTTCGCCGGCGCCGCCGTCGTCTCCGTCCTGGTGTACGTCCTCGGCGGCAGCCGCAGCGCCACGCCCGTGCGGCTCGCACTGGCCGGGACCGCGGCCACCGCCGCCCTCTACGGCTACGTCAACGCCGTACAGCTGCTCGACTCCGCCGCCCTGGACCGGCTGCGCTTCTGGACCGTCGGCTCGCTCGCCTCCGCGAACGCCGACACCGTCGCCCGGGTCGCCCCCTTCATCCTCGTCGGCGCCGTCCTCGCGCTGCTCATCGCCCGGCCGCTGAACGCCATGGAGATGGGCGACGACACCGCCCGCGCCCTCGGCGCCCACCTCAACCGGACCCGGATCACCGCCATGGCGGCCGTGACGCTGATGTGCGGCGCGGCGACCGCGGCCTGCGGGCCGATCGTGTTCCTCGGCCTGATGGTCCCGTACATCGTGCGCTCGGTCACCGGGCCCGACATGCGCTGGATCCTCCCGTACGCGGCCGTGCTCGCGCCCGTCCTCCTCCTCGGCTCCGACGTGATCGGACGCGTCGTCACCCGACCCGCCGAGCTCCAGGTCGGCATCGTCACCGCGCTCATCGGCGGACCCGTCTTCATCCACCTCGTCCGCCGCAAGAGGATGGCCCAGCTGTGACGACCAAGACCTTGCGGACCGGCGGCACCGCACGGGGCGGCGGCCTCTCCGTACGCTACGAGCCGCGCGCCCTCCTCGGCGTCCTCGGCCTGCTCGTCCTCTCGCTCGGCGCGGCCGTCGTGCTCATCGGCAGCGGCGACTTCCCGCTCGCCCCGAGCGACGTCGTCAGCACGCTGCTCGGCAACGGCACGCCCGTGCAGGAGTTCGCCGTGATGGACCTGCGGCTGCCGCGCGTCCTCGTCGGCGTCTTCGTCGGCGCCGCGCTCGGCATCGGCGGCGCGGTCTTCCAGTCGATCTCCCGCAACCCGCTCGGCAGCCCCGACGTCATCGGCTTCGGGCAGGGTTCCACGGTCGGCGCGCTCGTCGTCATCATCCTCTTCCAGGGCAGCGCCCTGGCCGCCGCCGGCGGCGCGATCGTCGGCGGACTCGTCACGGCCGTCGCGATCTACCTGCTCGCCTGGAAGCGCGGGGTGCACGGCTACCGCCTGGTCCTCGTCGGCATCGGCGCCGCCGCGATGCTCACCGCCGTCGTCCACTACCTGCTCACCAAGGGACAGCTCGTCGACGCGACGCGCGCGGTGGTGTGGATGACCGGCTCGCTGGACGGGCGGGACTGGGACCAGTTCTGGCCGCTGTTCGGCGTCAGCTGCGTGCTGCTGCCGCTGATCCTCGGGCACGGGCGGGCGCTGCGGATGCTCGAGATGGGCGACGACGCGGCGTACGCGCTCGGCGTGAAGGTCGAGCGGACCAGGATCGTGCTCATGGGCGCGGCCGTGCTGCTCGTGGCCGTCGCCACCGCCGCCGCCGGCCCCATCGTCTTCGTCTCCCTCAGCGCGCCCCAGCTCGCCCGCCGGCTGACCCGCTCGCCCGGCCCGAACCTGGCCGCCTCCGCGCTGATGGGTACGGCGGTGCTGCTCGTGGCCGACTGGGTCGCCACGCACGCGTTCGGGGAGCGGCAGCTGCCGGTGGGTGTGGTGACGGGGGTGCTCGGCGGGTGCTACCTGCTGTGGCTGCTCGTCAGCGAGCGCAGGGCGGGGCGGGTATGACCGGGCCGGGCAGGGCCGGGGCGCGTACGAGCGGGCCGGGTACGACCACCGAGAACACGATCAGGAGCAAGGGTATGCAGCAGTCGCCGAGGCTGAGCGCCGAGTCGGTCACGCTCGCCTACGACCAGCGGGTCATCGCCCGCGATCTGTCCGTCGCGATCCCCGACAACTCCTTCACCGTCATCGTCGGCCCCAACGCCTGCGGCAAGTCCACGCTGCTGCGCGCGCTGTCCCGGATGCTCAAGCCGACGCGGGGGCGGGTGCTGCTGGACGGCCAGGCGATCCACTCGATGCCCGCGAAGCAGGTCGCCCGGACCCTCGGGCTGCTTCCGCAGTCCTCCGTCGCGCCCGACGGGATCACCGTCGCCGATCTGGTCGCCCGCGGCCGCTACCCGCACCAGGGGCTGCTGCGGCAGTGGTCGCCCGAGGACGAGCGGGTCGTCCAGGAGTCGATGGCAGCGACGGGCGTCGCCGAACTCGCCGAGAGGTACGTCGACGAGCTGTCCGGCGGCCAGCGGCAGCGGGTCTGGATCGCGATGGCCCTCGCCCAGCAGACGCCGCTGCTGCTGCTCGACGAGCCGACGACGTTCCTCGACATCCAGCACCAGATCGACATCCTCGACCTGTGCGCCGAGCTCCACGAGACCCAGGGCCGCACGCTCGTCGCCGTCCTGCACGACCTCAACCACGCGGCCCGGTACGCCACCCACCTCATCGCCTGCCGCGGCGGCGAGGTCGTCGCCGAGGGCCCGCCGGGCGAGGTCGTGACGGCCGAGCTGGTCGAGCACGTCTTCGGGCTGCGCTGCCAGGTCATCGAGGACCCGGAGACGGGGACGCCGCTGGTCGTGCCGGCGGGCCGGAAGGCCCGGAGGCCCGCACTGCAGTCCCGCTAGGCGGCTCAGAGGCTCGCCGGCTCAGGGGCTCGTGGGCTCCAGAGGGGCTCAGGGCTCGGGGACCCGCCAGGCGGCTCAGAGGAGGGAGCGGAGCCGGAGCAGGTCGCGGAACCCGGCCTCCAGGCCCACCCGGCCCGAGGCCCACGCCTTGGCGAAGTTCAGCCGGCCGTCGACCATCGCCACCAGGTCGTCGCCGGTCATCCGGAGGCGGATCTGCGCCTTCTCACGGGGCGGGCCCGGGACCGTGTCCTCGACCTCGACACGGCCGTCGGCCATGCGCCCGGTGAAGGTCGTGTCCAGGTCGGTGAGGTGGCAGCTGAGGGTGCGGTCGAGCGCGGCGGCGCCGCGCACGTCGCCGTCGGCCCGCGCCAGGTTGTCCGAAAGCCTGCTCAGTGCCTCACGGCACTCGGTGATCGTCGCCATCGTGGTCGACGGTACCCCAGGGCTTCGATGTAGCGTCGGGGCATGAGCGATGCGACACCCGAAGCCCCGCAGGAGCACGAGGCAGCCGACCCGTACGAGGCCGCCGGGCCCGCGCCGCTCGGGGTCGTACGGACGCCCACCGGACGCCCGGCCGTCGACGCGCTCCTCGACCGGCTCGGTGCCGCAGACGACCTCACGGCGGACGGACACCTCGACGTGTACGAGGATGTACACCGTGGGTTGCGCGCCGAGCTGACCGCGCTCGACGCCGCGCCCGCCCCCGCACCCCGTCCGTACGACAACAGGAGCTGAACCGAACGTGGCAGGACCGGCACGCCGCCGTCTCGACGCCGAGCTGGTACGGCGCAAGCTGGCGCGGTCGCGCGAGCACGCCAGCCAGCTGATCGCCGCGGGTCGGGTGACCGTCGGCAAGACCGTCGCCACCAAGCCCGCCACCCAGGTCGAGACCGCCGCGGCCATCGTCGTCGCGCAGGACGACACCGACCCCGACTACGTGTCGCGCGGCGGCCACAAGCTGGCCGGCGCGTTCGCCGCGTTCGTGCCGCAGGGGCTGCGGGTCGAGGGCCGGCGCGCGCTCGACGCGGGCGCGTCCACCGGCGGCTTCACCGACGTGCTGCTGCGCGCCGGCGCCGCCCATGTCGTGGCCGTCGACGTCGGCTACGGGCAGTTGGCCTGGTCGCTGCAGAGCGACGAGCGGGTCACCGTCAAGGACCGCACCAACGTGCGGGAGATGACCCTCGACGACATCGACGGCATCCCCGTCGACCTCGTCGTCGGCGACCTCTCCTTCATCCCGCTCGGGCTCGTGCTGCCCGCCCTGGTCGCCTGCACCGCGCCCGACGCGGACCTGGTGCTCATGGTCAAGCCGCAGTTCGAGGTCGGCAAGGAGCGGCTCGGTTCGGGCGGTGTGGTGCGCAGCGCCGAACTGCGCGCCGACGCCGTCAAGGACGTGGCCCGGCGGGCCGGCGAGCTCGGCCTCGGTGTCGTCGGCGTCACCGCGAGCCCGCTGCCCGGCCCGTCCGGCAACGTCGAGTACTTTCTGTGGCTGCGGGCCGGGGCGCCCGCCCTCGATCCGGCGGAAGTCGACCGCGCTGTGGCGGAAGGACCTCGTTGAGCACACCTTCGAGCACGTCAACCGAAAACACCGGAAACGCCGAGAGCAGGCGGACTGACGGGGACGGAACCGGGACCGGGGACGGGAGCCGTACCGTCTTCCTGCTCGCGCACACCGGCCGGCCGGCCGCCGTGCGCAGCGCCGAACTCGTCGTCCTCGGCCTGCTGCGCAGTGGCCTGGGCGTTCGCGTCCTGGCGGCGGAGGCGGCCGACCTGCCGCTGCCGCCGTCCGTCGAGCAGGTCCCGGAGGGCTGCCCCGACGCGCTCGACGGCTGCGAACTCCTCGTCGTCCTCGGCGGCGACGGCACGCTGCTGCGCGGCGCCGAGTTCTCCCGGGCCTCCGGCGTGCCGATGCTCGGCGTCAACCTGGGCCGGGTCGGCTTCCTCGCCGAGGCCGAGCGCGACGACCTCGACAAGGTCGTCGACCGGGTCGTCACGCGGGCGTACGAGGTCGAGGAGCGGATGACGCTCGACGTCGCCGTGTACGAGAACGGCGACGTGCTGCACCGCGACTGGGCGCTCAACGAGGCCGCCGTGCAGAAGGTGTCCCCGGAACGGATGCTGGAGGTCGTCCTCGCCATCGACGGACGTCCGGTGACCGGCTTCGGCTGCGACGGCGTCATCTGCGCGACCCCGACCGGCTCGACCGCGTACGCCTTCTCCGCCGGCGGCCCGGTCGTCTGGCCCGAGGTCGAGGCGCTCCTCATGGTCCCGATCGGCGCGCACGCGCTGTTCGCCAAGCCGCTCGTCACCACCCCCGACTCGGTCCTCGCCGTCGAGGTGGAACCGCACACCCCGCACGGCGTCCTGTGGTGCGACGGCCGCCGCACGGTGGAACTCCCGGCCGGTGCCCGCGTTGAGATCCGCCGCGGCGCGATCCCGGTCCGGCTGGCCCGCCTCCACCACGCGTCCTTCACGGACCGGCTGGTCGCGAAGTTCGCCCTGCCGGTGTCGGGGTGGCGGGGGGCGCCGCACTGACCGGTGCCGGGCCCGCGTGGCCCGGCACCGTGCCCGGTCGCGGGCGCACGTCGCTCCCCGCACGCGCGGGGAGCACCAGAGCCGTCCCGCCAGGCACGCCCGGCGCGGCGGCACCCCGTCCGTATCCCGTCCCACCCGGGCGGGAGCGGGCCGTCCCCGCCGCGGCAGGGAGCCGCAGGGGTCAACGAGCCGGCATCCGAAGAGGCACGCGTCACGTCGCCGACCAGCGCATTCGCCGCGGGGGAGGGGCGACGTGGCACCAGGCGGGGAAAACCTCGTATGGTCTGGGGCGTGCTGGAGGAGATGCGGATACGGTCGCTGGGTGTCATCGACGACGCCGTCGTCGAGCTGTCGCCCGGGTTCACCGCGGTGACCGGCGAGACCGGTGCGGGCAAGACCATGGTCGTGACCAGCCTCGGGCTGCTGCTCGGCGGGCGCGCCGATCCGGCGCTCGTGCGGATCGGGGCGGGGTCGGCCGTCGTCGAGGGGCGCATCACGCTGCCGCCGGGCGCGCCGGTCGTGGCGCGGGCCGAGGAGGCGGGGGCGGAGCTCGACGAGGGCGCGCTGCTCGTCACCCGTACCGTGTCCGCCGAAGGACGCTCCCGTGCGCACCTGGGCGGCCGGTCCGTGCCCGTGGGCGTGCTCGCGGAGCTCGCCGACGAGCTGGTGGCCGTGCACGGCCAGACGGACCAGCAGGGCCTGCTGAAGCCGGCCCGGCAGCGCGGGGCGCTCGACCGGTACGCGGGCGACGCGGTGTCCGTGCCGCTGGCCGCGTACACGGAGGCGTACAAGCGGCTGCGGGCCGTCAGCGCCGAGCTGGAGGAGATCACCACGCGGGCCCGGGAGCGGGCGCAGGAGGCGGATCTGCTGCGCTTCGGGCTCGGGGAGATCGAGGCGGTGGAGCCGCGGCCCGGCGAGGACGTGGAGCTGGCCGCCGAGGCGGAGCGGCTCGGGCACGCCGAGGCGCTGGCGTCCGCCGCCGCGCTCGCGCACGCGGCGCTCGCCGGGCAGCCCGAGGACCCGGAGGCCGTGGACGCGACGACGCTCGTCGCGGGCGCGGGCCGCGCCCTGGAGGCCGTACGGGCGCACGATCCGGCGCTGGCCGCGCTCGCCGAGCGGATGGGGGAGATCTCCATCCTGCTGGCGGACGTGGCCGGGGAACTCGCCGGGTACGCCGACGACCTCGACGCCGACCCGATCCGGCTCGCCGCCGTCGAGGAACGGCGCGCCGCGCTCACCCAGCTCACCCGCAAGTACGGCGAGGACATCGCGGCCGTGCTCGCGTGGGCCGAGCAGAGCGCGACCCGGCTCACCGAGCTCGACGGCGACGACGAGCGCATCGAGGAGCTGACCGCCGAGCGCGACCGGCTGCGCGACGAGCTGTCGGCGCTGGCCCAACGGCTCACCGACGCGCGTACGGAGGCGGCCGACCGGTTCGCCGAGGCCGTCACCGCCGAACTGGCCTCGCTCGCCATGCCGCACGCACGGGTGTCGTTCGCGATCCGGCAGACCGAGGACCCGGACGGCGTCGAGGTGGGCGGCCGCCGGGTCGCGTACACCCCGTCCGGCGCCGACGAGGTCGAGCTGCTGCTCGCCCCGCACCCGGGTGCGCCGCCGCGGCCGATCGCCAAGGGCGCGTCGGGCGGTGAGCTGTCCCGGGTGATGCTCGCCGTCGAGGTCGTCTTCGCCGGTACGGATCCGGTGCCGACGTATCTCTTCGACGAGGTCGACGCGGGCGTCGGCGGCAAGGCGGCGGTCGAGATCGGCCGCCGGCTCGCCAAGCTCGCCAAGACCGCGCAGGTCGTCGTCGTCACCCACCTGCCGCAGGTGGCGGCCTTCGCCGACCGCCAGCTGCTGGTCGAGAAGACCAACGACGGCTCCGTCACGCGCTCGGGCGTCACCGTCCTGGAGGGCGAGGAGCGGGTCCGCGAACTGTCCCGGATGCTCGCCGGCCAGGAGGACTCCGAGACGGCGCGGGCGCACGCCGAGGAACTGCTGGCGGCGGCGCGCGCCGACGGCTGATCCGCTGCCGCTGCCCGGGTTCGCCCGGTTCGGCCTCTCCTCGACAGCGTGGCAGCCGCCACTGACTCGTCATTAGGCTGACCGCCATGATCAGGACACGCGGCAGGGCCGCTTCCCTCACCGTGGCCGCCGGCGTGGCCCGCGTCGCGTACGAAGGGCTGCGGCGGCTGCGTGATCCGCGGTGGGAGCGGACCAACCACGCCGGGCGGGCCGTCGGTCTGTACGCGGGGCCGGCGACCGCGCTCGGGGCCGCGGCCGGGACGGCCGCCGGCGGGAGCCCGGTCGGGGCGCTCGCGGTGCTCGCCGCGGGGGCGTGCGGGGCGTACGACGATGCGTACGGGGACCACCGGCGCGGGTTCCGGGCGCATCTGGCGGCGTTGCGGGACGGCGAGGTGACCAGCGGGGCCGTCAAGCTGTTCGGGATCGGCGCCGCCGGGCTCGTGGCCGGGGCGGTGCTCAAGGAGCGGGCGGTCGACAAGGTGCTCGCCGGCGTCGTCGTCGCGGGGGCCGCGCATCTCGTCAACCTGGTGGACGTACGGCCGGGGCGGGCCGGGCTCGTCGTGCTCGGGCTCGCGGCGCCCGGGCTGCTGCGCACGCCGGTCGCCGCCGCACCCATGGGCGCCGTCGCGGCCGTGCTCGCCGACGACCTGGCCGAGCGGACCATGCTCGGCGACACCGGCGCCCACGCCCTCGGCGCGGCCGTCGGCACGGCCGTCGCCGTGTCCAACGGGCGGGCCGGGCTAGCCGTTCACGCGGCCGGGCTGCTCGCGGCCGCCGCGTACGGAGAGTTTCGGCGATCTTCACTCGCGTGAGTGATCCCGGTCGGTAAGTTGGGGTCGCCGACACGGCAACGACGTCACTTCGGTGCCGGAACGTGCGTACGGACTGGCATCCTTGGGCGCGTGACACAGCTCCGTACGGTCCAAGTGCTGGGCGGCGGCAGCGCGGGAAGCAGCGCCCACGTCAGATCACTTGCCTCGGGGCTCGTGGCGAGGGGCGTGCGGGTGACCGTGTGCGCTCCGCCCGAACTCGACCACGTCTACGACTTCGCGGGCGCCGGCGCACGCTTCGTGCCCGTGGCGAGCGTCGGCGCGCTGCGCAACGCCTGCATCGGCGCCGACGTGGTCCACGCGCACAACCTCGACGCCTCCGTCCGGGCCTCGCTCGCGCTGTCCGGCGGCCCCGGGCCGCGCACCCCGCTCGTCACCACCTGGCACACCCGCAGCCAGCTCGCCGGGGCCCGCGCCCGGCTCGTACGGCTCCTGGAGCGAAGGGCCGCGCGGGCGGCGGCCGTCGTCCTCGGCACCTCCTCCGAACTCGTCGACCGCGCCCGCCGCCGCGGCGCCCGCGACGCGCGCCTCGCCCCCGTCACCGTTCCCGCCTGCCGCGCGCCCGTCTGTCTCCACGACGGCAAGGCCCGCGCCGAACTCGGCGCCGTCGACCGGCCGTTGCTGATGGCCGTCGGCGCGCTGGAGCCGGGACGGGGGTACGGGATGCTGCTCGACGCGGCGCGGGTCTGGCGGGACCTGGACCCGCAGCCGCTGCTCGTCATCGCGGGCGAGGCTCCGAACGGGCCGCGCTCCAGCGGCGGATCGAGACGGAGGCGCTGGGAGTCCGGCTCATCGGGCGCCGCGACGACGTCGCCGAGCTGCTCGCCGCGGCGGACGTCGCGGTGCTTCCCTCACGCTGGGAGGCCCGCTCCCTGCTGGCCCAGGAGGCGCTGCGGCTCGGCGTGCCGCTCGTCGCGACGGCGGTGGGCGGAGTCCCGGAGCTGGTGGGGGACGCGGCGGAGCTCGTGCCGTACGGGGACGCCGCCGCCATGGCGCGGGCCGTGCGCGGGCTCCTGGACGACACCGACCGGCGGATGGACCTGGCTGCGGCGGGGCGCGTACAGGCGAGGACATGGCCGACGGAGGACGAGACGGTGGCGCATGTACTGAGCGTGTACGACGAGCTGACGGGGCGCTGACGGGACGGCGCCCTTGGCGGCGAGTCCCCCCGGTCCTCCTCCCCTACCCCGTATGCCGCCTCGCCCTCAGCGCCAGGCTCAGCGCGAGTACCGTCTGGGGGTCGTCGAGGTCCGTGCCCAGGAGTTCCGAGATCCTCGCCAGGCGGTTGTAGAGCGTCTGGCGGTTGAGGTGGAGTTCGCGGGCGGTTTCGGCCTTGCGGCCCGCGTGGGCCAGGTAGGTCTCCAGGGTGGGCAGGAGGGGCGGCCGGGAGGTGCGGTCGTGGTCGCGGAGGGGGCCGATGGCGCGGTCGACGAAGGCGGCGAGGTCCGGGTGGTCGCGGAGGCGCCACAGGAGCAGGTCCGTGTCGAGGCGGCGGGCGTCGTACCAGGGGAGGTCGCTCAGGCCCTGGGCCGCCGTCGCGGTCTCCGCCGCGTGGCGGAGGCCCGCCGAGGCCGCCGCCCAGCCGCCGGCGACGCCGACCACGACGACCGGGGGGTGGACGCCCGCGCGTTCCAGGCCGGCCCGCTCCACGCCGGCGCGCAGCGCGGCGGCGACGCGGTCGGCGACCGCCGTGCGCTCGGACTCCGAGCGCAGGCCGAGCAGCAGCGGCACCCGGCCCTCCACCGGGCGGACGCCCAGCAGCACCGGGACGCCGACCGCGGAGAGCTCTTCGAGGACCGCCCGCGCGAGCAGCGCCCAGTTGCCCGACGGGGAGAGCTCGGAGGCGAGCCGCATCACGACGGGGAGCAGCGGGCCGTCGCCCGGTTTGAAGCCCAGCACCCGGGCCTGCGCCGGCGCGTCCTCCGCCGCGATCCGGCCCTCGGCGAGGTCGGTGAGGAAGTCGCCCCGGCCGCGCGCGGCCAGCTCCTCCTCCTGGCGGGCCTGCATCAGCACGACGGCCAGCAGCCCCGCGGCCCGCTCCGCGGCCATCCGGTGGACGGGGGAGAGGGGAGAGGAGACGGCAAGGAGCACCAGACGGGCGCGCACCGACGAGCTGCCCGGGCCTCCGCCCGGCACGTCCACGAGCACCGCCCCCGTCGGCGGCCCCGACTCCCGCGCCGCCCGCTGCCCGCGCAGCCCGTCCCAGACCTGGAGCGGGTCGGCGGGCTCGGACTCGGTGCCCGCCGCGTAAAGGAGCTGACCGTCCGCGGTCTCCAGGAACACCGGGTTGAGCGCGAAGTCCGCCAGGATCCGCAGCACCTGCGGCACCCCGCCGCCGCCGAGCAGCGCCTCGGTGCACTGCCGGTGGACCTCCTCGGCCTGCCGGAGCAGGGCGTAGTGGCCGTTGACGATCTCGGTGTGGATCTCCTCCGTCACGGCGACGAAGGGCACCTCGCGGTGCAGCTGGACGAGGGGCAGGCCCGCCGTCCTCGCCGTCTCGACGATCGTCGCGGGCAACCGCGCGAACCGCGGGCCCAGCTCCACCACCAGCGCGGCGATGCCCCGCTCCGCGAGCCGCCGCACGAAGGCGCGCTGCTCCGCCGGGCGGGTGCCGAGCCCCATGCCGGTCGTGAGCAGCAGCTCGCCGCCCTTGAGCAGCGACGCGATGTTCGGCACCTCGCCGGCGTGCACCCAGCGCACGGTGCGGTGCAGCCGGTCGGCGCCCGCGACGACCTCGGGGAGTCCGCTGCGCAGCCCCGGGAGTTCCAGCGCCCGCTGCACGGTGATCCCGCCCTGACTTTCCATGGACATGGGCGGACGCTACCCGCCGAAGCCGTCACCGCGACATCACCACGAGGTTAACGGGGCGGACAGTTCGTACACGCAGGCGACAACTCGTCGCTCCCTGGCGCGAATTGTGCGACCGGATGTCGATTGTGGCCTACATCACTCAAGAGGATGCTCTCGCGCCATGGCAGAGAACTCCACCCCAGCGCCGGCCCCGCCCGGGTCCACCCCGGCCGGGCAGCAGGCCCCTCAGGTCCAGCGGCTCAAGGCGAACTCGGTCGGCCTCGTCGGCGTCGTCTTCATGGCGGTCGCCACCGCCGCGCCGATCACCGCGATGACCGGCAACCTCCCCATAGCCGTCGGCTTCGGCAACGGCACCGGCGCCCCCGCCGGCTATCTCTTCGCGACCGTCGTCCTGACCGTCTTCTCGGTCGGCTATGTCGCCATGGCCAAGCGGATCACCGCCGCCGGCGCCTTCTACGGCTACATCTCGCACGGCCTCGGCCGGATCGCCGGCATGGCCTCCGGCATGCTCGCCGTCCTCGCGTACATCGTCTTCGAGGCCTCGATCGTCGGCGTCTTCGCCTACTTCGCCAAGACGACCGTGGCCGCCCAGCTCGGCGTGGACCTGCCGTGGATCGGGTACGCGGCCGTGATGCTCGCGGTCACCGCCGTCCTGTCGTACTTCGACATCAACCTCACCGCCAAGGCGCTCGGCGTGATGCTGGTCGCCGAGATCGCGGTCCTCTTCGCCGTCGCCACCGCCGTCCTGATCGCCGGCGGCGGCCCCGACGGCATCCCCGCCTCGCCGGTCAACCCGAAGAACGCCTTCACCGGCGCCTCCGCCGGCCTCGGCCTCTTCTTCGCCTTCTGGTCGTGGGTCGGCTTCGAGTCGACCGCGATGTACGGGGAGGAGTCGCGCGACCCCAAGCGGGTCATCCCGCGCGCCACGCTCATCTCCGTCGTCGGCGTCGGCCTCTTCTACATCTACGTGTCGTGGATGACCATCGCCGGCAACGGCCTGGCCGGTTCGGTCAAGCTGGCCGCGTCCGCCGCGCCGCTCGACCTGTTCTTCGCGCCCACGAAGTCCTTCATCGGCGGCTGGGCCGTCGACGCCTTCCAGTGGCTGCTGCTCACCGGCTCCTTCGCCTGCGGCATGGCATTCCACCAGTGCGCGTCCCGCTACCTCTACGCCATCGGCCGCGAGGGCTTCCTGCACCCGGCGCTCGGCCGCACCCACGCGCGGCACGGCTCCCCGTACATCGCCTCCTTCGTGCAGAGCGTGATCGCCGTGATCCTCGTCGGTGCCTTCTGGCTGACCGGCCAGGACCCGTACATCCACCTCTACACGCTGCTCGCGATCCTCGGAACGATGGCGATCCTCATCGTGCAGACGCTCTGCTCGTTCGCCGTCATCGGCTACTTCCGCAAGAACCACCCCGAGGACCGGCACTGGTTCAAGACCTTCACCGCGCCGCTCCTCGGCGGCATCGGCATGATCGCGGTCGTCGTCCTCCTGGTCATGAACATGGAGACCGCGGCGGGTCTCGCCGCCGACTCGCTGTTCTTCAAGGCCATCCCGTGGACCGTCGGCGCCGTCTTCGTCGGCGGCCTCGGCCTCGGCTGGTACCTCAGGCTCCGGCGCCCCGAGCGCTACGAGATCATCGGCCGGATCGTCCTGGAGGACGCCGCCGAGCGCACCGACGAAAGCAGCACGCCAAGCCCCGCACCGGCAGCGCACAGCTGACACCTCACCAGCTGACCCGCACCAGCTGACACCTCCCCTCCAGGAGCGCCCCATGGCACGCACCAACCCGATGCACCTCCTGAAGCGCCTCGCCGCCGAGCACGCCGACGCCCGACGGCTCCACCTCCCCGTCGCCGAACTGCGGGAGATGCGAAGCGACGCCCTCGGGCGCCGCACCCTCCTCAAGTACGCCGCCGCCGCGGGCATCGCCGTCTCCGCGGGCACCGCCGTCGCCGCCCCGGCCGCCGCCCGCGCCGCCACCCCCGCCCGGGTCGCCGTCGTCGGCGCCGGCATCGCCGGCCTCACCGCGGCCCTCACCCTCCAGGACGCCGGCCTCAGCCCCGTGCTCTACGAGGCCAACCCCGGCCGGGTCGGCGGCCGGATGTACAGCCAGCGCGAGCACTGGGCGTACGGGCAGACCTCCGAGATCGGCGGCGAGCTCATCGACACCAGCCACAAGAAGATGCTGGAGCTCTGTCGCCGTTTCGGCCTCGCCACCGAGGACTTCCTCGGCGGCGGGCCCAACGGCGCCGAGGAGGTCCTCTGGTTCAACGGCGGCTACTACCCGCGCGCCCGGGCCGACGAGGACTTCAACGCCGTCTACCAGCAGCTCCACCGCGACCTGCTCGACGCGGGCGAGGTGAAGTGGAACCAGACCACGCCCACCGGCACCGCCCTCGACACCATGACGCTGTACGACTGGATCGAGAGCCGCGTCCCCGGCGGGCACACCTCACCGCTCGGCCGCCTCTTCGACGTCGCCTACAACGTCGAGTACGGCGCGGACACCGTCGACCAGTCCTCGCTCGCCCTCGTCCTGCTGATGGGCTATCAGACCAATCCCGGCAACTTCAACATCTGGGGCCTGTCCAACGAGCGCTACCACATCGTCGGCGGCAACGACCGCCTTCCGAACGCCATCGCCGGGGCGCTGAACCCCGGCACCCTGCGCATGGGCTGGTCGCTCGACGCCGTACGGGCCAACTCCGACGGCACCCAGACGCTCACCTTCACCGAGGCGGGCACCACCCGCACCGTCACCGCCGACCACACGATCCTGTGCGTGCCGCTGCCGATCCTCCAGCGGCTCGACCTCAGCCGGGCCGGCTTCGACCCGCTGATGACGAACCTGCTGCGGGACGCCCGCATGGGCTACTGCACCAAGCTCAACATGCAGTTCGCCACCCGCCCCTGGCGCGGCACCGGCCCCTGGCCCGGAGTCTCCTCCGGCGACTGCTTCACCGACAGCGAGGTGCAGCAGACCTGGGACACCACCAAGGTCCAGGGCGGCACCGGCGGCATCCTCCTCCAGTACGGCGGCGGCACCCTCGCCAAGTCCCTCGCCCCGGCAGGGCCGTTCGACTTCGAGTCCGACCCGTACGTACGGGACCTCGCCACCCGCTACCTCAAGGACGTCGACGCCTTCTTCCCGGGCACGTCCCGGGCCTGGACCGGCCGCGCCCAGCTGTCCGCGTGGCACCTCAACCCGTACTCGCTCGGCGCCTACTCGTACTGGCCGGTGGGCTACCTCCACCGGTACGCCGGCTACGAGGGCACCGCGCAGGGCAACATCCACATCGGCGGCGAGCACTGCAGCTACGACTTCCAGGGCTTCATGGAAGGCGGCGCGACCGAGGGCGAGCGCGCGGCGAAGGAGGTGATCGCCGCGCTCAGGTAGCGGCCCGCCGGTTCAGGCTCCGGCCGGCGTGATGTTGTGGTTGAAGCGGAAGACGTTGTCGGGGTCGTACTCGGCCTTCACCGCGGCGAGCCGGCGGAAGTTCCTCTCCCCGAAGGCGGAGACGATCCGCTGCTCGCCCTCCGCACCGGTGAAGTTCAGATACGTCGCGCCGACCGACCACGGCTGCGCGTCGGCCCGCACGTCCTGGACCCACTGCCGGGCCCGCTCGTCGAGCGCCGGGTCCTCCCAGGTCGCGAACGGGTGCACCGCCCACGGCGCGGTACGCCACGGCTGCGGGTACTGGGACGGGCCGGCGGCCACGGCCCCGCCCATCAGGAACAGCACATGCTGGGTGGCCGAGGGCATCGGCATCGCCGCGCCGCGCGCGCAGAAGACGTCCACGGCCACGTCCGGGAACTCCGTCAGGTACTCGGCCGACCAGTAGTTCCGCAGCCCCGGCGGGTCGTCCATCATGGACTGCAGCTCCACGTACGGGATGTCCGTGACGATCTCGATCACCGGCTTCAGCGCGAGCAGCGGCGCCACGAGCTCGCGGACCTCCTCCACCGGACCGGCGTACGTGAGCAGCGTGCCGCAGACCAGCTTGCCGACCAGGTCCTCCGGCACGAACGGCATCGGCGGCGCCGGCACCATGATGGCGCCGCCGCCCACCTCGTCCGGCGCGCCCAGGCCGATGTCCCGGAAGGTCCGTACGACCTCGGGCGCGTTGTCCGGCAGGAAGAACAGCATCGCCATGCTCATCCGCGGCAGCGGGTGCAGCCGCAGCGTCAGCGAGGTCGCCACCCCGAAGTTGCCGCCTCCGCCGTGCAGCGCCCAGAACAGCTCCGGGTTCTCCTCCGCGTCCGTGTGGACGTGCTTGCCCTCCGCGGTGATCAGCTCGGCGGCCAGCAGATTGTCGCTCGCGAGGCCGAACTTCCGCTCCAGCCAGCCCGATCCGCCGCCCAGGACGAAACCGCCCACCCCGGTGGTGGACGCCCGGCCGCCCGTGGTCGCCACGTGGAACGGCTGACAGGCGTGGTCCAGGTGGGCCATGGTGGCGCCGCCCTCGACCCGCACGGTCATGTTCTCCGGGTCGGCGACGACGGCGTGCATCCGGCGCAGGTCCACGACCAGGGCGCCGTCGATCACCGAGGACCCGGCGACGCTGTGACCGCCGCCGCGCACCGCGATCGGCAGCCCCTCCTGGCGGGCGAAGAGGACCGCGTTGGAGACGTCCGCCGGGGTCGCACACTGGGCGATCACCGCGGGACGCCGGTCGATCATGCCGTTGTGGATCGTCCGGGCCTCGTCGTACCCCGGATCACCGGGCAGGTACACCTCACCGGCCAGATCCTCGCGGAGCCCGGCCAACGCGCTGTCCGGAAGGGTGGTCTGGGGAGCCATGACGTTGCCCCCCTTTCGTTTTTTCGGCTCGGTTCGCCTCCGGGCGCCTCCAGCGTGCGTCGACGGTCGACCGTGCTCGGTCCCTCGTTCCTCGGGCCCTGTGCGCGCTCTCCCTTTCGACGCCCGCGGCGCCCTTCGGCTCACTCGCCGGCGGGGGACAGGACTCCTTCATCGTAGGTCCGGGTCCCGTCCCCCGCGTGTCGGACGGCTCAGCCCCCGTACGCCCCCGAGGCCGTCAGCCGCAGCGCCGTGTCGATCAGGGGCACGTGGCTGAACGCCTGCGGGAAGTTGCCCACCTGCCGCTGCAGCCGCGGGTCCCACTCCTCGGCGAGCAGCCCCAGGTCGTTGCGGAGCGCAAGGAGACGCTCGAAGAGCTTGCGGGCCTCGTCGACCCGGCCGATCATCGCCAGGTCGTCGGCCAGCCAGAACGAGCAGGCCAGGAACGCGCCCTCGTCGCCCTCCAGACCGTCCACGCCCGCTTCGGCGCCGGAGGTCGGATAGCGCAGCACGAAGCCGTCCTCGGTGGACAGCTCCCGCTGGATCGCCTCGATCGTGCCGATGACCCGCTTGTCGTCCGGCGGCAGGAAGCCCATCTGCGGGATCAGCAGCAGCGAGGCGTCCAGCTCCTGGGAGCCGTAGGACTGGGTGAAGGTGTTGCGCTCCTTGTCGTAGCCCTTCTCGCAGACGTCCCGGTGGATCTCGTCGCGCAGCTCCTTCCAGCGCTCCAGCGGGCCGTCGGCGTCACCGGACTCGATCAGCTTGATCGTGCGGTCCACCGCCACCCAGGCCATCACCTTGGAGTGCACGAAGTGCCGGCGCGGGCCGCGCACCTCCCAGATGCCCTCGTCGGGCTGGTTCCAGTGGGTCTCCAGGTAGTTGATCAGCTTGATCTGGAGCAGCGAGGCGTAGTCGTTGCGGGAGAGCCCCGTCATGTGGGCCAGGTGCAGGGCCTCGGTGACCTCGCCGTACACGTCCAGCTGGAGCTGGCCCGCGGCCCCGTTGCCGACCCGGACCGGGCCGGAGTTCTCGTACCCCGGCAGCCAGTCCAGCTCCGCCTCGCCGAGCTCGCGCTCGCCGGCGATGCCGTACATGATCTGCAGGTTCTCCGGGTCGCCGGCCACCGCGCGCAGCAGCCAGTCCCGCCAGGCGCGGGCCTCCTCGCGGTAGCCGGTGCGCAGCATGGAGGAGAGGGTGATCGCCGCGTCGCGCAGCCAGGTGTAGCGGTAGTCCCAGTTCCGTACGCCGCCGATCTCCTCCGGCAGCGAGGTCGTGGGCGCGGCGACGATGCCGCCGGTCGGCGCGTAGGTGAGCGCCTTCAGGGTGATCAGGGAGCGGACCACGGCCTCCCGGTAGGGCCCGTGGTACGTGCAGTGCCCGACCCACTCGCGCCAGAAGTCGGCGGTCGCCTCCAGGGAGCCCTCCGGGTCCGGCAGCGGCGGCGGCTCCTTGTGCGAGGGCTGCCAGGAGATCGTAAAGGTGATCCTGTCGCCGGGGGTGACGGTGAACTCGGAGTACGTGGTCAGGTTCCGGCCGTGGGTCTCCACGTCCGCGTCCAGCCAGACCGAGTCCGGCCCGGCGACGGCCACCGTGCGCTCGCCGACCTTGTGCACCCAGGGCACCACCCGGCCGTAGCTGAACCGCATGCGCAGGCTGGAGCGCATCGGCACCCGGCCGCTGACGCCCTCGACGACCCGGATCAGCTGCGGGGCGCCGTCACGCGGCGGCATGAAGTCGGTGACCCGGACCGTGCCGCGCGGGGTGTCCCACTCGGACTCCAGGATCAGCGAGTCGCCCCGGTAGCGGCGCCGGTCGGCGAGCGGGACGGGGGTGTTCTCGGGGGTCGCGGGGCCGACTCTCCAGAAGCCGTGCTCCTCGGTGCCGAGCAGTCCCGCGAAGACGGCGTGCGAATCGAAGCGGGGCAGGCAGAGCCAGTCGACACTGCCGTCCCGGCAGACCAGGGCGGCGGTCTGCATGTCTCCGATGAGTGCGTAATCCTCGATGCGCCCGGCCACGTGCTTTCACTCCAGACAGAACGGCCACGTCCGCCCCACGGGGCGACGACTTACTGGTCAGCGGTCAATCAGCGGTCAAGGGATCGTTGACGAGCTCTTGGCACCGGTTGACTTGGCGGGGGTGGTGCCGTGCCGGTCCGGCTCGGCAGCGCGTGTCCGTGCAGGATACGACGCACCTGGTGAGCGGCGGAGCCGTGCACGTCACGGTGTTGCGCCGATCGGGTGAACGGGTCTTGACCTCACCGGTACAAGGATGCCTGGGCGCGTACCGGCTCTCCCGCGCGCCCGGCGTGTCGCGGACCGTGTGCACCCGACTGCCCCGTGTGGCCGGAAGCGGTCTCCCGATGTCGCTGATACCCTGGTACCCCGTGGACCGGTGGGAAACGGCGACAGCCGAGGACCCCGCAACCGCAGCGACGGCACCCCCCGATTCTTCCGGAGGGGACGCCGGTACGCACCTCCAGAACGCGACCACGGGAGCCCCCTCTTGGCGATGCCGCCCAACACCACGACGACCAAGCACATCTTCGTCACCGGGGGTGTCGCCTCCTCCCTCGGCAAGGGCCTGACCGCCTCCAGCCTGGGTGCGCTCCTCAAGGCGCGGGGCCTGCGGGTCACGATGCAGAAGCTCGACCCGTACCTGAACGTCGACCCCGGCACGATGAACCCGTTCCAGCACGGCGAGGTGTTCGTCACCAACGACGGCGCCGAGACCGACCTGGACATCGGCCACTACGAGCGCTTCCTCGACGTCGACCTCGACGGCTCGGCCAACGTCACCACCGGCCAGGTCTACTCGCAGGTCATCGCCAAGGAGCGGCGCGGCGAGTACCTCGGTGACACCGTGCAGGTCATCCCGCACATCACCAACGAGATCAAGTCCCGGATCCGCCGCATGGCCACCGACGACGTCGACGTCGTCATCACCGAGGTCGGCGGCACGGTCGGCGACATCGAGTCGCTCCCGTTCCTGGAGACCGTCCGCCAGGTCCGCCACGAGGTCGGCCGCGACAACGTCTTCGTCGTGCACATCTCGCTGCTGCCCTACATCGGCCCGTCCGGCGAGCTGAAGACCAAGCCGACCCAGCACTCGGTCGCCGCCCTGCGCAACATCGGCATCCAGCCCGACGCCATCGTGCTGCGCGCCGACCGCGAGGTCCCGACCGCCATCAAGCGCAAGATCTCGCTGATGTGCGACGTCGACGAGGCCGCCGTGGTCGCCGCGATCGACGCCAAGTCGATCTACGACATCCCGAAGGTGCTGCACTCCGAGGGCCTGGACGCCTATGTCGTCCGCAAGCTCGACCTGCCCTTCCGCGACGTCGACTGGACCGTCTGGGAGGACCTCCTGGACCGGGTGCACAACCCGGAGCACGAGGTCACCGTCGCCCTCGTCGGCAAGTACATCGACCTGCCCGACGCCTACCTGTCGGTGACCGAGGCCATGCGGGCCGGCGGCTTCGCCAACAAGGCCCGGGTCAAGGTCAAGTGGGTCACCTCCGACGACTGCAAGACCCAGGCCGGCGCCGAGAAGCAGCTCGGCGACTGCGACGCGATCCTGATCCCCGGCGGCTTCGGCGACCGCGGTGTGTCCGGCAAGGTCGGCGCGATCCAGTACGCCCGCGAGAACAGGGTGCCGCTGCTCGGCATCTGCCTCGGCCTGCAGTGCATCGTGATCGAGGCCGCGCGCAACCTGGCCGACATCCCCGAGGCGAACTCCACCGAGTTCGACCCGGCCACCGCGCACCCCGTCGTCTCGACGATGGAGGAGCAGCTGGCGTACGTCGAGGGCGCGGGCGACCTGGGCGGAACGATGCGCCTGGGCCTCTACCCGGCGAAGCTCGCCGAGGGCTCGGTCGTCCGCGAGACCTACGCCGGCGAGCCGTACGTCGAGGAGCGCCACCGTCACCGCTACGAGGTGAACAACGCGTACCGCGCGGAGCTGGAGAAGAAGGCCGGCCTGGTCTTCTCCGGCACCTCCCCGGACAACAAGCTCGTCGAGTTCGTCGAGTACCCGAAGGACGTCCACCCCTACCTGGTCGCCACCCAGGCGCACCCGGAGCTCAAGTCCCGCCCGACCCGCCCGCACCCGCTCTTCGCGGGCCTGGTGAAGGCGGCCGTCGAGCGCAAGACGGGCACGTCGGCCAAGTAGTCGCCGGGCGTTAACGTTGCCGGGGTACGGGTCCTCACGCGAGGGCGCGTACCCCGGCTTTCGTATGTGCTTGTGCAGATGCTGACGTATGTGGGAGGACTCGACGATGCAGGTGCAGGACACCCCGGAGGAGTGGCGGGTCGTCGCCACCACCACCCCCTTCCAGGGCAACAAGACGAGTGTCCGCACGGACGACGTGGTCATGCCCGACGGTTCGGTCGCCCGCCGCGACTACCAGGTCCACCCCGGTTCGGTCGCGGTCGTCGCCCTCGACGAGCAGGACCGGGTGCTGCTGCTCAAGCAGTACCGGCACCCGGTGCGGCAGAAGCTGTGGGAGATCCCGGCCGGACTGCTCGACGTGCCCGGCGAGAACCCGCTGCACGCGGCGCAGCGCGAGCTGTACGAGGAGGCGCACGTCAAGGCCGAGGACTGGCGGGTGCTCACGGACGTCTACACCACCCCGGGCGGCTGCGACGAGGCCGTACGGATCTTCCTCGCCCGCGATCTGTCCGAGGCGGAGGGCGAGCGCTTCGAGGTCTCCGAGGAGGAGGCCGACATGGAGCTCGCCCGGGTGCCGCTCACCGACCTCGTGCGCGGGGCGCTCGCCGGCGAGCTGCACAACAACTGCCTGGTCGTCGGCGTGCTGTCGCTGATGGCGGCCCGGACCGGGGACGGCCTGGACGCGCTGCGCCCGGCGGACGCACCGTGGCCGGCCCGTCCCTTCGAGGCGTAACTCCCTTCCGGCGCGGGGAGCACGGCGGTCCGACAATCCAGTGATCCGATCGGGCGATTTGTCCGCCGTGCTCCGCCGGGTCGGCGGGGCCGCCTGAACTACGCTCAAGAACGCCCGCGCGGAGCCCCCGCGGGATGGTGGTGCGCAGGTGGACGGAGCGTGGCCCGTGACGAATCAGGCGGTCGGGGGTGCCCCCGGACGAAGTCTGGGGGAGGTCGACCCCGCGCGGTTCTACGGCCGTCAGCGGGAGCTGAAGGCGCTGCGCGCCGACATCGAACGCACCGGACTCGACACCCTCACCGGCCGCAAGGCGCCGCGCGCCCGGGTCCTGCTCATCGCCGGCAAGCCCGGCTCCGGCCGCACCGCGCTCGCCGGCGAACTCGTCGCCGCGCTCGCCGACCGCTACCCCGACGGGGTCTTCCGGGCCCGGCTCACCGAACCCGGCGGCGACCCCGTCCCCACCGCCCGCGCCGCCCAGGACCTGCTCGCCGCGCTCGGCGTCGCGCAGCCGCCCGGCGCCGCCGAGGAGGAGCTCGCCGCCCTGGTCCGTGGAGCCTTCGAAGGCCGCCGCGCGCTGCTGCTGCTCGACGACGCCGTCGACGCCGAACAGGTCGACCCGCTCATCCCCGACAACCCGGACACCCTGGTCGTCGGCGTGGCCCGCGGCCCGCTCACCGGCATCCCCGACGTCCGCCCCTGCACCCTCGGCGGCCTCGACCCCAAGTCCGCCATCGAACTGCTCACCGCCTACACCGGCTCGGTCCGCGTCACCGTCGACCCGCAGGCCGCCGAGAGCCTCGCCGAGGAGTGCGGCGGCATGCCGGCCGCGCTCGTGCTGGCCGGCGGCTGGCTCGCCGCCCGCCCCCAGGCCTCCCTCGCCGACCTCACCAAGCGGCTGCGCGCCCGCACCGGCGACCCGGTCGGCCGCGCCTTCGCCCTGGTCCACGAGTCCCTGCCGCAGCCCGCCGCCCGGATACTGCGACACCTCAGCCTCGCCCCGCTCGGCCGGGTCGACGCCCACACCGCCTCCGCCCTGGCCGGCTGCTCCGTCTCCGCAGCCGCGACCACCCTCGCGGACTTCGCCGCGCTCGGACTCGTACGGGAGACGGCGGCGCGGACCGGGGGGTGCGACGGGCAGTCCGACGGACAGTACGAGGTCCCCGCCCACCTCGTTCCCCTCCTGCGCGCCGAGCTGGAGGAGCGCGACCGCCCCGCGGAGGTGCAGCTGGCCCGGGCCCGGATGCTGGAGCGGACCGTGCGGCTCCTCCAGTCCAGCCGCGCGGTCACCGAACCCGAGGGCTCCCCGGCCCGCCGCAGGCTCGCCGGCCTGCCGCGCGCCCTGCGCTTCCCGAACGCCGCCACCGCCGCCGCCTGGCTCGACAGCCGCCGCCCGGTGCTGCTCGCCGCCGCCCGGCTCGCGGTCGCCGACGGAGAGTTCGACACCCTGGCCCGCCGGCTGATCGCGGCCCTGGTCCGGGCGCTCACGGCGCACCGGGGCGCCGAGGCCGCAGCCCCCGACCTCTACGGGCTGCACCGGCTCGTCCTGGACGTCGCCGAGCGGCGCGGACTGCACCGCGAGCGGGCCGCGGCCCTGCTCAACCTGGCCGACCTCGATGCCGGAACCGGTCGCACCCACGACGCTCTGCTGCGATATCGGTCGGCTTTGGACGCGGGAAGGGAAGCAAATGACCCGTACGCGACCGGCCGCGCAATGGAATCCGTAGGTGGCAGCTATCAGGAGCTGGGGGACTGGCAGCGGGCCGGCGACTGGTACGGCCGCGCCCTCGCCCAGCGCCTCGCCCGAGACGAGCGCGCCGACCAGGCCCGGCTCTACGGCCGGCTCGGCGCCGTGCACACCTACGCCGGGCGGTACGGGGAGGCCCTGCGCAACTGGCGCGCGGCCGCCGCGGGCTACCGCCGGCTCGCCGATCTTCCGGGCTACGCACGGGCGTTGAGCGAGGCCGCGCGCGTCCAGGAGTACGCCGGACGCCCCGAGGAGTGCCTGCGGACCTGCGAGGAGGCCGTCGACTGGGCGCGCCGCGCCGGGGACGTCCGGCTGCAGGCGGCGCTGCAGCTCAGGCTGGCCGACACCCTTGACCGGCTCGGCGACCCGGCCGCCGCCCGGCTGCACAGGGCCGCGGCCGACAGACTCCTTGGAAGCGAGGCTTCCGCCTACGAAATCCGCAGTGCTTCTATCGAAGATTAGTACTTTGAAAGGCTAGACAGCGGGAACTCCTTCATTAGACTGGGTGTGCCGCGTTCGAACGTGGTGTGTCCCGGTGTGCCGCTGTGCATCCGGGTATGTATTCATCACCCCCGTTTCATCCCCCTGATTCAAGGACCGTGATCGACGATGAAGGTCGGCATCCCCCGCGAGGTCAAGAACAACGAGTTCCGCGTGGCCATCACCCCTGCCGGTGTCCACGAGCTCGTCCGCAACGGCCACCAGGTCTTCATCGAGCAGAACGCCGGTGTCGGTTCCTCCATCACGGACGAGGAGTACGTCGCTGCCGGCGCCGAGATCCTCGGCACCGCCGACGAGGTCTGGGCCACCGCTGACCTGCTGCTCAAGGTGAAGGAGCCCATCGCGGAGGAGTACCACCGTCTCCGCAAGGACCAGACCCTCTTCACCTACCTGCACCTCGCCGCCTCCAAGGAGTGCACGGATGCCCTCCTGGCCTCCGGCACCACCGCCATCGCCTACGAGACGGTCGAGACCGCCAACCGCGCGCTCCCGCTGCTCGCCCCGATGTCCGAGGTCGCGGGCCGCCTGGCCCCGCAGGTCGGCGCCTACCACCTGATGCGCTCGGTCGGCGGCCGCGGCGTGCTCCCCGGCGGCGTCCCCGGCACCCACGCCGGCGAGTGTGTCGTCATCGGCGGCGGCGTCTCCGGCTGGAACGCCGTGCAGATCGCCATCGGCCTGGGCTTCCACGTGACCCTGCTCGACCGCGACATCAACAAGCTCCGCGAGGCCGACAAGATCTTCGGCACGAAGGTCAAGACGATCGTCTCCAACGCCTTCGAGCTGGAGAAGGCCGTCGTCGAGGCCGACCTCGTCGTCGGTGCCGTCCTCATCCCGGGCGCCAAGGCCCCGAAGCTGGTCACCAACGAGCTCGTCGCCAAGATGAAGCCCGGAAGTGTCCTTGTCGACATTGCGATCGACCAGGGCGGCTGCTTCGAGGACTCCCACCCGACCACCCACGCCGAGCCGACCTTCCAGGTCCACAACTCGGTCTTCTACTGCGTCGCCAACATGCCGGGCGCGGTTCCGAACACCTCCACCTACGCCCTCACCAACGCCACGCTGCCCTACATCGTGTCGCTGGCGAACAACGGCTGGGTCGAGGCGCTGCGCCGCGACGCCGCGCTCGCCAAGGGTCTCAACACCCATGACGGCAAGGTCGTTTACAAGGAGGTCGCCGAGGCGCACGGCTACGAGCACCTCGAGCTGAACAGCCTCCTGGGCTGACACCCTTAGACGGACTGTCAACTCAGGCCGTCAACCACACACACCGGGCCGGACCTTGATGAGCAAGGTCCGGCCCGCTGTGTGTCCGGCCACGTTCCGACGCCTGGTCAACTCGCCTCGAACGTAACTCTTTAACCGTTTCGCGCACCCCTGAAACGTGCGGTTCCATGCCTGCGCACCCTTGACAGAGAGGTGTTCGGTTGCCGACACATCGGGCCGGGTCCGGCGGATTGTGTTGCTGCGGAGCGGTGACACGCCATAGAGTCGCCAACCGTCGGCATGGTGCCACGCTGACCTATCGATAAATGTTCCTGACCACTTCCAAGGAGGTAAGACGACTTGTGAATGAGTCGACATTTACTCCCGGGAGTGGCGAGCCAGGAGCCCCGATCGGCTCCGTCGCGGTGCGGACCTTCGCGACGCACCAGCCCATGACGCCAGCCCATACGATGAAGATGACGGACGGCCTACACGTGAACGCCACGGCCGGCAACGAGATGGGCCGAGAGTCCACCCACTTCGCCGCCTATGACGAGGTGCCCGAGGGGCACTTCTACGACCCCGACGCCGAGTACGAGCCCGACCCGGAGTACGCGGCCACCCTCGCACCCGACGCTGCCCGCCAGCGCCGCGAGCGGATCGGCCCGACCGGACGGCCCCTGCCGTACTTCCCGATCCCGGGCCCGCTGACCGACCACGGCCCGGCGAAGATCATCGCGATGTGCAACCAGAAGGGCGGCGTCGGCAAGACCACGTCGACCATCAACCTGGGCGCCGCGCTCGCGGAGTACGGACGGCGGGTGCTGCTCGTCGACTTCGACCCGCAGGGCGCCCTGTCGGTCGGCCTCGGCGTGAACCCGATGGAGCTCGACCTCACCGTCTACAACCTGCTCATGGAGCGGGGCATGTCGGCGGACGAGGTGCTGCTCAAGACCGCCGTGCCCAACATGGACCTGCTGCCGAGCAACATCGACCTGTCGGCGGCCGAGGTCCAGCTGGTCTCCGAGGTCGCGCGCGAGTCGACGCTGCAGCGCGCCCTGAAGCCGCTGATGAACGACTACGACTACATCGTGATCGACTGTCAGCCCTCGCTCGGCCTGCTGACCGTGAACGCCCTGACGGCCGCTCACAAGGTCATCGTGCCGCTGGAATGCGAGTTCTTCGCGCTGCGCGGTGTGGCCCTGCTGACCGAGACGATCGAGAAGGTCCAGGAGCGGCTCAACCCCGACCTGGAGCTCGACGGCATCCTCGCCACGATGTACGACTCGCGGACGGTGCACAGCCGCGAGGTCCTGGCGCGTGTGGTCGAGGCCTTCGACGACCACGTGTACCACACCGTCATCGGCCGTACGGTCCGCTTCCCGGAGACCACGGTCGCGGGCGAGCCCATCACCACGTACGCCTCGAACAGCGTGGGCGCCGCCGCCTACCGTCAGCTCGCCAGGGAGGTGCTCGCCCGGTGTCACGCCGAGTGAGTCTGCCCGGCGCCGACGAACTGTTCCGTACGACCGGGGGGATGGCGCTGCAGTCCTCCTCGCCGCGCCGCACCGTGCCGCCACCGGCGGGCGAGAGCGACTCGGCGGCGGGCGCGGGGACGGGTGCGGGGGCCGAGGGCTCCGGCTCCGGACCGGCCGAGCACGCTCCCGCGGACTCCGAGGCGGCGGAGCCGCGCGCCCGGGACTCGCGGGACTCCCGCGAGACCGACGCGACCGCGCCGGCGCAGGCCCGGCGCCGCGGCCGCACCGCGGCCAACCGGCGTCCGAGCGGGCGCGAGCGCCACGACGAGAAGATCACGGTCTACGTCTCCGCCGAGGAGCTGATGGACCTGGAGCACGCCCGCCTGGTGCTCCGCGGCGAGCACGGCCTCGCCGTCGACCGCGGCCGCATCGTCCGCGAGGCGGTCGCCGTCGTCCTGGCCGACCTGGAGTCCCGCGGCGACGCGAGCATCCTCGTCCGCCGCCTCCGCGGCCGCTGACGCTACGCTGCGCGCAGCCGCACCCCGCCCCGCTCCACCAGGACCCACCCGTGCCCCCACCCTCTGACGAAACGTCCCGCCCACCGCGCCGCAGGGCGCTGGGGCGCGGGCCCGGGGCGGCGCGAGGGCCCCTGGCGGGGCCCGAGGTCGCGGCGGCGAGGCCTGAGGTCGCCGACGTCGCGCACGGCGCGGCGGAGGCCCCCGCGGCCGACGCCGCCCGCCGTGAGCGGGACCCCATCGTTTCCGACGCGCTCGTCGCCGCGGCGACGCCGCTCGGCGTTGCCGCCGCGCGGGCCGACGAGCCGGCGGGGCGACCGGAGGCCCCGGCGACAGCGGAGGCGCGGCCGGAACCGGTGGCCGAGCCCGAGCGGGAGTCCGCGGGCGGGTCCCAGGGCGGGCCTCACGCCGGCCCTCAGGCCGGGTCTGAGTCGGAGGCCGTGCCTGTGGCCGAGCCTGGGCACTCGGCCGTGCCCAAGTCCCGATCCGGGTGCGCGGCCAAGTCCGCGGGCGCATCGGAGGCCGTGCCCGAGCCGGTGGCCGAGCCCGAGCGGGAGTCCGCGGGCGGGTCCCAGGGCGGGCCTCTGTCCGGTCCGCCGGGCGGGCTCGCGGCGGAGTCCGGGCCCGTGGCCGGGCCTTCGGCCCGCGCCGGCGCAGCGCCCGTCGCGCCCTCCGGGGCCGGCTCCGACGCCGACGGGCGGTTCACCGTGCGACTGGCGAACTTCGAGGGGCCGTTCGATCTTCTCCTCCAGTTGATCGCCAAGCACAAGATGGACGTCACCGAGGTCGCGCTGTCGAAGGTGACCGACGAGTTCATGGCGCACATCAGGGCCATGGGACCCGACTGGGACCTGGACCAGACGACCGAGTTCCTGGTGGTGGCGGCGACGCTGCTCGATCTGAAGGCCGCGCGGCTGCTGCCGGCCGCCGAGGTCGAGGACGAGGCGGATCTGGCGCTGCTGGAGGCGCGGGACCTGTTGTTCGCGCGGTTGTTGCAGTACCGCGCGTACAAGCAGGTCGCGGAGATCCTCGCCGAGCGCTGGGAGGCGGAGGGGCGGCGCCATCCGCGCACGGTCGGCCTCGAACCGCACCACGCCGAGCTGCTCCCCGAGGTCGTGATCTCCATCGGGGCCGAGGGCTTCGCGAAGCTCGCGGTCAAGGCGATGCAGCCCAAGGCCAAGCCGCAGGTGTACGTCGACCACATCCACGCCCCGCTGGTGAGCGTCCGCGAGCAGGCGGGCGTGGTCGTCGCGCTGCTGCGCGAGCACGGCACGCTCGGCTTCCGGGAGCTGGTGGCGGGCGTGGACGACACCCTCACGGTCGTGGCGCGGTTCCTGGCGCTCCTGGAGCTCTACCGGGAGAAGGCCGTCGCCCTCGACCAGGAGACCGCCCTCGGAGACCTCACCGTCTCCTGGACCGGCGGGAACGGGACGGACGCGGCGAGCGCCGTCACCGACGAATTCGACCAGGAAGACCCGGAAGACCCGGAAGACCAGGAGGCAGCTTCGTGAGCGATCTCGATCTCGACCTCGATCTCGACCTCAAGCCCGCCCTCGAAGCCGTCCTCATGGTCGTCGACGAGCCCGCCACCGAGGCCCACCTCGCCAAGGTCCTGGGCCGCACCCCGCGTGAGGTCGCAGACGCCCTGCGCGAGCTCGCCGACGAGTACACCGCCCAGGGCCGCGGCTTCGAGCTGCGGCTCGTCGCCGGCGGCTGGCGGTTCTACACCCGCGCCGCCTACGCGCCCGCCGTCGAGGCCTTCGTCCTGGACGGGCAGCAGGCCCGGCTCACCCAGGCGGCCCTGGAGACCCTCGCGGTCGTCGCGTACCGCCAGCCGGTCAGCCGCTCCCGCGTCTCCGCGGTGCGCGGGGTGAACTGCGACGGGGTCATGCGCACCCTCCTCCAGCGCGGTCTGGTCGAGGAGGCGGGCGCGGAACCCGAAACAGGTGCGATCCTGTACAGGACGACGAACTACTTCCTGGAGCGGATGGGCCTGCGCGGCCTGGACGAGCTTCCGGAGCTCGCGCCCTTCCTCCCCGAGGCGGAGGCGGTCGAGCCGGACAGTCTGGAGGGTGTTCCGTCGTTCGATCCGGATGCAGACGATCCGGACGCAGCCGAAGACGACAAGACGACGGAAGTTTGATGCGAAGCAGCAGCGGCAGGAACAGCGGAAACAACGGCGGGAGCCGTGGTGCCAAGAGCGGCGGCCGCGGCAACTACCGGGGCGCGGGGAACAACCGCGACGAGCGGGGCGGTCAGGGCCGTCAGGGCGGCGGCCAGGGCGGCCAGGGCCGTCCGGGCGGCCAGGGCGGTCAGGGCGGCGGTCAGAGCGCCGGCCGCACCCGTCACCCCCGCCCCGAGGAGCGCAGCTACGACGTCGAGGGCATGGCAGGCCGTCCCTCCGACGGCGGTCAGGGCGGCGGCCCGAAGCGCGGTCGCGGCGACGCGGCCCGCGGCGGAGCCAAGGGCGGCCCCAAGCAGTCCCCGAAGCGCGGCGGCGGCCGCACGGCTCCGGCGCGCTCGCGCGAGTACGAGGCCCGCGCGGAGGAGCGCAACCGCGAGCGGTACGCGAACAAGCCCCAGATCAAGACCCCCAAGACCTTCCCGGGCGCCGAGCAGGAGGGCGAGCGCCTGCAGAAGGTCCTGGCCCGCGCCGGCTACGGCTCCCGCCGCGCCTGCGAGGAGCTGATCGAGCAGGCCCGCGTCGAGGTCAACGGCGAGATCGTCCTCGAGCAGGGCCTGCGCGTCGCCGAGAAGGACGAGATCCGCGTCGACGGCCTGACCGTCGCGACGCAGTCGTACCAGTTCTTCGCGCTGAACAAGCCCGAGGGCGTCGTCTCCACCATGGAGGACCCCGACGGCCGCCAGTGCCTCGGCGACTACGTCACCAACCGCGAGACGCGGCTCTTCCACGTCGGCCGGCTCGACACCGAGACCGAGGGCATCATCCTGCTCACCAACCACGGCGAGCTGGCCCACCGTCTCACCCACCCCAAGTACGGCGTGAAGAAGACCTACCTGGCCGCCATCACCGGCCCGCTGCCCCGCGAGGTCGGCAAGCGGCTGAAGGACGGCATCCAGCTGGAGGACGGCTACGCGCGCGCCGACCACTTCCGGGTCGTCGAGCAGACCGGCAAGAACTACCTGGTCGAGGTCGTCCTCCACGAGGGCCGCAAGCACATCGTGCGCCGGATGCTCGCCGAGGCGGGCTTCCCGGTCGAGAAGCTGGTCCGTACGGCCTTCGGCCCGATCACCCTGGGCGACCAGAAGTCGGGCTGGCTGCGCCGGCTCAGCAACACCGAGGTCGGCATGCTGATGAAGGAGGTCGGCCTCTAGGCCGCACCCGCACCCCTCCTGAGAGAGGCCCGAGACCGCCCGCCCGGCGGTCACGGGCCTCTCTCGCGTTCTCTTCTCCGTCTCCTGTCTCCGTCTCCTGTCTCCGTCTCCTGGTCCCGGATTCGCACTTGTGGTCGAGCCCTCCCGCTTTTATAGTCAGAGTGACTCTTAAGGCTGGAAGGGGGGTGGGGCATGAGCAGGATCCGTTACGGGCACGGGCTCGTCGTCGGCGCGTTCAACCCGCCGCACGCGGGCCACCACCGGCTCGTCCGCACCGCCGCTCAGCACTGCGACCGCGTCACCGTCCTC
This sequence comes from Streptomyces sp. NPDC101160, assembly GCF_044768205.1. NCBI lineage: Bacteria > Bacillati > Actinomycetota > Actinomycetes > Kitasatosporales > Streptomycetaceae > Streptomyces > Streptomyces sp. NPDC101160. The sequence continues at coordinate 431,371 of NZ_JBIWPJ010000008.1, read as the reverse complement.
GTCCGCGGCTCCGCCGCCGACTCCGCGCCGCTCGACGACCGCGTCGCCTGGATGCGGGAGCTGCACCCGGAGGCCCTGGTCATCGGTGCGGAGCAGATGGAGGTCCGCGAGCCGGTCGACGCGGTCTTCACCCCGGAGCCCGAAGCCGACGACGCCGTCCGCACGGACCCCGCCGCCCACTGGGCGGAGTTGGCGGCCCCGGTGCGGGCCGCGCTCACCCGGCGGGTCGTCGTCCTCGGCGCCGAGTCCAGCGGCGCCACCACGCTGGTCCGGGCCCTCGCCGACCACTACCGGCGGCGCGGCGGCCCCTGGGCCCGTACCCGTCACGTACCGGACGTACTGCCGGAAGGTCCGCCGTACCCTCGGCTGCGCTCCGAGGATTACCCCGTCCTCGCGCAGCGCCAGGCCGAACGCGAGGACGAGGCGGCCCGGGACGGCTCGCCCGTGCTCTTCTGCGACGGCGACGCCTTCGCGCTCAGCATCCGGCACGAGCGCCACCTCGGTACCTCGAGCCCGGCCACCGGCGAGATAGCCGCCCGCGGCCGGCACCACCTGTGGCTGCTGACCGACCATCGGGGCACACCGTCGCCGGTGCCCGGCGCCGAGGGCCTGCGGGTGTGGATGACAGCCCGTCTCCTCACCCGGCTCGCCCGCACCGGCCGCCGGACCGTCGTCCTCACCGGCCCGCCCGAGGAGCGCCTCGCGACGGCCGTGGCCGCCGTCGACGCGCTGCTCGCGGAGGGCTGGCACTTCACCGCCCCACACGACCTGTGAGCCCTGTGAGCCCTCTGAGCACCGAGACCGCTGTGAGTACCGACACGTACGACAAGCACGCCTTCGAACCGTTCGCCGTCACCGCCGACCTGGCCGTCTTCACCGTCCGCGACGGCCGCCTGCACGTCCTGCTCGTCGAACGCGGCCAGGACCCCTACGCCGGTGCCTGGGCCCTGCCCGGCGGCTTCGTGCTGCCCGAGGAGTCCGCCGAGCGGGCCGCGCGCCGCGAACTCGCCGAGGAGACCGGGCTGTCCGGCACCACCGCCGCCCGGCTCCACCTCGAACAGCTCCGCACCTACAGCGAGCCGGACCGCGACCCCCGGATGCGGGTCGTCTCCGTCGCGTTCACCGCCCTCGTCCCCGACCTGCCCGAGCCGCGCGGCGGCGGGGACGCGGCGCAGGCGCGCTGGCTGCCGTACGAGGACGCCGGCGGCCTCGCCTTCGACCACGACCGGATCCTCGCCGACGCCCGCGAACGGGTCGGCGCCAAGCTCGAGTACACGTGTCTCGCCACCGCCTTCTGCCCGCCCGAGTTCACCCTCGGCGAGCTGCGGCAGGTGTACGAGACGGTCTGGGGCGTCGCACTCGACCGCCCCAACTTCCGGCGCAAGGTCCTCGCCACCCCCGGCTTCGTCCGGCCGGTCGAGGCACCCCCGCGCCGCACCGGCGGACGGGGGAAACCGGCCGCTCTCTACCGGGCGGGGGAGGCCACGGCACTCCACCCGCCGCTGCTGCGACCGGAAGGACGGACGGAATGACCATGGCCCAGCGGACGAAGCAGGCGGCGACGGGGGCGCTGTTCGGGCTGGCGCTCGGTGACGCGCTCGGGCTGCCGACGGAGTTCATCGACGTGCCGAGGATCACCAGCTGGTACGGCCCCTGGCGGTCGCTCACGCTCCCCGAGAAGGGGCGCGTCACCGACGACACCCAGATGACCCTCGCCTTCGCCCGGGGCATCCGCACGGCGATGGACCGGGGCGTGCTCGCCCCGCTGCGGCTGCTGCGGCCGCTCAGGGAGGAGTACGTGGAGTGGTACCGGTCTCCCGAGAACAACCGGGCGCCGGGCCGCACCTGCATGGTCGCCTGCCAGTTGCTGTCGACCGATCTGACCTGGCAGGACGCCAGCCAGATCCACTCCAAGGGCTGCGGCGCCAACATGCGGGTCGCGCCCGTCGGCCTCGTGCCCGGCCTGAGCGACGAGCAGCGCGCCGGCGCCGCCCAGCTCCAGTCCGCCCTCACGCACGGCCACCCCACCGCGCTCGCCGCCTCCGACCTGACGGCCCGCGCCGTGTACCTGCTCGCCCAGGGCGTGGACCCGGCCGGGCTCGTCGGCCGGCTCCGCTCGTACGCGTACGAGAACCGCGACCGCTACCACGAGCACTGGCTCGGCGACCTGTGGACCCGCTCCCAGGACCCCGACGCGCTCCACTTCGTCCGGCGCGGCTGGGACGAGTGCCTGGCCGTCCTGGAGCGCCTGGACGCCGTCCAGCGCACCGCCGACCCGGAGCTCGACCCCTGCGAGTACACCGGCGACGGCTGGATCGCCGAGGAGGCCCTCGCCACCGCCCTGCTCTGCTTCCTCCTCTTCCCCGACGAGCCGCTCACCGCCCTCCGCCGCGCCGCCTGCACCCGCGGCGACTCCGACTCGATCGCCGCGCTCACCGGCGCCTTCGCGGGCGCCCACCTGGGCGCTGACGCGTGGCCGGCGCAGTGGGCGGACCGCGTCGAGTACCACGGCGAACTGCTCACCTTCGGCGCCCTCTGGGACGCGTGAACGATGACGCTCACCACTGACACCCCGGCCGCGGGTTCGCCGGCACGCAGTGGCGGTTCTTCGAGAGCGGTGGCCGAGCACGGGGCGGCCGGAGCGGACATCGCGGGCGTCGCGGACGTGCGGGCCGAGGTGGAGCGGCTGCACGCGGTGCTCGACGCGGCGCAGGCCGCGTCGGCGCTACGGGGCGAGGCCGACGGGCGGGAGGCGCTCGGGGAGTTCGTCGTCCGGGTCCGGCTCCAGGCGGCCGGGCTCGGGGCGGCCGGACTCCAGGCGGCCGGGCTCCAGGACGCGGAGGGCTGAGGCGCGGCGGGCGCGGGTCAGGAAGTCCTCGATCCTCGCGTGGTCCGGGGTCTCGGGGAGGGGGCTGGTGGCGTGGGCCTGGTCGGCCTCGTCCTGGAGGCGGTTCATCCAGGACTCGACCTCCGGCCAGGCCACCTCGCCCCGCTTGACCGCGAGCAGCCGCTCGCGGTCCTCGCCGACGTCGATGCGCAGCTCGCCACTGCGCAGCAGGTCACGGCAGCTGGTGAGCAGTCGCAGCAGATGCATGGCGTGCTTCCAGCGCGGGGCGCCGTACAGGCGCACGTCGGCGTCCAGCTTGCGGCGCTGGCCGCCCGCGTACCGCACGAAGGTGGCGTGTGCCTGGCGGGACAGGAACGCACCGCGCAGCGAGAGGAGTTCGCGGCCGAGCGCGTCGGCGTGCTCGACGACGGGGGAGTGCAGGCACTCCAGGACGTTGGGGTTGTTGCGCAGGGCCAGCTCGCAGAAGCGTTCCAGCTCCCAGCTGAACTGCTCGTCGGCCGGGCCCTCCACATGCGCCGGCGGCTTGTCGAAGCGCCAGAACAGCGGGGTCGGGGCGAGAAACACACCCCTGCGGTCGGTGTCGCTGTCCTCGGTGGCCAGGCCGAACGCGCGCGACCCCATGACACACGAGTAGATCGTGTGGTCGCGCACCAGTTCCTCGGGAGTCATGCGCGCCAGGCTAGGGCAGCGCGACTGGGCGCGGAAGATCAATTCCGCTCGGGTGTGGGGCCGGTGTGCAGGTCCACCCCTGGGCGGCCGGCCGGGCGGGCCCGTGGAAGGGCGCCCGGACCCCGAGAGCCGTCGCCCCGCCTACGCCCAGGGCGCCAGCTCCCTCGCCCGGCCGTCCGCGTCCCGCCGTACCTCCAGGACCGCCGTGACCGCGGCCCGCTCGATCGGCCCGTACACGTGCGGGAAGAGCATGTCCCGCGACCCCTCCCAGCGGACCTCCCCGGCCAGCCGGGACTCGTCGATCACCAGGACGAGCAGAGTCCCCGGCACGTCCCGGTAGTGGCCGTCCGCGATGGCGAGGGCGGCGGGCTCGTCCGGCGAGCAGTGGACGAAGCCCTCGGCGGCGAGGGAGGGCGGGGCGTAGGGGCGGTCGGGATCGGCGGACCATTCGTCCAGCGGTACGACGTGCAGCAACATGCCGACAGTTCTACCTCCTCTCCACCTCCTCGCCGCCGCGGCGGGGCGCGGGTGGGCGAAGCGTCTCGCGTGGCGGGCGCCGCGCCGCGGTCTCCGGGCGGCTGGTTAGGCTGGCCGAAGCACCCACGCAGGCGAGAAGGAGTACGAGGTGGCGGTACGAGCCGTCCGAGGCGCCGTCCAGTTGGAGCGGGACGACGCCGGACACATGCACGAGCAGGTGCGGGAGCTGCTCACCGCCGTGCTCGAACGCAACGGGCTGACCGCCGACGACCTGATCAGCATCTGGTTCACGGCCACGCCCGACCTCCACAGCGACTTCCCCGCCGCGGCCGCCCGCGGCCTCGGGATCGTGGACGTCCCGCTGATCTGCGCCCAGGAACTCGACATCGAGGGTGCGATGCCGAGGGTCGTACGGCTCCTCGCGCACGTCGAGTCCGAACTGCCCAAGTCCCGGATCGCGCACGTCTACCTCGGTGCCGCGGCCGCCCTGCGCAAGGACATCGCCCAGTGAGAACCGCGCTCGTCATCGGAACCGGCCTGATCGGCACCTCGGCGGCGCTCGCGCTCGCCGGGCGCGGCGTCACCGTCCACCTCCGCGACCACGACCCGGCCCGGGCCCGCACGGCCGCCGCGCTCGGCGCGGGCACGGACGAGGCGCCCGCGGGGCCGGTGGACCTCGTCCTCGTCGCCGTGCCGCCCGCGCACGTCGCCGGCACCCTCGCCGACGCGATCCGCGCCGGGCTCGGCCGCGGCTACCTCGACGTGGCCAGCGTCAAGGGCGGGCCCAAGCGGGAGCTGGAAGGGCTCGGCCTCGACCTCACCGCCTACATCGGCAGCCACCCGATGTCCGGCAAGGAGCGCTCCGGCCCGCTCGCCGCCACCGCCGACCTCTTCGAGGGGCGCCCGTGGGTGCTCACGCCCACCCGCGACACCGACACCGAGGTCCTCAACCTCGCGCTCGAGCTGGTCGCGCTCTGCCGGGCCGTCCCCGTCGTCATGGACGCCGACGCCCACGACCGGGCCGTCGCGCTCGTCTCGCACACCCCGCAGCTCGTCTCGTCGATGGTCGCCGCCCGCCTGGAGGAGGCCGACGAGTCGGCCGTACGCCTCTGCGGCCAGGGCATCCGCGACGTCACCCGCATCGCCGCGTCCGACCCGCGCATGTGGGTCGAGATCCTCTCCGCCAACCCCGGGCCGGTCGCCGACGTCCTCGCGGGCGTCGCCGCCGACCTCGACGAGACGGTACGGGCGCTGCGCGCGCTCCAGTCCGGCGACGACGCCAAGCGCCGCGCCGGCGCGTCCGGCGTCGAGGACGTCCTGCGCCGCGGCAACGCCGGTCGCGCCCGCGTCCCCGGCAAGCACGGCGCCGCCCCCACCACGTACGAGACCGTCGCCGTCCTCATCAGCGACCAGCCGGGCGAGCTCGCCCGCATCTTCGCCGACGCGGGCCGCGCGGGCGTCAACATCGAGGACGTCCGCATCGACCACGCCACCGGCCAGCAGGCGGGCCTCGTCCAGCTCATGGTGGAACCGTCGGCGGCGCCGGTCCTGAGCGAGTCGCTGAGGGAACGAGGCTGGGCGCTGCGAACGGGCTGACCTTCCGCCGCGTCCCGCTCCACCTCGTGTGCCCCACCCGTCCCGCCTGAGGCCCCCGGACGAAGTCCGGGGGAGGGACGATTGCCCACACGGGGGTGGGCGAGGGCACCGCTGGGCCGAACGGGTGCGGCGGACTCGGTAACCTTGTGGGGGTCCCCGCATGTCCGCCGGGGCCTCTCGCTCATCCAGGAAGGCGTTCCCCACCGTGGAAACCGTGATCGTCGCCATCGACGGCCCCTCCGGCACGGGCAAGTCGAGCACCTCGAAGGCGGTTGCCGCCAAGCTGGGGCTGAGCTATCTCGACACCGGCGCCCAGTACCGGGCCATCACCTGGTGGATGATCACCAACGGCGTCGACGTGCACGACGCCGACGCCGTCGCCAACGCCGCCGCCAAGCCCGTCATCGTCTCCGGCACCGACCCGGCCCGGCCGACCATCACGGTCGACGGCGTCGACGCGTCCGGCCCGATCCGCACCGAGGAGGTCACCTCCAAGGTCAGCGCGGTCAGCGCCGTCCCCGAGGTGCGCCGCCTGATCACGGAGCTCCAGCGGTCCATCGCCAAGGGCGCCGAGCTCGGCATCGTCGTCGAGGGCCGGGACATCGGCACCACCGTCCTGCCGGACGCCGACCTGAAGATCTTCCTGACCGCCTCCCCGGAGGCCCGCGCCGCCCGCCGCTCCGGCGAGCTCAAGGGCGCCGACGTGAACGCCACCCAGCAGGCCCTGATCAAGCGGGACGCCGCCGACTCGTCCCGCAAGACCTCCCCGCTCGCCAAGGCCGACGACGCCGTCGAGGTCGACACCACCGAGCTCACCCTCGACCAGGTCATCGAGTGCGTCGTCACCCTGGTGGAGGAGAGGCGGAGCGCGACCGAAAGCACAGAGAAGCGGACGGCCGCGAAGTGACCCAGCCCTCCGAGAAGGGCGCCGCCGTCGGCCGTCGCATCGGTATCGGCCTGATGTACGGCTTCTGGAAGCCGCGCGTCCTCGGCGCCTGGCGGGTGCCGGCCTCCGGCCCCGTCATCTTCGCCGTCAACCACGCGCACAACATCGACGGCCCCATGCTCATGGGCACCGCCCCGCGTCCCGTCCACTTCCTCATCAAGAAGGAAGCGTTCGTCGGGCCGCTCGGCAGGTTCCTGGACGGCATCGGCCAGCTCAAGGTCGACCGTGACAGCACCGACCGCACCGCGATAGCCCGGGCCCTCGCGGTCCTGGAGCACGGCGGCGTCCTCGGCATCTTCCCGGAGGGCACCCGCGGCGAGGGCGACTTCGCCTCGCTCCGCGCCGGGCTCGCGTACTTCGCGGTCCGCAGCGGCGCGCCGATCGTCCCGGTCGCCGTACTGGGAAGCACGGACACGCCCGGACGGTTGGTCAAGGGGCTGCCCCGGCTGCGCAGCCGCGTCGACGTCGTCTTCGGCGACGCCTTCGAGGCCGGCGACGGCTCCGGCCGCCGCACCCGCAAGGCGCTGGACGAGGCGACCGTCCGCATCCAGGAGCGGCTCACCGACCACCTGAAAAACGCCAGGCGTCTCACCGGGCGCTGAGCGACACTCTCAGTAGTGGGCCTCGGAAGGGCGGCCGACAGCCACCCGCCGGGAACCACCGACCACGAATGATCAAGGAACGGACTTCATGAACGACCAGCACGACCACGGGGCACTTGGCGACGCCGAGTACGCGGAGTTCATGGAGCTCGCCGCGGAAGAGGGCTTCGACCGGGAGGACGTCGAGGGCGCGATCGAGGAGGCCGGCCACGGCCCGCTCCCCGTCCTCGCCGTCGTCGGCCGCCCGAACGTCGGCAAGTCGACCCTGGTGAACCGCATCATCGGCCGCCGCGAGGCCGTCGTCGAGGACAAGCCGGGCGTCACCCGCGACCGCGTCACCTACGAGGCCGAGTGGGCCGGCCGCCGCTTCAAGGTCGTCGACACCGGCGGCTGGGAGCAGGACGTCCTCGGCATCGACGCCTCCGTCGCCGCCCAGGCCGAGTTCGCCATCGAGGCCGCGGACGCCGTCGTCTTCGTCGTCGACGCCGTCGTCGGCGCCACCGACACCGACGAGGCCGTCGTCCGGCTGCTCCGCCGCGCCGGCAAGCCGGTCGTCCTCGCCGCCAACAAGGTCGACGGCCAGTCCGGCGAGGCCGACGCCGCCATGCTGTGGTCCCTCGGCCTCGGCGAGCCGTTCCCGGTCTCCGCCCTGCACGGCCGCGGCACCGGCGACCTCCTCGACGAGGTCCTGAAGGCCCTGCCCGAGGCCCCCGAGCAGACCTTCGGCAAGGCCATCGGCGGCCCGCGCCGCATCGCCCTCATCGGCCGCCCGAACGTCGGCAAGTCCTCCCTGCTCAACAAGGTGGCGGGCGAGGACCGCGTCGTCGTCAACGAGCTGGCCGGCACCACCCGCGACCCGGTCGACGAGCTGATCGAGCTCGGCGGCCAGACCTGGAAGTTCGTCGACACCGCCGGCATCCGCAAGAAGGTCCACCTCCAGTCCGGTGCCGACTACTACGCCTCGCTCCGTACGGCCGCCGCCGTCGAGAAGGCCGAGGTCGCGGTCATCCTGATCGACACCACCGACAGCATCTCGGTCCAGGACCAGCGCATCATCACGATGGCCGTCGAGTCCGGCCGCGCCATCGTCATCGCCTACAACAAGTGGGACGAGCTCGACGAGGAGCGCCGCTACTACCTGGAGCGCGAGATCGAGACCGAGATGCAGCAGGTCTCCTGGGCGCCCCGGGTCAACGTCTCCGCGAAGACCGGCCGCCACATGGAGAAGCTGGTCCCGGCGATCGAGACCGCCCTCGCCGGCTGGGAGACCCGCGTCCCCACCGGCCGCCTCAACGCCTTCCTCGGCGAGCTCGTCGCCGCCCACCCGCACCCGATCCGCGGCGGCAAGCAGCCCCGCATCCTGTTCGGTACGCAGGCGGGCACCAAGCCGCCGCGGTTCGTGCTCTTCGCCTCGGGCTTCCTCGAGGCCGGCTACCGCCGCTTCATCGAGCGCCGACTGCGCGAGGAGTTCGGCTTCGAGGGCACGCCGCTGCACATCTCGGTGCGCGTGCGCGAGAAGCGCGGCAAGAAGAAGTAGCGGAAGCGGCAGAAGCAGCGGAAGCAGTGGGACCTGCGGAAACTGCGGAAGCAGCGGAAGCAGGAGAACGGCCGAGGGCCGGGGCGTCGTCGCGATGCCCCGGCCCTCGGCCGTCCTGCCGTTCCTGCACTCCTGCGGTTCCCGCCGTCACGCCGTTCGCGCCGTCCTGCGGTTCCTACACGCCGCTCCGCCGGCCCGGCGGCAGCGCGTACGCCGACCAGCCCGCCTGCTGCCCGAGCTGCCGGTGCGTCCCGAACGCCCGGAAGGCCAGCTCCTCCTCGCCGCTGCGGTCGCCCGGCAGCGTACGGAAGGACCGGCGGTACTCGGAGTACAGGGCGTCGTAGATCGGCGTCGCCGAGAACCCGGCGGAGGAGTCCTGCGCGGCCCGCATGCCCGGGATGGGACCGGGGCTCGGGTACGGGTGTGGGAAGGGGTCGTATGCGTGCACGTATGTGCCAACGACCCCGCAGTCCGTGGGATGCGGGCGGCCCTCGGAAAGAAGCGCCCGCCGGGGCCGCGGAACGGCCGGTGCCCGACGGTCGTCCGTCACGTGCCGGCCAGCGGCATCGCGGCGGCGACCAGGCAGCCGTTGGCCGCGGCCTTCTCCAGCGCGTCGCGCAGCAGGTCCTCGCGCGGCTGCTGGCCGATCGAGCCGACCGGGGCGGCGAAGACGAGCACCGTGTGCGACTTGTTGGCCGCTGCCCGCCACCCCTCGGTGACCTGGAGCGGCTGGTGCGCCTGCCACCAGGCGACCTGGCCCGTGCCGCCCGCACCGGCCTGGAGCACCGAGTGCAGCTGGCCCATGGCGACCAGCACGGACCAGCCGGGCAGCGGCGCGGGCCTGGTGTTGACGTCGGTGACGGGCTGGAAGCCCTGCTCGACGAGGAGCGGCAGGAACTCGTCCGTCAGACCGTCCGAGCCGGGCCTGGCGACCGGCGCGGTCGGCTCCACGACGAGCGCCGGGTGCAGCTCGCCCTCGATGAGGACCAGGCCGCTGGTGACGCCGAGGACCGCCTGCTCGGGGTGGGCGGACGCGAGCGAGTCGGCCACGCCGTCGGCGGCGTCGGCCGCCGTGATGGAGGCGACGGCGCCCTGGAGCTGCTCCTCCGCCACCCGGACGACCTGGGACGGGATGCAGCTGGCGTGGGCGAAGGCGAGGACGGCGGTCTCCTCGCCGACGAACAGGACGGTGCTGGTGCGCTCCTGCTCGGAGTCGCCGGGCGTACGGCAGGAGGTGCAGTCGTAGCTGCCCGGGGCGTTCTCGCCGGCCAGCAGCCGGTCGGCTTCTTCGTCGCCGATCTCGGCGCGTACGTCCTCGCTGACGTCGAGCATGCGCGGCACGGGGGCTCCTGGACTTTTCGCGTGCGACGCCGGGCTGTTCCCGGTCGTCTCATGCCGAGTTCAACGGGGAAGGCTCGGCCGGGGTCACGCGTGGAGCGCCGACAAGTTGTACGAGGGGCGTGCGGGAGGCCGGTGCCGGCGGCGCGGGCGCGGGTGACTCCGACCGGGTGGCATGTGAACGGTGTTCCGCGCGGCACGGGCCGGGGCCGGGCGGCCGCTGCCTAGCCTGCCCCGATGGCGAAGATCCGATATCGGGCCGCGGGCGTCATGGTCCTGGTGGCGGCCCTGCTGCCCCCGGCGGCGGCCGTGGCCGCGGCCGCCGCGCCCACGCCGGTCGAGGCGTGCGTGCAGGACCAGTGGCCGTGGGGGTGCGTCGCCGACTGCGAGAGCGGCGGCGACTGGCGCGCCGACACCGGCAACGGCTTCTACGGCGGGCTGCAGTTCTGGCAGCCGACCTGGGACGAGTTCGGCGGCCGCCGTTACGCCCGGCGCGCCGACCTCGCCACGCGGGCGCAGCAGATCACGGTCGCCGAGGACGTGCTGCGCGTCCAGGGCTGGGGGGCCTGGCCGGTCTGCTCCCAGCGGTACGGGCTGAGCGGCCGCGCCCATGTCGTACAGCCCGGCGACACGCTGAGCGCGATCGCCCGCCGCTTCGGCGTCAAGGGCGGCTGGCAGGCGCTGTACGCGGCGAACCGCTCCGTGATCGGGCCGGACCCGAACCGGCTGGCGGTCGGCGTCATGCTCCGCCTCACGTTCTAGCTCGCGCTCCGGTTCACGTTCTAGCTCGCGCCCCGGTTCACGTTCCAGGTGATCTCGCCGCCGGACACGAGGTTGCCGCGGCTCAGTTCGTACGCGACCGAGCCCGGCGGCAGTCCCGGTGGGACGCGCTGCTCGGCGAGGACGACGGCCGCGCGGGCGGGCGGTCCGGTGAGGGCGGCGAGCAGTCCGTACGTACGGGAGGCCACCGTCGTCGACAGGCCGAGGGAGGGCTCGTCGACGAGGACGACGCGGGCGGGGGCGTCGGTGGGGGAGAGGACGGCGCGGACGAGGCCGAGCATGCGGCGCTCGCCGCCCGAGAGGGTGCCGGCGCGGTGGTCGAGCAGCGGTTCCAGCTCCGGGTACGCGGCGAGGGCCTCGTCCAGGCGGCCCGGCGCCGCCAGGTCCAGGTTCTCGGCGACGGTGAGCGTCCCGTACACCGCCCGCAGATCCGGTACGAAACGGAGGCCGCGGCGGGCGCGGGCGTGGGCCGGCAGCCGGGTGACGTCCGTACCGCCCCACACCACCCGCCCGGCGGTCAGCGGCACCGTCCCGGCGAGGGCGCGCAGCGCGGTGGTGCGGCCGGAGCCGTTGCGGCCGAGCAGGACGGTGACCGTGGCGGCGGGAAGCGGCAGGTCGAGGCCGTGCAGGGCCTCCAGGGGGCCGTAGCGGACCCGGGCGCGGCGGAGCGCGATCTCGACGGTCATGTGATCCGGCCTCCCTCCAGGGTGTGCACGGTGTGCGCGATGCCGGCGACGAGGTCCGGGTCGTGCTCGACCACGAGCACGGTCAGGCCGTCGGCGGCGAGCGCGGCGAGGATACGGGCCAGGGCCGCCGTCTCCGCCGCGTCGAGCCCCGCGGCCGGCTCGTCGAGCAGGAGGGTGTGCGGGGCGCTCGCGAGGGCCCGGGCCAGCTCGACGCGCCGGAGGGTCCCCGTGGGCAGCCCGGCGGCGGTCCTGTGCCGGACCGCCTGCCCCGCCAGCCCGAACAGCCGCAGCGCCCCCTCCACCGCGGCTCCGTCCCGCGCGCCGACCCGCACGTTCTCCTCCACGGTCAGCGACGGGAACACGGCCAGCTGCTGGAACGTCCGCGCGATGCCGAGCCGGTGGCGGGCGTGGGCGGGGCGCCGCGTGATGTCGACGCCGTCGAGCATGACCCGTCCGGTGGTCGGCCGCGCCGCCCCGGCCAGGCAGTCGAACAGTGTGCTCTTCCCCGCCCCGTTCGGCCCGACGACGGCGGTCACCCGGGCGGGCGCGAGCGCGATGTCGACGCGGTCGAGGGCGGTGAGGCCGCCGGGGTAGGTGAGGGTCAGGTGGCGGGCGACGAGGTGGGGGCCGCCGGGGGTGGCCGCGGGCCGGTGACGCCCTCCCGTGCCGGGCGCCTGGGCGCCGCCGGCGGCCGCGGGCCGATGGGGGCGCGCCCGGCCTCCGGCCGGGCTGTCGTTCCGGCCCGCACCACCCGTTCTGCGGGTGGGCAGGGGTGCGGGCCTTCCCGTGGGCGGCTCGGCGCCGTCGGCGGCGGCCGGGTGAGCGCGGGACGGGGGCTCTGCCCCTGCGGGCTCTGCCCCGGCGGGCTCCGCTGGGCCCGCCGGGCTCGCCCCAGGCGGCGCGGCCGGGGCGGGGCGCGGCGCCCCGCCGCGCCCCGCCGCCCCCTCCACCGTCCTCGCTCCGCCTCGCCCGCTCGCGTGCCCTGCCCCTTTCGTTCCGCCCGCCCACAGCAGTGACGTCAGTGGTGGTACGCGGCCGGTGAGCGTCGCCAGGAGGCCGATCAGTGCTACGGCGACGCCGGCGTGGGTGGCCGCGTCGAGGGTGATGAGGAGGGTGGCGGCGAGGAGGGGGGTGAGGAGGGAGTCGGCGCCGAGGACGAGGACGGCGGTGAACCAGAGGAGGCCGCGGATCGGGTCGAAGGTGTCGGGGTCGAAGGCGCGGACGGACATCGCGAGGAGGCCGCCGCCCAGGGCGGCGAGGGCGGCGCCGAGGGTGAAGGCGAGGAGTTTGAGGGCGGCGACGGGGACGCCGGCGGCCTCGGCGCCGGGCTCGTGGTCGCGGAGGGCGGCGAGGGCGCGGCCGGTGCGGCCGCGGCGGAGGGCGGCGACCAGGAGGAGGGCGCCGGCGAGGAGGCCCAGCTCCAGGGCGTAGTAGCCGCGGTCGCCGTCGAGGCCCGCCGGGCGGCTCAGGGTCAGGCCCGCCGTCGCGTACGGCTGGGCGAAGACGAAGCGGCTCACCGCGACCCCGACCGCGAGCGTGGCCAGGGCGAGCGCCAGGCCGTGGCGGCGGATCGCGGGCCAGCCGGTGAGCAGGCCGAGCGGGGCCACGCACAGCGCGGCCACCCCGAGCGCCACCAGCTCGGGCAGCCCGGCGGCCGCGAGCAGGGCCGTGAACAGGGCGCCGAGTCCCGCGTACGCCGCCTGGCCGAGCGCGATCTGGCCGCCGCGGCCCGACACCACCACCAGCGAGAGCAGGATCACCGCGAGCGCCGGTACCTGCACCGCCGTCGAGAGGTCGTCACCCGCGAAGCCCAAGGGCAGCAGGAGCAGCACGCCGGCCACCAGCCACACGCCGACCGGCACCCGCGTCCCCCGCACCGGCGGCGGCAGCGCGTCCTCGCCGCCCACCCCGGGCAGCACCAGCGCGCCCACCAGCAGGGCCACCACGAACAGGTTCGCCCCGACCGCCTGGACCAGTGGGCCCGCCCAGCCCTCCGGGTGCAGGCGGGTCAGCTGGGCCTGGGCCACGCCGAGGGCGAGCGCCGAGACGATCGCCACCGGCAGGCTCCGCATCCGGGCGAGGACCGCGACCGCGATCACCTCGACCACCAGCAGCGGCATCCCGTACGGGTCGAGCCGCACGTACGGCGCGAGCAGCACGCCCGTGAACCCGGCCGTGAAGGCTCCGAACGCCCAGCCCGCCGCCGACACCCGGTCCGTCGCGATCCCCGACAGCTCGGCCAGCGGCCGGTTGTCGACGACGGCCCGCAGCTCGCGGCCGAACCGGGTCCACCGGGTCACCGCCCCGACCAGGCACGCGAGCGCCACCACCGCCGCCAGCTGGGTCCACGGATCGTCGCCGAGGAGCACCGGCGCGTCGGACCGGGCCCCGTTGCCCCAGACGAGCGCCGCCGCCCCGACGAGCAGCACGAACACGCCGATCGACGCCACCAGCGTCTGTGCCGGATTCGACCCGGCGAGCGCGAGCGGCCGGAACACCGCCCGGTCGAGGACCAGCCCGATGCCCGGTGCCACCACGAGCAGCGTGACGAGCGCGCCGAGCGGCAGCGGCCACCCCCACTCGACCACGAGCTGCCGGAGCACGTACGCGCAGATCATCGCGATGGCGCCGTGCGCCAGGTTGAGGACGCCGGTCGCGCGGTACGTGACGATCAGTCCGATGCCGGTGAGCGCGGCCGCGCTGCCGATCGCGAGACCGGCGAGGGTGAGGTCGTACGTCAGCGAGGCCACGGCTCACACACCGGGCAGGGGCCGAGTCCCGTGTCGTCGTCCCCCACCGGCACCGCCTCCGGACGTCCCGTCACCAGCGGGCAGTCCGGCCGGTGGGCGAGGGTTCCGCCGGGCACCCGCAGCGGCGGTTCGTCCGAGGAGGGCCTCACCCCGGCGTCCGCCCCGGCATCCGCATCCCCGTCAGCATCCTCAGCAGAATCCCCGTCGGCAGCGGCCCCCCGCTTCTCCGGCTCCGCCGCCGCGCCCCCGGCCTCGTCCCGTACCCCCGCCACCACCCACACCGCCCCCGCCACGAGCAGCGCCGCGCCCGGCACCGTGCTCGACGCCAGATACGGCAGCTGCCGGGCCACCAGGACCTCGCCGGAGATCCCGTACCAGCCGATCACGCACAGCACCGCGCCCCCGGCGACCGCCGCCAGGCCGCCCCACAGCAGCAACCGGCCGGTCCGGACCGTCCGGCCCGTCCGGACCCTCCGGACGGCCCGTGATGTCGAGCGCACGAGGGCCTCACCACCTTCACCCGCTTTCCTTGCACTATGCCCCGAATCGCCCCACCCTGGACTCATCAGGCGTTCGGCCTGCCCCTGACATCCGGTGGTGAGCCAGATGCTTCTCACGCGACGTGCGGCGGCCTTCGGCGCGGCGGCGGTCCTGGTGCTGACGCCGGTCGTCGCCGGGTGCTCCGACAACTCCGGCAACAACTCGTCACCGAGCCAGGTCACCCCCACGACCTCGCCCACCATGACGGACCAGCCGCTCGACCCGGTCGCCGCCAAGGCGCAGATCACCAAGAACTGGACCGCGTTCTTCGACCCGAAGACCCCGCCCGACCAGCGGATCAAGCTCCTGGAGAACGGCCAGAAGATGGCGCCCGTCCTCGGCGCCTTCGCCGGGAACAAGAACGCCGCCGCGACCTCCGTCAAGGTCACCCAGATCAGCTTCACCTCGCCCACCGGCGCGAACGTCACCTATGACCTGCTGGTCGCGGGCAACACGGCCCTGCCCCACGCCAAGGGCACCGCCGTCCTGCAGGACAACACCTGGAAGGTGTCCGAGAAGACCCTCTGCGGCCTGGTCCAGCTCAGTGGCACGAACCAGGTCCCGGGCTGCTGAGGCGGTCGCGGCGCTGCTCCTCGCCGTGCTCGCCGCCCTGGTCCCGCTCCTCGCGGGCTGCGGCAGCCGGCTCCCGGAGCGTGCCTTCGGGACGCGGCCCACCGTCACCCCCTCCGGCGGTGAGCCGCTTCGCGTCGGCATCATCACCAGCGCCACCAGCCCGGTCGGCGGCGACACCTTCACCGGGCCGCGCGACGGCGCCCGCGCCTGGTTCGACGCACTCGACGCCCGCGGCGGCGTCGCCGGGCGCAAGGTCGAGGTGTTCACCTGCGACGACGGCGGCAGCGGCATCGGCAACAACGCCTGCGTCCACGAACTGGTCGACCGGCGCAAGGTCTTCGCCCTGGTCGCCACCACCGCCCTCGACTACGCCGGCGCCCCGCTCGTCGCGAAGGCCGGCGTCCCCGACATCGGCGGCCAGCCGCTCACCCCCGCCTACGACACCTATCCGCACCTCTACGGCATCTACGGCAGCTCCGCCCCGCGCACCGGGAAGTCGCCCGGCTGGCACGGGGTCCTGTACGGCGGCACCGAGGTCTACCGCTGGTTCCGCAGCCACCTCGGCGCCCGCACCGCCGCCGTCGTCTCGTACAACCAGGCGGCCTCCGCCGCGTACGCCCGGCTGATCACGGACGGACTGCGCGCCGAGGGCTACCGGGTCGTCGGCGAGCAGGTCGACTTCGCGCTGCCCAACTTCCGCGCCGTCGCGGCCGACCTGCGCGCACAGCACGCCGACCTCGTCCTCGACGCGATGGACACCCACGGCAACGTCCAGCTGTGCGAGGCCATGGAGGCGCTCGGCGTCCACGTCGCCGCCAAGGTGACCAACGTGCAGAACTGGTCCTCGTCGGTGGCGCGCGACTACGCGAAGGCGCCTGGCTGCCGGGCCGCGCTGTACGTCACCGGCTCCAGCCGCGACTACGACGACACCGCCTTCCCGGCCGTGCGGGAGTTCCGGACGGCGATGGGCGACCGGCCGCTGTCGCAGTGGCAGTTGGAGGGCTGGGCGGCGGCCATGTGGTTCACCGACGCGGCCCGCTCCTGCGCCGGCGGCCCCGGCGGGCCCGCCGGCATCACCCGGGCGTGCGTCGAGGCGTACGTCAACCGGGCGGAGCCGTACACCGCCCGCGGGCTGCTCCTGCCCGTACGCTTCGAGCACCTGGCGACGCCGCCGAAGACCTCGTACACCTGCCTGTCCGTGGCCCGCTGGCGGGACGGCCGCGGCTGGGTCCCGCAGGGCGACATGAACCGCAACTGCGCCACCGTGCCCCAGCTGGGCTACCGCCCGTGACGCCCGTGACGCCCGTGACGCCGTTCGGGAAACCGCCCGTGACGCCGCCCCCCGACGCCGGTCGCGCGCGAGGCCCCCGCGCGCGCAGTACAGTCGGCGGCGACCAGACACGCTTGACCGGGGGGAACCGGTACCGCCATGCGCATCTCCTTCCTGCTCCACAACGGCTACCACATCGGCGGCACCATCCGGACGGTCTTCACGCTCGCCGCCGAGCTGGCGGCCCGTCACGAGGTGGAGATCGTCTCGGTGTTCCGCCACCGAGACGAGCCGATCCTCGGCGTACCCGCCGGCGTGACGCTCCGTCCGCTCGTCGACATCCGGAAGAACAGCCCGGGGTACGACGGCGAGCACCCCGACTTCCACCGCCCCGCCCGGGTCTTCCCGCGCGGCGACGGGCGCTGGAAGCAGTACAGCGCGCTCACCGACGCCCGGATCGGCGCCCATCTCGCCTCCGTCGACGCGGACGTGCTGATCGCCACCCGCCCGGGGCTCAACGTGCAGCTCGCCCGGCAGGCGCCGCGCGGACCGGTCCTGGTCGGGCAGGAGCACCTGATCCTGGACGGGCACAGCTACCGGCTGCGCCGGGACATCGCCCACGAGTACGCGCTCCTGGACGCCGTCACCACCGTCACCGAGGCCGACGCCCGCTCCTACCGGGCGCTCGGCCTGCCGGGCACGGTCCGCGTCGACGCCGTGCCGAACAGCGTGCCCGCGCCCACCGTGCCGCCCGCCGACCCCGCCGCCAAGGTCGTCGTCGCGGCCGGCCGGCTCACCCCGGTCAAGCGGTACGACCTGCTGATCGACGCCTTCGCGGACGTGGCCGCCGCCCGCCCTGACTGGAAGCTGCGGATCTACGGCACCGGTGACGCCGCCGACAACCTGAAGGAACGGCTGGCCCGGCAGATCGAGCGGCTCGGCGTCGGCGGGAACGTCTTCCTCATGGGCACCGCTCACCCGATGGAGCCGGAGTGGGCCAAGGGCTCGCTGGCCGCCGTGACCTCCCGGCGCGAGTCCTTCGGCATGACCATCGTCGAGGCGATGCGCTGCGGCCTGCCGGTGGTCTCCACCGACTGCCCGTACGGCCCCGGCGAGATCATCGAGGACGGCGTCGACGGCCGGCTCGTCCCGGTCGACGACACGGCCGCCGTCGCCGCAGCCCTGCTCGCCCTCATCAACGACGACGAGGCCCGGGCCCGGGCGGCGAAGGCGGCCCTCGTCTCCTCGGAGCGCTTCGACCCGGTCCGGATCGCGGCCCGCCACGAGGCCATCTGGACCGACCTCGTCGAACGGCGGGCCGGGGCCGCGGCCCCGCGCGCCCGCAGCCACCCGGCGGCCCGCGCCGCCCTGCACCGCACGGTCGGCGCCCTCCTCGACTCCGCCTACGCGGCGAAGGCGAGGGCCGGCGCGCTGGTCCGCCGCTTCCGCTGACGGAAGCGGGGCTCCGTGTGCGCGGTGCGGACGGGCCGCGGGGAAAACGTGAACGGGCCCTGGGTCGGGGAGTCACGGAATTACTGGCGGAATGCTTTCGTCCGCTTGTTCTGAGGAATTCCGGGAAAGGGTTCCGAGGTCCTGTGGATTACCGGGGAAGCGGCTGGAATTCGCCCCCGCGGGCGGGTTTGTGGAAGAGCGGGGTCATGTCAAACACATGTCGAGAACCTGTGACACAAGCGTGACCGGCAGGGTACTAACGTGAGCTGCATGACATCCGAACACGCACCCGATACGTATGTGGGACTCCCCGCCGAGGAGGCCGAGAGCCTCGCCCGGATCCATGGCTGGAGCGTCGTCCGGTCCCTGCCGCCGGGCTCGATCATCACCATGGAGTACATGGAGGCGCGCATCAACTTCGAGGTCGAGGACGGCGTCGTGACCCGTGCCTGGCGCGGCTGAGAAAGCCCGGGGAACAGGCACCGGGGAACCGGTGACAGGGACAGAGGAGAGGGACACGGGAGAGGGCCCCGGCCGTGATCGGCCGGGGCCCTCTCCCGTACGTGCCTGGATCGCTCAGCCGCCCGTCGCCGGCCGCGAGTGCGGCGGGCGACGGCTGCCGGCCGGGCCGACCGGGGCGCGCTCCGAGCGCACCGCGTGATGGGCGGCGGAGTGGTGGCCGGCCGTGTGGTGGGCGCGCGGGGCGGCCAGCGGCGAGGCGGGCAGGCCGGCGGCCCGCCCGTTCCCGGTCCGGCCTGCGCTCGCGGCGCCGACGGTCTCCCGTACCGGCTCCTCGACCCCGGCCGGCCGCTGCGGGAAGATTCCCGGCACCGCGCCACCGGTCGCCACCGGCAGCGAGGGCACCAGGCGGCGGCGGGACCGCAGCTGCTCGCGCAGCCGGTCGCGCACGCCCAGGATCCACGCCTCGGCCACCGTGATGACGGGCTCGCACCAGGGCAGCGCGAGCAGCACCACCAGGCCGGCGGCCCAGCCGAGCAGCACGTCGCTCAGCCAGTGCGTGCCCAGGTAGACGGTGGTCAGGCCGACGCCGAGCGCGACCAGGGCCGACAGCGCCGACAGATAGCGGCGGGCTCTCGGCGTGGTCGCGAGATAGGCCAGGATGCCCCAGGTCACGACCGCGTTCGCGGTGTGCCCGGACGGGAATATGTCGCCGCCCGCGAACAGCTCGGCGGAGCCGATCTGTGTCGCGTAGTGGGGGCCGAGCCGGCCGAGACCGAGTTTGACCGCGCCGACGGTGGCGTTGAGCAGGAGCAGCGCGGCGCCGAGCGAGAGCAGCGGCCGCAGCGTGTGCTGGCGCCAGGAGCGCCAGCCCAGCCAGGCCGCCACCATCACGGCCGTCGGCCCGCGCTGGCCGAGGACGACGTAGTAGTCGAGGAAGGCGTGCCACTCCGGCCACTGCTGGTAGGGCCGGAAGAGCATGATCTTCCAGTCGATCAGCACCAGCGGGGTCGAGAGGAGCACAGCGACGACGATGACCAGATAGAACGCCAGCGTCCCGCCGAAGAGGGCGAGACGCGTCCGGGTCATCCGCGGGACCTCTATCTTCGGCGGTTCCGGCTCCCGGTCCAGCCGGGCAAAGATGTCGGTACGCACCCAATCGACGTTACAGGGAGTGAGTAGCGACCTTGGTCGTTCCGGTCCCTTCGTGATGACGATGTGATGTGGAGTTGCTCTCAGCCGGGCGTTTGTTCCCGTCATCCGTCGGAAAATCCGATGACCTTCGGCGTTATTACCGAAGGTGCGATTCCGTAAGTCTGTTTGATCGCCCGGAGAATTCCGGAAACGGCTCCGCGCGTGAAATTCCAGGTGACACGCGGTGCGGGCGCGCGACGACCCGAGTGGCGTACGCCACACCGTGCGGCCCGCCGGGGTGAGACCCTGACCACGCGCTCGGGCATTGAACTCGCGTACGCTGACGGCTCACTCGCCCGTCGATGCCGGGCCGCCCCGGGGCCGACCCCCCGGCCGGTGCCCGCCGAGCGCGAGGGCTTCACTGGGAGGTACATGCATGGCGCGGACGATCACGGCCGAAACACGGCCGCGGGCCCTCGGCCGCGGCCCCGACGGCGGCGCCAACCGCTGGGTCGTCCTCGTCGTCCTCTGCGTCAGCCTGCTGCTGGTCGCGCTCGACTCGACCGTGCTGCACGTCGCCGTCCCCTCGCTCACCGAGGACCTGCGGCCCAGTTCCACCCAGCTGCTGTGGATCGTCGACGCCTACCCGCTGATCTGCGCGTCGCTCCTCATCCTCTTCGGCACCCTCGGCGACCGGGTCGGCCGCAGACGGGTGCTGCTGCTCGGCTACGCGCTCTTCGGCATCGCCTCGGCGGTCGCCGCGCTCGCCACCGCGCCCATGGTCCTCATCGGCGCCCGGGCCCTGCTCGGCGTCGGCGGCGCGATGATCATGCCCGCGACGCTCTCGCTGCTCCGCGCGGTCTTCCCCGACCGGCGCGAGCGGGCCACCGCCATCGGCATCTGGACGGCGGTCGCCGCCGTCGGCGCCGCCACCGGACCCGTGCTCGGCGGCTTCCTCGTCGAGAACTACTGGTGGGGCTCGGTCTTCCTGATCAACATTCCGCTGATGGCCCTGATCCTGCCGATCGGCCGCTGGCTGCTCCCCGAGTCGCGCGGCGCCACCGACGGGCCCTGGGACGTGCTCGGCGCGCTGATGGCCGCCGCCGGAGTGCTCGGCGCCGTCCTCGGCGTGAAGCGGCTCGGCGCCGGCGCCGAGCCGCTCGCCCCCGCCACCCTCGGCCCGCTGCTCCTGGGCGCGCTCCTGATCGTCCTTTTCGTACGGCGGCAGAAGCGGCGCGCGCACCCGCTGATCGACATGCGGCTCTTCGCCCGGGCGGCCTTCACCACCTCCGTCGGCTGCATCGTGCTCGGCATGCTGGCCCTGGTCGGCCTGGAGCTCATCGCCGTCCAGTACCTCCAGCTGATCCTCGGCCTCAGCCCCCTGGAGACCGGCCTCCGGCTGCTCCCGCTCACCTTCGCCGCGATGGCCGCCGGCGCCACCGGCTCGTACACCCTGAACCGGCTCGGCCCGCGCCGGATGGTCGGCTGGGGCTTCGTCCTCACGGCGGCCGCGGTGCTGCTGCTCGTCCTCATGGGCCAGCACGACCGGCCGGTGCTGCTCACCGTGGGCTTCGTGCTGCTCGGCTTCGGCCTGCAGACCACGCTCTTCTCGGCGTACGAGTCGATGCTCAGCGAGGCCCCGCCGGAGAGCGCCGGCGGCGCTGCGGCGATCGGTGAGACCTCGTACCAGCTCGGCGCGGGCATGGGCATCGCGCTGCTCGGCAGCGTCATGAACGCGGCGTACGCGCCCGGGCTCGCCAGACTGCCCGGCGTGCCCGCCCCGGCGGCCCGCGCCGCCGCGAACTCCCTCGGCGAGGCGTACCAGGTCGCCGACCGGCTCGGCGGCACCGCTGGCGAAACGCTCCACCACGCCGCCCGCCACGCCTTCGTCCACGGTCTCCACGTCACGCTCTTCGTGAGCGCGGGCCTGCTGCTGCTCGGCGCGCTGATGGCGCTGCGGCTGCCGCGCGTGATGGAGTGCGCTCCCGCCCAGGACCTGAACCCGGACCGGGAGCCGGAGCGGAAGTGCGGGCAGGACCTTCCGAAGGTGCCCGCCACCCGCGAACCGAGCGCGCCGCCGGCCGCGGTGAGCCCGGGCCCCTGAGGGCCCCGGCTCAGCTCTGGTTGAAGAAGCCGTCCTGGGCGCGGCCGGCCGACTCGCCGGTCACGATCTGCGTGTCCGCCGGGGTCAGCAGGAAGACCCGGGTCGCGACGCGCTCGATCGAGCCGCGCAGGCCGAAGGCGAGGCCCGCGGCGAAGTCGACGACGCGCTTGGCGTCGTTCGGCTCCATCGCGGTGAGGTTGACGATCACCGGGACACCGTCCCGGAACAGCTCGCCGATGCCCCGGGCGTCCCGGAACCCGTCGGGCGAGACGGTCGCGATCCGACGGCCCTGCTCGTGCGCCGTGTCGGACGCGACCCGCACCCGCGGGTCCGTCACCCAGGCGTCGCCGCCGCTCTCGGCACCGTCGGCGTACTCGTCGTCGTAGTAACGCTCGTCGTTGTCCTCGACGAGCCCCAGCCAGGCACTGGCCTTGCGCACCGATCCCATGGACGCCTCCTTTCAGCGCGGACACTTCACGCGGTCACCGTGGTTCCGCAATCCCTATCGTCGTCCATGATGCGGATCGCGCGCCAAGTGGATAGTCGGCGCGCAGGGGTTTCGTGACGGTACTGGTGCAGAACGTGAGGTCCGAAATCTGGCGAATCGTCAGGGATCTTGCGGTATGCGGGGGCTGACGGAGGCTTGACCGCAGCCGTGCAAATCAAATGATGAATGTCGGGCCGGAAGGGTGATGACCGGGGCGTACGGGTGAACGGGACCCCTGGGTACGATGCCGACGCAGCCGCGGTACGGGGGAGTCTCTTGTTCGGAATAGTCAGGCCTTGCACACACCGCCTCTCCGAGGGCCTCAAGGTGGAGTGGATGGCCCATCTCTGCGGTCTCTGTCTGGCACTTCGCGCCGACCACGGGCAGTTCGCCCGCGTCGTCACCAACTACGACGGCCTGATCGTCTCGGTCCTGACGGAGGCTCAGACCGGCCGCACCGAGGCCGGCCGGCGCACCGCCGGGCCCTGCCCGCTGCGGCAGATGCGGACCGCGCCCGTGGCGCGCGGCGAGGGCGCGCGGCTCGCCGCCGCCGTCTCGCTGGTGCTCGCCTCGGCGAAGATCCGTGACCACGTCGCCGACCGCGACGGCCTGTTGGCCCGCCGGCCGGTCGCCGCCGCGGCCCGCCGGGTCGCCCGCTCCTGGGACCGGGCGGGCGCCCGCACCGGTCGGGAGCTCGGCTTCGACACGGCCGTGCTGCTCGACGCGGTGGACCGGCAGACCGGCATCGAGACGCTCGCCGGGCCCGGCACCCCGCTGCTCGTCGTCACCGAGCCGACCGAGACCGCGACCGCCGCCGCCTTCGCGCACACCGCGGTGCTCGCCGGCCGCCCCGGCAACGCCGCGCCCCTCGCCGAGGCCGGCCGCCTCTTCGGACGCCTCGCCCACCTCCTCGACGCCGTCGAGGACCAGGCCGCCGACGCCGCCGCCGGCTCCTGGAACCCGCTCACCGCGACCGGCACCTCCCGCGAGGAGGCCCGCCGGCTCGCCGACGACGCGCTGCACGGCATCCGGCTCGCGCTGAAGGACGTCGACTTCGCGGACGGTCGGCTCGCCCATGTGCTCCTCGCCCACGAACTGCGCACCTCCGTCGACCGCGCCTTCGGCACGACGACCTGCTCGCACGTCGCGCCGGGCGCGGGACAGGCGCAGGGGCCGGTGCCGGGGAACCCGTACGCCACGCCCGCCGGACCGGGAGCCGCGCCCGGTAACCCGTACGCCCCGGGCGGACCGGGCGGACCGGGCGGACCGGGCGGCAACCCGTACGCGCCCGGCCCGGGCGGCCCCGGCGGGCCGTACCACCCGGGTCCGGGCGGGCCGGGCGGTCCCGGCGGTCCCTGGGGCCCGCTCCCGCCCGAGCCGCCGAACCGGCGCCGCGGTCTCGTCGCCGGCTGCGCCGTCTGGCTCGGCCTGGCCTGCACCTGTCAGATGTGCTGCGGCACCTTCGAGGACCCGTGGAGCCGGCAGCGCCGCGAGGGCCTCTGCTCCCAGTGCGACTGCTGCGACGCCTGTGAAGGGTGTGGCGAGTGCTGCGACTGCTGCGGCAACTGCTCGTCCTGCTGTGACGGCTGCGACGGATGTGACGGGTGTGACTGCGGCTGCGACTGCTGAGCCGGGATCGCCGAGCTGCGACCGCTGAACCGCGAAAGCTGAACCGCGACCGCTGAGCTCACTTCGTGGGCGCGGGGATCTCCGGCGGGGAGATGCGTGACTCGGCGATGCCCGAGGCGGTCACGCCCCACTTCCGCAGGATGCGGTCGTAGGTGCCGTCCGCCTTCAGGCCGTTCACGGCCGCCTGGAAGGCGGGCGCGAGCGGGGTGCCCTTCTTGAAGGCGAAGCCGACGTCGAGACGGCGGTACTCGTTGAGGAACTTCGTGCCCGGCTGCTGCTTCACCGCGTAACGGAGGCCGTTGATGGTGCTCATGACCACATCGGTGCGGCCCTGCTGGAGGGACATCCAGATCGCGGCCGTGTCGTTGTAGACGTTCACCTCGTACGGCTGCTTGCCGGCCGCCGCGCAACGGCTCTTGTTCCGTTCCAGGGTCTGCTCGAACGTGGTGCCCGCGCCGGTGCCCACGCGCAGGCCGCAGAGCTGGGTGAGGTCGGTGACGGCGGTCAGCTTGCTGTCGGCGCGGGCGGCGAAGCCCTGGCCGTCGTTGATGTAGGTGACGAAGTCGATGGTCTTGCGGCGCTCCTCCGTGACGCCGAAGTTGCCCGTGCCGACGTCGTACTTGCCGCTGCCGAGCGCCGGCAGGATCGTCTCGAACGCGGCCACCTCGCGCTTCGGCTCCAGGCCGAGCGCCTTGGCGACGGCGCCCGCGATGTCGGCGTCCAGACCGACGACGGTCTTCCCGTCGGGCAGATAGGCGTTGCCCGGCGGGGTGCCGACGGCGGTGGCCAGGGTCAGGGTGCCGCGCTGCCGCACGTCGGCGGGGAGCAGCTTCGCCGCGGCCTCGTTCTTCCGCACGCCCGACACCACGTCCTCGGTCGGCAGCGCGTCCGGTGCGCCGGCCTGCCCGGCGGCGCCGGCCGGGGCGGCCGCCGGCTCGCCGGACCCGCAGGCGGTGAGGGTGAGCGCGGCGGCGGTGATCAGCGCGAACGCGAGCGAATTGCGTGAGGTTTTCATGGGTTCGGGTTCTCCAGGTGCTTCTCGAACGGCAGCGACCCGAGCGACTCGGGATCGGCGTCGACGTCGAAGAGGGGGCGGTAGCCGGTCGCCAGGGGGTCGGTGGTCGTGGTCCGGTGCGCGGACAGCACAGAGCTCATGACGGTCCTTCAGGCGAAGGTGAAGGAAAAGAAGGAAAAGACGGTGAAGGTGAAGGGAGAGCGCGGGCAGCGGCGAGGGGCTCTGCTCAGGTACTCACGGGTGTGCGCGGGTGAAGGCGCCGCGGAGGAAAAGCACGCGGGCAGGGAGAAGCAGGGGGTCGGCTCAACAGGAAGAGGACCACACACGACCGAGGTCGATGTGGGAGCGCGTGACCAGCCACTGCTGCGGATTCATGGCCCAAGTGGAACAGGCATCCGTTTCCTCGTCAACCACGATGAGACGAACGGCTCATCATCCGGACGTACTTGACAGTCCGCCCCGCGCTGCGCGTAGCGTGAGGGGGCGGACCGTGCTGAGGGGCTCGGGTCCGCGGCTCACCGCGCGCTGAAGGCGCATCCCGTGTTCGATCCGTCTCTGGAATCCACGGAGCCTTCGCCATGTCCGCGATCCTCACCAAAGCCCCCGCTCCCGCGCCGGCGCCACCCGAACCGGCGCTCCGCATCGTCCCCGCCCGCCGCGCCGGCCAGTGGACCGCCGCCGGCGCCGTCCTCGTCCTGGCCGCGCTCGGGCTCTGGTCCGTCGCCACCAACCGCGCCTTCCAGTGGGACGTGGTGGCCGCATACTTCACCTCCACCGCCGTGCTGCGCGGCCTCGGCCTCACCCTGTGGCTGACCGCCCTCGTGATGGCCCTCGGCTTCGTCCTCGGCACCCTGCTCGCCGTCCTCAGGCTCTCCGCCAACCCGGTGCTGCGCGCGGTCAGTTGGGGCTACGTCTGGTTCTTCCGCTCGACGCCGATCCTGGTACAGCTGCTGTTCTGGTTCAACATCGGCGCCCTCTACCCGACCGTGCTCGGGATCCACACGGTCAACCTGCTCGGCCCCATCTCCGTCGCCGTCATCGGTCTCACCCTCCACGAGGCCGCCTACGCCGCCGAGGTCGTCCGTGGCGGCATCCTCTCCGTCGACCGCGGCCAGATCGAGGCCGCCCAGTCCCTCGGCCTCGGCCGGTGGCGCCGGCTCACCCGGATCGTGCTGCCGCAGGCCATGAAGTCGATCGTGCCGCCCGCCGGCAACATGCTGATCGGCACCCTCAAGGGCACCTCGATCGTCTCCGTCATCGCCGTCCAGGACCTGCTCTACTCCACCCAGCTCGTCTACCACCGCACCTACCAGGTCATCCCGCTGCTCCTGGTCGCCACCCTCTGGTACGTCCTGGTCACCTCCGTCCTCAGCGTCGGCCAGCACTACGTGGAGAAGCACTACGCGCGCGGCACGGGCGGCACGCGATGAGCGCCGGACGCCGCTCGGTCGTCGTCGTCGGCGCCGGCCCCCGTGGCACCGGCTTCCTCGAACGACTCGCCGCCAACCTGCCCGAGCTGTACGGGGACGAGCCCCTGGACGTCCATCTCGTCGACCCGCACCCGGCCGGCCCCGGCCGGATCTGGCGCACCGCCCAGTCGCCGCTGCTCTGGATGAACTCCCGGGCCGACGACGTCACCATGTTCACCGACGAGACCGTGGAACTCGACGGTCCGGTACGCCCCGGGCCCACCCTCGCCGACTGGGCCGGGCTCGACGGCGCGACCTTCCCGAGCCGCCCCCAGCAGGGCGCGTACCTGCGCTGGGTCCACGAGCGGGCCCGCGCCGCCCTGCCGCCCACCGTCACCGTGCACGAACACCGCACCACCGCGCAGCGCGTGACCGGGCCGCGCGACGGGCGCCAGCGGGTCTGGCTGGCCGGCCGCGCCGCACCGCTCCACGCCGACCTCGTCGTCCTCACCCTCGGCCACCTCGACGCCCGCCCCGACGAACGGCAGCGCGAACTCGCCGCCTTCGCCGCCCGGCACGGCCTGGTCCATCTGCCGCCCGACTTCACCGCCGACGCCGACCTGTCCGCGCTCCCGGCCCGGGAACCGGTCCTGGTCCGCGGCTTCGGACTCGGCTTCGTCGACCTGATGGTGCTGCTCACCGAGGGGCGGGGCGGGCGGTACGAGGAGGTTCCCGGGGACCCGGACCGGCTGGTGTACGTGCCGTCCGGCCGCGAGCCCGTGCTGTACGTCGGATCGCGGCGCGGAGTCCCGTACCACTCCAAGATCGGCTACGAGCTCGACGGCGAACGGCCGCCGCTGCCCCGCTTCTTCGGCCCCGCCGAGGTCGACGCGCTCCTGGCGTCCGGCGGACCGCTCGATTTCCGGCGCGACGTGTGGCCGCTCGTCGCCAAGGAGCTGGGCTGGGCCCACTACCACCGGCTCTTCGCCGCCCACCCCGAGCGGACCGCGATCGCCTGGACCGACTTCGAGGAGAAGTACGCGGCCGCCGCCCCGACCGGCCCGGACCTCGACGCCCTCGTCGCCGACGCCGTCCCCGACCCGGCCGACCGGCTCGACCTCGACGCCCTGGACCGGCCGCTCGCCGGAGTGCGGTACGCCACGGCCGACGCCCTCCAGGACGGGCTGCGCCGCTACATCGCCGACGACCTGGACCGCCGCCACGACCCCTCCCACAGCCCCGACCTGGCCGTCTTCGGCGCGCTGCTCTCCGTCTACGGGCAGCTGGCCCGGCTCGGCGACCTCGGCACCGGCGGCACCTGGTGGCACGGCTTCTTCAGCTACCTCGCCTCCGGCCCGCCCGGACCCCGGCTGCGGCAGCTCCGCGCGCTCTCCGACGCCGGGATCGTCCGCTTCCTCGGCGCCGACGTCACCGTCGAGACCGACGAGGAGCGGGGCGTCTTCCGGGCCGCCTCGCCGAGCCTGCCGGGGGAGTGGACCGAGGCCCGCGCCCTCGTCGAGGCCCGGCTCCCCGACCCCACCGTCACCCGGACCGCGAGCCCGCTGCTCCAGGCCCTGTACGAGGACGGGGCCCGGGCCACCGAGGCCGGGCTGCTCGCCGTCGACCCCGACGACGGGCGGGTCCTCGGGCGCGACGGACGCCCGCACCCGCGCCGCTTCGCGCTCGGCCCGCACACCACGTCCCGGGCCGGCGCGGCCTTTACCCGGCCCCGTACCGGCGGTCTCGCCTTCCGCCAGAACGACCGGACCGCGCGGACCGCGCTCGCGCTCCTGCACGACCTGTCCTCCTGTACGGCGGACGTGTCCCTGAGCGCCTAGCCCGTCGCCCGTTCACCCCTCTCCGTCTCCTCCGTCTTCTCCGTACCGAGGTACCGCCATGTCTCTCACCAGTGATCCACCCGTCGGGCTCGCCCCGGCGAAAGCCCCCGCGGCCGGGCCCGGGACCCCCGCCGTCCTCAAGGTCGTGCCCGTGCGCCGGCCCTGGCGCTGGCTCGCCGTCGCCGCCACCGCCGTCGTCCTCGCCCAGTTCCTGCACGGACTCGTCACCAACCCCGGCTGGGAGTGGGACGTCTTCGCCCGCTACGTCACCGCGGACGCCATCCTCCGGTCCGTCTGGGTCACCCTCCAGCTCACCTTCTACGGCACCGTGCTCGGCTTCGCCCTCGGGATCGTGCTCGCCTTCATGCGCCTGTCGGCCAGCCCGTTCCTGCGGGCCGTCGCCTTCGGCTACATCTGGGCCTTCCGCTCGATCCCGCTCATCGTGCAGCTGCTCTTCTGGTTCAACCTGGCCTACCTCTACAAGGAGCTGAGTCTCGGCGTCCCCTTCGGGCCGCGCCTGTGGTCCTTCGACACGATGGGCCTGGTCGGCGCGATGAGCGCGGCCGTCCTCGGGCTCGCCCTGCACCAGGCGGCGTACGCGGCGGAGATCGTCCGCGGCGGAGTGCTCGCCGTGGACGGCGGCCAGCTGGAGGCGGCGGCCGCGCTCGGCATCCCGCGGCTGCGGCAGCTGCGGAGGATCGTGCTGCCGCAGGCCATGCGCTCGATCCTGCCCAACGCCGCCAACGAGATCATCTCGCTCTTCAAGGGCACCTCGATCGTCTCCGTCATGGCGATCGGCGAGCTCTTCTACCAGGTCCAGGTCGTCTACGGCCGCAACGGGCGGGTCGTCCCGCTCCTGATGGTCGCGACCGCCTGGTACGTCCTCCTGACCACGGCGCTGTCCGTCGTCCAGCACTACGTCGAACGTCACTACGCGAAGGGGAGCACCCGATGAGCACCGCGGTCGCGGACATCACCGAGTCCGACGTCAAGGTCCGCCTCCGGGCCGTGCGCAAGAGCTTCGGCGCCGTCGAGGTGCTGCGCGGCATCGACCTCGACGTGCGCCCGGGCGAGGTCACCGTCGTCCTCGGCCCGTCCGGCTCGGGCAAGTCCACCCTGCTGCGCACCATCAACCACCTGGAGAAGGTCGACAGCGGCACCATCAGCGTCGACGGCACCCTGGTCGGCTACCGGCGTTCCGGCGACAGGCTGTACGAGCTGCGCGAGCGCGAGATCCTCCGGCAGCGCACCCGGATCGGCTTCGTCTTCCAGAACTTCCACCTCTTCCCGCACCTCACCGTCCTGGAGAACATCACCGAGGCCCCGGTCTCCGCCCTGAAACGCCCCCGCAAGGAGGCCGAGGCGGCCGCCCTCGCCCTGCTCGACCGGGTCGGCCTCGCCGACAAGGCCGGGGCCTATCCGAAGCAGTTGTCCGGCGGGCAGCAGCAGCGGGTGGCCATCGCCCGCGCGCTCGCCCTCGAACCCGGCCTGCTGCTCTTCGACGAGCCGACGTCCGCGCTCGACCCGGAGCTGGTCGGCGAGGTCCTCGACGTCATCAAGGACCTGGCCGCCGCCGGCACCACCATGATCGTCGTCACCCACGAGATCGGCTTCGCGCGCGAAGTCGCCGACACGGTCGTCTTCATGGACGGCGGCCTGATCGTCGAGCAGGGCCCGCCCGCCGAGGTCCTGGACAGCCCGCGCCACGAACGCACCCGCGCCTTCCTCTCCAAGGTCCTGTGAACCCGCCCCCTCGAAGGAGTCCCGCCATGCAGACCCGTCGCACCCTCCTCACCGCCCTCGCCTCGCTCACCGCCCTCGGCCTGCTCACGGCCTGCGGCGCGAGCGACGCCACCGACGCCGCCACCGACCAGGTCGCGCCCAAGGGACAGAAGGGCACCACGATCAACCTCGGCCCCGACCAGAAGCGCGTCCACACCGGCAAGGTCGACGCGATCGCCGCCAAGCTCCCGGCGGCCGTCCGCGCCCGCGGCACGCTCCAGATCGGCGTGTCCACCAACAGCTCGCCGCCGCTCTCCTTCTACGCCACCGACGACAGAACCCCGATCGGCGTCGAGCTCGACCTGGCCACGCTGGTCGCCGACACCCTCGGGGTGAAGCCCGAGTTCGCCCCGGTCTCCTGGGAGAACCTCTTCGTCGGCCTCGACAGCGGCAAGTTCGACGCCGTCTTCTCCAACGTGACGGTGACGGAGGAGCGCAAGGACAAGTACGACTTCGCCACCTACCGCCTGGACGACCTGGCCTTCGAGGCGAGGAAGGGCTCCGGCTGGAAGGTCGCCGGACCGGCCGACGTCGCCGGGAAGACCATCGCGGTCGGCTCCGGCACCAACCAGGAGAAGATCCTGGTGGACTGGAGCCGGCAGAACGAGAAGGCCGGCCGCAAGCCCGTGAACATCAAGTACTTCCAGAACCAGACCGACTCCTACCTCGCGATCCAGTCCGGCCGCATCGACGCCTACCTCGGCCCGAACCCGACCGCGGCCTACCACGTCGCCTCCGCCGGCCAGACCGAGGTCGTCGGGAAGTTCTCGGGCGCCGGCGCCCACCTCCAGGGCAAGATCGCCGCCACGACGAAGAAGGACAGCGGCCTCGTCGCCGCCTACCAGGCCGCCCTGAACCACATCATCGAGAACGGCACGTACGCACAGGTCCTGGAGCGGTGGGGGCTCAGCGGCGAGGCGGTGCCCTCGTCCGAGATCAACCCGCCCGGTCTGCCCCGCACCGGGAACTGACCTGTGGAAAGGTGACACACCATGAGTACGGATGCATCCCAGGACTGGCAGCACTGGCACGAGCAGCGCGTCGCCGCCGTCGCCTCGTCGTACGGGCCGCTCTCACTGACCGGAACGTACTGGCTCGCGGACTTCCCGGAGGGGCGAATTCCGGACGTTCCCGGAGAGTGGCGGGCCGACGGCGACGAGGTGGTCCTCACGGCGGGCGCCGAGGACGCGGTGACCGTCGACGGCAAGCCGCTGATCGGCACGGTCCGGCTGACCACCGACCATCCGCCGATCCACACGTCCCGGGCCGAGTCGGCCGGGCGGCGGCTCGTCGTGCTGCGCCGCGAGGGGGAGTGGGCGGTACGGGACTTCGACCCCGAGTCGGCGGCGCGGCGCGCCTTCCGGGGCATCGAGGCCACCCCGTACGACGAGCGGTGGGTGCGGCCCGGAGTGTTCCGCCCGTACGCGGAGGACCGGCACGTCCGGGTGGAGAACGCGGACGGCAAGGAGCGCGGGCTCGGGCTCTCCGGGGAGCTCGTCTTCGACCTGCACGGCGCCGAGCACAGCCTTCAGGTGGCGGTGGAGGAGGACGGCACGCTGTGGGCGGTCTTCGCGGACGCCACCAGCGGACGGGACAGCTACCGCTTCCGCTTCCTGCGGCCGCCGGCGCCGGCGGCGGACGGCACGGTGACGGTGGACTTCAACCGGGCGCTGCTGCCGCCGTGCGCGTTCGTGTCGCACTTCATCTGCCCGTTCCCGCCGCCGGGGAACACGCTGGACACGGCCGTGGCGGCGGGGGAGCGGCGGGTCGTCGGGAGCTGATCAGGGGCGGTGCGGGCGGCGCGGCGGTACGGGGGGCCGCGCCGCCCGCGCGCGTGTGGCGGAGGCCGTCGGCGGGAGGTGCCGATGGTGCGGGCGGTCTTGTGCGCGCCTTCCGGAAGGGCCACTATCACTCGCGGTGCATGTCAGGAACACGTCACCTCGTCACCTGACGGTGCCTCATGGGCCCGCCACCCACGGGCCTCTCCGCCGTTTCCCGAAGGAGAACAGTGAGGACCACGCGCATCCGACTGCTCGCCGTCACCGCCGCCGTCGCGGCCGCCACCGCCCTCGGTCTGCCCGGAGCCCAGGCCGCCCCCACCCCCGGACCGGCGAGCGCCCTGGCGCTCGCCCGCGCCGACGCCGCCGTCCTCAAGGCGGACGTCGGCGGCA
Source organism: Streptomyces sp. NPDC101160 (assembly GCF_044768205.1). Taxonomy (NCBI): domain Bacteria; kingdom Bacillati; phylum Actinomycetota; class Actinomycetes; order Kitasatosporales; family Streptomycetaceae; genus Streptomyces; species Streptomyces sp. NPDC101160. Next base: position 399,279 of record NZ_JBIWPJ010000008.1, on the reverse strand, counting down.
CCGCCTGGTACACCGACCAGGCCACCGGCAGAGTCGTCGTCACCGCCGACTCCACCGTCTCGCAGGCCGACCTGGCCAGGATCAGGCGCCAGGCCGGCGCCGACGCCGGCGCACTGCGCATCGAGCGCGCTCCCGGCGTCTTCAAGCCACTGCTCGGCGCGGGCGACGCCATCTACGGCGGCGGCTACCGCTGTTCGCTCGGCTTCAACGTGGTCAGCGGCAGCACGTACTACTTCCTCACCGCCGGCCACTGCGGCAACGTCGCGAACACCTGGTACACCAACTCGGCCCAGTCCACGCTGATCGGCGCCACCGTCGGGTCCAGCTTCCCGGGCAACGACTACGCCCTTGTCCGCTACGACAACGCCTCGCTCAGCCACCCCGGCGGCTACAGCGCCGCCGACGCCTTCGTCGGAGAGTCGGTCAAGCGCACCGGCTCCACCAGCGGTACCCACGGCGGCACGGTCACCGGCCTCAACGCCACCGTGCACTACTCCAGCGGCGGCACCGTGAAGGGCCTCATCCAGACCAACGTCTGTGCCGAGCCGGGCGACTCCGGCGGCCCGCTCTACGACGGCACCAAGGCGCTCGGCATCACCTCGGGCGGCAGCGGCGACTGCCGTACGGGCGGCACGACGTTCTTCCAGCCGGTGCCGGAGGCGCTCGCCAAGTACGGCGTCAGCATGTACTGAGCGTTCGTCTCGCCGAACACCTCGCTCAAGCACCTCGCTTGAGCGGCTTGCCTGAGCAACTCGCCTCATCCGCTTGTCAGTTGGAGGGCCGCGCGGCCGAAAGGCACCCTTGCGGCGCCGAGCCGTACGGCCCGAGACTCCCCCACAGCGCCGACCCGGACCGCCCCGGGCTGCGCCTCACGGGCCCGACACCCCACTGCGGGCCCCCGATTCCCCTCTGGAGGAACGAGAAGTGAGGACCACGCGCACCACCCCCACGCGAAACACCCGCAACACCCGGATGCTCGCCATCGCGGCCGGCCTCGCCGCCGCCGCGGCGCTCGCCGTCCCCACCGCGAACGCCACCCCCGCCCCCGTCTTCGGCGCCGAGCAGCTCAGCGCCGCGAGCGACGCCGTGCTCGCCGCCGACGTGGCCGGCACCGCCTGGCGCGTCGACCCGGCGACGAAGACGGTGATCGTGACCGCCGACGCCACGGTCTCGCAGGCCGAACTGGCCAAGATCAAGCGCCAGGCCGGCGCCAACGCGGGCGCCCTGCGCATCGAGCGCACCGCCGGCAAGTTCAACAAGCTGATCTCCGGCGGCGACGCCATCTACGCCAGCAGCTGGCGCTGCTCGCTCGGCTTCAACGTCAAGGACAGCGCGGGCAACTACTACTTCCTCACCGCCGGCCACTGCACCGACGGCGCGGGCACCTGGTGGGCCGACTCCTCGCACGCCACCGTGCTCGGCAGCACCGCCGGATCGAGCTTCCCCGGCAACGACTACGGCATCGTGCGCTACACCAACAGCTCGGTGACCAAGTCCGGCACGGTCGGCAGCGTCGACATCACCGGCGCCGCCAACGCCACCGTCGGCATGTCCGTCACCCGCCGCGGCTCCACCACCGGCATCCACGGCGGCACGGTCACCGGCCTCAACGCGACCGTGAACTACGGCGGCGGCGACATCGTCTACGGCCTGATCCAGACCAACGTCTGCGCCGAGCCCGGTGACTCCGGCGGCCCGCTCTACTCCGGCTCCAAGGCCATCGGCCTCACCTCGGGCGGCAGCGGCAACTGCAGCTCGGGCGGTACGACGTTCTTCCAGCCGGTGACGGAGGCGCTCAGCGCCTACGGCGTCAGCGTGTACTGACGGCGTCAGCGCCTGCTGACGGGCGGCGTGTACTGACGGCACACGGCTGAGGCCCCCGCCGCGGCGGGGGCCTCAGCCGTGTCCGTACGGGCTACGGGCGGGCCTCGCCGAGGTCGCCGGCGTCGCCGCCCCCTCCGGCCTCGCCGCCCCCTCCGACCTCCCCGGCGATCGGCTCCGTCGCCGTCTTCCGCGTCAGCGAGGACATCACCAGCGTCACGGCCGTGCCGAGGACCGCCCAGGCCGACAGGACCAGCATCGAGGCGGTCATGTCGTTGCCCTTGAAGTACGCGATGGAGCGGGCCGACCAGGTGCCGGCGCCCGGTGGCAGGCCCGGGCCGATCGTCTTCCAGAACGGCGGCAGCATCGGCAGCGGGAAGGCGCCGCCCGCGCTGGGATTGCCGGCGACCACGATGAGCAGGATCGCCAGGCCGATGCCGACGATCCCGAAGACCGACTGCAGGGCGAGGGTGGCCGCGCCGACCGCGAAGACCACGAGCGTGCCGAGCCCCCACAGGGCGGCGACGCTGCCCGGCAGGGCGCCGAGGATCGGGCCGACGATGATCGCGCCGCCGAGGCCGCCGAGCACCGAGTAGAGCGCGAGCACTCCGAGCCGGATGATCGCCCGGTGCACGTTGGCGGGCCGGGAGCCGGCGCTGATCGCCAGGATCGCGGCACAGATGTAGCCGCCGACGCACCAGCCGACGACCAGGTAGAAGGCGGAGAGCCCGTCGAAGTCCTGCGGTGAGGCGGGGGCCACGTCGACGGTCCGGATGGTGCGCCGGTTGGCCGCCTCCAGCTGGGTGAACATCTTCTCCAGCGTGGACGAGAGCACGGTGCCGCCGCCGGAGGCGACGAGCAGGGTGTCGGTGCGGCCCACCGGGTCGACGATCAGGGCTCCGTCGATGTCCCGGTTCAGGACCTGGTCGCGCGCCGCGTCGGCGCTCGCGACCGTGCGCGGGTCGAGCGGGTCGCCGGGCAGCTTCTCCAGCCGGTCGGTGAGGACGGTGGCCGCCTGCTGCGGGGCGACCACGCCGAAGGGCACGTCCGTGGGCTTCGGACTGTGCAGGGCCCCGACGTACGAGGTGATGAACAGGAGCTGGAGGGCGAAGACGCCGACGACCAGCAGGGCTGCTCGGGGGGTGACGGCGCTCTTCAGTTCGTCGACGAGGCTCATGCCCCCCAGGCTCGGCGGAGGCCGGTGCCGGCGCAGGCGGGCGGGGGCCGTACGGATGACGTCGAGCGCTTATCGTACGGACGTTCGAAAATGAGCTACGCTGGGTGCGAGGGGGTGGGAACGTACGTACGATTTCGAGCGGACGCGGGAGGTGCGCATGCCGGGGTTCACGCATCTGCACACCGCGTCGGGCTTCTCCACCCGCTACGGCGCCTCCCACCCGGCCCGCCTCGCCGCCCGCGCCGCCGAGCGCGGCATGGACGCCCTCGCCCTGACCGACCGCGACACCCTCGCGGGCGCGGTCCGCTTCGCCAAGGCGTGCGAGAAGGAAGGGGGCCGTCCGGTCTTCGGGGTGGACCTCGCGTACGAGCCGTTCCCGGCCGCCGGCGCGCCCGGCCCCGACGGCCCGGGCTCCGCGCGGCGCGTGCCCGTCCCCGTGCGCGGCGGCGCCTTCGTCGACGAGTCCGCGCCCCGCGCCGTCTTCCTCGCCCGCTCCCGCACCGGCTGGGCCGAGCTCTGCGCGCTCGTCACCGCCGCCCACGCGCACGCGGGGGAGGGGCGGCCCGTGCTGCCCCGGTCCGCGAACCGCGGCGACGAGCTCTTCGTGCTGCTCGGGCCCGGGTCCGACATCGGGCGCGCCCTCGCCGCCGGCCGCCCCGACCGGGCCGCGCGGCTGCTCGCGCCGTGGCGGGAGCGGTACGGGGACGCGCTGTGCCTGGAGGTCGTGGACCACGGGCGGCCCGGCACCGGGGCCGGTTCGCTGCGGCTCGCCGCCCGCACCCTCGGCTTCGCCGCCGAGCAGGGCGTGCGGCCCGTGCTCGGCAACGAGGTCCGGTACGCCGACCCCGGTCAGGGACCCGTCGCCGACGTCCTCGACGCCGCCCGCCGGCTCGTCCCCGTCGACCCGCGCGGCGGGCTCGACAGCGGGGAGGCGTGGCTCAAGGGCGCCGACGAGATGCTGGCCGTCGCCGAGCGGGTCGTGGCGGCCGCGGGCTTCCGGCGGGAGGCCGCGTACCGCCTCCTGGAGCGGACCGCGGAGGTCGCCGCGGCCTGTGTGGTCGACCCCGAGGACGACCTCGGCATGGGCTCCGCGCACTTCCCGGAGCCGTACCTGGTCGGCGCCGCCCACCGCACCGCCCAGCGCGTGCTCGCCTCCCGGGCCGCCGCCGGCCTGCTCCTCAAGGGCTACGACCGCCGCCCCGACCGGCGCCTCTACTGGGACCGGATGCACCACGAGCTCGACATCATCGCCCACCACGGCTTCGCCAGCTACTTCCTGACGGTCGCCCAAGTGGTCGACGACGTACGGGACATGGGCATCCGGGTGGCCGCCCGGGGCTCCGGCGCCGGCTCCCTCGTCAACCACCTCCTCGGCATCGCCCACGCCGACCCCGTCGAGCACGGCCTGCTGATGGAACGCTTCCTGTCCAAGCGCCGCACCGAACTGCCCGACATCGACATCGACGTCGAGTCCGCCCGCCGCCTGGAGGTCTACCGCGCGATCCTCGACCGCTTCGGCACCGAACGGGTCGCCACCGTCGCCATGCCCGAGACCTACCGGGTCCGCCACGCCGTACGGGACGTGGGCGCCGCCCTGTCCATGGACCCGGCCCGGATCGACCGGATCGCCAAGGCGTTCCCGCACATCCGCGCCCGGGACGCCCGCGCCGCCCTCGACGAACTGCCCGAACTGCGCGAGCTCAAGGCCGAACTGGCGGGCGACACCCGCTTCTGGGAGCTGGTCGAGGCCCTCGACGCGCTGCCCCGCGGCACCGCCATGCACCCCTGCGGCGTGCTCCTCTCGGACGCCTCGCTGCTCGCCCGTACCCCCGTCGTGCCCACCAGCGGCGAAGGGCTGCCCATGTCGCAGTTCGACAAGGAGGACGTGGAGGACCTCGGCTTGCTCAAGCTCGACGTCCTCGGGGTGCGGATGCAGTCCGCGATGGCGCACGCCGTCGCCGAGGTCGAGCGCGCCACCGGCACCCGGCCGGACGTCGACGCCGTCCCGCCCGGCGACCCCGCCACGTACGAGCTCATCCGCTCCACCGAGACCCTCGGCTGCTTCCAGATCGAGTCGCCCGGCCAGCGCGACCTGGTGGGCCGGCTCCAGCCCGAGACCTTCCACGACCTCGTCGTCGACATCTCCCTCTTCCGGCCCGGCCCGGTCGCCGCCGACATGGTCCGCCCGTTCATCGCCGCCCGGCACGGCCGCGCGCCGGTCCGCTACCCGCACCCCGACCTGGCGGACGCCCTGAAGGAGACCTACGGCGTCGTCGTCTTCCACGAGCAGATCATCGAGATCGTCAGCATCATGACCGGCTGCGGCCGCGACGAGGCCGACCAGGTGCGCCGCGGGCTCTCCCACCCCGAGTCGCAGGGCCGGATCAAGGTGTGGTTCGCACAGCGGGCCGCGGCGCGCGGGTACGACGCCGAGACCGCCGCCCGCACCTGGGAGATCGTCGAGGCGTTCGGCTCGTACGGCTTCTGCAAGGCGCACGCGGTGGCCTTCGCCGTGCCGACCTACCAGTCGGCCTGGCTCAAGGCGCACCACCCGGCCGCCTTCTACGCCGGGCTGCTCACCCACGACCCCGGCATGTACCCGAAGCGGCTGCTGCTCGCGGACGCCCGGCGGCGCGGGGTGCCCGTGCTGCCGCTCGACGTGAACCGGTCGGCGGTCGCCCACCGTATCGAACTGGTGTCCGACGGCGGCTCGGAGACCTGGGGCCTCCGGCTCGGACTCGCCGACGTCCACGGCATCAGCGAGGCCGAGAGCGCCCGGATCGAGGCCGGGCAGCCCTACGCCTCCCTGCTCGACTTCTGGGAGCGGGCCCGCCCGCGCAAACCCGTCGCCGAACGCCTCGCCCAGGTCGGCGCGCTCGACGCCTTCGGCGCCAACCGCCGCGACCTGCTCCTGCACCTCACCGAACTCCACCGCGTCCAGCGCGGCGCCGCCTCCTACGGCGGCCAGCTCCCGCTCGCCCAGGGCCGCAGGACCGCCCCCGTCGGCCTGCCCGACCTCGACGAGACCGAACGGCTCAGCGCCGAACTCGGCATCCTCGGCATGGACGCCTCCCGCCACCTCATGGGCGACCACCGGGCCTTCCTGCGCGAACTCGGCGTCGTCTCCGCCGAGCGGCTGCGCTCCGCCCCGCACGGCCAGACCGTCCTGGTCGCCGGCGCCAAGGCGGCCACCCAGACCCCGCCCATCCGCTCCGGCAAGCGGGTCATCTTCACCACCCTCGACGACGGCACCGGCCTCGTCGACCTCGCCTTCTTCGACGACTCCCACGAGCGCTGCGCCCACACCGTCTTCCACTCCTGGCTGCTGCTCGTCCGGGGCGTGGTGCAGCGGCGCGGCCCGCGCAGCCTCAGCGTGGTCGGCTCCGCCGCCTGGAACCTCGCCGAGCTGGCCGAACTCCGGGAGAGCGGCGGGCTGGCGGCGGTCGGGGAACGGCTCTCCGCGGAGCCCGTCGTTCCCGCCGAGGAGGGCGTTCCTTCCGAGGAGGGCGTTCCTTCGGAGAGCGCCGACGGCGGGCGCCGGATCACGATGCCCACCGGCTACGTGATGAACCCCTGGGCCGACCTCCAGCCGGCCGGGGAGGGCGCCGCGACACCGGCGCGGAAGCTCTGGCACAGCAGTCCGGGGAGCGCGGGATGATCCTCTGCGTACGGTTCCGGCTCGAGCCCGTGGGAGAGGTGCTGCTCCCGCGACTGCTCGACCTGCTCGGCGAGTTCACCCCGGTCGTCGAGGCCGCCCCGCCCGCCGAGGCGCTCGCCGACGTGCGCGGCGCGCTGCGCTACTTCGGCTGGAGCCCGGCCGAACTCGGCTCGGTGATCCGGGTCAGGGCGCTCGCCCTGTACGGCGTCGACTGCGTCATCGGCGCCGGACCCAACCCGATGCTGGCCCGGATGGCCGCCCGCGAGGCCCGCCCCGGCACCACCCTGGTCGTCGACGACCCGGCGGACTTCCTGCGGGACCGGCCGGTCGTCGCGCTCGACGGCGTCGGCCGCGCCACCGCCCGTACCCTCTGCGGCTACGGCCTCGACTCCGTCGGCCGGGTCGCGGACGCGCCGCTCGCCGTGCTCCAGCGGCTGGTCGGCGCCAAGGCCGGCCGCGAGCTCTGGGAACGGGCCCAGGGCATCGACCGCACCCAGGTCGTCCCCGGCGAGGTCTCCCGCTCCCTGGCCGCCGAACGCTCCTTCCCGTACGACGAGTTGTCCACCGACGCCCACCGCAGGGCGCTGCTCTCGCTCACCGCCGAACTGGGCGCCCGGATGCGGACCGAACACCAGGTGTGCCGCTCCCTCACGGTGACCGTCCGCTACGCGGACCGCACCACCTCCAGCCGCACCCGCGCCCTCCGTGAACCGACCGCCCACTCCCGCGAACTCACCGCCCTCGCCTACGCGATCCACGGCTCCTTCGGCCTCCAGCGCGCCCGCGTCCGCGGCCTCGCCCTGCGCGCCGAGGGCCTCACCCCCGCCGAACACGCCGCCCACCAGCTGACCTTCGACCCGGTCGACGACAAGGCCCGCCGCCTCGAGGCGGTCGCGGACCGGGCCCGGGCGCGGTTCGGCCCGAAGGCGGTGCTGCCGGGCTCGCTGGCGGCGTGAAGCGGCACGGCGGCACGAGGCACGGCGGTGTGACGACACGGGGACTTTTTACCGACGCGTAACTTCCCAGTCGACGCTACCCGTACGTAACTTGGCTGAAGCGCATCCCCACTTGTGGTCCGGACCGCAGGGCGTAACACCCCCTCATTCCCTTGAGCCGCAAGGAGATCGCCCGATGCTGCCCAGGACACCCTGGACGAAGCGGGTCGTCAGAGCGCTGTCCGTGCTCGCGCTGACCGCCGCCGCCACCCTCGCCCCCACCGCCGCCGCACAGGCCGACACCGCCCCCAGCCGTGGCTGGAACGACTTCTCCTGCAAGCCGTCCGCCGCCCACCCCCGCCCGGTCGTGCTCGTCCACGGCACCCTGGGCAACTCGATCGACAACTGGCTGGGCCTCGCGCCCTACCTCGTCGAACGCGGCTACTGCGTCTTCTCCCTCGACTACGGCCAGCTGCCGAACGTGCCGTTCTTCCACGGGCTCGGCCCGATCGACAAGTCCGCCGAACAGCTCTCCGCGTACGTCGACCGGGTCCTCGCCGCCACCGGCGCCCCCGAGGCCGACCTCGTCGGCCACTCGCAGGGCGGCATGATGCCCCGCTACTACCTCAAGTTCCTCGGCGGAGCGGCGAAGGTCAACGCGCTCGTCGGCATCGCGCCCGACAACCACGGCACCACGCTCAGCGGCCTGACCAAGCTGCTGCCGTACTTCCCCGGCGCCAAGGACCTGCTCACCTCCGCCACCCCCGGGCTCACCGACCAGATGGCCGGCTCCCCGTTCATGACCAAGCTCAACGAGGGCGGCGACACCGTGCCCGGCGTGCGGTACACGGTGATCGCCACGAAGTACGACGAGGTCGTCACGCCCTACCAGTCGGGCTGGCTGACCGGCCCGAACGTCACCAACGTGCTGCTCCAGGACCGGTGCGCGCTCGACCTGTCCGAGCACGTGGCGATCGGCACGGTGGACCGGATCGTCTTCCACGAGGTCGACAACGCCCTCGACCCGGCCCACGCGACGGCGACCACCTGCGCGTCGGTCTTCGACTGACGCCGACCAGCCCCGGCGGCGGCGCGCCGTGAGGAAGAGCACGGCCGCGCCGACCGCGAGGACGGCCGGCCGCTGCTGCGGAAACCGATCAAGAACCGTCGTAGTGTGACCGTATGACGCATCCCCGCCTCGCCGTCGCCGCCGACGTGCCCGCCGTGAAAGCCGTCGTCGACGCGGCCTTCCACCACTACATCGAGCGGATCGGCCTCGTGCCGGCGCCCATGGAGGAGGATCACGCGGCGAACGTGGCGGCGGGGCGGATCTTCGTCGTGGGCGAGCCGGTGGCCGGTCTGGTCTTCGTGGTCGCCAAGCCCGACCACCTGTACCTCGACACCATCGCCGTCCACCCCGACGCCCAGGGCACCGGCCTCGGCCGGATCCTGATGGACTGGGTCGAACAGCGGGCGCGGGAGCTCGGCCTGCCGGAGGTGCGGCTGTTCACCAACGCGATGATGTGGGAGAACCAGAAGCTGTACGAGCGGTACGGCTACGAGGTCACCGAGCGCCGCCAGGACGGCCCGTACGACCGTATTCATTACCGTAAAGTGCTCAACTCGCCATCGATGGGGTGAGTTTCGGACGTCCGTCGGCCTGATCCGGTATCCCTTGCGGGCGCGAATCCCGCGCCCACCCGAAGGGAACCCGTCCAGTCATGCGTGTACGTTCTGCCGTCACCGCCGCAGCCGCCGGCGCCCTGCTCGCCCTCACCGCCACGACCGCCCACGCCGGGCCCGCCGACGGCCTCGCCGTCGACCCGCAGGGGACGATCGCGGCGGACGGCACGGTCACCCTCTCCGGCTCGTACCGGTGCGACGAGGACGGCGCGGGCCCCGTCTTCGTCGCCTCCACGCTCGTCCAGGGCGACCGCTCCACCGGCATCGGCGGCACCCAGGCCGTCTGCGACGGCCAGGTGCACACCTGGACCAACAGCGCCGTGGTGAAGGAGCCCGGCTACCTCCCGGGCGAGGCCCGCGTCGAGGCCGGCCTGATGCAGCTGGACCCGACCGGCCCGCTCGGACTGCCGATGCCGGACTTCCGCGCCCAGCAGAGCCAGGACGTGGTGCTGGAGTCGTAACCGAGGACCTACGGCTGAGACACCCCCTAGGGGGTGTCTCGCCGATCATGCCGGGCTCGCGTCGCCTGGCACCGCGCCTCGCCGCGTTGTCGTCGGTCGCCGATGCTCCGCATGGACTCCCTCCTCCGCCTTGCGATGCACGGCACCAGACGCCGCTCCCTGATCCGGCCTGATCGACAAGACACCCCCTAGCCCAGCAGGGCCACGAGTCCGTCCCGGCCCAGGGCCGCCAGCTCGTCGAGGGCGCGTACGGCGTGGCCGGCCGCCGCCGGGTCGGAGGCGGCCAGGCCGCTCGCCGCGAACTCGTCCTCGTCGAGCCGCAGCACCTCGCTGCCGTCCGCCGACACCCACAGGTCCAGGTCCAGGTCCTCGACGACCACCTCGGACCCGTCGGCGGCCACGGCGGCGGGCCGCGTCACGTCGCAGTACCAGCCCTTGAGCGTGCCGTCGCCGGAGCGGACCTCCTTCACCGCGTACCACCGGTCGCGCCAGTAGTGCTCGGTGAAGACGTCGCCCGGCTCGAAGCGCACGAAGCCGAAGTCCCGTATGCCGTCGGCCGCCCAGGGCGCGCGGACGGTCAGCCGGGCGCCGTCGTCGGCGAGCATTTCGGCCGGGTAGCGGATCTTCGTACGCCCCGCCTTGACGAGTGCGATCTCGACCTTGGTCGGGGACGGGGACTGCTCAGGCGAACGTGCGGACATGCCGGACCTCTCTCGCGCAGATCTCGTAGCCGAACCATCGGTTGACGGCCAGCATCGGGTCGTTCCCGGTGTCGTTGCCGGTGTACGCCTCCGTGCAGCCGGCCGCCCGGGCCCGGTGCAGCGAGTCGTTCTTCACCAGCTTGGCGAGCCCCCGGCCCCGGAAACCGGGCGCGGTGCCCGTCATGCCGGAGCCGTAACGGCCGAGGCCGTCCGTGCGGGCCGCGGTGAAGGCGACGGGCCGCCCGTCCACCAGCGCGACCGTCGTCAGCTCGCGGTCGAGCATCGGGTGCTCCCAGGTGGTGGCCAGCCAGTGGGCGTAGTCGGTGAGTTCGGCCGCCACGTCGCCCGGCTCGTCGGCCGTGGTGAGCGCGTCGAGCTCGAACAGCGGGCGCGGGTCGGCGGCGAAGTCGGCCGCCGTGCGCAGCTCGACGCCCGCCGGCGCCTCCTGGCGCGGCGGCAGCTCGGCCGTGGCCAGGTCGAGCCGCAGGAAGTAGGCGGAGCGGCTGCCGGTGTAGCCGCGCCGCTCGGCGAAGGCGCGGTTCGCGGGCTCGTCGAGGACCCAGCTGTAGAGCGTGGTCGCCCCGGCCTCGGCCAGGTGCTCCTCGGCGGCGCGCAGCAGCAGCGTTCCGGCGCCCCGGCCGGTGTGGTCCGGGTGGACGAAGACGTTGACGGAGCCGATGCCCGGCTCGGGTGACTCGTGCGCGAGCGACACCCCGGCGGTGCCGACGATCTCCCCGCCGATCTCGGCGACCAGCGGCCGGTCGCGCGCGTCGGGGTGGGCGTGCGCCCAGTCATGGGCCGTCTGGCGGCCGGTGGCGAGCATGTAGGGAAGGGCGGCGCGTCGGACCCGGGCGTAGCCGTCGGCGTCCTCGGCGACCCCGGCCCGTACATCGCGGACGATCACAGTCATGACGCCGCACGCTAGGGGGCGGACGGGGCCGGGCGCCTCCCATTTTCCCGCGGGACGGGTGCAGAATCGGAGGGTGCCGCTTCGAATCAGCGTGGACAACCGTTCCACCACCGCTCCGTACGAACAACTGCGCGCCCAGATCTCGGACCGCGCCCGCTCAGGGGAGCTGCCCGTCGGCTTCAAGCTCCCGACGGTGCGGGGCCTCGCGGAGGACCTGGGGCTCGCTGCGAACACGGTCGCCAAGGCATACAAGGCGCTTGAGGCGGACGGGGTGATCGAGACCCGCGGCCGCAACGGCACCTTCGTCGCCGCCGCCTCCGACGCGGCCTCCCGCCTCGCCGCGACCGCCGCCGCGGGCTATGCGACGGAGGCCCACCGGCTCGGCCTGAGCAGGGAGGAGGCCGAGTCGGCGGTCCGGGACGCGCTGCGGGCGCTGTACGAGGCCTGACGCCTGACGCCCCCGGACGCCGGGGGCGCTACAGGTACAGCCCGGGGCGCGGCGCGCGCTGGTCGGGCAGCTCCGCCGCCGGTGTCCCGCGCCGCAGCGCGAACAGCTCCGCCAGCGTCGCCCCGTCCCGCCCCACGCCCTCCTCGCGGCCGAGCCACGCCACCGCCTCCGGGCGGCTGAGCGGGCCCACCTCGACGCGGGCCAGGCAGCGGCCGGGGCGCACCACGGCCGGGTGGAGGCGCTCCAGGTCCTCGTTGGTGGTGACGGCGACGAGGACGTTGCGGCCCTGGCCGAGCAGACCGTCCGTCAGATTGAGCAACCGGGACAGGGCCTGGCCGGCCGAGTGCTTGGCCTCGCCCCTGATCAGCTCGTCGCAGTCCTCCAGGAGCAGCAGCCGCCAGCGGCCCTTCTCCGTGCCCTCGTCCTCGCCGATCGCGATGTCCATGAGATAGCCGACGTCGCCGAAGAGGCGCTCGGGGTCGAGGACGCAGTCGACCTGGCACCAGTCGCGCCAGGAGCGGGCGAGCGTGCGCAGGGCGGAGGTCTTGCCGGTGCCGGGCGGGCCGTGCAGGAGCAGCAGCCGGCCGGTGATGTCCTCCGGGGTGACGGCCATCAGCCGGTCCATCGCCTGCGCCACCGGCGCCGTGTAGTTGGGCCGGATCTCCTCCCAGGCGCCGGCGCCGATCCGGCGGGTGGTGCGGTACGGGCCGCGCCGTGGCGACACGTACCAGAAGCCCATGGTCACGTTGTCCGGCTGGGGTTCCGGCTCGTCGCGGGCGCCGTCGACGGCCTCCTTGAGGACGCGTTCGGCGAGCTCGGGGCCGGTCGCGGTGACGGTGACGTCGGCGCCCCGGTTCCAGCGCGAGACGAGCACGGTCCATCCCTCGCCCTCGGCGAGCAGGGCGCTGCGGTCGTCCTCCCGCACCGCCCGCAACACCCTGGCGCCCGCGGGCAGCAGGGTCGCGTCCGGCTTCACCCGGTCCAGGGAGGTGCTGTGGGCGTGCGGCTGCTCGCCGGTGGCGAAGCGGCCGAGGAAGAGGGCGTCGACGGCGTCGGAGAGCGAGTCGTCGCCGGTGAGCCGGAGCCGGACGGGGAGGGAGTGTTCGGGCGGAGTGGACGGAGACGGCGGAGGCGGAGAGGGCGGAGAGGCCATGGCGCCATGATCCGCCTCGGGCACCCTTCCCGCACCGGATTTTGACCCCCTGTTCACGGTCGGCCCAACTGGCTTGTTCTCGCCGGTTTCTGAGGCCGTGGCGAAGTCTGGCCACCCGAGTTTTGACATGGACACTTCCGGCGCGCCGGATCCGCTGCTACCAACAGGTAACGCAGAGATCCTGCTACAGGGAGGTTCCATGAAACTGTCGCGTTTTACGGCCTTTTCGTCCTCGCTCCTCCTCGGCACCGTCCTCGCCCTCACCGGGGCCGGGGCCGCCCAGGCCGCCTCCTCCGCCGCCCTCGACTACGTGGCACTCGGCGACTCGTACTCCTCCGGCGTCGGAGCCGGCAGCTACGACAGCGCGAGCGGCGACTGCAAGCGCTCGACCAAGGCGTACCCGGTCCTCTGGAAGAACGCCAACGCCCCCTCCTCCTTCGCCTTCACCGCCTGCTCGGGCGCCAAGACCGGCGATGTCACGGCCAATCAGCTCGGTCCGCTCTCCACCGCCACCGACCTTGTCTCGATCACCATCGGCGGCAACGACGCCGGATTCTCCGACGTCATGACGACCTGTGTGCTCCAGTCCGAGGCGACCTGTATCAACCGCATCAATCAGGCCAAGGCGTACGTCGACAGCACCCTCCCCGGCAAGCTCGACTCGGTCTACTCGGCGATCCGCTCCAAGGCCCCCAACGCCCACGTCGTCGTGCTCGGCTACCCGCGCTTCTACCAGCTCAACGGCACCTGCGTCGCAGGTCTGAGCGAGAACGAGCGCGCCGCCATCAACGACGCCTCCGACTACCTCAACGCGGCCACCGCCAAGCGCGCCGCCAACTTCGGCTACACCTTCGCCAGCGCGGTCCCCGCCTTCACCGGCCACGAGATCTGCTCCAGCTCGGCGTGGCTGCACAGCGTCAACTGGCTCGACATCGGCGAGTCGTACCACCCGACCGCCAGCGGACAGGCCGGCGGCTACCTGCCCACCTTCAGCGGGGCCGCGTAACGGCGGCCGGGGCGCCACCGGCCGGGGACGCGGTCCCGGGCGCCCCGGAAGTCCCCGCGGTCGTCCCCGCGGTCGGCGGTGTCGTCGGCGGCGGGGACGACGGCGTGACCGTGCCGCTCGCGCTCGCGCAGGTCAGCGAGAACACCACCCAGTCCGACTGCCGCGCCACCGGCTCCCGCACCTCCACCCGGATCCGGTCGCGCACCGTCGCCCCCGGCCCGTACGCCGACTGCTCACGCGTCACCTGCTGCTCGGTGTCACCGCCCGCCGGGAACTCCAGCGTCCGCCAGACCGTGTCCTGGGCCTGCCCGCTCTCCGTCGTCCAGCGGTACGAGACCGTCGCCGGCGTCCGGTCCACCGTGAACGTCGCCGTGAACTCCGGCCCCGTGCCCTCCGGAGGCGGACAGCTCCCGGCGTACGTGTCGCGCACCGCCCGCACCGACACGAGCGCGTTCACCGGGGGAGTCGTCGTCGTGCTCGGCGAGGCGCTCGTGCTCTCCGTGGTCGGTGCGGGCGTCGTCGGCGCGGTCGTGGGCGCGCTCGTCGTCACCGGCGGCACCGGCGGCGTCTCGTCCTTCCCGGTGTCCCGCAGCGCCGCGTACGTCAGCCCGCCCGCCACGAGCAGCAGCGCCACGACCGCGGCGACCCACGCCGCCCGGCGGCGGCGCTCCGGCTCCGGTCCGGGCAGCGGCGCGGTCGTACCCACCGGCGTCGGCCCACCCGTACCGCCGCCGCCCGCGCCCTCCCCGGCGAAGGCCGGATACGGCACCGGCGGCGGCGTCGGCAGCACCCGCGTCGCCTCCGTACGGGGCGTGCCGCCGGCCGCGACCAGCCGCAGCTGCTCCTCGGCGGCCTCCGCCGGGAGCCGCTGCTCCGGGTCCTTGCGCAACAGCCCCTCGATGACCGGCGCCAGCGGCCCCGCGTGCACGGGCGGAGCCGGCTCCTCGTCCACCACCATCCGCAGGGTGTCGAGCGCGGTCTCACGGCGGAACGGCGACACACCCTCGACGGAGGTGTAGAGGAGCACGCCGAGCGACCACAGATCGGCCGCGGGTCCCGGCGTGCGCCCCAGGGCGCGCTCCGGCGCGAGGTACTCGGGCGAGCCGATCAGCTCGCCGGTCATGGTGAGCGGCGAGGTGCCCGCCACGGCCGCGATGCCGAAGTCGGTGAGCACCACCCGGCCGTCGTTGGACAGCAGCACGTTGGCCGGTTTGACGTCCCGGTGCAGCACCCCGGCCGCGTGCGCGGCGCGCAGCGCGGCGAGCACCCCGACGCCCACCTGCGCGGCCCGCGCGGGCGGCAGCGGGCCCTCGGCCTCCAGGGTCTCGGCCAGGGTGAGCCCGCGGACCAGCTCCATCACGATCCAGGGGCGGCCGTCGTCGATCGCCACGTCGTAGACGGTGACGACATTGCGGTCGGTGATCCGGGCGGCGGACCGGGCCTCGCGCTCCAGGCGCTCGTACAGTCGCTCGCGGTCCTCGGTGGGCAGGCCGGCCGGGGCGCGGACCTCCTTGACCGCCACCTCCCGCCCCAGGACCTCGTCACGGGCGCGCCAGACGGTGCCCATGCCGCCTTCGCCGAGCACGTCGAGCAGCCGGTAACGACCCGCGATGAGCGTCATCACTCCACGGTAGCCGAGGCCCGCCGGTTTTGGTGGCGGAGATCACACCCGGCCGGGTGCGCGCAGGTGGGGGAGGTGCGTGCAGGATGGTTCGTGACGGTTCGACAGGTGTGCGATCCCTGTCCAACTCTCCCTGGAACCACATGGATTCGGACAGTGATCGTCAACCCCCTTCACTGGACGGTGAATCCTGCGGCCGGAATACACGGGTGTCGTAGTGGAGCGATAGGGTTAACCTGCCCGGGCCGGGTGCCCTTGTTTGGGTGGGGAGTGACATGGAACAGATAGCAATGCGCAGCAGGCCGCGTGTGCCTGCCATCACCTGCGGGAGCAGCGCGACGAGTTCGCGCCTCGACCGCCATCTCGCGGTGCTCGGCGGCCCCGCCATACCGCAGCGCGAGGCGGCCGAGGCGACGCTGCTGATGCGGGAGCTGACGTCGCGTCCGCGCGAGGTGCCGGTGCACGGCCACCGCAGCCGCAGCGCACGGGTCTCGCTCTTCGCCCCGCTGCGCCGACTGCGTCGCTCGCTCTTCGGCAGCCACGGCTGACGGGCCGTCCGGGCCGGGCACCGGCGCACCCCCGACGCGCACCGCTCCCGCCCACACCCGCTCGGCCCGCGGCCCGCTCCTGACCACACGCCGGACGTGTCCCCGCCCGTCCGGCGCTTTCTCCTGTCGGTTTCCGCTGTCCGTGGGCCGTTTTCCGCCACGGCCTCAGGTGCGGGCGTAGCGCCTGACCGCCGCCGGCGCGCAGAGCGCGATCAGGGCGAGCGACCACAGCAGCGCCCCGGCCACCGGATGCGCCACCGGCCAGGCCGCGTCCGCCTCCGCGTGCGCCTGCGCGTTCCCGAACAGCTCCCGTACGGCCGTCGTCACCGCCGAGATCGGGTTCCACTCCGCGACGGTGCGCAGCCAGCCCGGCATTCCGCCGGTCGGGATGTACGCGTTGGAGATCAGCGGCAGCATGAAGACGGCGCTGCCCAGCTGGCTCGCCGCCTCCTCGCTGCGGGAGGCGAGCCCGAGCAGGATCCCCACCCACGTCATCGCGCAGCGGAAGAGCAGCAGCAGCCCGAAGGCGCCGAGCGCCTGCGGGGCCGTGCCGTCGATCCGCCAGCCCATCGCGAGCCCGGCCAGGACCAGCGGCACCATGCCGACCGCGCTGGTGACCAGGTCGGCGAGGGACTGCCCGAGCGGCACCGCGGCCCGGCTCACCGGCATCGCGCGCAGCCGGTCCGTCACGCCCCGGTGGGTGTCCTGGGCGGCCTGGAACATGCCGGTCATCATGCCGTTCGCGGCCGTCGCCACCAGCATTCCCGGCACCAGGTAGGCCCGGTAGTCGGCGCCCGGCATGGCGAGCGCCGAGCCGAAGACGTAACCGAAGAAGAGCAGGAAGACGATCGGCATCGTCTGTGTCATGAGCGGCAGCGCCGGCGCGTGCCGGATCCGCTGGAGGTGCCGGCCGAGGATCGCGGTGCCGTCGTGGACGAGGGTGCTCATGCGGCGTTCTCCTTCTGCGTCGCGTGCCGGTCGTCGTGGGTGGGGGCGGCGGCGCGGCCGGTGAGGCGCAGGAACACCTCGTCGAGCGTGGGCGGCCGCAGCGAGGCGTCGATCAGGTGTACGCCGGCCGCGTCGGCCTCGCGCACGATCCGCGGCAGGGTGAGCGTGCTGTCGGTGGTGACCGCGCCGACCGTGCGGGCCTCGGCGTCGAGCGCCGGGGCGGAGCCGGTGAGCCGGTCGAGCACCGCGGCCGCGGCCTCCAGCTGGGCCGGGTCGGCGACGACGACCTCGGCGTAGTGGCCGATCAGCGCCTTGAGTTCGGCCGGGGTGCCCCGGTGCGCGGCCCGTCCCTCGTCGATCACGACGATGTCGTCGGCGAGCCGGTCGGCCTCCTCCAGGTACTGCGTGGTGAGCAGCACGGTCGTGCCCTGGCCCGCCAACCCCCGTACGGCGTCCCAGATCTCGTTCCGGCTGCGCGGGTCGAGCCCGGTGGTGGGCTCGTCGAGGAAGAGCACCCGCGGCCGGACGATCAGGCTCGCGGCCAGGTCGAGCCGGCGGCGCATGCCGCCCGAGTAGGTGCGGGCCGGACGGTTCGCGGCCCCGGTAAGCCCGAAGCGTTCGAGCAGCTCGTCGGCGCGCGAGCGCGGGGCGCGCAGGAGCCGGGCGAAGAGCCGCAGGTTCTCGGCGCCGGTCAGGTCGCCGTCGACGGAGGCGTACTGCCCGGTGACCGCGATCCGCTCGCGCACACCGGCCGGGTCGCGCACCACGTCGCAGCCCGCCACCCGGGCGCTCCCGGAGTCGGGCGACACGAGCGTGGTGAGCACCCGCACGGCGGTGGTCTTGCCCGCCCCGTTGGGTCCGAGCACACCGCAGACCGTGCCTTCGGGCACGGCCAGGTCGAGCCCGCGCAGGGCGTGGACGTCCCCGTACCGCTTCTGCAAGCCCTCACTAAGTACAGCGTACGTAGTAGTCATGGCGCGACCCTAGCGCACTACGTACGGTGTACGTAACCAGTGCCGTCATTACGATGGGCGCCGAAGGGGCGACAGAGGTGATGAGCGATGGCGGGCCGAGCGGCCGAACCCGAAGTGATCTGGGCGCGGCCCGAGCGCACCGGCCGCGGACCGAAACCGGCCTACAGCCGGGCCGACATCGTGGCCGCGGCCGTCCGCATCGCCGACGCCGAGGGCATCGACGCCGTCTCCATGCGCCGCATCGCCGCCGACCTCGGCTGCGGCACCATGTCGCTCTACAACTACGTGCCGCGCAAGGAGGACCTGTACGAGCTGATGGTCGACGCGGTCAGCGGCGAGTACGAGCTCGGCGAGCCCAGCGGCGACTGGCGTGCCGACATGACCGGCCTCGCCCGGCAGACCCGCGCGATCATGTACCGGCACCCCTGGCTCACCCGGGTCATGACCACCGCCTACGGCTTCAGCCCGAACGCCCTGCGCTATCTGGAGTGGTGTCTGGGCTGCCTGGTGCCACTCGACGTGGCGCCCGGCCTGAAGATGCAGCTCATCGCCCTCGTCAACGGCACCGTCATGGCCACCGTCCGCAACGAGCAGGCCATCGCGGAGCGCGCCCGCGGACTGCCCTGGAGCGAGGAGGAGGAGCAGGCGGTGCGCGGCGCCTACCTCATGCAGCAGGTGATGACCGGCGCCTACCCGCACCTCGCCGGGCTGCTCGCCGCGTCCCCCGGCCCCATCGACGCCGACGAGATCTTCGAGCAGACCATCGCCCGGCTCCTCGACTCCTTCGAGCCGCAGAGCGACGGAAACGCCTAGAGCAGCACGAACTGCCCCTCCGGGCCCTCCTCCTGATGGTCGAGGACGGACGCGGGCCGACGGGCCCCGTCCGGCACGGGCAGCACCCCGGCCGCCCGCAGTGCACCCCGGCCCACCCCGTCCGCCACGGCGTGCGCCGTGAGCGCCGCGCGCTCCGGCTCGCGCTCCGCGAGCAGGGCGAGCACCGTGATGAGTTCGAGCAGCTCCGAGGTCCACTCCTGCGGCCAGACCGCCGGCCCGATCGCCTCCAGGCTGCCCGGCTCGGCGGGCGCGGTCCGGTGCGCGAACCACTGCTCGACCATCCGCACCCCGCCGACCTCGAACTCCCACGCCCCGGCCGGCACCGGCGAGATCCGGCCCTCGGCCGACCCGTCGCCGAGGACCAGCACCTCCTCCTCGGGGTCGTACGCGAGCGTCGTCGGCCGGGCCGGGACCGCC
This sequence comes from Streptomyces sp. NPDC101160, assembly GCF_044768205.1. Classification (NCBI taxonomy): domain Bacteria; kingdom Bacillati; phylum Actinomycetota; class Actinomycetes; order Kitasatosporales; family Streptomycetaceae; genus Streptomyces; species Streptomyces sp. NPDC101160. Next base: position 379,984 of record NZ_JBIWPJ010000008.1, on the reverse strand, counting down.
GCCCGCACATAGGGCCGACGCCCGCCCGGCAGCCGCGGCCTGTCCCCGCCGCGGGCCCCGCGCAACTGCACCTCGACGAGCGAGCGGCCGAGCGCCACGCCCCCCGCCCACACCTCCGGGTCCGCCGGCAGCGGCACCCGGCACCCGGCGGGCGAGGGGACGCCCGCCGCGACCGCCCAGGCCGCGAGGTCCGCGGCGCCGACCCCGTGCCCGTACCGCTCGCCGAGCAGCGGCAGCAGGCCGGGCACCAGATTCGGCTCCAGGCCGCCGGGGCGGCGGAACAGCGGGCGGATCCGGCCGGGGCGGCCCGCGGGGGAGCGGCCGTCGGGCAGCGCGGCCGTCACCAGGAGCGCGGGACCGGCCGCGCCGGGCACGTACCCCTGCTCCACGGCGAAGAGCTGGTGCTCGTCGGCGACCCGCCACAGCTCGGGCCGCGCGGCGTCGATCAGGCGGTGGTCGGGCAGCAGCCACTGCTCGTCGAACGGCCCGTGCGCGAGGCGTACGGGCTCCGGGCAGGGGCCGGGCTCCCGGGCCAGCCGTGCCGTGCCGGTCCGCTGCCCGGGCAGCGCGGCCACCGAACTCGCCGGGGTGCGCGCCCGGCTGGGCCGGAACAGCGCCTCCCGCTCCGCGCCCCGCGCCGCGGCGAGACGGTCCCAGCGGGCCCGCAGGGTGCGCGGATCCGGGGCGACGATCCAGGAGCGGCCGAGCCGCAGCGGGGCCACGGACCACGGCATGAGGTCGTCGAGCAGGGGCAGGTCGTCCACGGGCGCCGCGAGTTCCGTCACGCCCCGCATGCTAACGACGCCCCTCGGTGGGCCTCCACCCCGTCTCCGGCGGTCAGTGCCCTCCGGCGGTCAGTGCGCTTCGACGACCAGTGCCCTCCGGAGGTCAGCTGCCTTCCGGCGGTCAGAGCGCTTCGACGGTCAGTGCCCTCCGGCGGTCAGAGCGCTCGGACGGCCCGTGCGCTTCGGCCGTCAGTGCGCTTCGACCGTCACCGTGAACGAGAAGCGGTCGCCGCGGTAGCGGATCCGGGCCACGTCGACGACCCGGCCCTCGTCGTCGTAGGTCACGCCGGTGTAGTGCAGGATCGGCGAGAGCAGCGGGACCTGGAGCAGCTGGGCGGTCTCGGGGTCGGCGAGCCGGGCCTCGACGGTGTCGGTGATCCGGCTGATCTTCACCCCGACGACGTCGCGGAGCACCTTCGTCATCGGCCAGCGCTCCAGATCGGCCGGATCGATGCCGGCGGCGATCTCCGGGAGCACCGCGTTCTCCGCCCAGTTGGTGGGCTCGCCGCTCTCGCCGTCGGCGCGCAGCCGCCGGAACACGGCGACCTCGCCGGCCTGCGGGAAGTACTCGGCGAGCTCGCCGGGCACCGCCTCGGTGCCGTGGCCGAGGACGGTGGTTCGCTCGCCGGACTGCTGGGCCACGATCGCGTCGATCGAGCCGAGCAGCCGGCGCGGGGTGGAGCGCCGGGCGCCCGGTTCGATGAAGGTGCCGCGCCGCCGGTGCCTGCTGATCAGGCCCTCCTCCTCCAGCTCCTTGAGGGCCTGGCGCATGGTCAGCACACTCACGCCGTAGTGCGCGGCGAGCTGCTCCTCGGTGGGCAGCCGCAGCGAGGCGTCGGGGGTGCGGCCCAGTATGGAGGCGCGCAGCGACTGCGAGACCTGGTACCAGAGCGGCAGCTTCCGGTTCAGGACCAGCGAGTCGGGGGCGAAGGCGGTCACGGCTCTCTCCGTACTCCGTACGACGACGATGGTGCCCGGGCCTTACGGCCGGAAGTGGCGCTCCAGACCCTGCCACACGTCGTCGTAGCCCTGCTGCAGGTGGTCGGCCCCGGCCGCCTGGGCGGTGGCGGTGACCGGCCAGCGGGTCTCGAACATGAAGGCCAGACCGTCGTCGATCTTCTGCGGCTTCAGCTCGGCGGCGCTCGCCCTGTCGAAGGTCTCCCGGTCCGGGCCGTGCGCCGACATCATGTTGTGCAGCGAGCCGCCGCCCGGCACGAAGCCCTCCGCCTTGGCGTCGTAGGCGCCCTCGATCAGGCCCATGTACTCGCTCATCACGTTGCGGTGGAAGTACGGCGGCCGGAAGGTGTCCTCGCCGACCAGCCAGCGCGGCGCGAAGACGACGAAGTCGACGCCCGCGAGGCCGGGTGTGTCGGACGGCGAGGTCAGCACCGTGAAGATCGACGGGTCCGGGTGGTCGTAGGAGATCGTCCCGATGACGTTGAACCGGTGCAGGTCGTAGACGTACGGGGTGTGGTTGCCGTGCCAGGCGACGACGTCCAGCGGCGAGTGGTCGTAGGTCGCGGACCAGAGGTTGCCGCAGTACTTGTTGACCACCTCCACCGGGCCCTCGACGTCCTCGTACGCGGCGACCGGCGCCCGGAAGTCACGGGCGTTGGCCAGACCGTTGGCCCCGATCGGGCCGAGGTCGGGAAGCTGGAACGGGGCGCCGTAGTTCTCGCAGACGTAGCCGCGGGCGGTGTCGTCGAGGAGCTCGACGCGGAAGCGGACGCCGCGCGGGATCAGCGCGACCTCGCCGGGCCGGACCGCGAGCAGGCCCAGCTCGGTGCGGAGCAGCAGCCCGCCGCGCTCGGGGACGATCAGCAGCTCGCCGTCGGCGTCGCTGAAGACCCGCTCCATCGGCGCGTTCGCGTGGTAGAGGTGCACGGCCATGCCGGCGCGCTGGGCCGCGTCGCCGTTGCCGCCGAGCGTCCACAGGCCCGCCAGCCAGTCCGTACCGGCGGCCGGCTCCGGCAGCGGGTTCCAGCGCAGCCGGTTCGGGTCCGGCACGGTCTCGGTGAAGGGCGCGCTGCGCACGGCGCCGTTGTCGATCCGGACGAACGGCGGATGGGCGGCCGAGGGACGGATCCGGTACAGCCACGAGCGCCGGTTGTGCGCTCGGGGCTCGGTGAAGGCACTGCCGCTCAGCTGCTCCGCGTAGAGACCGAGCGGCGCCCGCTGCGGCGAGTTGCGCCCGTCGGGGAGTGCGCCGGGGACGGCCTCGGTGCTGTGTTCGTTGCCGAATCCCGTGCTGTAGGTCAGTGCGTCGGCCGTCTTCGTGGCCTGTTCCGCGTTCAGCGCGTGCATCGTGTGCTCCTGTCCTGACGCTCACAACAATCCTATGCATGACCGTAGGATTCCGCTCCCGCTCACGTCAACGGTGCTCGCGGGCCCAGTGGCCTCCGGTCCGCGTCCGGACGGCGTCCGCGACCGTCCGTCGAGCGGCGTCCGGCGCCCGGCCGAGCAGCGTCCGCCCCGGCCTCCGGCCGACGCCCGGCCGTCGCCCACCCCGGCCTCCGTCCGTCGCCCCGGCCGTCGCCCACCCCGGGCTCCGTCTCCGTCCGGCGCCCGGCCGAGCAGCGTCCGCGACCGGCCGTCGGCCGCCGCGGCCTTCAGCGGCGTGGTGCGACCGGCCGTCGCCCGCCCCGGCCTTCCCCGGCATGATGTCCCCCGTGCCCCGAACCGACCCGTCCTCCGTGCCCGGGCCCGCCCTGCGGCGCGCCCCCGTGCAGCAGCGCAGCGCAGCGCGGCTCGCCCGGATCCTCGACGCCTGTGCCGAACTCCTCGACGAGACCGGCTACGAGCAGCTCAGCACCCGGGCCGTCGCCGCCCGCGCGGGCGTGCCCATCGGCTCCGTCTACCGGTTCTTCGGCAACAAGCGGGCCATGACCGCCGCCCTCGCCCACCGCAACCTCGACAGCTACGCGGCCCGCATCAGCGCCGGCCTCGCCGCGCTGCCGGCCGTCGACGCGCTGAGCGCCATCGACACCGTCCTCGACGCGTATCTGGAGATGAAGCGGACCGTGCCCGGCTTCGGCCTCGTCGACTTCGGCCCGCCCGGCCCCGACGAGGCCGGCGAGGAGCACCCCAACCACCTCGTCGCCGACCGTATCTGCGCCCTGCTCGCCCCGCCCCTCGGCCGCCCGGCCGACGCGACCATGCGCCGCAAGATCCTCGTCGGCGTCGAGGCCACCGACGCGCTGCTGCAACGCGCCTTCCTCGTCGACCCCGCCGGGGACCCGGACCTCGTCGCGGAGACCCGCGAACTCCTGCACGCCTATCTGGCGCCCGCCCTGCGCTGAGCCCTGTTCCACGTCGAGCCCTGTTCCACGTCCCTACCGGTCGGTATGCTCGCGCTCGTCCGCGCACCGCCGCCCCGGGGAGACCGCCATGTCCACCGCCCTGCGCATCTGCCCCCTGTGCGAAGCGACCTGCGGGCTGACCCTCACCCTCGACGGCGACCGGGTCACGGCCGCCCGCGGCGACAGCGACGACGTCTTCAGCCGGGGCTTCGTCTGCCCCAAGGGCGCCGCCTTCCCCGAGATCGACGCCGACCCCGACCGGCTCACCCGCCCCCTGATCCGGGACGAGGGCGCGTTCCGCGAGGCGAGCTGGGGCGAGGCCTTCGACCTGATCGCCGCCCGCATCCGCCCGCTGATCGAGGAGCGCGGCCCGAACGCCGTCGGCCTCGTCCTGGGCAACCCCAACGTCCACACCGTCGCCGGCGCCCTCTACCCGCCGCTCCTCATCGGAGCCCTGCGTACCCGCAACCTCTTCACCGCCTCCACGCTCGACCAGATGCCCAAGCACGTCTCCAGCGGACTGCTCTTCGGCGACGCGTTCGCCATCCCGGTGCCCGACCTCGACCGCACCGACCACCTGCTGATACTCGGCGCCAACCCGCTGGACTCCAACGGCAGTCTCTGCACCGCCCCCGACTTCCCCGGCCGCCTCAAGGCCCTGCGCCGCCGCGGCGGCACCCTCACGGTCGTCGACCCGCGCCGTACCCGCACCGCGCGCCTCGCCGACCGCCACCTCGCCTTGCGCCCCGGCACCGACGCCCTCTTCCTCGCCGCGCTCGTCCACACCCTCTTCGCCGAGGACCTGGTGCGCCTCGGCGCCCTCGCCGACCACGTGCAAGGCGTGGAGGAAGTACGGGACGCGGTACGGGACTTCAGCCCCGAGGCCGTCGCCGACGCCTGCGACCTGGCCGCGGACACCATCCGTACCACCGCACGCGAACTCGCCGCCGCCCCGACCGCCGCCGTCTACGGCCGCATGGGCTCCTCCACCGTCGCGTACGGCACCCTCGGCAACTGGCTCGTCGACGTCCTCAACGTCCTCACCGGCAACCTCGACCGCCCCGGCGGCGCTCTCTTCCCGCTCTCCGCCACCGCCCCGGCGCCCCGCCCCGCCGGACCCGGCAAGGGCTTCGCGCTCGGCCGCTGGACCAGCCGCGTCTCCGGCCACCCCGAGGCCAAGGGCGAACTCCCGCTCGCCGCCCTCGCCGAGGAGATCGACACCCCCGAGCGGACCCCGGGCGAAGGGCGCGTCCGCGCGCTGATCACCATCGCCGCCAACCCCGTCCTGTCCGCCCCCGACGGGCGGCACCTCGACGCGGCGCTCGACTCCCTCGACTTCATGGTCGCCGTCGACCCGTACCTCAACGAGACCACCCGCCACGCCGACGTCGTGCTGCCCCCGCCGCCGCCCTCGCAGAGCGCGCACTTCGACTTCGCCTTCAACCAGTTCGCCGTCCGCAACCAGGTCCGCTACACACCCGCCGCCGTCCCGCTCGCCGAGGGCCGCATGGACGAGTGCGAGATCCACGCGCGGCTGATCCTCGCCGTCTCAGGCACAAATGGCGCCCCGCCCTCCGCCGTCGACGACCTCGCCATCGACTCCACCCTCGCCAAGGCCGTCGCCCAGGAGCACTCGCCGGTGTACGGGGAGGACCCGAAGGCCGTCGCCGCGCGCCTCACCGGCGCCACCGGACCCGAGCGGCGCCTCGACCTGATGCTGCGCCTCGGCCCGTACGCCCGCTCGCACGGACTCACCCTGGACGCCCTGCGCGCCGCCCCGCACGGCATCGACCTCGGTCCGCTCCAGCCGCGGCTGCCCGGGCCGCTCAAGACCCGCAGCGGCCGAATCGAGCTGCTGCCCGCGCCGATCGCCGCCGACCTGCCGCGGCTGCGCGCCGCCCTGCACGACGTCCCCGAGCCCGGCACCCTCCGGCTCGTCGGACGCCGCCATCTGCGTTCGAACAACAGCTGGCTGCACAACATCCCCGCCCTCACTGGCGGCTCCAACCGCTGCACCCTCCAGGTCCACCCCGAGGACGCCGGCCGCCTCGGGCTCACGGCCGGCGCGCCCGCCCGGATCAAGGGCGAGGGCGGCGAACTGACCGCCGAGGTCGAGATCACCGACGCCGTACGGCCGGGTGTCGTGAGCCTCCCGCACGGCTGGGGCCACGACCGCCCCGGCACCCGGACGGCGGTCGCCGCCGCCCGCCCGGGCGTCAACGTGAACCAGCTCCTCGACGGCTCCCGGCTCGACCCCCTGTCCGGCACCGCCGTCCTCAACGGCTTCCCCGTCTCCGTGTCGCCTGCGCTGTGACACCGCTGTGACCTGGGGTTTTGCTCGTATTGCTCACGCGTCAACGTCTTGTTAACGCCTTCACGCGGCACCTACCGTCATCCGCACCGCCGCTCTGGCGGCAGTGTTCAAGGGTGAACGACGTGAGGTGTCCTCCATGCTGACCATCCTCGGCTTCGCCATGATCGCGACCTTCCTGGTCCTGATCATGACGAAGAAGATGTCGCCGATCGCGGCGCTCGTGCTCATACCCGCGCTCTTCTGCGTCGCCGTCGGACAAGGGGCCCAGCTGGGCGACTACGTCATCGAGGGCGTCGGGAAGCTGGCGCCGACGGCCGCGATGCTGATGTTCGCGATCGTCTACTTCGGCGTCATGATCGACGTCGGCCTCTTCGACCCGATCGTCCGGGGCATCCTGCGCTTCTGCAAGGCCGACCCGATGCGGGTGGTGGTCGGTACGGCGGTGCTCGCCGCGATCGTCTCGCTCGACGGCGACGGCTCCACGACCTTCATGATCACTGTCTCGGCGATGTACCCGCTCTACAAGCGGCTGGGCATGAGCCTCGTCGTCATGACGGGTGTCGCCGCCACCGCCAACGGCGTCATGAACACGCTGCCCTGGGGCGGCCCGACGGCCCGCGCGGCCACCGCGCTCAAGCTGGACGCCGCCGACATCTTCGTCCCGATGATCCCGGCGCTCGGCGTCGGCCTGGTCTTCGTCTTCGTCCTCGCCTACGTCCTCGGCCGCCGCGAGCGCAAGCGCATCGGCTACCTGAGCCTCGACGCGGTGCTGACGCCGCAGGCCGAGACGGTCCTGGTCGGCGCGGGCGGCGGCAAGGGCGGGGCCAAGGGTGAGGCCAAGGGTGAGGGCAAGGACGGGGCCAAGGGCGGGGCGAAGGGCGGTTCTGCGGCGGGCCTGTCCGCTGACGCCGGGACTCAGGGCGCTCTTGAGGCTCAGGGCGCTCAGGGCGCTCACGGTGAGGACGGCTTCCAGGGGCTCGACCCGAAGCGCGAGACGCTGCGGCCCAGGCTGTACTGGTTCAACGCCGGTCTCACCGCCGTACTGCTCACCGCGATGATCATGGAGTGGCTGCCCATCCCGGTGCTGTTCCTGCTCGGCGCCGCGCTCGCGCTGACGGTCAACTTCCCGAAGATGGCCGCGCAGAAGGCCCGGCTCGCCGCCCACGCCGACAACGTCCTCAACGTCGCCGGCATGGTCTTCGCCGCCGCCGTCTTCACCGGTGTGCTCACCGGCACCGGCATGGTCAAGCACATGGCCGACTGGCTCGTCGGCGCCATCCCGGACGGCATGGGCCCGCACATGGCCCTGGTCACCGGCCTCCTCAGCCTCCCGCTGACCTACTTCATGTCCAACGACGGCTTCTACTTCGGTGTCCTGCCGGTGCTCGCCGAGGCCGGCGCGGCCCACGGCGTGTCCCCGCTGGAGATCGCCCGCGCCTCCCTCGTCGGCCAGGCGCTGCACATGTCGAGCCCGCTGGTCCCCGCGGTGTACGTGCTTGTGGGCATGGCGAAGGTGGAGTTCGGCGACCACACCCGCTTCACGGTGAAGTGGGCGGCGCTGACCTCGCTGGTGGTGCTCGTCGCGGGCATCCTCTTCGGGATCATCTAGTCGCTGGTTCGATCGGGTGGAAGTCGGAGGGTGGCACGGCCGTGTGCCACCCTCCGTAGTCATGTGTGACCAATAGTCAGATTATCGGCTCGCTTGTCCGAGATCTGTACGACTGGAGGAACTCCCGCATGACCGTCAAGGCTCTCCGCCCCCTGATCGCCACCACGGCGACCGCGCTCACCATCGGCTCCCTCGCCCTGGCGGGCGCTCCCGCCGCGTACGCCGCCCCGGGCGACAACGGCGACGTCAAGATCCACAACGTGGGCACGCCCGTCGACGACGAGAGGAACGAGCCCAAGGTATGCCGGTTCTACCTCGACGCCTTCAACTTCGACGTCCTCCAGGAGGTCGACTGGACGATCGTCCCGCAGCCGCCCAAGGCCGGCTCGCCCAGCCTCAGCGGCCACATCACCCTCAACAGCGGCAGGGGTCACACCGGTGAGCTCGCCCTCCCCAACGGCATGTACAAGCTCACCTGGACCTTCGAGGGCGAAAACGGCTCCGGCAAGCACAAGGTCTTCCAGGTCGACTGCCCGCCCGGCGGCGGTCCCGGCGGCAACAACAACGGCGGCAACAACAACGGCGGCAGCACCGGTGGTCACGGCCACCACAAGCCGCCGCACGGACCGGTCGGCGCGGGCGGAGGTGGCGCGGCGGACATCACCGCCCCCGCGGACGACAGCGCCGCCTTCGGCGTCGGATCGGCCATCGCCGCGGCTCTCGCGGGCACCGCGGGCCTGATCCTCATCCGCCGCTCGCGCCGCCGCACCGATGGCGCCGCGTAGGTCCGTTCCCCCGCGCGGGACGGCCACCGCCGGCCGGGCCCCGGCCGGCGGGCGCCGCCCCCGCCCGCGCGGCCGCACCACCCGCCGGCAGCGACGGCTCGTCCGGCTCGCCCGAACCGTCGTCGTGACGATGTCCCTGGTCACCGCCGGTGTCTGGTGGGCCCAGGACGACGGGTCACCGCCCGGCCCCGCGCTCGCCGCGGGGCCGGCCGTGCACGGCGGGGCGGCTCCGGTCCACCCGACCCCGCCCCGCCCGACGCCTCACCCGGTGTCGCGCCCCCGGCCCAAGCCGCAGCCGCCGCCCGCGCCGCTGGGCCGCTCCCGGCCCACCACCCTCGCCGTCCCCGCGATCACCATCGAGGCCCCCGTCGTCGGCCTCGACGTCGACGCCTCCGGCCGCCTCGGCACCCCGCCCGTGGACAACCCCCGGGTCGTCGGCTGGTACGCGAACGGCGTCACCCCCGGCGAACGCGGCACCGCCGTCGTCGTCGGCCACCGCGACACGCGCACCGGCCCGGCGATCTTCCTCAACCTCAACTCGCTCAACCCCGGCAACACCGTCCGCGTCGCCCGCGCCGACGGCCGCGTCGCCGTCTTCACGGTCGACCGCGTCCGTACGTACGCCAAGTCCTCCTTCCCCGACTCCGAGGTCTACGGCCCCACCACCCGCCCCGAACTCCGCCTCCTCACCTGCGGCGGCACCTTCAGCCGAAAGGACGGCTACGAGGCGAACATCGTGGTGTTCGCGCATCTGACCGGCGTGGACCGGAAGATCTGACGGGGAGAGGGAGGAAGGGGGAGGGGTACGGGACGGTGCGGGCGACCCGACGGCGCGGGAGCGCCCCCGACGGCGGGGCAAGGCCCGGCCCAAGGCGGCGCAAGGCCCGGCGCCCAGGGGTGCGGTGCTGGGGATCCGGTGCACGGCGTTGCGCCTACGGCCTGTGTGGCAGGCCTGGCGCGGGCCGGTGTCCAAGGCCCGGCGGCCAGGGGTGCGGTGCTGGGGATCCGGTGCATGGCGTTGCGCCTGCGGGCTGTGTGCAAGGCCTGGTGCGGGTCCGCGCCCAAAGCCCGGCGCCCAGGGGTGCGGTGCTGGGGTCCGGTGCAAGGCGTCGCGCCCGAGGGTCCGGTTACCCGAGGGTCCGGTTATATGGCGTTGCGCCCCAGGCCCCGGTGTATGGCGTTGCGGCCCAGGCCCCGGTGCACGGTGCGTTGCCCGGGGCGGCAGCCCCCGTCCCCGTCGGCTTGTTCGCCGCCTGTCCAGGCCGCCCCGCTCCTCAGCCCGCTCCGCCCCCGCGAGCCCACTCCAGCCTCCGCGCGCCCGCCGGGTACGGCAGTTCCGCCGCGAGTTCCGCCGCTCGCGCGAACTCCCGCTCGGCCGCCCGCGCCCGGCCCAGCGCCGCGAGTGCCGCCGCGTGAGCCGTGCGGGCCTCTGTCTCGGCGAGGCGCTCGCCCGCGCCGCGTGCCCGGGTCACCTCGGCGGCGGCCACGTCGGCGGCCTTCTCAGGGCGCCCGCAGGCCAGTAGGGCCCATGCCTGGACGTGCGCGGTGCCGGTCTCACGCTGCCCGGCGAGCAGGGTGAGCGCCTGCTCGGGGCGGCCCTCGCGTACCGCGAGTTCGGCGCGGGCCGAGCGCACCTCGTACTGGGCCTGGTGGTCGCCCTGGGCGCGGGCCGAGCGTTCGGCCGGGTCGAGGAGCGCCCCCGCGCCCGGCTCGCCCGCGCGCATCCGGACCCGGGCCAGGGCCACGAGGGCGTACGGCCGGCACCAGCAGGCGTCCGCCTCGGCGTCCCGTACGGCCGTCGCGGCCAGTTCACGGGCCTGCGCCGGCTCCTCGACCAGCAGGTGCAGCTCGGCCAGGTTGGCGCGCTCGAAGACGGAGGCGGTCGGATCGCCGGAACGTTCCGCCAGGTTCAGCGCCCGGCGCCCCGTGGCGATGGCCTCCCGCAACCGGCCCGCCCGCCGGGCCGTCTCGCGGAGCACGGACAGAACGGCGGCGAGCAACTGCGGATCCCCGTACGCCTCGGCGTGCGGAAGGGCCGCCTCCGCGGCCGGCCCCGCCTCTCCGAAACGGCCGGCGAGGCCGAGCGAGGTCGCCCGCGCCGCGAGCGCGCGGGCCAGCAGGCCGCGCCGCTCGGGGCCGGGCACGGCCTGCGCCGCCTCCTCGGCCGCCCGCGAGGCCGTCACGCTCTCCTCGTAGCGGCCGGCGACGAAGCACAGCACCCCGCGCGCGAGATGGTGCGCGCTCGCCACCGCGGCGGGCGTGTCCGGTCCCGGCGGGGTCGCGTCAAGGAGCCGGAAACCCTCGTCCGTACCGCGCGTCTTCGGCATCAGCTCGGCGAGGCGCGCCGCCGCGAGCACCCGGCCGTCCGTGTCGCCGCGCCGCTCCAGCTCTGCGAGCGCCTCGCCCAGCAGCCGCGCCGCCTCCTCGAAGCGGCCCATCCGGCGCAGCACCGCGCTGCGGTCGATCCGGGCGCGGGCGGACTCGGCGGCCAGGGCGTCGAGCCGGCCGGTGAGTTCGGCGTAGTAGCGGTCGGCGGTGTCGTTGGCGTAGAGGGCGGCGGCCCGTTCGGCGGCCTGCCGCAGATAGCCGGTGGCGCGCGGGTCGTCCGCCCGCGCCAGATGGGCGGCGAGGGTGTCCACGGCCTCGGGGCGGCGGCTCAGCACCGCCTCCGCGTACGCCGAGTGCAGCAGTCGGCGCCGGGCCGCCGACAGGCCGTCGTAGCAGGTCAGACGTACCAGCGGGTGACGGAAGGCGAGCCCGGCCACCGGCCGGCCGGCCATGACCACCTGCCGCTCCTCGAGGACCGACGCGGCCACCGCCGCCTCCACGGCCTCGGTGACCCCGGCCGTCGAGAGCCGCGGCCGGCCGCCGCGCCGGGCCACGTCCAGGACCTCCGCGAGCGCCGCGTCCTGGCCGGCCACCGCGACCACGTCCACCACCCGGCGGGCCGCCGGATCCAGCCGCCCGAGCCGTTCCGCGACGAGCTGCCGCACGCCCTCCGGCGCACCGGAATCAGCGGGGTTCGTCCCGTCCTTGAGGGCCCGGGCCAGTTCGAGGGCGAACAGCGGGTTGCCGAGGGACAGTTCCCACACCCGTTCGGGTACGGAGAGGGGTACGGCCCGCGGTACGGGCTCCGGTACGGCCCGCGGTACGGATCCGGCCGCGCCGTCGGCGAGGGCCGCGCCACCCGCGGGGTCCGGGCCGTCCGCGGGGTCCGGGCCGCCTGTGAAGGCCCTGCCCCCGGGGGCCGGGCCGTCCGCGATCCCCGCGCCACCCGCCCGGGGGACCGCACCGTCGCCGAATGCCGCGCCATCGGCGAGGGTCGCGCCACCCGCGGGGTCCGGGCCGTCCGCGGGGGCCGGGCCGCCCGTGAAGGCCCCGCCCCCGGGGGCCGTGCCGTCCGCGATCCCCGCGCCACCCGCCCGGGGGACCGCACCGTCGCCGAACGCCACGCCACCGGCGAGGGTCACGCCGCCCGCGGGGGCCGCGCCGCCCCCGAGACCCGCGCCCTCCGTCAGCGCGTCCGCCGCCACCGCCAGGCACGCCTCCCGTGAGAGCCGTGGCAACTCCACCCAGTCGGCCAGCGACTGGCGGCGCAGGGCCTCCAGGGCCTGGCGGCGGGGATCGGCGGCGGGTAGTTCCTCGCCGCGCACGGTGGCGAGAACTTGCCAACCGCTTCCGCGCTCCCGGGCCCGGCGCGCAAGATGGCTGAGGAGCTGGAAGGTACCCGCGTCCGCCGCGTGGAGATCGTCCAGCACCAGCATCACGGGCCGCTCCGCCGCCAGTTCGCCGAGCAGCCCCGCCGTCGCCCGGAAAAGCCGGTCCCGCTCCTCCTCGGGACTGCGCCCCGCCGCCGGGCGCACCCGCCCCAAGGACGGCAGCAGGGCGGCCAGTTCGGGATACTCCGCTCCCGCACGGGCCCGCTCCGCGGCCGGCCGGTCCGCCAGCCAGCCGTCCAGAGCCTCGGCGAAGGGGCCGTAGGGCGTGTGCCCCTCCGCGTCATGGCCCGCGCCCCACAACACCGCCGTGCCGCTCCCGGCAGCCAGCCGGGCGGCCTCGCCGACGAGCCGGGTCTTGCCGAGACCCGCCTCGCCGGTCACCAGGAGGACCGGCGGCGCCTCCTCGGACAGCAGCCGGGCCAGCACCTCGTCGCGGCCGCGCAGCGGCGGGCCCGGCGGCAGTCGCAGTGCGGGCGGCGGCGTGGGCCGGGTCGTGCGCCGGGCCGCGCGGCGCGCCGGCCGGGGCGCGGCCAGGGCCTCCTGGTGCAGCGCCTCCGTCTCCGGTCCCGGCCGCACGCCCAGCTCGGTGTCCAGCGCCTCCCGGCACAGGTGGTACTGGCGCACCGCCCGCCGCCGCAGCCCCTGGCGGAGATACGCCTCGATGAGAATCCGATGCGCGCCCTCCTCCGCCGGCGCCGCCGCCAGGACCCGCTCGGCGGTCGGCACCGCCTCCTCCGGCGCGCCCGCGGCCAGATGGGCGGCGGCCAGCGCGAGCAGGGTGCGCTCGCGCAGGGCGGCGAGGTGCGCGCGGCGGGCCTCGGCCCAGGGGGCGTAGCGGTCCTCCGGCAGCAGTTCGCCGGTGAACGCGTCCAGGGCGGCGGCGAGTCCGGCCCGGCCGCCGTGCACCAGGGCCGCCTCGGCGCCGGCCTCGGCCTCGTCGGCGTCGATCCGTACGGTGCGCGGATCGAGCCGGAGCAGGGAGCCGTCGCCGGTCAGATAGGAGGAGGCGGCACGCGGGGCGAGTTCCGGCTCGATCGCCCGGCGGGCGGCGTGCAGCGCCACCCGCAGACTGCCGAGCGCCGCCTGCGGGTCGGCGTCCGGCCAGCAGAACTCCATGGCCTGCTCGCGGTGGAGGCTGTGCCCGGGGGACACCGCGAGCAGTTTCACGAGCGTGCGGGCACTGGGCCGGGGCCACCGCTCGGCGAGCGGCGCGCCGCCGTCCCGCTCGACCCGGAAGCCCCCGAAGAGGTGGATCCGGAGCGTCGGAGCGTCAGCAGCGTCCGTGTCAGTGCTCATGAGGGCGCCCACTTTAGTGGGCGCCCCCGAGAAAGGATCTTGTGGGAAGGGACGGAATTTATGAAGCGGACAGCACGCCGGTCAGCAGGCCGCGGAGCCCGTAGTCCGACAGCAGATAGCGCCCGCCGGAGAGTTCGATCGTGCGGTCGAAGCCGGTGTCGTCCTTGCCGAGGCCGACGACCTCGTCCACGCCGTCCCCGGTGAGGTCGGCGACGACGAGGTTCTGCGTCGCGTAGCCGTTCAGCCGGGTGAGGTGGTCGGGGTAGTTGTGGCCGGCGGTGAGGACGGCCGGGTCCCATACGTAGGCGGCGCCCTCGGTGCCGCCGACGATCAGCCGGCGGCCGCCGGGGCCGGTGGCGAACTCGGCGCGGTGCAGGGTCGGCAGGGTGAAGATCTCGTACTCGGCGCCGTCCCGGTGGAAGGTGCGCAGGCTGGCGGTGCCGGCGAGGACCAGGCCCTCGTCGCCGGTGAACCAGTTGCCCACCGTCCACGCCCCGCCGCCGGTCGCGGTGTGCACGACCTTGCCGGTGCGGACGTCACGGAACTCGAGGTAGGTGGTCCAGTAGGCGCCCTCACGGACGATCCAGGAGTGGACGACCGCGTGGCCGTCGGCGTAGGGGATGCCGGGGGAGGCGTACACGCCGTGGTAGAGCTGAGCGGCGTAGACCTTGGTGTCCGGGTCGCCGGTCCAGGCCGGGGCGGCCCGCCAGGCGAGGGCGCCGGTGGCCGCGTCGAGGGCCATGCCGCCCACCGTGCCCGATACGTCGAGCACGCCACGGGTCTGGTACGAGCCGAGGACCTTGCCGTCGGCGACCGCCAGGTCGGAGAAGGCGAGCTCGCTGCCCTGCGCGCCGCCGCCGGGGGCGTACTCCCACAACTCGCGGCCGGAGCCGGCGTAGGCGCGGACCGCGTCCGTGGGGACGAGGATGTCGTCGGCGCCGTCCCCGTCCAGGTCGGCGACGGTGACCGAGCGGACGAACCGGCCCCGGCCGTCGATCCGTGCGCGGATCCGTCCGGTGCGGGCGTCGACGACCACGGCGGCCTTGTCGGCGGCCACCACCAGGTCGTCGGCGTGGCCGTCGCCGTCGGTGTCGCCGATGCGCAGGTCACCCTGGACCGAGCCGGGCAGGGTGGTCTGCCACAGGAGCCTCGGCTTCCCGGCGGCCAGCGAGGGGCCGTCGTAGGCCCACAGGCCCTGCGACTGGCCGCCGACGACCAGGTCCTTGCGGCCGTCGCCGTTGACGTCGGCCGCGAGCCCGGCGTGCAGGTTGCCCTGGAGCGGGGTCAGGGAGGACTGGCCGCCGTTGCCGAGCCGGAAGGAGCGGATGTTCTGCTCGTTGTCGACGGTCCGCACCCGCCACTCGCCGTCCTCCGTCCGATACGGCTGGGCGTAGAGGGGGGAGACGTCGGGGCCCTTGTGCTGCCAGCGCACCGAGCCGTCCCGGCCGGCGAGGGCGACCAGGGTGCCGTAGCGGGAGCCGCCCGGGTTGGCGGCCGTCTCCTTGTCGGCGGTGGTGAAGTACGAGGCGAGGACCCGGCCGTCGACGATGCGCAGGCCGAGCGCGGAGTCGCCGTCCTTGCTGTTGGACTCGTCCCGCTTGACCGTGTACGACCACAGCTGGGTGGCGTCGGCGCCGTCCAGGGCCCGCACGGTCGCCGTGTTGACGTAGAGGTAGGCGTCGAGCGTGGACTCGCTCACCACGTACTCGGGGCCGGCCTCGCCGCGCAGTTCGCCGATCCGAAGGCCGATGCCGAGGGCGTTGACGCGGGTGTCGAGGGTGGTGCGGGCGCCGGTCGCGGGGTCGTAGGCGGCGATCTCGTAGCGGACGCCGTCCCGGTAGTCGGCCTGCTCCAGGGCGACGAGCCGGCCACGCGCCGTGTCCTGGGCGAGCTGTCGCCCGTAAAGACCGCCGTCGGTGCGCCACTTCACCGTGCCGTCGGCGGTGTCGAGGACCAGGGTGTGCCCGGTGGCGGGGGCGGTCGCGGTCTTCTTCACGTACCAGGAGACGGCGAGCAGCCCGTCGCCGAGCGGCAGGGTGGAGCCCCAGCGTCCGTTCCGCTCCCGCGTCTCGTAGGTCCAGGCGGTGGCGGCGGTCAGCTGCGCGCCGTCGGCGGAGCGGGTGAAGCGCAGGGTCTGGAGGGAGGAGGTGGCGTCCTTGGGGGCGTTGGGGTTGGTGGACGGCTGGTCGCCGAGGACCAGGGTGTCGCCGACCAGCGTGACCTGCTGGATGTCGGCGTACAGCTTCGACCACAGCGTGCGGCCGGTGGCCCCGTCGAGGACGGTGACGAAGGTGCCGGTGGTGAGCGGCGAGCCGGGGGAGGTGAACGGGCGGTACGGGTTGTTGCCGACGTCGGCGGTGAAGACGACGTCCGCGATGCCGTCGCCGGTCAGGTCGCCCTGGGTCCAGCCCCGGTCGGAGGCGTCCAGGAACGGGCTGTTGGCGTTGAAGCCGATGGTGATCCGGGCCGGGTAGGGCTCGGTCTCCCACGGGCGGATGTTCTTCACCTGCCAGTCGGTGTAGAGGGAGGCGTTGTCGCGCTTCCAGACCGTGCGGCCGTCTGCGGCGAGCCGGGTGACCGTGCCCGCGCTGTGCACGGCGAGGAAGTCGCCCCGGCCGCCGCCGAGCTGGGCGGTGTCGGCCTGGCCCTGGTACGTCTCAAGGGCGGAGGCCCGCTTCAGCGCGAGCCCGCCGGCCGCCACGGGCTCGGTCGCGCCCTGGAGCGAGGCCGGCGGGCGGTCCTCGTTCTGCGGGGTGACGTCTTCGGGCGCGGCCGGTTCGGCGCGCCGCTCCAGGGCGTCGGCCTGGGCGTCGGTGAGGACGCGGCCGAGGGGTTCGTCGTCGGCGTGGGCGGTGGTGGCGGGCAGGGCGGCCGTGAGGGCGAGGCCGGCCGCCGCGAGCAGCGAGGCGAGGCGGACGCCGCGCGGGGATCGGTGGGACATCAGGCCCCCTTCGGGGAGTTCGGGGAGTTCGAGGAGTTCAGGGAGACCGGGGAGCTCGGGGCGAAGCGGATCGCGGAGCGGTCGGTGAGGACCGGCTGGTCGGCGGAGTACTCCAGGGCGTCCGTACCGGCCTGGTTCTCGATGCCGACGGTGGCCCGGCCGCCCGCCGCGTACGGGCCGGTGCTGAGCGACTGGTACTGGAGGACGATCGCGCCGGTCGCCTCCTCGAAGACCGCCTCGAACGTGATCCGTCGGCTGGTGTCGGCGGCGAAGGCCGCGTTCTCCCAGACGATCGCGAAGCGGCGCTGCCCGGCGGCGCCGGTGACGGCCGTCCGCACCGCCGACTTGGCGTCCAGGATGAGGTCGTCCCAGTGGGCGGCGACGATGCCGTTGGGCTGGTTGGCGTCCGGCAGCGTGGTGTTGACGTAGTCGCCGAGGCGCGGGGCGAGGAAGTTCACCAGGCCGTTGGTGGTGACGTGGGCCTGGGTGTAGGGGACGCCGTAGAAGGTGACGGGGAAGGGCAGGGCGAGCGTGGTGGCGTTCTCGTCGCCGGACAGCCGGACCTTGGTGGTGCCGGTGATCCAGGAGTAGGCGGCGGGGCGGCAGCTGTTGCCGGAGGCGTCGGTACGGGCGGGCAGCGCGGCCGTGACGGTCTCCGCGCCGTCCACGGTGAGGACGGAGCTGTAGCCGCCGTTGCACAGGACGGGCGCGCCGGGGGTCGCGGTGAGGGTGAAGGCGCCCTCGGCGACCGCCGGGAAGCGGAAGGCGCCGGCGGCGTCGGTGACGACCGGGGCCAGGGGCGCGTCGGTGAAGCGGACGGTGGCGCCCTGCAGCGGCTTGCCGGTGACGTCGAGGACGGTGCCGGAGACCGGGTGCGCGGGTACGGCGTCGAGCGCGAGGTCCCGGGCGAGGGCCTCGCCGCCGGTGACCGTCAGGCCGTCCTGCGTCAGGGCGCGGTAGCCGTAGCCGCTCGCGCCGAGGGTGTACGTACCCGCGGTCAGGTGCAGCCGGTAGGTGCCGGCGGCGTCGGTGGTCACCGAGCGGCGCCCGGAGCCGTCGGCCGCGGCGGCCGTGACGGTGATCCCGGCGAGCGCGGCGCCGGTGCCCCGGTCGGTGACCGTGCCGGTCACGGTGGCCGCCGTGTGCGGGGCCCGGTCGACGGCGCCGAGGACGTCCAGCTTTCCCTCGCCCCACACGTTGTTGGCGGCGCCCGTGCCACCGCAGTGGGTGTCGTCGACGTCCCGCGCAGACGCGTTCAGGACGGCCCGGGTGCCGTCGATGTCCCCGATCAGCGAGGGCGCGGCGGACCACAGCAGGGCGACGGCGCCCGCGACGTGCGGGGTCGCCATGGACGTGCCCGAGAGGGCCCGGTAGAGGCCGCCCGGCCAGGCGGAGCGGACGTCGACGCCCGGCGCGGAGATGTTCGGCTTCATGGAGCCGTCGACCGGGGACGGCCCGAAGCCGGAGAACGAGGCGATCCTCCCGGTCGCGTCGTAGGCGCCGACGCCGTACGCCGGGGCCTGCGCGCCCGGCGCCTCCGTGGTGGAACACGTGGTGCCGTCGCCCGCGTTGCCGGCGGCGAACGCCTCGAAGATGCCGGCGGCGTTCCAGGACTGGATGATGTCCCGGTAGAAGGTGGTCTCGCCGCCGCCCCAGGAGTTGTTGACGACGTCGGGGGCGAGATCGGGCCGCGGGTTCTGCCCGTTGTGGTCGGTCGGCGCCAGGATCCACTGTCCGGACTTCAGCAGCGAGGAGTCGGAGCAGCTGCGCGCCTCGCACCCCTTGGCGGCGATCCACTTCGTACCCGGTGCGACACCGATGCCGCCCGCGCCCGCGATCGTGCCCATCGTGTGGGTGCCGTGCCCGTTGTTGTCGCAGGGCACGCCGCCCGCGCACTGGCCCGTCGGGTCGTACCAGTTGTAGTCGTGGCTGAAGGTGCCGTCGCCGAGGTTGCCCCGGTAGTTGCCCTTCAGCGCCGGATGGTCGTACTGCACGCCCGAGTCGACGTTCGCCACGACGATGCCCTCGCCGCGGTCGTCGTACTGTCCCCAGACCTGGTCCGCGCCGATGTCCTTGACGCCCCACTCCGGGGTCGCCGCCGCCTCCGGGGCGACCGCCTTCGACGCGACCGCCTTCGAGACGTCCGCCTCCCCGGCGACCGGCCCCTCGGCGACGGTGCCGAGGGCGTAGTGCCGCTCCTGCCGCAGGGCGGCCACGTCCGTCCGGGCGGCGAGCCGCTCGACGAGCTCCTTGCCGCCGGTGACCTTCACGGCGTTCGCGATCCAGTACGACTCGTAACCGACCTTCGCCTCGTCCAGCCAGCGCGTCAGCGAACGCTGGCTCCGGACGGCCTCGGCCCGCAGCGCGTCGTAGGCGGCCCGCGCCTTGTGCGCGTGGCCGCGCCGCGCACGGGCCGTGGCGAGATCCGCGCGGTCCGCGAGCACGACGAAGAAGGTCGCCTCCCGGCCGGCCGCGACGGTCTCCCGGACTCCCGCGTCGACCTTGGCGGACGGCGCAGCGGACGGCGAGGCGGCCGGTACGGGGGAGGGGGCGGCGGCCGCGGCGGGCGCCGTGAGCAGGGCGGCGGCGGTGGCGGTGGTGACGGCGGTCGCGGCCCAGGCCGTGACTCCGCGCCTGAGCGGTGAGCGGGGCAGGTGCATGTGGGTGGCTCCTCCAACGCTGGTACGGGGGGAAGCCGGCGCCCCGCCCTCGTGCGGCCGAGCGGGCGGGACGGGCTCGGGCCCGGACGCTAGGGGCGCGCCGTTACTGGGGAATTACCGGCTCGGGCACGCCGGGCAAGGCGGAACCCGCCAGTTCGCGTCCGGCACGGCTGTCCGGCCGGGCCGTGGACAGGGCGCGCGGGCGCGGGCGAGGATCGGTCCGTACCAGGGAGAGCAGGCAGGTGGGACCTGGCGCCGAAAAACTAACAGCGCTAGTTTGGGTGGCCGGTGTCAGCGGCAAGGCCTGGCCGGCGCCGGCAGCACACCCCCGACCCCAGAGGAGACACCGCTGATGAAGGCCCACGACGGCATGTACATCGGTGGCGCGTGGCGGCCCGCCGCCTCCGCCGAGACGATCGCCGTGATCGATCCCGCCACCGAAGAGGTCGTCGCCCACGTCCCGGCCGGCAACGCCGAGGACGTCGACGCCGCCGTGCGCGCCGCCCGGGCCGCGCTGCCCGGCTGGGCCGCGACGGCGCCCGCCGAGCGGGCCGGCCGCCTCACCGCGCTCCGGGACGCGCTCGCCGCCCGCGCCGAGGAGATCGCCGCCACCGTCACCACGGAGCTCGGCGCGCCCCCGCAGCTCGCCGCCGCCGTGCACGCCGGGCTGCCGATCGCCGTCGCCGGTTCGTACGCCGAGCTCGCCGCGAGCCACCCCTTCGAGGAGAAGGTCGGCAACTCGACCGTCTACTCCGAGCCGGTCGGCGTGGTCGCCGCCATCACGCCCTGGAACTACCCGCTGCACCAGATCGTCGCCAAGGCCGCCCCGGCGCTCGCCGCCGGCTGCACCGTCGTGCTCAAGCCCGCCGAGGACACCCCGCTGACCGCCCAGCTGTTCGCCGAGGCGGTGCACGAGGCCGGCCTCCCGGCCGGCGTCTTCAACCTGGTCACCGGCCTCGGCACGGTCGCGGGCCAGGCGCTCGCCGAGCACCCGGACGTGGACCTCGTCTCCTTCACCGGCTCCACGGCCGTCGGCCGGAAGATCGGCGCCCTCGCGGGCGGTGCGGTCAAGCGGGTCGCCCTGGAACTCGGCGGCAAGTCCGCCAACGTCATCCTGCCCAGCGCCGACCTCGGCAAGGCCGTCGCCGTCGGCGTCGCCAACGTCATGTCCAACTCGGGCCAGACCTGCAGCGCCTGGACCCGGATGCTGGTCCACACCGACCAGTACGAGGAGGCCGTCGCCCTCGCCGCGGCCGCCGTCGCCAAGTACGTGCCGGGCGAGCGCGTCGGTCCGCTCGTGAACGCCAGGCAGCGCGACCGGGTCCGCGGCTACATCGAGCAGGGCCTCGCCGAGGGCGCGCGGCTGGTCGCCGGCGGCCCCGAGGCCCCGCGCGAGACCGGCTACTACGTGGCCCCGACCGTCTTCGCCGACGTCACGCCCGGGATGACGATCGCCCAGGAGGAGATCTTCGGCCCGGTCGTCTCGATCATCCGGTACGAGGACGAGGCGGACGCCCTGGCCATCGCCAACGGCACCGTGTACGGGCTCGCCGGCGCCGTCTGGGGCGAGGAGGCGGAGGCCGTCGCCTTCGCCCGCCGCATGGAGACCGGCCAGGTCGACATCAACGGCGGCCGGTTCAACCCGCTGGCCCCGTTCGGCGGCTGGAAGCAGTCCGGCGTCGGCCGCGAGCTCGGCGCGCACGGCCTGGCCGAGTACCTCCAGACCAAGTCCCTGCAGTTCTGAGCGTCGTACCGTCCCGGCCGCACCCACCCGAAGGAGCCCCACGCGTGATCCGCGCCGCCGTCCTGCCCGCCGTCGGCTCTCCGCTGGAGATCACCGGCATCGAACTGCCCGAGCCCGGCCCCGGCCAGGTCCGGGTGCGCCTCGCCGCCGCCGGGGTCTGCCACTCCGACCTCTCGCTGTCCAACGGCACCATGCGGGTGCCCGTCCCCGCCGTCCTCGGCCACGAGGGCGCGGGCACGGTCGTCTCCGTCGGCGAGGGCGTCACGCACGTCGCCCCCGGCGACGGCGTCGTCCTCAACTGGGCGCCGTCCTGCGGCGCCTGCCACCCCTGCTCGCTCGGCGAGGTGTGGCTCTGCGCCAACGCCCTCACCGGCTCCGCGAACGTCCACGCCCGCACCGAGGACGGCACCGAGCTCCACCCGGGGCTCAACGTCGCCGCCTTCGCCGAGGAGACCGTGGTCGCCGCGAACTGCGTGCTGCCCGTGCCCGACGGCGTGCCGCTCACCGAGGCCGCGCTGCTCGGCTGCGCCGTGCTCACCGGCTGGGGCGCCGTGCACCACTCCGCCCGGGTCCGCGCGGGCGAGACCGTCGCCGTGTTCGGCGTCGGCGGTGTCGGCCTGGCGACCCTCCAGGCCGCCCGGATCGCCGGGGCGTCGACGATCGTCGCCGTCGACGTGTCGCCCGAGAAGGAGGCGCTGGCCCGGGCCGCCGGCGCCACCGAGTACGTCGTCGCCTCCGACACCACCGCCAAGGACATCCGGAAGCTGACCGGCGGCCACGGCGCCGACGTGGCCGTCGAGTGCGTCGGCCGCGCCGCCACCATCCGTACCGCCTGGGACGCCACCCGGCGCGGCGGCCGCACCACGGTCGTCGGCATCGGCGGCAAGGACCAGCAGGTCACCTTCAACGCCCTGGAGATCTTCCACTGGGGCCGCACCCTGTCCGGCTGCGTCTACGGCAACTCCAACCCGGCCGAGGACCTGCCCGTGCTCGCCGGGCACATCCGCGCGGGCCGCCTCGACCTCGGCGCCATGGTCACCGAACGCATCACCCTGGACGGCATCCCGGGCGCCTTCGAGAACATGCTGGCGGGCAAGGGCGGCCGCGCGCTGGTCGTCTTCTAGAGCTGTTCCTCTATCGCTGTACGGTCCCGGGCGTGGGCACCACCACGGTGGCCTTCGGCCGGGACCGCGACACCGCCACGCCCGCCAGGCACAGCGCCCCGCCGCCCAGCGTGAGCAGCCCCGGCAGCTCGCCGAGGAACAGCCAGGCCATCAGCACCACCAGGGCCGGCACGGCGTACGTCGTCGCGCCCATCCGCCCGGCGGTCGTCCGGGCCAGGGCGTAGGCCCAGGTGGTGAAGGCGAGCGCGGTCGGGAAGACGCCGAGGTAGACCATGTTCAGGGTCGCCGACAGCGGGGCCCGGCCCACCTCCTCGACCAGCCGCCCGGCGAACGGCAGACAGGCCACCGCGCCGACCAGGCACCCGAACGTCGTCACCTGCAGCGCGCTGCCGTGCGCGAGCGCCGGCTTCTGGGCGACGACCCCGCCCGCGTACGCGATCGCGGCGAGCAGACAGAGGACCACGCCGAGCACTGAGGCGTGGCCCTCGCCGGACATCGACAGTCCGACCGCGACGGCGCCCGCGAACGAGACCGCCATCCCGGCGAGCAGCCGGGGCGGCAGGGCCTCGCCCAGCACCTTCGCGCCGAGCAGCGCGATCAGGATCGGGCCGATGTTGACGACCATCGCGGCCGTCCCGGCGTCGACCTCCTGCTCACCCCAGTTCAGCACCACCATGTAGGCGCCGAACCAGAGCAGTCCGGACAGCACGATCCCGCGCCAGGCGGCGCGCGGCGGCAGTCCCTCCCGCCGTATGACGAGGACGAGCCCGAGCACGAGCGCACCGGCGAGCAGCCGGCCGAGGGCGAGAGCGCCGGGGGAGTACGCGGCGCCGGCACTGCGGATGGCGACGAAGGCGGAGGCCCACAGGACGACGGTGACACCGGCGGCGGCGAGCGCGAGGCGGGAGGATCGGTTCGGCATGGGACGACCGTAGGGCGCGGACCGTTCGGCGGTCACCGCAATATCGCGCGGGGCGTTGCTCGGCGGTGGGTGGCTGAGCGCGGCATGCCGCCTGGGGCGGCGCCCGGCGGTCGGGGGCTCAGCGCAGCGCCGCCGCGCGGGGCGTGGCCCCGCTGTGTGCGGCTGAGCGCGGCACGCCGCCGCGGGCGGCGCCCGGCGGTCGGGGGCTCAGCGCAGCGCCGCCGCGCGGGGCGTGGGCCACAGCGCTGCCGCGCGGGCGGCGCCCGGCCGTGTGCCGCTCAGCGCAGCGCCGCCGGTGCGATGCCGAGCGCGGCCTCCAGCGCCCGCTCCCCGGCCGCGGTCACCTTCACCGCACGCTCGGACCCGATCCGTACGCACCAGCCGGCGTCCATCGCGTGCCGGCACAGCGCCGCGCCCGCGAGGCCCGCCAGGTGCGGCCTGCGCTCGGTCCAGTCCAGGCAGCCGCGCGCGACCGGCCGCCGGCCCCTGCCGCCGCCGCCGGCGCCGGTGACGAGGGGGATGCCCAGGTCCGCGAACCAGGCCAGGCCGCCGTCGGTGAGCGCGAACCCGGTGTCCTGGCGGAGCAGTCCGCGCTCGGTCATGGCCTCGGTGATGGCGATGCCCAGCCGGCCGGCGAGATGGTCGTAGCAGGTCCGCCCGCGCGCCATCGCCTGCCCGGCGCTCGCCGCCCGCAGGGTCCGCGGCGGCTCGGGCACGGCCGGCCGGGAGCGGGTGGCCAGGTCCTCGACGAGGTGCGCGATGCCGGGGTCGGCGAGGCGTACGTACCGGTGCCGGCCCTGCCGTTCCTCCGTGAGGACCCCGCCCGCGACCAGCTTGCCCAGGTGCTCGCTGGCGGTCGACGCGGCCACTCCGGCCTGCCGCGCCAGCTCCCCGGCCGTCCAGGCCCGGCCGTCGAGCAGGGCGAGCAGGAAGCCGGCGCGGGTCTCGTCGGCGAAGAGGGCGGCGAGGGCGGCGAGGTCTTTGGGTGCCATGGCCTCAGGATGCCGCAGTCACTCTTCGGCGGCGGCCGAAGTGTCGGCCGAGGCGGCGGCCGGGGCCTGGGTGCGCTGCCGGTTCCAGTTCCACAGCCGGGACCAGCGGTCGTCGTGCTCCAACTCCGCCGTGTACGGCCCGACCCGCTCGTACGCGTCGGCGGTGCGCGGGTCGTCGCGCCGCAGCAGACCGTAGGCGGCGGCGACCCGTACGAGTTGCTTCTCCTCGCCGGTCAGCGCCGCGAGCGCGTCGGCGACCTCCGGCGCCCGGTCGTCGGAGTCCGCCAGACCCACTGCCGCCCCCCAGCGCACCGCCGCGTCGGGATCGCGGGCCAGGGCGAGCAGCGCCGCCCGGCCGGCGGCGGAACCGTCGTGCGACCGGCCGAGGACGCCGCACGCGCCACGGCGCACTTCCGCGTCCTCGTCCCGCGACAGGACGAGGAGCGCGGCCCGGCCGGCCGGTTCCAGCGGACCCGCCTCCAGGCAGTCCGGCACAGCCGCGCGGACCGCCGGGTGCGGGTGGTCCGCGTACCGCAGCCCGGTCGCCGCCATGTCCGGGTGCTCGTGCTCGCCCGCCCACGCGCGCAGGACGTCCGCGAGGACCTGCCCGTCCGTCTCCTCCGTCGCCCAGGCCGCGAAGAGGGCGTTCGTCTCCTTGTCGTACGCGTGCATACCGCTGCCCCGGAGCAGCGTCGTGCAGCGCAGGACGTCCGCGGCGAACCGCCGGTGCGCGGGGTCCGGGTGGTACCGCAGGGCGGCCACCGCGGACCAGGTCTCCCTGCTGCGCCGCTGCGCGCCGAGCACGAACACGGCGAGCCACCAGTCCACGTGCTCGGGGTCCGCGTGCGCCGCGCCCCGGGCCGCAAGGTCCGCCACCGGCGTCAGGATCCGCAGCGCCCATTCCAGCTCGGTCAGGATCGCCCCGTGGCCGTCCCGTACCGTGCGCCCGTCCAGGGTGAGTTCGTCGGTGTACCCCGACTCGCCGTCCGGCACCCGGACCCGCCCGCCCGGCGCCGCCCGGCACTTCTCGTACCAGCTCCGCGCGGTGGCCAGCGCCCGGTCCGCGGCGGGCCCGCGCAGCCGCAGGCCCGGGTCGCGGCCCTCGACCGCCGAGAAGACCGCGTACGAGCCGCCCTCGATCGCCCGCAGCAGCGGCGTCGTGCCGTCCGGCAGCTCCCGGTCCTGGTCGGCGCCCGCGCCGACCAGCGCTCCGGCGACCGGCGCGTCGTACGCCTCGACCGCCAGGCACAGCACCGGCAGCCCGTTGTCCGTCGGCGTGTTCGGATCGGCGCCGTTGTCGAGCAGCCGCCGCACCCCGTCCGCGTCCCCCGCCCGTACCGCCGCTACGAGCTCTGCCCCGAGCTCGGCTCCGTGTCCGGCCCCGAGCTCCGCTCCGCGCCCTGTCGTGTCCCCCACTCGTCCCGCACCCCCGTGTCGTACTGCGTCTGCAAGCCGTCGAGCAGCGCCCGCAGCCCCGTCGTGAACGCCCCCTCGTCGACCTTCTCGCGCCGCTGCGCGAGCAGGTGGGCCTGGCCCAGGTGAGGGTAGTCCGCCGGGTCGTACGCGGTCTCGTCGTCGACGAAACCGCGGGCGAAGGAGCCGAGCGCGGAACCGGTGACGAAGTAGCGCATGAGCGCGCCGATGTACGTGGCCTGGGCCGGCGGCCAGCCCGCGCGGACCATCGCGCCGAAGACGGCGTCGGCGACCTTCAGACCGGCCGGACGGCGCCCGGGACCCTGGGCGAGCAGCGGGACCAGGTGCGGGTGGTCGGCGAGCGCGGCGCGGTAGGAGACCGCCCAGTCGTGCAGGGCCGTGCGCCAGTCCCGCGGGTCCTCCGCCGCGAACATCGACAGGTCGACCTTGGCGCTCACCGCGTCCGCGACGGCGTCCAGGATCTCGTCCTTGGTGCGGAAGTGGTTGTAGAGCGAGGGCCCGCTGACCCCGAGCTCGGCCGCGAGGCGCCGGGTGGAGAGGGCGGCGAGCCCCTCGGCGTCCACGAGCGCGCCGGCCGTCTCGACGATCAGGTCACGGCTGAGGAGGGGCTTGCGCGGTCGGGCCATGGCGCACATAGTAGGCGTGAGCCATAAAACTAGCAGTGGTAATTAACTGGCCGACGGCAAGGCGGAGGGCGGCGCGATGAACCTGGAGCTCAGTGCGGAGCAGGAGGCGGTCCGGAGACTCGCCGAGGACTTCGTCGCCCGCGAGATCACCCCGCACGTCGTCGAGTGGGACCGCGCCGAGAACGTCGACCGGTCCATCGTGAAGAAGCTCGGCGCCGTCGGCTTCCTGGGCCTCACCGTTCCGGAGGAGTACGGCGGCTCGGGCGGCGACCACCTCTCGTACTGCCTCGTCACCGAGGAGCTCGGCCGTGGCGACTCCTCGGTCCGCGGCATCGTCTCCGTCTCCCTCGGCCTGGTCACCAAGACCATCGCCGCATGGGGCAGCGAGGAGCAGAAGCGGGAGTGGCTGCCCCGGCTCACCGCCGGCGACGCCCTCGGCTGCTTCGGCCTCACCGAGCCGGGCACCGGCTCCGACGCCGGGAACCTCGCCACCCGGGCGGTCCACGACCCGGCCACCGGCACGTACGTCGTCAACGGCGGCAAGATGTTCATCACCAACGGCACCTGGGCCGACGTGGTGCTGCTCTTCGCCCGCACCAACGACACCCCCGGCCACAAGGGCGTCTCCGCCTTCCTCGTCCCCACCGACACCCCCGGCCTCACCCGTCGCACCATCCACGGCAAGCTCGGCCTGCGCGGCCAGGCCACCGCCGAACTGGTCCTCCAGGACGTCCGCGTCCCCGAGAGCGCCATGCTCGGCCCCGAGGGCAAGGGCTTCGCCGTCGCCATGTCCGCACTCGCCAAGGGCCGCATGTCGGTCGCCGCCGGCTGCGTCGGCATCGCCCAGGCCGCCCTCGACGCGGCGGTGCGGTACGCCGGGGAGCGCGAGCAGTTCGGCAAGCCCATCGCCTCGTACCAACTGGTCCAGGAGCTGATCAGTGACATCGCGGTCGACGTGGACGCGGCCCGGCTGCTCACCTGGCGGGTCGCCGATCTGGTCGACCGCGGCGAGGAGTTCGCCACCGCCGCGTCGAAGGCGAAGCTGTACGCCTCCGAGGCCGCCGTCCGCGCCGCCAACAACGCCCTCCAGGTCTTCGGCGGCTACGGCTACATCGACGAGTACCCGGTCGGCAAGCTGTTGCGGGACGCCCGCGTGATGACCCTCTACGAGGGCACCAGCCAGATCCAGAAGCTCATCATCGGCCGGGCCCTGACGGGCGTGTCGGCATTCTGAGCGGCCGGCGGCCGGCGGCCGCGGACCCGGGCGAACCCTAAGCGCTTGCTCACCTTCGTTGTATGGTGTTCGTCCTTGGACAGCCCGAGAAGGAGTGTGCGATGAGCGCGGCGGAGGAGACGCCCGGCGGCGAGCCGGACATGCCCTGGGGCGAGGTCACGCCCGAGGCCGCCCGGCGCCTGCTGGTCGCGGCCGTCGAGGCGTTCGCCGAGCGCGGTTACCACGCCACCACGACCCGGGACATCGCGGGCCGGGCCGGGATGAGCCCGGCCGCGCTCTACATCCACTACAAGACCAAGGAAGAGCTGCTCCACCGGATCAGCCGGATCGGCCACGACAAGGCCCTGGAGATCCTGCGGGAGGCCGCCGACGCCCCGGGCACCGCCGCCGAGCGGCTCGCCGACGCCGTACGGTCCTTCGTCCGCTGGCACGCCGAGCGGCACACCACCGCCCGGGTCGTGCAGTACGAGCTCGACGCCCTCGGCCCCGAGCACCGCGCCGAGATCGTGGCGCTGCGCCGCGAGTCGGACGCCACCGTGCGGCGGATCATCGACGAGGGCGTGGCGAGCGGGGAGTTCGACGTCCCGGACGTGGCCGGCACCACCGTCGCCGTGCTCTCGCTCTGCATCGACGTCTCGCGCTGGTTCAACACCCAGGGCCGGCGCACCGCCGACGAGGTCGGCGCGCTCTACGCCGACCTCGTGCTGCGGATGGTGGGCGCTCAGAAGTAGTAGCGGGAGACCGACTCCGCGACGCACACCGGCTTGTCGCCGCCCTCGCGCTCCACGGTCACCGTCGCCGTCACCTGCACCCCGCCGCCGGCCTCCGTCACCTCGGTGAGCACGGCGGTGGCGCGCAGCCGCGAGCCGACCGGCACCGGGGCGGGGAAACGGACCTTGTTGGTGCCGTAGTTGAGACCCATCTTCATGCCCTCGACGCGCATGATCTGCGGCACCAGGGTGGGCAGGAGCGACAGGGTCAGATAGCCGTGGGCGATGGTCTTGCCGAACGGGCCGCTCGCGGCGCGCTCCGGGTCGACGTGGATCCACTGGTGGTCGCCGGTGGCGTCGGCGAACTGGTCGATCCGCTTCTGTTCGATCTCCAGCCAGTCGCTGTGGCCCAGTTGCTCGCCGACCCCGGCGCGCAGTTCCTCGGCGGAGGTGAAGATCCTCGGCTCGGCCATGTTCCGCTCCCTCTCACTCACGTATGTGTCTAAGCGACTGCTTAGCATGTTGTGGGTGCGGGTGCGCTCCTGTCAACGGACAGAACACCCCCTAGGCTCGGACGAGTGCACCGGATACCCGAGAAGATCCACGAACTGACCGTCGGCCAGCTGTCCGCGCGCAGCGGAGCCGCCGTCTCGGCACTGCACTTCTACGAGGCCAAGGGGCTGATCAGCAGCCGCCGCACCAGCGGCAACCAGCGCCGCTACAGCCGCGACACGCTCCGCCGGGTCGCCTTCGTCCGGGCCGCCCAGCGCGTCGGCATCCCGCTCGCCACCGTCCGCGAGGCACTCGCCCGACTGCCCGAGGAACGCACCCCGACCCGCGAGGACTGGGCGCGGCTCTCCGAGGCGTGGCGGGCCGAGCTGGACGAGCGGATCAGGCAGCTCGACCGGCTGCGCGACCATCTGACCGACTGCATCGGCTGCGGCTGCCTCTCCCTGGAGAGCTGCGTCCTCTCCAACCCCGACGACGTCTTCGGCGAACGGATCACCGGCTCGCGGCTGCTGCCGTCGCGCAAGGAGCCCAAGGAGCCCAAGGAGGGATAGCGAGCGGGGCCCGCCACCCCCGTGGACGGGCCCCGCTCGGTCCATGCGGCCGGTCGGCCGGCGTCACTCGTACTCGGTTCCGCCCTTACGGGTCAGATACGCCGGGCTGACCGCCTTCGCGATCGCCCGCCCGCCGACGACCGGGCTGTACCGCTCGGTCACCGGACGGATCACGACCCCCTCGCGCAGATGCAGCTCACGCCCGGAGACCGTCTCCCGGCCGCTCGCCAGCGCCAGGACGGTGTCCAGGTCGTACGGGCCGGTGTACAGGCGCGGTACGAGCGGCAGTTCGCCCGGCTCCAGGACCTCGGCCGGGTCCAGCCAGCGCACCTGCCCGTCGATCTCGGCGGCCACGTCGAAGACCGCGTACCCGACCTGGCCCTCGGCCCGGGCGTTCGCCCCGTACGGCAGGTCCTGCACCCCGTCCCCGTACACCTCTCCGAAGAGGCCGACGCGCGTCGCGCCGAGACGCTCGGCGAGCCGGGCGGCGACGGCGGTCAGACCGTGGTCGCGGACGGCACGCCAGTACAGGTTGCGCGGATCCTCCGTGAGGGCCAGACCCTTGGCGCCGAAGCCCTTCGACGAGACGACCGTCCGCCGCTCCCCGGCGAGGTACGTCACGAGGCAGGCCGTGCCGTGCAGCTTCTCGGTCAGGACGACCGGCTCGCCGGGCGCGAAGACGTCCGGGAAACGGTGCAGGTTCTCGATCTCCACCCACGGCAGCAGGTCGGGCGCCGCCGCCACGTCCCCACTCATCGTCGGCGGGACCGGCGGCGCCCACTTGCCGATGCCGAGCAGCTCCGCGAAGTCCGTCCCGTCCTGCGCCGCCTGCTTCAGGTCCACTCCGTCGAGCGCCCGCGGCCGGCACACGAGTCCCTGCGACAACTCCCCGCGCAGCCGCACCGCCTTGACCCGGTCGCCCGCCTTCCCGGCCAGCCGCCCGGTCAGCCCCAGCTCGTCGACGAGCGCGGCGGGCAGCACGGCCTGCTCCGGGATGTAGATCGCCACGTCACCGGTCCGGTACCGCCCCTTCGCGACGACCGCCCGGTAGAGGCCGACCTGCGCCAGTTCGAGCGCGTCGGCGTTGGGGTGGTCGTGGACGGTCAGGGTCTCGGCGGTGACGCGCAGCGTCGACATCTTCAGCGCTCCGGATGCTCGGTGGGTTTCGGTGACGTGGTCATCGCCGCCCACTCTGCCGGGCGTGCCCGCCGCCCCGCGACCGGATTTCCCGGCCGCCGCCCTCGCTGAATCCTCGCCGAACCCCGGGCCCGCCGCCCCCCCCGTTGAGACGGGCCGTCGGCGTCACGCCGCCGAGGCGAGCCTCGGCGCACCCTCATCCCGCGTCCGGGACAGCGCCCGGGGCGTCAGCACCGCCCGCGGTAGCAGCACCCCGCACTCCGCGCACACCGGCCCGAACCACGGCTCGTCCCGCAGCCCGGACCGCCACTCGATCCGCTGACCCGCACACACCGGACAGCCTTCGCCCGGCCCCCGCTTCAGCGCGGCCACCAGGCGCCCCACCACCTCCGGCAGCGGCGCCGACGGATGGTGCCGTGGATCGTCGCACCGGGCCACCCCGTTGCCGCCCCAGATCCGCCGGTGCCACTCGTCAAGGGCCCCCGGCCTGCGCAGCCCCCCGTGTTTCTCCCGCCTGCGCCGCTCCGCGAACTCCCGCTCGTACGCGAGCCACACCGCCCGCGCCTCCTCCAGCTCATCCAGCGCGGCCACCAGCCGCCCCGGATCCACCTCCCGGTCCTCCGGCCCGAACCCGTGCCGCCGGCACAGATGGTCCCAGGTCGCCCGATGACCGTAGGGCGCGAACCGCTCCAGGCACTTGCGCAGCGAATAGCGTCTGAGCGCCGTGTCGCTGCCTGGATCGCGCACCTGTCTCGCGAGACTCCGGAACCCGGCCATCGGACGCCACCTCCGTCGCTTGTCCTTCGGCGATATGAGATGGACGAACGAGCCGCGCTTCGTGTTCCATCGAAACGCACCCTTCGTGCGTCCGGCCGCATCGCCGCAGGTGGACGCCGCGGGCGCAGACGGGCGCGAGGGGCGCAGACGGCGGGGGCCGCGCGCCCTCAGCCGAAGCGGCCCGCCCGCGCCACCACGGCCGCCAACTGCTCGTGGCAGATGTCGCTGTGCTCCGACACCACCTCCGCCGCGTCCACGCTCACACAGCCCGAGCCGGGCAGTCCGTCGCGCAGGGCCGAGGCCAGGCTGCGGACGGAGCTGCCCGGGACGGCCTGGATGCCGTCGAATCCGACGGCCTGCCAGCGCGGGTCGTCCTCGCCGAGGAGCGACTCGTCGTCGCGGGAGACGCGGGAGGCGAGCGGGTAGAAGACGCGCAGGGCGGTGTCGTGGCGGGAGTGGCAGGCGACGACGGGGCCGTCGACACGGGACTGGGCGCCCGGCAGGGACCCGGGACGGTCGGGCGAGTGCGGAAGACGGGTGGCGAACGCGTAGTGCGAGAAGGCGCCCTGGAGGAGCGTCACCGACTTCACGGTCCGGGTGCCGGCGGGGAGCGCGGGCAGCGCGTGGGCGACGAGCCGGGCGCCGAAGCTGTGGCCGACCAGATGGACCCGCAACGCCGGGGCCAGGTGGCCGAGTTCGCCGAGCAGGGGGCCGAGGCCGCGCTCGCCGACGACGCCCGCGCGGTGCTTCATCGTGAAGTACGTGGCCTGCCGCAGCGCCTCCTTCGCGCCCTTCCACAGCCGCTTCAGCGGATCGCCGCCGAACAGCGACTCCGCGCCGGCCGCGCCGGCCGCCTCGTCGAGGGCGTCCGCGAACATCCCGTACACCCGGCGCGGGTCCGAGGCCAGGAACCCCGGCATCTCGGTCGCGCCCGCGTCCCCGGCCACGCCCGCCAACGCCCGCAGCAGGTCCGCGAACTCGTCGAACGCCGCCTCGTCGGCCGGTTCGGTCTCGGCGAGCACCGCGAGCCGGGCCACCACCGGCGCGCGGTCCGGGACCGCCGCGGCCAGCGCCGGGTAGTCGGGGACCGGCTCGTCGCTGAACATCATCGACGGCCATATCAGCCCCGCGTACCCGAGCCGCGCCGCTGGCCCCGCCACCCGCGGGAACGGCGCGAAGAAGCGGTCGAAGAGCCCGGTCGCGACGGACGGCGAGCTGTTCCAGCCGTGCGTGAAGACCACCAGGTCCGTGCACCCCTGCCGGGCGAGCGCCGCGAGCGCGGCCGCCTGGCCCGCCGGGCCGTCGCCGTCCTTGTCGAAGACGATCTCGCGGTACGGCTCGACACTCGTCACCGTCATGGCCCGTCCCTCCGCCTGCGCCGGGAGATGCGGGTGGATTCTTCCCGCGCGGAGGAACGGGCAGTCGTCGCGCCGCGGCTCAGTGCCGCAGGTGCGCCGGTGATATCTCCGGGAAGTGCACGATCGCGTCGAACGCCGTGCCGAGCCGCACGTCCGCCACATCGCCCGGCCAGGGATACGTGGTGCCTATCGCCCGCGTCGGCCGCGCCACGTCCAGCCACTTCCGCGCCGCCGGTACGGCCGTGCGCAGGTCGAGCAGGAACGGCCGGTCCGCGAACCGGTCCGCGACCCGGTCCAGGGCATGGGCGTTGCTGTCCGGGCCGAGCGGTCCGACGGTGAAGACCCGCACCGGCTCCCCGGCTTCCCGCGAGTCGTGCGCGTTGAACGAGCCGCGTCCGAAGGAGGCTCCGATCGTCACGTACTCCTTGCCGAGCGCGTCGCGCAGGAAGGCGCCCTGGGTCCGCGGGTACAACTCCGGCTTGGTCGTCTCGTATCCGACGTGCCCGTTGTGCGCGGACAGCACCATCCGGTCGCCGGTCTGCCGCTGCCACCACACGGTGTTCTCGGCCATGATCCGGTCGCGGTAGAGCATCGCCCCGGCCAGCCCCTGCTGGGTGCCGATGTCGTACGCGTACTCGGTGCCGACCTGGGCGACGGCCCGGGCGTGCTGCACCGCCCAGGCGTACGCCTCGCGCGCCTTGCGGTCCTTGCCGGCCGGCTTCTGCTGTTCGAGCAGGGCCAGGGCCTCGTTCACCTCGGCCGCCCGCGCCCTGCGCTCGGCGAGCGGCCTGCCCAGGTGCTCGCTGATCCAGGCGCCGACGTCGTCACCGCTCGGCCGCGAGGACGCGTACAGCTCCCGGAAGCGGGGCAGCAGCTCCGGCCGGTTCCGGCCGACGTAGTCGGTGACCCGGTCGAAGAGGTTCGGGCCCGCGTAGCCGAGGTCGTTGCCCATGAAGCGGACCGGGTGGCCGGGATGGCGCAGGTTGTACTGCCGCATCCAGGTGAACAGGTCCAGGTACTCGTCCGTGTTCCAGAAGGCGTACGACTCCTGGAACTCGTCCCGCATGATCTTGCGTATGTCGCCCTTGCCGTCGCGCACGTAGGCGTCGACCAGCAGGCCCGTGCTCCAGGGCGCCTCCAGGGCGAAGGTGGTGAACCCGCGCTTCTCCACCAGCTCCTCGAAGATGCGGTGCTTGGCGCGGAAGAACTCGCCGGAGCTGTGCGTGGCCTCGCCGACGCCGACCACCTTCGCCGAGCCGACGATCCGCTCCAGGGTGCGGAGGTCGGTCAGCGGGCGGGCGGTCGCGGCGAGGTCACGGGCCGGGTCGGGGGCCGGGGCGGAGCCGTCGCCGGGCACGGGCGTACGGGCCACGGCGGTGGCCGGGGCCAGCAGGCCCACGCACAGCGCGGCCAGCAGCGCCGCGACGGGGCGGCGGCGACGTCGTAAGCGGATGTCCATGCCCCCAGCCTCGCGCCGCCGGCCGGGCCGGACCATCGGGGATCCACCCGAGATCACCCGGGGGCTGTCCCCCCTGCGCCCCTAGGGCAGACCCCGAGCCGCCGGCCGGCCCGGCGAGACACCCCCTAGTGGTACAGCAGGTACTCCTTCCGCAGCGCCCGGAACGCCGCCAGGTCCGCCTCCCATGCCCCCACGACCTCGTCCACGCCCGCTCCCGCGTCGATCATGGTGCGCACCCGCGCCGACCCCGTCAGCTTGTCGATCCAGTTGTCCGGCCGCCACGCGAAGCCGCTCCACGCCCGCCGCGCGGTGACGAGCAGCGCGATGCCCGTCCGCACCGGGTCGAAGACCGCGCGGTCGTGCACCATCAGCTGCACCCCGCCCACCGTCTTCCCCTGGAACTTCGAGAAGGTCGGCGCGAAGTACGCCTCGCGCAGCCGCACCCCGGGCAGGGCGAGCGCGTTCGCCGCCTCCGCCCACCGGCCGTCGATCCCCTCCGCGCCGAGCAGTTCGAACGGGCGGGTGGTGCCGCGCCCCTCGGAGAGGTTGGTGCCCTCGAAGAGACAGGTGCCGGAGTAGACGAGCGCGGTGTCGGGCGTCGGCATGTTGGGGCTCGGCGGCACCCACGGCAGCCCGGTCGCGTCGAGGAAGTCGGCGCGCCGCCAGCCGGTCACCGTCACCGTCTCCAGCTCCACCGGTTTCGCGAGGAACTCCCCGTTGAAGAGCCGGGCCAGCTCCGCGACGGTCATCCCGTGCGCCTGCGCGATCGGCTCGCGGCCCACGAAGGTCGCGTACGCCCGGTCGAGCACCGGCCCGAGCGCGGCCCGCCCGGTCACCGGGTTCGGCCGGTCGAGGACCACGAAGCGCTTCCCGGCGAGCGCGGCCGCGGCCATGCAGTCGTACAGGGTCCAGATGTACGTGTAGAAGCGGGCGCCCACGTCCTGGATGTCGAAGACGACGGTGTCGACGCCGGCGGCCGTGAAGACGTCCGCGAGCGGCTGACCGCTCTTCAGATACGTGTCGTAGACGGGCAGTCCGGTCGCCGGGTCGTCGTAGCGCCCCTCCGAGCCGCCCGCCTGCGCGGTGCCCCGGAAGCCGTGCTCGGGGCCGAAGACGGCGACCAGGTCCACCCGCTCGTCGGCGTGCATCACGTCCACGAGGTGCCGGGCCTCGGGGGTGATGCCGGTCGGGTTGGTGACGACGCCGACGCGTTCGCCGGCGAGCAGCGCGTATCCGTCGGCGGCGAGCCGGTCGAAACCGGTACGGACCCGGTGGCCGCGGTCGCCGTCGACCGCCCGCCCCGGCGGCGCGTCGGCGACCGCGGGAGCGGCCGAAGCGGCCACCAGCGCGCCGCTCGCGGCCAGCAGCCCGCGTCTGGACAGGCCGGGCAGGTTCGACACACTCACGAGGAGACCTCCTTGATCGCCTTCCCTGACATGGCCACGCACGCTAGCGCCGACGCGGGCCGCGCGGAACGAGGCGTACCGGCCGACGTCTTCCCCGCTTCCATACCGACCGGTTAGTCTGCCCGGACTCGGATCGTCGCCGAGAGAGCCAACGGAGAGTGGGTCCCGATGAGTACGGTGCAGGGCGCGGGAGTCGTCGTCACGGGCGCGGGAGGCGGCATCGGCGCCGCCCTGGCCCGCCGCTTCGCGGCCGAGGGCGCCCGGGTCGTCGTCAACGACCTCGACCCCGGCCGCACCAAGGCCGTCGCCGAGGAGATCGGCGCCGTCGCCGTCCCCGGCGACGCCTCCGCCGTCGTCGACGAGGCCCGCGAGGCGCTCGGCGGCAGCGTGGACGTCTGGTGCGCCAACGCCGGACTCGCCTCGCCCGGCGACGCCTTCGCCGACGAGGCGGTGTGGGCCGCCGCCTGGGACGTCAACGTCATGGCCCACGTCCGGGCGGCCCGCGCGCTGCTGCCCGACTGGCTGGAGCGCGGCAGCGGCCGCTTCGTCTCCACCGTCTCGGCCGCCGGACTGCTCACCATGGTCGGCGCCGCCCCGTACAGCGTCTCCAAGCACGGCGCGTACGCCTTCGCCGAATGGCTCTCGCTCACCTACCGCCACCGCGGCCTCAAGGTCCACGCCATCTGCCCGCAGGGTGTCCGCACGGACATGCTCACGGCCGCCGGATCAGCCGGCGAACTCGTCCTCGCGCCCACCGCCATCGAGCCCGAGGACGTCGCCGACGCCCTCTTCGACGCCATGGCAGCCGACCGCTTCCTGGTCCTGCCGCACCCCGAGGTCGCCGACTACTACCGGGCCCGGGCCACCGACCCCGAGCGGTGGCTCGGCAACATGAACCACATCCAGCAGAAGTGGGAAGAAGGGACGCGCGCATGACCCGAGAGGGAATCAGCGGTACGGAGCGCGGCACGGACGCCACGGGTTCGATCTACGCGGCCCAGCCGTGGCTCGGGCGGCTCACCGCCGCCCAGCGGGCGCCCATCGACCCGCCGCCGACCGTCCTGCACGCCTTCCGGGCCGCCGCCGCCCGCACCCCCGACCACCCGGCGCTCGCCTACTTCGACACCCGGATCTCCTACCGCGAGGCCGACGCCCTGTCCGACTCGGTCGCCGGACACCTCGCCGCCCGCGGCGTCGAGCGCGGCGACCGGGTCGCGGTCATGCTGCAGAACAGCCCGCACTTCGTGCTCGCCCTGCTCGGCGCCTGGAAGGCGGGCGCGGTCGTCGTCCCGCTCAACCCCATGTACAAGTCGGCCGAGGTCGGCCACGCGCTGCGCGACTCCGGCGCCCGGGCCGTCATCTGCTCCGACCGCGCCTGGGCCGGGCACGTCCGCGCCGCCGCCACCGAGGCCGGCGTCCCGGTCGCGCT
Organism: Streptomyces sp. NPDC101160; assembly: GCF_044768205.1. NCBI lineage: Bacteria > Bacillati > Actinomycetota > Actinomycetes > Kitasatosporales > Streptomycetaceae > Streptomyces > Streptomyces sp. NPDC101160. The sequence goes on along the minus strand of NZ_JBIWPJ010000008.1, from coordinate 343,163 downwards.
CACCGCCGACGAGCGCGGGCTCCAGACCCGCGACGACCCGCGCGTCCTCGGCTTCGAGCCCGTCGCGACCGACGTCGACGACCTCCTCGCCGTCGCCCGCGCCGGACACCCGGCCCCCGCCGGCCGCGAGCTCGCCACCGACGACATCGCGCTGATCAGCTACACCTCCGGCACCAGCGGCACCCCCAAGGGCGCCCTCAACCTCCACCGCGGCATCGTCCACAACGCCGAACGCCAGCGCACCGGCCACCCCGTGCCGCCCGGCGCCGGCTACTTCGTCCTCGCCCCGCTCTTCCACATCACCGGACTCGTCTGCGAACTGGGCGTCTGCTTCGCCAACGGCGGCACCCTCGTGCTCGCCTACCGCTTCGAGCCCGGAGTCGTCCTCGACGCCTTCCTGGAGCACCGGCCCGCCTACACCGTCGGCCCCTCCACCGCCTACATGGCGCTCGCCGCCCACCCCGCCGCCACACCCGACCACTTCGCCTCCTTCCTGGTGATGTCGTCCGGCGGCGCGCCCGTGCCGCCCGCGCTCGTCGAGAGGTTCCGCGCCGGCTTCGGCCCGTACCTGCGCAACGGCTACGGCCTCACCGAGTGCACCGCGCCCTGCGCCTCCGTACCGCCCGAGCACGAGGCACCCGTCGACCCGGTCTCCGGCACCCTCTCCGTCGGCGTGCCGGGGCCCGACACCGTCGTCCGGATCCTCGACGACACCGGCGCCGAGGTCCCGTTCGGCACGCACGGCGAGATCGCCGTCCGCGGCCCGCAGGTCGTCCCCGGCTACTGGCGGCTGCCCGAGGCCACGGCCGCCGCCTTCCCCGACGGGGAGCTGCGCACCGGCGACATCGGCTTCATGGACGAGGACGGCTGGCTGTACGTCGTCGACCGCAAGAAGGACATGATCAACGCGTCCGGCTTCAAGGTCTGGCCGCGCGAGGTCGAGGACGTCCTGTACACCCATCCCGCCGTCCGCGAGGCCGCCGTCGTCGGCGTCCCCGACGCCTACCGCGGCGAGACCGTTAGGGCGTACGTGAGCCTGCGTCCGGGCGCCGCGGCCGACCCCGCCGAGCTGTCCGCCTACTGCGAGCGGCGGCTCGCCGCGTACAAGTACCCGCGCGAGGTCGAGATCCTGCCGGAGCTGCCGAAGACGACAAGTGGGAAGATCCTCAGGCGGGAACTGCGTTCCCGGGAATGACCGAAAAGCATCACCGGCACGAAGGAAAGGCGGAACGGCATGGCCAGGACGACGGACGGGAGCGCGCTGCCCGTCCCCCAGAGGCTCCTTGCCGCCGCCACCCGGCTCTTCGCCGAGCGGGGCTACGACCGGACCTCCGTGCAGGAGATCGTGGAGGCGGCGGGCGTCACCAAGGGCGCCCTCTACCACTACTTCGGCTCCAAGGAGGACCTGCTCCAGGAGGTCTACGCGCGCGTGCTGCGGCTCCAGCAGGAGCGGCTCGACGCCTTCGCGCAGGCCGACGCGCCGGTCGAGGAGCGGCTGCGGGACGCGGCCGCCGACGTGGTGGTCACCACCATCGAGAACCTCGACGACGCGTCGATCTTCTTCCGCTCCATGCACCACCTCAGCCCGGAGAAGAACAAGCAGGTACGGGCCGAGCGGCGGCGCTACCACGAGCGCTTCCGCGCCCTGATCGAGGAGGGGCAGCGGGCCGGCGTCTTCTCCGACGCCACCCCCGCCGACCTGGTGGTCGACTACCACTTCGGCTCGGTCCACCACCTGTCCACCTGGTACCGCCCCGAGGGCCCGCTCACCCCGCAGCAGGTCGCCGACCACCTGGCCGACCTGCTGCTGCGCGCCCTGCGGCCGTAGCGCCCGCACTCCGGGGGAGGGGGGCTCGCCCGTACGGGGGAGGCGGACGGGACCGTGGGGGGACGCCCGGGCCGGGGCGCGGCGGCGAGGATCGGCGTGTCGATCAGCCCCCGCCCCGAACGGAGCTCCGCCGTGTCCAAGAACCTCCTGCGCGCCGCAGCCGTCCTCGCCCTCGTCGCCGCGGTCGCGACCCCCGCCGCCGCGGCCCCCGCGCCGGAGCCGGCCCCTGTGCCGGAGCCGGCCCTCGCGGTCGTGACGGCGCCCGCCACCGGGTCGGCCGTGACCACCTCCGCCCTCACGGGATCGGCGCGGCTCGGCTACGAGGCGGGCACGGAGACGGTACGGGTCAGCGTCGACGCCCACTCCACCTACGAGCGCGGCTCGATCCCCACCCGCTCCTGGGGCACCTTCCGCATCTCGCACGTCATCGACGGCCGTGACTACTGGGGCGACTTCGAGGTCGACTGCCTGCGCACCGGCGGCCCCACCGCCACCGTGACCGGCCGCCTCGTCCGCACCAGCCCGGGCCACCCCTGGAACGAGGCCTTCGACCCGCACACCCGGATGGGCCTCAGCTTCTTCGTCCCCGGCAACCACGCCAACGGCCCGGCCCGGGTCGGTCTCGGCGCGCCGGCTCCCAAGGGGCAGCCGCTCCTGACGCCGTGCATGGCCCCGGCAGCGGACATGCCGGTCATCGAGGGCGGCTACACCCTCGGCGACCGGCACGCCTGACCCCGTACGGGGTGCCTACAGGTACTTCTTCAGCTCAGGTACTTCTTGAGCTCGCGGCGGGCCAGCGAGCGCTGGTGCACCTCGTCCGGCCCGTCCGCGAGCCGCAGCGTCCGCGCCGCCGCCCACAGTTCTGCGAGCGGCGTGTCCTGCGAGACGCCGCCGGCGCCGTGCAGCTGCACCGCCCGGTCGATGATGTCGACGACCGCGCGCGGGGTGGCGATCTTGATCGCCTGGATCTCGGTGTGGGCGCCCCGGTTGCCGACCGTGTCCATCAGCCAGGCCGTCTTGAGGACGAGCAGCCGCAGCTGTTCGATCGTCACCCGGGCGTCCGCGATCCAGTTCTGCACGACGCCCTGCTGGGCGAGCGCCTTGCCGAAGGCGGTACGGGACACCGCGCGCCGGCACATCAGCTCCACGGCCCGCTCGGCCATGCCGATCAGGCGCATGCAGTGGTGGATGCGGCCGGGACCGAGGCGGGCCTGGGCGATGGCGAAGCCGCCGCCCTCCTCGCCGATCAGGTTGGCCGCCGGGACCCGGACGTTCTCGAAGAGCACCTCGGCGTGGCCGCCGTGGTAGTGGTCCTCGAAGCCGTACACCTTCATCGCGCGCCGCACCTCGACGCCGGGCGTGTCGCGCGGGACCAGGATCATCGACTGCTGGCGGCGCGGGTCGGGACCGTCCGGGTCGGTCTTGCCCATGACGATGAAGATCCGGCAGTCGGGGTGCAGGGCCCCGGAGATGTACCACTTGCGCCCGTCGACGACGTACTCGTCGCCGTCCCGCCGGATCCGGGTCTCGATGTTCGTCGCGTCGGACGAGGCCACCTCGGGCTCGGTCATCGCGAACGCGGACCGGATCTCGCCGCTGAGCAGGGGCTCCAGCCACTGCTTCTTCTGCGCCTCGTCGGCGAACTGGGCGAGCAGCTCCATGTTCCCGGTGTCCGGGGCGGCGCAGTTGAGGGCGGTGGGGGCGAGCTGCGGGCTGCGGCCGGTGATCTCGGCGAGCGGCGCGTACTGGAGGTTGGTGAGCCCGGCCCCGTACTCCTCGTCGGGAAGGAAGAGGTTCCACAGGCCCTGGCGGCGCGCCTCGGCCTTCAGCTCCTCGACGACCGGCGGCACGTCCCACGGCGAGGCGAGCGCGGCGCGCTGCTCCTCGGCGACGGCCTCGGCGGGGTAGACGTGCTCGTCCATGAAGGCGAGGAGTTTCGCCCGCAGCTCCTCGGTGCGGGCGTCGAACGCGAAGTCCATGACGGATTCAGCCCTTCTGCAGCGTGGTCAGGCCGTGCTCGATGAAGACGGGGACGAGCTCGCCGATGCGGTCGAAGCCGGCGCCGACGGTCTGACCGAGGGTGTAGCGGTAGTGGATGCCCTCCAGGATCACGGCGAGCTTGAACCAGGCGAAGGCCGTGTACCAGGAGAGGGCGCCCGTGTCGCGGCCGGAGCGGGCGGCGTAGCGCTCGACCAGCTCGGCGACGGTCGGGTGCCCGGCCGCGCTCGCCGTCGTGGAGATCGGGGAGTCCGGCAGGTCGAGCGGCGTGCTGTACATGACGAGCAGGCCGAGGTCGGTGAGCGGGTCGCCGAGCGTCGACATCTCCCAGTCGAGCACCGCCCTGATCCGGTCGTCGGCGCCGATGAGGACGTTGTCGAGCCGGTAGTCGCCGTGGACGACGGTGGGCGCGGGGGAGGCGGGCAGGCCGCGGCCGAGGGCGGCGTGCAGCTCGTCGATGCCGGCCAGTTCGCGGCCCCGGGAGGCGGCGAGCTGCTTGCCCCAGCGGCGCAGCTGCCGGTCGAGGAAGCCCTCGGGCCGCCCGAAGTCGTCGAGCCCGACGGCGGCCGGATCCACGGCGTGCAGGTCGACCAGGGTGTCGACGAGGCCGAGGACGGCGGCACGGGTGCGCTCCGGGCCGAGCGGGGCGAGCTCGGCGGCGGAGCGGTACGGGGTGCCCTCGACGAAGTCCATGACGTAGAACGGCGCCCCGAGCACCGACTCGTCCTCGCACAGCACGACCGTCTCCGGCACCGGCACGGCGGTGGCGTGCAGGGCGCTGATCACGCGGTGCTCGCGCTTCATGTCGTGGGCGGTGGCCAGCACGTGGCCGAGCGGCGGGCGCCGCACGACCCAGCGGCCGGTGCCGTCGGTCACGGCGTACGTGAGGTTCGAGCGGCCGCCCTGGATCAGCCGGGCCGTGAGCGGGCCGGCGACCAGGCCCGGCCGCTCGCGGTCGAGGAAGCGGCGCAGCTGCTCCGGGTCGAGACCGGGAACGGGGCCTGGGGGCGGTGCGGAGCTCATGCGGGCGTACCTCCGGGGGTCGGCGTCGCGCCCATCATGACCGACCAGTCGGTATGTCGTCCAGAGGAGGCCGCGGGAAGCCGCGCGAAGCCGCAGAAAGCCGGGGGGAGCCGGGAGACGCTCCGGGTGACCACGTCGCCCGGAGCCCCGCCGCCCGGTGGCGTCAGGCGTGGCAGGCGACCGGCTTCCCGCCGTTCATCGCGGCCATGTCCATGAAGACGGTCATCGCGTCGAGCGGGTGCCCCTCCGGCAGGCCGTCCAGTTCCGCGTACGCCCGGTGCAGGTTGGCGACGAGCCGCTCGCTCTCCGGCCAGGCCGCGAACTCGCCCGGATCGGCCCGCCGGGCCGTCTCCAGCGGCGAGTCCCCCCGGGTCCGGCCGTCGGCGGCGAGCTCCCGCACGTACAGCAGATAGCGCTCGGTCGCGTCGTATGCGGACGGGTCGGTGATCCGGCCGTGGCCCGGCACCACCGTGCTCGCGTCCAGCGCGCGCAGCAGGTCGAGCGCCCGCAGCGAACCGGCCAGCGAGCCCATCGGCACGAACGGTGTGCCGCCGTTGAAGATCAGGTCGCCGGTGAACACGATGCCCTGCTCGGGGAGGTGGACGATCGAGTCACCCACCGTGTGCGCCGTGCCCGGGTGGATCACCCGAACCTCGGTCTCCCCGACGTACAGCGTCAGCCGGTCCGAGTACGTGAGGTGCGGCGGCTCGATGTCGACGTGGCCCCAGTCGGTCTGCGGCCACAGCAGGTGCAGCTGCCGCCCGGCGGCCAGCTGCTCGGAGCGGCACAGCTCGTGCCCGATGATCCGGGCCTCCGGCAGGAACACCCCGTTGCCGTAGGTGTGGTCGCCGTGGTGGTGCGTGGTGACGATGGTGCGGGGCAGCGCGCACCCCGCGTCGAGGACGGCAGCGCGCAGCAGCCGGGCGCGGCGCTCGGTGGCCGCGGTGTCGACGAGCAGCGTCTCGCCGTCGGGCCGCCCGTCGCCGACGAAACCGGCGTTGTTGAGGCACCAGCCGCCGTCGGGCTGGACGAAGGCGTGGACGTTCGGCGCGAGCGCGACCACATAGGGATCGGTGGCAGACAAAGGGTTCCCCCGGACGATGAGAGTCCAACCGGACAGCGGAAGAGTGCCAGTTGCCCCAGGTCAGAGGGAAGCCGGAACCGGACGGTCCGCCGATTTCCCGGGCGGCTCGGAGGACCACGGCTCCGGAGGGCCGGGGTTCCGGGGACCAAGGTTCAGAGGACCGGGGCTCGGAGGGCCACGGCTCAGCGCAGCACGGCTCAGAGCACCACGACCGCGAAGCCCGCGAAGGCGATCGCGCACGCCGCCGCGAGCAGTGCGCTCCGGTGCGACAACTGCCGTGGCCGGGCCGCGTCGAGCGACCGGATCCGGCGGTGCGCCACCGCCAGGAAGGCGATGCAGACCAGGGCCGACAGGCAGGCCGCGACCACTCCGGACGCCGTGACGCCGCCGTGGATGGCCTGCTTGCCGGCGAGCACCGCGACCACCGTGGCCGACAGCGTCGTACGCCGCCACGCGAGCCGCGTCCGCTCCGGCTGGAGTCCCGGATCCCGGGCGTCCGCCCCGTCGGCCGAAGGCGTCGTCACCGCCCGGCCCAGCCGAAGACCACGACCACCACCATCGCCATCGCGACCACCGCGACCGCGAGGCTCAGCACGGTCGGGAAGCGCGACACCGGCAGGTCCTCGCCGCGCCGCATGGCCCGCTCGCAGCGCACCCAGTGGTTCACGGCGCGCAGCGCGCACAGCACACCGGCGCCGAGCAGCGCGAGCGCGAGCCCGACCCGTACCCCCCAGCGCAGGTCCGGCAGGAACTGGTCCACGGCGAAACCGCCGCCGATCAGGGCGAGCGCGGTCCGGATCCAGGCGAGGAAGGTGCGCTCGTTCGCCAGGGAGAAGCGGTAGTCGGGGGTCTCGCCCTCCTCCCGGAGGCGCCGCGGCGCGAACCACAGCCGCAGGCTCTGTACGAAGTCGCTCACCGGGGCACCCTACGTGACGCGGTGCGCGCGCAGCCGCTCGTACGCGGCCAGGCCGTCCGGCACCCAGCGCCATTCGGGGAGCCGCCGCGCCAGCTCGGCCTCCGGCAGGAAGGCGTGCCACGCCACCTCCTCGGCCTGCGGGTGGACGGGCAGGTCGCAGCGCACCTCGTACACGGCCGACCACCACTTGCCGGCCACGCCCCCGGAGTCGTACAGGAAACGGAACAGCGGCACCGGCCGGGGGAGTCCGGAGACGCCGAGCTCCTCCTCGGCCTCGCGCAGCGCGGCGTCGTCGTAGGACTCGCCGGCGCCGACGACCCCGCCCACGAACATGTCGTAGAGGGACGGATAGACCAGCTTGGTCGGGGTGCGGCGGTGCACGAAGATCCGCCCCTGGCCGTCCCGTACGTGGATGAAGGTGCAGCGGTGAATGAGGCCGCGCGCGTACACCTCGCCGCGCGGGGCCTGTCCGATCACCTGGTCGTTCTCGTCGACGACGTCGAGTACCTCATCGGCAGCGCTCATGCGCCCATGAAATCACCGAACGGCCGCGGCCCTACTGCCCCATGACGTACTTGACCGTCGGGCCGGTCGTCCAGCCGCCGTCCACCGCCAGCTCCGCGCCCGTCACGTACGAGGCCGCGTCCGACAGCAGGAACACGACCGCGCCGCCGATCTCGTGCGCCTCGCCGACCCGGCCCATCGGGGTGTTGGGGTACTTGCCCTCGCCCTTCTCGATGCCGACGGAGGCGGTCATCGGGGTGTAGGTCATGCCCGGGTGGACCGAGTTGACGCGGATCCGCGCCGTGCCGAGCTCGACCGCGCCGATCTTCGTCAGACCGCGCACGCCCCACTTGGAGGCGCCGTAGCCGGCGGTGAGCGCCAGGCCCATCAGGCCCGCGGCGGAGGAGATGTTGACGATGGAGCCGCCGCCGGCCTCCTTCATCGCCGGTATCGCGGCCTTCATGCCGATGAAGACACCGGTCAGGTTGATGTCGAGGACCCTGCGGAAGTGCTCGACGGACTCGCTCTCCAGGAAGGCGCCGGTGGAGATGCCGGCGTTGTTCACCAGCCCGTGCAGACCGCCGAACTCGGCGACGGTGTACGCGACGGCCGCCGCCCACTCCTCCTCCGAGGTCACGTCGTGGTGGAGGAAACGGGCGCGCTCGCCGAGCTCGGCCGCGGTCGCCTTGCCGTCCTCGTCCAGTACGTCGGTGATGACGACGTCGGCGCCGGCGGCCACGGCCTGCCGGGCGGCCTCGGCGCCCAGGCCGCGGGCGCCGCCGGTGATGAGGACGGTCTTGCCGGTGAGGTCGTTCATGGATGGTCCCTTCGGAGGTCGGGGGAGGGGGTGGGGACGCTCCGGGGCTGTGCGGCCCGCAGAAGCGCGGTGGTCGTCTCGACCAGGTCGGCGAGGAAGAGCGGCTCGCCGGTCAGCGGTTCGACGCCGTCGAGGTACTGCCGGGCGCGGTCCGCCATCGCCGCGCCCACGACGGTCAGGGCCAGGTCGAGGCGCTCCAGGAGCAGCGGCTCCGGCAGTCCGTCGGCGGCCAGCCGGTCGGCGGTCCGCTCGATCAGGCGCCAGTAGCCGGTGCCCGCGAGCGTGGGGTGCGGGGTGCGGGTGCGGACCCCGCTCTCGTGGCTGAGCTGTGCGGAGATCCGCAGACAGCGCCGGCCCCGGTCGGTGCCGAGCTCGCTCGCCTCGGCCGTGACGAGCGCCGCGATCAGCTCGTGGAGATCGCTTCCGGCCGCGTCCAGGAGCGGGGCGAGCACCTGTTCCGTACGGGCCTGGCGGCCGGCCATCACCGCGTCGAGGAGTCCGGCGCGGGAGCCGAAGTGGTACTGCACGGCCGAGGGGTTGCCCTGGCCGGCGAGGGCCACGATGTCGCGGAGCTGGGCGCCGTCGACGCCCCTCGTCGCGAAGATCTCCTCGGCCGCGCGGATCAGTTTGTCCCGGGTCTCGGGCCCTGATGTCCTTGCCATGCCAACCATATTAATGCTCGGCATTAGGTGCGCCACGAAAAGAATGGGGGCACGGGGGAACGCAGCCGGAAGGGGCCGGACCGTTGACTCGATACATTTCTGTATCCAAGATGCGGTCCATGCCTCATGAGCCGTACGACGCCGATGCGATCGTCATCGGGGCCGGCCTCGCCGGTCTCGTCGCCACCGCCGAGCTGGCCGCCGCCGGCCGCTCCGTCCTCCTGCTCGACCAGGAACCCGAGCAGTCGATCGGCGGCCAGGCCCACTGGTCCTTCGGCGGCCTCTTCCTCGTCGACTCGCCCGAACAGCGCCGGATGCGGATCCGCGACAGCCACGCCCTGGCCCTGCAGGACTGGCTCGGCACCGCCGGCTTCGACCGCCCCGAGGACGACGCCTGGGCCCGGAAGTGGGCCGAGGCGTACGTCGACTTCGCGGCCGGCGAGAAGCGGGCCTGGCTGCACGAGCTCGGCGTGCGCTTCTTCCCGGTCGTCGGCTGGGCCGAGCGCGGCGGCTACGACGCCACCGGCCACGGCAACTCCGTACCCCGCTTCCACATCACCTGGGGCACCGGACCCGGCCTCGTCGCCCCCTTCGAGCGCCGGGTGCGCGAGGGCGTCGCCCGCGGCCTGGTCCGCTTCGGCTTCCGCCACCGGGTCACCGGCCTCGGCACCACCGCCGGCGCCGTCGACACCGTCACCGGCGAGGTCCTGGCCCCTTCGGGCGTCCCTCGCGGCACCGCCAGCAGCCGCGAGGTCACCGGCGCGTTCTCGTACCGCGCCCAGGCCGTGATCGTCACCTCCGGCGGCATCGGCGGCAACCACGAACTCGTCCGCAAGCAGTGGCCCGCCCGCCTCGGCACCCCGCCCGCCCGCATGCTCTCCGGCGTGCCCGCCCACGTCGACGGCCTGATGCTCGGCATCGCCGAGAACGCCGGCGCCCACCACGTCAACCGCGACCGCATGTGGCACTACACCGAGGGCATCGAGAACTGGAACCCCATCTGGGCCCGCCACGGCATCCGCATCCTGCCCGGCCCGTCCTCCCTCTGGCTCGACGCCACCGGCAGACGGCTGCCCGTCCCGCTCTTCCCCGGCTTCGACACCCTCGGCACCCTCGAACACATCATGCGGACCGGCCACGACCACACCTGGTTCGTGCTCGACCAGAAGATCATCGGCAAGGAGTTCGCCCTCTCCGGCTCCGAACAGAACCCCGACCTCACCGGCAAGTCCGTCCGCGACGTCCTCGCCCGCGCCCGCGCCGACGTCCCCGGCCCCGTGCGCGCCTTCATGGACAAGGGCGCCGACTTCGTCGTCGAGCGCGACCTCGCCGCCCTCGTCCGCGGCATGAACCGGATCACCGGCGAGGACCTGATCGACGAGGCCGCGCTGCGCCGCGAACTCACCGCCCGCGACCGCGAGATCGCCAACCCCTTCACCAAGGACCTCCAGGTCACGGCGATCCGGGGAGCCCGCCGCTACCTCGGCGACAAGCTCACCCGCACGGCCGCCCCGCACCGCATCCTCGACCCGGCCGCGGGCCCGCTGATCGCCGTCCGCCTCAGCATCCTGACCCGCAAGTCGCTCGGCGGCCTGCAGACCGACCTCTCCTCGCGCGTGCTGACCGCCGACGGCGAGCCACTGCCGGGCCTGTACGCGGCGGGCGAGGCGGCGGGCTTCGGCGGCGGGGGCGTGCACGGCTACCGCTCGCTGGAGGGCACCTTCCTGGGCGGCTGCCTGTTCTCGGGCCGGGCGGCGGGCCGGGCGGCGGCGAGGGCGGTGGGATAGGCCAGGGACAGGCGGCGGGATAGGCCGGGGGCGGGCGGTGGGGCAGCGGCCCCGCCTTTCCCGGCCCGGGTACGACAAGGGCCCGGACGTCTCGGCCGACGTCCGGGCCCTGGCAGATGGCTGTCTGCCGGCGCTACACCACCAGCGACAGCAGCAGCACGAAGCCGATGCCGACCACCGAGATGATCGTCTCCATCACCGACCAGGTCTTGATCGTCTGGCCGACGTCCAGGCCGAAGTACTCCTTCACCAGCCAGAAACCGGCGTCGTTCACGTGGCTGAAGAAGAGCGAGCCGGCACCGATCGCCAGCACGAGCAGCGACACCTCACCCGTCGACATGCCCGCCGCGAGCGGGGCCACCAGGCCCGCCGCCGAGATCGTCGCCACCGTCGCCGAGCCCGTCGCCAGCCGGATCGCCACCGCGATCAGCCAGGCGAGGAGCAGCGCCGGGATGGACCAGCTCTTCGAGAAGTCGAGGATCATCTGGCCCACGCCGATGTCGATGAGCGTCTGCTTGAAGCCGCCGCCCGCGCCGACGATCAGCAGGATGCCGGCGATCGGGGCGAGGGACTTCTCGACGGTGGAGGACAGCCGCTCCTTGCTGAAGCCGGCCGCGCGGCCCAGCGTGAACATCGCGACGATGACGGCCGCGAGCAGCGCGATCAGCGGGGAGCCGATGACGTCGGTGACCTTCTGCACGCCGTTGTCCGGGTCGTCGACGACGATGTCGACGAGAGCCTTGACCAGCATGAGCACGACGGGCAGCAGCACGGTCGCGACGGTGATGCCGAAGCCGGGGCGCTTCTCCAGGTCCTCGGAGGGGCGCGCGGCCCCGCCGGAGTTCTGCAGCATCTTCTCGGGGGCGGGGACGTCCACCCAGCGGGCGGCGACGCGCGAGAAGAGCGGACCGGCGATGATCACGGTCGGTATCGCGACGACCAGGCCGAGCGCGAGCGTGATGCCCAGGTTGGCGCCGACGGCGTCGATCGCGACGAGCGGTCCGGGATGCGGCGGGATGAGGCCGTGCATCACGGACAGGCCGGCGAGGGCCGGGATGCCGATGCGCATCAGGGAGTAGTTGCCGCGCTTGGCGACGAGCAGCACCACCGGGATCAGCAGCACGATGCCGACCTCGAAGAAGAGCGGCAGGCCGATCACGGAGGCGATGAGGACCATCGCCCACGGCATGGCCCGGCCGGACGCCTTGGCGAGGATGGTGTCGACGATCTGGTCGGCGCCGCCCGAGTCGGCGAGCAGCTTGCCGAGGATCGCGCCCAGGGCGATGAGCACGCCCACACCGGCCACGGTGTTGCCGAGCCCGGTGCTGAACGACTTGATGGTGTCCGCGAGCGGGGCGCCCGCGAACGCGCCGAGCGCCAGCGACCCGATGGTCAGGGCGAGGAAGGCGTGCAGCTTGAACTTGGTGATGAGCAGGACGATGACGGCGATGCCGGCGAGCACGGCGATGCCGAGCTGGGCATGGCCGGCCGAGGTGATCGGTTCGGCGGCGTCCGCTGCCAGCATCTCGACGCTGAGACTGGTCACGGTGGGTCCCTAGGGGGTGAGGGGGACAGGGGGCGGGGGTGCGGGATCAGACGGTGGTGAGCCGGCGCAGCGCGGCGACGGCGCGGGCGGTGATCTCCTCGGGGGTGCCGGCGACGTCGACGGCGACGCCGGCCTCGTCCGCCTGCAGCGGCTGCAGGGTGGCGAACTGGGAGTCGAGGAGCGCGGTCGGCATGAAGTGGCCCTTGCGGGCCGCCATCCGCTGCTCGATGAGCTCCCGGTCGCCGGTCAGATGGAGGAAGACCACGCCGGGCGCGGCCGCGCGCAGCCGGTCCCGGTAGCTCCGTTTCAGCGCGGAGCTGGACACCACCCCGCCGAGCCCGGCCCGGCTGTGCGCCCACTCCCCGATGGCGTCGAGCCAGGGCTCCCGGTCCGTGTCGTCGAGCGGGATGCCGGCGGACATCTTGGCCACGTTGGCCGGCGGGTGGAAGTCGTCGCCCTCCGCGTACGGGAGGCCGAGCGCCTGCGCCACCAGCGGGCCGATCGTGGTCTTGCCGGTGCCGGCGACGCCCATCACGACGAGGACGGGGTGGGGGGTGGTGCTCATGGGGGGTGCCTCGCTGTCTTCTTCGACATCGATTCGTCGATCCGTCGCGCTCATGAAACCCATTGAGTACGACGTATTCAAGACTCTGTGACAAAAAAGTCGTACTTAATGTTCCCCGCGTGATCATCCAAGTCCGGACGCATAGGCTTGCCGACATGACGACACCGGCCGCTCAGGGGCTCCATCCGCACGTTCTGACCTCCCTGGGCCTGGCCATCACCGCGGGGGAGTACCCGCCCGGCACCGTGCTCCGCTCCGACGAGCTCGCCGAGCGCTTCGACGTGTCCCGGACGGTCGTCCGTGAGGTCGTGCGGGTCCTGGAGTCCATGCACCTGGTCGAGTCCCGGCGCCGGGTCGGCGTGATCGTGCTGCCGACCGAGCGGTGGAACGTGTACGACCCCCAGGTCATCCGCTGGCGACTGGCCGGCGCCGACCGCCCGCGCCAGCTGCGCTCGCTCACCGTCCTGCGCTCCGCGATCGAGCCCGTCGCCGCCGGTCTCGCCGCGCTGAACGCTGACCCCGAGCAGTGCCGTGAGCTCACCGAGCAGGCCCTCGGCATGGTCGCCACCTCACGCGGCCGGCGCCTGGAGGCGTACCTCGTGCACGACATCGCCTTCCACCGGGTCATCCTCAACGCCTCGGGCAACGAGATGTTCGCCCGGCTCGGCGACGTGGTCGCCGAGGTGCTCACCGGCCGCACCCAGCACCAGGTGATGTTCGAGGACCCGGACCCGGCCGCCGTCACGCTGCACGTCCAGGTCGCCGAGGCCGTACGGGAGAAGGACGCGGCCCGCGCCGAGGAGCTGACCCGCCAGATCGCCGTCGGCGCGCTGAAGGAGCTGGACGTCCTCGCGCCGTGACACATGGCGTACAGACGCGGGATACCGCCGCGTAACCTCTGAACTAGCTCAAATCCGGGCGTTCAGTGAATTTGCTCACAGTCAGTTAACGCTGGTTGCCGTGAGGATGTCCGCTGGCCGTCCCAAGAAGCCTCACAAGGGCACCCTCGCGAGGGAACGGCCGGGTACCGCACAGACCCTCCCCCTCACGAAGGCGAACAACTCCATGAGTGATCGCATCCCTGCGGCCGACCCGCTGTCCGCCACCCCGGCGGCCGGCGCGGCAGCCCCCGCAGCCCAGTCGGCGTCCTCCCACGTCGACGCCGGCGACGCCGGATACCGCAAGGACCTCAAGTCCCGGCACATCAACATGATCGCCATCGGCGGCGCCATCGGCACGGGTCTCTTCCTGGGTGCCGGCGGCCGCATGCACAACGCCGGACCGTCGCTCTTCATCGCGTACGCGGTCTGCGGTCTGTTCGCCTTCTTCGTCGTCCGGGCCCTGGGCGAGCTCGTGCTCTACCGCCCGTCCTCCGGTGCCTTCGTCTCGTACGCCCGTGAGTTCATGGGCGAGAAGGGCGCCTTCACGGCCGGCTGGCTGTACTTCCTCAACTGGTCGACCACCGCCGTCGCCGACATCACGGCGGCCGCCACCTACGCCCACTTCTGGTCGATGTTCAGCAGCATCCCGCAGTGGGTGCTCGCGCTGATCGCCCTCGCGATCGTGCTCACCGCCAACCTCATCTCGGTGAAGTACTTCGGTGAGATGGAGTTCTGGTTCGCGATCATCAAGGTCGCCGCGCTCCTGGCCTTCATGATCGTCGGCATCGTCCTGGTCGTGACCTCGCACGACGTCGGCGGCCACACCCCGGGCCTGCACAACATCACCGAGAACGGCGGCATCTTCCCGAACGGCGTCATGCCGATGCTGCTCCTGATCCAGGGCGTCGTCTTCGCCTACGCCTCCGTCGAGCTGTGCGGCGTCGCCGCCGGTGAGACCGAGAACCCCGAGAAGATCATGCCGAAGGCGATCAACTCGATCATGTGGCGCGTCGGCCTGTTCTACGTCGGCTCGGTCGTGCTGCTCGCGCTGATCCTCCCGTACACCGCGTACACCGGCGACCAGAGCCCCTTCGTCACCGTCTTCGACAAGCTCGGCATCCCCGGCGCCGCCGGCGTGATGAACCTCGTCGTCCTCACCGCCGCGCTCTCCAGCCTGAACTCGGGCCTCTACTCCACCGGCCGCATCCTGCGCTCGATGTCGCTCAGCGGCTCCGCGCCCAAGTTCACCGGCGTGATGAACAAGGGCGGCGTGCCGTACGGCGGCATCCTGCTCACCGCGGGCTTCGGCGTCGCCGGTGTCGTCCTCAACTACGTGATGCCGGGCGAGGCCTTCGAGCTCGTCCTCAACTTCGCCTCCATCGGCATCATCGGCACCTGGGCGATGATCATGATCTGCTCGCTGCTCTTCGTGCGCCGCGCCAAGGAGGGCAAGCTCGTCCGCCCCTCCTACCAGCTGCCCTGGGCCCCGTACACGCAGATCGTGACCCTGCTCTTCCTCGGCGCCGTCCTGGTCCTGATGTGGATGGACGGCGGCGTCGGCCGCACCACGGTCAACTGCCTGCCGCTCATCGCGGCGGCGCTGGTCGGCGGCTGGTTCCTGGTCCGCGGCCGGGTGCGCGCCACCGCGGCCGCCCGCCAGGGCTGACCCGGTCCTGACCCGGAGCTTCCCCCCACGGGAAGAACGAGGCCCCCGCGAGCACCGCGCTCGCGGGGGCCTCGGCCGTTCCTACGGGTGCGGGGTCAGTGGCCGCCGTGCCCGTGACCGCCACCATGGCCCGGGCCCTGACCGCCACCGTGCCCCGGGCCCTGACCGCCACCGTGGCCGTCGTCGTGACCGCCCGCGTGCCCGTGGCCCAGCGGCAGCACCTCCGGCGGCATCACGACGAACGGCCGCATCATGCCCATGTCCTCGTGCTCCAGCAGATGGCAGTGGTACATGAACCGGCCGTACGCCCCGTCGAACCGGCCCATCACCCGCACCAGCTGCCCGCCCGGCACCCGGAACACGTCCTTCCAGCCCTGCTCGTTCGGCGGCACCGGAATCGGCTGCGCCGTGTCGCAGCGCACCGGCGCCACCGTCCCGCCCACCGTCGCGTCGAAGCCGTCCGCCACATACGCCTCCCGCGCCATCACCTGGAAGTCCGCCAGGTGGATGTGCATCGGGTGCAGCACCGGAGCCGGCCCCAGGTTGAGGAACGACCACTGCTCGTACGAGCCCTCGCCGATGGTGAAGCCGAGCCCGTCGTTGAACGTCCGGGCGGTCCGCCGGTACATGCGCACCTTGCCGTCCGCCGCCTGGACCCGGATCACCCCGTTCGTCGGCACCCGCACCGCGGGCTGCTCGTGCTCCGGGACCTCCTCCATCTCCCAGATCTCCGGGTGCCCGCCGCCCCCGACCGTGGTCGGCGGCGTCAGCACGACGAGCCGGTGCCCGTGCTCGATCTTCGCGTGGTCGTAGCGCCGGAAGGACCCGGAGAGCAGCGCCGGCAGCTCGAAGCCGTCGGGCTCCGCGCACGCGCCCACCCGGAACTCCATGACCTGCGGATACGGCACGTTCAGCGCCGCGTCCGCGACGCCCGGCTCCCGCCCCGGAGCCTTGTTCACCAGGCGCAGGGTGCGCCCCGCCAGCCCCCGGAAGTCGATCAGCAGGTCGAAGCGCTCGGCCGGTGAGATCGTCAGTGTCGCGACGTCGCCCGCCCCCTGCGGGCCCTCCTCGAAGTCGAACGGGGCGGGGCGCGGCAGCAGCCCGCCGTCGCTGCCGATCTGGTGCACCACACCGGACACCGGCCGGTCGTCCTCGTCGACGAGCACCAGGTCGTACGTCCGGGCGTTGGACGCGTTCACCAGCCGGAACCGGTACCAGCCGTCCTCGACGTCCAGATACGGCCAGATCGTGCCGTTGACCGTCGTGTACGGGCCGAAGAACGGCAGCGCCACCGGCTTGCCGGTCTCCGGATGGGCCGCCACCAGCCGGGTCGTCTTGTGCAGCAGCCGCCCGTTGAGCTGCCCGTCCTCGTCCGTGTCCAGGTTCCGGTCCGCCAGGATCAGCGGCAGCTCCCGCTCCCCGGACGGCAGACCGAGCGCGTCCTCCTCCTCGTCACGGACGAGATACGTGCCGACCAGGCCCGCGTAGACGTTCCAGCGGGTGATGTTCATGGCGTGGTCGTGGTACCACCACTGCACCGCCTGGTGCTCGTTCGGGTACTCGGACAGCTGCGCGTCGCCGAAGCCGATCCCGTTGTCGGTCCAGCCGTCGTTGCCGGCTCCGGTCTGCGCCCCGTGCAGATGCGTCACCGTCCAGGCCGGCAGCGCCGCCACCTCGCGGATCGGCTCCGCGCCCTCGCGGCCCGGCCGGTTGTGCGGATCGGGCTGCCCGTCGGTGCGCGGCACCTCGACCGCGGTGACCGGGTACTCGCTGCCCTTCGGGATCCGGTTGGTCCACGCCACCCGGATCCGCTGCCCCCGCCGCACCTCGATCGTCGGGCCGGGGACGCTCCCCTCGTACCCCCACATCAGCGTCGGCGGCAGCTGACGGTGCATCCGCACCCAGGTCGGCCGCAGCGCGATCCCGACCTCCTCGCCGTCCCCCGGACGGAGCACCGGCGGGACGCGTAACGCGTCCGCGTACGGCTCGAGTTCACTGGTCATGTGTTCCCCCTGAGGCTGTGTCATGCCTGTACATGCCTGTACCGGCAGAGACATCGAACGCAGCGGCACGGGTTCCGGTCTCCGCGTAACCTGACGTAATCGTCACATCCGTAACGCGGGTTACCGTTTCGTCGGAAGGAAGCCACGATGGCGCAGCAGGTCCAGGGGGTCGTCGCCCCCGGCAGGAACGAGCCGGTCCGGGTCGAGACGATCGTGATCCCCGATCCGGGACCTGGCGAGGCCGTGGTGAAGATCCAGGCGTGCGGGGTCTGCCACACCGACCTGCACTACAAGCAGGGCGGTATCAACGACGAGTTCCCCTTCCTGCTCGGCCACGAGGCCGCAGGAATCGTCGAGTCCGTCGGCGCGGGCGTCACCGACGTCGTCCCCGGCGACTTCGTCATTCTCAACTGGCGTGCGGTGTGCGGCCAGTGCCGGGCCTGCCTGCGCGGCCGCCCCCAGTACTGCTTCGACACCCACAACGCCCGGCAGAAGATGACCCTTCCGGACGGCACCGAGCTGTCGCCCGCGCTCGGCATCGGCGCCTTCGCCGAGAAGACCCTCGTCCACGCCGGCCAGTGCACCAAGGTCGACCCGGCCGTCGCCCCCGAGGTCGCGGGGCTGCTCGGCTGCGGCGTGATGGCCGGCATCGGCGCCGCCATCAACACCGGCGACGTCGGCCGCGGCGACAGCGTCGCCGTCATCGGCTGCGGCGGCGTCGGCGACGCGGCCGTCGTCGGCTCCCGCCTCGCCGGAGCCGCCCGGATCATCGCCGTCGACATCGACGACCGCAAGCTGGCCAAGGCGAAGGAGATGGGCGCCACCCACACCGTCAACTCCCGCACCACCGACCCGGTCGAGGCCATCCGCGAACTCACCGGCGGCTTCGGCGCCGACGTCGTCATCGAGGCCGTCGGCCGCCCCGAGACCTACCAGCAGGCGTTCTACGCCCGCGACCTCGCCGGCACCGTCGTCCTCGTCGGCGTGCCCACCCCCGAGATGAAGCTCGAACTCCCGCTCCTCGACGTCTTCGGCCGCGGCGGCGCGCTCAAGTCCTCCTGGTACGGCGACTGCCTGCCGTCCCGCGACTTCCCGATGCTCGTCGACCTGCACCAGCAGGGCCGCATCGACCTCGGCGCCTTCGTCACCGAGACCATCGGCCTCGGCGACGTCGAGAAGGCCTTCGCCCGCATGCACGAGGGCGACGTGCTCCGCTCGGTGGTGATCCTCTGATGGGCGCCCGCATCGACCACCTGGTCACCTCCGGCACCTTCAGCCTCGACGGCGGCACCTGGGACGTCGACAACAACGTCTGGATCGTCGGCGACGACACCGAGGCCGTCGTCATCGACGCCGCCCACGACGCCGACGCCGTCCTGGCCGCGCTCGACGGCCGCGCCCTGCGCGCGATCATCTGCACCCACGCCCACGACGACCACATCGACGCGGCCCCGGCCCTCGCCGCCGCCACCGGCGCCCGGATCCTGCTCCACCCCGCCGACCAGCCGCTGTGGAAGCTCACCCACCCCGACCACACCCCCGACGGCGACCTCGCCGACGGCCAGGTCCTCACCATCGCCGGCACCGACCTGCACGTCCTGCACACACCGGGTCACGCCCCGGGCGCGGTCTGCCTGTACGCCCCCGACCTGGGCACCGTCTTCACCGGCGACACCCTCTTCCAGGGCGGCCCCGGCGCGACGGGCCGGTCCTTCTCGGACTTCCCGACGATCGTCGACTCCATCCGTACGAAGCTGCTCACGCTGCCGCACGAGACGGTGGTCCGCACCGGCCACGGCGACAGCACCACCATCGGAGCCGAGGCCCCGCACCTGGAGGAATGGCTGCGTTAGATAGGCGGCTCCGCCGCGTGGACGAGGCCACTGAGCGCGAGCCGGCTCTCGAAGTGCCTCGGGGTGCCGTCGAACGGGTCGGTGAACGCGAGCGTCCGCGCGAGGAGCTGCAGCGGGCGCCCGAAGTCCTCCGGCCCGTCCTCTCGCACCACCGGAAACAACGGGTCGTGCAGGATCGGCAGGCCCAGCGCGTTCATGTGCACCCGCAGCTGATGCGTCCGCCCGGTCTCCGGCACCAGCCGGTACCGGGCGAGCGCCCCCCGCCGCTCCACCAGCTCGACCCGGCTCTCACTGTTGGGCTCGCCCGCCACCTCCCGGGCGGCCATCACGCCCCGTTCCTTCTCGATCCGGCTCCGCACCGTCACGGGCAGCGCCACTCCCGGGTCGTACGCGGCGACCGCCTCGTACTCCTTGCGCACCCGGCGGTCCCCGAACAGCGTCTGATACGTCCCCCGGTCCTCCGGCCGTACGACGAAGAGCACGAGGCCCGCCGTCAGCCGGTCCAGCCGGTGCGCAGGCTGGAGCGCCGGCAGCCCGAGGTCCCGCCGCAGCCGCGCCATGGCGGTCTCCGTCACATGCCGCCCGCGCGGCATCGTCGCCAGGAAGTGCGGCTTGTCGACCACCACGATCCGCTCGTCCCGGTACACGACGTCGATCCCGAACGGCACCGGCGTCTCGGCCGGAAAGTCCCGGTGGAACCACAGATACCGCCCCGCGGCGTACGGCTCGTCGCCGGTGACGGCGCCGTCCGTGCCCACGAAACGCCCGTCCCGCAGCATCTCCTCGACCCGCCCGGGCCCGATCGCCCCCGCGTACCGGTCGAGGAGATGGTCCCGTACGGTTCCCCAGACCCCTTCCGGATCATCCGGGAACCGCACCCGCACCGGATCGATCCCGTCCCGCTGGGGGAGGGGCGAGGAAGGGGCCTTGGATCTGCGTCGCACCGGTCCTACCGCCGTACTAACAAGAAGGACCCCACATGATGTGGGGTCCTTCGCTGGTGTCCGAGGGGGGACTTGAACCCCCACGCCCGATAAAGGGCACTAGCACCTCAAGCTAGCGCGTCTGCCATTCCGCCACCCGGACAGGTGATCTTGTCTTCTTGGCCGCTGGGCCCTTCCGACGAGGAAAACCATAGCAAACATCTGGGGTGGCCGATCACCACCCCCTTCGGGCCCCGGCCGTGTGACGGGCGCATGTCGGCCGACGGCCGCTCTTGGGTCCCGAGGGGGCACGCGGGAGGATGGGGAGATCACCAGCCAGCACATGGGGCACGTAGTGGGAGGAAGCAGCGTGAGCGAGTCGAACACCGGCCGGGGCGTCACGGGCGAGGACGAGGTCGTCGACCTGTGCCGGGACCTGATCCGTATCGACACCAGCAACTACGGCGACCACTCCGGGCCGGGCGAGCGGGCGGCCGCCGAGTACGTCGCCGAGAAGCTCGCCGAGGTCGGCCTCGACCCGAAGATCATCGAGTCGCACAAGGGGCGGGCCTCCACCGTCGCCCGGATCGAGGGGGAGGACCCGTCGCGGCCGGCCCTGCTCATCCACGGCCACACCGACGTCGTCCCGGCGAACGCCGAGGACTGGACCCACCACCCGTTCTCCGGCGAGGTCGCCGACGGGTGCGTGTGGGGCCGCGGCGCCGTCGACATGAAGGACATGGACGCGATGACCCTCGCGGTCGTCCGCGACCGGCTGCGCAGCGGCCGCAAGCCGCCGCGCGACATCGTGCTCGCCTTCCTCGCCGACGAGGAGGCCGGCGGCACCTACGGCGCCCGCCACCTGGTCGACAAGCACCGCGACCTCTTCGACGGCGTGACGGAGGCGATCGGCGAGGTCGGCGGATTCTCCTTCACCGTCAACGAGAACCTGCGGCTCTACCTGGTCGAGACCGCCCAGAAGGGCATGCACTGGATGCGGCTCACCGTCGAGGGCACGGCGGGCCACGGCTCGATGACCAACAACGACAACGCCATCACCGAGCTGTGCGAGGCCGTGGGCCGCCTCGGCCGGCACCAGTGGCCGGTGCGGGTGACCAAGACCGTGCGCAGCTTCCTCGACGAGCTGTCGGACGCGCTCGGCACGCCGCTCGACCCCGAGGACATGGAGGCCACGCTCGCCAAGCTCGGCGGGATCGCCAAGATGATCGGCGCCACCCTGCGCAACTCCGCCGCTCCCACCATGCTCGGCGCCGGCTACAAGGTGAACGTCATCCCCGGCCAGGCCACCGCGCACGTCGACGGGCGCTTCCTGCCCGGTTACGAGGACGAGTTCCTGGCCGACCTCGACCGCATCCTCGGCCCGCGCGTCAGGCGCGAGGACGTGCACGGCGACAAGGCCCTGGAGACCAGCTTCGACGGCGACCTGGTCGACGCGATGCAGCTCGCCCTGCGCGCCGAGGACCCGATCGCCCGCGCCGTGCCGTACATGCTGTCCGGCGGCACCGACGCCAAGTCCTTCGACGACCTCGGCATCCGCTGCTTCGGCTTCGCGCCGCTCCAGCTGCCGCCGGAGCTCGACTTCGCCGGCATGTTCCACGGCGTCGACGAGCGGGTGCCGGTCGACGGCCTGAAGTTCGGCGTCCGGGTTCTCGACCGGTTCATCGACGCGAGCTGACCGGGCCGACCCGGGCTGACCATCGGAAAATCGACCACCCGTGCAGGGCTGACCGGAAAGAGTGAATGCCCAAGGGCCCTCGTAGCCCCATGAGTTCCCCCTCGTTACAGGTGATGCGGTCCGCGGCTGGGGCCGCATTTGCCAACAAGGAGGAATAATGATCAAGAAGGTCGTCGCTGCTGCGGCTGCCACCGGCGGTCTCGTTCTCGCGGGTGCGGGCATGGCCGTTGCCGACGCGGGTGCCCAGGGTGCGGCCATCGGTTCCCCCGGTGTCCTCTCGGGCAACGTGGTCCAGGTGCCGGTACACATTCCGATCAACGTGTGCGGCAACACGGTCTCCATCATCGGGCTGCTGAACCCCGCCTTCGGCAACACCTGCATCAACGCTGACTGACGTTGTGCCTCGACCCCTGAGGGGCTGAGCCAAGGCCGGCCCCGGAGTGCGTGCCATGCACTCCGGGGCCGGTGGTCATTTCTCGCGGGCCGACCAGGCCCGGAGCAGGCAGGGAAGCAGGTCTACAGCAATGCGACAGGTCACACGCATCACCCGCAAGAGCATCATCACCGTCGCCGCGGCGGGCGGCATGATCGCCCTCGGCGGCGGCTACGCGCACGCGAGCGCGGGCGCGAGCGGCACGGCGTCCGACTCGCCGGGCGTCGCCTCCGGCAACACCGTCCAGGTCCCGGTCCACGCGCCGGTCAACGTCTGCGGCAACACCGTCAACGGTGTCGCGCTGCTCAACCCGGCGTACGGCAACTCGTGCGCCAACAAGAGCGGTTCGGGCGGTGGTCACGGCGGCGGCTCCGGCTCCTCCGCCGACGGCCACGCCTCGCACTCGCCGGGCGTCGCGTCCGGCAACACCGTGCAGGTGCCGATCGACGCACCCGTGAACGTCTGCGGGAACAGCGTCAACGGCGTCGGGCTCGGCAACGCCGCCTACGGAAACGACTGCGGCAACGGCAGTGGCCCCGGGGGCTACGGCGACGACAGCCCCGGCGGCTACGGCGACCAGCCGACGCCGCCCGGCACGCCGACGCCGCCCGGGACTCCGCCGGGGACTCCGCCCGGAACGCCGGGCACGCCGCCGAGCACGCCCGGCACCCCGGGGACTCCTCCCGGCACCCCGGGCCACCCCGGCACCCCGGACACACCCGGCGACCAGGGCGGCCAGCACCCGGGCCACCCCGGCGCTCCCGGTCAGTCCCACGGGCCGAACACGCCCGGTACGCACCCGGTCACGCAGGGCCGTCCCGGCGGTGAGCTCGCGCACACCGGTGCCGGGACGCCGCTCGGGCTGGCCGTCCCCGTCGGCGCGGGCATGCTGCTCGCCGGCTCGGTGATCTACCGCCGGGTCCGCCGCGGCGCGTAGCACGGCCCAGCAGCCCGTAGCCGTACGAAAACCGAAGGGGCCCCGCGTCGCGGGGCCCCTTCCTCATGTCACCAGGTGGCGCGGATCTGACGGATGATGCGCCGCCTCAGCCGCACCTTGCGGCTCCCGTCGCGATGCAGGCTCAGGCGGTCCAACTCCCAGTGTCCGTACTCGGCATGGTCGGTCAGGAGCCGCGTGGCCTCCTTGCGGGAGACGCCGCGCGGCACGTACACGTCGACAAATTCGTATTCCGGCATCGCATCTATTGTGCGGCCAAGGGCCCGGTACGGATAGCGTCTCTCCTATGTCTGATGCTGCGCAGCCCACCGCTGCCGAGGTACGCGCCGCCGCCGAGGCGGTCAAAGCCGCACTGGACCGTCACCTCGCTGCGGTCGAACGCCGCAGCGGGGAGGACGACCCGGCCGTCTACGAGGCGTTCAACGAGCTCGCCGCCGCGGCGGACGCGTACGACGAACTCCTCTACGCCCGGCACGACGAGGTCACCCCCTTCGAGATCCCCGACGTCAACGACTCCCTGCCGCCCTACGCGGGACCCGAGGAGCCGCACGCGCTCAGCGTGCTGATCCGGCGGGACTACGCCGTGGTGGAGCCGCAGCGGCTCATCGCCCAGGCCCGGCGGGTCACCGACCTCGACCGGGAGGACGAGCCGGCCACGACCCACGCGGCGCTCGGCGTCCTCTTCGGCGAGTACGAACCGGACGAGATCGCCTCCCGCCACAAGGACTTCGGTCTGGAGGAGGGCGACTCCACGCTCTGGGTCGAGGCGGCGGAGGAACTGCAGGAACCGGGGGAGTGGCTGAGCGACCCCTTCGGCCACGTCGATCCGGAACGGATCGTCTGCCGCTTCGACATCAGCGCCGTCTTCGACGAGGAGGACGGCGAGGAGGAGGACGAAGAGGAAGGCGAAGAGGAAGGCGAAGAGGAAGGCGAAGAGGAAGGCGACGAGCTGGTCGAGGAGCCGGCGGGCGCCTGAACGATCGCCCGAAGCACCGCCTGGATGACCGCTTGAACGACGGAGGGGCCCTGCCCGCGCGGGCAGGGCCCCTCCGTCACTCCTCGTCCTCCGAGAGCAGCGCTTCGAGGAGCGGCCGCAGCCGGGTCGTGCGCTCCGGCGCCGTCACCTCGGCCACCGCGCGCGGCAGCGCCTGCTCGACGCCGTGGACGACCGACAGATGCCGCTCCGCCCGCCCGAAGGCCGTGTAGACCCAGGGCCGGCTCAGGCCCCCGGCCGCGTCGCCGGGCAGCACCACGACCGCCGCAGGCCAGCGCGCCCCGGCCGCCTGGTGCGCGGTCAGCGCCCAGCCGTGCCGCAGCGTGGACTCCACCCGCTCCTTCGGTACGACGACCCGCGCGCCCCCGCAGTCCAGGTGCAGGCCCTCGGCGTCGGCCGAGACGACCGTGCCGGTGACCGTACGGCCCGGGGCGGGGGAGTGGGCCACGCGGTCGCCGGGGTCGTAGCCGCCGAAGCGGCCGGGGCCCGGGTTGAGCCGCTGCTTCAACGCCGCGTTCAGGGCGCGGGTGCCGGCGGAGCCGCCGTGCCCGACCGTGATCACCTGGGTCTGCTCGGCGGGCACGCCGATCGCCCGCGGGATCGAGTCCGCGACGAGCTGCACCGCGCGGTGCACCGCCTCGGCCGCGTCCCGGACCGGGACGATCACGACCTCCTTGCCGGGGGCGGCCACCTGGTTCAGCTCGCCGACGGCGATGCCGGAGACCAGCTCGCCGATCGGGCCCGGGTCGGGCGTGCGGGAGGCGATCTGCGGGGCGATCCGGGCGGCCAGCAGATCGGCGAAGACCCGGCCGGGGCCCGCCGCGCCCAGCACGTACGGGTCGCCGCTGAGGACCAGCCGGCAGCCGTCCGGCAGGGCCTCGACGAGCGCGGCGGCCGTCTCGACGTCGAGCTGCGGCGCGTCGAGCACGACCAGCAGGTCCAGGGCGAGGGCGCCCTCCGCGTCCCGGCCGGGGCCCGCCGCGCCGGAGAGGAGCGCGGCCAGGGGCAGGGCGCCGTCGCGGGCGGTGTGGGCCGCGAGCGCGACCCGCAGGCCCCGCTCGCGGGCGGCGGCGGCCAGCCCGGCCGGTTCGGCGCGGGCGGCCTCGCCGCCGGTGTGCAGCACGAGACCGTTCGCCCCGGCGGCGCGGGCCAGGTCGGGGCCGTCCCACTCGGCGGGCGCGACGGTACGGATCAACCGGGCGAGCCCGTCGGCGAGGCTCTCCTCGGCGAGCGCGTACCGCTCCAGGCCGAGCAGCACGGGCGCGGGCGTCCCGCCCGGGGTCCCCTGCTCCTCGCCTTCCTGCCCCTCTTCCTCTTCCTCTCCCTCTGCCTCGTCCTCCTCCTGGAAGACGAGGACCGCCGCCTCGGACACGGCCAGGTCGACGGCCTTGTCGGGCTCCGGCACCGAGAGCCGGGCGAGCCCGTCGCGCACGGCCCCGATCTCCAGGGCCGTGTGCCCCTTCAGGGCCGCCTGCTCCAGGAGCCAGGCCGTGAGCGCCACGACCCGGCGCGGGTCGTCGGGGCCGCACTCCGGGCCGAGCAGCGCCCGCGCGAAGCCGTCGGCCTGCTCGGCGCGCACGCCGGGCACCGCCAGAAGCTGCCACGGGTCGTCCTCCAGGGCGCGCGCCGCGCCCTCACCCAGCACGCTGGCCACCTGCCCGGCGAGCGCCTCCGGAGCCCCGCCGCGGGCCAGCACCTGCCGGACGGCGCCCGCCGTCTCCTCGGTCACCACCGGCGCCGCGGGCACCGGCGGCCGCACGGTCCGCTCCTCCGGCGCGGGCCGGGCCGCGGGAGCGGGCTCCGCCACGCGCGGCACGGCGACCGGCCTGGCGCCGCTCTCCACGGCCCGCACCGCCGCCAGCAGATCCGCCGCCGTCCCGCTCAGCTTCGCCCCGGCCTCCACGGGCCCGCCCCGCTCGGCCTTCCGCTGCTCGATCCGCGCCCGGAACTCCCGCTGCGCGGCCAGCTCCGCCTGCGCCTCACTGAGCCCGGCGGCGTCGCCTTCGCTGCCCGTCGCCTCCGCCGAGGGCTCGCCCTCGGCGGCGCCGGACGGGTCCGCGACACCCTGCTCGGCGCTCGACGCGCCGTCGTCCGACGGGGCCGGCCCCTCGTCCTCCGCCACGCCGGACGGGTCAGCGCCGTCCTCGTCGCCCGCCGCCACGCCGGACGGGTCAGCGCCGTCCTCGTCGCCCGCCGGGTCGCCCTCCGCCACGGCCGGCGCCAACTCCGCTCCGCCGTCCGCCGCTGCCTCGGCCGACACGTCGGGGTGACCCGTGCGGTTGCCCTCCGCCTCCGCTGCGTCGGCCACCCCCGCCTGGTCGGGCTCGGTCGGCGGGGTGGGGGTGGACGGGGAAGGCTCGGTCACAAGGTGCTCCAGTCGTGATCCGGGTAGCGGTGTACGGGCGCCGAGACGTCGTCGAGGGCTCGGCAGATCTCGTCAGGAAGACTAAGGGTCTCTACTGACAACGCCGCCGCGAGCTGCTGCGCGTTGCGCGCGCCGATGATCGGGGCGGTGACGCCCGGGCGGTCGCGGACCCAGGCGAGGGCGACCTGGAGGGGCGTGGTCGCGAGTCCGTCGGCGGCCGTGGTGACGGCGTCGACGATGCGGCTCGCGGTGTCGTCGAGGTAGGGCTCGACGAAGGGGGCGAGGGCCTCGGAGCCGCCGCGGGAGCCGGTCGGGGTGCCGGCGCGGTACTTGCCGGTGAGGACGCCGCGCCCGAGCGGCGACGAGGGCAGCAGGCCTATGCCCAGGTCCAGCGCGGCCGGCAGCACCTCGCGCTCGATGCCGCGCTGGAGCAGCGAGTACTCCATCTGCGTCCCGGCCAGCCGGGTCCGCTCGCCGCCCAGCTGCCAGGTGCCGGCCTTGGCGAGCTGCCAGCCGCAGAAGTTGGAGACGCCGACGTAGCGGGCCCGGCCGGTGCTGACGGCGATGTCCAGGGCCTGGAGGGACTCCTCCAGGGGCGTGTACGGGTCGAAGGCGTGCAGCAGCCACAGGTCCACGTAATCCGTGCCGAGCCGGGCCAGCGAGGCGTCGAGCGCCGCCAGCAGATGCCCGCGCGAGCCGTCGGTGCGCCGGTCCGGGTCGGGCACGTTGCCCGCC
This sequence comes from Streptomyces sp. NPDC101160, assembly GCF_044768205.1. Lineage (NCBI taxonomy): Bacteria > Bacillati > Actinomycetota > Actinomycetes > Kitasatosporales > Streptomycetaceae > Streptomyces > Streptomyces sp. NPDC101160. The sequence continues at coordinate 315,929 of NZ_JBIWPJ010000008.1, read as the reverse complement.
TTCGTCGTGATCACCAGGTCGCGGCGCGGCACCAGGCCGTCGAGGAGCCGCCCGAGCAGGTACTCCGCCTCGCCGCCCCCGTACACGTCAGCGGTGTCCACGAGCGTGCCGCCCGCGTCCCAGAACGTCTTCAACTGCTCGGCGGCGTCATGCTCGTCGGTGTCCCGGCCCCAGGTGAGGGTGCCGAGCCCGAGCCGGGACACGCGCAGGCCGGTACGTCCGAGATGCCTCTGCTCCATGGCCGCGAGATTACTGGCCACGGCACCACGCGGAGAGACCCTGTGGACAACCCGGCTCCCGACGGCTCCTGTCGCACGACCCGGCCGCGCGCTAGAGTCCCGCACACAGAGACGTTACCGATGGGTAAGGGGTACGTGGCATGCGGCTCGGCATCAACCTCGGCTACTGGGGCGCGGGCATGGACGGCGACAACCTCGCCGTCGCCCAGGAGGCGGACCGCCTCGGCTACGACGTCTGCTGGGCGGCGGAGGCGTACGGCTCCGACGCGCCAACCGTGCTCTCCTTCGTCGCCGCGAAGACCGAGCGCATCGACATCGGCTCGGCCATCATGCAGATCCCGGCCCGCCAGCCCGCGATGACCGCCATGACCGCCGCCACCCTCGACTCGCTCTCCGGCGGCCGCTTCCGGCTCGGCCTCGGCGTCTCCGGCCCGCAGGTCTCCGAGGGCTGGTACGGCGTCAAGTTCGACAAGCCGCTCGCCCGCACCCGCGAGTACGTCGAGATCGTCCGCAAGGCCATGACCCGCGAGCGCCTCAGCTACGAGGGCGAGCACTGGACGCTGCCGCTGCCGGACGGCCCGGGCAAGCCGATCAAGCTCACGGTCCACCCGACCCGCCCGCACATCCCGCTCTACATCGCCGCCATCGGCCCCAAGAACCTGGAGCAGACCGGCGAGATCGCCGACGGCGCGCTGCTGATCTTCCCGGCCGCCGAGCACCTGGAGGAGACCGCGCTGCGCCACCTGCGCGCGGGCCGCGAGAAGGCCGGGCTCACGATGGACGGCTTCGACGTCCACCCGACCCTGCCGCTCGCCCTCGGCGACGACATCGACGCGCTGGCCGACATCTTCCGCCCGTACACCGCCCTCTACGTCGGCGGCATGGGCAGCCGCAAGCAGAACTTCTACAACCAGCTCGCCCAGCGCATGGGCTACGAGAAGGCCGCCGCCGAGATCCAGGACAAGTACCTGTCCGGCGACAAGCAGGGCGCCGCCGCGGCCGTGCCGCGCCAGCTCATCGACCAGACCACGCTGCTCGGCTCCGTCGACCGGATCGCCGACCGGATGAAGGCGTACGCGGCGGCCGGAGTGACCACCCTGACCCTGGCTCCGGCCGGCTTCACCCTGGACGAGCGCGTCGCGGCGCTGCGGGCGGGCGTCGAGGCCCTGGAGCGGGCCGGGCTCGCGTAACGGCCCTCGGTCAGGCCCGGAAAGGCTCAGACAGGCCCGGAAAGGCCCGGACAAGCCTGCGGCCGTGGTGGGGGCTCGGGGGTCTTCCCCGCCACGGCCGTCACGCAGCACAACGCCCGACCCGCGCCCCGGGTTACGCCCCCTCGCCGTCCGTCTTTCGGCCCAGTTCCCGCCTCCTCGTGTTGCCCGCTCCGGCGCGGCGCACTTGACTCGTACCGCACGGGAGGTGGCAGCCATGCTCACGGCCAAGAGCCTGTTCCAGGAAATCATCGACGACGACGAGTCCTTCCAGCTCTTCTGCTCCATCGCCGCCAGCGGCGAGTCCCAGGGCGGTTGGGAGAACGGCCGGATCGCGGCCCTCGTCGCGCCCGGGATGCGCGAGCTCGCGCCCAAGATCGCGCGGCACGGCGCCGACGAGGACAAACACGGGCGGATCTTCAACGCGCTGCTCAGGAAGCGCGGTCTCGAACCCGTCCCGGTGCCGCCCGACACCGACTACACGATGCTCCTGGAGCGGCGCGGCATCGGCCTCGCCCACGACAAGCTCCGCCGTGACGAGCCGCTGAGCGAGCGGGACATCATCGTCTACCTCAGCCACAGCCGGGTCACCGAGCAGCGGGCCGCCGAGCAGATGAACATGCTGGTCAAGTACTTCGGCGACGACCCCGAGCTCGGCAAGGCCGTGAGCATGATCGACAACGACGAGGTCAACCACCTCGCCTACTGTCACGAGGAACTGCTCCGGCTCAACTACGCCGGCCACGGCCGGCTCATCCAGCGCACCCTGCGCGAGTCCGCGCTCGCCGAGATCCAGGTCTACCGCGACGTCAGCCTCGCCGTGATGAGCCACATGGGCCGCATCCTGAACTGGCCCAGGGCCAGGGCGGCCACGCTCGCCGCCGGCATCCACGCCCTGTACGCGTACGAGCGGGCCGCCGGCTGGCACAAGATGGTGGACCTCCGGATGCCCGAGCGCCGCGACGCCCTCGGAGGACCGGCGACCCCGGCCCACGCCTTCTGAGCCCGCCGGGTCCGCGAAACCCGGAGCCGGCGCGGGCTCACATCCAGCCGCGCCGCTTGAACAACCGGTACAGGGCCGCCACGATCCCCGCCATCAGCAGGAGCACCGCGGGGTAGGACCACACCCAGCGCAGCTCCGGCATGTGTGCGAAGTTCATGCCGTAGATCCCGGCGACCATCGTGGGGACCGCGGCCATCGCCGCCCAGGCCGAGATCTTGCGCATGTCGTCGTTCTGCCGCACGCCCATCTGTGCCAGATGCGCCGACAGGACGTCCGAGAGCAGCCGGTCGAGCCCCTCGACCTGCTCGTTCGCGCGCAGCAGATGGTCCTGGACGTCCCGGAAGAACGGCACGGCGTGCTCGTGCACGAAGGGCACCGAGCTGGTCACGAGCCGCTCGATCGGGCCGGCCAGTGGGCCGCTCGCCCGCCGGAACTCCAGGACCTGCCGCTTCGCCGTGTAGATCCGCTCCGCCGTCCGCGCCGGATTGCCGCCGGACGGCGCGAAGACGTCCGCCTCCAGCTCCTCCAGGTCGACCTGGAGCTCGCCGGCCACGTCGATGTAGTGGTCCACCACCGCGTCGCTGATCGCGTAGAGCACCGAGGTCGGCCCGTGCCTCAGCACGTCGGGATCGGCCTCCAGGCGCTGCCGCACCGCCTTCAGCGGCGCACCCACGCCGTGCCGCACGGTCACGACGAACGAGTCCCCGATGAAGACCATCAGCTCTCCCGAGGAGACCTTGTCGCTCTCCGGCTCGTACACGACCGGCTTGAGGACCGCGAAGAGCGAGTCGTCGTAGACCTCCAGCTTGGGCCGCTGATGGGCCTTCAGGGCGTCCTCGACGGCGAGCGGATGCAGCGCGAACTCGTCGGAGACATGTTCGAACTCTGCCTCCGTCGGCTCGTGCAGCCCCACCCACAGGAAGGCGTCACCCGTCGCCCGCGCCTCCGCCAGCGCGTCCGAGAGGTCGGCGGGGCCCTTCGTCCTGCGCCCGCTCCGATAGATGGCCGAATCCACGATCACGGGCCGCATTCTCCCCTGCCGGACGCACCGGCGCACCCCTCCGCCCCTCGCTTAGGCTGGCCGACATGGCCACCCTGATCCTCGTCCGGCACGGACGCTCCACCGCCAACACCTCCGGGGTGCTCGCCGGGCGCACGCCCGGGGTGGCGCTCGACGAGCGCGGCGCCGCCCAGGCCGCCGAGCTGCCCGGGCGGCTCGCCGGCGTGCCGCTCGCCGCCGTCGTCACCAGCCCGCTGCAGCGCTGCCGGGAGACCGTACGGCCGCTGCTCGACGCCCGCCCCGGGCTGCCGCTGCACGTCGAGGACCGGATCAGCGAGTGCGACTACGGCGACTGGTCGGGCCGCAAGCTCGCCGAGCTGATGGACGAGCCGCTGATGCAGGTCGTCCAGGCGCACGCCTCCGCCGCCGCCTTCCCCGGCGGCGAGTCCATGCGCGCCATGCAGGCCAGGGCCGTGGACGCGGTACGCGACTGGAACGCCCGGATCGAGGCCGAGCACGGCGAGGACGCCGTCTACGCGATGTGCTCGCACGGCGACATCATCAAGGCCCTCGTCGCCGACGCCCTCGGCCTCCACCTCGACCTCTTCCAGCGCATCCAGGCCGACCCCTGCTCCGTCACCGCCATCCGCTACACCCGGCTGCGGCCCTTCCTGCTGCGCCTCGGCGACACCGGCGACCTCGGCTCGCTCGCGCCGCGCGAGACCCCCGCCGACGACGGGGCGGCGGAGGTCGGGGGCGGTGCGGGCGCACCGTGATCCCCACGCGCAGTAGGGTGGACGCGCCGCTGTAGCCGCACGGCCACGCCGGTCCCGCCGGCCGGTCCGGCGGCCACACCACCGAGACCCAAGGGAGTCGGGAACGTGTCCCGTCAGGTGTTCCTCTACGACCCACCGGAGCGTTTCGTGGCCGGCACGGTCGGGCTGCCTGGCCGCCGTACGTTCTTCCTGCAGGCGTCCGCCGCCGGCCGGGTCACCAGTGTCGCCCTGGAGAAGACCCAGGTCGCGGCCCTCGCCGAGCGGATCGACGAACTCCTCGACGAGGTCCTGCGCCGCACCGGCGGCAACGCGCCCGTGCCCGCCGTCGCACCGCCGGACACCACCGACACCGCGCCTCTCGACGCCCCCGTCGAGGAGGAGTTCCGGGTCGGCACCATGGCCCTCGCCTGGGACGGCGAGGAGCAGCGCATGATCGTCGAGGCGCAGGCGCTCGTCGAGCTCGACGCGGACTCCGAGGAGGACCTCGCCGAGGCCGAGGAGCGGCTGCTCCAGGACGAGGAGAACGGCCCGCCGATGCTGCGCGTCCGGCTCACCGGCATCCAGGCCCGGGCCTTCGCCAAGCGTGCCCTCGACGTGGTCAACGCCGGCCGGCCGCCGTGCCCGCTGTGCAGCCTGCCGCTCGACCCCGAGGGCCATGTCTGCCCGCGCCAGAACGGATACCGTCGCGGCGCATGACCGGCAGTCGAACGACCGGCAAGGGGACCCCCGGCACGACAGAGCTGCTCGCCGAGGGCGAGCTGACCGTGCGTGGCCAGGTCCGCGAGGCGTCCAACGCGGTGCTCTACTGCTCCGTCGCGTACGAGGGCGAGGAGGCGGCCTGCGTCTACAAGCCGGTCGCCGGGGAGCGCCCGCTGTGGGACTTCCCCGACGGCACCCTCGCCCAGCGCGAGGTCGCCGCCTACGAGCTGTCCGAGGCCACCGGCTGGGGCCTGGTCCCGCCGACGGTGCTGCGCGAGGGCCCGTACGGCCAGGGCATGGTGCAGCTCTGGGTCGAGGCCGACCCGGCGGCCGAGCTGCTCGCCCTCGTGGAGGACGAGGAGGCCGGGGCGGGCTGGAAGGCCGTGGGGCACGCCCAGGTCGCCGAGGACCGCACCGCGCTGCTCGTCCACGCCGACACCCCGCAGCTGCGCCGGATGGCCGTCCTGGACGCCGTCATCAACAACGGCGACCGCAAGGGCGGGCATCTGCTGCCGATGGCGGACGGGCACCTGTACGGGATCGACCACGGCGTCTCGTTCCACGTGGACGACAAGCTGCGCACCCTGCTGTGGGGCTGGGCGGGGGAGGAGCTGACCGAGGAGGCCACCGCCGTCCTCGCCGTGCTGGACGAGCGCCTCGCGCCCGGCACTCCACTGGCCCAACGTCTCGCGGGCTTGCTGACCGCCGCCGAGGTGGCCGCCCTGCGGGACCGCGTCGCCGGTCTGCGCAGGACCGGGCGGCACCCCGTACCGTCCGGGCAGTGGCCCGCCATTCCCTGGCCGCCCGTGTGAGCACGCGCCGCCCGGCGAATGTTTTCGGCCAATCCTTCCCGGCCGGTGAGACCCCCCGGGGGTATGCATGATCCGGCCGTCCCCGCAAGACCGCCTAATCGGTCAAGATCCCGTATGCGGTTCGTATCCGGAACACCTGTCCGGTTAGGCTCAGGACATGCATGCCTGGCCCGCTTCTGAGGTCCCCGCCCTGCCCGGCAAGGGCCGCGACCTCCGGATTCACGACACGTCGACCGGCGGACGAGTGACCCTCGCCCCCGGCCCCGTCGCCCGCATCTACGTCTGCGGCATCACGCCGTACGACGCGACCCACATGGGTCACGCGGCGACCTACAACGCGTTCGACCTCGTTCAGCGCGTGTGGCTCGACACCAAGCGGCAGGTCCAGTACGTCCAGAACGTCACCGACGTGGACGACCCGCTCCTGGAGCGGGCGCAGCGCGACGGCATCGACTGGGTCGGCCTCGCCGAGCGCGAGACCGCCCTCTTCCGCGAGGACATGACCGCCCTGCGCATGCTGCCGCCGCAGCACTACATCGGCGCGGTCGAGGCGATACCGGGCATCGTGCCGCTGGTCGAGAAGTTGCGGGACTCCGGCGCCGCCTACGAGCTCGACGGCGACATCTACTTCTCCGTCGAGTCCGACCCGCACTTCGGTGAGGTCTCGAACTACGACACCGAGCTGATGCGCCACCTGTCCGCCGAGCGCGGCGGCGACCCGGACCGCCCGGGCAAGAAGAACCCGCTCGACCCGATGCTGTGGATGGCCGCCCGCGAGGGCGAGCCCAGCTGGGACGGCGGCAGCCTCGGCGCCGGCCGCCCCGGCTGGCACATCGAGTGCGTCGCCATCGCCCTCGACCACCTCGGCATGGGCTTCGACGTGCAGGGCGGCGGCTCCGACCTGATCTTCCCGCACCACGAGATGGGTGCCTCGCACGCCCAGGCCCTCACCGGCGAGTTCCCCATGGCCAAGGCGTACGTGCACGCCGGCATGGTCGCGCTGCACGGCGAGAAGATGTCCAAGTCCAAGGGCAACCTGGTCTTCGTCTCCGCGCTGCGCCGGGAAGGCGTCGACCCGGCCGCCATCCGGCTCGCCCTGCTCTCGCACCACTACCGGGCCGACTGGGAGTGGACCGACCAGGTCCTCCAGGACGCCGTCGAGCGCCTGGGCGCCTGGCGCGCCGCCGTCTCGCGCCCCGACGGCCCGTCCGCCGACGCGCTCGTCGAGGAGCTCCGCGAGGCGCTCGCCGACGACCTGGACGCGCCGGCCGCGCTCGCCGCGGTCGACCGCTGGGCCGCGCTCCAGGCCGCCGAGGGCGGCACCGACGAGTCCGCCCCCGGCCTCGTCTCGCGCGCGGTCGACGCCCTCCTGGGTGTCGCCCTGTAGCAGTCCGCCGCCGCGCAACTCCCGTTCACGCAACCGCCCTTGGACTTCTCACGAAGTCCGGGGGCGGTTCCGTTTTGCCCCTGGCTCGATGCTCGAATCTGCGCTAAGAACGCTCCATGCAATCATCAATGCGCATGAGAGCTGCCCTCGGCGGAGCCGTGCTCGGACTCCTCGCGGTCTTCGCGGGACCCGGAAGCACCGCCTCCGCCGCACCCGCCGACACCACCGTGGGCGAGGTCACCGGCTTCGCCGCCGACGGAGCCGCCCGAGGCGTCTACCGGCTGACCGCCGGTCACTCAGAGGCCCGGGTCAGCTTCGTCTCCGACGAGACCTTCCGCATCGAACTCGCCCCCGACGGCAGGTTCACCGACCCCACCGGCCAGGACATCGTCCTGCCTCAGGGCCCGCCGCCCGCCACCCACTGGGCCGACCTCGGCGACCGCTACGAGCTGAGCACCGACCGGGTCACCCTGCGCGCCTACAAGTCGCCACTGCGCTTCGCCGCCCTCCGCGCCGACGGCACGCCCCTGTGGACCGAGACCCAGGGCCTCACCTGGAACCAGGACCGCACCACCCAGACCCTGGCCCGCGGCGCCGACGAACAGTTCTACGGCGCCGGCATGCAGAACGGCCGCGGCAACACCTCCCACCGCGGCAAGACCGTCGAGGTCGGCGTCGACTACAACTGGAACGACGGCGGCCACCCCAACTCCGTCCCGTTCTACCTCTCCTCCGCCGGCTACGGCGTCTACCGCAACACCTACGCCCCCAACACCTACGTCTTCGGCGAGCCCGTCACCACCACCGCCCGCGAACAGCGCTTCGACGCCTACTACTTCGCCGGCAGCGGCCAGGACGCCGTCAAGGACGTCATCGGCCAGTACACCAAGCTCACCGGCAAGCCCTTCATGCCGCCCGTCTACGGCCTGGAGATCGGCGACTCCGACTGCTACCTGCACAACGCCAACCGCGGCGAACGCCACACCCTCGACGCCCTCGAGGTCTCCGACGGCTACGTCCGGAACGACATGCCCAACGGCTGGATGCTCGTCAACGACGGCTACGGCTGCGGCTACGAGAACCTCGCCCAGACCGCCCAGGGCCTGAAGGCCAACGGCGCCCAGCTCGGGCTGTGGACCGAGGACGGCATCGACAAGCTCGCCGACCAGGTGAAGGCCGGCCAGCGGGTCGCCAAGCTCGACGTCGCCTGGGTCGGCTCCGGCTACAAGTTCGCCCTCGACGGCTGCAAGGACTCCTACGCCGGCATCGAGGCCAACTCCGACGCCCGCGGCTTCACCTGGGCCCCCGAGAGCTGGTCCGGCGCCCAGCGCTGCGGCGTCCAGTGGTCCGGCGACCAGTCCGGCAGCTGGGAGTACATTCGCTGGCAGATCCCCACCTACGCCGGCGCCGCCATGTCCGGCCTCGCCTACACCACCGGCGACGTCGACGGCATCTTCGGCGGCAGCCCCAAGACGTACACCCGTGACCTGCAGTGGAAGATGTTCCTGCCGGTCACCATGACCATGGACGGCTGGGCCGCCATGGACAAGCAGCCCTTCCGCCACGGCGAGCCCTACACCTCGATCAACCGCGCCTCGCTCAAGCTGCACGAGGCCCTGCTCCCGTACATCTACTCCTACGCCCACCAGGCCACCGAGACCGGCGTCGGCCTCGCCCGGCCGCTCGCCCTCGAATACCCGGACGACCCGGTCGCCGCCTCGGACGCCGCCAAGTACGAGTTCCTCAGCGGCGAGGACTTCCTGGTCGCGCCCGTCTACAAGGACGCGGTCGAGCGCGACGGCATCTACCTGCCCAAGGGCACCTGGATCGACTACGCGAACGGGCGCACGTACGAAGGCCCCGTCACCCTCGACCACTACAGCGCCCCGCTCGACACCCTGCCCCTGTTCGTACGGGCCGGGGCCGCCGTCCCGATGTGGCCCGGCGGCATCCGCTCCTACACCGAGCGCAAGGCCGGTGACCCGATCGCCTGGGACGTCTACCCGCAGGGCCGGTCCTCCTTCGAGCTGTACGAGGACGACGGCGTCACCCGCGCCCACCGCACCGGCGGCTACGCCACCCAGCTCGCCGAGGTGCGCGCCCCGCAGCGCGGCGCCGGTGACGTCAGCGTGCGGATCGGCCCGAGCACCGGCACCTACACCGGCAAGTCGGCCGCCCGCCCGTACCGCTTCACCGTGCACACCGGCGACAGCCCGAGCACGGTCTGGCTCGGCGACCGGACGCTGCCCCGGCTCGACTCGAAGGCCGCCTTCGACGCCGCCGGGCAGGGCTGGTGGTACGACCGCGACGACCGCGGCGGAGTCGTCCAGGTGAAGACGGGCGCGCAGCGCACCGACCGCGGCTTCACCCTCGAACTCGACGACACCAGCGCCGTCGGCGGCGCCGTCCCCGGGGCCGCCGCCACCGTCACCGCGCCGACCGGTCAGGAGCTGGGCGCGGGCGTGCCCGGCACCGTCGCCGTCGACGTCACCGCCGGCACCCGGGACGCCACCGGCGTCCAGGTCGCGCTGACCGCCCCGGCCGGCTGGCAGGTCGCCCCGGCCGCCCCGATCGACCGCATCCCGGCCGGTGCCACCCGCCGCGTCGCGCTCTCCGTGACGCCGGCCAAGGGCGCCGTCCCCGGCGAGACCGTGCTCACCGCGAGCGTCCGGCACCGGGCCGCCGGAGTCGACCGCACCGCCCTCCAGCGGTTCGCCGTCGGCGTGATGCCGGAGCCGCCGACCGCCCCGGCGTGGGCGAGCGACCTGGTCTGGCTGAAGTCCACGAACGGCTGGGGGCCGCCCGAACGCGACCGCTCCAACGGCGAGTCGGGCGCCGCCGACGGCCACACCCTCACCCTCGCCGGGCAGACCTACGCCAAGGGCATCGGCGCCCACGCCGACTCCGACATCGAGGTCTACCTCGGCGGCCGCTGCACCGCCCTCACCGCCGACGTCGGCATCGACGACGAGATCAACGGCTACGGCGAGGTGGCCTTCTCCGTCGAGGCGGACGGCAAGGTGCTGTGGACCTCGCCCCGGGTCACCGGCGCCTCCGCCACCGTCCCGGTGAACGTCGACGTGACCGGCGCACGCCATGTCCATCTGAAGGTCACCGACACCAACGGCTCGAAGTCCGGTGACCACGGTGACTGGGCGGCCGCACGGTTCGACTGCGCCTGACGGTCCCGTTGTGATGGAGTGTTCGACGACCACCAGTTCGAAAGGGCGCTCCATGCAACGCTTCACGCAACGTTCCTTCGCACGAAGAAGTCTCCTGGGAGCCGCCGCGGCCACCGGCGCGGCGGCTCTCCTCGGCCCCCTCGGCGCCACCGCCCACGCGGCCGGCGCCGGGGGCCGCTGGCCCGGTTCCTTCCGGCTGCCGGACGGCTTCGCACCCGAGGGCATCGCCATCGGCCACAGCCCGTACGCCTACTTCGGCTCGCTCGCCAACGGCGCCGTCTACCGGGCCTCGCTGGCCACCGGGGAGGGCCGGATCATCCACGAGGGGCTGGGCGACGGGCACATGACCGTCGGCCTCAAGATCGACACCGCCGAACGGCGACTCTTCCTCTCCGGCGGCTACAGCCGGGAGATCCGGGTCGTCGACGTCCGCACCGGCGCGCTGCTGCGCCACTTCACCGGGCTCGGCGCGGACACCACCATGGTCAACGACGTCGTCCTGACCCCCGGTGCCGCCTGGTTCACGGACTCCTACCAGCCGCAGCTCTACCGCCTCGCCCTCGACCGCGCCGGCGAGCCGGTCGGTGCTCCCGAGACCGTGCCGCTCGGCGGCGACTGGACCCAGGGCCCCGACTTCACCGCCAACGGCATCGCCCGCACCTCCGACGGCCGGGCCCTGCTCGTCGTCAACACCGTCGCCGACGGCGGCACGTTGATGCGCGTCGACCCGGCCACGGGCACCGCGACCGCCGTCGACCTCGGCGGACTGAAGATCCCCAACGGGGACGGGCTGCTGCTCCTCGGCCGCACCCTGTACGTCGTCCAGCAGGTGAACAACCAGGTCGACGTGGTCCGGCTGAACGCCGCCGGCACCCGCGGCACGGCCGTCGCCCGGATCACCGACCCGCGCTTCCGCATCCCCACCACGGCCGCGGCCTGGGGCGACCGGATCTATCTCCCGAACGCCCGCTTCGACACGGAGCCCACGCCGACCACCGACTACGACGTGGTCGCGATCGACCAGGTCTGACGGACACGACCGGCAGACGCGAACGGGAGGGGCGGCCGCGCCGCCCCTCCCGTACCGGTCACTCCTCGGCGCCGTCCGCGGAACCGCCCTCGTCGCCGTCCCCCGAGCCGTCCCCGGCCTCGGGCCGCTCCTGCTCCGGCCGCTCCTGCTCGGGCCGCTCCTGCTCCGGCCGCTCCGGCTCCGCGCCCGGCACCGCCTCCGGGCCCGGCTGCTGCGGCTTCGGCGGCCGGGTCCGCTCGCCGGCGCTGTCCCGGAGGTACGAGGCGTCACCGCTCTCCGTCGCGTGCCCCGGGCCGCCCTGGCCCGGCTCGCGGCGCCGCAGATAGCGCTCGAACTCACGGGCGATGGCCTCGCCGGACGCCTCCGGCAGCTCCGCCGTGTCCCGCGCCTCCTCCAGTGTCTGCACGTACTCGGCGACCTCGCTGTCCTCGGCGGCCAGCTGGTCGACGCCCACCTGCCAGGCCCGCGCGTCCTCGGGCAGCTCGCCCAGCGGGATGCGCAGGTCGATCAGGTCCTCCAGGCGGTTGAGGAGGGCCAGCGTCGCCTTCGGGTTGGGCGGCTGCGACACGTAGTGCGGGACCGCCGCCCACAGGCTCACCGCCGGCACCCCGGCGTGCGTGCAGGCCTCCTGGAGGATGCCGACGATGCCCGTAGGACCCTCGTAGCGGGTCTCCTCCAGGTCCATCGTGCGGGCCAGGTCGGGGTCGGAGGTGACGCCGCTGACCGGCACCGGACGGGTGTGCGGGGTGTCGCCGAGCAGCGCACCCAGGATCACCACCATCTCCACGCCCAGCTCGTGCGCGAAGCCCAGGAGCTCGTTGCAGAACGAGCGCCAGCGCATCGACGGCTCGATCCCGCGCACCAGGACCAGGTCCCGGGGCTTGTCGCCGCCGATCCGCACCACGGAGAGCCGGGTCGTCGGCCAGGTGATCTTCCGGACGCCGCCGTCCATCCACACCGTGGGCCGGTTGACCTGGAAGTCGTAGTAGTCCTCGGCGTCGAGCGCCGCGAACACCTCGCCCTTCCACTCCCGGTCCAGGTGGGCGACCGCGGCGGAGGCGGCGTCGCCGGCGTCGTTCCAGCCCTCGAACGCGGCCACCATGACCGGGTCGATCAGCTCGGGCACCCCCTCGAGCTCGATCACCCAGCGCCTCCTTCGTCGAAGTTCCTGTCGTACGGACCAACCTTATGCCTTTCGGGCGGCCCGCCCGCAGCCCTCGGACGCGCCCGAAGGCCGGTTCGGTTGTGATCGACTACCCAGGAACTCCCGTCGGCACGCGTACGCGCGTCCCTCCTCGTTCACTCCTCCCAGAGCGTGCTGGGCGCCTCCTTCCGCACGACCGGGGCGATCTCCTCGGCGAACCGCTCCAGGGTCTCGATCTGCTCGGCGGTGGACTGCCCGAAGGCGTCGACGGTGATGGACTGCAGGTCGTGGCCGTACACCTCGTGGTAGCCGAGGATCTTGTCGATGATCTGCTGCGGGGAGCCGATGAGCTGCGGTCCGCCCGCGATGGCGTCCTCGATGGTGCGGAACGGGGTGTTGTAGCCGGCCTTCCCCTCCAGGTGCGGGCGGAAGGTCTGGCGCACCTTCGCCTCGTAGAGGTCCTTGTAGCGGCTGACGGCCTGCTCGGCGGTGTCGGCGATGAGCAGCCCGCCGGAGCCCGCCGCCACGCGCGCCTCGCGCGGATCGTGCCCGTACTCCTCGAACTTCTCGCGGTAGTGGGCGATCAGCCGCGCGTACGCCTCGCGGGGCTGGATGGCGTTGGCGGTGAACAGCGGGTCGCCGTGGCGGGCGGCGAGTTCGGGGGAGTTGAGGCTGGTCGCCGAGCCGTGCCAGACGCGCGGCGGGCGGCCGGCGTACGGGCGGGGGACCGTGGTCACGTTCTTCAGGGCGGGCCGGAACTCGCCCTCCCAGTCGACGCCTTCCTCCGTCCACAGCCGGCGCAGGAGCTCGTACTTCTCCTTCTGCAGGTCCCACTGGCGCGCCTCGTCCAGGCCGAACAGGTCGAAGTGGCCGGCCTCCGCGCCCTTGCCGATGACGAGTTCGAGCCGGCCGCGGGAGAGCAGGCCGAGCGTGGCGTAGTCCTCGGCGACCCGCACCGGGTCGAGGATCGCGACGACGGTGACGCCGGTGAGGAGCCGGATGCGGGAGGTGCGGGCGGCCAGCGCGCCGAGCACCACCGAGGGGCTGGAGGAGAGGAAGGGGCCGGCGTGCCGCTCGCCGACGGAGTACGCGTCGTAGCCGAGCCGCTCGGCGGCCTCGCCGACCGCCAGGACCTCCTCGAGCCGGTCGGCGGCGGCGGGCAGTTCGCCGGTGAGCGGGTGCGGGGCATGGCCGATGAGGGAGAGCACCTGAAACTTCATGCTTCAACTCTGCGCGCGGAGTGTTGCGTTGATGTGGCGGGCGCATGGCGCGCGCACCGGCATGCGTAAGGGGCGGCCTCCATGGGAGACCGCCCCTTACCACCTGTGGGGGGTGACTAGTTGCCGCGCAGCATGTCCTCGACCTTGCCACGGATCTCGTCCGTGGCCAGGCCGCGGATGGTCAGCGTGGTGCGGCGGCGCAGCACGTCGTCCGCGGTCTCGGCCCACTCGCGGTCGCGGGCGTAGGCGACCTGGGCCCAGATCTCCGGCGCGTCCGGGTGGACGCGCTCGGCGAGCTCGGGGTTCTCGTTCGCCATCCGGGCGATGTCGAAGGAGAGCGAGCCGTAGTGGGTGGCCAGGTGCTTGGCGGTGTCGGCGGCCATGCGCGGGCCGGGCGCCGGGCCGTCGACGAGGAGCCGGTGGGCGACTGCGTTGGGGTTGGCGATGCCCGGCAGCGGCAGCCGCTTCGGCAGCGTGGCGACCGGCTCGTAGTCGTCGCCGAGCGGGTGGCCCGGCAGCGACTCCAGCTTCTTCATGATCGTGCGGCCGATGTGGCGGAAGGTGGTCCACTTGCCGCCGGCCACCGACAGCATGCCGCCGCGGCCCTCGGTGACGACCGTCTCGCGCTTGGCCTTCGAGGTGTCGCCGGGACCGCCCGGCAGCACCCGCAGGCCGGCGAAGGCGTAGGTGATCAGGGAGCGGTCGAGCTGCTGGTCGCGGATGGAGAACGCGGCCTCGTCCAGGATCTGGGCGATGTCCTTGTCGTTGACCGCGACCTCGCCCGGGTCGCCCTCGTACTCCTCGTCGGTGGTGCCGAGCAGGAGCATGTCCTCCCAGGGGAGGGCGAAGGTGATCCGGTACTTGTCGATCGGGGTGGCGAGCGCCGCCTTCCACGGGGAGGTGCGCTTGAGGACCAGGTGCGCGCCCTTGGAGAGGCGGATGGAGGGGGCCGCGTTGGGGTCCTCCATCTTGCGCAGGTGGTCGACCCACGGGCCGGTGGCGTTGAGCACCAGGCGTGCGTCGACGCCGAACTCCTCGCCGGACATGCGGTCGCGCAGCTCGGCGCCGGTGACCCGGCCCCGGGTGAAGCGCAGGCCGGTGACCTCGGCGTGGTTGAGGACGACCGCGCCGGCGTCGACCGCGGCGCGGACCGTCATCAGGGCCATGCGGGAGTCGTTCATCTGGTCGTCGCCGTAGACGGCGACGGCCTTCAGGTTGTCCGTGCGCAGCTCCGGCACGTCCTGGGCGGCCTTGGCGGGGCTCAGCAGGTGGCCGACGCCGTCACCGAAGGCGGACAGGGCGCTGTAGGCGAAGACGCCGGCGCCGAGCTTGGCCGCGCCGTGCGGGCCGCCCTTGTAGACGGGCAGGTAGAAGGTGAGCGGGTTGGACAGGTGGGGGGCCACCTGGCGGGAGACCGCGCGCCGCTCGAAGTGGTTCTCGGCGACGAGCTTGACCGCGCCGGTCTGCAGGTAGCGCAGACCGCCGTGGAGCAGCTTGGAGGAGGCGGAGGAGGTGGCGCCGGCGAAGTCGCCGGCGTCCACCAGGGCCACCCGCAGCCCGGACTGCGCGGCGTGCCAGGCGGTGGAGATGCCCAGGATGCCGCCGCCGATCACCAGGAGGTCGTACGTCGCCTTGGAAAGCTGCTCTCTGGTCTCGGCGCGGGTCGGAAGGGAACCGGCGGCCGGGTGCATCCCCAGGGAGGGGAGGCTCTGCAGGGTGGTCATCGCGCGTTACTCCTCGTCAGTTCTCTTCTTCGTCGAGCCAGCCCATGGAGCGCTCCACGGCCTTGAGCCAGTTCTTGTACTCGCTGTCGCGCTTGTCGGCGTCCATGCGAGGGGTCCACTCGGCGGCCCGGCGCCAGTTGGCGCGCAGCGCGTCGGTGTCGGGCCAGAAGCCGACGGCGAGGCCGGCGGCGTAGGCCGCGCCGAGGCAGGTGGTCTCGGCGACCATCGGGCGCACCACGGGGGCGTCCAGGAAGTCGGAGAGGGTCTGCATCAGCAGGTTGTTGGAGGTCATGCCGCCGTCGACCTTGAGCGCGGTCAGCTCGACGCCGGAGTCCTTCGTCATGGCGTCGGTGATCTCGCGGGTCTGCCAGGCGGTGGCCTCGAGGACGGCGCGGGCGATGTGCGCCTTGGTGACGTACCGGGTGAGGCCGGCGATCACACCGCGGGCGTCGGAGCGCCAGTACGGGGCGAAGAGACCGGAGAAGGCCGGCACGAAGTAGGTGCCGCCGTTGTCCTCGACCGAGGAGGCCAGGGTCTCGATCTCGGCGGCGGACTTGATGAGGCCCATCTGGTCGCGCATCCACTGGACGAGCGAGCCGGTGACGGCGATCGAGCCCTCCAGGGCGTAGACCGGCTTCTGGTCGCCGATCTGGTAGCCGACGGTGGTCAGCAGGCCGCTGTAGGAGTTGATGATCTTGTCGCCGGTGTTCATCAGCATGAACGTTCCGGTGCCGTACGTGGACTTGGCCTCGCCCTCGGCGAAGCAGGTCTGGCCGAACAGGGCGGCCTGCTGGTCGCCGAGCGCGGAGGCGACCGGGACGCCGTCCAGGAGGCCGCCCTTGACCGTGCCGTACACCTCGGCGGAGGAGCGGATCTCCGGCAGCACAGCGGCCGGGATGTCCATGGACTGCAGGATCTTCTCGTCCCAGGCCATGGTGTGGAGGTTCATCAGCATGGTGCGGGAGGCGTTGGTGACGTCGGTGACGTGGTGGCCGCCGTCGACGCCGCCCGTGAGGTTCCAGATGACCCAGGAGTCCATGGTGCCGAAGAGGATGTCGCCGCGCTCGGCGCGCTCGCGCAGGCCCTCGACGTTGTCGAGCAGCCAGCGGACCTTCGGACCGGAGAAGTACGAGGCGAGCGGCAGGCCGGTCTCGCGGCGGAAGCGGTCCTGGCCGACGTTGCGGCCGAGCTCCTTGCACAGGGCGTCGGTGCGGGTGTCCTGCCAGACGAGCGCGTTGTGGACCGGCTCGCCGGTGTTCTTGTCCCACAGCAGCGTGGTCTCGCGCTGGTTGGTGATGCCGATGGCCTTGACGTCGGCCGCGGTGATCCCGCCCTTGGTGAGGGCGCCGGCGACGACCTCCTGGACGTTGGTCCAGATCTCGATCGGGTCGTGCTCGACCCAGCCCGGCTTCGGGAAGATCTGCTCGTGCTCCTTCTGGTCGACGGAGACGATCCGGCCGTCCTTGTCGAAGACGATGCAGCGGGAGGAGGTGGTGCCCTGGTCGATGGCGGCGATGAACGGGCCGGTGGTGTGGGCGTCGGTCACGGTGTGCTCCAAGGGAGGTCTGGAAGAAGGACGGCTCAGGCGAACGCGATGTTGTAGATACCCGCGGCGATGGCGCCGCCGACCAGCGGGCCGACGACCGGGACCCAGGCGTAGCTCCAGTCGGAGCCGCCCTTGTTCGGCAGCGGGAGCAGGGCGTGCACGATGCGCGGACCGAGGTCACGGGCCGGGTTGATGGCGTAACCGGTCGGGCCGCCGAGCGAGAGGCCGATGGAGACCACGACGAACGCGGTGATCAGGGCGCCGAGGACACCGAGGCCCTTGCCGCTGTCGTTGAGGCCCTGGGTGAGCACGGCGAGGACCAGCACGACGGTGCCGATGATCTCGGTGGCCAGGTTCTGCCAGGGGTTACGGATCTCCGGGCCGGTCGAGAAGATGCCGAGCACCGGACCGGCGTTCGGGGCGGCCTTCTGGTCGACCATGCCCTCCTCGTGCGGCGTCGAGATGATCGACTCGTCGGTGAGGTGGGCCCGGAACTGGCCGTAGTACGTGACCCAGACCAGCACCGCGCCGAGCATGGCGCCGAGCAGCTGGCCGGCGAGGTAGACCGGAACGTGGCTCCAGTCGCCGTCCTTGATCGCTATCGCGATGGTGACGGCGGGGTTCAGATGGGCGCCGGAGAGGGAAGCGGTCATGTAGACCGCCGTCATGACGGCGAAGCCCCACCCGAAAGCGATCGCGAGC
The DNA here is from genome assembly GCF_044768205.1 of Streptomyces sp. NPDC101160. NCBI lineage: Bacteria > Bacillati > Actinomycetota > Actinomycetes > Kitasatosporales > Streptomycetaceae > Streptomyces > Streptomyces sp. NPDC101160. The sequence continues at coordinate 298,257 of NZ_JBIWPJ010000008.1, read as the reverse complement.
CAGCCCGCGCCGCGGGCCTTCGAGCTCTTGAGCGTCACGGCGGCACAGACACCGCCGCCGAGCAGGATGAGTACGGCGGTACCGATGGTCTCGCCGATGAAGATGTCGGAGCTGGACACCCGCGACTCCTTTGTCCTTCGTCCAGGGGAAGGCGAACCAACGAGTTCCCTCCGGTGGTTCGCGCCCTCGTGTGAGGGCGTTGACGGCCCTTGGCACTGTCACACCTTAGCGCGTATTGCCGGTAGCTGTTCGACAATGCCGACCGATGAACGGAAGTTTTGCGCCACGGTTAACAGCACGTCAAGGGTGCTGAGCACGAAAAACCCGCCGATAACGCGATCGTTACCGGCGGGTTCGGATGTGTTCGGTCGTGCGGGGTCTACGGGGCGGAACGCATGCCTCCGGGCCGTACGGCGTGCCCGCGGCCTCAGAAGCGGCCGGCCCCCAGATCCCGGGAGACGGCGCGGGCGCAGTCCCGTACCGCGGCCACCAGCTCCGAGCGCAGCTCGCCCCCGGCACAGACCCGCTCCACCGCGCCGGTGATGGCCACCGCGCCCACCGGCATCCGGCGCCGGTCGTGGATGGGCGCGGCCACCGAGGCCACGCCCTCCCAGGTCTCCTCCACGTCGGCGGCCCAGCCCCGCGCACGGGTCGTGTCGAGCAGCGTCTCGAAGTCGGTGAGGTCGGTGACCGTACGGGGCGTGAAGGCGTCCCGCTCGGCCTCCACCACCTCGCTGTGCGCCACCGGGTCGTACGCCGAGAGCACCTTGCCGAGCGCCGTGGAGTGCAGCGGCTGCATGGCCCCCACCTCCAGGACCTGGCGGCTGTCGTCGGGCCGGAAGACGTGGTGGACGATCAGCACGCCCTGCTGGTGCAGCACGCCCAGGTGGACGCTCTCGCCGCTGGAGCGGGCCAGGTCGTCCGTCCACACCAGGGCCCGGGCCCGCAGCTCGTGCACGTCCAGATAGCTGTTGCCGAGCCGCAGCAGCTCCGCGCCCAGCTGGTAGCGGCCGGAGGCCGGGTCCTGCTCCACGAAGCCCTCGGCCTGCAGGGTGCGCAGGATGCCGTGCGCGGTGCCCTTGGCGAGGCCGAGCGAGGAGGCGACGTCGGACAGGCCGAGCCGGCGCTCGCCGCCCGCGAGCAGTCGCAGCATCGCCGCCGCCCGTTCAAGCGACTGGATGTTCTTCGCCATCGCCCGGCCCTTTCTCACCACATGCTGTTCGACAATGCTGAACACTATCGGTCGATGCCGACCTTGCGTCACACCTGACAGTGTCGTCCAAGAACGGGCCGTACCGGGAGTCCCCGCACACAGGATGCCGTCCACCAGCTGGAACCCCATGTCCACCCCGGCGTCCGCGCGGTTAGTCTGGGCCCGTGCACCCTCCGCCGAGAGTGCAAAGCCGACAGCCGTCGCATCCCAGGGAGCTCATTCCATGGCCTCGTCGCCGACCCCTTCCGCCGTCCCCGCGACCGCCGCCCAGCGTGCCGACGCCCTGCGCGAGGCCTTCGCCTCCCGGGTCGTCGTCTCCGACGGAGCGATGGGCACCATGCTCCAGGCCCAGGACCCCTCTCTGGAGGACTTCCAGCAGCTCGAGGGCTGTAACGAGATCCTCAACGTCTCCCGCCCGGACATCGTCCGCTCGGTCCACGACGCCTACCTCGAGGTCGGCACCGACTGCGTCGGCACCAACACCTTCAACTGCAACTTCTCCGCGCTCGGCGAGTACGACATCGCCCACCGCATCCAGGAGCTGTCCGAGGCGGGCGCCCGGATCGCCCGCGAGGCGGCCGACGCGTACACCGAGAAGACCGGACAGCAGCGCTGGGTGCTCGGCTCCATGGGCCCCGGCACCAAGCTGCCCACCCTCGGCCACGTCGAGTACGGCACGATCCGCGACGCCTACCAGCAGAACGCCGAGGGTCTCCTCGCCGGCGGCGCCGACGCCCTCCTCGTCGAGACCACCCAGGACCTCCTCCAGACGAAGGCCGCGATCATCGCGGCCCACCGCGCCATGGCGGTCGCCGGCTACACGGTCCCGCTGATCACCTCGGTCACCGTCGAGACCACCGGCACCATGCTCCTCGGCTCCGAGATCGGCGCAGCCCTGACGGCTCTGGAGCCGCTCGGCATCGACATGATCGGCATGAACTGCGCCACCGGCCCGGCCGAGATGAGCGAGCACCTGCGCTACCTCGCCCGGCACGCCGGCATCGCGCTGTCCTGCATGCCCAACGCCGGCCTGCCGGTCCTGACCAAGGACGGCGCGCACTACCCGCTCTCCCCGGCCGAGCTGGCCGACGCCCACGAGACGTTCGTGGCCGAGTACGGCCTCAACCTGGTCGGCGGCTGCTGCGGCACGACCCCCGAGCACCTGCGCCAGGTCGTCGAGCGGGTCCGCGGCGCCGTCCCGCCGGTCCGCGAGCCGCAGCCCGAGCCGGGCGCCGCCTCGCTCTACCAGACCGTCCCGTTCCGCCAGGACACCTCGTACCTGGCGATCGGTGAGCGGACGAACGCCAACGGTTCGAAGAAGTTCCGCGAGGCGATGCTGGAGGGCCGCTGGGACGACTGTGTCGAGATGGCGCGCGACCAGATCCGCGAGGGCGCGCACATGCTCGACCTGTGCGTGGACTACGTGGGCCGCGACGGCGTCGCCGACATGAAGGAGCTCGCCGGCCGCTTCGCCACCGCCTCCACCCTCCCGATCGTCCTCGACTCCACCGAGGTCGACGTCATCGAGGCCGGTCTGGAGAAGCTCGGCGGCCGCGCGGTCATCAACTCGGTCAACTACGAGGACGGCGACGGACCGGAGTCCCGCTTCGCCAGGGTCACCCGTCTGGCGCAGCAGCACGGCGCCGCCCTGATCGCCCTGACGATCGACGAGAACGGCCAGGCCCGCACGGTCGAGGACAAGGTCGCCATCGCCGAGCGGCTCATCGCCGACCTGACGGGGAACTGGGGGATCCGCGAGTCGGACATCCTCATCGACGCCCTCACCTTCACCATCTGCACCGGCCAGGAGGAGTCCCGCAAGGACGGCATCGCCACCATCGAGGCGATCCGCGAGCTGAAGCGCCGTCACCCCGACGTGCAGACCACGCTCGGCCTGTCCAACATCTCCTTCGGCCTCAACCCGGCCGCCCGCATCCTGCTCAACTCCGTCTTCCTCGACGAGTGCGTCAAGGCGGGCCTGGACTCGGCGATCGTGCACGCCTCGAAGATCCTGCCGATCGCCCGCTTCGACGAGGAGCAGGTGCAGACGGCCCTGGACCTCATCTACGACCGGCGCGCCGAAGGCTACGACCCGCTCCAGAAGCTGATGGCGCTCTTCGAGGGCGCCACCGCCAAGTCCCTCAAGGCCGGCAAGGCCGAGGAGCTGGCCGCGCTCCCGCTGGAGGAGCGCCTGAAGCGGCGCATCATCGACGGCGAGAAAAACGGACTGGAGGCCGACCTCGACGAGGCCCTGACCACCACGCCCGCCCTCGACATCGTCAACAACACGCTGCTCGACGGCATGAAGGTGGTCGGCGAGCTGTTCGGCTCCGGCCAGATGCAGCTGCCGTTCGTGCTCCAGTCCGCCGAGGTCATGAAGACCGCGGTGGCCTATCTGGAGCCGCACATGGAGAAGTCGGACGCCGAGGGCAAGGGCACCATCGTCCTCGCCACCGTTCGCGGCGACGTCCACGACATCGGCAAGAACCTCGTCGACATCATCCTCTCCAACAACGGCTACAACGTCGTCAACCTGGGCATCAAGCAGCCCGTCTCCGCGATCCTGGAGGCCGCCGAGGAGCACCGGGCCGATGTCATCGGCATGTCCGGTCTGCTCGTGAAGTCCACCGTGATCATGAAGGAGAACCTGGAGGAGCTGAACCAGCGCGAGCTGGCCGCCAAGTACCCCGTGATCCTCGGCGGCGCGGCCCTCACCAGGGCGTACGTCGAGCAGGACCTGTACGAGATCTACCGGGGCGAGGTCCGCTACGCCCGCGACGCCTTCGAGGGCCTGCGCCTGATGGACGCCCTCATCGCCGTCAAGCGCGGCGTGCCCGGCGCGGCCCTGCCCGAGCTGAAGCAGCGCCGCGTCGCCAAGGGCGCGGCCACGCTCCAGGTCGACGAGCCGGAGCCGGGCGGCCGCTCGGACGTCGCCACGGACAACCCGGTGCCCACCCCGCCGTTCTGGGGCACCCGGGTCGTCAAGGGCATCCAGCTCAAGGAGTACGCGAGCTGGCTCGACGAGGGCGCGCTCTTCAAGGGCCAGTGGGGCCTCAAGCAGAACCGGGCCGGCGACGGACCGTCGTACGAGGAGCTCGTCGAGACCGAGGGCCGGCCGCGGCTGCGCGGCTGGCTGGAGCGCCTGCACACGGAGAACCTGCTCGAAGCGGCCGTCGTGCACGGCTACTTCCCCTGCGTCTCCAAGGGCGACGACCTGATCATCCTCGACGACTCCGGCAACGAGCGCACCCGCTTCACCTTCCCGCGCCAGCGCCGCGGCCGCCGCCTGTGCCTCGCCGACTTCTTCCGCCCGGAGGAGTCCGGCGAGACCGACGTCGTCGGCCTCCAGGTCGTCACCGTCGGCTCCCGGATCGGCGAGGCCACGGCCAAGCTGTTCGAGTCCGACTCCTACCGCGACTACCTGGAGCTGCACGGCCTGTCCGTACAGCTGGCCGAGGCCCTCGCCGAGTACTGGCACGCCCGGGTCCGCGCCGAGCTCGGCTTCGCCGGCGAGGACCCCGCCGACGTCGAGGACATGTTCGCGCTCAAGTACCGCGGCGCGCGCTTCTCCCTCGGCTACGGCGCCTGCCCCGACCTGGAGGACCGGGCGAAGATCGCCGAGCTGCTCCAGCCCGAGCGCATCGGCGTCCACCTCTCCGAGGAGTTCCAGCTCCACCCCGAGCAGTCCACGGACGCCATCGTGATCCATCACCCCGAGGCGAAGTACTTCAACGCCCGGTAATCGTCCGCTCACGATGCAGGGGTAAATCCCTGCGTTGTAAGTCGACGCGACGTACACTGGTTGGTCCAGTGCAGGCCGGTCGCCCACCCCCTTGCGGGTTGGGAGGCCGGCCTCTTCGTCCCTCCATGGAGGTGTGCCGGATGACCAGTACGGTCCCCGCGTCCTTGTTCCGTGCCAACGGCAGCTCCGCCCTGCAGGCGGTCTTCCTCGACATGGACGGCACCCTCGTCGACACCGAGGGCTTCTGGTGGGACGCGGAAGTGGAGGTCTTCGCCGACCTCGGGCATCGCCTCGACGAGGCATGGCGGGACGTCGTGGTCGGCGGCCCGATGACGCGCAGCGCCGGCTATCTCATCGAGTCCACCGGCGCGGACATCACCCTCGACGAGCTCACCGTGCTGCTCAACGAGAAGTTCGAGCAGCGCATCGACCGCGGCGTGCCGCTGATGCCGGGCGCCGAGCGTCTCCTCGCCGAGCTGGCCCAGCACAACATCCCGACCGCCCTGGTCTCCGCCTCGCACCGCAGGATCATCGACCGGGTGCTCGCCTCGCTCGGCCGCGACCGCTTCGCCCTGACCGTCGCGGGCGACGAGGTGTCCCGTACGAAGCCGCACCCCGAGCCGTACCTCACCGCCGCCCGCGGGGTGAACGCCGACCCGGCGCTGTGCGCGGTCGTCGAGGACACCGCGACCGGGGTCGCCGCGGCCGAGGCGGCGGGCTGCCGGGTGGTTGCGGTGCCCTCCGTCGCTCCCATCGCGGCCTCCGCCGGCCGGGTCGTGGTGCGCTCCCTCGAAGAGGTCGACGTGCCCTTCCTGCGCACGCTCATCGCCGGCCCGCACACCATCTGAGCCGCCCTCAGGCCCCGTCCCGGGCCCGACCCCAGACCCGCCCTCAGGCCGTCCACCGGAAAGACCCTGCGTGACCTTGGTCACGCAGAGTGCCGACCGGCGGGTGGCCTGTCTGCGTGCAGTGTCCGGAAACCGGCGGTTACACCCTGCCCAAGTGTCCCGATTCGATCATCCACGTACGAATCGTTCCCGTGCATGAGTATCGAACGGACCGTATTCATGGGCGTCCCGTGATCATCACGCGGACTCGCCCCGTCCGGCGGCAGCGGCGCCGCCCACTAGTCTTTCGCGAGTACTCCGCCGCACCCTCCGAGTGCCCCGGCGAACACCCAGAAGTCGCCGCGTACACAGGACCGATCGCACCCCTTCACGGCCCGATCGCCCCGCCCCGACCGGGCGGCCGGCGGAGTGACCGAAGCCGCTGTACCACTGCCGGCCGTCACCCCGTGCCGGTGAAGGAGATCGTCCCGATGAACCGCAAGACCCTGGTGCTGCCCCTCACGGCAGCCCTGCTCACGCCCGTCCTCGCCGGCTGCGGCGACGACAGCGCGAGCAAGGCCATCGTCGTCGGCACCACGGACCAGTTCGTCGCCACCACGGACGCACCCGCCCCGCTCGACCCCGCCTACGCGTACGACACCGGCGCCTGGAACATCCTGCGCCAGACCGTCCAGACGCTCATGCACGTCCCGCGCGGCGGCGGCCGGCCCGTCCCCGAAGCCGCCCAGAGCTGCGCCTTCACCGACAAGGAGAGCGAGAGCTACCGCTGCGAGCTCCGCTCCGGGCTCACCTTCGCCGACGGCACCCCCGTCACCGCCGACGACGTCAAGTTCTCCGTCGAGCGCGTCCTCGCCATCAAGTCCGACAACGGCACGGCCGCCCTCCTCGCCGGCATCGACACCGTCGAGACCAAGGGCGACCGCGAGGTGATCTTCCACCTCAAGACGCCCGACGCGACCTTCCCGTACAAGATCTCCACCCCCGTCGCCGGCATCCTCAGCAAGGACAAGTACGACGGCAAGGCCCTGCGCAAGGGCTTCGAGGTCGACGGCTCCGGCCCGTACACCCTCAAGGCCGAGGTCGCCGGCGACAAGGTGACGAAGTTCGTCTTCACCAAGAACGCCCACTACAAGGGCGACATCACCATGCGCAACGACAAGGTCGAGCTGCGTCCCTTCGACGACGCCGCGAGCATGGACAAGGCGCTGCGCGACGACAGCATCGACGTGGCCGGCCGCGCCATGTCGCAGGCGCAGATCAAGGACCACACCGAGAAGCCCGAGGACGGCATCAACCTCACCGAGGTCCCCGGCCTCGAGATCCGCTACCTCGGCTTCAACACCAAGGCCCCCGCCGTCAAGGACAAGGCCGTCCGGCAGGCCATGGCCTCCGTCGTCGACCGCGGCGCCCTGGTCAGCAAGGTGTACGGCCCCACCGCCGAGCCGCTCTACTCGCTGATCCCGTCCAGCGTCACCGGCCACGCCACCTCGTTCATCGACACCTACGGCGAGCCCGACACCGCCAAGGCCGCCAAGATCCTGCGCGACGCCGGCGTGCAGACCCCGGTCAAGGTCACCCTGCACTACACCACCGACCACTACGGCTCCGAGACCGCCCAGGAGTTCGAGGCGCTGCGCGGCCAGCTCAACGCCAGCAAGCTCTTCGACGTCCAGATCCAGGGCACCGAATGGGCCAAGTTCCGCCCGGCCCAGAAGCGCGGCGACTACGCCGTCTACGGCCTCGGCTGGTTCCCCGACTACCCGGACCCGGACAACTACGTCGCCCCGTTCCTCGACAGCGACAACTTCCTCAACACCCCCTACGTCAACCAGTCCGTCCGTGACCGGCTGATCCCGCAGTCGCGCCGCGAGGCCGACCGCACCGCCGCGACCCCCGTCTTCGAGCAGATCCAGAAGATCGTCGCCAAGGACGTGCCCATCCTCCCGCTGTGGCAGGGCAAGCAGTACGTGGCCGCCCGCGACGACATCACCGGCGTCGAATGGTCGCTGAACACCTCCTCCGACCTGCTCCTGTGGGAGCTCGGCCGCGGCACCGCCTGACCCCTTCGTTCGTACCGGCCGCGCGACACCCCCGCGGCCGGCCTGGCAAGAGATCAAGAGGCAAGTTCTGTGAAGGCACACAACAAGTGGCTGACCGCCCCCCTCGCGGCCGGCCTGGCAGCCACCCTGCTCAGCGGCTGCGGCACCGAGCAGGGCGGTGACGCCGGCGAGGCCGGCCCCACCGTCCGCGTCGGCATGTCGGACGAGATCCTGGCGACCGACCCCGCCGCCGGATACGACCCCGGTTCCTGGCTGCTGTTCAACAACGTCTTCCAGTCCCTGCTCGCCTTCCCCAAGGGCGGCTCCCTGCCCGAACCCGAGGCCGCCGACAAGTGCGGCTTCGACGCCGGCAGCAGGATCTACACCTGCACCCTGCGCGAAGGCCTCAAGTTCTCCAACGGCAACCCGCTCACCTCGGAGGACGTCAAGTTCTCCTTCGAGCGCGCGCTGAAGATCAACGACCCGTCCGGCCCGGCCCCGCTGCTCTCCACCATCCAGAGCATCGAGACCCCCGACGAGAAGACCGTCGTCTTCAAGCTCAAGGTCCCCGACGCCACCTTCCCCAGCAAGATCGCCTCCGGCGCCGGCTCCATCGTCGACCACCGCGAGTACTCCGCCACCGAGCTGCGCACCGACGGCAAGGCCGTCGGCTCCGGCCCGTACAAGCTCGACTCGTTCAGCGACACCGAGGCCGACTTCTCCGCCAACGCCGACTACCACGGCACCGCCAAGCCGCGGAACGGCGGCGTCACCCTCAAGCTCTACCGCGGCGACCGCGAACGCCTCGCCAAGGCCCTGTCCGCAGGCGAGATCGACGTCGCCTACCGTGGCCTGTCCGCCGACGACATCGCCGCGATCGAAGGCTCCACCAGCGCCGACGACAAGGGCCTGGAAGTCGTCCAGGGCAGCAGCGCCGAGGTCCAGCACCTGGTCTTCAACATGAAGGACCCGGTCGCCGGCAAGCTCGGCGTACGCAAGGCCATCGCCCACCTCGTCGACCGCGATGCGCTCGTCCAGGGCGTCTACAAGTCGACCGCCACCCCGCTCTACTCGATCGTCCCCGCCGGCATCGCGGGCCACAACACCGCCTTCTTCGACACCTACGGCAGCCCCGACAAGGAAGCCGCCAAGAAGGCCCTGCGCTCGGCCGGTATCACCACCCCGGTCAAGCTCACCCTCTGGTCCACCCCCAGCCGCTACGGCCCCGCCACCGACCAGGAACTCAAGGCGATAGCCCAGCAGCTCAACGACAGCGGCCTGTTCCAGGCCGACGTCAAGTCGGTGGAGTACGACCAGTACGAGAAGGACATCAAGGCCGGCAAGTACGGCGTCTACGTCAAGGGCTGGGTCCCCGACTACCCCGACGCCGACAACTTCACCGCGCCCTTCTTCGGCGACGGCAACGTCCTCGGCAACCACTACGAGAACGACAAGATCACCGGCGACCTCATCCCGAAGACCGCCGCCTCCGCCGACCGCGGCGCCACCGCCGCCGACTTCGGCAAGGTCCAGGACATCGTCGCCGACCAGCTGCCCTTCCTGCCGCTGTGGCAGGGCAAGCAGTACGCCGTCGCCCGCGACACCGTCACCGGCCTCGAATGGACCCTCGACGCCTCCACCGTCTTCCGCTTCTGGGAGATCAAGAAGGGCTGACCCGGCCCGCCGTACGAAGAGGGCCCGGCGCGCTGTGTGCGCGCCGGGCCCTCCTCGTACACCGTCAGGCGATCACTGCGCGCCGGGACGCACCAGACCGCTCTCGTACGCGTACACCGCCGCCTGCACCCGGTCACGCAGACCCAGCTTCGTCAGCACATGCCCCACATGCGTCTTCACCGTCGTCTCGCTGACGAACAGATCCGCCGCGATCTCCGCGTTCGACAGACCCCGCGCCACCAGCTTCAGCACCTCGACCTCACGGTCCGTCAGCGTGTTCAGCGTGTCCGGAACCTGCTCCTCACCCGACGGCAGATGCGCCGAGTACTTGTCGAGCAGCCGACGCGTGATCGACGGCGCCAGCATCGCCTCGCCCGCCGCCACCACCCGGATCGCCTGCACCAGCTCGGTCGCCGGAGCGTCCTTCAGCAGAAAGCCGCTCGCCCCCGCCCGCAGCGCCTCCACCACGTACTCGTCCAGATCGAACGTCGTCAGCACCAGCACCTTCGCCGGACCGTCCCGGCCCGGACCCGTGATCTGCCGGGTCGCCTCCACCCCGTCCATCCGCGGCATCCGGATGTCCATCAGCACCACATCGGGCTGCAGCGCCCGCACCTGGTCCAGGGCCTGCAGACCGTCACCGGCCTCACCCACCACCGCGATGTCCTGCTCCGCCTCCAGAATCATCCGGAAACCGGTACGCAGCAGCGGCTGGTCGTCGACCAGTAGGACGCGGATAGCCACGGACAACTCCTCAGGAGCTCAGACGGAGGGCGGAACGGCACCCATTCTGCCCTGCCGGGGCGCGGCCCCCGGATCACACCGGGCGCGCGGGCACCACCGGCAGCGGATACACCGGGGGAGTGCCCCCGAACTCCGGACACACCGCCTGGTGATCGCACCAGCCGCACAGCTTCGTCGGCCGCGGCCGCCAGTCACCCGTCTCCGTCGCCAGCCGGATCGCCTCCCACAGCGCCAGCAGCTTGCGCTCCACCCGCAGCAGATCCGCCTCCACCGGGTCGTACGTCAGCACGTCCCCGCTGCCCAGATACACCAGCTGCAGCCGGCGCGGCACCACGCTCTTCAGCCGCCACACCACCAGCGCGTAGAACTTCATCTGGAACAGCGCGCCCTCGCTGTACTCCGGACGCGGCGCCTTGCCCGTCTTGTAGTCGACGATCCGCACCTCACCCGTCGGCGCCACGTCGACCCGGTCGATCACCCCGCGCAGCCGCAGCCCCGAAGCCAGCTCCGTCTCCACGAACAGCTCGCGCTCGGCCGGCTCCAGACGCGTCGGATCCTCCAGCGTGAACCACCGCTCGACCAGCGACTCCGCCTCCGTCAGCCACTGCGCGAGACGCTCGCCCGCCGGATCCTCCGCGAACAGCTCGCCCAGCTCCGGCCGCGACTCGAGCAGCCGGTCCCACTGCCCCGGAATCAGCGCCTTCGCCCGCGGCGCCGTCCGCTCCACCGCCGGCGCGTCGAACAGCCGCTCCAGCACCGCGTGCACCAGCGTGCCCCGCGTCGCCGCCGCACTCGGCTTCTCCGGCAGCCGGTCGATCACCCGGAACCGGTACAGCAGGGGACACTGCATGAAGTCACTCGCCCGCGACGGCGACAACGACGTGGGCGTCCGGGCCGCCGAGGAAACCACCGGCGGCTGCTCGCTCGTACTCATGACAAAGACAGTACGGCCCACCACTGACAGCGCGTACCCGTCCGACCCTGATCCGCTCACCGGGCGCGCGCGGAATACCATCGACTCAGGACCCGTCGCACTGCATCATCGACATGATCGAACCGTGACCGCGTGACGCGGGCCGAGCAGCTCGGCGACGAAAGGAACCCGTGAACCAGGACGAGTCCAAGCCGCAGCGGACCGAGGAGCCCGGCGGCGGCATCCTCATGGGCCGCCCCTTCGGCGTGCCCGTCTACGTCGCCCCCAGCTGGTTCCTGGTCGCCGCCCTCATCACCTGGGTCTTCGGCGACCAGATCGACCGCGTCCTGCCCGAACTCGGCGCCCTGCGCTACCTCGTCTCGCTCTTCTTCGCGATCGCCTTCTACGCCTCCGTACTCGTCCACGAACTGGCCCACACCCTCGCCGCGCTCCGCTTCAGACTCCCCGTGCGCCGCATCCAGCTCCAGTTCTTCGGCGGCGTCTCCGAGATCGAGAAGGAGACCGAGACCCCCGGCCGCGAATTCCTCCTCGCCTTCGTCGGCCCACTCCTCTCCCTCGTCCTCGCCGGCGTCTTCTACGCCGGCCTCTACGCCGTCGAACCCGGCACCGTCCCCTCCGTGCTGCTCGGCGGCCTGATGATCTCCAACCTGATCGTCGCCGTCTTCAACCTGCTCCCCGGCCTCCCCCTCGACGGCGGCCGGATGCTCCGCGCCGTCGTCTGGAAGATCACCGGCAACGCCATGAGCGGCACCGTCGCCGCCGCCTGGGTCGGCCGCGCCCTCGCCGTCACCGTCCTCATCGGCCTGCCCCTGCTCACCCGCACCGGCCTGCTCGGCAACACCACCGAAAACGTCTCCGGCTTCACCACCGTCACCGACGCCCTGCTCGCCGCGATCCTCGCCGCGATCATCTGGACCGGCGCCGGAAACAGCCTCCGCATGGCCCGCCTGCGCGAACACCTCCCCGAACTGCGCGCCCGCACCCTCACCCGCCGCGCCATCCCCGTCGAGTCCGCCACCCCCCTCTCCGAAGCCCTCCGCCGCGCCAACGAGGCCGGCGCCCGCGCCCTCGTCGTCGTCGACGGCCACGGCGCCCCCACCGGCATCGTCCGCGAGACCGCCATCGCCGGCATCCCCCAGCACCGCCGCCCCTGGGTCGCCGTCAGCGCCCTCTCCCAGGACCTCACCGACGGCATGAAGGTCCCCGCCGACCTCACCGGCCAGCCCCTCCTCGACCACCTCCGCGCCAGCCCCGCCACCGAATACCTGGTGGTGGAGGACGGCGGCGAGATCTACGGCGTCCTGTCCACCACCGACGTCGAGAAGGCCTTCGTGAAGGCCATGGCACGACCCTCCTCGTAACACCGGTACCCTGTTCACATGTCCGAACCGACCGGTGCCGCCCGCCGTCGCGGGCCCTTCAAGGTCGGGGACCAGGTCCAGCTCACCGATCCCAAGGGACGCCACTACACCTTCACGCTCGAAGCCGGGAAGAACTTCCACACCCACAAGGGTTCCTTCCCGCACGACGAGCTGATCGGTGCTCCCGAGGGCAGTGTTGTCCGTACCACGGGAAACGTCGCCTACCTCGCGCTGCGCCCCCTGCTCCCCGACTACGTCCTGTCCATGCCCCGCGGTGCCGCCGTGGTCTACCCCAAGGACGCGGGGCAGATCCTGGCATTCGCCGACATCTTCCCCGGCGCCCGCGTCGTCGAGGCCGGCGTCGGCTCCGGCTCGCTCAGCTCGTTCCTGCTGCGAGCCATCGGCGACAGCGGCATGCTGCACTCCTACGAGCGCCGCGAGGACTTCGCCGAGATCGCCAAGGGCAACGTCGAGCGCTACTTCGGCGGCCCGCACCCCGCGTGGCAGCTGACCGTCGGCGACCTCCAGGACAACCTGTCCGACACCGACGTCGACCGCGTCATCCTCGACATGCTCGCCCCCTGGGAATGCCTGGAGGCCGTCTCCAAGGCGCTCGTCCCCGGCGGCATCCTCTGCTGCTACGTGGCCACCACCACGCAGCTCGCCCGCACCGTGGAGTCCATCCGCGAATTCGGCTGCTACGCCGAACCGCAGCCCTGGGAATCCATGATCCGCAACTGGCACGTCGAGGGCCTGGCCGTCCGCCCGGACCACCGGATGATCGGCCACACCGGCTTCCTCGTCACCGCCCGCCGCCTCGCGGACGGCGTCGAGCCCCCGATGCGCCGCCGCCGCCCCGCCAAGGGCGCCTACGGCGAGGACTACGAAGGCCCCAACAAGGGCTGACACCACCGGGGCTGACGCCCCGACAACGTACGCGTGCCGCCGCCGAGTTCCCGCCCACGGGCCGGGAAACCGACGGCGGCACACGCGCGTCCGGACCAGGCCCCGCAGCCCCGCGACGGCCGGCCCACCGGAAACCACCCCGACTGTTCCGCCCGCCTGTGACGTGTGGCACGATGCCCGCAACTCCTCGTTCCGCACCACCTCACAGGAGACTCCTCGCGTGCAGACCTCCGCCGTCACGGACCTGGCGCACACCCACGCCCGGCCGGTGCACTGGCTGGCCACCGCCACCGCGATGGCCGGAGTCGTCGCCCTCGCGGGCCTGATCCAGCCCGGACCCGCCGGAGCCACCGCCGCACCGCCGGCACCCCGGCCCGCCCCCGACGCCACCACGGCCCACTACCCGCTGCAGTGCGGGGGAGCCCCCAGCAAGATCGCCCAGAAGGCCACCGGAGACCTCGACGGCGACGGAAACCCCGAGACCGTCGCAGTCGTACACTGCGAAGCCGGCTCCGGCACACCGCCCAGCGGCATCTACGTCCTCACCCACGGCAAGGGCACCGGCACGCCCGCGGCCCGCGTCGTCGCCACCCTCGTCGAACCGGCACAGCAGAAGAACGTGACCGGCTTCGCCATCCGCGACGGAGCCGTCCGGGCCACCCTGCTCGGCTACTCGTCCCCCGACGTGCCCACCTGCTGCCCCGACCAGAGCGAACAGGTCACCTGGCGCTGGCGTGCGGGAACCTTCGTCCGCACCGCCCAGGACCAGGCCCGCGCGGTCTGAGCCGCCGGACCCGCCACAGCGCCGTCACCGGGCCGTCACTCGGCGTCGGGACCGTACACCTCGACACCGTCCCGCACCCGCCGCACATGGATGCAGTCGCCCGGGCACTCCTTCGCCGAGTCCACCACGTCCCGCAGCAGCGGCAGCGGCACCGGCGTCGTCGCCCCCGCCTCCTGCAGCAGCTCGTCGTCCGCACTCTTCACATACGCGAGCCCGTCGATGTCGAGCTCGAAGACCTCCGGAGCGTACTGCGCACAGATCCCGTCCCCGGTGCACAGGTCCTGGTCGATCCAGACCTCCAGCGCCTCGTCGGCGCCCACGGCCGGGGCCTCGTTCTGCACGCTCATATCTGCTGCCGTTTCTGCTTCACGCGGACAAGTCGGGCCAAGCCTGACGGGTGTTGACCACCCATGACGATACCTCCGGCCGCTTTTGCGGGCCCCGGCGGTGGGTATTCCCCTGGCGTGAGGGGAAGCGCAAGGGTGAAGATCGGACACACCCCGGAGTCTTTTTGATCTAGGGGTTTCAATCACCACCCGCCCAGGTAGGGTCAGGAAGCGTCCAGCTCCCCTTGGAGGAGGTGAGGACCGTGGCAGCCCACGACGACGACATCAACCGCGGCATCCGGCCGGGGCGGGGGTCTGAGGACCCCGCCGGTCAGGTTGCCTATCTCGAGCAGGAAATCGCCGTCCTGCGCCGCAAGCTCGCCGACTCTCCGCGTCACACGAGGATTCTCGAGGAGCGGATCGTCGAGCTGCAGACGAACCTGGCCGGCGTGTCCGCGCAGAACGAGCGGCTCGCCAATACACTCCGTGAGGCCCGCGACCAGATCGTGGCCCTCAAGGAGGAGGTCGACCGGCTCGCACAGCCACCGGCCGGCTTCGGTGTCTTCCTGCAGGCCAACGAGGACGACACATGCGACATCTTCACCGGGGGCCGCAAGCTCCGGGTGAACGTCAGCCCCAGCGTCGAGCTCGACGAGCTCAGGCGGGGCCAGGAAGTCATGCTCAACGAAGCGCTCAACGTGGTCCAGGCCATGGAATTCGAGCGCGCCGGGGACATCGTCACCCTCAAGGAGATCCTCGAGGACGGCGAGCGCGCCCTGGTCATCGGGCACACCGACGAGGAACGGGTCGTGCGACTCGCCGAACCGCTCCTCGACATCACCATCCGCCCCGGCGACGCCCTGCTCCTGGAACCCAGGTCGGGCTACGTCTACGAGGTGGTCCCCAAGAGCGAGGTCGAAGAACTCGTCCTGGAAGAGGTCCCGGACGTCGACTACGACAAGATCGGCGGTCTGGGCAACCAGATCGAGCTGATCCGCGACGCCGTCGAGCTCCCGTACCTCTACCCGGACCTCTTCAAGGAGCACGAACTGCGGCCCCCGAAGGGCATCCTGCTCTACGGCCCGCCCGGCTGCGGCAAGACGCTCATCGCGAAGGCCGTCGCCAACTCCCTTGCCAAGAAGGTCGCCGAGGTGACCGGCCAGCCCGCCGGGAAGTCCTACTTCCTGAACATCAAGGGCCCCGAGCTCCTCAACAAGTACGTCGGCGAGACCGAGCGGCACATCCGCCTCGTCTTCCAGCGTGCCCGGGAGAAGGCGAGCGAGGGCACCCCCGTCATCGTCTTCTTCGACGAGATGGAATCCCTCTTCCGCACCCGCGGATCCGGAGTCAGCTCGGACGTGGAGAACACCATCGTCCCCCAGCTGCTCGCCGAGATCGACGGCGTGGAAGGCCTGGAGAACGTCATCGTCATCGGCGCCTCCAACCGCGAGGACATGATCGACCCGGCGATCCTCCGCCCCGGCCGGCTCGACGTCAAGATCAAGATCGAGCGTCCGGACGCCGAGGCCGCCAAGGACATCTTCGCCAAGTACCTCACCTCCTCCCTCCCGCTGCACGCCGACGACCTCGCCGAGCACAGCGGATCGAAGGAAGCCGCCGCCCACGCGATGATCCAGTCCGTGGTCGAGCAGATGTACGCGGAATCCGAGGAGAACCGCTTCCTCGAGGTCACGTACGCCAACGGCGACAAGGAAGTCCTCTACTTCAAGGACTTCAACTCCGGCGCGATGATCCAGAACATCGTCGACCGGGCCAAGAAGATGGCCATCAAGGCATTCCTCGACCACGACCAGAAGGGCATTCGCGTCTCCCACCTCCTCCAGGCATGCGTGGACGAGTTCAAGGAGAACGAGGACCTTCCCAACACCACCAACCCCGACGACTGGGCCCGGATCTCCGGAAAGAAGGGCGAGCGGATCGTCTTCATCCGCACCCTCGTCACCGGAAAGCAGGGCGCGGACACCGGTCGATCCATCGACACGGTGGCCAATACCGGTCAGTACCTGTAGTGACGCGCACCGGCTGCGGAGGTCCGGAAACGGGCATCCGCAGCCGTCGCTTTCCACTCAATGATTCGCTTCTGATCTCCCCGTACGCGCGCGGCCGCTCTAGGCTCGTGGGTACCGCCGAATCACGCAGACTGCGGGGAGCGGCGCCGGGCAAGGAGGGCCGCATGACCGTACGGCGAGTAATGGGCATCGAGACGGAGTACGGGATCTCCGTCCCCGGGCATCCCAACGCCAATGCCATGCTCACCTCGTCCCAGATCGTCAACGCCTACGCGGCGGCGATGCACCGGGCGCGCCGCGCCCGCTGGGACTTCGAGGAGGAGAACCCGCTGCGGGACGCCCGCGGCTTCGACCTGGCCCGCGAGGTCGCCGACTCCAGCCAGCTCACCGACGAGGACATCGGCCTCGCCAACGTCATCCTGACCAACGGGGCACGGCTCTACGTCGACCACGCCCACCCCGAATACAGCGCCCCCGAGGTCACCAACCCCCGCGACGCCGTCCTCTGGGACAAGGCCGGCGAGCGGATCATGGCCGAGGCCGCCGAACGGGCCGCCCAGCTCCCCGGCGCCCAGCCGATCCACCTCTACAAGAACAACACCGACAACAAGGGCGCCTCCTACGGCACGCACGAGAACTACCTGATGAAGCGGGAGACCCCCTTCTCGGACATCGTGCGCCACCTGACGCCCTTCTTCGTCTCCCGCCAGGTCGTCACCGGCGCCGGCCGCGTCGGCATCGGCCAGGACGGCCGCGAGCACGGCTTCCAGATCAGCCAGCGCGCCGACTACTTCGAGGTCGAGGTCGGCCTGGAGACCACGCTCAAGCGCCCCATCATCAACACCCGCGACGAACCCCACGCCGACGCCGAGAAGTACCGGCGCCTGCACGTGATCATCGGCGACGCCAACCTCTCCGAGATCTCCACGTACCTCAAGCTGGGCACCACGGCGCTCGTCCTCTCCATGATCGAGGACGCCTTCATCACCGTCGACCTCGCCGTCGACCAGCCGGTACGCACCCTCCACCAGGTCTCCCACGACCCGACGCTCCAGTACCTGATCACGCTGCGCAGCGGACGCACACTCACCGCGGTGCAGCTCCAGATGGAGTACTTCGAGCTGGCCAGGAAGTACGTGGACGAGCGCTACGGGTCGGACGCCGACGAGCAGACCAAGGACATCCTGGTCCGCTGGGAGGACACGCTCAACCGCCTCGAGAACGACCCCATGAGCCTCGCCGGCGAGCTGGACTGGATCGCCAAGCGCGAGCTCATGGAGGGCTACCGCCGCCGCGACGGTGTCGACTGGGACGCGGCCCGGCTGCACCTGGTCGACCTCCAGTACGCGGACGTACGCCCCGACAAGGGCCTGTACAACCGTCTGGTGGCCCGCGGGCGCATGAAGCGACTCCTGGACGAGCCGACGGTCGAACGGGCCGAGACGAACCCTCCGGAGGACACCAGGGCCTACTTCCGCGGCCGCTGCCTGGAGCAGTACGCGGACGACGTGGCCGCGGCCTCCTGGGACTCGGTCATCTTCGACCTCCCCGGCCGGGACTCGCTCCAGCGAGTCCCCACCCTGGAACCCCTCCGGGGTACCCGGAACCACGTCAAGGAACTCCTGGACCGCTGCCGGACCGCGGAGGAACTGGTCCGCGTCCTTTCCGGCGGCTCCGGCGGCTGAGTACTTCTGAGTAGGTCGAACGCGGCTGAAATGCCCGGGCACTGGGAATCATGAGACCAGTGCCCGGACGTTGCAGAAACTGCGGGGCCGATGTCAGTCCCGGCTTGTAGGGTCTGATCTTGTAAGACCAGACCTAACCGAGCGGGCCGATTCGAGCGGGGTGAGGAAATGGCGACCAAGGACACCGGCGGCGGACAGCAGAAGGCGACGCGTTCCACCGAGGAGGTCGAGGAGACCACAGCGGAGGCGAGCTCCGACCTCAAGGAGCGCCAGGAGAAGCTGAGCGACGACGTGGACTCCGTGCTGGACGAGATCGACGACGTACTCGAGGAGAATGCCGAGGACTTCGTTCGAAGCTTCGTGCAAAAAGGTGGCCAGTAGCCTTTGAATCGAAGGCGAACGTCGCGAGGGTGGGGAGATGTCGCAGGCGGCCAAGCATTGTCGAGGTTGTGGGCGGGATCTCCCGCTGACCGAATTCGCGAGGGATCGCAATCGCGGAGACGGGTTGCAGCCGAGGTGTCGGGAATGCGTCGCTGCTTATAGCGCGGAGCGCTACAGGATCCGGCAAGCGGCCAAAGGCAAGGCCGTCCGAAGCAAGGTGGACGTGCCGGAAGGGCACAAGCTCTGCCGGCAGTGTGGTGAGGTCAAGCCGCACAGCGAGTGGCATCGCAACTCCACAGCTTCGGACGGCCTCTCCACCCGGTGCAAGGCGTGCCGCAAGGTTCAGGGACGGGCGGGCCACCTCAAGCGCCAGTACGGCATCACCGAGGCCGAGCGCGATGAGATGATCAAGGAGCAGTTCGGCATCTGTCCGATCTGTCTGAGGCCCGGGCCCGTGCATGTGGATCATTGTCACGAGACGGGTAGGGTCCGTGGCGTACTGTGCTTCAACTGCAATTCGGGCATCGGCAAGTTGGGAGACGATCCCGACACTCTTCGTCGGGCCATCTCATATCTGGAGGGACAGGCGTGGAAGCCAATTTTGATCGCACCGGGCGTCTACCAGCTGCCTTCCTGACGCCGGGCTCCTCGTCCTTCATGGACTTCCTGGCGAGCCACTCGCCGGACCTGCTCCCGGGCAACCGGAAGCTCCCCGAGGGGATCGTCGAGGCGCCGCACGGGACGACCATCGTCGCCGCGACCTTCCCCGGCGGGGTCGTGCTCGCCGGTGACCGGCGGGCGACGATGGGGAACATGATCGCGCAGCGGGACATCGAGAAGGTGTTCCCGGCCGACGAGTACTCCGCGGTCGGCATCGCCGGCACCGCCGGCCTCGCCGTGGAGATGGTGAAGCTGTTCCAGCTGGAGCTGGAGCACTTCGAGAAGGTGGAGGGCGCCACGCTCTCCCTGGAGGGCAAGGCGAACCGCCTGTCCACCATGATCCGCGGCAACCTGGGCATGGCCATGCAGGGCCTCGCCGTCGTCCCGCTCTTCGCGGGCTGGGACGAGAGCCGGGAGAAGGGCCGGATCTTCTCCTACGACGTCACGGGCGGCCGCTCCGAGGAGCACGGGTACGCCGCCACCGGCTCGGGCTCGATCTTCGCGCGCGGGTCGATGAAGAAGCTCTACCGGGAGGACCTGACCGAGCAGCAGGCCACCACGCTGGTCGTCCAGGCGCTGTACGACGCGGCGGACGACGACTCGGCGACCGGTGGGCCCGACCTGGCCCGCAGGATCTTCCCGATCGTCACCGTCATCACCGACGAGGGCTTCCGCAGGCTCACGGAGGCGGAGTCCTCCGAGCTGGCCCGGTCGGTCACGGAGCGGCGTCTGGAGCAGCCCGACGGGCCGCGCGCCGCTCTGCTCTGACCGTCACTCGTCGACTCTGTAGAAGCCCAGTAGAAAGGGACGGTAGCCGGTGTCCACGCCGTTCTATGTCTCACCTCAGCAGGCCATGGCCGACCGGGCGGAGTACGCCCGCAAGGGCATCGCCCGCGGTCGCAGCCTGGTCGTCCTCCAGTACGCCGACGGCATCGTCTTCGTGGGCGAGAACCCGTCCCGCGCGCTGCACAAGTTCAGCGAGATCTACGACCGGATCGGCTTCGCCGCCGCCGGCAAGTACAACGAGTACGAGAACCTGCGCATCGGTGGCGTGCGCTACGCCGACCTGCGGGGTTACACCTATGACCGTGACGACGTCACGGCCCGCGGTCTGGCCAATGTGTACGCCCAGACGCTGGGCACGATCTTCTCCAGCGCGGGGGAGAAGCCGTACGAGGTGGAGCTGGTCGTCGCGGAGGTCGGCACGGAGCCCGACGGTGACCAGATCTACCGGCTGCCGCACGACGGGTCGATCGTCGACGAGCACGGCTCGGTGGCGGTCGGTGGCAACGCGGAGCAGATCAGCTCTTTCCTGGACCAGCGGCACCGTGACGGGATGTCGCTCGCCGAGGCGCTGAAGCTTGCCGTGCAGGCGCTGTCCCGGGACACCAACGGCACGGAGCGGGAGATCCCCGCGGAGCGGCTGGAGGTGGCGGTTCTGGACCGGACGCGTCCGCAGCAGCGCAAGTTCAAGCGGATCGTCGGCCGGCAGCTGAAGCGTCTCCTTGAGGCGGAGGACGTGTCCATCGTGAAGACGGACGATCCGTCGGACGAGGTCCCGGAGGACTAGGGGCCACGCCGCAGGCGGAGGACGAGGGCCCCGGGGCCGTACATCTGTGTACGGTTCCGGGGCCCTCGCGCGTCGTAGTGCCGTCAGGCGGTCGGTGCAGGGCCCGAGGAGTCCCGTACGACCAGGTTGACGGGCAGGTCTCCGGCCTCCGGCTCGCGGCCGTCGAGGACGGCGAGGAGGGCTGCCATGCCGCGTTCGCCGATGCGTTCGGCGGGCAGGCCGACGGTGGTGAGTTCGGGTTCGAGGGCGGTGGCGAGGGCCAGGTCGTCGAAGCCGGTGACGGAGAGGTCCTCGGGTACGCGCAGGCCGAGTCGGCGGGCGGCCTTGCAGGCGCCGGCGGCGAGGATGTCGTCGTCGCAGACGACGGCGGTGGGCCGGGGCCCGGGGGCGGTGAGGGCGCGCTCGGTGGCCTCGCGGGCGCCCTGGACGTCGAGGGGGGCTCGTACGGTCGTCACGGTGGCTCCGTGCAGGGTTTCGGCGAGGGCTGCGGCGCGGACGTCGAAGGTCCAGGACGGGACGGCCGAGGCGAGGTGCAGGAAGCGCCGGTGGCCGAGGGCGAGCAGGTGCCTGGTGACCTGGCGCATGCCGTCGGCGATGTCGAGGTTGACGTGGGCGGCGGCGCCGCTGCCGGCGGGGTCGCTGTCCAGCATGACGAGGGGCAGGTCGGTGCCGCCGAAGGCCTGGAGGGCGTCGGTGGCCATGGAGGAGGCGATGACGCCGTCCAGGGCGGCCCGGGCGGAGGCGAAGGGGTCCTTGGCGGGGCCGATGCCGGCGGGGGAGGGGTAGAGGACCACGCCGAAGCCGTGCCGGGCGGCGACGGTGGCGGCGCCGTGGTAGACGCGGGCGAAGAACTCGTTGGTGAGCGCCGGGACGACCAGGAGTGCGGTGCGGGTGCGGCCGAGGCGCAGGTTGCGGGCGGCGAGGTTGGGGCGGTAGCCGAGCTGTGCGGCGGCTTCGCGGACGGCGCCGGCGGTGCGCTCGGAGACCCGGCCGCGCCATTTGTCGCCGAGGACGAGGGAGACGGTCGCCTGGGAGACCCCGGCCGCTGCGGCGACGTCCCGGCTGGTGGGGCGGTTCCCGCCGGGGGGTTCCGGGCTGTGCACGCGTACCTCCGCGGCGGCTGGCTGCTGGTCGGTGGTCACGCGCGGGTGGACCGGCGTGGTGTCGACATGGTACGTATGACGCCGTACGTTATACGTAAAACGTAGCGTGAATCCGAGACGCGGAACCTGAGGCGGATGCCCGGGGAGGGAGACGACATGGCCACCGAGGCCAAGGCGAGCGGCGGCTATCTGGACATCCTGCGCGCGCCGCATGCGGCGCGCCTGCTCGTCGGCACCCTCGTCGGCCGGCTCCCGAACGGCACCGGTCCCATCGCCATCACCGTCTTCACGCGCGCCGAGGGAGGCAGCTACAGCCTCGCGGGCGGCCTCATCGCCGTGTACGGCCTGGCGACCGCCGTCGGCCAGCCGCTGCTCGGCCGCGCCGTCGACCTCAAGGGGCAGCCCCGGGTCCAGCTGCCCGCCGCGGTCATATCCGCCCTCGGCATGGCCGCGCTCGCCGTCACCGGCATCGGCAACCTGTTCCTGGCCTATGCGGCCATGCTGGTGGCCGGGCTCTTCACGCCGCCCCTGGAGGGCGGCCTGCGGGCGCTGTGGCCGAGCGTCCTCGGCCGCGAGGACCGGGTCCACCGCGCGTACGCCATGGACGCCGTGGCCCAGGAGGTCATGTTCACCGTCGGGCCGCTGCTGCTGACCCTGCTCGTGGCGCTCTGGTCGCCCGCCGCCGCGCTCGTCGTCATCAACCTGCTCGGCGTCGTCGGCGCGCTGTCCGTGGTGCTGTCCAAGCCGTCCCGCGCCTGGCGCTCCGCGCCCCGCGAGGCCCACTGGCTGGGCGCGCTGCGCTCGCCCGGGCTGCTCGCCCTGCTGGGCTCGTTCTTCTTCGTCGGGCTCGCCCTGGGCTCCATCACCGTCGCCGCCGTGGCCTACGCGGACGACCGGGGCAACCAGGCCGTCTACGGCTGGCTGATGGCCGCGCTCGGGCTCGGTGCCCTGATCGGCGGCACGGTCTACGGGGCCCGGCAGTGGGCCGGTGCGCCCGAACGGCGGCTGCGGGTGCTCGTCCTGCTGCTCGCGCTCGGCTATCTGCCGCTGCTCCTCGTGCCCGGCCCGGCGGCCATGACCGCCCTCACCGCCCTGGCCGGTGTCTTCCTGGCGCCCGCGCTGGCGTGTGCCTTCATCGTGGTCGACCGGCACGCCCCGAGCGGCACGGTCACCGAGGCGTTCTCGTGGCTCGTGACCACCTTCGGCGTCGGCGCCGCCCTCGGCTCGGCCGTCTCCGGTCCGGCCGTCGAACTCGCCGGGACCCCCGCCGGTTTCGCCGTGGCCGGGATCGGCGGCTTCGTCGCCTTCCTCGTCCTCCTCGCCACCGGCCGGGTCCTCACGGCCGTCCCGGGGCCGCGACACGCCGTCAGCGGGGGTGCCGGGAGCGAGGGCGCGCGGGCCGGGCAGGCCGAAAAGAACGCGCACGCGCAGTAAATCGATCGGAACGGGGTCGTCGAACCCGGTTTCAGAAGAGGCCGTCAGGCGTAATGTTCTGACATGGACCGCCGCATTTTCGGGCTGGAGAACGAGTACGGCGTCACGTGCACGTTCAGGGGACAGCGCCGACTGTCTCCTGACGAAGTGGCGCGGTACCTCTTCCGCCGTGTCGTGTCATGGGGCCGCAGCAGCAATGTCTTCCTGCGGAACGGCGCCCGCCTGTACCTTGACGTGGGTTCGCATCCGGAATACGCAACTCCCGAATGCGACAACGTGGTCGAACTGGTCACGCACGACAAGGCCGGCGAGCGCATTCTCGAAGGACTCCTCGTCGACGCGGAACGCCGCCTGCACGAGGAGGGAATCGCGGGCGACGTCTATCTCTTCAAGAACAACACCGACTCCGCCGGAAACTCCTACGGCTGCCACGAGAACTATCTCGTCGCCCGCCACGGCGAGTTCTCCCGGCTCGCGGACATCCTCATTCCGTTCCTCGTCACCCGTCAGCTCATCTGCGGCGCCGGAAAGGTGCTGCAGACCCCGCGCGGTGCCGTCTACTGCGTCTCCCAGCGCGCCGAGCACATCTGGGAGGGCGTCAGCTCCGCCACCACCCGGTCGCGCCCCATCATCAACACCCGCGACGAGCCGCACGCGGACGCCGAGCGCTACCGCCGGCTCCACGTCATCGTCGGCGACTCCAACATGTCCGAGACGACCATGCTGCTGAAGGTCGGCGCCACCGACCTGGTGCTGCGCATGATCGAGGCGGGCACGGTGATGCGCGACCTGACCCTGGAGAACCCGATCCGGGCCATCCGCGAGGTCAGCCACGACATCACCGGCCAGCGCAAGGTCCGGCTGGCCAGCGGCCGCGAGGCCTCCGCCCTCGAGGTCCAGAGGGAGTACTTCGAGAAGGCGTCCGACTTCGTCGACCGCCGCGGCATCCGCAGCGGCACCGTCGCCCAGGTCCTGGAACTGTGGGGCCGCACCCTCGACGCCATCGAGGAGGAGCAGCTCGACCGCATCGAGACCGAGATCGACTGGGTCATGAAGTACAGGCTCATCGAGCGGTACCGGGCCAAGCACAACATGACCATGTCGCACCCGCGGGTCGCGCAGATAGACCTCGCGTACCACGACATCCACCGCCGCCGGGGGCTGTACTACCTGCTCCAGAAGAACGGGCAGGCGGCGCGGGTGTGCAACGACGTGAAGATCTTCGAGGGCAAGTCCGTGCCCCCGCAGACCACCCGGGCCCGGCTCCGTGGCGACTTCATCCGCCGCGCGCAGGAGCAGCGCCGGGACTTCACCGTCGACTGGGTCCACCTCAAGCTCAACGACCAGGCGCAGCGCACGGTGCTGTGCAAGGACCCCTTCCGGTCGGTCGACGACCGGGTGGAAAAGCTGATCGCCGGAATGTAGGACGCGTACGGCGATCCGTACCGTCGTTCGTACGGCTGCACTCCTCGGCCCCGCACGTTCCGCGTGCGGGGCCGACGGCATCACGGAGCGGTCCCCTAGAGTGTCCGGACAACTACTGTGCCGTCTGAGATCTGAGGAACCAGTGCGCCGACTTGCCGGCCTGCTCGTCGTCCCGCTGCTGCTGTTGACCACAGCGGCCTGCGGTGGCGACGACAAGGGCTCCGAATCCGGTTCGATGAAGAACGGGCTTCCCGCCATCACCGCGGGGGAGAAGTTCGGGGAGAAGCCGACCCTCGCGAAGGGTGTGGGCGACCCGCCCAAGGCCCTCAAGGTCAACGTCCTCAGCGAGGGCACGGGCGCGGTGACGAAGAAGGGCGACGCGCTCCAGGTGAACTACCTGGGGCAGGAGTGGGACGAGACCACCCCCTTCGACAACAGCTTCGACCGGAAGCAGCCCTTCGAGCTGACGCTCGGCGCCGGCCAGGTCATCAAGGGCTGGGACCAGGGCCTGGAGGGCCAGAAGGTCGGCAGCCGCGTCGAGATCGGCATTCCGCCGGAGCTCGGTTACGGGGCGCAGGGCCAGGGCGACATCAAGCCCAACGCCACCCTGGTGTTCGTGGTCGACATCCTGAAGGCCGTCACGATCCCGAAGTCGGCCGAGGGCACGGTCGTCGCCCAGGACAACAAGGACCTGCCGAAGGTCGGCACCAACACCGACGGCAAGCAGCCCTCGCTGACGGTCCCCAAGGTGAACCCGCCCACGAAGCTGGTCTCCAACTACGTCCTGGAGTCCAAGGGCGAGGTCGTGAAGGACACCGACACGGTCGTCGTGAACTACGTCGCCGCCCTGTGGAAGGACGGCAAGGTCTTCGACTCGACCTACACCATGGGCAAGCCGGCCAACTTCCCGCTGGGGCAGCTGACCCTGAAGGGTCTGAAGGACGGCATCGCCGGCAAGAAGGTCGGCAGCCGCATCCTGATCGTGGCGCCGCCGTCGGAGGCGTTCGGCGACCAGGAGAAGCAGGGCATCCCGAAGAACTCCACGCTGGTGTTCTCCGTCGACATCCTGGCGAAGATGTAAGACTGTCCCGGTCGCGCGGGCCACAGTCCGCGCGGTTCATCGTATGAGGAGCGCACTGCAGTGAGCATCGAGAAGCCCGAGATCGACTTCCCGGAGGGCCCCGCGCCCACCGACCTGGAGATCAAGGACATCTGGGAAGGCGACGGCGCCGTCGCCGAGGCCGGGGACGACGTCCTGGTCCACTACGTGGGTGTGTCCTTCGACTCCGGCGAGGAGTTCGACGCGTCCTGGAACCGTGGCTCCGCGCTGCCGTTCCGCCTGGGTGCCGGCCAGGTCATCCAGGGCTGGGACCTGGGCGTGCAGGGCATGAAGGTCGGTGGCCGCCGCAAGCTGGTCATCCCCGCGCACCTCGCCTACGGCGACCGTGGCGCCGGTGGCAAGATCAAGCCGGGCGAGACGCTGATCTTCGTCTGCGACCTCGTGGGCGTCACCAAGCACTGACCTGACGGATTCGTCCAGGTCCCGAGGACCCCCGCCCCTGTGGTGGGGGTCCTCGGGCGTTTGTCCCGGCTTTTGTCGGGGCCGCGCGGAGCGGTACGGTCGGACGTCTCAAGAAGTTTCGAGAAGCCGAGAAGTCGATCCGAGTAGCCGAGACGGCAGAAGAGGGTGCGGGGCGTCGATGGCGATTGCCAAGGCCGAGCGGCTGATGAATCTTGCGCTGTGCCTGCTCGGGACCCGCCGGCCACTGAGCAAGAGAGAGCTCCGCGGCTCCATCGAGGCGTACATGGAGGCGACGGGCGAGGACGCCTTCAACCGGATGTTCGAGCGCGACAAGGACGATCTGCGCGAGCTCGGTCTGGTCATCGAGACCGTAGAGAACCTGGACGGCGAGACCGGCTACCTGGCCCGCCGCGACTCCAACCGGCTGCCGCCCATCACCCTCGACGCAGAGGAGGCCGCGGCCCTGGGCCTGGCCGCCAAGGTCTGGCAGCAGGCCCGCCTGGCCGGGGCCGCCAGCGGCGCCCTGCAGAAGCTGCGCGCGGCCGGGATGCCGGAGGCGGAGGACTCGTACGACGACCGGCACAGCGCCCTCGAACCGCGCATCCCGGTCCACGAGGCCGCCTTCGAGCCGCTGATGCTGGCCTGCCGCGACCGCCGCCCGGTCGTCTTCGACTACCGCAAGGCCAACGCCGCCCGCCCCGAGACCCGGCAGGTGGAGCCGTGGGTCCTGGAGTGCTGGCGCGGCCACTGGTACCTGGCGGGCTGGGACCGGGACCGGGGCGCCGAGCGGGTCTTCCGGCTGTCCCGTATCACCGGCAAGGTGCGTTCCCGGGCCGGCGCCTTCACCGCGCCCGTGCCCGACGTCGTCACCGTCCGCGAGACCGTCGAGAGCTGGGCCGGCGAGACCGCCACCCGCTCCGCCCGGATCCGGCTGCGGGCCGGCTGCGGCTATCCGCTGCGCGCCCGCGCCCAGTCCGTGACCGAGGGCGCCGACGGCTGGGACGAGCTGGAGATCCCGTACGGGCACGGGCTGGACGCCTGGCTGGTGGAGTTCGGCCCGGACGTGGTCGTCCTGGACCCTGCCGACCTGCGGGCCGACGTGGTGGACCGGCTGCGCGCCGTGGCCAAGGGCTGAGGGAAGAGGAACGACCGTGGCCGTCAACGCCATCGACCAGACGAGGCGCATGCTCTCCCTCGTCACCTATCTCCGCGAGCGTCCCGGCGCGCACGTCGCCGACGTCGCGCGTGCCTTCGGGATCACCGAGGACGAGCTGATCTCGGACCTGGACGTGCTGCCGATGTGCGGCACCAGCTTCCGCGGCGGCGACCTGCTCGACATCGACACCGACGGCGACCGCATCTGGTGGCACAACCCGGACGACGTCGCCGAGCCGCTGCGGCTCGCCGCCGACGAGGCGACCGCGCTGCTCGTCGCGGCGCGCGCGGTGGCGACCCTGCCCGGGCTGCGCGAGGGCGACCGCGAGGCGCTGCTGCGCGCCACCGCCAAGCTGGAGGCGGCGGCCGGCGAGGCGGCCGGCGCCAGCTCGCGGCTCTCGGTGACCTTCGAGTCCGAGGGCGGGGTCTTCGCCGAGGTCGACCGGGCGATCTCGGAGCGCCGCCGGCTGTGGCTGCGCTACTACTCGCCCGCGCGCGACGAGCTCACCGAGCGCGAGGTGGATCCGATCCGGCTGTTCGCCGTCGGCCACACCTATATGGAGGCGTGGTGCCGGCTCTCCGAGGCGCGGCGCACCTTCCGGCTCGACCGGGTCGCGGAGATCCGGATCCTCGACGCGCCGGCCGCGCCGCCGGAGATCGAGCTGCGGGACCTGTCGGAGGGGCTGGTGCAGCCGTCCGCCGAGGACCCGGAGGTCGTGGTGGAGGTCGGGCCCGGCGGCCGCTGGGTCGCCGAGTACTACCCGCACGACGTGGCCGAGGAGCTGCCCGACGGCGGTCTGCGGATCACCCTGCGCACCCCGGCGCCGGCTTCGCTGCGGCGGCTCGCGCTGCGGCTCGGCAGCGACGGGCGGATCGTGGGCCCGGCCGAGCTCGCGGACAGCGCGCGGGAGGCGGCGACGGCGGCGCTCGCCGCGTACGGGGGCTGACCGGCTGCCGACAGCAGGAGGAACGGCAGGAGGGAGGGGAACGTGACGTTCCGGAGGCTCCGGACGCTGTTCCCAGTGAGACGCACCGGTGGCAGTGGGGAGAGTTGAGGGATATGTCCGTGATGTCCGGTCTTGTGGCGCCGATCGCCCCGGTTCTCTTCAAGGCCGCCTGCCCCGACTGCCGCGCCCGCTTCGAACTCTCCGCGGGTGCCCTGCGGCTCGCCATCGGCGCGAGCCGCCGCACCACCTTCTACTCCTTCACCTGCCCCGAGTGCGGCAGCGCCGTCCGCAAGCCCGCCGGTGAGCGGATCGTCGAACTCCTCACCGGCGGCGGCGTGAACACCCTGCGCCTGCACACCACCGGCTGACGGACCGCCCGGCGGCCGCCCACCCGCGCAACCCTTAGGCTCGACCCATGTTCTGGCCCATGCTCGCCATCGCCCTCGGCTTCCTCGGCATCGCCGTCCTCGGCGTCCTCGGCATCAAGGTCTTCCTGGAGGCCCAGCGCCTCGGCCGTCAAGTGGCCCGCACCACAGAACGCATCCACCAGGCCGCCGAGGACCTGGAGCGCGCCGCCGGTGACCTGGCGCGAACGGGCCAGACGCTGCGCTGACTTCGCTCCTCCTGTGGCGGGCGAGCGGAGCGGCGGGACGAAATCGCTCGTATGCACGTCCATTGCCGCCCGTTTACTCCTGCGGGTTACGATCGCTTGCAGCGCGGTGGACGGACGCCTGTCCGGCCGTCCGGGCACGTACGTTCCATGTCGCCTCGGTGAAGAAGGTAAACAGCTATGGGTAGGCTCGGCCCCACCGAGATCATTCTGATCCTCGTCGTCGTCATCCTGCTGTTCGGCGCGAAGAAGCTGCCGGAGATGGCCCGTTCGCTGGGCAAGTCCGCCCGCATCCTCAAGAGCGAGGCCAAGGCGATGAAGT
Source organism: Streptomyces sp. NPDC101160 (assembly GCF_044768205.1). Classification (NCBI taxonomy): domain Bacteria; kingdom Bacillati; phylum Actinomycetota; class Actinomycetes; order Kitasatosporales; family Streptomycetaceae; genus Streptomyces; species Streptomyces sp. NPDC101160. Next base: position 268,842 of record NZ_JBIWPJ010000008.1, on the reverse strand, counting down.
CGGAGGACCAGCAGAGCGCCCCCGCCGACGCGCAGACCGCTGCCCACGACCAGGCCGCGCCCCGCACCATCAAGGCCGCTCCCGGCGACGTGACCAGCTCGCGTCCCGTGACCGAGCCCACCGACACCACCCAGCGCTGAGCCGGCCCGCCGCAGCCGCCGCACAGCGCGGCGGCTGCCGCACGAGATGAGGACGTGGGTTGCTCAAGTCTGCCCGCAAGCAGGAGAAGGACCCCGAGGGCCGCATGCCCCTCGTGGAACACCTGCGTGAACTTCGCAACCGCCTCGCGAAGGGCCTCCTGGCCATCGCCGCGGTCACCATCGTGGCCCTCGTGTACAGCGAGGACATCATGCAGTTCCTGACCCGGTCGGTGCCCAAGTGCCCGCCGGGTGTCAACAGCGACGGCGGCAACTGCGCGATCGTGTCCTTCAACACGCTGATGGCGCCGTTCAGCACGACGATCCAGCTCTCCCTCACGACGGGCCTCGTCGTGGCGAGCCCCGTCTGGCTCTACCAGCTCTGGGCCTTCGTCGCGCCCGGACTGCACAAGCACGAGAAGAAGTACACGTACCTCTTCACCGGCGCCGCGGTCCCGCTCTTCGCGGCCGGCGCCTACATCGCGTACCTCATCCTCCCCGTCAGCGTGAAGGTGCTGATCAGCCTCACGCCCGGCGGCTCCGCCAACATCCTGTCGCTCGGTGACGTCCTCGACTTCACCCTGCGGATGGTGCTGGTCTTCGGCCTCGCCTTCGAGCTGCCGCTCGTGCTCGTCATGCTGAACCTCACCGGCGTGCTCAGCGGCCGCCGCATGGCCCGCTGGTGGCGCGGCGTGATCATGGGCGTCTTCATCTTCGGCGCCGTGATCACCCCGACCACGGACCCGGTCGGCATGCTCGCCCTGGCCGGCCCGATCAGCATCCTCTACTTCGGTGCCGTCGGCATCGCGCTGCTCAACGACAAGCGGCGCGCGCGCAGGAACCCCGACGCCGAGCTCGACGACGACGAGGCCTCGGAGCTGGACCTCACGCCGGAGCCCGTCGGCCCGACCGAGACCGTGCCCGCCGCCCGGGCACTGCCCGGGCAGGCGACCGGTGAGCAGGACGCCGCGGGGTCGCAGCGGCTGAACGGCTACGACGACATCACCTGACCGTCACCTGGCCGGCGTCCTTGATCGTCATCACCTGACCGTCATCGCGTGACCGCGCGCAGTCCCCCCGGATTTCCGTCCGGGGGGACTGCCGTATGCCCGCAATCCAAGCCGCTCGATAAAGATCGCGTCACTGTCAGAGGTGGCGGGTAGGCTCGACAACAAGATGACAGAGGACCTCACACCAGCCGAAGCGTACGCAGCCGCCCGCGCCCGCAACCGCGAGCAGGCCACCGCGCTGGCCCCCTTCCGCGAGATGTACGACTTCGGCCTGGACCCCTTCCAGATCGAGGCGTGCCAGGCCCTCGAAGCGGGCAAGGGCGTGCTCGTCGCCGCTCCCACGGGCTCGGGCAAGACCATCGTCGGCGAGTTCGCCGTGCACCTCGCCCTGCTCCAGGGCCGCAAGTGCTTCTACACCACGCCCATCAAGGCGCTCTCCAACCAGAAGTACGCCGACCTCGTCAAGCGGTACGGCCACGACAAGGTCGGTCTGCTCACCGGAGACAACAGCGTCAACGGCGACGCCCCGGTCATCGTCATGACCACCGAGGTCCTCCGCAACATGCTGTACGCGGGGTCCCAGGCGCTCTCCGGCCTCGGTTACGTGGTCATGGACGAGGTCCACTACCTCTCGGACCGCTTCCGCGGCGCCGTCTGGGAGGAAGTGATCATCCACCTCCCCGAGTCCGTGACCCTGGTGTCGCTCTCCGCGACCGTGTCCAACGCCGAGGAGTTCGGCGACTGGCTGGACACCGTGCGCGGCGACACCGAGGTCATCGTCTCCGAGAGCCGCCCCGTGCCGCTGTGGCAGCACGTCCTGGCCGGCCGCCGGATGTACGACCTCTTCGAGGAGGAGACCGACCACGGCGGCCGCGGCGCCTCCCGCCGCGAGGTCAACCCCGACCTGCTGCGCCTCGCCCGCACCGAGAACTCGCGCACGTACAACCCGCGCGACCGGCGCCGCGGCAAGATGATCCGCGAGGCCGACCGCGAGCGCGAGCGGCGCCAGCGGTCCCGGATCTGGACGCCGGGGCGGCCCGAGGTCATCGAGCGGCTCGACGCCGAGGGACTCCTCCCCGCGATCACCTTCATCTTCAGCCGGGCCGGCTGCGAGTCCGCCGTCCAGCAGTGCCTCTACGCGGGCCTGCGGCTCAACGACGACGACGCGCGCCGCCGGGTCCGCGAGATCGTCGAGGAGCGCACCGCCGCCATCCCCGACGAGGACCTGCACGTCCTCGGCTACTACGAGTGGCTGGAGGGCCTGGAGCGCGGCATCGCCGCCCACCACGCGGGCATGCTCCCCACCTTCAAGGAGGTCGTCGAGGAGCTCTTCGTCCGCGGTCTCGTCAAGGCGGTCTTCGCCACCGAGACCCTGGCGCTCGGCATCAACATGCCGGCCCGGTCCGTGGTCCTGGAGAAGCTCGTCAAGTGGAACGGCGAGCAGCACGCCGACATCACTCCCGGCGAGTACACCCAGCTCACCGGCCGTGCGGGCCGCCGGGGCATCGACGTCGAGGGCCACGCCGTGGTGCTGTGGCAGCGCGCCATGGACCCCGCGCACCTTGCCGGACTCGCCGGCACCCGCACCTACCCGCTGCGCTCCAGCTTCAAGCCCTCGTACAACATGGCGGTCAACCTGGTCGACCAGTTCGGCCGGCACCGCTCGCGCGAGCTCCTGGAGACCTCCTTCGCCCAGTTCCAGGCCGACCGCTCGGTCGTCGGGATCTCCCGGCAGGTGCAGCGCAACGAGGAGGGCCTGACGGGCTACCGGGAGGGCATGACCTGCCACCTCGGCGACTTCGAGGAGTACGCGCGGCTCCGCCGCGAGCTCAAGGACCGCGAGACGGAGATCGCCCGGCAGGGCGCCGCCCAGCGGCGCGCGCAGGCCGCGGCCTCCCTGGAGCGGCTCAAGCCCGGCGACGTCATCCACGTGCCGACCGGCAAGTTCGCCGGTCTCGCCCTCGTCCTCGACCCGGGCGTCCCGGCCGGGCGGACCAACGGACACCGCGGCTTCGACCACTACGACGGGCCGCGCCCGCTCGTGCTCACCGCCGAGCGGCAGGTCAAGCGGCTCGCCTCGATCGACTTCCCGGTGCCGGTGGAGCCGCTCGAGCGGATGCGGATCCCGCGGTCCTTCAACCCGAAGTCCCCGCAGTCCCGCCGCGACCTCGCCTCCGCGCTGCGCAGCAAGGCCGGGCACATCAACCCGGAGCGGCACCGCAAGCAGCGTTCGGCCGCCGCCGACGACCGCGAGATCGCCCGGCTGCGCACCGAGATCCGCGCCCATCCCTGCCACGGCTGCGACGAGCGCGAGGACCACGCCCGCTGGGCCGAGCGCTACCACCGGCTGCAGCGGGACACCAAGCAGCTGGAGCGGCGCATCGAGGGCCGGACGAACACCATCGCCCGCACCTTCGACCGGATCGTCGCGCTCCTCACCGAGCTCGACTACCTGCGCGACGACGACGTCACCGACAACGGCAAGCGGCTCGCCCGGCTCTACGGCGAGCTCGACCTGCTGGCGAGCGAGTGCCTTCGCGAGGGTGTCTGGGAGGGGCTCAACCCGGCCGAGCTGGCCGCCTGTGTCTCCGCGCTCGTCTACGAGGCCCGGCAGTCCGACGACGCCGTGGCGCCGAAGCTGCCGACCGGCAGGTCCAAGGCGGCGCTCGGCGAGATGGTGCGGATCTGGGGCCGGCTCGACGCGCTGGAGGAGGAGTTCAGGCTCCACCAGGCCGAGGGAGTCGGACAGCGCGAGCCCGACCTGGGCTTCGCCTGGGCCGCCTACCAGTGGGCCTCCGACAAGGGCCTCGACGAGGTGCTGCGCGAGGCCGAGATGCCGGCCGGCGACTTCGTCCGCTGGTGCAAGCAGGTCATCGACGTGCTCGGGCAGATCGCGGCGGCCGCGCCGAGGGCGAACAGCACCGTCGCGAAGAACGCGCGCAAGGCGGTGGACGCGCTGCTGAGGGGTGTGGTGGCGTACAGCTCGGTGGGCTGACGGAGCGTCGCCAGAAGGGGCTTTTCCACAGGGGGTTTTCCACAGGTCTGGCGGAGTGTCAGTTCCTTCCGGTTCCATGGTCGTGAGACAGGCCAGGCGACTCCTGCGGAAGGAAGAGAACGTGACCACGCAAGCCGGTCCGTCCGCTGTCGGTGCGGCACAGCCGACGGCGGACGGACGGAAGACCGTGCCGGGGCCGCGCGGTGTCCCGGTGCTCGGGAACCTGCCGGAGTTCGGCAAGGACCCGCTCGCCTTCTTCGAACGGCTGCGTGAGCGGGGGGACTTCGTCCGCTGGCGGTTCGGACCCGGCCCCGCGCTGTTCATCGCCCATCCCGAGACCATCGGGGAACTCCTCACCGAGGTCGAGCGGACCTTCGACCAGCCCGACCTCGGCATCGCCGTCCGTACGCTCCTCGGCGACGGGGTCGTGGTCGCCAAGGGCGCGGACTGGCGGCGCAAGCGCTCCCTGGTGCAGCCCTCGGTGCGGCCCCGGCAGGTGAAGGCGTACGCGGCGACCATGGCCGAATGCGCGGTCGACGCGGCCGGGCGGTGGGCCGACGGGCAGCGCATCGACGTCAAGCGGGAGATGACCGCGCTCACCCAGCTCATCGCCGTCCGCACCATCTTCGGCGTCGACACGGCGGCCGACGCCGAGTCCATCGGCCGCGCCATGGACGTGGCGCAGCAGGAGATAGGCGCCGAGTTCAGCGGCATCGGCGCGATCCTGCCGGACTGGGTGCCCACGCCCGGGCGGGCCCGCATCAGGCGGGCCGTCGCCGTCATCGACGCCGAGGTGGCCCGGGTCGTAACCCGCCACCGGGACGGCGACACCGACCGCCCCGACCTGCTCAGCCGGCTCCTCGACGCGCGGGACGAGACCGGCGCGCACCTCTCCGACCGCGAGATCCGCGACGAGACCGTCACGCTCTACATCGGCGGCCACGAGACCACCAGCTCCACCCTCGTCTGGGCCTGGTACCTGCTCTCGCGCAACCCGCGCGTCGCCGAGGCGCTCGGCAGCGAGCTCGACCGGGTGCTCGGCGACCGCGACCCCGGCTTCGACGACTACGCCGAACTCGCCTACACCCAGGCCGTGGTGAAGGAGACCCTGCGCCTCTACCCCGCGATCTGGCTCCTCACCGGCACAGCCAAGGAGGGCGCCACCCTCGGCGGTGCCCCCGTCCGCCCCGGCACCCGCGTCTGGTCCAGCCAGTGGGCCACCCACCGCGACCCGCGCTGGTACCGCGACCCGCTGGAGTTCCGCCCCGAGCGGTGGCTGTCGCCGAAGGACGGCGGGACGGAGGGCGAGACCGAGGAGATACCGGAGTACGCCTGGTACCCCTTCGGCGGTGGCCCCCGCGTCTGCCTCGGCACCCGCTTCGCCATGGTGGAGGCGGTCCTGATCCTGGCCGTCGTCGCCCGCCGCTTCCGTCTGGACCTCGACGCGGACGAGATCCGTCCGGTGCCGGGACTGACGCTCCAGCCGGACCGGGAGGTCCTCGCGACCGTGCGGGCGCGGTAGACGGGCCGCTCAGACCAGGCGCCGCGCGACCTCGGCCAGGTCCGCGGCGCGGAGCACCCGGTCGGTGAAGCCCGGCAGCGGCACGTGCAGGGGTTCGGTCCAGCGGGCGGGCACGGCATCCGGGCCGTGGACCGCGCCGGCGAGCATGCCGGTGACGGCGGCGACGGTGTCGGTGTCACCGCCCAGGTCGATCGCGGCGGCGACAGCGGTCTCGTACGAGTCGGTGGTGCGCAGCGCCCAGAGGGCGGAGCCGAGGCAGGGCCAGACGGCGCCGTTGAACTCGGTGGCGTCCTCGGGGCGCCAGTCGGGGGCCAGGACGGCGGCCCAGCGGTCCCGGTGGGCGTCCGCGACCTCGGCGAGGGCGTCGGGCACGGCCGCGAGCGGGTCCTCGCCGAGGAGGGCGACGCGGATCAGCTCGTGGAGCACCGCGGTGCCCTCCCAGGCGGCGCGGTCCCCATGGGTGAGGGCGGCGATCCGCCGGCCCGCCTCCATCGTGGCGGCGCGGCCGGCGGCGGCGAAGTGCACGGCGGGGGTGGCGGCCCGCATCAGCGAACCGTTGCCCGCGCCGCGCCCGTTGACCTGGAAGTGCAGGGCGGCGGCGCTGTCCCAGGGGTCGCAGCCGAGGAGCACCGCCTCGGTCTGCAGCCCGATGTCCTTGGGCTCGGCCTGCGCCCAGCGGCGGAAGCGGCCGAAGAGGTCCGGCAGGTCGAGCCCGCCCCGTTCGAGGAGGGAGTCCGCGACGAGCACGGCCATCTGTGTGTCGTCCGTGGCCTCACCGGGATCCCAGCCGCCGCCCCCGCACATCTCGCCGACGCCGTCCGGGAACCGCTCCCGGAACACCCCCGGGAGCCCGAACTCGAAGGGTGCCCCGAGCGCGTCGCCGACGGCGGAGCCCAGCACCGCTCCGACGGCCCGGTCCTCGTATCGCATGAGGGGAGGCTACAGCCGGGCCGGCTGGGCGGTGCGGGCTCGGCGCAGGGCGCGGAGGGGGAGGAAGAGGAGGAGGGCGAAAGGGGACAGGAGGATGGTCAGGACGAGGAGGGGGCCGGTGAGGAAGGGGGAGAGGGCGAGGCGGCGGGACTCGCGGTAGATCCACTGGCCGAGGAGCAGGTCCCAGGCGATGACCTGGGCCCACAGGGCGGCCGCGCCGTTCGGGAGGGCGGTGAGGGTCTGGAAGGTGGGCAGGTCGGGGCGGGTGACCGCGGTCCAGAGCTCGGGGAGGACCGGGGCGGCGAGGAGGAGGTAGACGGCGAGGACCGGCAGGACGGTGAGCGGGGAGGCGGCGACGCGGTCGGTGACGCGCCGGCCGGGGGCCAGGATCATCAGGAGCCAGAACGGCGCCGCGAGGAGGAAGGTCAGGTCGAAGAGGAGAGCGGGGTCGGTCATGCGACGAGCTCCAGGCTGCGCGGGGTGCGCAGCGCCAGGGCCGCGCTCGTGAGGGTGAGGGCGGCGACGACGGCGGCCGCGGTGAGGGTGGGTGCGTCGGGGGAGAGGAGCGGCTGGCCGCGCAGGGCCTGCCAGGTGACGAGGGCGAAGGTCGCGGCGTACGAGCCGGCGGCGACCAGGACGAGGCGCAGCCGGACGCGGTCGTCGGCGAGGCGGGCGTAGCGCGGGGCGAGTGCGGCGAGCACGAGCAGGACCAGCGGGACGAGTTGCAGCGCGTGCATGCCGAAGAAGTGGGCGATGCGCAGGTCGCCGCCGGTGGTGGACCAGCCGGTCAGCGGCAGGCCGGGGCCGCCGTCGGGCACGCCGACGCTGTGCGCGCCGAGGACCGGCGGGTGGGGCTGGGCGAGCTGTTCGGGCGTGGGCCGCACCATCAGGAAGCCGACGGCCGCGCCCGCCAGGGCGATGAGCGAGGAGAGCCGCACGGCCCAGGCGGTGGCGCGGTCCAGGAAGCGGGCGCGCAGCAGCAGGACGGCGATGAGGAGTGCGGCCAGCCACAGCACGACGACGGTGAGGCCCATGACCTGGAAGACGGCCGTGTCGAAGGGCGTCGCGTTGTTGAAGTGGCTGCGCGTGCCGCGGATCACCTGGCCGGTGATCAGCACCATCTCGACGACGCTGGCGACGGCGAGCACGGTCCCGGCCCACCAGCCGACCCGCCTGGCCCGGGCGCCGGGCAGCAGGGAGAGCATCCAGGCGAGCGAGAGCCCGTACGCGATGAACGAGAGCGAGAACTTCAGCGGCTTGGCCCAGATCGGGGCGCCGACCAGGACGCGGTCGTCGAGGACGAGTCCGGCCGCGGAGACGAGGGCGAGGCCGGCCATGGAGGCGACGAACCAGACCAGGGGCCGGTGGAGCGTGCGGAGTTGTGGTGCCGAGAGCTGCGGTGCCGAGGACATGGATCCCCCCGTGGGATGCGAATGCGTCTGCGGAATGGATAGTGGCACTTTCTGCTATCCGATAGCGTCACTATCTATGATGGAGAGGTCGGTCGGCAAGACCGGAGTCCGGCCGGAAAGGTGAACACGCGGTGCGCATCGGAGAGTTGAGTCGTAGGACCGGGGTGTCCGTGCCCACGATCAAGTACTACGTACGGGAAGGGCTGTTGCCCGCCGGGCAGTTGACCAGCCCCAACCAGGCCTCGTACGAGGAGACGCACGTCCGGCGGCTCCGGCTGATCCGCGCCCTGCTCGATGTCGGCGGGCTCACCGTGGCGGGCGTCCGCGCGGTCGTCGCCGCCGTCGACGACGAGGAGCGACCCCTGCACAACATCATGGGCGAGGCGGCGGAACGGCTCGCGCCGCGCTACGACAGCACGCGGGAGAAGGACGCGGCGGGCGACGAGCCCGCCGAGGAGCCGCCGCCGTCCCTGGTCGCCGCCCGGGCGAAGGTCGCCGAGCTGATCGCCCGACGCGGCTGGCACACCGAACCCGAGGCCCCGCAGTCCGAGGCCCTCGCGTTCGCCCTCGCCGCCCTGGAGGACGCCGGGCACGGCGGCTTCGCCGAACTCGTCGACGACTACGCCGACGCCGCCGAGCGCGTGGCGCACGCGGACCTCGACTGGGTCGCCCACAACGTCGTCCGGGAGGAGCTCGTCGAGAGCGTGGTCATCGGTACGGTCATGGGCGACGCGGTGTTCTCCGCGATCCGGCGGATGGCCCATGTCGACGCCTCGGACCGGCTGTTCGGCACCGAGCGCTGACCGGGGAAGGCGCACGGAAAACCCCAGGGGGCGGAGGCCGCCGGCCTCCGCCCCCTGGGGCTCGCACTCCGCGTGTCAGCTCTCCTGCTCGCGCTCCACCTGCTCGTTCCACTCGCGCTTGATCGCGCGCCAGGCCTCGTCCGTCTTGCCGAGCCGCCAGTAGCCCGAGATCGACAGCCGCTCGCGCGGCACCTCACGGTCGATCCGCAGATGCCGGCGCAGCTCCTTCACGAAACCGGCCTCACCGTGCACGAAGACGTGCACGTCCCCGGCAGGGAAATCGAGCCCGCGCACCGCGTCGATGAGCGCCTCGCCCACCGGACGCGCACCCCGGTGCAGCCAGGTGACCTCCACGCCCGCCGCGGTCGTGAACTTCTGCTCCTCCGACGCGTCCGCGACCTCCAGGAAGGCGTGCACCACCGCACCCTCCGGCAGCCGCTCCAGGGCGGTCGCGATCGCCGGCAGGGCGCTCTCGTCACCGGCCAGCAGATGCCAGTCGGCGGCCGTGTCCGGGGCGTAGCCGCCGCCGGGGCCGAGGAAGCGGATCGTGTCGCCCGCCTGCGCCCGCGCCGCCCACGGACCGGCCAGGCCCTCGTCGCCGTGGACCACGAAGTCCACGGTCAGCTCGCGCTGCGCCGCGTCCCAGGCCCGTACCGTGTACGTCCGGGTCGTCGGCCACTGCTCGCGCGGGAACTCGGCGCGGATCCGCTCCATGTCGAACGGCGCCGGATACTCCACGCCCTCCGGCGCGAACAGCAGCTTCACGTAGTGGTCGGTGTAGTCGCCGGTCTCGAAGGTGTCGAGTCCCGGGCCGCCGAGCACCAGGCGCACCATGTGCGGGGTGATCCGCTCGGTACGGATCACCTGGGCCTCGTAGGCCCGCGGGGCCTTGCGGGCGGGCTGTGCGGCGGGCTGTTCTGCCACGGCGGTCTCCCCCGTATTCGATTGCATGCTTAGGTTTGCCTAAGCTAGCACCTGGGGCGAACCGGCGGCAGGCCGCTCCGGACCGGCGGCAGGCCGCTCCGGACCTCCCTCAGCGCGCGAGGACCGGCAGCAGCCGCCCCACCGCACCGCCGAGCCCCCACCGCTCCACCAGGGCCGCCAGCGCCTCCGGGTCCCGGGGCGCCGACGGCAGCGCGGCCGAGAACTCCGGCAGCGGTACGTCCCGCGCGACACGGACCACCGTCGGGGCCACGTCCAGGTACTCCGCGGCCTCCACGATGCCGCGGCGCTTCGCCGGGGTCAGCTTCGACGTCCGGTCGGCAGCCGCCGCCCGGACCCCCGCCAGGTCCCCGTACTCCGTGATCAACTGCGCCGCCGTCTTCTCGCCGATGCCCTTCACGCCCGGCAGGCCGTCGCTGGTGTCCCCGCGCAGCGCCGCGAAGTCCGCGTACCGGTCAGCGCGCACCCCGTACTTCGCGAGGATCAGCTTCTCGTCCACCAGATCGCAGTCGCCCACGCCCTTGCGCGGATACAGCACCCGCACCCCGCGCGCGTCGTCCACCAGCTGGAACAGGTCACGGTCGCCGGTGACGATGTCCACCGGGCCAGGCGCCCGCTCGGTCAGCGTGCCGATCACGTCGTCCGCCTCGAAGCCGGCCGAGCCGACCCGGGCGATGCCGAGCGCGTCGAGCACGTCGACGATCACCGGCACCTGCGGCGACAGCGTGTCCGGGATCTCCTCCACGTCCGGCCCCGACTCCGTCACCTCGGCCACCCGGTGCGCCTTGTACGAGGGGATCAGGTCCACCCGCCACTGCGGGCGCCAGTCGTCGTCCCAGCAGGCCACGAGGTCGTCCGGGCGGTGGTCCTGCACCAGCCGGCCGATGAAGTCGAGCAGCCCGCGCACGGCGTTCACCGGCGTCCCGTCCGGCGCCCGGACCGAGTCCGGCACGCCGAAGTACGCGCGGAAGTAGAGGCTGGCGGTGTCGAGGAGCATCAGGCGTCGCGTCACACCCCGATCATGCCGCACCCCACCGACACCCCACCCCACCGACAGCCGCCCGCCCCGATCGTGACGCCGCTCACCTTCGCGTTTGCACAGTTCCGGCCCGGGCAGGCGTGCGCCCGGAGCGAACCCGGCACGGGATTCAACGAACGAATCCGGTGCGCCACGGGTCGCGCGGGCAGATCCCGCCACGCTCCACGGCCCGGCCGCTGCGGGGGTGGCGAGGCCGTTTTCGTTGCTACCCGTGAGGTGTATGTGTCCAGGCTCCAGGCCGACCATCTGTACAAGGTGTTCGGCAGACGACCCGACGAAGCAGTCCGCAAACTCGCCGAAGCCGGCGCCGACCGGGACGCCCTGCGCTCCGACGGCACCACGGCGGCCGTCATCGACGCGTCCTTCACGGTCGAAGCAGGCCAGATCTTCGTCGTCATGGGTCTGTCGGGGTCCGGCAAGTCCACCCTTCTGCGCATGCTGAACGGCCTGCTTCCGCCCACCGCCGGCCGCGTCCTCTTCGACGGCCGCGACCTCACCGCGCTCGCCCCGCGCGAGCTGCGCGAGGTCCGCTCCACGAAGATCAGCATGGTCTTCCAGCACTTCGCGCTCTTCCCGCACCGCAGCGTCCTGGAGAACGCCGCCTACGGCCTGGAGGTCCAGGGCGTCCCGCGCGCCGAGCGTGAGAAGCGCGCCGCCGAGGCCCTGGAGCTGTGCGGGCTTGCCGGCTGGGAGAAGTCCTGGCCCGACGAGCTGTCCGGCGGCATGCAGCAGCGCGTGGGCCTCGCCCGCGCCCTCGCCACCGACGCCGACGTGCTCCTCATGGACGAGTCCTTCAGCGCGCTCGACCCGCTGATCCGCCGCGACATGCAGGACCAGCTGCTCGTGCTCCAGCAGAAGCTGAAGAAGACGATCGTCTTCATCACCCACGACCTCAACGAGGCCATGCGCCTCGGCGACCGCATCGCCGTCATGCGCGACGGCCGGATCGTCCAGCTCGGCACCGCCGAGGACATCCTGGTCCGCCCCGCCAACGACTACGTCGCCTCCTTCATCCAGGACGTCGACCGCACCCGCGTGCTCACCGCCGAGTCCGTCATGACCGACGGCACCGTAGCCCCCGAGGACTGTCCGCCCGGCTGCGGCTGCGCCCCGGTCGCCCCCGGGACGCCGCTCGCCGAACTGTGCGCCGTCTCCGCGCGCTGCCTGCACCCCGTGGCCGTCGCCGGCACCGACGGCGAGATCCTCGGCGTCGTCGCCCAGGACCGCCTCCTCGGCGTCATGGGCGGCCTCGACGCCGACGTACACCCCGGCTCCAAGAGCACCGGCGCCGAGAGCACCGGCGCCGAGAGCACCGGCTCCGGGAGCTCCGGCTCCATGAGCTCCGGCGTCGACAGCCGCCCCGACGGCAGGGTCCCCACAGCCAGGAGCCGCGCCGACCAGGAGGTGATCAGCCATGCCTAGGCTTCCCCTCGGCCAGTGGGTCGACAGCACCGTCGACTGGCTCCAGGCCCAGCTCTCCTGGCTCTTCGACGCGATCAGCGCCGGCGTCACCGGTCTCTACGACGGCATCGACGCCGTCCTGTCCGCGCCCCAGCCGCTGCTCTTCGCCGGCATCCTCGCCGTCGTCGCCTGGTGGCTGCGTGGCATCGGCGCCGGCGTCCTCGCCTTCGCGGCCTTCGCGCTCGTCGACTCCATCGAGCTGTGGGACGACGCCATGTCGACGCTCTCCCTCGTGCTCGTCGCCACCCTCGTCACGCTCGTGATCGCCGTACCGCTCGGCATCTGGGCGGCCCGCTCCAAGACCGTCAGTGCCGTGCTGCGTCCCGTCCTGGACTTCATGCAGACCATGCCGGCGATGGTCTACCTCATCCCCGGCATCATCTTCTTCGGCGTCGGCGTCGTCCCCGGCATCATCGCCACCATCGTCTTCGCCCTGCCGCCCGGCGTGCGCATGACCGAACTCGGCATCCGCCAGGTCGACGGCGAACTCGTCGAGGCCGCAGAGGCGTTCGGCACCACCCCGCGCAGCACCCTGCTGCGCGTCCAGCTGCCGCTCGCCCTGCCGACCATCATGGCCGGCGTCAACCAGGTCATCATGCTCGGCCTGTCCATGGTCGTCATCGCCGGCATGGTCGGCGGCGGCGGGCTCGGCGGCGCCGTCTACCGCGCCATCGGCAACGTCGACATCGGCCTCGGCTTCGAGGCCGGCATCTCCATCGTCATCCTCGCCATGTACCTGGACCGGATGACCGGAGCCCTCGGCCGCCAGGTCTCCCCGCTCGGCCGCCGCGCCGCCGCCAAGGCGCGCGCCGCCCGCGCCGCCCGCGCCGGAGCGAAGATCTGGGGCCACCGCCCGCAGCCCGTCACCGCGCTCGTCGGCGTCGTCGTCCTCGCGCTCGTCGCCGGCGGCATGGGCTTCCTCGGCGGCGGTGCCTCTTCCACCACCGCTGCCGGCAACGGCAAGAAGGTCACCCTCGGCTACATCCCCTGGGACGAGGGCATCGCCTCCACCTACCTCTGGAAGGAGCTCCTGGAGCGCCACGGCTACCAGGTCGACACCAAGCAGCTGGAGGCCGGCGCCCTCTACACCGGGCTCGCCGGCGGCCAGATCGACTTCCAGACCGACGCCTGGCTGCCCGTCACCCACGCCCAGTACTGGGCGAAGTACCGCAACAAGCTCGAAGACCTCGGCTCCTGGTACGGCCCGACCTCCCTGGAACTCAGCGTCCCGTCCTATATGAAGGACGTGAACACCCTCGCCGACCTCAAGGGCAAGGCCGGGCAGTTCGGCGGCCGCATCGTCGGCATCGAGCCCAGCGCCGGCATGATGGGCATCCTCAAGGACAAGGTCATGAAGGACTACGGCCTGGAGGGCGAGTACAAGGTCGTCGACGGCTCCACGCCCGGCATGCTCGCCGAGCTGAAGCGCGCCTACGACAAGAAGCAGCCGATCGCGGTCACCCTCTGGTCGCCGCACTGGGCCTATTCGACCTACGACCTGAAGAAGCTCAAGGACCCCCGGGGCAGCTGGGGCAAGGGCGACGGCGTCCACACCCTCGCCCGCAAGGGCTTCGCCGCCGAGAACCCCGAGGTCGGCGCCTGGCTGAAGAAGTTCAAGCTCAGCGAGCAGGAGCTCACCGGCCTCGAGGCCGTCATCCAGCAGACCGGCAAGGGCAAGGAGCAGCAGGCCGTCCGGACCTGGCTCGACAGGAACCCGGGCATCGCGGAGCGGCTCGCCCCGCAGTAGATCCGGTTCCGTTGCGGAACGGGGTGGTCGCCGAGGGTGTTCGGCGGCCACCCCTTTTCGCCACGACGCGAAACCCCGGCCCAAAGCTGCGTAAGGTTCAGGTAACCGACCAGTACACCTGAGGCACACGAGGGAGGGGGCCGACATGGACGACAAGGAGTCGCTGCGCGTGGGCGCGGCCGTCAAGAGGCGCCGCCGGTCGCTCCAGCTCACCCTGGCCGTCGTCGCCCAGCGCAGCGGCCTGTCCGTGCCCTTCCTGAGCCAGGTCGAGAACGAGCGTGCCCGCCCCAGCGACCGCTCACTCCAGCTCGTCGCCGTGGCCCTGGAGACCACCGCCGCCGAACTGCTCGCCGCCGCCGAGGCCGCCCGCACCGTCGACGTCGTCCGGGCGGACGAGGAACTGTGGGAGATGCCCCCGGGCGTACGGCCGCTGGTGCGCGGCCGGCACCAGCTGCAGGCCCTGGAGTTCACCGGCGAACAGGACGCCGGCCGCGAATTCCTGCACCGCAACGACGAGTTGCTGTACGTCGCCGACGGCGCCGTCGAGGTCGAGGCGGAGGGGCGCGCCTACCGGCTCGACCGCGGCGACAGCCTCTATCTGTCCGGTGGCGTACGGCACCGGTGGCGGGCCACCGCCCCCGGCACCCGGCTCGTCTTCGTCTCCGTCGCGGACCACATCGAGGCCGCGGAAGGGTGAGCGGACGGGTGAGAGGAGGGGTGGGCGACGCAGGCTTGCGGGTTGTCTCGCTGGTGCCCTCGTTGACGGAGGCGGTCGCCGTCTCTGCGCCCGGGGTCCTCGTCGGCGTCACCGACTGGTGCACCCGTCCCACCGACCTCGCGGGCGCCGTACGCATCGGCGGCACCAAGAACCCCGACGTGGCCGCCGTCACCGCCCTCCGGCCCGATCTCGTCATCGCCAACGAGGAGGAGAACCGGGCCGCCGACCTCGACGCGCTGCGGGCCGCCGGGATCCCGGTGCTCGTCACCGAGATCCGCGGGCTCGACCAGGCGTTCGCCGAGCTGGAGCGGGTGCTCGCGGCCTGTGGCGTACGCGGCCGGCCCGGCTGGCTCGACGCCGCCGAGGCCGCCTGGGCGGACGTCCGGCCGCACGACCCGCCGCGCACCGCCGTCGTACCGATCTGGCGCCGCCCCTGGATGGTCCTCGGCCGCGACACCTTCGCCGGTGACCTGCTGGCCCGGCTCGGGGTACGGAACGTGTACGCCGACCACGCCGAGCGCTATCCGCGGATCGCCCTCGACGAGCTCAACGCCGCCGCGCCCGACCTCGTCGTACTGCCCGACGAGCCCTACCGCTTCACCCGCGACGACGGCCCCGAGGCGTTCCCCGGGGCCGCCGCGGCGCTCGTCGACGGCCGCCACCTCACCTGGTACGGGCCGTCACTGGCCGAGGCCCCCGCGTCACTGGCCCGGGCCCTGCGAGCAGCGCACCGCTGAACAGGCCGCGCAGGGTGTGCGTGCCGGCCACCAGCCAGGCCGTCACGAGGAGCCCGTACAGACCGATCGCCAGCCAGCGGAAGACGGCGAGGCCCGTGTGCTGGGCCAGGCCCTCGGCGCCCGTCACGCACGTCCCGACGGGGAACGTGAACGCCCAGAACGTCATCGCGAAGCCCATGCCCCGGCGGCGGGCCCGCAGCACGAGCGCCGTGGAGAGCGCCAGCCACAGCAGCGCGAACCCCAGCACCGGGACCCCGTACAGCACCGCGAACACCGCGAAGCCCTGGTCGTACGGGGCCGGCAGCACGCCGTTCGCGGCGTCGGCGAACTTGTTCACGGCCGTCGTCGACTGGCCGAGCGGCCCGAGGACCAGGAACAGGGTGGGAGTGAGGGCCAGGGGGAGCGGACCGCCCATGACCAGCCGGCCGAAGACGAGAGGCAGCATGACCAGGACCGCGAGGAGGCTGACGCCGAACAGCCCGTGACAGAGGACCAGCAGCGTCTGCTGCGCCTGGCCCCGGGGAAGGTGGGGGAGCAGGAGCGGGCCGAGGGCCGCGGACACCATGGGTGCCACGACCGGGAGCAGCCACACGGGCGACGCCTCGGTGATCCGGTGGCGCGCCACCATCAGATACGGGACGGCCACGGCCGCCGCCAGGCCGATCACCGTGCCCGCCGTGAACAGCACCGTGTCCAGCGCCACCGCCGCCGGCAGCCCGATCCAGTCCCGGCCCACGATCATCGTGCCGCCGCCGACCGCGAGCAGCGCCATCGACAGACATCCGTAGAACGGGGCGACGGCCGGGTCCAGGAGATGGGCGCGGGCCTGGTCACGGTAGTGCGTCCAGTGCAGGGCACGGGCGCCGAGCAGCGTCAGGAGGGCGAGAAGGGACAGCGCCCAGACGGCCACGCAAGCCGTGCGCAGCCCCGGCAGGTCCAGAGGGAGAGCCGCTCCCGCGTTGGCGATGACGGCGGTGCCCATGATCGAGGCGTACCAGTTGGGGCCGAGGTGGCGGACCCCGGTCCATCGCACGCCGGGGGTGGTGGCGCGGGGGACCGACTGAGAGGGAGCGACTGTTGCCATGCCGCCACCTTTTCGCCGGATCATGGCCCCCACCAGGGACATTGCCGCTATGAGGTCATAAGCTGACGTTATGAGCAGTGCGCCGACGCCGAGTGACGTCCCCCCAGGCCTCCTGTCCCACCGGGTCCCCGACCTCGGCGCGCTCGAACTGCTCCTCGCGGTCGCCCGGCACGGCAGCCTCGGCCGCGCCGCCCGCGAAGTCGGCATCACCCAGCCCGCGGCGAGCAGCCGCATCCGCTCCATGGAACGCCAGCTGGGCGTCGCCCTCGTCGACCGCTCGCCCCGGGGCTCGCGGCTCACCGACGCCGGCGCGCTGGTGACGGACTGGGCGCGGCGCATCGTCGAGGCGGCCGAGGCGTTCGACGCGGGCGTCCAGGCGCTGCGGGGACGGCGCGACTCGCGGCTGCGGGTCGCCGCGTCCATGACCATCGCCGAGTACCTGCTGCCCGGCTGGCTCATCGCGCTGCGCGCCGAGCGGCCCGGCACCGCCGTCTCCCTCCAGGCCGGGAACTCCGCCGCCGTCGCCGAACGACTGTTCGCCGGCGACGCCGACCTGGGCTTCGTCGAAGGCCTCGCCGTGCCCGACGGGCTCGACGGCGCCGTCGTCGCCCACGACCGGCTCCTCGTCGTCGCCGCCCCCTCCCACCCCTGGGCGCGGCGGCGCAAGCCCATCGACCCGGCCGAGCTGGCCGCGACGCCGCTGGTCCTGCGCGAACGGGGCTCCGGGACGCGCCAGGTCCTCGACGCGGCGCTGGCGGCGCACGGGGGGCTGGCGGAGCCGCTCCTCGAACTCGCCTCCACCACGGCCGTCAAGGCGGCGGCGGTGAGCGGCGCCGGGCCCGCCGTCCTCAGCGAGCTCGCCATCGCGGAGGAACTGGCCTCCCACCGGCTGGCCGCGGTGCCGGTGGCGGGCGTCGTCCTGCGCCGCGACCTCCGCGCGGTGTGGCCGGTCGGCCACCGGCCGACGGGCCCGGCGCGGGACCTGCTGTCGCTGACGAGGGCACGACCGGTGGGGTGACGCGCGCGGGCGGGCCCGTTCGCGCCTCCTGTGGAGCCGCGCCCGCCCCGGTCGGCCGGCCCGTGCAGCCCCGCCCCTCACCCCGTGTGGGCATTCGTCCCTCCCCCAGACTTCGTCCGGGGGTGCCCCCAGGCGGGACGGGCGGGCACACGGGACGGCGCCCACGCGGGCGCCTCCGCCCCTTGTGCCTGGACCCGCACCAAGGCTGCGGCGCTGTCGTACCGGGCGTCAAAGCGCAGGGAGCCTAGGCCCGGCAAGGGGCGACGTCCCGTTGTGCCCACCCGTCCCTCCCCCTAGGGCTTCGCCCTGGGGGGACCCCCAGGGCGACGATTGCCCACAACGGGGGGACGAAGCGTCCTGCCCACCCGTGCTGCCCTGCGGGGCGATTGCCCACAACGGGGGGGCGAAGCGTCCTGCCCACCCGTGGCGCCCTGCGGGGCGTTGCCCCAACGGGGGCGGGCGCGGGCGTCAGACCGTTTCGCTTCGGTGCGTCACTCGGCCGTCCACCGTCGTCAGGACCACCGGCACCCCCGGCAGCTCCGTCGCCGCCGTCCTCAGCGGGTCCGCCGCGAGGACCGTCAGGTCGGCCCGGTATCCGACGGCCACCCGGCCCTCCTCGTGCTCCTCGCCCGCCGCGAACGCCGCGTTGACCGTCATGCCGCGCAGCGCCTCCAGGGCCGTGAGGGCCTGGTCGGGGCCGTGTGGGGGCTGGGTGAGGTCGCGGGTGGGGCGGCGGTGGCGGGCGCCGGCCATCACGCCGAGGGGCGGGAAGGGGGCGATCGGCCAGTCCGAGCCGAGGACGACCGTGGCGCCGGAGTCCCACAGGTCACGGCAGCGCCACGCCCGCGACGCCCGATCCTCGCCGAGGCGGCGCGACCAGTTGTCGGTGTGGTCGGCGCGGGTGAAGTCGCAGCAGTGGGTGGGTTGCATGGAGGCGAGGACGCCCAGCTCGGCGAAGCGGTGCAGGGTGTCATCCGGGACGGTTTCGATGTGCTCGATGCGGTGCCGCGCGCGGTGTCCCGCGGAGCCCGTCGCCTTCTCGACCGCGTCGAGCGCGTGGCGTACCGCCGCGTCGCCGATCGCATGGGTGGCGGTCGGGACGCCCGCCCGGTGCAGTTCGCCGATGACGCGCGTGTACGCCTCCGGGTCCGGCCAGAACGCGTGCGTGGACTCGCCGTGGCAGTCGGGCCGCTCCAGCCACGCGGTGCCGTTGTCGATCGTCCCGTCCATGAAGAGCTTGACGCCGTCGACGCGCCACAGCGCCCCGCCCCGGCCCTGCTGCTCGATGAGGGCGCGGATGCCGTCGGCGTCGATGCCGGGCTGGCACCAGGGCGCCACGCGGAGACGGAGCGGAAGCTCGCCGGCCGCGTCCAGTTCGGCGAGCAGGTCGAGGCTGTCGCCGTTGGCGTCCATGACGTGCCCGCCGGTGAGGCCCGCGGCCGCCATGGAGCGGAGGGCGGTGGCCAGCCGCTCACGCTTCTCCGCGCGGGTCGGTCGAGGGGCGACCCGCTCGACCAGCTCGCAGGCCGCGTCCTCCTGGAGCAGGCCCGTCGGGCGGCCCCGCTCGTCGCACACGATCTCCGCGGACGCCTGGTCGAAGGTGCGGGGGCCGTCGATCCCGGCCAGTTCCAGGGCGCGGCGGCTGGCGAGCGCCGAGTGGGCGTCGAAGAGGAGGAGGAAGGCGGGGATCCCGTCGAGGACCGTGTCGAACGGGGCGACGCCCACGGGTTCGTCGGCGAAGACGTTCGGGTCGAGGCCCCAGCCGAAGAGCCAGTCCCCGCGGCCGAGTTCCCGTACGGCGTCGGCCAGCGCCTCGCGCACGTCCGCCAGGTCCGTACAGGTCGAGAGGTCGAGGCCGTGCGTCAGCTCGGCGCCGGTGACCGGGTGGAGGTGGCCGTCGACGAGTCCGGCGGTCACCACGGCGCCCTTGAGGTCGACCACCTCGGTCCCGGCGCCCGCCAGGGCGCGGATCTCGCGGTCGTTGCCGAGCGCGGTGATCCGTCCGCTCTCGGACACGGCGAGCGCCGTCTCCGGCAGGAACGCGCCGGTGCCGGGGTCGAGCAGCCGGGCTGAGGACAGGACGAGACGGGTGCGCACGGGGACTCCAGGGCCGTTACGGACGGGTGGGGCGGGATGCCGCCGGTCAGTGGGCGGTGGGGGCAGGTGGGACGTCGGCCGCCGCTGGCTCCTCCGGCGTCCGCAGCGCCTCCGGCAGCGCGGTCGCCTCGCGGTCCAGGGTCCCCGCCGGCAGGCCCAGCTCGCGTTCCGCCGTCGTCACCGCCATCCGCCGTACCGCCTCCGGCAGTTCGTCGCGGTCGTGGTGCTCGGTGTTCGCGTGGGCGCCCAGGCCGTCGAGGACGACCAGGATCTGGATCGCGGTGACATGCGGGTCCGGCGTGCGGAACTCGCCGCGCGCCACGCCGTCGCGGATGAGCCCTTCGAGGCGTTCGTCGGAGGTGCGTTCCTGCTCGGCGACCCGGTCGCGCAGCACGGGCCGGTAGCGGCTGAGGTGGCGGGCGTTGATCCAGAGGCGGCTGATGTCGTCGTACGACTCGCCCGAGGAGAGCGCGAAGTAGCGCGCCAGGTACTGCGTGGGCGTCCCGTCGGGGCGGTCCGCCGGCAGCAGGGCGTCGAGCTCGCCGGTGGCGGCGGTGCCGAAGGCCTCGGCCACCAGGTTCTCGACGGAGGGGAAGTAGTGGCTGATCAGACCGGGTCGCACGGCCAGCTCGTCGGCGATCCGCCGCAGGGTCACGCACTCCAGGCCCTCGGTGAGGGCCACGGCCGCGGCCGCCTCGACGATCTCCGCGCGGCGGGCCTCGGGGGACTTGCGCACTCGTTTGCGCTGGACGCTCGACGACATGGGGGCGATGCTATTGAGTGTGCGACCAATAAGCAACCGGGTGTGCACGAGACGCGTCGGAGGGCCGTATGGCGTCCAGTAATCCCGCGCCGGAATCCCGGCCGTACGAGGTCCCGGGCGTCGACGTGCCCACCCGGATCGAGTCCCACGGCATCGACCACATCCCCGACACCGAGCGCCACGGCCACCCGCGCGAGCTGTTCGCCGTCTGGGCCGCTGCCAATGTCAACTACCTGAGCCTCGTGGTGGGCGGCGCCCTGGTCCTGATGGGGCTCAGCCTCGGCCAGGCGCTCGCCGTGATCGTCGTCGGCAATCTCTTCTGGCTGCTCGCGGGCGTCCTCGCGATCTCCGGCCCGGCGGCCGGCACGCCCAGCGAGGTGATCACCCGGGCCATGTTCGGGGTGCGCGGCAACCGCGTGAACAACGCGGTGACCGGCTGGATGATCTCCGTCTGCTACTTCGCGCTGTATCTGGCGACCGGCGCCGGAGCCGCGTTCACCCTGGTCGAGGAGGTGGGCATCCGCGCGTCGACGGGCGTGAGGATCGTCGTCGTGCTCGTCGTCGCCGCGGTCACGCTCGCCATCAGCGTGTACGGGCACGCCCTGATCGTCCGCCTCTATCTGCCGATCACCATCGCCCTGACCGCGGTCTTCGGCATCGTCGCCTACGAGGTGCTGCGGCACGCGGACTTCCACCACGCGCCGGCCGCGCCGCTGACCGGCACCGGCCTGTGGGCCGTGCTCCTCGCGGGCGTCACCCTGATCGCCGCCGGCCCGCTCTCGTACACCACCAGCGCCGACTTCTCCCGCTATCTGCCCGCGACGAGCTCCCCGAAGGCGGTCCTCGGCTGGACGACCGCCGGCGGCTTCGTGTCGAGCGTGCTCGTCTGCTCGCTCGGGGCGCTGGCCGCGACCGTCGTCGACATGTCGGATCCGCAGGCCGGGCTGCGGACCCTGCTGCCCGGCTGGTTCAGGCCGTTCTTCCTGCTCGCGCTCGTCCTCGGCACCGTCGCGATCAACGCGATGACCGCCTACAGCGCGGGCCTCGCCCTCCAGGCCGTCGGCCTGCGGATCCGCCGCTCGCGCAGCGTCCTCGTCGACGGCACGGCCTCCGTCGCGCTCACCCTGTACGCGCTCTTCGTCTCCGACTTCCTGGACACCGTCAGCAACATCGTCGAACTCACCGTCGTGCTGCTCGGCCCGGCGATCACCGTGTACGCGGTCGACATCCGGCTGCGCCGTAACCGTTATGACGGCCGGGCGCTGATGGACGAGACCCCGGCCGGACCGTTCTGGTACGCGGCCGGGGTCAATCCGGCGGGTGCCGTCGCCGTCCTGGCGGGGGCCGGTGCGGCGGCGCTGTGCGTCGACACCGCCTACACCGGCCCGGTGGCCGGGCTCCTCGGGATCGATCTGTCCCTGCCGGTCGGCATGGTGCTCGCCGGGGTGCTGTACGCGCTGCTGATGCGCGGCCGGGTCAGGACCGGAAGCTGACCGCCGCCTCCACCAGGCTCCGCATCACCCGCGTGTCCTCACCCATCTCCGGGTGCCACTGGACGCCGACGACCCACGCGGGGGAGGGGAGTTCGATCGCCTCGATCGTGCCGTCGTCCGCGTGGGCCGAGGCGAGGAGGTTCTTGCCGAGGATCTCGACGCTCTGGTGGTGGTAGGTCGGGACCTCGGTCCGCTCGGGAACGAGGGAGGCGTAGCGGGTGCCGGGGACCGGGGTGACCGGGTGGCGGCCGATCACTCCGACCGCCTCCGTGTGGCCCTCGACGTGCTGCACGAGGGTGCCGCCGAGGGCCACGTTGAGGAGCTGCAGGCCGCGGCAGATGCCGAGCAGCGGCGTGCCGGCGTCGAGGGCCGCGTCGATCAGGGCGAGTTCCCAGCCGTCCCGCTCCCGGGCCGGCGGGCCGGTACGGGGGTCGGGCTCGGCCCCGTACCGTACCGGCTCCACGTCCGCGCCCCCCGCGATCACCAGGCCGTCGAGCCGGGCCACCGCCTCCGCCGCCGCGGCCGGGTCGTCCGGCGGCAGCATCACGGCGAGCCCGCCGCTCGCCTGGACCAGGCGCGGGTACGCGGCCGGCAGCAGCGCCGCCGGCAGGTCCCACACCCCCCACTGGGCCTGGTTCAGATAGGTCGTCACGCCGATGAGCGGCTTGGACACGGATTCCTCCGGAGTGCGGTGCGGGAAGGTCAGCGTTCGAGTTCGGCCTCGGCCGCGGCGAGCGCCGCGAACTCCTCCTCGGGCGCCTTCGCCACCAGGCGGTGGCGACTGTAGAACGCGAAGTAGGCCAGGGCGATCACATAGACGGCGAGTGCGATGAACGCCGCGTCCTTGTCCACCAGGAAGGTCGCCACCAGGGCCGAGAGGGCGAGGACGAAGGCGACCGAGGAGGTCGCCACACCGCCGGGCGTGCGGTACGGGCGGGCCAGGCCCGGCTCGCGGCGGCGCAGCACGATGTGGGAGAGCGCCATCAGGGCGTACGAGATGGTCGCGCCGAACACCGCGATGTTCAGCATCCGGGCCCCGTTCCCGGTGGCCGCGGCGAGCGCGAAGCCGATCGCGCCCGGGATCAGCAGCCCCAGGTACGGCGACTTGCGGCGGCTGGTCAGGGACAGGAAGCGCGGCAGATAGCCCGCCCGGGACAGCGCGAAGAGCTGGCGCGAGCCCGCGTAGATGAGCGAGAAGAAGGAGGCGACCAGGCCCGCGAGGCCCGCGTAGTTGACGAAGCGGCTGAGCGCCGTCGGCGCGCCGTCGCCCTGGAGCGCCACCACCAGCGGATTGCCCGCCTCCTGCACGGCCGCCGCGCCGCGCGCCCCGGTCGCCGCGAAGAAGGTCACCACGGCGAGCAGCACCAGGATGCCCATGGAGAGGGAGAGGGCCCGCGGCATCGAGCGCACCGGGTCCTTGGCCTCCTCGGCGGCCAGCGGCACGCCCTCGACGCCCAGGAAGAACCACATGCCGAAGGGGAACGCGGCCCAGATGCCGAGGACTCCGTACGGCAGCCAGGAGTTGGCGCCGGTGGCCGCCTTGTCGACCGGGATGTCGTTCAGGGCACTGACGTGGAAGTCGCTGAGCGCGCCCAGCGCGAAGACCAGGAGCGCCGCGACGGCGACGGCGGTGACGATCAGGCTGAAGCGCAGCGCCTCGCCCACGCCCCACAGATGGATGCCGATGAAGAGCGCGAAGCAGACCAGATAGACCGGCCAGCCCGACTCCAGGCCGAAGAGGCCGAGGGACTCGACGTAGTCGCCGATGAAGATGGAGATGGCGGCGGGCGCGAGCACGTACTCGATGAGGATGGCCGTGCCGGTGAGGAAGCCGCCCCAGGTGCCGAGCGCGCGCCGGGCGAAGCCGTAGCCGCCGCCCGCCGTGGGCAGGATGGCGGACAGCTCGGCGAGCGAGAAGACCAGGCAGGCGTACATGGCGCCCATCAGGACCGTCGCGATGGCGAGGCCGCCGAAACCGCCCTTGGAGAGGCCGATGTTCCAGCCGGAGTAGTCGCCGGAGACGACGTACGCGACGCCGAGTCCGGTCAGGAGCAGCCAGCCCGCGCTGCCGCGGCGCAGGGTCCGGCGCTCCAGATAGTCGTCACTGGTGTTTCCTGTGGTGCTGGTGGTGCCTGCGGTGCTTGAGGTGTCTTCCAGCGTCATGGCAGCGGTCAGCTCCCCGGAACGAGCCCAATGGATTGGTGCCATACCTTTGCGTCGTCGGGGTGGGCGGCGCAAGACCCGCGCGTTACGTTCCGGTTACGTGCCGGGTCAGGTGAGGAAGCCGCGCAGCAGTGCCGCCGTGCCCGCGCAGTGCTCCCGCATCACCTCGCGCGCCGCGTCCGCGTCGCCCTCCAGGACCGCCTCCACCAGCGCCTCGTGCTGGTGCTGGGAGTGCTCCAGATTGCGCACGAGCAGCGGGATGCAGTCGAGCAGGTCGTTCACCGTCGCCCGGACGGCCGCGTACTGCGCGGTCAGCGTCGGCGACCCGGACAGCTCGGCGAGGGTCAGGTGCAGCAGCGTGTCCTGCCGCCGGTAGTCCGCGAGCTGCGCGTCGTGCGTCGCCGCGAGCGCCGCCCGCAGCCGCTCGGCGCCCTCCTCGCCCAGACCGTGCGCGGCGCAGAGCCCGGCCGCGCCCACCTCCAGGACCTCGCGGAAACGCAGCGTGTCCTCCATGTCGACCGCCGCTATCCGGCGCCGCAGCTCCGCCTCGTCCGCGGTCTGCGGGCGCCGGAGGACGAAGGTGCCGCCGTACCGCCCGCGCCGGCTCTCCACCAGGCCCTGCTCCTGGAGGACCTTCAGGACCTCCCGCAGGGTGACCCGGCTGATCCCCATCCGGTCCGCGAGCTCGCGCTCGGCCGGCAGCCGCTCGCCGCCCGGCACCAGTCCGAGCCGCACGACCTGGAGGATCTGTTCAAGGGCTTCCTCGAAGCCGTTGCCCGCCCGCACCGGCCGCAGCACGGGCGTCAGCCGGTCCGCCGATTCACTCGTACTGGCCACCTTGTCGTTTCCCCTTCCCAAGCAATGGTCCTGAGCAATACCTTATGGCTCCCGGCACGCCGAAGGAGGAGTAATCCCGTGGCAGACCGCACACCCCCGCTCACCGTTGACGAGCTCCGCTCGCTCGTCGCGAGCGGCGAGATCGACACCGTCGTCCTGGCCTTCCCCGACATGCAGGGACGACTCCAGGGCAAGCGGTTCGCCGCCCCGTTCTTCCTGGACGACGTCCTCGACCACGGCACGGAGGGCTGCAACTATCTTCTGGCCGTCGACACCGAGATGAACACCGTCGACGGCTACGAGATGTCCTCCTGGGACCGCGGCTACGGCGACTTCGCCATGCACCCCGACCTCAGCACCCTGCGCCGCGTCCCCTGGAACGAGGGCACCGCCATGCTGATGGCCGACCTCGCCTGGGCCGACGGCAGCCCCGTCGTCGCCGCCCCGCGCCAGATCCTGCGCCGCCAGCTCGACCGGCTCGCCGCCCTCGGCCTCACCGCCCACGTCGGCACCGAGCTCGAGTTCATCGTCTTCAAGGACACCTACGAGCAGGCCTGGGACGCCCACTACCGGGACCTCACCCCGGCCAACCAGTACAACATCGACTACTCGGTGCTCGGCACCGGGCGCATCGAGCCGCTGCTGCGCCGCATCCGCAACGAGATGGCCGGCGCCGGACTCACCGTCGAGTCCGCCAAGGGCGAGTGCAACCCCGGCCAGCACGAGATCGCCTTCAAGTACGCCGAGGCCCTCGTCACCTGCGACCAGCACGCCGTCTACAAGACCGGCGCCAAGGAGATCGCCGCCCAGGAGGGCTGCTCGCTCACCTTCATGGCGAAGTACAACGAGCGCGAGGGCAACTCCTGTCACATCCACCTCTCGCTGCAGAACGCCGACGGCGTGAACGTGATGGCGGGCGACGGGCCAGGGGGGATGTCCGAGACCATGCGGCACTTCCTCGCCGGGCAGCTCGCCGCGCTCAGGGACTTCTCGCTGCTCTACGCGCCCAACATCAACTCGTACAAGCGGTTCCAGCCCGGCTCCTTCGCCCCCACGGCCGTCGCCTGGGGCCCCGACAACCGGACCTGCGCGCTGCGGATCGTCGGCCACGGGCGCTCCACCCGCTTCGAGAACCGCGTCCCGGGCGGCGACGTCAACCCGTACCTCGCCGTCGCAGGACTGATCGCCGCCGGCCTGTACGGCATCGAGCAGCGCCTCGAACTCCCGCCCGCCTGCACCGGCAACGCCTACACGGCCGACTACGAGCACGTCCCCACCACGCTCCGCGAGGCCGCCGAGCTCTGGGAGAACAGCGAGATCGCCAAGGCCGCCTTCGGCCCCGAGGTCGTCGCCCACTACCGCAACATGGCGCGCGTCGAACTCGACGCGTACGACGCCGCCGTCACCGACTGGGAACTGCGCCGCTCCTTCGAACGCATGTGAGGAACGACTTGCCGCACGAACTGCACGTCCTGAACCCGGCGACCGAGGAGGTCGTCGCCACCGTCCCCGCCGCCACCCCGGCGGACGTCGACGCCGCCGTCGCACGGGCCGGCGCCGCCCAGCGCTCCTGGGCCGCCGTCGCGCCCGCCGACCGGGCCCGCGCACTGCGCCGCTTCGCCGCCGTCGTCGACGCTCACATCGAGGAACTCGCCCTCCTGGAGGTCCGCGAGGCCGGCCACACCATCGGCAACGCCCGCTGGGAGGCCGGCAACGTCCGCGACCTGCTCGACTACGCGGCCGGCGGAGTCGAACGCCTCAACGGGCGGCAGATCCCGGTCTCCGGCGGCCTCGACATCACCATCCTCGAACCGCTCGGCGTCGTCGGCGTCATCGCGCCCTGGAACTTCCCCATGCCGATCGCCGCCTGGGCCACCGCCCCGGCGCTCGCCGCAGGCAACGCCGTCGTCCTCAAGCCCGCCGAGACCACCCCGCTCACCGCCCTCCGGCTCGCCGAGCTCGCCCTGGAGGCCGGACTGCCCGAGCACCTCTTCCAGGTCCTCCCCGGCGAGGGCCCGGTCGCCGGCACCGCCCTCGTCGAACACCCCGGCGTCGCCAAGGTCGTCTTCACCGGCTCCACCCGGGTCGGCAAGGAGATCATGGCCAGGGCCGCCGGACAGGTGAAGCGCGTCACCCTCGAACTCGGCGGCAAGAGCCCCAACATCGTCTACGCCGACGCGGACCTGGACGCCGCGGCCGCCGCCGCCCCGATGTCCTTCCTCGACAACAGCGGCCAGGACTGCTGCGCCCGCACCCGCATCCTGGTGCAGCGCTCCGTCTACGACCGCTTCCTGGCGCTGCTCACCCCGGCCGTCGAGGAGATCGTCGTCGGCGACCCCCTCGACGAGCGCACCCAGATGGGCCCGCTCATCTCCCGCGCCCAGCTCGACCGCGTCCGCTCCTACGTCACGGACGCCACCGAGAAGGCAACCGCCATCCGCGGCAAGGCGCCCGAGGGTCCCGGCTTCTGGTTCCCGCCCACTCTCCTCACCGACATCGCCGAGGACGCGCCCTGCGCCGTCGAGGAGGTCTTCGGCCCGGTGGCCGTCGTGCTCCCCTTCGACGACGAGGCCGACGCCGTACGGCTCGCCAACGCCACCCCGTACGGCCTGTCCGGCTCCATCTGGACCCGCGACATCGGCCGCGCCCTGCGCACCTCCCGCGCCGTCCGGGCCGGCAACCTCTCCGTCAACTCCCACTCCAGCGTCCGCTACTGGACCCCGTTCGGCGGCTTCGGCCAGTCCGGACTCGGCCGCGAACTCGGCCCGGACGCCCTGACCGCCTTCACCGAAACCAAGAACGTCTTCATCAGCACGGAGGCCTGAGCACCCATGAGCAACGAGACCACCGACATCGTCTGCCGCCGGCTCGTCGGCCGCACCGCCGTCATCACCGGCGCCGGCAGCGGCATCGGCCTCGCCACCGCCCGCCGACTCGCCTCCGAGGGCGCGAACGTGGTCTGCGGCGACATCGACGAGCGGGCCGGCAAGGCCGCCGCCGAGGAGGTCGGCGGCACCTTCGTGAAGGTCGACGTCACCGACCCCGAGGAGGTCGAGAACCTCTTCAAGGTCGCCTTCGACACCTACGGCTCCGTCGACATCGCCTTCAACAACGCCGGCATCTCGCCGCCCGACGACGACTCCATCCTGGAGACCGGCCTCGAAGCCTGGAAGCGCGTCCAGGACGTCAACCTCACCTCGGTCTACCTGTGCTGCAAGGCCGCCCTGCCGTACATGCGGCGCCAGGGCAGGGGCTCCATCATCAACACCGCCTCCTTCGTCGCCATCATGGGCGCGGCCACCAGCCAGATCTCCTACACCGCCTCCAAGGGCGGCGTCCTCGCCATGTCCCGCGAGCTCGGCGTCCAGTTCGCCCGCGAGGGCATCCGCGTCAACGCCCTGTGCCCGGGACCGGTCAACACCCCGCTGCTCCAGGAGCTGTTCGCCAAGGACCCGGAGCGCGCCGCGCGCCGCCTGGTGCACATCCCGGTCGGCCGGTTCGCCGAGGCCGAGGAGATCGCCGCCGCGGTCGCCTTCCTCGCCAGCGACGACTCCTCCTTCATCAACGCCACCGACTTCCTCGTCGACGGCGGCATCTCCGGCGCGTACGTGACCCCGCTCTAGTCCCGGAGTCCCGAGCGTTCACCTCGCTTCCATCCTCCCGACAGCCGGGCGTCGCAAGGCGCCCGGCTGTTCTGCGTACAAGCAGGAGCGTGATCATGAACAGCAAGCTGCGCACGTCCGCCGCGACGGCGGCCCTGGCCCTCGCCACGACCGGCCTGACCGGCCTGACCACCACGGCGAGCGCCCACACCACCGCGCCCACGGCCGCCTGCCCCACGCTCAAGATCTCCGCCGGCTGGTACGGCGACAACAAGGCCCGCATCGAGCGCCTGATCGCCGACCACTGCGGACACCGGGGCGACAAGGGTGACAAGGGGCGCAAGCCCGTCGCCGTCTTCGACTGGGACAACACCGTCATCAAGAACGACGTCGGCGACGCCACCCTCTACTGGCTGCTCCGCAACGACCGCATCAAGCCCCCGCGCCACGGCGACTGGACCACCACCAGCCGCTGGCTCACCCCCGAGGCCGCCGGCGCCCTCGCCGCCGCCTGTCCCACCGGCGTCCGCACCCTCCCCACCGCCACCGACACCGGATGCGCCGACGAGATCCTCTCCGTGTACGGCAAGGGCGCCACCACCGGCGGCGAGGCCGCGTTCGCCGGCTACGACCACCGCCGCATCGAGCCCGCGTACGCCTGGCTCGCCCAGCTCCTGCACGGCTGGACCGCCCGTCAGGTGCGCTCCTTCGCCGCGGCCGCCCGAGCCGAGAACCTCGCCGCCCCGCAGGGCGCCACCCAGCAGGTCGGCTCCGCGCAGGTCACCGGCTGGGTCCGCTACTACGACCAGCAGCGCGACCTCATCCGCGCCCTGCGGGACGGCGGCTTCGACGTCTGGATCGTCTCCGCCTCGCCCGAACCCGTCGTCGACGTCTGGGCCGCAGGCGTCGGCGTCGGGCCCTCGCACGCCGTCGGCATCCGCAACACCACCGAGGACGGCCGCCTCACCTCCCACCTCAAGGGCTGCGGCACCGTCCGCGACGGCGAGGACGCGATGATCACCTACATCGACGGCAAGCGCTGCTGGATCAACCAGGAGATCCTCGGCGTCCACGGCCCCGCCGCCGAACGCGTACAGCCCGCCGCCCGCCGCCAGGTCTTCGCCGCCGGCGACTCCGACACCGACGTCACCTTCCTCCGCGACGCCACCGGTCTCCGCCTCGTCCTCAACCGCAACAAGAACGAGCTGATGTGCCGGGCGTACGAGAACGGTGACGGCCGCTGGCTCGTCAACCCGATGTTCATCGAGCCGAAGAAGCAGAAGACGAGCCCGTATCCGTGCGCCACGACGGGCTACACGGCGACCGACGGAACGGCCGGGCCGGTCCGCCGCGCGGACGGCAGCGTCGTACCCGACCAGCAGGACTCGGTGTACTGACCCGACTTCAGAGGAAGGTCTTCCCCTCGCCCCGGTACGTCGGTACGGCGGCCGTCACGTGGTGGTCCTCCACCAGGTGCAGCGTGTCGAAGCGCTCGCACAGCTCGCCGGCCTTCGCATGGCGGAACCACACCTTGTCGCCGATGCGGAGGTCGTCGGCGGGGGAGCCGAGCAGCGGCGTCTGCACCTCGCCCGGACCCTCCCGCGGGTCGTAGCGCAGCCCCTCCGGGAGGTACGGGACCGGGAGCCGGTCCCGGCCCGCGACGCCCGAGGCGGGGTAGCCGCCGCCGAGGACCGTGACCACGCCGACGCCCGGGCGGCGCACCACCGGCTGGGCGAAGAGGGCCGCCGGGCGGGCCGAGAAGGAGCTGAAGTCGTCGAACAGGCGCGGCGCGAAGAGGCCCGAGCCCGCCGCGATCTCCGTCACCGCGTCCTCGGCCGCCGTGTGCTGCACGCTGCCCGTCCCGCCGCCGTTGACGAACTCCAGGTCGGGCGCCACCGCCCGGACCGCGCGCACCACGGCCGCCCGGCGCACCGCCAGCTCCCGGCGGGCCGCCGCCTGCATCAGCCGGACCGCCCGCGACCGCACCGGCCGCCCCGCGACAGCGTCCCCGACGCCCGCCACATGCCCCTCGTACGCCATCAGCCCGACCAGCCGGAACCCCGGCCGCCGCACCACCGACCGCGCCAGCTCCGCGAGCTCCGCCGGCTCCCGCAGCGGCGAACGCCGCGCCCCGATCCGTACCCGGCCGCCGAGCAGGCGCAGCGAGGTGTCCATCTCCAGACAGACCCGGATCTCCTCCGTGCCCCCGGCGCGCGACGCCTCGACCAGATCCAGCTGCGCCACGTCGTCGACCATCAGCGTCACCGCCGCGGCGAGCTTCGGGTCGCCCGCGAGCTCCGCGAACCCGGACCGGTCCGCCGACGGATACGCGAGCAGCACGTCCTCGAACCCGGACCGCGCCAGCCACAACGACTCCGCCAGCGTGAACGACATCACCCCCGCGAAGCCGTCCTTCGCCAGCACCCGCTCCAGGAGCGCCCGGCACCGCACCGACTTGCTCGCGACCCGGACCGGCTTCCCGGCCGCCCGGCGCACCAGATCCTCGGCGTTCGCGTCGAACGCCGCCAGGTCGACGATCGCGACGGGCGCGTCGAGATGCGCGGTGGCCCGGTCGTACCGGGCCCGGTCGGTGGCACGAGGAGTCATGGCCCGAGCCTGCCAGACGGGTTCGAGCGGGGGTAGCCCCTGGCATCCGGCCCCGTCACCGCCCGGTTCCCGCCCTGCCGGGAGCAGCCCGTAGAGTGACGCCGATTGCTTTCGCGGAACGACCAGGGGGACGGGGATGAGCACCGAGCCACAGCGCCCCGCGCCCACCTCCCGCATCACGGAGGCCCTGCTTCCGCCGGAGCCGGCGCCCGCCGACGCGCGCCTGCTGCCCGCCCGCCGCGAGCGCGTCCTCGCGCAGCCGCTGCCACCCGAGCAGCCGCCCCGGCCCGCCGCGCGCCCGACGGAGACCACGACGCGGCTCCGCCCCGTCCCGGACGCCCACCCCACGGAGACGACGACACAACTCAGGGCCGTACGACGCCCTGAGCAGACCCGGCCATCGGCCCCGGCGCCCGCGCCTGCGTCGGGCCCCGCTCCCGCCCCGGCGTCCGCACCCGGTTCCGCGTCCGCGCCCGCCGGTGGACCCGGTTCCGCGTCCGCGCCCGCTGGTGGACCCGGCCCCGCGTCCGCTGCCGCCCCGGCGCTCGCGCCCACCCCCGCACCCGTCTACGACGCCTGGGCCCTCGGCGCCCACGACGAGGCCGCTGCCGCACCCCGGCCCGTGCGCGGCACCGGGCGGGTCGTGGCCGCGGCCGTCTGTGCCGTGCTCGCGCTCGGGCTGGTCGGCGGGGCCGTCGCCGGTGCGCTGCTCGCCGGGAGCGGGGTCGGCGAGGGCGACGAGCCGGTCGGTTACGGGGCCACGCGGGCGCTGTGGCACGACGCACCCGTGGACACGCTCTTCCCGCGCACGCTCCCCGGCCCCTCGGCCGGCCCCGGCGGTGCCACCCGCACCTGGACGCGGATCGTCGTCGCGCCCGACGCGCCCTGCACGCCGACCACGCTGCCCAAGGCCCTGAACACCGCGCTCACCACCGTCGGCTGCGACCGCGTGCTGCGCGCCACCTACACCGACGCGACGGCCTCCCACGTCACCACCGTCGCCCTCGTCTTCACCCAGGCCGACCCGGCCACCATGCGCACCCTCGGCTCCCGCGCCGACGACGAGCTGCCGCCCGCGCTCGCCGGACCCGGCACGGTCGCCGACGGGTTCGGCGCCGCCCAGCGGGCCAGCTGGTGGCGGCACATCCTGCCGGACCTGCCGGTCGTCGTGACCGCGGTGTCCGGCTTCGCGGACGGCCGCGCGGTCGGCGAACCCGAGCCGGCCGACAAGGCGATGACGCCCAGGCGCACCACGGCCGTCGCCCAGGCGGGCCTCGGCCACGAGGCGAAGGGCGTCGCCGACGCCGTGGAGCGGGCCCTGCGCCGTACCGTCGTGAAGACCGTCGAGGAGGACGAGCGGTGACCCCGCGCCGTACCGTCACCACTGCCGCCGCGGCCGTGCTCGCCGCCGCCTTCGCGGTCCTCCCGGCGACGACCACGCCCGCCTTCGCCGACACCATCCGCGCCCGCCAGTGGGGCCTGGACGCCCTGCACACGAGCCGGGCCTGGCAGACGACCCGCGGCGCGGGCATCACCGTCGCCGTCCTCGACACCGGCGTGGACGGCACCCACCCCGACCTCGCGGGCTCCGTCCTGACCGGCACCGACCTCGTCGGCTTCGGCGCCTCCCGCGGCGACCGCGCCTGGGCCCGGCACGGCACCGCGATGGCCGGGATCATCGCGGGCCACGGCCACGGGCCCGGCGGTCAGGACGGCGTGCTCGGCGTCGCGCCGAAGGTGCGGATCCTTCCCGTGCGGGTGATCCTCGAAGGCACCGACAAGCAGCGCGACAAGGCCCGCAAGACCCGCGGCACCGCCCTCGCCGAGGGCATCCGCTGGGCCGCCGACCACGGCGCCGACGTCATCAACATGTCCCTCGGCGACGACTCCGAGTCCGCGCACCCGGACGCGGGCGAGGACGCGGCCGTCCAGTACGCGCTCGCCAAGGGCGTCTCCGTCGTCGCCTCCGCCGGCAACGGCGGCGAGAAGGGCGACCACATCTCCTTCCCGGCCGCCTACCCCGGCGTCATCGCCGTCGCCGCCGTCGACCGCTACGGCACCCATGCCACCTTCTCCACCAGCCGCTGGTACGCCACGGTGTCCGCGCCCGGCGTCGACATCGTCATCGCCGACCCCGACCGCCGCTACTACGAGGGCTGGGGCACCAGCGCCGCCGCCGCGTTCGTCTCCGGCGCCGTCGCCCTGGTCCGCTCCGCACACCCGGACCTGACCCCGGCGCAGGTCAAGAACCTCCTCGTCGACACCGCGCGGAACCGCCCCAAGGACGGCCGGAGCGACGAGAAGGGGTACGGCACGGTCGACCCGGCCGCCGCGATCGAGGCGGCCGGCTCGCTGAAGGGCGCCGACACCAAGGCGGCCGTCGCGGGATACCAGGGCCGCTACTTCGGGCCGGGACCCCAGCCCGACGCCGAGGACTCCCGCCCCATCGGCCTGCTCGCGCCGCTCGCGGGCGGCGTCGGCGTGCTCTTCCTGGCCGCCGCCGTCGCGCTGTGGCGGGGCGGACGCACTCCTCGCTGACCAGGGCCGATCGGCCCGGGGCCGAGGGCCGGACCGCGGACCGTTAGGCTCGGGGCGTGGCGCTCAAGAACATCCCCGACCCCGGTTTCTCCGACGACGACGGCACCGCCGACCCGCGGCTCGCCGCGGCCCTGGCGGCCTGGGCGGAGGACCGGACCGCCCACGGGCCGGTCCTCGCCGCCCTCAAGGACGCGCGGCTGCTGGTGCCCGTCGTCGCCATGCTCGGCGAGGTCGAGGTCGACGCCGTGACGGGGCTCAAGCAGGAGAAGACCAGCGACATGGCGGTGCCCACGCTCACCGCGGGTGACCGGCGGGCGCTGCCGGCCTTCACCTCGATCGCCTCGCTCGCCCTGTGGGACCCGGCCGCCCGGCCCGTCGCCGTCCCGCTGCACCAGGCGCTCGCCGCACTCGTCCACGAGAAGGCCGACACGCTGCTCCTGGACCTGGCGGGTCCGGTGCCGTACCAGGTGACCGGTTCCGCCCTGCTCGCCCTCGCCGAGGGCCGCACGAGCACGGACCCGCTGGACGACCCGGCGGTACGGGACGCGGTCCGCGCCGCTCTCGCCGCCGAGCCCGCCGTGCTCCGCGCCCACCTGGGCCCGGGCACCGCCGACGGCACCCTCGCCCTGGTCCTCGCCGAGGACGCGCCCGCCGCCGAGGCCGCCCAGCGCGTGGCCCGCGCGCTCGCCGCCGACGAAACACTGAGGGCCCGCCTGGTGCGCGGCCTCGACCTGGCACTGCTGCCGGCCTCGGCCACGCCTCCGGGCGAGCCCTTCTACGTAAAGAACTGACCTCCGAAACTTCCGCCCCGGATCAGCCGTAAACCGGGCCCGTGGCTGCGGTCTTCCGGGGGCGACCCCCGTACCCCCGCGGCCCTGACGGGCCCAGCGGGGCCGGTCTCCTAGCCGTAAACCGGGCCCGTGGCTGCGGTCTTCCGGGGGCGACCCCCGTACCCCCGTGGCCCTGACGGGCCCAGCGGGGCCGGTCTCCTAGCCGTAAACCGGGCCCGTGTACTTCTCGCCCGGGCCCTGGCCCGGCTCGTCCGGGACGAAGGACGCCTCGCGGAAGGCGAGCTGGAGGGACTTCAGGCCGTCGCGCAGCGGGGCCGCGTGGAAGGACGAGATCTCCGTCGCGCCGGCGTCGAGCAGACCGGCGAGGGCGTGGATCAGCTTGCGGGCCTCGTCGAGGTCCTTGTGGTCGTCGCCCTCCTCGGTGAGCCCGAGCTTCACCGCGGCGGCGCTCATCAGGTTGACGGCGACCGTGACGATCACCTCGACCGCCGGGACCTCGGCGATGTCGCGGGTCATGGCCGCGAAGTCAGGGCTGTCGGGGGAGTCGGTGGACTCGTGCTGGGGCGTCTCGCTCATGCCCACACGATAAGCGGACCGGCGCCCGGAACCGCTCGCCCCGTCCCCGTTCGCGTACGCGCCCGGGTCCTGCTAACCTTGTGTGACGACCGGCCGAGCACCTCCGTGCCCGGCCCACAAGTGGAGGCTCCGACTTCCCACCTGGCCGCTCTCACGGGCGGCGGGTCACCGGTCAGGCGGTCCCCATCGTTCCGTACGGACGATGGAGCCGTCCGAATGTGCGCCCCGCGGCTGGCCGCGGCGGTGCTCCGGTTTCATGGAGCCCCGCCTGTGTCCCGTCCCGGGGCATTTTTCGTGCACCGGCTCGGTTGGTCCCGACAGTTCTACCGAGACGTGTCCGTCCGCCCGGCGGTCGCGTGGTGCTACCGAGGAGGATCCATCAGCGCCGAGCCCCGCATCAACGAGCGGATTCGCGTTCCCGAGGTGCGTCTTGTCGGCCCCAGTGGCGAGCAGGTCGGCATTGTGCCGCTTGCCAAGGCCCTGGAGCTCGCGCAGGAGTACGACCTCGATCTGGTCGAGGTCGCTGCAACCGCACGCCCGCCCGTGTGCAAGCTCATGGACTACGGCAAGTTCAAGTACGAGTCGGCCATGAAGGCCCGTGAGGCGCGCAAGAACCAGGCGCACACGGTCATCAAGGAGATGAAGCTCCGGCCGAAGATCGACCCGCACGACTATGACACCAAGAAGGGTCACGTCGTCCGGTTCCTCAAGCAGGGTGACAAGGTCAAGATCACGATCATGTTCCGTGGTCGTGAGCAGTCCCGGCCCGAGCTCGGCTACCGACTGCTGCAGCGCCTCGCCGAGGACGTTCAGGAGCTGGGCTTCATCGAGTCCAACCCCAAGCAGGACGGCCGGAACATGATCATGGTTCTGGGTCCGCACAAGAAGAAGACCGAGGCCATGGCCGAGGCCCGCGAGGCCC
Source organism: Streptomyces sp. NPDC101160 (assembly GCF_044768205.1). Lineage (NCBI taxonomy): Bacteria > Bacillati > Actinomycetota > Actinomycetes > Kitasatosporales > Streptomycetaceae > Streptomyces > Streptomyces sp. NPDC101160. The sequence goes on along the minus strand of NZ_JBIWPJ010000008.1, from coordinate 232,898 downwards.
AGGCCGCGCGCAAGGCCGAGCGTCAGGGCGTTGCGCACGCGGCCGCTCCGGCCGACGAGCAGGCTCCGGTCGACGAGCAGGCTTCGGTCGAGGAGCAGGCTTCGGCCGACGCGTCGGCCGAGAACTCCGAGGCGTGATCCCGAGGGGCCGCCGGACCGGCGGCCCCGGGTTTCGCCCCGGAACCACCAACGAAGAATTGACGCTCCCGGTTGCCCGGTGCCCGCACCGGGGGGAGCGCCACTGACGAGGAGATAACGGCGCCATGCCGAAGAACAAGACGCACTCCGGTGCCAAGAAGCGCTTCAAGGTCACCGGCTCCGGCAAGATCCTGCGGGAGCGCGCCGGCAAGCGCCACCTGCTCGAGCACAAGTCGTCCAAGCTGACGCGTCGCCTCACGGGCAACGCCGAGATGGCCCCGGGTGACTCCGCCAAGATCAAGAAGATGCTGGGCATCTGAGTTGATCTCCCGCCCTCCGCCTGGAGGGCATCCGGTCGAGACCGGGACCCATCCGTTTTTCGGGTCGTGTGAGGACCACCACGGCCCCGCTACAAGGAGTAAGAAGTGGCACGCGTCAAGCGGGCAGTCAACGCCCACAAGAAGCGCCGGGCGATCCTCGAGCAGGCTTCCGGCTACCGCGGTCAGCGTTCGCGCCTCTACCGCAAGGCCAAGGAGCAGGTCACCCACTCGCTGGTCTACAACTACAACGACCGCAAGAAGCGCAAGGGCGACTTCCGTCAGCTGTGGATCCAGCGCATCAACGCCGCTGCCCGCCTGAACGGCATGACGTACAACCGCCTCATCCAGGGTCTGAAGGCCGCCAACATCGAGGTGGACCGCAAGATCCTCGCCGAGCTGGCCGTCAACGACTCCAACGCGTTCGCCGCGCTGGTCGAGGTCGCGCAGAAGGCCCTCCCGGCCGACGTCAACGCTCCGAAGGCCGCCGCCTGATCTTCCAGGCCGCAGTACTTCTGCCCGGACCCGCAGGCCCAGCGCCTGCGGGTCCGGCGCGTTGACCGCTCCTTTTCCGGCCGCCGTTCGCCGCCGTACCCGACGAGACCGAGACAGAGACAGAGAGCCCCAGGCACATGTCCACCCCCGAGCTGATCTCCCCGCGTTCGCCGCGCGTCGTCGCCGCCCGGCGGCTCGCCAAGCGCAACTTCCGGGGCAAGGACCGTCTCTTCCTCGCCGAGGGCCCGCAGGCCGTCCGCGAGGCCGTCGAGCACCGCGGCAGCAGCGGTGAGGCCACCCTCGTGGAGCTCTTCACCACCGTCGAGGCCGCCGAGCGCTACGCCCCCATCGTCGAGGCCGCCCGCGCCGCCGGCGCCCGCGTCCACTTCGCCTCCGACGCCGTCCTCGCCGAGGTCTCCCAGACCGTCACCCCGCAGGGCCTCACCGGCGTCTGCCGCTTCCTCGACTCGCCGTTCGAGGACATCCTCGCCGCCCGCCCCAAGCTGGTCGCCGTTCTCGCCCACGTCCGCGACCCCGGGAACGCCGGCACCGTGCTGCGCTGCGCCGACGCGGCCGGCGCCGACGCCGTGATCCTCACCGACGCCTCCGTGGACCTCTACAACCCGAAGTCCGTGCGCGCCTCCGTCGGCTCCCTCTTCCACCTCCCGGTCGCCGTCGGCGTCCCGGTCGAGCAGGCCGTCGCCGGCCTCAAGGCCGCCGGCGTGCGGATCCTCGCCGCCGACGGGGCCGGCGAGGACGACCTCGACGACGAGCTGGACGCCGGCACCATGAGCGGCCCGACCGCCTGGGTCTTCGGCAACGAGGCATGGGGACTGCCCGAGGAGACCCGGGCCCTCGCCGACGCCGTCGTCCGCGTCCCGATCCACGGCAAGGCCGAGAGCCTCAACCTCGCGACCGCCGCCGCCGTGTGCCTGTACGCCTCCGCGCGCGCCCAACGCTCCCGAACCACCTCCTGAGCACACCACGGGGCCGCCGCGCCTAGTAGGGTGACGAGCTCGGGGCCCACTGCGCTACACGGAGGGGTGGGATACGGGGATGACGGTCGGTACGGGCAGTCCCGCACAGGCACGGAGCGCCGCGCCGCACGCGCCGCAGCCGCCACCCGAGCCCGGAGCCGTACCGGAGCCGCGTCGCGCCTCCCTCTCGTACGCACCCGACGGCGCCCCCGGTCCCGGCCTCGGGATCGACCCGGACGACCTGCCCGACGGTCTCGTCGTCGCCGACGAGACCGGCCGGATCATCTGCTTCAACGCCGCGGCCAGCCGTATCACCGCCGTGCCCGGCGACCGGGCGCTCGGCCGTCCGCTCGACGAGGCGCTGCCCCTGGAGGACCTCAAGGGCCACCGCTGGTGGGCGCTGACCGACCCCTACGGCGGGCTCGCCACCCGCCGCGGCCAGCCCGAGCGCAACCTGCTGCTGCCCGGCGGGCGCGAGGTGCTCGTCTCCGCCCGTTACGTGCGCAGCCGCCCGACCGGGCCCGTGCAGCGGGTCGTGGTCTGTCTGCGCGGCACCGAGGCGCGCCGTCGCACCGAGCGCAGCCACGCCGAGCTGATCGCCACGGTCGCGCACGAGCTGCGCTCGCCGCTGACGTCCGTGAAGGGCTTCACCGCGACCCTGCTCAGCAAGTGGGAGCGGTTCACCGACGACCAGAAGCGGCTGATGCTGGAGACCGTCGACGCCGACGCGGGCCGCATCAAGCGGCTCATCGCCGAACTGCTCGACATCTCGCGGATCGATTCCGGCCGTCTGGAGGTGCGCCGCCAGCGCGTGGACATCGCCGCCGCCGTCGGCCGTCACGTCCACGCCCACACCACCCGCGGCCAGTCCCCGGACCGTTTCTTCGTGCGGGTCCGGCCCGACCTGCCGGACCTCTGGGCCGACCCCGACAAGATCGACCAGATCCTCGGCAACCTGCTCGAAAATGCGGTGCGCCACGGCGAGGGAACCGTCACCATCGAAGTGGCACCCACCACGGCCACCACCGACGGAGAGAAGGGGACGGAGGTCAGCGTGAGCGACGAAGGACCCGGCATCCCCGAGGAGTCGATGGGCCGCGTCTTCACCCGCTTCTGGCGGGGCAGCAAGCGCGGCGGCACCGGGCTCGGCCTCTACATCGTCAAGGGCGTCGTCGAGGCCCACGGCGGCACCATCACCGTCGGACGCGGCCCCCGCGGCGGGGCCGAGTTCCGATTTATCCTGCCCGTCGGCACCCCGGCCCACCTCCTCTGACGTCCTCCGCGACGTCGCCTCCCGTCTCATCTGACGAGACCGTGCGAGGTCAGGAGCCGCCCGGGGCCGCCCACGGGCTCATTCGCGTCCCTGCGCCCCGTTAGACTCGTCCTTTGGCACGTTTGCGCCCTTGACGTCGAGCGGGGCCGCCCAGCCAGCCAACGGAAGCACGGGAAGAGATGTCGGCACCCAATAAGTCGTACGACCCGGTCGAGGTCGAAGCCTTGAAACCGGAAGAGATCGAGCGCATGCGGGACGAGGCGCTCGCCGCCTTCGCCGCCGCAGGCGACCTCGACGCGCTCACCCACGCGAAGACCGCGCACACCGGCGGCACCTCGCCGCTGGCGCTCGCCAACCGCGAGATCGGCGCCCTGCCCCCGCAGGCCAAGGCCGCGGCCGGCAAGCTCGTGGGCCAGGCCCGCGGCGCCGTCTCCAAGGGCCTCGCCGCCCGCCAGGCCGAGCTGGAGGCCGAGCGCGACGCCCGCGTCCTCGTCGAGGAGGCCGTCGACGTCACCCTGCCGTACGACCGGATCCCGGCCGGCGCCCGCCACCCGCTGACCACCCTCATGGAGCGCGTCGCCGACGTGTTCGTCTCCATGGGCTACGAGGTCGCCGAGGGCCCCGAGGTCGAGGCCGAGTGGTTCAACTTCGACGCGCTCAACTTCGTGCCGGACCACCCGGCCCGGCAGATGCAGGACACCTTCTTCGTCCAGGGCCCCGAGGGGACGACCGGCGACGAGTCCGGTGTCGTGCTCCGTACGCACACCTCGCCGGTGCAGGCCCGCACCCTCATCGACCGGGAGCCCCCGGTCTACGTGGTGTGCCCCGGCCGCGTCTACCGCACCGACGAGCTCGACGCCACGCACACCCCGGTCTTCCACCAGATCGAGCTGCTGGCCGTCGACGAGGGCCTCACTATGGCCGACCTCAAGGGCACCCTGGACCACATGGTCCAGGCGCTCTTCGGACCCGACATGAAGACCCGGCTCCGCCCGAACTTCTTCCCGTTCACCGAGCCGTCCGCCGAGATGGACATGCTCTGCTACGTGTGCCGTGGCGAGTCCGTCGGCAACCCGGACCGGCCCTGCCGCACCTGCGGCAGCGAGGGCTGGATCGAGCTCGGCGGCTGCGGCATGGTCAACCCCAAGGTGCTCGTCGCCTGCGGTGTGGACCCCGAGAAGTACAGCGGATTCGCCTTCGGGTTCGGCATCGAGCGGATGCTGATGTTCCGCCACAACGTCGAAGACATGCGAGACATGGTCGAGGGTGACGTCCGGTTCACCCGGCCTTTCGGGATGGAGATCTGATGCGGGTCCCGCTTTCCTGGCTGCGGGAGTACGTCGACCTGCCGGCGTCCGAGTCCGGCCGTGACGTGCAGGCCAAGCTCGTGTCGGCCGGCCTCGAGGTCGAGACCGTCGAGCAGCTCGGCGCGGGCCTCACCGGCCCGCTCGTCGTCGGCAAGGTCCTCACGATCGAGGAACTGACCGAGTTCAAGAAGCCGATCCGCTTCTGCACCGTGGACGTCGGTCAGGCCAACGGCACCGGCGAGCCGCAGGAGATCATCTGCGGCGCCCGGAACTTCGCCGAGGGCGACAAGGTCGTCGTGGCGCTGCCCGGCGCCGTGCTGCCCGGCGACTTCCGCATCGCCGAGCGCAAGACCTACGGCCGCGTCTCCAAGGGCATGATCTGCTCCGGCGACGAGCTCGGCATGGGCGACGACGGCACGCACGGCATCATCGTGCTGCCGCCGGAGCACGAGGTCGGCATCGACGCCACGGTCCTCCTCGAGCTGTACGACGAGGTCCTCGACATCGCCGTCACCCCGGACCGCGGCTACTGCCTCTCGATGCGCGGCATCGCCCGTGAGGCCGCCATCGCGTACGGGCTGCCGCTGCGCGACCCGGCGCTGCTCGACGTGCCCGCGCCCAACGCGTACGGCTACCCGGTGCAGATCGCCGACCCGATGGGCTGCGACCGCTTCACCGCCCGCACGGTCACCGGTCTCGACCCCGAGGCCCACAGCCCGATCTGGCTCAAGCGCCGCCTGCAGAAGGCCGGCATGCGCCCGATCTCGCTCGCCGTCGACATCACCAACTACGTGATGCTCGAGCTCGGCCAGCCGCTGCACGCCTACGACCGCAACCGCGTCGACGGCCCGATCGGCGTCCGCCGCGCCGAGCCCGGTGAGAAGATCACCACGCTCGACGGCACCGTGCGCGTCCTGGACCCGGCCGACCTGCTCATCGTCGACAACAGCGGGCCGATCGGCCTCGCCGGAGTCATGGGCGGCGCCAACACCGAGATCGCCGACCCGGTCACCGACCCCGAGACCGGCGCCGTCACCGGCACCACCGAGGTCGTCATCGAGGCCGCGCACTTCGACGCGATCTCGATCGCCCGCACCGCGCGCCGCCACAAGCTGTCCTCCGAGGCGTCCAAGCGCTTCGAGCGCGGCGTCGACCCGCTGGCCGCGGCCGCCGCCGCGCAGCGCACCGTCGACCTGCTCGTGCTGCTCGCGGGCGGCACGGCCGAGGCCGGTGTCACCGAGATCGTCGCCCCGTCCGCGCCCCGGACGATCGTCATCCCGGCGAACCACCCGGACCGCGTCGCCGGTGTCGACTACGGCCGCGAGACCGTCGTCCGCCGCCTCCAGGAGGTCGGCTGCGACGTCTACGGCCAGGACGAGCTCGTCGTCACCGTGCCCTCGTGGCGCCCCGACCTGAACGAGCCGAACGACCTCGCCGAAGAGGTCATCCGGCTGGAGGGCTACGAGAACCTGCCCTCCACGCTGCCCAAGCCCCCGGCGGGCCGCGGCCTCACCGAGCGCCAGCGCACCCACCGCCGGGTGGGCCGCGCGCTGGCCGGCGCCGGCTACGTCGAGGCGCTGAACTACCCCTTCATCGGCGAGCAGGTCTTCGACCAGCTCGGCCTGGACGCGGACGACGCCCGCCGCCGGGTCGTCAAGCTGGTCAACCCGCTCTCCGACGAGGAGCCCGCGCTCCGTACGACGCTGCTGCCGGGCCTGCTCGGCGCGCTGCGCCGCAACGACGGGCGCGGCAGCCACGACCTGGCGCTCTTCGAGACCGGCCTGGTCTTCCGCCCGACCGAGGGCCGGCCGGGCGTCGCCGTCCGCCTGCCCGTCGACCGCCGCCCGAGCGACGAGGACATCGCCCGCGTCAACGCCGCGCTGCCCGCGCAGCCGCGCCGCGCCGCCGTCGTCCTCGCCGGCGCCCGCGAGCAGGCCGGCTGGTGGGGCAAGGGCCGCCCGACGGACTGGGCCGACGCCATCCAGGCGGCGCGCCTGGTGGCCGCCGAGTCGGGTGTCGAGCTGCTGATCGACGCCGACCAGCACGCCCCCTGGCACCCGGGCCGGTGCGCCGCCTTCCACGTCGTCATCGACGGCGAGAAGGTCCTGGCCGGCCACGGTGGCGAGCTCCACCCCCGCGTGGTGAAGGCGCTCGGCCTCCCGGCCCGCACCTGCGCCATGGAGCTGGACCTCGACGTCCTGGAGCGCGCGAGCGAGGGCCCGGTCAAGGCCCCGCGCATCTCCGCCTTCCCGGTCGCCACCCAGGACGTCGCCCTGGTCGTCGACCAGGCCGTCCCGGCCGCCATGGTCGAGTACTACCTGGCCGGCGGCGCGGGTGAACTCCTGGAGTCCATCCGCCTGTTCGACGTCTACACCGGCGACCAGATCGACGCCGGCAAGAAGTCGCTGGCCTACGCCCTGCGCTTCCGCGCCGCCGACCGCACCCTGACGGTCGAGGAGGCCACGGCCGCCCGCGACGCCGCGGTCGCCATGGCCGCGGAGCACACGGGCGCGGTGCTGCGCGGCGCCTGACGGCACGTGTGACAGGAAGGGGCCCTGCCCCGGGCGAACAAGCCCGGGGCAGGGCCCCTTCTCTTTTCCGAGGGTTACTCACTCCTTCGGGTGAGATCCGAAGGGGAGGCTCCCGCATCCCCCGCCCCGTCGGGAGAATCGACGCGGCCACAGGGGCGAGCCTGTGCGCCGCAGGGTCTTCGGGCGCTGGCGGGCCTCGGGAAGGGCCGTGGATGTTCCGTGACAGGTCATTGGTTGCCGAAGGCTCCTGGATGCGGCGGTCGGCTCCGTGGGCGCTGCCGGTCGGCTGGGGAGTCGTGGCCGTCGCGTGGCAGGTGTGGTGCCCGCTGGCGCGGGAGCCCGGGCCCGCGGTGCGCGGCGCGACCGGCGCGGTGTTCTTCGGCGTCGGCGTCGGGCTCGTGTACGGGGTGCGGCGGGGGCTCGCGCGGGAACTGGCGCGGCTGCGGGCCGTCGCCGACGCCACCCAGCAGGTGCTGCTGCGCCCGCCGCCCGCGCGGCTCGACGGTCTCACGGTGGCGGCGGGACAGCTGTCGGCGTCGCGCGGGGCGGCGGTCGGCGGGGATCTGTACGAGGCGGTGGCCACGCCGTACGGGGTGCGGATCGTCATCGGGGACGTGCGGGGGCACGGGCTCGCCGCGCTCGGGGCGGTGGTGGCCGTGCTCGGCAGCTTCCGCGAGGCCGTCCACGACGAGCCCGAACTCGCGGGCGTGCTGCGCCGGCTCGACCGGGCGCTCGGCCGGCACCTGTGCGAGCGGGCCCGGGAGGAGCACCCGGCGCGGGCCGGGCGGGCGCCCGAGCATCCGGCGGCCGAGGAGTTCGTGACCCTGATGCTCCTGGAGATCCGCTCCGACGGGGCCCTCGACGTCCTCTGCTGCGGCCACCCCGGCCCGTACCGGATCGGCGGCCGCCGGGTCGAGCCCGTGCCCGTCGGCGACCCGCTGCCGCCGCTCGGCGCCTTCCCGCTCCCCGCCGAGCTCGTGCCGTACCGCGCGCCGCGGCTGCTGCCCGGCCAGACGCTGGTCCTGCACACCGACGGCGCCGAGGAGGCCCGGGACGGCCGGGGCCGGTTCTTCCCGCTGGCCGCCGTCCTCGCCGGTGCGGCGTGCGAGCCGCCGGCCGCCGTCGTCCGCCGGGTGCACGCCGCGCTGCTCCGCCACACCGGCGGCCGGCTCGCCGACGACGTCGCGCTGCTCGTCGTGCGCAACGACCGCGTCCGGGTACCGGCGCAGCCCGCCGAACCCGGGCTGCGCCGTACCCGGCCCACGCCCTCCCCGCACTGACGGGAGCGGGCGGTGGCCGGCGCCGTCCGCGCTGCCACGGAGTGTCGGGCAGATCGACAGCGCGGACGGCGCGCGGACCGGGCGACCGCACTGTATGAGGGGGAGCCGGCGGCCCGGTCGTTCTCGCCCTTGCGGCGAGGGAGCCAAGTCAACCGGTAACGGGGCGACTTCGGCACCGCGCGCGGAGCGGAGAAACGAGCACTTCGTTCACACCCCGTGCGAAACCGGCATTCACTAGTCTGAGCGCACCGAATCACCGCAGCCAGGAGCCACCGGAGCGGTCCCATGCAGCCCAACTCCCTCCCCAACGCCCTGCTGGACGCCCTGCTCGTCGAAGCGGGCATCTCCCACGCCGGTCTCGCCGCCCGGGTGAACCAGGCGGGCCGCGCCAGGGGCCTCGCCCTGCGCTACGAACACACCGCCGTCGCCCGCTGGTTGAAGGGCCAGCGGCCGCGCGGCCAGGTGCCCGACCTGATCTGCGAGGTGCTCGCCGGCCGGCTGCACCGCACGGTCACCCTCGACGACATCGGCCTCGGAGTGGGCGATGCGAGCGGCGCTCGGGGCGCGGGCCTCCCGGCGCCCGGCACGCCGCTCTCCGGCTTCGTCGAGCGGGCCACCGCCCTGTGGCGCTCCGACGAGCAGCGGCGCCCGCACGTCCGCGGCGCGCCCGCGGTGACCGGCACCCCGGCCGTGCTGCCGGTGTGGGAGTGGGAGAACCCGCCGGAGGACACCGATGTCTCGCGGGAGGGTCTGACCCGGGTCTCCGCCGCCGACGTGTCCCTGCTGAGCGCGGCCCGGGCGCACTACGAGCAGATGTACCGCAAGGCCGGCGGCATGGCGACCGGCGCCCGGATCGTCGGCTTCCTCAATGCCGAGACCGCGCCGCTGCTGCGCGGCGGTTACGGGGACGCGCTCGGCCGGCGGCTGCACCGGGCGGCCGGCGGCCTCGTGGCGGTGGCCGGGATCTGCGCGTACGACTCCGACGTCCAGGGTCTGGCCCAGCGCTACTTCCACCAGGCGCTGCGGCTCGCGAAGGCGAGTGGCGACCGGGGCCTCGGCGCGTATGTGGTGGCGCTGCTCGTCAACCAGTCGCTGTTCATGGGGGAGTACCGGCAGGCGGTGGCGTTCGCGGAGGCGGCGCTGCGTTCGGCGGGGCGGGAGATCACGCCCGCGCTCGCCGCCGATCTGACGGCGATGCAGGCGAAGGCGTACGCGCATCTGGGCGACGGCGCCGCGGCGCTGGGCTGCGTCATGCGGGCCGAGGCCGAGGCGGAGCGGATCCGGCCGGGCAGTGAACCGGCCGAGACCGGCTACGTCCAGCCCGGGCTCGTCAATGTGCAGGTCGCCGAGGCCCTCCTCAGTCTGGGTGAACTCGGCGCGGCCCACGAGCACGCGGCGGCGGCTGTCGGGACCCCGGCGCACGACCGGGGGCGGGTGCACCGGCTCGCCATGCTGTGCCGGATCGAGCTGCGGCAGGGCGAGCCGGACCGGGCGGCGGGCACGGCCGTGGAGATGACGGAGCGGGCGCGCGGGATGGAGTCGCGGCGGCTGCGGGACCGGCTGCGGCTGGTCCGGGAGGAGCTGCTGGCGAGCGGGGAGGCCCAGGCGCGCGAAGCGGCCGACATCGTCGGCGGTGCGCTGCGCGTGCCTCTGTGAGCGTGTCCTTGCGACCCGGTAACTGCTGCGATATTGCCACCAGGTAATCACCGACCAGTCGGAAGGTGGCAAGAACGTGCAGTGGACGAAGTTAAGCGAACAATCCGTCTATGAGAACCGCTGGTTCCGGGTCAACCTCGCGGACGTCGAACTCCCCGACGGCCGCCGCCTCGACCACTATCTGATCCGGCTCCGCCCGGTCGCCGCCGCGACCGCCGTCAACGCCTCCGACGAGGTCCTGCTGCTCTGGCGTCATCGCTTCATCACCGACAGCTGGGGCTGGGAACTCGCCGCCGGCGTCGTCGAGGACGGCGAGGAGATCGAGGCCGCCGCCGCACGCGAGATGGAGGAGGAGACCGGCTGGCGCCCAGGCCCGCTGCGCCCGCTGCTCACCGTCGAGCCGGAGGGCGGCCTCAGCGACGCCCGCCACCACCTCTACTGGAGCGAGGAGGCCCACTGGACCGGGCCGCCGCGCGACGCCTTCGAGTCCTCCCGCCTGGAGTGGGTGCCGCTCAAATCCGTCCCCGACCTGGTCGCCCGGGGGCGGGTCCCCGCCGCCGGCACGGCGGCCGGGCTGCTGATGCTGCACCACCTGCGGCTCGGCTGAGCCGGGGCGCGCCGCGCGCGGAAAAGCCGGACGGCCCGTACCTGTGCGGTGTACGGGCCGTCCGATCGGCACTCCCGGGGTCTCAGGAGTGCGGTCTCATCAGTGCGACGCTCAGGAGTACGGGTAGAAGCCCGAGCCGGTCTTGCGGCCCAGACGGCCCGCGTCCACCATGCGCTGGAGCAGCGGAGGAGCGGCGTACAGCGGCTCCTTGTACTCGGCGTACATCGAGTCGGCGATCGACGCGATCGTGTCCAGACCGATCAGGTCCGAGAGCTTCAGCGGGCCCATCGGGTGGGCGCAGCCGAACTCCATGCCGTTGTCGATGTCCTCGCGGCTCGCGATGCCCGACTCGAACATCCGGATCGCGGAGAGCAGGTACGGCACGAGCAGCGCGTTCACCACGAAGCCCGAGCGGTCCTGGGCGCGGATCGCGTGCTTGCCGAGCACCTTCTCGGCGAACAGCTGCGCCCGGCTGATCGTGCCCTCGGAGGTGGTGAGGGCGGGGATCAGCTCGACGAGCTTCTGCACCGGCGCCGGGTTGAAGAAGTGGATGCCGATGACGTTGTCGGGGCGAGAGGTCGCCACGGCCAGCTTCACCAGCGGGATGGAGGAGGTGTTCGAGGCCAGGATGGCGTCCGGCCGGGTCACCACCTGGTCGAGCACCTGGAAGATCTCGGTCTTGACCTGCTCGTTCTCCACGACGGCCTCGATCACGAGGTCGCGGTCGGCGAACTCGCCCAGGTCGGTGGTGAAGCTGAGCCGGGCGAGCGCCTGGTCGCGCTCCTCCTCGCTGATCTTGCCGCGTTCGGCGGCCTTGGTGAGCGAGTTGGTCAGCCGCGTGCGGCCGAGCTCCAGCGCCTCGCCGGTGGTCTCGGCGACCTTCACCTCGAGCCCGCTGCGGGCACACACCTCCGCGATGCCCGCGCCCATCTGGCCGCAGCCCACCACTCCGACGCGCTCAATGTCGGCCATGGAGTCCGTCACCTCGTGCCTTTCGCTCTGTGCTGGCGGCGGGCCCGTGTGATTCCGGTGCGTCCGCCTCGACCCCACGACGTTACTCCCGACACGCCCGATGATCGATCGTTCTGGGGTGGGCATGCTGTCCGATGGGCTGTGACGTATCCGATAGCGAGGGTGACAAATGCCGCGGATCGGGAGAAGAGGGTTTGTGGCGGGGGCGGCGCTGGCCGCGTGGGGGATCGGGGCCGGCGACGCGGGGGCGGCGGGGGACGCGCTCGGGCGCGCGGGCGAGCGGGCGGGAGCGGGGGCGGCGGGGGGCGTGCTCGGGCCCGCGTCCGGACCCGCGGGCGGGAGACCGGACGGCCGCCGCCGGGCGAAGGAGTTCCGGGGCATGTGGGTCGCGACGATCACCAACCGCGACTTCCCGTCCCGGCCGGGCCTCACGGCCGCCGAGCAGCGCGCCGAGCTGACCGGCCTGCTCGACCTCGCGGTACGGCGCCGGATGACCGCGGTCGTCCTCCAGATCCGGCCCTCCGCCGACGCCCTGTGGCCCTCCCCGTACGAGCCCTGGGCCGAGTGCCTCACCGGCACTCAGGGCACCGACCCGGGCTGGGACCCGCTCGGCACCGCCGTCACCGAGGCGCACGCGCGCGGCCTGGAACTGCACGCCTGGTGCAACCCGTACCGCGTGGCCTCCCACTCCGACCCGTCACGGCTGGCCCCGGGCCACCCCGTGCGGCGCCACCCCGAGTGGGCCCTGGTCTACGCCGGCGGGCTGCTCTACAACCCGGGCCTGCCCGAGGTCCGGCGCCATGTCCAGGACGCCATGCTCGACGCCGTACGCCGCTACGACATCGACGCGCTGCACTGGGACGACTACTTCTACCCGTATCCGGTCGCCGGGCAGTCCATCGCCGACGACGACGCGTACGCCCGCTACGGGGCCGGGTTCGCGGACCGGGCGGCCTGGCGGCGGAACAACGTCGATCTGCTGGTGCGGGAGACAGCGACCCGGATCAAGGAGGTGAAGCCCTCGGTCGCCTTCGGGATCAGCCCGTTCGGGGTCTGGCGCAACGCCGGCACCGATCCGGAGGGCTCGGACACCCGCGGCGGGCAGAGCTACGACGACCTCTACGCCGACACCCGTCACTGGGTCCGCGAGGGCTGGCTCGACTACGTGATGCCGCAGCTCTACTGGAACATCGGCTACGACGCCTGTGACTACGCCAAGCTCGTGCCCTGGTGGGACGCGGCGGTCCGGGGCACCGGCGTACGGCTCTATCTCGGCGAGGCGCTCTACAAGGTGGGCGACCCGGCGCAGCCGGCCGCCTGGCAGGACCCGGCGGAGCTGGCCCGGCACGTGCGGCTCGCCCGGACGTACGCCACCGTCGGCGGACACTGCTACTTCGCGGCCCGCGAGGTGGCGAAGGACCCGCTGGGCGCGCTGACGTCCGCCGTGGACGCCTAGAGCCTGCCCGGCGGATGCGGCCGTGCCCTGGCGCCGCCTCGGCGGCGGGAGAGCCGGGGGCTCACTGGCCTCCGGCCTGCGGACGGTGGCGGACGGTGGTGTCGGGGCCCGGCAGCACCACGGCCTCGTGGCCGTCGTCGTCGAACTTCACGCGGAACGGGGGGTTGCCGTTCTCGCCCATGACCTGAACGACCTCGGCGGTACGTTCGTGCTGGCCGACCGTACGGCCGTGCACCACCAGCCTGTCGCCCTTGGACGCACGCATGGGTGACCTCCTCGCGCCTGGGCCTGCCCTACTCGGAGTCTACGTCTGCCATTGTGACCTCCGTCTCAGCTCTTCGCCCGCTGGGTCACCGCGATGCAGACCAGGACGCCGACAGCCGCGAGCGGGGCGGCGGGCGCGAGGTCCTCGCCGAGCACGGTCACCGACCAGACGAGGGTCATCAGCGGCTGGGCGAGCTGCAGCTGGCTGGCGCGCGGGATGCCGATCGCGGCCATGCCCCGGTACCAGACGTACAGGCCGAAGAAGGTCGAGCCGGCCGCCACCCACACCAGCCCGATGACGCCGTGCGCGGTGAAGTGCACCGGCTCGTGCGCGAGGGCCACGACCGCGGCCGCCGCCATCAGCGGCAGGCACAGCACCAGCGCCCAGCCGATCACGTGCCAGCCCGGCATCAGCTTCGCGAGCCGCCCGCCCTCGGTGTACCCGGCGGCGCACACCAGCAGCGCGCCGAAGAGGTACAGATCGCCGGTCGACAGCGCACCGCCGCTCTGCTGGAGGGTGAACGCGAGCACGACGACCGCGCCCGAGACGGCCGCGATCCAGAACGTACGGGACGGGCGCCGGCCGGTACGGATCGCGGCGAACGTCGCCGTGGTGAGCGGCAGCAGGCCGACGACCACGGCGGCGTGCGAGGTCGTCGAGGTCTGCAGTGCCAGCGTCGTGAGCAGCGGGAAGCCCACCACGACCCCGCCGCCGACGACGGCCAGCCCGGCCCAGTGGCGGCGCTCCGGCAGCGGCACCCGGCCCGCCAGCAGGAAGGCGCCCGCGATGAGCGCGGCGAGCACCGAGCGGACGGCGACCAGGGACCAGGGGCCGAAGCTCTCCAGGCCCCACACCGTCGACGGGAAGGTGAGGGAGAAGCAGATCACGCCGAGCGCGGCGAGCAGGGTGCCCGAGTTCACGGCGGGGCGGGTGCCGGTAGCGGTGACCGCTATCGTGCTCGGGCTGGTAGCGCTATTCTGTGCTGTCATGCAACAGCGTAGCAGTGTCGATGAACTGACGGAATTGCTGAAAGCGGAACTCAACCGCTACTCACCTGGTGAGAAGCTGCCGTCAAGTCGCACCCTCGTCGAGCGCCACCACGTCTCCCCGGTCACCGTCACCCGCGCCCTCGCCCAGCTCGCCGCCGAGGGCCTCGTCGTCACCCGCCCCGGCGCCGGCGCCTACCGCGCCGAGACCCGCACCGCCACGCCCCCCACCGGCGACACCTCCTGGCAGCAACTCGCCCTCAGCGCCGACACCGGGGCGGGCGGCGACGCCGTCCCGCGCGCCGTCGACGCCTCCGGCCTCCTCGTCACCCTCGCCACGCCCCCGACCGGCGTCATCGAGTTCAACGGCGGCTACCTCCACCCCATCCTCCAGCCCGAACGCGCCCTCGCCGCCGCCCTCGCCCGGGCCGGCCGCCGCCCCGGCGCCTGGAGCCGCCCGCCCGCCGACGGACTGCCCGAACTGCGCGCCTGGTTCGCCCGCGAGATCGGCGGCGGGGTGACCGCCGCCGAGGTCCTCATCACCGCCGGCGGCCAGTCCGCCCTCACCACCGCCCTGCGCGCGCTCGGCGCGCCCGGCACCCCCGTCCTCGTCGAATCGCCCACCTACCCCGGCATGCTGGCCGTCGCCCGCGCCGCCGGCCTGCGGCCCGTGCCCGTCCCCACCGACGCCGACGGCATCCGGCCCGACCTCCTCGAAGCCGCCTTCCGCGCCACCGGTGCGCGCGTCGTCGTCTGCCAGCCGCTCTTCCAGAACCCCACCGGCGCCGCGCTCTCCGTCGAACGCCGGGCCGCCGTCGTCCGCATCGCCCGCGCCGCGGGCGCCTTCGTCATCGAGGACGACTTCGCCCGCCGCCTCGTCCACGAGGACTCCGGCCCGCTGCCGCCGACCCTCGCCGCCGACGACCCCGACGGCGTCGTCGTCCACGTCTGCTCGCTCACCAAGATCACCTCTGCGAGCCTCCGCGTCGGCGCGCTCGCCGCCCGCGGCCCCGTCCTCGAACGGCTCCGCGCCATCCAGGTCGTCGACAGCTTCTTCGTGCCACGGCCGCTCCAGGAGACCGCCCTCGAACTCGTCGGGTCGCCGGCCTGGAACCGCCATCTGCGAGCCGTCTCCCAGGAGCTGAAGAGCCGCCGCGACACCATGACCGCCGCCGTCGCCCGCCACCTCCCCGAACTCGCCCTGCCCCACGTGCCCTCCGGCGGCTACCACCTCTGGCTCCGCCTCCCCGACACCCTCCCCGAAGCCGCCCTCCTCCCCACCGCCCTGCACACCGGCGTCGCCGTCGCACCCGGCCGCCCCTACTTCGCCGCCGAGCCGCCCGCCGGCCACATCCGGCTGAGTTTCGCGGGTGTCGCGGGCCCGGCGGAGATCATCGAGGGCGTACGGAGGCTGCGGACCGCCATCGACGAGCTGGTGGGGTGAGAGACACCGACGTCCACTGCGGCCGCCAAAAGGCCGGATTCACGCCACTGCGGAATCCGGACAAGTCGACGGCACTCGGGCGGCCGTGGGCGCCCGACCCGGACGTCCCCGCCGACACCCCTTGACCAGCGGCGCCACCGGCCTCACGATCCCGCCATGGGTCTTCGGCTCACGCTGGTCGCGGCGGCACGCAGCTCCTCCCTGCTCGCCGAACGCTTCGACGACGACCGGCCGCTCGACGAGGCCGGCTGGTACGAGGTGCAGCTCGCCGCGCCACGGCTGATCCCGCTCGGCGCGGCCGAGCTCCGCTACTGCTCCCCGACGCCCCGCAGCCGCGCCACCGGCACCGCCCTCGGCTACGCGCCGCTCGCCCAGCCGGCCCTCCGCGACTGCGACATGGGCCGCTGGCGCGGCCTCACCCTCGCCGACGTCGCCGCCCTCGAACCGGCCGCCGTCGACACCTGGCTCAGCGACCCGCGCACGGCCCCGCACGGCGGCGAGACGCTGCTCTCCTTCATCACGCGCGTCGGCGGCTGGCTCGACACCCGTCCCGCCGACGACGGCGTCGCCATCGTGGCCGTCGCCGAGCCGGCGGTGGTCCGCGCCGCCCTCGTCTACGCCCTCAAGGCCCCGCCCGCGACGTACTGGAACGTGGACGTCCGCCCCCTGTCGACGGTCACGCTGACGGGGCGCCCGGGCGTGTGGCACCTGCAGCTCGCGGCGGCGGTGGGGTGAGGCGGGCGCCTCCGCCCTGCTGCCCGCCCGCACCACGAAGGCGCCGCACCCGCCGTCCCCACCGCACCGGCTAGCCTGGTGCGCACGATGAACCGTCTGACCACGTCATGGGGCACCTTCCCGCTCACCCGCCACCCGGCCGACCCGCGCGACCCGCTGCGCGCCTGGGACGCGGCCGACGAGTACCTCCTCGGCCACCTCGCCGAGACCGGTACCGACCTCTCCGGCACCGTCGTGGTCGTCGGCGACCGCTGGGGCGCGCTCGTCACCGCGCTCGCGGCGGCCGGCGCCGGTGAGCCGGTGCAGATCTCCGACTCGTACCTCGGCCGCACCGCCACCGCCGAGAACCTGGCCCGCTCCGGGGCCGCCCCCGACGCCGTGCGCCTGCTGACGACGCAGGACCCGCCGCCCGAGCGCGTCGACGTGCTACTCGTCCGCGTCCCGAAGAGCCTCGCGCTCCTGGAGGACCAGCTGCACCGGCTCGCCCCGGCCGTGCACGAGGGAACCGTGATCGTCGGCACCGGGATGGTGAAGGAGATCCACACCTCCACCCTGAGCCTGTTCGAGACGATCCTCGGCCCGACCCGGACCTCCCTTGCCGTGAAGAAGGCCCGGCTGATCCACACGACGCCGGACCCGGCTCGCGTACGGGACGCCAATCCGTGGCCCCACACGTACGAGCTGCCCGCCGACGCCCCGGGCCGGCTCGCCGGGCGGACCGTCGTCAACCAGGCCGGCGTCTTCTGCGCCGACCGCCTCGACATCGGCACGCGGTTCTTCCTGCAGCACCTGCCGGCCGGTCTCGGCGCCGCCCGGGTCGTCGACCTCGGCTGCGGCAACGGCGTCGTCGGCCTCGCCGTCGCGCTCGCCGAGCCCGAGGCGGAGCTGCTCTTCACCGACGAGTCGTACCAGGCCGTCGCCTCGGCCGAGGAGAACTTCCGCCACCACGCGGGGGAGGGGCGCAAGGCCGAGTTCCAGGTGGGCGACGGGCTCGCCGACGCGGCGCCCGGCTCCGTGGACCTGGTGCTCAACAACCCGCCGTTCCACAGCCACCAGGCCACCACCGACCGCACCGCCCGCCGGATGTTCGCCGACGCCCGCCGGGCCCTGCGGCCCGGCGGGGAGCTGTGGGTGGTCGGCAACCGGCACCTCGGCTACCACGTCACCCTGCGGCGGATCTTCGGGAACAGCGAACTCGTCGCGAGCGACCCGAAGTTCGTGATCCTGAAGGCCGTGAAGAGGGACGGCCAGGCGGCCGGGCGCGAGGGAGAGGGCGGTACGGCGGCGGGCCGTCAGGCGAGGGTGACCAGGTCCCGGTAGCCCTCGTTCCACAGGTCCTCCTCCGCCTCCGGCAGCACCAGCACCCGCTCCGGACGCAGCGCGTCGATCGCGCCCTCGTCGTGCGTGACCATGACGATCGCGCCGGGGTACGTGCCGACGGCCGCCAGGACCTCGTCACGCGAGGCCGGGTCCAGGTTGTTCGTCGGCTCGTCGAGGAGCAGGACGTTCGCGCCCGAGTGGACCAGGCCCGCGAGCGCGAGCCGGGTCTTCTCGCCGCCCGACAGGACCCCGGCCGGCTTGTCGGCGTCGTCGCCCCGGAACAGGAACGCGCCGAGGACGCGGCGGACCTCGCCGTCGGTCAGGTGCGGGGCGGCGACAGCCAGGTTCTCCCGGACCGTGCGGGACGGGTCGATGGTCTCGTGCTCCTGCGCGAAGTAGCCGAGCCGCAGCCCGTGCCCGTGGACCACGCGGCCCGCGTCCGGCGTCTCCTGCCCGGCCAGCAGGCGGAGCAGCGTCGTCTTGCCCGCGCCGTTGAGCCCGAGCACGACGAGCCGGCTGCCCCGGTCCACCGCCAGGTCCACCCCGTCCAGGACCGGCCGCCCGCCCCCGTACCCCTTGGTCAGCGACACCGCGCCCAGCGGCGTCCGGCCGCACGGCGCCGGCTCCGGGAGGCGGATGCGGGCCACCTGCTCGGTGCGCCGGACCGCCTCCACGCCGTCCAGCAGCCGGTCGGCGCGGCGCGCCATGCTGCGCGCGGTGACCGCGGCCCCCGCACGGGCCTTCATCTTGTCCGCCTGCGCGTGCAGCGCCGCCGCCTTGCGTTCGGCGTTGGCGCGCTCGCGGGTACGGCGCCGCTCGTCCGCGTCCCGCTGGGTGAGGTACGCGGCCCAGCCGGTGTTGTGGACGTCGACCGTCGCGCGCTGCGGATCGAGATGGAAGACCCGGTTGACGGTGTCCCCGATCAGGTCCAGGTCATGGCTGATGAGCACCAGACCGCCCTGGTGGGAGGCGAGATGACCGCGCAGCCAGGCCACCGAGTCCGCGTCCAGGTGGTTCGTCGGCTCGTCGAGCAGCAGCGTGCCCTCCCGGCCGTGGCCCGCGAACAGGATCCGGGCCAGCTCGACCCGGCGCTTCTGCCCGCCGGACAGTGTGCCGACGGGCCGGCCCATCACGTCGGCCGGCAGCCCGAGGCCCGCGGCCACCCGCGCCGCCTCGGCCTCCGCCGCGTACCCGCCGCACGCCTCGAACGCGGCCTCGGCCCGCGCGTACGCCTCCATGGCCCTGTCGTCGGCTGCCGCCGCGAGCCGGTCGGCCGCCTCGTGCAGCCGCCGCACGGCCACGTCCATCCCCCGCGCGGACAGGATCCGGTCGGTGACGGAGAGGGCGGGATCGGCGGCGCGCGAGTCCTGCGCCAGATGCGCGACGGGACCGGTGCGCGTCACGCGCCCGGCGGCCGGCGCGCGCAGCCCGGCCAGGGTGTGCAGCAGGGTGGTCTTGCCGGCTCCGTTGCGGCCGACGAGGCCGATCCGGTCGCCGGGCGCGACGGTGAAGGAGATCTCGGACAGCAGGAGACGGGCGCCGACGCGCACGTCGACACCACGGATGGTGATCATGGGATGACGCTCCGAACAAGCTTGAGGACACACGGGTGGCGTGGAAGCGGGTCCTGTAGCTAGGAGATTCGGGGCGTAGACATGGCACCGAGCGTACGGGGGAGTGGCGGGCGCGCGCATGCGGTTTTCCGTCGACGCCCGGCCCGGGTGCCACCAGGCCCGGGCGGGGCGGAGGCCCGCCCCGCGGCGCCCCGCCCCCGGCGGCGCCCCCGGCCTGAGCCTCCGCCAAGGCCGGCCCGGGGCGCCCCGCCCCGCGGCGCCTGGCCTGCACGGCGGGTTTCCGCCCCGCCCCCCGCGGCGGTCTGGCCTGCACGGCGGGTTTCCCCCCGCGGCGGTCTGGCCTGCACGGCGGGTTTCCGCCCCGCCCCTGCGGCGCCCTCCCTGCACGGCGGGTTTCCGCCCCGCCCCCCCGCGGCAGTCTGGCCCGCACGGCGGGTCTCCCCAGCTCCCGCGGGCGCCGGCCTGCCCGGTGGGCCGCGCCGCCCCCTCGCGCGTCCGGGAACCCCAGCCCCCGCGGCGCCCCGGGCCCGCACTGCGGGCCGCCGCCCCTCGCGCGTCCGGGAACGCCAGCCCCCCCCGCGGCGCCCCTGGCCCGCAGGGCGGGGTCGTCCCGCCTCACGCGTCCGGGAACGCCAGCGTCAGCCCCCGCACCCGCTCCTCACCCGTCGTGATGTCCAGCGCCACGATCCGGCCCTCGTGCAGGGTGAACGCCACCGCCCTCACCGGCCGGCCCGAGGCGAAGGCCACCACGCCGATCGCGCCGTCGATCAGCGCGCGCCGGGTCGCGTCGGCCGCGGTACGGGCGAAGGCCGCCGCCGCGCCCTCGGCGACGGCGGCGGGGCCGTGGGCGGTGCCGTGGGCCGAGTGGGCGACGACGTCCGGGTGGAGGAGGGCGGCGAGGGCGCGGGGGTCGCGGGCGCGGGCGGCGGCCAGGAAGGACTCGACGACCGCGCGCTGCTGAGCGGGCTCCCGGCCGGACCCCGACCCGACGGCCATGCGCTGCCGCGCCGGGTCCCAGCCGGACCCCGACTCGACGACTGCGCGCTGCCGCGCCGGGTCCCGGCCGGGCCCGCCGCCCCGCCCTCGCTGACCCTCCGGGTCCGGTCCGCGCCGGCCGTCCGGGCCGCCGCCCCGCACCCGTCGCCGGGCCGCGCGGGCGAGCCGGCCGGCCTCCTCGGGGGTGC
This sequence comes from Streptomyces sp. NPDC101160, assembly GCF_044768205.1. NCBI lineage: Bacteria > Bacillati > Actinomycetota > Actinomycetes > Kitasatosporales > Streptomycetaceae > Streptomyces > Streptomyces sp. NPDC101160. The sequence continues at coordinate 212,382 of NZ_JBIWPJ010000008.1, read as the reverse complement.
CGCCGGTGATCCGCGCGGTGGCGTCGAGGGGCAGGCCGAACAGCTCGTGCAGGACGTACGCGAGTCGCTCGTCCGGCCCGAGGGCGTCGAGGACCACGAGCAGCGCCAGCCACACGGCGTCGACCCCTTCGGACGACCGGGGCGGGTCGGGCGGCTGGGAGTCCGTCGGGCGCGGGGCGTCGGCCCTGCCGGTGGTTGTCCGGGGCGGGTCGGGCGGCTGGGAGTCCGTCGGGCGCGGGGCGTCGGCCCTGCCGGTGGTTGTCCGGGGCGGGTCGGGCGGCTGGGAGTCCGTCGGGCGCGGGGCGTCGGCCCTGCCGGTGGTTGTCCGGGGCGGGTCTGGTGGCTGGGAGTCCGTCGGGCGCGGGGCGTCGGCCCTGCCGGTGGTTGTCCGGGGCGGGCCGGGCGGCTGGGAGTCCGTCGGGCGCAGGGCCTCGGCTCCGTCGGTCGTTGTCCGGGGCCGGCCTGGCGGCTGGGAGTCCGCCGGCCACACGGGTTCGACTCCTTCGATCGCCCGGGGCGCGCCCGTCGGCTGGGAGTCCGTCGGGCGCAGGGCGTCGGCCTCGTCGGTCGTCGCCCGGGGCGGGCTCGGCGGCTCGGAGTCCCGCCGGCCCTGGAGCCGCCGTACGCACGCCCGCCCCACCACCGCGGCCAGCCATTCCCGCACCCCGTCGCCCACCCCCGCGCGCGCCTCCGCGAGGACGCCCGCGACGTCCCCGTACCCTCCGAGCATCCGCCGGGCCACGGCCCGCAGCCGCTCCTCCTCGGCGTCGAACCGTGCGGTGAGGGCGGTCAGGAACGCGTCCTCGCCCATGGGGCATCACTCCTCTTCGGTGGGTCGTCGATCCGTTGACGCCGCCGCCCGCCGGGATGTGACAACGGGGCTTTGCATAAAACTGCGAGAGCTCGTATAGTCATGCCATCTATGAGGAGGGTTTCGATGACGGTACGAGCAGCAGTCGCGGGCGCGAGCGGATACGCGGGCGGAGAGCTCCTGCGCCTCCTCCTCGCCCACCCCGAGGTCGAGATCGGCACCCTGACCGGCCACTCCAACGCCGGTCAGCGGCTCGGCGGCCTCCAGCCGCACCTGCTGCCGCTCGCCGACCGGGTGCTCACCGAGACCACCCCCGAGGCCCTCGCCGGCCACGACGTCGTCTTCCTCGCCCTGCCGCACGGACAGTCCGCCGCCGTCGCCGAGCAGCTCGGCCCGGACGTCCTCGTCGTCGACATGGGCGCCGACTTCCGGCTCAAGGACGCTGCCGACTGGGAGGCCTTCTACGGCTCCCCGCACGCCGGCACCTGGCCCTACGGCCTCCCCGAACTGCCGGGTGCCCGCGCCGCGCTGGAGGGGTCCAAGCGCATCGCGGTGCCCGGTTGCTACCCCACCGCCGTGTCGCTCGCGCTCTTCCCGGCGTACGCGGGCGGGCTCGCCGAGCCCGAGGCCGTCATCGTCGCCGCCTCCGGCACCTCCGGCGCCGGCAAGGCCGCCAAGCCCCATCTGCTTGGCAGCGAGGTCATGGGCAACATGTCCCCGTACGGCGTCGGCGGCGGCCACCGGCACACCCCCGAGATGATCCAGAACCTCAGCGCGGCGGCGGGCGAGCGGGTCACCGTCTCCTTCACGCCCACCCTCGCGCCCATGCCCCGCGGCATCCTCGCCACCTGCTCGGCCACCGCCAGGCCCGGCGTCACCGCCGAGAGCCTGCGCGCCGCCTACCAGAAGGCGTACGCCGACGAGCCGTTCGTCCACCTCCTCCCCGAGGACCAGTGGCCGGCCACGGCCTCCGTCTACGGTTCCAACGCCGTTCACGTGCAGGTCGCGTACGACGAGGTGGCCAACCGGATCATCGTGATCAGCGCCATCGACAACCTCACCAAGGGCACCGCCGGCGGCGCGGTGCAGAGCATGAACATCGCCCTCGGACTCCCCGAGGACACGGGACTCTCCACGATTGGAGTCGCTCCATGAGCGTCACCGCAGCGAAGGGATTCACGGCCGCGGGCATCGCGGCCGGGATCAAGCAGAACGGCAACCCGGACCTGGCCCTCGTGGTCAACACCGGGCCGCGCCGCGCCGCCGCGGGAGTCTTCACCTCCAACCGCGTCAAGGCCGCCCCGGTCCTCTGGTCCCAGCAGGTCCTCGCCGACGGCGAGCTGACCGCCGTCGTCCTCAACTCCGGCGGCGCCAACGCCTGCACCGGCCCGCAGGGCTTCCAGGACACCCACGCCACCGCCGAGAAGGTCGCCGAGGTCCTCACCAAGGCCGGCCACGACACCGGCGCCGGTGAGGTCGCCGTCGCCTCCACCGGACTCATCGGCGTCCTGCTCCCCATGGACAAGCTGCTGCCGGGCGTCGAGCAGGCCGCGGCCGAGCTCTCCGAGCACGGCGGCGAGAAGGCCGCCATCGCCATCAAGACCACCGACACCGTCCACAAGACGTCGGTGGTCGCCAAGGACGGCTGGACCGTCGGCGGCATGGCCAAGGGCGCGGGCATGCTCGCCCCCGGCCTCGCCACCATGCTCGTCGTCCTCACCACCGACGCCGACGTCGACGCCCCCGGCCTCGACGCGGCCCTGCGCCACGCCACCCGCCTCACCTTCGACCGGGTCGACTCCGACGGCTGCATGTCCACCAACGACACCGTGCTGCTCCTCGCCTCCGGTGCCGCCGGCGTCACCCCGGCGCAGGACGAGTTCGCCCAGGCCGTCCAGGAGGTCTGCGCCGACCTCGCCCGCCAGCTCATCGGCGACGCCGAGGGCGCCAGCAAGGACATCCGGATCGAGGTGATCAACGCGGCCACCGAGGACGACGCCGTCGAGGTCGGCCGGTCCATCGCCCGCAACAACCTGCTCAAGTGCGCCATCCACGGCGAGGACCCCAACTGGGGCCGGGTGCTCTCCGCCATCGGCACCACCTCCGCCGCCTTCGAGCCCGACAGCCTCAACGTCGCCATCAACGGCGTCTGGGTCTGCCGGAACGGCTCCGTCGGCGAGGACCGCGAGCTCGTCGACATGCGCTTCCGGGAGGTCGTCATCACCGCCGACCTCGCCGCCGGCTCCGAGACCGCCGTCATCTGGGCCAACGACCTCACCGCCGACTACGTCCACGAGAACAGCGCGTACTCGTCATGAGCGATCCCAAGAACCCGGGCGCGAACCCGCCCGCGCGCAAGCACACCGCCCTCCCCAAGGCGCAGACCCTCATCGAGGCGCTGCCCTGGCTCACCCGCCACCACGGCAAGACCGTCGTCATCAAGTTCGGCGGCAACGCCATGATCGACGAGGACCTCAAGGCCGCCTTCGCCCAGGACGTCGTCTTCCTGCGCCACGCCGGCCTCAAGCCGGTCGTCGTGCACGGCGGCGGCCCGCAGATCAGCGCCGCGCTCGACCGGCACGGCATCGTCAGCGAGTTCAAGGCCGGCCTGCGCGTCACCACCGAGGAGGCCATGGACGTCGTACGGATGGTGCTCGCCGGGCAGGTCCAGCGCGAGCTGGTCAACCTGCTGAACCAGCACGGTCCGCTCGCCGTCGGCCTCACCGGCGAGGACGCCCACACCATCACCGCCGTCAAGCACCTGCCGGAGATCGACGGCGAGACCGTCGACATCGGCCGGGTCGGCGAGATCACCCACATCGACACCGGCGCGATCGAGGCCCTGCTCGCCGACGGGCGCATCCCCGTCGTCTCCTCGATCGCCCGCTCCCAGGACGACGACCATGTCTACAACGTCAATGCTGATACGGCGGCTGCGGCACTCGCTGCTGCGCTGGGCGCCGAGACACTGATGGTGCTGACCGACGTCGAGGGCCTCTACGAGGACTGGCCCAACAGCGACGAGGTCATCAGCCGGCTCACCGCGAGCCAGCTGGAGAAGCTGCTGCCCGAGCTCTCCAGCGGCATGGTCCCCAAGATGGAGGGCTGCCTGCACGCCGTCCGCAACGGCGTCACCACCGCCCGCGTCATCGACGGCCGGGTGCAGCACTCGATCCTGCTGGAGATCTTCACCGACGAGGGCATCGGCACGATGGTCGTGCCGGACGGAACCACGGACGGGACCAAGGGGGACGCGAAATGAGCAACCAGGACCTGACCCAGCGGTGGCAGGGCTCGCTGATGGACAACTACGGCACGCCCCGGCTGCCGCTCGTCCGCGGCGAGGGCGCCAGGGTCTGGGACGCCGACGGCAACGAGTACCTCGACTTCGTCGGCGGCATCGCCGTCAACGCCCTCGGCCACGCCCACCCGGCCGTCGTCGACGCCGTGTCGCGGCAGATCGCCTCCCTCGGCCACGTCTCCAACCTCTTCGTCGCCGAACCCCCGGTCGCCCTCGCCGAGAAACTGCTCCAGCTCTTCGGCCGGCCCGGCAAGGTGTTCTTCTGCAACTCCGGAGCCGAGGCCAACGAGGCCGCCTTCAAGCTCGGCCGGCTCACCGGCCGCGGGCACATGGTCGCCACCACCGGCGGCTTCCACGGCCGGACCATGGGCTCCCTCGCGCTCACCGGCCAGCCCGGCAAGCAGGGTCCGTTCCTGCCGCTGCCCGGCGACGTCACGCACGTGCCGTACGGGGACGTCGACGCCCTGCGCGCCGCCGTCACCGAGGAGACCGCCTTCGTCATCATCGAGCCCGTGCAGGGCGAGAACGGCGTCGTCGTCCCGCCCGCCGGCTACCTCAAGGCCGCCCGCGAGATCACCCGCGCCACCGGCACCCTGCTCGTCCTCGACGAGGTGCAGACCGGCATCGGCCGCTGCGGCACATGGTTCGAGCACCAGGCCCACGAGGGCGTCGACCCCGACATCGTCACCCTCGCCAAGGGCCTCGGCGGCGGCCTCCCGCTCGGCGCGACCGTCGCCTTCGGCCCGGCCGCGGAGCTCTTCACGCCCGGCCACCACGGCACCACCTTCGGCGGCAACCCGGTCGCCTGCGCCGCCGGACTCGCCGTCCTGGACACCCTCGGCGGCGACGCCGTCCTCGACGAGGTGAAGCGGCTCGGCGAGAAACTGCGCGACGGAATCGAGGGTCTCGGCCACCCGTTGGTCTCCCATGTCCGTGGCTCGGGCCTGCTCCTGGGTATCGTGCTCACCGAGTCCCTCGCGCCGCAGGTGCAGCAGGCGGCTCAGGACGCCGGTCTCCTGGTGAACGCGCCCGCCCCCGATGTCGTGCGGCTCATGCCGCCGCTGACCGTCGGAGACGAGGTGGTGGACGCCTTCCTGCGGGCCCTGCCCGGCGTCCTCGACGTGGTGAACGGGGAAGGACGAACCGGAGAATGAGACGACGATGACCGACGCGCAGGAACACGAACACGCCGGGCCGTCCGTTCCGCAGACCCGCACCGCCCGCCACCGCAGGATCGTCGACATCCTCAACCGGCAGCCGGTGCGCTCGCAGAGCCAGCTGGCCAAGCTCCTCGCGGACGACGGACTGAGCGTCACCCAGGCGACGCTCTCCCGCGACCTCGACGAGCTGGGCGCGGTGAAGATCCGCAACACGGGCGGCGAACTGATCTACGCGGTGCCCAGCGAGGGCGGCTTCCGCACCCCTCAGGCCCCGCTCGGCGAGTCCGCCAAGGAGGAGCGGATGCGCCGCCTCTCCGGCGAACTGCTGATCTCCGCCGAGGCGTCCGCCAACCTGGTGGTGCTGCGCACCCCGCCGGGCGCCGCCCAGTTCCTCGCGTCGGCCATCGACCAGGCCGAGCTGAACGCGATCCTCGGCACGATCGCGGGCGACGACACGCTGCTGCTCATCTCCCGCGACCCGACCGGCGGGCAGGCGCTCGCCGACCACCTGCTGCGCCTCGCGCAGAAGGAGCGCTGACGCCGCCCGGCCGCTCGGCCGTTCAGTACCGCGTGATCGCCGTCGGCCCGCCCCGCGTGCCGACGGCGATGTGCGGATGGCGGGCCGGATCGGCCCAGGCGAGGATCCGGCGCATCGCCTCCGCCGGCACGGACACACAACCGGCCGTCGCCCCGCGCCCGTTCACATGCAGGAAGATCCCGGCGCCGCGCCCGCGCACCGGACGGGCGTAGTTGAAGCCGATGACCAGCGCGTGCGCGTACTGCGGGCGGTACGCCGACAGGTGCTCCGCCTCGGTGGCCCGGCAGTCCCGGGGCAGCCCCTCCACCCAGCGGTTGTACGAGGCCGACGCGTTGTCCTGGCACCACCAGGACCGCTCGGTGACCCGCGCGTACCCGTACGTCGTCCCGGTGGGCGCGGGCGCCGTCCCGAAGGCGTACGGAAGTCCGTAGACCCCGGTCGGCGTGGTGTTCGTGCCCTGCCGCCGGGCCGTCCCCTCGGCGAGCCCGTTCGCCCCGAAGCGCGCGGGCGCGGATCCGGCCCTGACCCACCGGCCGCCGCGCCGGTCCCACCAGGTGACCGTCCCGGTCGTGGCGCCGGCGTCCGCGGCCTCGGCCGTGATCAGCTGCGAGCCGCCGCCGGTGTCCGCCATCCGCGCGGGGAGGGGAGCGGGCGGCTGGACGAGGGGGAACAGCAGCACGCCGAGCGCCAGAAGGGTACGCATGGCGGCGACGCTAGGCGCCCGGCCTGCGCTCCGCCACGCTACTGAGCCGGGCGGGGGAGCGGCGGCAGCGGGAGCGGCAGCGCGGGCAGCCCGTCCAGGCTGGTCGCCACATGGTCCTTGCGGGCGCAGTACGCGTCGAACTCGTCCTCCGTCTTGCGGTTGAAGTAGTCCGCGTGCAGCTGCCGGTCCTCCTGGTACTCCATCAACGGTACGGCGTAGCCGCAGGCGTCGCTGACCCGCCGGGCACGCACCACGACGATCGCCCGCACGCCGCCCTGCCCCTCGACCGCCTCGGCCGGGAAGCGGGCGAACAGCCCGGCGAAGCGCGGGTCGTCACGGAGCACGGCCTCGCCCGTGCCGTGCACCCGCACCACGGTGGGCGGCCCGGAGAACGCCGTCCACATGAGCGTGATCCGGCCGTTGCCCGGCTCCCGCAGATGCGCCAGCGTCTCGGCGCCGCTGCCGCCGAAGTCCACATAGGCCAGGGTCAGTTCGTCGAGCACGACGAGCGTGCCCTGGCGGCCCTTGGGGGAGAGGTTCACATGACCGTCGCCCGCGAGCGGCGCGGTGGCGGTGAAGAAGACCGGCTGGGCCTCGATGAAGGCGCGGAGACGTCCGTCGATGCGTTCATACGTTTTTCCCATGTGACGGATTATCGGTTTCCGTCGCCGTGTGCGGCGGCCCGTTTCACCTGTTGGGCACGGCACACGCCATGACGCCGAGTGCCCGCCGTGCCCGCATCCGCACCACCGGATCCGGGTCCTCGACCAGCCGCCGGGCCGTCTCCTGGTACGCGACGGAGCCGTGCTCGCGCAACAGCCGCAACGCCCGGACGCGGACGTGCACCGGCCGGCCCGGCCCCGTGCGGCGCAGCAACTCCGCCTCCGGCAGCCGGTCCGCCCACGGCAGCAGGGCCCGGGCCGCCTCCCGTACGACACCGGGCGCCGGGTCGTCGAGCAGCGGCAGCAGCCGGGTGAAGTCCGCCTCGAAGAGACGCAGGCCCGCGACGGCGGAGGCGCGCACGTGCTCCCGCTCGTGCCCGGCCAGCTCCCACAGCACTGCCGTGTCCTCCTTCCGGTCGCCGCACTCGGCGAGCCCGAGCGGCGCCCGGTCGGGCACGGTCGCCGCATCGGCGCAGGCCGCCCGGTAGAGCGGCAGAGGATCACGGCCGTCCTGGCGGAGCACCCAGCGGGCGCAGGCCCGTACAAGACCCGACCGGTCGTACAGGAACGGCGCCGCCTCGGCCGTCCGGCCGGCCTTCCGCAGCGCGATCACCCCGGCCGAGCGCACCGCGCCGGAACGCGCGCCGAGCAGCAGCGGCAGCGTCTCGTCGGGCACGCCGACGGCGAGCGCGGCGTCGGCGGCCCGGTTCCGTACGGCCGCGTCGTCGTCGTACGCGGCGATCCGGGCCAGCTCGCGGGCGTCGAGCAGGCCGCGCTCGACGGCCGCGGTGAAGGCGAGCCGCCGGGTGGGGCGGTCCCGGTTGAGGAAGAGCGCCGAGACGGTTTCGCCCGGGACGGTGCGCAGGACGTCCTGGAGGAGGGCCACGCCCTCGCCGCCGCGCAGTCGGCTCTTCAGGCGGATGATCACCGGGGCGGTCGTGCCGAGGGTGGCGGCGTCCGCGCCGGGCAGGGCCGCGGCCAGGAGCTCGCGGGCCCGGTCCCGTACCGGAGCGGCCCAGTCGGTGGCGCGTACGGCGACCAGGGGCAGAACGGCGGGGTGGCGGGCCGCGTGGGGGAGGGCGGCCTCGCGGACGAGGCCGCTGGGGTCGCAGAGGGCGAGGGCGAGCTGCGACTCCGTGGGTGCCGGGGCGCGCAGGGCCGCCCGCAGGGCCGCGGGGAGGCGGCTCGTGCTCATCCAGGGGTGGGCGGGCCGCTCGATCTCGCCGTAGCCGATCGCGACGCGGATGCCCTCGTCGAGGGCGGTCCACGCGCCGGGGTGCGTGGTGTCGATGACCCGAGCGAGCTTGCGCCCGCGCGCCAGCCCCCGTATCGCCGCGCCCAGCGGCTGCTCCTCGCTGCTCATGCACGGAGCCTAGAGGTCGCGCACCCTCTCTGGCCTGCGACTTTCCCTCTGTGGTGAGAGTGCTTTGACAAACCATACGGAGGACTGCATAGTTATACCCATCAGTGGTTGCAAGGTAAGGAGAACCCCGTGACCGAGCGCGTCGTACTCGCCTACTCGGGCGGCCTGGACACCTCCGTCGCCATCGGCTGGATCGCCGAGGAGACGGGTGCCGAGGTCATCGCCGTCGCCGTGGACGTCGGCCAGGGCGGCGAGGACCTGGACGTCATCCGCAAGCGCGCGCTCGCCTGTGGCGCGGTCGAGGCCGAGGTCGCGGACGCCAAGGACGAGTTCGCCGACGAGTACTGCCTCCCGGCGATCAAGGCCAACGCCCTCTACATGGACCGGTACCCGCTGGTCTCCGCCCTCTCGCGGCCGGCCATCGTCAAGCACCTCGTCGCCGCCGCCAAGAAGCACGACGCCTCGATCGTCGCCCACGGCTGCACCGGCAAGGGCAACGACCAGGTCCGCTTCGAGGCCGGCATCCAGGCCCTCGGCCCCGACCTGAAGTGCATCGCCCCGGTCCGTGACTACGCGATGACCCGCGACAAGGCCATCGCCTTCGCCGAGAAGGCGAACCTGCCGATCGCGACGACCAAGAAGTCCCCGTACTCCATCGACCAGAACGTCTTCGGCCGCGCCATCGAGACCGGCTTCCTCGAGGACATCTGGAACGCCCCGATCGAGGACATCTACGAGTACACCCAGAACCCGGCGCTCGCCCGCGAGCCCGACGAGGTCGTCATCTCCTTCAAGGAGGGCGTCCCGGTCGCCGTCGACGGCAAGCCCGTCACCGTCCTCCAGGCCATCCAGCAGCTCAACGAGCGCGCCGGCGCCCAGGGCATCGGCCGGATCGACATGGTCGAGGACCGTCTCGTCGGCATCAAGTCCCGCGAGGTGTACGAGGCTCCCGGCGCGATCGCCCTGATCACCGCCCACCAGGAGCTGGAGAGCGTCACCGTCGAGCGCGAGCTGGCCCGCTACAAGCGGCAGGTCGAGCAGCGCTGGGGCGAGCTCGTCTACGACGGCATGTGGTTCTCGCCGCTCAAGCGTGCCCTGGACGGCTTCATCAACGAGGCCAACCAGCACGTCACCGGCGACATCCGGATGACCCTGCACGGCGGCCGCGCGGTCGTCACCGGCCGGAAGTCCGAGGAGTCGCTCTACGACTTCAACCTGGCCACGTACGACACCGGCGACACGTTCGACCAGTCGAAGGCGCAGGGCTTCATCGACATCTTCGCCCTCTCGGCGAAGATCGCCGCGAAGCGCGACCTGGGCTGACCCCCGCACGTTGAACAAGCCGCCTCCCTGTCTCGTACGCCGTTCGGTACGGCAGGGGGGCGGTGGCACATCCAGACCCTGTCCTGAGGAGCATCAGCTGTGAGCAGCAACAACGGTGACGTCCGGCTCTGGGGCGGCCGGTTCGCCGACGGGCCCGCCGAGGCCCTGGCGAAGCTGTCCGCGTCCGTCCACTTCGACTGGCGGCTCGCGCCGTACGACATCGCCGGTTCCCGTGCGCACGCCCGCGTGCTGCACAAGGCCGGGCTCCTCACCGAGGACGAGCTGACCCGCATGCTGGCCGGCCTCGACCAGCTGGAGGCGGACGTCGCCGACGGCTCCTTCACCGGCACCATCGCCGACGAGGACGTCCACACCGCCCTGGAGCGCGGCCTCCTGGAGCGGCTCGGCGCCGAGCTCGGCGGCAAGCTGCGGGCCGGCCGGTCCCGCAACGACCAGGTCGCCACGCTCTTCCGGATGTACCTGCGGGACCACGCCCGGATCATCGGCGGCCTGATCGCCGAGCTCCAGGACGCGCTCGTCGGCCTCGCCGAGGCGCACCCGGACGTCGCCATGCCCGGCCGGACGCACCTCCAGCACGCCCAGCCGGTGCTCTTCGCCCACCACGTCCTCGCGCACGTCCAGTCGCTCTCCCGGGACGCCGAGCGGCTGCGGCAGTGGGACACCCGGACCGCGGTCTCCCCGTACGGCTCCGGCGCGCTCGCCGGCTCCTCGCTGGGGCTCGACCCGGAGGCCGTGGCCAAGGACCTCGGCTTCGAGCGGGGATCGGCCGGGAACTCGATCGACGGCACGGCCTCCCGTGACTTCGTCGCCGAGTTCGCCTTCATCACCGCGATGATCGGCGTGAACCTCTCCCGGATCGCCGAGGAGATCATCATCTGGAACACGAAGGAGTTCTCCTTCGTGACCCTGCACGACGCCTTCTCCACCGGCTCGTCGATCATGCCGCAGAAGAAGAACCCGGACATCGCCGAGCTCGCCCGGGGCAAGTCCGGCCGGCTCATCGGCAACCTGTCCGGCCTGATGGCGACGCTGAAGGCGCTGCCGCTGGCCTACAACCGGGACCTCCAGGAGGACAAGGAGCCGGTCTTCGACTCCTGCGACCAGCTGGAGGTCCTGCTGCCGGCCTTCACCGGCATGATGGCCACGCTCACCGTCAACCGGGAGCGGATGGAGGAGCTCGCCCCGGCCGGCTTCTCCCTCGCCACCGACATCGCCGAGTGGCTGGTCAAGCAGGGCGTCCCGTTCCGGGTGGCGCACGAGGTGGCCGGCGAGTGCGTGAAGGTCGCCGAGGCGGAGGGCAAGGAGCTGGACGAGCTGACGGACGAGCAGTTCGCCAAGATCTCCGAGCACCTCACCCCCGAGGTCCGCACCGTCCTCAACGTCCCCGGCGCCCTCGCCTCCCGCAACGGCCGCGGCGGCACGGCCCCGTCTGCGGTCGCCGCCCAGCTGGTCGAGGTCAAGGCGGACCTGGTCATCCAGCACGCCTGGGCCACCGCCAAGAACTGACCGCCCCTCCCGTCACAGCGCCGCCGCCCAGTCCGCGAGCCTGTCGAAGTCCGTCCGGAGCAGCCCGAGCCGGGGATCGACATGCCGCAACAGGGCGGCGGCGAGGTGGTTCTGCGCCACGAACTCGTCCTCCAGGATGTACCGCGTCTTCCGGAAGGTCCCGCGAGGGGCCTTCTCGTGCATCCGGGGCCGGTCGACGTACTTGCCCTTTCAGGTCGTCGTCGCCCAGACCGCTCGGTGAGGCGTCGGTTATCTCGTGAGACATTCATGTCTCACGCGGTGTATGGTTGTCTCATGCCACCCGTCGACCGCACCCAGGTGCTCCGCGCCGCCGCAGCCCTGCTCTCCCGCAAGGCGACCGCCACCATGGACGAGGTCGCCCGGGCCGCCGGGATCGGCCGCGCCACGCTGCACCGGCACTTCGCCGGGCGGGACGCGCTGGTGCGGGCGCTGGAGCAGATGTGCCTCGAGGAGACCGAGGCCGCCCTCGACGGGGCCCGCCTCGACGAGGGGCCCGCCGACGAGGCCGTCCGCCGGCTGATCGGCGCCTCGGAGCCCGTGGCCCCCCTGCTCGCCTTCCTCTACACCGAGAACCAGCTCTTCGAGGGCGACCAGCAGAACGAGGGCTGGGCCCGCATCGACGTCCGGGTCGCCGCGCTCTTCCGGCGCGGACAGGAAGACGGCGTCTTCCGGATCGACCTGACGCCCGCCTGGCTCTGCGAGGCCTACTACGGGCTGATCGGCTCGGGCGCCTGGGCCGTCGCCGACGGGCGGGTCGCCGCCAACGACTTCCAATTCATGATCGCCGAGCTGCTGCTCGGCGGAGCGCGCAGGAGCGTGGAGAAGTGATCACCGACAGCGTCACGAGTGCGAAGCAGCACGAGAGCCATACCGAGGGCGTCCGCCGCCCCGGCCGGTGGCTCGCCCTCGCCGTGCTCGTCCTGGCCGTGCTGCTCGTGGCCGTGGACGCCACGGTCCTCGGCCTCGCGACGCCCTTCCTCTCCGAGGACCTCAAGCCGTCCGGCACCCAGCTGCTGTGGATCGGCGACGTCTACTCCTTCGTCATCGCCGGACTCCTGGTCTCCATGGGCAGCCTCGGCGACCGCATCGGCCGCAAGAAGCTGCTGCTCAGCGGCGCCGTCGCGTTCGGTGCCCTCTCCGTGCTCAACGCCTACGCGAGCAGTCCCGAGATGATGATCCTGGCCCGCGCCCTGCTCGGTGTCGCCGGTGCCACCCTGATGCCGTCCACGCTCGCCCTGATCCGCAACCTCTTCCACGACCCGCGCGAGCGCAGCCTCGCCATCGGCATCTGGGGCGCCATGGCCTCGGCCGGCGCGGCCGTGGGACCGGTCGTCGGCGGCTTCCTGCTCGAACACTTCTGGTGGGGCTCGGTCTTCCTCATCAACCTGCCCGTGATGGCCGTCCTGGTCCTCGTCGGCGCCAAGCTGATCCCCGAGTCGAAGAACCCGAAGTCCGGCCCCTGGGACCTGCCCAGCGTCGGTCTCTCGCTCGTCGGCATGATCGGCGTCGTCTACGCGGTCAAGGAGCTCGCCGCCCAGGGCCCCACCCTCGGAGCCGCGGTCGCCGCGGTCCTCGGCATCGGCGCTCTGATCTGGTTCGTGCGCCGTCAGCTCACCCTGCCGGCCCCGCTCCTGGACATGCGCCTGTTCCGCCACCGCGGCTTCTCCGGCGCCGTCCTCGCCGACCTGCTGACCATCCTCGGCCTGTCCGGCCTGGTGTTCTTCCTGTCCCAGTTCTTCCAGCTGGTCCAGGGCCGCCAGCCCCTGGAGGCCGGACTCGCCGAACTGCCCGCCGCCGTCGGCGCGGTGACGGCCGGTCTGATCGCGGGCAACGTGGCCCGCCGGTTCTCCGTCAGGTCCGTCGTCTCCGGCGGTCTCGCCGCCATCGGCCTCGCCCTCGCGGCGCTGACCGCGCTCGGCCAGTCCACCGGATACCCGCTGCTCGGCGCGAGCCTGCTCGTCGTCGGCGTGGGCGCGGGCTTCGCGTTCACCGTCACCGCCGACGTCATCCTGTCCAGCGTCCCCCGGGACCAGGCCGGCTCCGCCTCCGCGGTCTCCGAGACGGCGTACGAGCTGGGCGCGGCCCTCGGTATCGCGCTCCTCGGCTCCATCGTGACCGGCGTCTACCGGGACTTCACCGCCCCGGCCGGCCTCCCCGCCGACACCGCCGCCGCGGCCCACGACTCGCTCGGCGGCGCCGTCGAGGCCGCCGCGGGCCTCGCCCCGGCCCAGGCCGACGCCCTGGTCACCGCCGCCCAGGACGCCTTCGTCGACGGCCTGCGCCTCGCGGCCGGCGCCGGCGCCGCGGTCCTGCTCGCGACGGCGGTCGCGGCCTGGTTCCTGCTCAGGGGCCAGAAGCTGGCCGACGGCATCGAGCACTGACGCGCACGACGTGAACGACACGTGAGGGCGCCCCGTACGGAACGTTCCGTACGGGGCGCCCTCACGTGCGCGTTGGCGTCCGTTACGCGGCTTCCTTCGCCTTCGTGGCGTACATGTCCACGTACTCCTGGCCCGAAAGCCGCATGACCTCCGCCATCACCGAGTCCGTCACTGCGCGCAGCACGTACCGGTCGCGGTCCATGCCGTCGTAGCGGGAGAACTCCATCGGCTCGCCGAAGCGGACCGTCACCCGGCCGGGACGCGGGATGCCCGAGCCGCCCGGCTGGACCTTGTCGGTGCCGATCATCGCGAACGGCACCACCGGCGCGCCCGTCATCAGGGTGAGCCGGGCGATGCCGGTGCGGCCACGGTAGAGGCGCCCGTCGGGGGAGCGGGTGCCCTCGGGGTAGATGGAGAAGATCTTGCCCTCCTCCAGGATCCGGCGGCCCGTCATCAGCGCGGCCACACCGCCGCGGCCGCCGTCGCGGTCCACCGGGATCATGCCGACGCTGGTGAAGAACCAGGCCATCAGCCGGCCCTTCACGCCCTTGCCCTTCACGTACTCGTCCTTGCCGATGAAGTAGGCCGGGCGGTCCAGGCAGATCGGCATGATCATCGAGTCGATGAACGTCAGGTGGTTGCCCGCGAGGATGACCGGCCCGGTGCCGGGGACGTTCTCGACGCCCTCGACGCGAGGCCGGAACATGAGGCGCAGGACCGGGCCCAGGATGGCCTTCATGATCGCGAGACGGGACAACGGTTCCTCCGGTGTCGGGGCGGTGTCGGGGCGGTGCGGCTCGGGACGGAGCCGACGGTGTGCAGGTGGCGACGATACTCGCGGGTCACGGTGTGTCGCACATCGGGTTCACGGAGTGGATACGCCGTGTTGACGTGTGTTTCCGCCATGTTCCGCCCAGGTCTGCCGCACGGAGGGCCGCGACGCCTAGCGTCGTGCCCGTCTTTGACAGGTGCGGGACATCACATCGAAGCTCACCGAAGGAGTGTTCATGACCCAGCCCGAGCGCCGGACCCCGGCCCGACGAGCGGTCCTCGGAGCGGCCGGAGCCGCGGTCCTGGGCGGCTCCACCGTCCTCGCCGGCGGCACCGCGCAGGCCGTGCAGTCGGCCGTCGCCGCCGACGGCGAGCCGGCCGCCCGCAGCCAGGGCCGCGGCCGCGGCTACCGCGCGCTGCCCGTCCCGTACGTCATCGGCCACCGCGGCGCCTGCGGCTACCGCCCCGAGCACACCCTCGGCTCCTACCAGCTCGCCCTCGAACTCGGCGCCCACGTCATCGAGCAGGACCTCGTCCCCACCAAGGACGGCCACCTGGTCTGCCGCCACGAGAACGAGATCGGCGGCACCACCGACGTCGCCGACCACCCCGAGTTCACCTCCCGCAGGACCACGAAGACCGTCGACGGCACCGCCGTCACCGGCTGGTTCACCGAGGACTTCACGCTCGCCGAGCTCAAGACCCTGCGGGCCAAGGAGCGCATCCCCGCCGTCCGCCAGCGGAACACCCTCTACGACGGCCGCTGGGCCGTGCCCACCTTCGAGGAGGTGCTGCGCTGGGCCGAGGACGAGGGCCGCCGCCTCGGCCGCGAGGTGTGGCTGCACGTCGAGACCAAGCACCCCACCTACTTCCGCTCCATCGGCCTCCCGCTGGAGGAGCGGCTCGCCAGGCTGCTGCGCCGTTACGGACGCCACCGCGCGAACTCCCCGCTCTTCCTGCAGTCCTTCGAGCCCAGCAGCATCCAGCGGCTCGCCGAACTGGTGGACTCCCCGCGCGTGGTGCTGCTCTCCAGCGCCACCAGCCGTCCCTACGACTTCGTCGCCGCCGGTGACCCGCGCACCGTCGCCGACCTGGTCACACCCGAGGGACTGCGCTGGATCGCCTCGTACGCGCAGGGCATCGGGCCCACCATCGACCTGATCCTGCCCCGCGACGCGAGCGGCCGGCTCGGCACCGAGACCACGCTCGTCCGCGACGCGCACGCCGAGGACCTGATCCTCCACCCGTACACCCAGCGCAACGAGAACACCTTCCTGCCGGTGGAGTACCGGAAGGGCACGGACCCGACGGCGTACGGCGACGCGTTCGGAGTGCTGAAGCGCTACTTCGAGACCGGCATCGACGCGGTCTTCTCCGACAACTCGGACACGGCGCTGCTGGCGGCGGCGGACTTCGCGGGACGCTGACGCTCCATCCGCGTACCTCCGGTCCCGTACGTCCGGTCCCGTACGTCCGACGCCGTACGTCCGACCGGGTGATTCACGGCCGGGCCCGCAACCGGGCCCGGCCCGCCCCGCATCGTGGCGGGCATGACCTCCCGCACCTCCCGAACCTCCCGCGAAACCCTGCTCACCACCCTCACGCCGCTGCTCGCCGCGGAGTCCCGGGCCGAGGCGTCCGCGGCCGGCGTCGAGGCGGGCGACCTCGAACAGGCCGTGTGGCTGCGGCTACTGGAGCGCATCGATGAGGACGGGGCCGCGCCCGAGCGGCCCGCCGAGTGGCTGCGCCGGGCCGTACGGGCCGAGGCGCGCCGGGCCCGGCGCGCGCACGCCCGCGAGCGGCCGTACCGCGGTGAACCGGCCCCGGTTCCCGAGACGGCGTCACCGGAGGGTTCCGCGCTGGTCGCCGAGCGCCGCCGCACCGTGCGGGCCGCCGTGCGCCGCACCCCCGGTCACTGCCCGCGGCTGCTGACCGCGATGCTGCACCCGGACGACCCGACCTACCGGGAAATCGCAGGGGCGTTGGGTATCTCACAGGGGAGTCTGGGGCCGATGCGTTCCCGTTGCCTGGGATGCCTGCGCAGAATGCTGGCTGCGGAGGTTCCCGGCACCGGCGTGCGGGGAAGGGTGCCGTAGACCGACGGCGGACCAGGTGAGCGGGAGGCATGCACACATGGGCATGAGCGTGACGATCTCAGCGGCGGACGCGGCCGAGGACGCGGAGAGCATCCTCAAGCTGCAGTACCTCTGCTACCAGCGTGAGGCCGAGATCTACCAGGACTGGTCCATCGAACCGCTCACCCAGTCACTGGCCGAGCTGCGTGCCGAACTCGTCGAGGGCACGGCCTTCGTCGCCCGCCTCGGCGACGAGATCGTCGCCTCCGTGCGCGGCCGGCTCGACGAGGACGGCACCGTGCGGATCGCCAAGCTCATCGTCCACCCGCGGATGCAGCGCCACGGCCTCGGCGGCCGGCTGCTCGACGCCATCGAGGGCCACTTCGCCGGCGAGCCGGCACCGGCCCCCGCCAAGCGCTTCCAGCTCTTCACCGGCCACCGCAGCGAGGGCAACCTGCGGCTCTACCGCAGCAAGGGGTACGAGCAGGTCGCCACCCGCGAGGTGGGCCCGACGCTGACCCTGGTCACCCTGGAGAAGGCCGCCTAGGCGACGTCGGGCCTGGGACCGCCGCGACCGTCAGACAGCTTGGGCCCTCAGGCGTCCGCGACCGTCAGGCGGCTTCGGCCCTCAGACGGCTTCGGCCCTCAGACGGCCTCGGCGCGTGCCTTCCGCAGCCACCAGATGCCGGTCAGCGGGAGCAGCACCGGAATGAAGACGTAGCCGTAGCCGTAGTCCGACCAGACCGTCGCATCCGGGAACGCCGACGGTTCGACCAGGGTCCAGGTGCCCACGGTCAGTACGCCCGCGAGTTCGGCGGCGCAGCACACCAGCGCCGCCTTCCGGGCCGTCTCCCCGCCCCGTACGAGCGTGTACGTGATGAACGCGTACACCACGGCGGCGACGGCCGAGAGGCTGTACGCGAGCGGCGCGCGGTCGAAGTCGGTGGCGATCTGGTAGATCGAGCGGGAGACCGCGCCCACCGACATCACGCCGTACAGCCAGACGACCACCATGCCCGGGCCCGACACGAGCCGCCCGGCCCGCCGTCCCTCGGTCCCGGCCTCGGCCACGGTCCCGGCCCCGTTCTCGGTCGCGGTCATGATCAGCCCACCGTCCAGATGTCGTAGAGACGCACTTCGAGGACGGCGAGCACGACCGCGCCCGCCGTCACGGTCGCCGAACCCCACTTGCTGCGCTCGGTGAGCGACATGAGGCCGGCCGCCGGCACCGCGCACAGCGCGCCGACGAGGTAGGCGATGAAGATCGTCGTACCCTCGTCGGCCTTCTCGCCGCGCGCCAGCTGCACGATGCCGACCACGAGCTGCACCAGGGCGAGGAAGGTCACCACGGCCATGCCGATGAAGTGCCAGTCCTTGGTGGACTGGTCACGGCTGAAGGCGAAGCCGCACCAGGCGGCGAGGGCGAGCGCGGCCACCGAGACCGCGACCGTCAGGGCGTCAAGCATGCGCCCGAGGGTATTACGGGCCGAATGGCCCGATGCGCGCGGCCCCACTCCGGAGGCCGTGCCGCGAGCCGCCGGGAAGTGGTCTTGACCACACCCGCACCGCACCCACGCCTCGGGGCGCCCCTCACGCCGTCCCGGCGGTGACGGGTCGCGCCCGTGATCGGCCCAGGCCACGCCCGGGGGAGCGGGGCCGCCGCCGGCACGGGGCCGTACCTCCGTACGCACTCCTGTCCGGATGTCGTCTCAGCGCTGTCCGCTATTCGGACAGTCCCCTTTCGTTCGCAGCTGCGCATGCTTTACTTGCAGCCATGACCACGACGAGCAGCCGCAGCCTTGCGACCGAGGCGAACCAGACGCCCGGTGCTCGTTGTATGTGTCGAATGTGCGCCAACTGAGGGCCCCCGCCTGAGCCTCGCGCCCCGAAGCGAGCCCCGACGGCCGAGCCGGTCCCGCCAACCCAGGCGGCGGACCGCGCCGCCCCGCGCACGTGCTGCCCGCCGGTCACATCCAGCGGCCGGCCGCCCTGCGCCTGACTGTCCTCATGACGAAAGCCGTGCACGGCGGACCCACGCGCCGGGCACTCGACAGTGACGGAAACCCTGTGATCACCACTACGGGCCTGACCAAGGTCTACGAGTCGCGAGGCCGCCAGGTCACCGCTCTGGACGGTGTCGACCTCCACGTCCGCGAGGGCGAGGTGTTCGGCGTGATCGGCCAGAGCGGCGCCGGCAAGTCCTCGCTCATCCGCTGCGTCAACCTTCTGGAGCGCCCCACCTCCGGCACCGTGACCGTCGACGGCGTCGACCTCACCGCCCTCGCCGGCAAGGGCCGCCGCGCGGGCAGGGACCTGCGCCGGGCGCGCAGCAGCATCGGCATGGTCTTCCAGCACTTCAACCTGCTGTCCTCGCGCACCGTCAAGGACAACATCGAGCTCCCCCTGGAGATCCTCGGCGTCTCCGGCGCCGAGCGCTCCCGCCGCGCCCTGGAACTCCTCGACCTCGTCGGCCTCGCCGACAAGGCCAAGGCCTACCCCGGCCAGCTCTCCGGCGGCCAGAAGCAGCGCGTCGGCATCGCCCGCGCCCTGGCCGGCGAGCCCAAGGTGCTGCTCTCCGACGAGGCCACCAGCGCCCTCGACCCGGAGACCACCCGCTCCATCCTCCAGCTCCTGCGCGACCTCAACCAGCAGCTCGGCCTCACCGTTCTGCTGATCACGCACGAGATGGACGTCGTCAAGACCATCTGCGACTCGGCCGCCCTCATGCAGAAGGGCCGCATCGTCGAGTCCGGCACCGTCGGCGAACTGCTCGCCACGCCCGGCTCGCAGCTGGCCGCCGAGCTGTTCCCGGTCGGCGGCACCGCCACCGGCCCCGAACACACGGTCGTCGACGTCACGTTCCACGGCGAGACCGCCACCCAGCCGGTGATCTCGCAGCTCTCCCGTACGTACAACATCGACATCTCGATCCTCGGCGCCGCCATGGACACCGTCGGCGGCCGCCAGATCGGCCGGATGCGCATCGAGCTCCCCGGCCGCTACGAGGAGAACGTCGTCCCCGTCGGCTTCCTGCGCGAGCAGGGCCTCCAGGTCGAGATCGTCGAAGACGCGCAGGACGCGCACGTGCCCGCGCAGGCCTCCACCGAGGCCTCCGCGCTGGTCAAGGAAGGTGCCAAGTGACCTGGTCCGAGATGCAGCCGCTGCTCGAGCAGGGCACCGTCGACACCCTCTACATGGTCCTGTGGGCCACCGTCGTCACCATCCTCGGCGGCCTCCCCCTCGGCATCCTCCTCGTCCTCACCGACAAGGGCGGACTGCTGCAGAACCGGCCGGTGAACAAGGTCGTCGGCGCGATCGTGAACGTGGGCCGCTCGCTGCCCTTCATCATCCTGCTGATCGCCCTGATCCCCTTCACCACCTTCGTCGTCGGCACCTTCATCGGACCGACCGCGATGATCGTGCCGCTCGCCATCGGCGCCATCCCGTTCTTCGCGCGCCTCGTCGAGACCGCCATCCGCGAGGTCGACCACGGGCTCGTCGAAGCCGTCCAGGCCATGGGCGGCGGCATCCCCACCATCGTCCGCAAGGTGCTGCTCCCGCAGGCCCTGCCGTCCCTGGTCTCAGCCGTCACCACCACCGTGATCGTGCTCATCGGCTACTCCGCCATGGCCGGCGCGGTCGGCGGCGAGGGCCTCGGATCCAAGGCCATCACCTACGGATACCAGCGCTTCGACACCACCTTCATGCTCGTGACCGTCGTCGTCCTGGTCGTGATCGTGACCGTCGTCCAGCTCATCGGAGACGGCGCCGTCCGCCTCCTCGCCCGCCGCGGCCGCGCCTCGTAACCGCCCCGCCGCGCCGGACCCCCAGACTTCGCAACCCGAAGAAACAGCCCGGACTTGTTGTCCAGGCGAAGTATCCGCTCCACCCGGAAAGAGGCACTCTTCGTGCGCAAGAACATCAAGCTCACCGCGGGCATCGCCGCCACCGCCGCCCTCGCCCTCGGCCTGACCGCCTGCGGCACCTCCTCCGACCCGTCCTCCACCAAGGACGGCGCCGGCTCCGCCGACAAGCCGCTGGTCGTCGCCGCGTCCCCGACGCCGCACGCGGACATCCTCAACTTCGTCAAGGACAACCTCGCCGCGAAGGCCGGTCTGAAGCTGGAGGTGAAGGAGTTCACGGACTACGTCCTGCCGAACACCGCCACCGAGTCCGGCCAGGTCGACGCCAACTACTTCCAGCACAAGCCGTACCTCGACGACTTCAACAAGAAGAACGGCACCCACATCGTCCCGGTGGTCAACGTCCACCTGGAGCCGCTCGGCCTCTACTCCAAGAAGGTCAAGTCGGTGAAGGACATCAAGGCCGGCCAGACCGTCGCCGTCCCCAACGACACCACCAACGAGGGCCGTGCGCTCCACCTGCTCGCCGACAACGGCCTCATCACCCTGAAGCCCGGCATCGGCACCGACGCCAAGCTCTCCGACATCACCGACAAGAAGGGCCTGGAGTTCAAGGAGCTGGAGGCCGCCACCGTGCCCCGCGCCCTGAACGACGTCGACGCGGCCGTCATCAACGGCAACTACGCCATCGAGGCCAAGCTGTCCCCGGCGAAGGACGCCCTCGCCCTGGAGAAGGCGGAGGGCAACCCCTACGCCAACTTCCTCGCCGTCAAGGCCGGCAACGAGAAGGACGCCCGCGTGCAGAAGCTGGCCAAGCTCCTCAACTCGCCCGAGGTGAAGAAGTACATCGACGACACCTACAAGGGCTCGGTGGTCCCGGCCTTCGGCGCCGCCGCCCAGTAGTCCTCGCGTACCACCCCCGTGGACCGCGCCCACGCGGTACCGTCCACTGCCCAGAAGGCCCCGCGCGCCCCGTCCGGCGCACGGGGCCTTCGGCTCACCCGTGTCACCCGCGCATGCGAGGCGGCAGCCGCATGCTGCATGCTGTGCGTTCACGGTCATTCACGTATGGAGTTGCGCATGACTACGACCTTCCCGGACGTCTCCATCAGCACGGACCGGTTGGTGCTGCGCCCATACGAAGAGGCCGACATCCCCGCCTTCGTGGAGATGATGAACGACGAACTCGTCGTCGCCTGGACCTCCGTACCGCACCCCTACACCTCCGCCGACGCCGAGGCCTGGGTGCGCAGGATCGCTCCTGCGGAACGCGCCGAGGGCCGCGGCATCGTCTTCGCCGTCACCGAGTTCCTCACCCAGCGCCTGGTCGGCACCGTCCATCTCCACCACACCAACTGGCGCACCCGCGCGACCGAGATCGCCTACGTCACCGCCCCCTGGGCCCGCGGCGAGGGATACGCCACCGAATCCGTCCTCGCCGTCGCCCAGTGGCTCTTCGGCGACCGCGGCTTCGAACGCCTCGAACTGCGCACCGCCGCCGACAACACCGCCTCCCAGCAGGTCGCCCAGAAGGTCGGCTGCATCAGCGAGGGCGTGCTCCGCAACGCCTGGATAGCGCGCAGCCAGACCGAGAGCGGCGAATGGACCGACATCCGCACCGACCTCATCGTGTGGAGCCTGCTCCCCGAGGACCTCGACGGCGTCGCCGACCAGATGTCCGAGGCCGGCCTCTCCACCTACGCCGACTGGGGCTGACCGCCCGGGTAGGCTCGACAGCCCCCGACCCGCACACCCACCCCAGGGAGACAGACACAGATGGCCGACCGGGTCACGGTGATCGGCTGGGACGGCTCGCCCCTCACCGAGGCGGCCCGGTCCGCGCTCGCCGCCGCCACGCTCGTGGCCGGCGCCGCGCACCACCTGGCGCTTCCCGAGGTACCGGCCGCCGCCGAACGCGTCCGGCTCGGCAGCGTCGACCTCGCCGCCCGCCGCATCGCCGGCCACCGCGGCACCGCCGTCGTCCTCGCCGACGGCGACCCCGGCCTCTTCGGCGTCGTCCGCACCCTGCGCGCCCCCGAACACGGCCTGGAAGTCGAGGTCGTGCCCGCCGTCTCCTCCGTCGCCGCCGCCTTCGCCCGGGCCGGCATGCCCTGGGACGACGCCCGCGTCGTCGTCGCCCACCAGCGCACCCTGCGCCGCGCCGTCAACGTCTGCCGCGCCCACCCCAAGGTCGCCGTCCTCACCTCGCCCGGCGCCGGACCCGCCGAACTCGCCCTGCTCCTCGACGGAGTCCACCGCACCTTCGTCATCTGCGAGGAGCTCGGCACCGAACGCGAACAGGTCACCGTCCTCACCTCCGACAAGGCCGCCGACCACGTCTGGCGCGACCCCAACGTCGTCCTCGTCATCGGCGGCGGCGCCCCCGGCGGCGCCCCCGCGGGCGGCTGGCTGATGGGCCACGACACCCCGGCGGTACGCGGCTGGGCGCTGCCCGCCGAGGACACCGGCGGCCACACCGGCCAGGACCCCACCCTGCGCGCCGCCCAACTCGGCCGCCTGGGCCCGCGCGTCGGCGACCTCGTCTGGGACGTCGGCTGCGCCGGCGGCGCCTTCGCCGTCGAGGCCGCCCGCCTCGGCGCCGCCGTCCTCGCCGTCGACGCCGACCCCGAGGCCTGCGCCCGCACCGAGACCGCCGCCCGCGCCGCCGGCGTCCAGCTCCAGGCCGTCCCCGGGCGCGCCCCGCACGTACTCGAACGGCTCCCCGAGCCCGATGTCGTACGCATCGGCGGCGGCGGCGTCCCCGTCGTCACCGCCTGCACCGACCGCAGGCCCGAACGGATCGTCGCGCACGCCGCCACCCGCGACGAGGCCGAGGCCATGAGCAACGCCCTGGCCGACGGCGGCTACGAGGTCGAGTGCGCCCTGCTGCAGACCGTCGGCCTCGACCCGGCCGACTGGACCGAGCGCGCCCGATCCGTCGTCTTCCTCCTGTCCGGCCGCCGGACCTGACGGCCCCTCGCGCGCATCTCCCGCGGACTCCCTCGCGAACTCCGCCGCGTCTCACGGGGCCCCACCCGTGATCGCGCCGCCCACCGAGCGGGGTAGGCTGGCCGATTGTTGTACCGCCCCCGGACAGCCGGCGGTTTGTTCTCCAATGTCCGGAAAAAGGGGCCCTCTTGGACCCCTGGTGTGGTACGGAGCAACCGGGGGACCGCGCGACGTGGCGCAGTCCACAGCGCACCGTGGCGGATCCGCCTGCCACGATGGCCGAAGACCGCGACAATGCATGGGTGTCCGCGGGTCTCGTGCCGAGCGGCGCGCACGCTCGTTCTTGTCGACGGGCGCAGGTCTGAAGGAGCACAACCGATGGGCGAGGGGTACGCAGCATGACGGACACCGGCCAGATCCCCGGCGAGGGGCTGCCGGAGAACGCGGGCACGGTCGAGCAGCCGGGCGTCCCCGCCCCCGGCGCGTTCACCTACCCGAGCCCCTCCGAGGACACAGCCAGCACAGCCGACGCGGCCCACGCGGCGCACGCGGCCGAGGACGACGAAGTGCTCCTGATGCCGGGCGCGCAGGGCGCCTGGAGCGAGCAGCCGCCGGGCGTCATGCCCGCGCCGCCGGTCACCGTGCCCGCCCCGCCGGCGATGGACGTCGACCCGCTGACCGCCCCCCTGGAGCAGGTCACCGGCGCGACCCCGCCGCAGGGCGTCCCGCTGCCCCCGCTGCCCACCCCCGCGCACGGCGTGCCCCTGACCGTCCCGCAGGAGCAGCCCGTCGTCACCGAGCACGGCTACCAGCCCGGCATCCTCGACACCGGCGCCCACGAGGCGGCCGGCCGCGACTCCGGCTCCGTCGACCTCGGCGGCGTCCGCATGCCCGAGCCGCAGGCCGCGCCCACCCCGCCGCCCGCCCGCCGTCCGCTGCACATGGGCCCGCCCGTGCCGCCGGACGCCACCGGCGGCGTGGTCCGCTCGCTCGCCGACCGCGGCCCGGCCGCGCCGGTCGCCGCCCCGCAGCCCGTGCCCGTACCGGCGCCCGCGGCCGCCACCGCGCCGGCCCCGATGCCCGTCCCTACGCCCGGCCCGCCGACCATGGGTCCGGAGTACCTGGACATCCCGCAGGACCAGCAGACCGCCCCGCAGGGCGCCGTGCCGTGGACCGCCCAGCCGCAGGAGGCCCCGGCCCCCGTGGCCGCGCCGGTGGAGGCGGTCGTTCCGCCGGTCGCCCAGTTCGTCCCGGTCGAGGGCTCCGTCCCGACCGCCCCGCACCTGGCCCCGACCCCGCAGCCGGAGCCCGCTCCCGAGCCGCAGCCGGTCGCCGAGCAGGCCCCGGTCGCCGAGCAGGCCCCGGTGGCCGCGGAGGCGCCCGTGACGGCGGAGCCCGTGACGGAGGCGCCGCCGGCCGCCGAGCCGGCCGTCGCCGAGCCGGCCGTCGCCGAGCCGGTGGCCGAGGCCCCCGCCGAGGAGCCGGTCGTCGAGCCCGAGCCCGTACCCGTACCGGCCGCCGAAGCCGAGCCGGTCGCCAAGGAGGCCCCGGCCGTCGTCCCCGCCCCGCGCGAGGGCGAGCCGGCGGCCCCGGCCGAGGCCGCCCCCGAGCAGCCCGCCCCGGTGGCGGAGGCGCCCGTGACGGCGGAGGCCGTGATGGAGGCCCCGGCTCCGGTCGAGGTGGCCGCCGAGCAGGTCCCGGTCGCCGCCGAGGGCACCCCGGAGCAGCAGCCCGAGGCCGCCCCGGAGGCGCCGGAGCAGCCGGTCGCCGCGGAGGCGCCGGTGGCCGCCGCCCCCGAGGCCCCGCAGGAAGCCGCGCAGGCGCCGGAGGCCGAGGCCGAAGTCCAGCCCGCGGCCCCGGCCCCGGCTGAGGACGCCCTGGCGGAAGAGACCGGCGCGGCGGCGGAGGCCCCCACGGCAGAGGCCCCCACGGCCGAAGCCACCACGGGGGAAGCCCGCACGGCGGAGGCCGAGCCCGAGGCCGAGCCCCAGGCCGAGCAGCCGCAGCAGGAGACCCCGGTCACCGAACGGGCCCCGGGCTACGACGAGGCCGAGCGCGAGGCCGTGCTGCGCGTGATGCGCGAGCGCCGCGACATCCGCAACGGCTTCCGCCCGGACCCGATCCCGCACGAGGTGCTGCTCCGTGTACTGGAGGCGGCCCACACGGCACCGTCCGTCGGCCACTCGCAGCCGTGGGACTTCGTCGTCATCCGGTCCGCGGAGACCCGCCGGACGATGCACGAGCTGGCCGCGACCCAGCGCGAGGCGTACGCCAAGTCGCTGCCCAAGGGCCGGGCGAAGCAGTTCAAGGAACTGAAGATCGAGGCCATCCTCGACACCCCGGTGAACATCGTCGTGACCGCCGACCCGACCCGGGGCGGCCGCCACACCCTCGGCCGCTACACGCAGCCGCAGATGGCCCCGTACTCCTCGGCGCTCGCCGTCGAGAACCTCTGGCTCGCCGCCCGCGCCGAGGGCCTGGGCGTCGGCTGGGTCAGCTTCTTCGACGAGCGCGAGATGGTCCGCGCCCTCGGCCTGCCCGAGCACCTCGAAGTGGTCGCGTACCTCTGCGTCGGCTACGTCGACGAGTTCCCGGACGAGCCCGAGCTGATGCAGGCGGGCTGGTCCAAGCGCCGCCCGCTGTCCTGGGTGGTCCACGAGGAGACGTACGGCCGCCGCGCGCTGCCCGGCGAGGAGCCGCACGACCTGCTCCAGGAGACCGTCGCCAACATCCGTCCGCTGGACGCCAAGGCGCTCGGCGAGGCCTGGGAGCGGCAGAAGCGCATGACGAAGCCCGCCGGGGCGCTCGGCATGCTGGAGATCATCTCCGCGCAGCTCGCCGGGCTCTCCCGGGTCTGCCCGCCGCCGATCCCGGAGCCGGCCGCCGTCGCGATCTTCGCCGGTGACCACGGCGTGCACGCCCAGGGCGTCACCGCCTGGCCGCAGGAGGTCACCGGCCAGATGGTCGCGAACTTCCTCGGCGGGGGAGCGGTCTGCAACGCGTTCGCCAACCAGGTCGGCGCCGAGGTCTGCGTCATCGACGTGGGCGTCGCGAGCGACCTGCCCTCCACCCCGGGCCTGCTGCCGCGCAAGGTCAGGCCGGGCACCGCCGACTTCACCATCGGCCAGGCCATGACCCGCGAAGAGGCCGTCGCCGCCATCGAGGTGGGCATCGAGACGGCCCGCGACCTGGTGGCCGCCGGCAACAAGGCGCTCCTCACCGGCGAGATGGGCATCGCGAACACCACCGCGTCCGCGGCCCTCATCTCGGTCTACACCGGCGTGGACCCGACCGAGGTCACCGGCCGCGGCACGGGCATCAACGACGAGATGCACGCCCGCAAGGTGGACGTGGTCCGCCGCGCGCTCGACCTCCACAAGCCGGACCCGGCGGACCCGATCGGCGTCCTCGCCGCGATCGGCGGCCTGGAGCACGCGGCGCTCGTCGGCCTCATCCTGGGCGCGGCCTCGCTCCGTACCCCGGTCATCCTGGACGGCGTCTCCACCGGCGCGGCCGCGCTCGTGGCCCGGGCCATCGCGCCCGAGTCCCTCGCGGCCTGCATCGCCGGCCACCGCAGCGCCGAGCCGGGCCACGTCGCCGCCCTCAACAAGCTGGGCCTGCGCCCGCTGGTCGACCTGGACCTCCGCCTCGGTGAGGGCACGGGCGCGCTCCTCGCCCTCCCGGTGGTGCAGAGCGCGGCGCGCGCGATGCACGAGGTGGCCACGTTCGACTCGGCCGGCGTCACCGAGAAGTAGCCGGCGTCACCGAGAACCAGCAGCGAACGCAGCAGCGAACGCAGCAGCGAGACGTCCCCCACTCCCCATGAACGACCGGGAGTGGGGGACGTGCACATCCCCCGCGCACCGACCGACGGCGCTCTGCCGAGGGGACATCCGTCACAGAGTGAAGCCCGCAGGTCACCGATAGGGTGAGGTGCGCCAAGCACCGCCCGAGACCCGCCGCCCCGAGGAGCCGCCCGCACCATGGCCGAGCACGCCGAGCACCCCGCCTACCCCGTCGGACTGCGCCTCGCCGGCCGCCGCGTCGTCGTGTTCGGCGGCGGCCAGGTCGCCCAGCGCAGGCTGCCCGCGCTGATCGCGGCCGGCGCGCGGGTCACCCTGGTCTCCCCCTCGGCCACCCCCTCCGTGGACGCGATGGCCGAGGCCGGCGAGATCACCTGGATCAAGCGCCGGTACGAGGAGGGCGACCTGGCCGACGCCTGGTACGCGCTCGTCGCGACCAGCGACCCGGTCGCGAACGCCGCCATCTCCGCCGAGGCCGAGCGGACGAAGACCTGGTGCGTGCGCTCGGACGACGCCGAGGCGGCCACCGCGTGGACCCCGGCGACCGGGGCCAGTGAAGGCGTGACGGTCGCGGTGCTCACCGGCCACGACCCGCGCCGCTCGGCGGCCGTGCGGGACGCGATCGTGGAGGGCCTGCGCGACGGTTCGCTCGCGGCGCCCGCGCACCGCGCCCGTACCCCGTTCGTCGCCCTGGTCGGCGGCGGCCCCGGCGACCCGGACCTGATCACGGTCCGCGGCCGGCGCCTGCTCGCCGAGGCGGACGTGGTGATCGCGGACCGGCTCGGCCCGCGCGACCTGCTCAGCGAGCTGCCGCCGCACGTCGAGGTCATCGACGCCGCGAAGATCCCCTACGGCCGTTACATGGCCCAGGAGGCCATCAACAACGCGCTGATCGAGCACGCGAAGCAGGGCAGGTCGGTGGTCCGCCTGAAGGGCGGCGACCCGTTCGTCTTCGGCCGCGGCATGGAGGAGGCGCAGGCGCTGGCCGCCGCGGGCATCCCGTGCACGGTGGTGCCGGGCATCTCCAGCTCGATCTCCGTGCCGGGCGCGGTCGGCATCCCGGTCACGCACCGGGGCGTGGCGCACGAGTTCACGGTCGTGAGCGGTCACGTCGCGCCCGACGACCCGCGTTCCCTGGTCGACTGGGGCTCGCTCGCGAAGCTGACCGGGACCCTCGTGATCCTCATGGGCGTCGACAAGATCGGCAAGATCGCGGAGACGCTGATCGCACACGGCAAGTCGCCTGACACCCCGCTGGCCCTGGTCCAGGAGGGCACGACGGCCACCCAGCGCCGGGTGGACGCGACGCTGGCGACGGTGGCGGAGACGGTGAAGGCCGAGGAGGTGCGCCCGCCGGCGGTGATCGTCATCGGCGACGTGGTGCACGAGGGCCCGAACAAGCCGCCGCAGCCCTCGGACCACTAGCCCGGACCACTGGCGGGTCCCGTCCCGCACCCCTTCGCATTGGCACCACCCCAGGAACAGGGCAGTATCACCTCGTGGCCGAACTCATCACGATCGACGACCCCGACGACCCGCGTCTGCGCGACTACACCGGACTGACCGATGTCGAGCTGCGCCGCAGACGCGAGCCCGCCGAGGGCCTGTTCATCGCCGAGGGCGAGAAGGTCATCCGCCGCGCCAAGGACGCCGGCTACGAGATGCGCTCGATGCTGCTCTCGGCGAAGTGGGTCGACGTCATGCGCGACGTCATCGACGAACTCCCCGCTCCCGTGTACGCGGTGAGCCCGGACCTCGCCGAGCGCGTGACCGGTTACCACGTGCACCGCGGCGCGCTGGCCTCGATGCAGCGCAAGCCGCTGCCGACGGCGCCGGAGCTGCTCGCGGGCGCCCGCCGGGTGGCGGTGATGGAGGCGGTGAACGACCACACCAACATCGGTGCGATCTTCCGCAGCGCGGCGGCGCTCGGCATGGACGCGGTGCTGCTGTCCCCGGACTGCGCGGACCCGCTGTACCGCCGTTCCGTGAAGGTCTCGATGGGCGCGGTGTTCTCGGTGCCGTACGCCCGACTCGACACCTGGCCGCGCGGTCTGGAGGCGGTCCGCGAGGCGGGCTTCAAGCTGCTCGCGCTGACCCCGGCGGACCGGGCGGCCTCGATCGACGAGGCGGCCCCGCACAAGCTGGACCGGGTGGCGCTGATGCTGGGCGCGGAGGGCGAGGGCCTGTCGACGCAGGCGCTGCGCGCGGCGGACGAATGGGTCCGCATCCCGATGGCGCACGGCGTGGACTCGCTGAACGTGGGGGCGGCCGCCGCGGTGGCCTTCTACGCGGTGACGAGCGGCCGCCCGCAGGCCTGAGGCGCCTGCGCCGGTCCCGTGGCGGCAGGTCCGCGGCGGCCTGTGTGGCCTGCGCGCTTCCGTGGCGGCAGGTCCGCGGCGGCCTGTGTGGCCTGCGCGCTTCCGTAGCGGCAGACCGCGGCCGCCTGCTTCGCCTCGGCCGCTTCCGCGGTGGCAGGTCCGCGGCGTCAGCCCTGCAGCGCCTGCGCCGCCGCGATGCCCAGCGCCACCACCAGCGTCACCACGACGAAGACGAAGATCCGCTGCCGCAGCAGCCGCGGGTTGGCGGGCCGCAGTCCGGTGGAGGTGCTGCGGCCGCCCGGCCGGGACTGCGAGGCCCGGGAGCTCCCGCCCGTACGCGAGGACGACGGCCGGGAAGCCGGGGGCCGGGCGCCGACCGGCCGCCCCTGCCCGCCGGTGGGCCGCTCGCCGGCCGACCGGCGCTCGCCGCGCTCAGGCGCCCGCTCGCCCGCCCGTTCCGCCGCCGACCGCTCCGTCGTCCGCTCGGTGTACCGCTCCGTGGGCCGCATGCCCCCGGCGCCGCGCTCGTCGCCCCGGTCGCGGTCCCGCAGCGGTACGGGCGGCCGGGCGGCGGCGGGCAGGCCCTGGGCCTCGCGGGCGGCGATCTCCTTGAGCCGCATGGACAGCTGGAGGGTGCTGGGACGTTCCTCCGGATCCTTCGCCAGGCAGGCCCGGACGAGCGGAGCGAGGGCGTCGGGCACGCCGTACAGCTGCGGCTCCTCGTGCACGACGCGGTAGAGCATGACCTCGGAACTGCCGTGCCCGAACGGGGAGTCGCCCATGGCCGCGTACGCCAGGGTGGCGCCGAGCGAGAAGACGTCGGTCGCGGCGGTGACCGGGGCGCCCCGCACCTGCTCGGGCGCGAGGAAGCCGGGGGAGCCGACGGCGGTGCCCACGTGCGTCAGCGTGCTGGCGCCTGTGGCCCAGGCGATGCCGAAGTCGATGATGCGGGGGCCCTTGGGGGAGAGCAGGATGTTCGACGGCTTGAGGTCGCGGTGCACGACCCCGGCCTCGTGCACGGCGACCAGGCCCTCGGAGAGGGCGGCGCCGATCCCGGCGACGTCGGCGGCCCGCAGCGGACCCTCCTCGGCGACCCGGTCGTGCAGGGAGGGCCCGGGCACGTACTGGGTGGCGAACCAGGGCCGGTCGGCCTCCAGGTCGGCGGCGACGAGCCGGGCGGTGCAGCCGCCGCGGATCCGCCGGGCGGCGGACACCTCGCGCGCGAAGCGGGAGCGGAACTCCTGGTCCTCGGCCAGGTCGGGCCGGATGACCTTGAGCGCCACGCGCTGCCCACGGCGGTCGGAGCCGAGGTACACGACTCCCATTCCGCCGGCCCCGAGCCGGCGGTGCAGCCGGAAGGACCCGACGATCCGCGGGTCCTCGCGCCGGAGCCGCATCATCGCCATGTCCGTCCCCTCGTCCGTTCGACGTGGCACAGCTTACGTACCGCCGCGGCGGCGTGCTCACAGGCCGCGCCCTCCGGGCCGCATCGATTGTCAGTGCTGAGGGGGACACTTGAGGCCCGGTCAGCACAAGCGGCCGCCAACACCCCCTCGTATCAGGCTTGTTGGGAGTCCGTCCGGCCGACACCCCGAGCGCGCGGGTGAAACGTGACCGACGTCACCCACCCCCTCCGGGAAGACCCTGGGCCGGGAGGATCCGTCTCCACCCAGGGGAGTACTCCGGAGGGACGGACGTCATCCTCCCGGAGGCCCGCAAGTCGGTACGCGGGCATGACGCCCGAGCGGCCCGCGCTGCCTAGATTGGATGTCAAGCGGCGGGTGCAGCACTCGTCCCCCGAGGTCACCGCACCCGCCGCGCCGACCCACCGGTCCGCACGGCCGGACGGTCCGAACAGTGCGCTCGACAGGAGAGGAACCATGGCAATCCCGGCCCCGCGGATGAATCCCCGTCCCACCGGCCGCCGTCACCCGCTGGTGGCGACCGCCATGGTCCTCCCTCTCGCGGCCCTGCTCGTGGTCGTCTTCGGCGGCTGGGACGCGGTGGTCACACAGGCGTCGTCCGTGGGCGTGATGCTGGGGCGCTGAGCGGCGCCCCGGACCCGGGAGAGCGGCCCGGGTCGGGGACATCCGGCCAACAACCCCGTGGGGACGGGGGTGCGGCGGACGGCAGCGTGTGGCCGGTCAGCTGGGGAGCTGACCGGCCCTCGCGCTTTTCCCGGGCGGGTCCGCGCCCCTTAGGCTCCCGGGGTGGAGGAAACCGATCTCACCCGCCTGCACGCGCTCGCACGGGCCGCGGCCCACCCCGACGGGGCGTCGTCCTGCCCGTGCCCGGTGGACCTGCTCGCGGACCGGGACGACGGCACGGTCGTACGGCACGGGGACCTCGTCCTGAAGGCGCACGCCCCCGGCGGCGACCCGGAGGAGCTGCGCTCGCGCACCGCCGTCGCGGCCCTCCCGGCCCTGGCGGACGTACTCCTCCCGCCCCTCCCGGCCCCGTCTCTCCCGTCCCCGCCGTTCCTGGCCGTGCCGTTCCCGGCGCCGTCTCTCCCGGCCTCGCCCTTCCCAGCCTCGCCGCCCCCGGCCCCGTCTCTCCCGGCCTCGGCCTTTCCGCCACTGCCGCCCTCGGCCCCGTCTCTCCCGGCCTCGGCCTTTCCGCCACTGCCGCCCTCGGCCCCGTCTCTCCCGGCCACACCCTTCCCGTCCCCGCCCCTCCCGGCCTCGCTCCCCGCGCCGCGCACGTCCGCCCCCGCGGAGAACCGCCCGCTCACCGCCTGGCCGTACGGCGTCCCCGTCGACCCGGCCGACCCGGACGCGGCCCCCTGGGAGGCGGCGGCCCGGCTGCTCGCCCTGCTGCACCGCACCCCGGCCCCGCCGGGCCTGCCGGCGATGCGGGCGCCGGTGAAGGCAGCGCTCGCGGTGGAGCGGATGCGCCGCGCCGCCCCGGACCATCCGGCCACGGCCACGGTGCTGCGCGCCTGGCGCACTGTCCCGGAGCCGGCGGAGGCGGGGCCCGGGCCGTACCGGGCGCTCTGCCACGGCGACTTCCATCTGGGCCAGCTGGTCCGGCCGGGCGGCGGCCCGCACTGGCGGCTGATCGACGTCGACGACCTCGGCGTCGGCGACCCGGCCTGGGATCTGGCCCGCCCGGCGGCGTGGTTCGCGGCGGGACTGCTGGCGCCGCAGGTCTGGGCGCGCTTCCTCGGCGCGTACGAGGCGGCCGGCGGCCCGGCGACCGCGGCCCCCGGCCAGGCGCCGGGCCAGGCGCCCGGCTCCGATCCCTGGTCGCGGCTCGACGTCCCGGCCCGCGCGCTGACCGTGCAGACCGCGGCGCTCGCCGTCGCCAAGTCCACTGTCGAGGAACGCCCGCTGGACGAGGTGGAGGACGTGATGATCGACACCTGTGCCCGAATCGGTACGCTCCGAACCGAGTTGGCCCCGCCTGCGTCCCCCTAGGGTGAGAGCACCATTCGAACGGCAGGGAGTTGAGATCCGCATGCAGTGTCCCAAGTGCCACGCGCCCATGCACACCTACAACCGCAGCGGCGTCCAGATCGAGCAGTGCAGCGGCTGCCGCGGCATCTTCCTGGACTACGGCGAGCTGGAGGCCCTGACCCAGCTGGAGTCGCAGTGGGTGAAGCAGGCGCCGCCGCCGGCCTACCCGGCGCAGCCCGCGGCCCCGGCCTGGGGCGCCCCGCACCACGGCGGGCACCACGGTCACCACGGCGGCCACCACCACAGGGGCGGCTTCGGCCGGCTGCTGTTCTCCTCCTGAGGCTGCGCGCCGCCCCTCCGGGGGCGGCCCCCCTCCTCAGGCGCGCTCCCAGACACGACGAAGCCCCCGGCCGCGAGCAGCGGCCGGGGGCTCATCTCTGGTGCGCGATACTGGGATTGAACCAGTGACCTCTTCCGTGTCAGGGAAGCGCTCTCCCGCTGAGCTAATCGCGCGGGCGATCCGAGAGTCGAGGATCCGAAGATCCGGTGCGCGATACTGGGATTGAACCAGTGACCTCTTCCGTGTCAGGGAAGCGCTCTCCCGCTGAGCTAATCGCGCGGGTGACTCGAAGATCAAGAACCCGAAGGTCCAGTGCGCGATACTGGGATTGAACCAGTGACCTCTTCCGTGTCAGGGAAGCGCTCTCCCGCTGAGCTAATCGCGCGGGGGATCCGAGGATCCAGGACCCGAGGGTCCAGTGGACGATACTGGGATTGAACCAGTGACCTCTTCCGTGTCAGGGAAGCGCTCTCCCGCTGAGCTAATCGTCCTTGGAGGTGGAGACGGGATTTGAACCCGTGTAGACGGCTTTGCAGGCCGTTGCCTCGCCTCTCGGCCACTCCACCAGGAGTGATAACAGGGGTTCGGGATGATCCCCCACATCGAGCGGACGACGAGATTCGAACTCGCGACCCTCACCTTGGCAAGGTGATGCTCTACCAACTGAGCCACGTCCGCTTGTCGTTTCCGTTTCGCTTCCGCGTCCCGGCGACGTGTTGAACTTTAGCGGATTCCTCGGCCAGTACAAAAACGCGTTTGCGCAGCGTGCTGACCTGCACCCCCTCCGGGGCACCGGCCGGGGTCCGCGCGCGGCGCGCACCGGGCGGTGCGGGAGCGTTCGTACGACGTTCACTCCTCGTGTCCCCGAGGTGGCAGGGAGCCGCCTCCGGGCGGCCCGGGACCCCCTTCCGGCCGCCGCCCTAGACTCGCAAGAGTGCACACCCACACTCCTCTGGCGCGCTTCGGCGGCCTCCTCGCCACCGACCTCCGGGACGTCACCCATGATCCCGAGGCCCTGGACTCCACCGGCTTCTGGGCGGTCTGCGCGGACTTCGAGGGCCGCCTGACCTGCGCCCGCTTCGGCGACGTGCGTCCCGACCCCATCCCCGCGCCGGTGCCCGGAGCCTGGCGCGGCCCCGCCGCCGGCGACTGGACGTCCTCGCTCGACCGCGCCGCGTACACGGCGGGCGTGCGCCAGGTCCGCGAGCACATCGCGCGCGGCGAGGTCTACCAGGCGAACCTCTGCCGGGTGATGTCCGCGCCGCTGCCCGACCCGGACGGCGCCGACGTCGACGCGCTCACCGCGCTGCTGGCCCGCGACAACCCCGCGCCGTACGCCGGAACGATCCGGCTGCCCGCGCACGGCGTGGAGATCGCCACCGCCTCGCCCGAGCTGTATCTGCGCCGCACCGGCAGCACCGTCGAGTCCGGCCCCATCAAGGGCACCGGCAGGACCGCCGCGGACCTCCTGGAGAAGGACCACGCCGAGAACGTGATGATCGTGGACCTGGTCCGCAACGACCTGGGCCGGGTCAGCGCCACCGGGTCCGTCACCGTGCCCGAGCTCTGCGCCGTCGAGCCGCACCCCGGCCTCGTGCACCTGGTCTCCACGGTCCGCGGCGAGCTGCGGGCCGGGGCCGGCTGGCGCGAGCTGCTCGCCGCCACCTTCCCGCCCGGCTCCGTGACCGGCGCCCCCAAGTCCAGCGCCCTGCGGATCATCGAGGCCCTGGAGACCGCCCCGCGCGGCCCCTACTGCGGCGGCATCGGCTGGGTCGACGCCGACCGGCGCACCGCCGAGCTCGCCGTGGGCATCCGCACCTTCTGGATCGACCGGGCCGCGGGCATGCTGCGCTTCGGCACCGGCGCCGGCATCACCTGGGGCTCCGACCCCGAGCGCGAGTGGGCCGAGACCGAACTGAAGGCGTCGCGGCTCGTCGCGATAGCGTCGGGCGGGTACGAGCCGAGCGACGCGTACGAGGCGACTGGAAAGGCCATATCCCGATGAAACTCTGGGTCAACGGCGCACTGCACGACGCCGGGGCCGCGCAGGTGTCCGTCCTGGACCACGGGCTCACCGTCGGCGACGGCATCTTCGAGACGGTCAAGGCCGAGCGCGGCGAAACGTTCGCCCTCACCCTCCACCTGGAGCGG
Source organism: Streptomyces sp. NPDC101160 (assembly GCF_044768205.1). Classification (NCBI taxonomy): domain Bacteria; kingdom Bacillati; phylum Actinomycetota; class Actinomycetes; order Kitasatosporales; family Streptomycetaceae; genus Streptomyces; species Streptomyces sp. NPDC101160. The sequence continues at coordinate 176,927 of NZ_JBIWPJ010000008.1, read as the reverse complement.
CTCACCCGCTCCGCCCGCGGCCTGGGCCTGCCCGACCCGGACCTCGACGAGGTCCGCCGCGCCTGCGCCGCCGTCCTCGCGGCCAACCCGATGGAACTCGGCCGGCTCCGCATCACGTACACCGGCGGGCTCTCCCCGCTCGGCTCCGAGCGCGGCGACTCCGGGCCGAGCCTGGTCGTGGCCCTCGGCGAGACCACCCGCCGCCCGGACTCCACCGCCGTGATCACCGTGCCGTGGACCCGCAACGAACGCGGCGCGCTCACCGGCCTGAAGACCACCTCGTACGCCGAGAACGTCGTCGCCCTCGCCCGGGCGCGCGAGCGCGGCGCCTCCGAGGCGCTGTTCGGCAACACGGTCGGACAGCTCTGCGAGGGCACCGGCTCCAACGTCTTCGTGGTCGTCGGCGGCCGCATCCTCACCCCGCCCGTCTCCTCCGGCTGCCTCGCGGGCATCACCCGCGCCCTCGCCGTGGAGTGGACCGGCGCCGAGGAGACCGACCTGCCGCTGGAGGTCCTGGAGAGCGCCGACGAGATCTTCCTGACCTCGACCCTGCGCGACATCCAGGCCGTGCACCGGGTCGACGACCGGGAACTCGCCGGGACCCCGGGACCGGTCACCGCCAAGGCCATGCGCGTCTTCGACGAGCGGGCGGCCCAGGACCGCGACCCGAAGCGCGGCTGACCCCTTCCGACCGGATGACGGGCGGCGCCAGGACGGGTAGAACACCGGTGATGACCACCACCCTGCGGCCGTCCGAGCCGCTCCAGCGCTCCGCCGACGGCGGCCGTTCCCGCACGTACGACATCTGCGTGAACGGCCGCGTCGTCGGCTCCGTGCATGTCTCCACCGACCCCGGCTTCGGTCCCGCCACGGGCGTCATCAAGAGCCTCCGGGTCGCCGAACCGTACCGCGGCCGCGGCCGCGGTACGGTGGCGGCGCTCGCCTCGGAGGAGGTGCTGCGCGACTGGGGCTGCCGGCAGGTGCTGGTCCAGGTGCCCACGGCGGTGGAGCCGGCGCTGCGGATGGCCCGCTCGCTCGGCTACACGGAGCGCAGCCGGAACATGGTCAAGGAGCTGCCGGAGCGGCCGGCCGCGCTGCCGCCCGGTTTCGAGGTGCGGTCCATGATTGAGGCCGAGTTCGGACCGTGGGAGGCCGGGGCGCGGGAGAAGTACGCCCGGAGCTGGATCGAGCGCGGCATGCCGGCGGACCAGGCCCGCGCCAAGGCGGAGGCCGGCCACCGGGAGCTGCTGCCGAACGGCCTGGCCACCCCGGGCATGGCGTTCCACCTGGCCGTCCGGGACGGACAGGTGGTCGGCCGGGTGTGGACCGGCTTCCGCGACGTGGAGCCGGGGACGCGCGGCGGGTACGTGTACGACATCGAGGTCGTCGAGGAGCACCGCGGACACGGCTACGGCCGGGCGCTGATGCTGCTCGCCGAGCAGACCGTGCGGGCGGCCGGGGAGCGCCTGCTCGGACTCCACGTCTTCACGGGCAACACCCCGGCGATCCGCCTCTACGAGTCGCTGGGATACCGCACGACCTGCCTGAACAGCGCCAAGAGCCTGCTGTAGGGCCGTCAGCCCGCGAGGAGGCGGTCGGCGATCTCCTCGATGCGCGCGCGCAGGCCGTCCTGGCTCTGGCCGCCGTCGAGGCGCTCGCCGCCGACCACATAGGTCGGGGTGCCGGTGACCTTGATCGCCTTGCCTTCGGCCTCGTCGGCGTCGACGGTGAGCAGGTGCCGGCCGTCGATCAGGGCGGTGTCGAACTCCTCGGCGTCCAGGCCCAGTTCGCCCGCCACCTCAAGGAGGACGGGCTCGCCGCGCTCGCCGAGGTCGGCGGTCCTGGCGAGCAGTGCCTCCGTGTACTCCCAGCCCCTGCCCTGGGCGAACGCCTCCTCGGCGGCCTGGGCCGCGGCGTAGGCGTGCTTGTGCTTGGCCAGCGGGAAGTGGCGCAGCTGCACGTCGAGGCGGGCGCCGTACTTCTCGCGCAGCGCGCGGACGTCGTCGAGGGCCTTGAAGCAGTCGGGGCACTGCAGGTCGAACCAGGTCTCCAGGACGACCGGGGAGGCGGGGGTGGTGGACTCACTCATGGGAAGAAGTCTCCCATCCGCCGGTCCCTGGGGGGCGACCCGGAGATGTCCCTGATCCGGGGCTCCGGGCATGGCCGTGGGCGGCCCGGGCGGTGCAGGATGGAAGGGACGTACCACCCGCGACGGACCGACCCGTGACAGACGACCCCTGACAGACCACTCGCGACGTACCGATCGTGGCGTACCGCTCGTGGGGCACCACTCGTGACCTGGAGGATCGCATGCTTGCCGAGACCATCTGCTCCGCGGTGTCCGCGGCGGGCCTGGGCATCGCCGCGGTCATGGCCTTCCGCAAGAAGTACCTGGCCGCGGCCCGGACAGCCGCCTATGCGCTGCTCCTGCTCGGCCTGGTGATGACGGGCGCGGTGCAGTGGCTCGCGGACACGGCCTTCAGCCCGGTCGCCTGGGCCGGCTTCGGTGTGCTCGGCGGGGCCTGGCTGCTCCTGCTGGCCACGCGGGCGGTGGAGCGGCGCCGGGCCGGGCGCGCGGTGGCCGCCGGGGGAGAGGGCCGCGGGGCCGTGGCGCCGGCCGCGCCGGCCGCGTCGGCTCCGTCGCTCGGCGCGGGTCAGCGCGGCGCGACCACGAAGCCGCGGGCCGGGACCGGCGACGAGGACTTCAGCGACATCGAGGCGATTCTGAAGAAGCACGGAATATGACCGGGACCGGTCCTCGATCCGACCGCTTCTGACGCTTCTCGTTCCCGGCGTCCACGGGATGGGGTGAACGGACCCGGCCGTGGGGTGTGTTGCGGGATTACCGGGGCGCGCTGTGCGCGATCATCCCCGCGAGATGCTCGATACCTCGCGGGACCCCGTCCCCACCTCCACCGCACCCCCTGCCGAGGAGCCGCGCGGCTGTCTGTTCGCGCTCTCCCAGCCGCCGTTGATGATCTTCCTCGCGGTGATCGGCGGACTGCTGCTCATGGCCGCCGTCCACGACCTGTTCCTGCTGTGAGGCGGGCGGCGGGCGGACTCAGCTCGCGGCTTCCTTGCGGCGGGCCCGGTACGCGGCCACGTGCAGCCGGTTGCCGCAGGTGCGGCTGTCGCAGTAGCGGCGGGAGCGGTTGCGGGAGAGGTCGACGAAGGCCCGGCCGCAGTCCGGGGCCTCGCAGCGGCGCAGCCGCTCCTGCTCGCCCGCGACGACGATGAAGGCCAGCGCCATGCCGCAGTCGGCGCCCAGGTGGTCGGCGACCGAGGCCCCCGGCGCGAAGTAGTGCACGTGCCAGTCGTAGCCGTCGTGGTCGGTGAGCTGCGGCGTCGTGCCGGCGGCGGCGACCAGCTGGTTGATCAGCGTCGCGGCGATCCGGGCGTCGGGCGCCGAGAAGACGGCCGCGAACCGCTCGCGCACCTCGCGGACGGCCTTCAGGTCGTCGGCTCCGAGCTCACCGACGTCGCTGATCTTGTTCCTGAGCACGAAGGACTGCAGCGCCGGGATGTCCCCGAGCTCGTCGTCGCGGTCGCCCTGTGGGGCGGTGTTCATCAGATCGACGACGGTGTCGAGGGCGATGCGGGTGTCGTGGGGGATCAGCACGATGCGCTCCCTGGCCGGCTGCGGGCGGGCGCCCGCGGAATTGCGCTGACTCTAGCGCGACCCGGAAACGGGCATCGGCGCCCTCCGCCGCGCGGGGTGCGCGGTGGAGGGCGCCGATGGGAAGGCGTAAGCGGTTGCCCGCGCGGCGCCGTCGCCCCGAGTCGGACGGCGCCGTGCGGCTCTCGGGCTGGCTCAGCTGTCGGCCAGGATGTGGGAGAGCTCCGTGTCGAGGTCGAAGTGCCGGTGCTCGGTGCCCGGTGGCACCGCGGCGTCGGTCCGCTTCAGGAACGACTCCAGGGCCCTCGCCGGGGCCTCGAGCAGGGCTTCGCCCTCGGGGGAACTCAGTGCGATGCAGACGACTCCCTGGCCGTGGCTTCGGGACGGCCAGACCCGGACGTCGCCCGTGCCGGTGGGCCGGTGCAGCCCCTCGGCGAGAAGGTCGCGGGCGAAGACCCACTCGACCGTCTCCTCGGCTCCGGTGTGGAAGGTGGCGTGCACGGCATACGGATCGGCCGTGTCATACCGCAGGCCCGCGGGTACAGGCAGTGAGGACTCGCTCGACACAACGAGGCGCAGGTGCAGCTCGCAGCTGACCGTGGTGTTCATAAGCGCCAGGGCCTTTCGCTCAGTGTGCGCTCGGGGATTCGCACGTCGGCGAAATCGACATGCCACCTACGGTGCCGTTGTAAACCCCTCTGTCTGTTTTGTGATCGTTCAGGTAGCTCGTTTGGCGGTGTGTAACTTTGGGTAATACCGCCATTTCAGGAGGCCGCGACGGACGGGGCGTTCCGGTAGGTTGGGGCCCATGAATGCGGACAGTGACGAGCGGGCGGGGGAGCCCGCGGCGGACGGCGCGGCCGGCCAGGAGAAGCCGGAGACGACCGAGGAAGCGCCGCTGGGGTCCCGGGCCCCCGAGTTCATCAAGGCGCGCCGGACCCTGCACGTGAGCTGGCAGGTCGGCGTCTTCGTCGTCGGACTCGCCGTGGTCGGCGCCGGCATCGTGATGCTGCCGCTGCCCGGCCCCGGCTGGCTGGTGATCTTCGCCGGCATGGCGATCTGGGCGACCGAGTTCGTCTGGGCCCAGCTGGTGCTCCGCTGGACCAAGCGGAAGGTCACCGAGGCCGCCCAGCGCGCCCTCGACCCCAAGGTCCGGCGCCGGAACATCATCCTCACCAGCATCGGCCTGGCGATCGTGGCCGTGCTCGTGGGCGTCTACCTCTGGAAGTTCGGCTTCGTCATGCCGTGGAAGATCGACCAGTGACCCGGAGGTGGTTCGGGAGGCCCGCTGACATGCGGTAATGTTTGCGGTGCGCCCGGGCGATTAGCTCAGTGGGAGAGCGCTTCGTTCACACCGAAGAGGTCACTGGTTCGAACCCAGTATCGCCCACCACCCGGACCGAAGGCCCGGAGACGACAAGTCTCCGGGCCTTCGGCGTTCCCGCGTCGCCGGGCTTTCGGCGTTCCCGCGCCGGGTCGCGGCCGGGGCCGCGACCCGGCCGCGTCAGCGCATCCTCCCCAGCCGCTCCCGCAGCCGGCGGGCCTCGCGCAGCCGCTGCTCGTACGTCGCCCCCACCGCGAGCAGCAGCAGCCCCGCCAGGGCCGGCGGCAGCCAGCGCGGCAGCGCGCCCACCACCTGCACCACGTACGGCGCCAGCTCGTGCAGCCCGTCCAGGACGAGCACCGCACCGCCGAGCACCAGCAGCGCCTGCAGCCGGAACCGCGCACCGAGCAGCGTCACCGCGAGCGCCGCGAGCCCGAGCAGCAGCGGACGCAGCCAGTGCGCGTCCGTCCAGGCCGCGAACAGGCTCGGCACCAGCGTGACCGCCAGGCCCGGCCCGTACGCCGTCCAGGACGAGGCCTCCGGATCGCGGCGCCGCCGCAGTACGCCCACCGCCAGGGCCGGGATGGTCACCGGCAGCGCGTACGCCTCCGGGGCAACGACGCTCCAGACCGCCAGACGCACCCACGCGGCGAGCACGAACAGCACCACCGCCGTCGCCCCGGCCACCGTGCGCCGCTCCGCCCGCAGCGCCGTCGCCGACGCGATCACGCCGGCCAGGCCGAGCCCGAGCGCGAGCAGCGCGGGCCGCCCCGCGGCCGCACCGAGCCCGAGACCGCACAGCCCCACCGCGGCACCCGTCGCCTCCACCGCCACAGCCACCGGGTGGCGCCGCAGTCGCGCCCCGACCGCCGCCGTCCCCGCCGGCACGGCGAGCAGCACCAGGCCGCTCACCGCCGCGCCCGCATCCCCGGCCGCCGCACCCGCCCCGACGAGACCGGCCACCGCGAGCACCGCCGCGCTCGCCCCGACCAGGCGCTGCGCCCCGGCCCCGTACGCCGCGACCCCGCCGAGCAGCACCGCGAGCACCCCCAGCACCGTGAACGTCGCCACCCGCGTGTCGAGCCCCAGCGCCACCGCCGACAGTGCGGCGGCGAGGCCGCACCCGAGGCCGAGCCACGCCACGACGGCCTCCGGCTCCGCCGTACGGGAGACGGGAGCTCCGACTCGCGGCGCCCAGCCCGGCCACGGTCCGGACACGCCCTGCGCGGGCGCCTCGGAAGCCTGAGAAGTCGCAGAAGCTGCAGAAGCCTCAGAAGCCACGGAGGCCTCGCCCGCCTCAGGAGCCTTGGACGCCTCGGATGCCTCGGACACCTCGGGCCCGGTCAGGCCGCGCGTCAGGACCCCCGGGCGCACCGACAGTGCCAGGCCCGTCGCCGTCGCCACGAGCTGGACCGCGAGCGTCGCCCCGTACGGCAGGTCCAGGGACACCGGCAGACCGACCAGCAGCGCCCAGCCCACCGCGACGGCGCCCCAGCGGCCCCACCGGCGCGGCACCGCCGCGAGGGCGCCGGCCGCGAGCAGCAGCACCAGGAGCGAGGTCGCCGGATAGCCGGACAGCGCCCGCTCGGCGTGCGCACCCGACCAGACGTCCGTCGTCCGCGCCAGCGGCCCCACCACACCGACCACGACCGGCGGCAGCGCCCACGCGACGGCCAGGCCGAGCACCCCGGCCCCCGCGAGCGCGAACCCGTTCCGCAGCGCCGGCACCCCCGCGAGCAGCCGCCACGCCGCCCCCGCCAGCAGCACCGCGCACAGCGCGTACCCGGGCATGATCCACGCCTCCGGCGCCACCGCACGCAGCAGACCACCCACCGCGGCGATCCCCGCCAGACCGGCCCCCGTGGCCGAGGCGAGACCCGAACGCGGCTGACGCACCGCGAGGTACCCGAGCACCCCGGCGCAGGCGAGCAGCAGCAGCGCGCCCCGCAGCGGTGACGAGAGCGAGAGCGCCAGGCCGGTGAGGAACGCCCAGCCGCCCAGACCGGCCGCGCCGGCACCCGCCGCCACCCGCGGCGCGAGCGGCGTCGTGAAGAGGACCAGCACCAGGTCGAGCACGGCCGTCGCGAGCGCCGCCCACGCCACCGGCAGCACACCGCCACCGGCGGCCAGCACCCCGAGGGGCAGCGGGAGTTGGGCCGCGACCACCGCCGCCGGGACCGGCAACCGCAGCCGCGACAGGGCCGAGCCGTACCCCGCCCACATCCCGGCCAGGACCGCCGACGCCGCCGCCGTGTACGCAAGACCGCCCGTGTCCGCCAGCGCCACCCGGTGCAGCGCGTACGCGTCGAGGACCGTCAGGACCAGACCCAGCGCCGCCACCGCCTCCGCCGTCGACGCGAGCCCCCGGCGCAGCAGCAGGGCCGGTGCGCCGAGCGCGCCCGAGGTCACCACCGCGAGCACGGCCGCCCGGCCCCCGATGCCCATCGTCCCCCAGCTGACCAGCGTGAACACCAGCGCCGCGACCGTGAGCAGCACCCCGCCGAGCGTCAGGAGCACGTTCTGCGTGCTGCGCGGTGTCGCCTCCGCGCGGGGCGGCACGGCCGCGGGCCGGGGTGCGACGGACGGGTGCGCCGACCCGAGGGCCGGCACCTGCGAGCCGATCACCCGCAGCAGCCAGTCACGGCGGAGCAGCAACTGCGCCCGGCGGGCGTCGAGTCGGGCCAGTTCGCGGTCGACGAGCACCAGCTCTTCCGCGGGAGGCAGGGAGGAATCCATAACCGGAGTGTGGCCCCGGACACAACGCCGAGGAATGCGCGCGGATACTCAGATCCGGCCCTGAGTAGCCCACACTGGCCCCATGGACTGGTGCCACTACCGCTTCCGCACCGTCTGGCGCCTCACCGCCCCGCCCGACGCCGTCTACGCCGTCCTGGAACGCGCCGAGGAGTACCCCCTGTGGTGGCCCCAGGTCCGCGAGGTCGTCCCGCACGGCGAGCGCACCGGCACCGCCCGCTTCCGCTCCCTCCTCCCGTACGACCTCCACGTCACCGCCGAGGCCCGGCGCCGCGACCCCGCCGCCGGCGTCCTGGAGATCACGCTCGGCGGCGACCTGGAGGGCTGGGCCCGCTGGACGCTCACCGCCCTGCCCGGCGGCACCGCCACCCGCGCGCTCTACGAGCAGGAGGTCGACGTCAGGAATCCGCTCATGCGCGCCCTCGCCGTCCCCGGCCGGCCCCTGTTCCGCGCCAACCACGCCCTGATGATGCGCGGCGGCCGCCGCGGACTCGCCGCCCACCTGCGCCGCCCGGCCCCGCCGGTTTGAACGAAGGGCGCGAGGGCCTGTATGGTTTCACCCGTTGCCCGGGCGATTAGCTCAGCGGGAGAGCACTTCGTTCACACCGAAGGGGTCACTGGTTCGATCCCAGTATCGCCCACCGGGAGAGGCCGGTCCGTCAGAAGACGGACCGGCCTCGGCCATTCCTGACCCGGGATCACGCCGCCGTCCGCAGCTCCGGACGCAGCGGCCACGCCGGGTCCACCGTCTCCGGCGTACCCTGCCGAGCGAACCACGCCTGCAGTCCCCGCGCCTGCGCCGCGTGCCACACCGACTGGAGCGTGTGCAGCTCGCCCGGCGTCAGCCGCTCGAGCCGCGAGGCGAACCGCCGCCCCACCGCCCGTACGACCTCCATCGCCGCCCGCGCGTCCGCCGCCGCGTCGTGCGCGCCGTCGAGCAGGACCTCGTAGTGCTCGCACAGGTCCGCCAGCGTCCGCCGGCCCTTGCGGTACCGGTCCAGGTGCTTGTCCAGGACCCGCGGGTCGAGCACGCACAGCGGCACGTGCTCCAGATAGCGGCCCAGCGAGGACGCGCGATGGCGGCGCAGCTCACGGTCGAGGATCGTCAGGTCGAACGGCGCGTTCATGACCACCAACGGCCGTCCCGCCGCGCTCTGTTCGGCTATCGCCCGGGCCAGCTCCTCCACCACCGGCGACGGCCACCGCCCGTTCCGCTGGAGGTGATCGTCCGTCAGACCGTGCACGGCCGTGGCCTCCGGCGGCACCGGTATGCCCGGATTCACCAGCCAGCGCGTCACCCGCGGACGCATGCCCGCCGCGTCCTGGACGACGAGCGCGGCGGACACGATGCGGTCCTGCTCGACGTCCACTCCCGTGGTCTCCGTGTCGAAAGCGGCCAGGGGCCCCTCGTACCAGTGCGTCGTCATCCCCGAACTCCTCGCACGTGCGCGGCAGATGGCCATCCCCCTGCCCGAATCGTTGATACCCGGGCTGTTTGCGCCGTACGCGGACCGGTCACAACAGAGGTGACGGGGAAGGACATTGACATGGCGCTCGCCCAGCCGGAATCGGGAGGGCTGCCGCCCCAGCGGGCAGCACCGCTGCGCGGCTCACTCGCCACCACCGCCTGCATGGAGACCCTCCAGGTCGGATACCTCCACGCGGTCGCGGCGGCGGCCGGCTGCTCGCTCTCGCAGCCGTTCCCGGACAACGGCATCGACTGGCACGTCAGCCACAGCGCACCGGACCACACCATCGACGACGAGGTCACCATCAAGGTGCAGCTGAAATGCACCTACCAGATACCGCCCCGGACGGCGGCGCCCCGGGACGGGCCGGGCTCCTTCCCGTTCACGCTCGACAACGAGCACCTGGTGAAGCTCGCCCGCACCCCGGTCGCCGTCCACAAGATCCTGGTCGTGATGCTCGTGCCCCGGGACCGCGAGGACTGGCTCCGGGCCGGCCACGACCGGCTCGACCTGCGGCACTGCTGCTACTGGATCAACCTGGCCGGCCACCCGGTCACGGGACGCCACCGGACCACCGTGCGCATCCCGACGACGCGGATCTTCGACGACCGGGCGCTCTGCGAGATCATGGCGCGGGTCGGCGTGGGAGGGAGACCCTGATGCACCGGCCGATCGACGAACCCGAGAACGGGGCCGGCCACGGCACCGGCCCCGCGCTCCCGCCCGCCCGCCCCGCACCACCGCCCTCGTCCCCGCCCTTTCGCCCCCACCCCGCGCCCGGCGAACTCCCCGGCCACTGGACCGGCGTCCCCGCCGCGCCCCGCGGACCCTGGGCCGACGCGGGCGACACCCCCGACCCCGGCCGCGTCGACCCGCGGGTCCTCGGCGCGCTGCTCGCCCGGCACGGCTGGCGGCGCCGCGGCGGCGCCCCCGGCCGCTACAGCCGCTGGAGCCCGCCGGGACCCGAGGCCGGCAGCCGCGGCACCAGCCTCCTCGTCCCGGACAGCCGCGCCTTCCCCGACTGCGAGGACCTGATCGGCGAGGCCCTCACCGCCCTCGCCCGCAGCGCCACGCCCTCCGCCCGCGAGGTCCTCACCGGCCTCACCGTGCCCAGCGACGAGATCCGCTGGTGGCGCGACGTGCCGCCGGGCCCGGCCGGGACGGTGCCCTGGCCCGTGCAGGAACAGCTCAGATCCGCCGCCCGCGGAGTGCTCCTGGCCGGCGCGCTCGCCGTCCGTGGCCGCGCCGGCTACCACGGCGCCCGGCACCGCCGGCAGGCCCAGGCCTCCCTGGAGTCCGTCGTCGTCGGCGCGGCGCCCGGCGGCCGCGGACTGACCGCCTTCCTGCCGGTCGACCCCGGCCGCGCCGTCTCGGTGCGGCTCTACCACGCCCTGTACGCGGCCCGCGAGGCCGTCGACTACCGGCGCGCCACCGGCGGCATGGAGGCGTTCGACACCGCCGTCGAGGCCGGCGTCAGCCGCGAGCTCACCGACGCGCTCGTCGCGCTCGTGCGCGGTACGGAGGGCGCCAGCATCGCCCTGGAATGGTCCCCGGCCGCCGGCGTCCCCGAGGGCTGCGCGGCCCGCCCCGAGCCCGTCGAGTTCTCGCCCGGTGACCTGCCCGCGCTGCGCGAGGCCGGCGTCCGCTACCGGGCCGGCGAGCCCTCCGTACCCGTACGCATCACCGGCACCGTCGTCCGCATGCGCCGCTCCGGCCCGCGCGGCGAGGGCACCGTACGGCTCCGCGTCCTGGCCGGCGCCGAGGTCGGCCACGTCCGCGTCACCCTCGACGAGGAGGGCTACCGCACCGCCGGCCACGCGCACCTCGTCGGCCTCCCGATCCGGGTCGTCGGCCGGCTCGAGAGCCGCGGCGGCTTCCGGCGCCTGACGGACGCGAGCGAGGTCCTACCGGTGCAGGTGGACGACGCGGAACGGGACCGGCTGATGAAATCGCTCCAGGAGAACCTCGACGTCTTCGAGGAGGCGTGCGGGCCCGCCGAGGACTGAGGGCCCGGCACGGGCCCCGGGTAGGATCAAGGCTTGCGCGGCACCTCGTCTCTGCCGCGCACCGCCGGCGCCGGCACCTCGTGTCTGCCTGCGCCCCTATGTATGGAGCACCCGTGTCTGAAGTCCGTGTGACCGTCCAGTCCGCCTCCGGGCCAGAGGAGAGGACGGTGAGCGCGGGCACCACGGCCGGCGCCCTGTTCGCCGACGACCGCACCGTCATCGCCGCCCGTGTCGCGGGCGAGCTGAAGGACCTGTCGTACGAGCTCGCCGAGGGCGACGTCGTCGAGGGCGTGGAGATCTCCTCCGAGGACGGCCTCAACATCCTGCGCCACTCCACCGCGCACGTCATGGCCCAGGCCGTGCAGGAGCTCTTCCCCGAGGCCAAGCTGGGCATCGGCCCGCCGGTCCGGGACGGCTTCTACTACGACTTCGACGTGGCGAAGCCGTTCACGCCCGAGGATCTCAAGGCCATCGAGAAGAAGATGCAGGAGATCCAGAAGCGCGGCCAGCGCTTCTCGCGCCGCGTCGTCACCGACGAGGCGGCCCGCGAGGAGCTCGCCGACGAGCCGTACAAGCTGGAGCTCATCGGCATCAAGGGCGCGGCCTCGACCGACGACGGCGCGAACGTCGAGGTGGGCGGCGGCGAGCTGACCATCTACGACAACCTGGACGCGAAGACCGGCGAGCTGTGCTGGAAGGACCTCTGTCGCGGTCCGCACCTGCCCACGACCCGGAACATCCCGGCGTTCAAGCTGATGCGCAACGCGGCCGCCTACTGGCGCGGCAGCGAGAAGAACCCGATGCTCCAGCGCATCTACGGCACCGCCTGGCCGTCGAAGGAGGAGCTGAAGGCCCACCTCGACTTCCTCGCCGAGGCCGAGAAGCGCGACCACCGCAAGCTCGGCAACGAGCTCGACCTCTTCTCCATCCCGGACGAGATCGGCTCCGGCCTCGCCGTCTTCCACCCCAAGGGCGGCATCATCCGCCGGGTCATGGAGGACTACAGCCGCAGGCGGCACGAGGAGGAGGGCTACGAGTTCGTCTACTCGCCGCACGCGACCAAGGGTGCCCTCTTCGAGAAGAGCGGCCACCTGGACTGGTACGCGGAGGGCATGTACCCCCCCATGCAGCTCGACGGTGGTACGGACTACTACCTCAAGCCCATGAACTGCCCGATGCACAACCTGATCTTCGACGCGCGCGGGCGCAGCTATCGTGAGCTGCCCTTGAGGCTGTTCGAGTTCGGCACCGTGTACCGGTACGAGAAGTCGGGTGTCGTGCACGGCCTGACCCGTGCCCGTGGCTTCACCCAGGACGACGCGCACATCTACTGCACCCGTGAGCAGATGGCGGAGGAGCTCGACCGGACCCTCACCTTCGTGCTCAACCTGCTGCGCGACTACGGTCTGACCGACTTCTACCTGGAGCTGTCCACCAAGGACCCGGAGAAGTTCGTCGGCTCGGACGAGGTCTGGGAGGAGGCCACCTCGGTCCTCCAGCAGGTCGCCGAGAAGCAGGGCCTCCCGCTGACCCCCGACCCGGGCGGCGCCGCGTTCTACGGCCCGAAGATCTCCGTGCAGGCGCGCGACGCCATCGGCCGTACCTGGCAGATGTCGACCGTGCAGCTCGACTTCAACCTGCCGGAGCGCTTCAACCTGGAGTACACCGCGCCGGACGGCTCCCGCCAGCGCCCGGTCATGATCCACCGCGCGCTGTTCGGCTCGATCGAGCGCTTCTTCGCCGTGCTCCTGGAGCACTACGCGGGCGCCATGCCGCCGTGGCTGGCCCCGGTCCAGGCGGTCGGCATCCCGATCGGCGACGCGCACATCGAGTACCTGCAGGAGTTCGCCGCCGAGGCGAAGAAGAAGGGTCTGCGGGTCGAGGTGGACGCCTCCTCGGACCGTATGCAGAAGAAGATCCGGAACCACCAGAAGCTCAAGGTGCCGTTCATGATCATCGTCGGTGACGACGACATGAGCGCCGGCACGGTCTCCTTCCGCTACCGCGACGGTTCGCAGGAGAACGGCATCCCGCGCGAGGACGCGCTGGCGAAGCTCGCCGACGTGGTGGAGCGCCGCGTCCAGGTCTGATGACCTGACGGACTCACGAGCAGGTCAGGAGGCCCCCGGGGATCCCCCCGGGGGCCTCTTCCCGTCCTCCCGCTCGTCCTCCCGCGTGAACACCTGGACCAGCCAGGACGAGAACGAACCCGTCACCGCGCCGAGCAGCGCGAGCCCGCAGGCCATCAGGCCCACGGCGATCACACGGCCCCACGGGGTCACCGGGGTCACGTCGCCGTAGCCCACCGTCGCCAGAGTCGCGCAGGTCCACCACACCGAGTCGCCGAAGGTACGGATCGTCGCGCCCGGGGCGCCGTACTCCGCCTGGTAGACGGCGAGCGATCCGGCGAAGCCGATCAGACCCGTCGAGAGGCCCGCGTACGCCATGACGCGGGCGTAGAGGGTGAGCCGGGGCTGGTCGTGGCGGCGCTGCATCTTGTCGTAGACGCGCACCACGCGCAGCGGGCGCAGCAGCGGCAGCAGGAGGACGACGGTGTCGAGGAAGTGGCGGCGCACGAAGCGCCACGGGGTGAGACCGCTGAGCCGGAGACGCACGCCGTAGTCGACGACGAAGACCGTCCAGGCGGCGAAGGTCAGCGCCAGGCAGATGTCCCGCCAGACGTCGGGCAGGTCGTGGGCGAGGACACGGATCGCGTACGCGCCGAGGTAGACCAGGGACGACACCGCCAGCGGGGTCTCCATCCGTCGGTCCCAGCGTTCCTGTCGCGGAGGTGTCGGCGGACTGTCGCTCATCCGATCAGCATGGCCGGTGCACGGATCTCCCGCCCCGGCGACACGTTCCGAACGGGCGACGCAATATGCTGCACAGCATGACGACTGAGCCGGAGCAGCAGATCGGAGTGGGGACGCAGGACGCGTTCCAGCGCCTGTGGACGCCTCACCGGATGGCGTACATCCAGGGCGAGAACAAGCCGACCGGGCCGGGCGCCGAGGACGGCTGTCCCTTCTGCACGATCCCGGCGAAGTCGGACGAGGACGGTCTGGTGATCGCGCGGGGCACGAGCGTGTACGCGGTGCTCAACCTGTACCCGTACAACGGCGGGCACCTGATGGTGGTCCCGTACCGGCATGTCGCGGACTACACCGACCTGGACGCGGACGAGACCTCGGAGCTGGCGGAGTTCACCAAGCGGGCGATGGTGGCGCTGCGGGCGGCTTCGGGGGCGCACGGGTTCAACATCGGGATGAACCAGGGTTCGGTGGCGGGTGCCGGGATCGCCGCGCATCTGCACCAGCACGTGGTGCCGCGCTGGGGCGGGGACACGAACTTCATGCCGGTGGTCGGGCACACGAAGGTGCTGCCGCAGCTGCTGGCGGACACGCGGAAGATGCTGGCCGACGCCTGGCCCGCCGGTATCTGACCGGTAGCAGCCTGCGGGATACGAAATGCGGGATCCGATATCCGAGATATTGGATCCCGCATTTCGTATCCCGCATTTCGTATCCCGTGTGACGCCTACGCGTCGTAGATGTCCGCCTTCTTCGGGCCCGGATCCTGGATCCCGCCGCTCAGCAGCAGCGAGCGGGCGCTGAACTTCTCGGTGTCCACGCCGTGCTCGTCGAGCACCTTGAGGGTCGCGGCGTGGACCGCGCGCAGCACCGGCGTGGCGGCGCGGATGGCGTCGTCGGCCATGAAGCGGTGCCGCCAGGGCTGGCCGGCCCAGGCGTGGCGCAGGCCGAAGGGCTCGGGCAGGACGAGCTTGCCGCCGAGGAAGTCGAGGATCGGCGGGAACCAGGTGAGCGGGGCGCGCACGGCCTGACGGACGACGTCGTCGGTGTCGGTCAGCGGCAGTGTGATCTCTCTGGTCTCCCAGAACCTGACGGTCTTGGAGACCTCCTTCGTCTTCGCCTTCGGCTTCGTCGTGAAGAGGGAGTGGACCGGGCCGAGGGCGTGGCCGGTGACCTCGACGCGCAGGGTGTGGTGGAGCGAGGTGACCGTCACCATCATGGTGAGGACGAGCTGGCCGTCCCACAGCGTGAACTGGACGCCGAGGTAGTGGCGGTTGCCGCTGCCGAACTGCTGGTCGTTGCAGATGCGCTGTATCTCGTGCGGCTTCACCTGGTAGTGGACGATGTTCTCGCCCTCGGGGCGGGCGACCTCGTCGGCGCCCTCGCCGACGGGGGAGACGATCCAGTGCTTGACGGTGGGCTTGGGGAAGCCGGTCTTGAGCGAGCCGCGTTCGAGCAGGGTGAGCTCGGTGTAGATCTTGCGGACGACGTCCCAGGCGCGGAAGTCGTGGATCTCCTTGCCGTTCTGGGGGAAGAGCTCCTCGGCGAGGGTCCAGCTGCCCCAACGGGTGCCCATGCCCAGTATTCCCTTGGGGCCGGCGTAGAAGACGACGTTGGACTGCTGCTCGGCGGTGAGTTTCTCCAGGTTGACGCGGAGTTCCTCGGCGGTCTTCTCGGTGGGGTCCTTCGGTACGGCCTCGGGGATGGCGGCGCCGACGCCGCCGCCGCTGAGCAGGCCGGTCCAGCGTGCGCGCAGGTCGACGGCGGTGGTCTCGCAGATGCGCCGGGCCAGGAACCAGCCGACGACGGGGGCGACGATCATGGCGCGCAGGTAGTTGAACAGCAGTCCGTCGAAGGGCAGCTTGAGCAGGACGAGCACGGCGAAGAGGCCGGCGGCGGCGAGCAGGGCGGTGCCGAGGGCGCTGGTGCGCCTGTTCTCGTTCCCGGCGACGGTGCGGCGGAGCTGGATGACGCCGAGCCAGAGCAGCAGTCCGGGCAGGAACAGCACCCCGAAGACGACGGTGACCAGGGTCAGTTTGATGTCGCGCTGCTTGCGGATGCGGGTGGCCGCGAGGCAGTGCTCGACGACCGGCTGGGGTTCGGCGCCGAAGGACTGGATGAGTGGTTTGCGGGCGCCGCCGAGCATCCGTACCTGGACGGCGCGGGAGAACGCCTCACCGAGGTCGGGCCGGAACAGCTTGGTCCATTTGCCCTCCTTGACCGTCGTCTTGTGCCACTCGTTGTTGGCATCGAGGATCGTCTCGACGGGGCTGTCGCGGTACGCGGCGGAGGCGAGGGCAAAGGTCGCCGCCGTCTGTGCGTCCGAGCCCTGCAGGGGGATCTGTGCCCCGGGTCCGAAACTGCCGATCGTCACTGCCGCCCCCATCGCCACGGTTCCTGTGCGGGCTGTTCCCAACCGCCGTGCCCCGCACACCTTCTGAGCTGGGCACCACAGCGTAACCGGGCGACGACGGATGCGTCACGGGAGCGGGCCGGGACGACCGAATGGCCGAATGCCGCCCGCCGGAGGGGAGTTGGCGGGCGGCATCGGCTGTCGGTCCGTCAGGGACGGCTCCTCGGGCTGGGGTACGGGGCCGATCAGGCGCCCTTCTCCGCCTGTTCGCGGATCTTGTCGGCGAGGTGGGCGGGCATCGGCTCGTGCCGGGCGTAGGTGCGGTCGAAGCTTCCGGTGCCGTGCGACACGGAGCGCAGGTCGATCGCGTAGCGCCCGATCTCGATCTCCGGGACCTCGGCGCGCACCAGGGTGCGGCCGGGGCCGACCTGTTCGGTGCCGACGACCCGGCCGCGCCGTCCGGACAGGTCGCTCATCACCGGCCCGACGTAGTCGTCGGGGACGAGCACGGTCACCTCCGCGACCGGCTCCAGGAGGTGGATCGGCACGTCAGCGGCGGCCTCGCGCAGGGCGAGGGCTCCGGCGGTCTGGAAGGCGGCGTCGGAGGAGTCCACCGAGTGCGCCTTGCCGTCGCGCAGGGTGACCCGGATGTCGACCAGCGGGTATCCGGCGGCGACTCCCTTGGCCGCCTGGCTGCGGATGCCCTTCTCCACGGAGGGGATGAACTGGCGCGGGACGGCGCCGCCGACGACCTTGTCGACGAACTCGATGCCGCTGCCCGGCGGCAGCGGTTCGACGTCGATCTCGCAGATCGCGTACTGGCCGTGACCGCCGGACTGCTTGACGTGCCGGCCGCGGCCGGCGGAGGCGGTGCCGAAGGTCTCACGCAGCGACACCTTGTGCGGCACGGTGTCGACCTGTACGCCGTACCGGCCGCGCAGCCGCTCCAGGGCCACGTCGGCGTGCGCCTCGCCCAGGCACCAGAGCACCACCTGGTGGGTGTCCTGGTTCTGTTCGAGCCGCATGGTCGGGTCCTCGGCGACGAGCCGGGCGAGGCCCTGCGAGAGCCGGTCCTCGTCGGCCTTGCTGTGCGCCTCGATCGCCAGTGGCAGCAGCGGCTCCGGCATGGACCACGGCTCCATCAGGAGCGGCGCGTCCTTGGAGGAGAGCGTGTCGCCGGTCTCGGCGCGGCCCAGTTTGGCCACGCAGGCGAGGTCGCCGGCCACGGCGTGGGCGAGGGTGCGCTGCTGTTTGCCGAACGGGGAGGTGAGCGCGCCCACCCGTTCGTCGACGTCGTGGTCCTCGTGCCCGCGGTCGGTGAGCCCGTGGCCCGACACGTGCACGGTCTCGTCGGGACGCAGCGTGCCGGAGAAGATGCGGACCAGCGAGATCCGGCCCACGTACGGGTCGGAGGAGGTCTTCACCACCTCGGCGACCAGCGGCCCGTCCGGGTCGCACACCACCGCCGGGCGGGACGCGCCTCCGGGCGTGGTGACGGCCGGCGCCTCGCGCTCCAGCGGGGTGGGGAAGCCGCCCGTGATGAGTTCGAGGAGCTCGACCGTGCCCAGGCCCTGCTTGCCGCCGTCCGACGCGGGGGCGGCGGCGAGCACCGGGTGGAAGGTGCCGCGCGCGACCGCCTTCTCCAGGTCGTCGATCAGCGTCTTGAGGTCGATGTCCTCGCCGCCGAGATAGCGGTCCATCAGGGTCTCGTCCTCGCTCTCGGCGATGATCCCCTCGATGAGCCGGGCCCGGGACGCGGCGATCAGCGGCCGCTGTGTCTCGTCGGGCGGATCCTCCCGCCGTACGCCCGTGGTGTAGTCGAAGACCCGCTCGGTGAGCAGCCCCACCAGGCCGGTGGCCGGGGCGTGCCCGTCGGCGGCCTCGGCGCCGCGCACGGGCAGGTAGAGCGGGAGCACGGCGTCGGGGTCGTCGCCGCCGAAGAGCGACGCGAGGATCTCCGTGAGCTGGGTGTAGTCGGTGCGGGCCGTGTCGAGATGGGTGACGACGATCGCCCGGGGCATGCCGACGGCCGCGCACTCCTCCCACACGGCGCGGGTCGAGCCGACGAGCGCGTCGGGCTCCTGGGCCGCCGAGACGACGAAGAGGGCCGCGTCCGCCGCGCGCAGACCGGCCCTCAGCTCCCCGACGAAGTCGGCGTATCCGGGGGTGTCCAGAAGATTGATCTTGCAGCCGTCCCATTCGACGGGGACGAGCGAGAGCTGTACGGAACGCTGCTGGCGGTGCTCGATCTCGTCGTAGTCCGAGACGGTGCCGCCGTCCTCGACGCGCCCGGCCCGGTTGACCGCGCCCGCGGTCTGGGCCAGGGCCTCGACGAGGGTCGTCTTGCCCGATCCGCTGTGGCCGACCAGCACCACGTTCCGTACGGCCGAGGGCCGGTCGGCCGTTGGAGCCCTGCCGGCGGCTCCGGAGTGGGGGTTCGCCTTGTCGCCCATGATGTTCCTCCCGACTGCTCGCACGGTGAGGTGGCGGCGCGGGCGCGGGGGAGCGCGAGGACGGCCCGGTGTGGCGCGTGTCGCGTGCGGCTCCGGGGACGCCCGCGGTCGTCCTTCGAGCTTTGCACCGACGTCACGGTGCGTCCATACGTCGTACGCCCGGCGGCCCGGCGGCGGCCGCGCGGCGTTCCTGCGAGCCGTTCCCGGGTGCCGCCGCTCCGGTCGGGGCCCGCGTGGCTACGATGGGCGAGCCGGTGGTCGTAGGGGCCGCGCGGCCCATGAACCTCGGGAAGGCCACAAGGCCATGCTGAACAAGTACGCGCGTGCGTTTTTTACGCGTGTCCTCACACCGTTCGCCGCGTTTCTGCTCCGCCGGGGCGTCAGCCCCGACACCGTCACGCTCATCGGCACCGCCGGGGTGGTGGCCGGCGCGCTGGTCTTCTTCCCGCGCGGAGAGTTCTTCTGGGGCACGATCGTCATCACGCTGTTCGTCTTCTCGGACCTCGTGGACGGCAACATGGCGCGGCAGGCCGGCCTCTCCAGCCGCTGGGGCGCCTTCCTCGACTCGACGCTCGACCGGGTCGCCGACGGGGCGATCTTCGGCGGCTTCGCGCTCTGGTACGCGGGCAAGGGCGACGACAACGTCCTGTGCGCCGTGTCGATCTTCTGCCTGGCCGCCGGCCAGGTGGTGTCGTACACCAAGGCGCGCGGCGAGTCGATCGGCCTGCCGGTCGCCGTCAACGGTCTGGTCGAGCGGGCCGAGCGGCTGGTGATCTCGCTGGTCGCGGCCGGTTTCGCCGGTCTGCACAAGTTCGGCGTGCCCGGCATCCAGGTGCTTTTGCCCATCGCCCTGTGGATCGTGGCGGTCGGCTCGGCGGTGACCCTCGGACAGCGGGTCGTGACGGTACGCAGGGAAGCGGCGGAGGCGGACGCCGCCGCCCGGGGGAGTGAGGCGACGTCGTGAGCGGCGGCATGCGGGAGAAGCTGACGGACGGTCTTTACGGGCTCGGCTGGGCCACCGTGAAGAAGCTGCCCGAGCCGGTGGCCAAGGGCCTCGGCCGGCGGATCGCCGACACCGCGTGGAAGCGGCGCGGCAAGAGCGTGCTGCGCCTGGAGGCCAATCTCGCGCGGATCGTGCCGGACCCGACGCCGGCGCGGCTCCAGGAGCTGTCGAAGGCCGGCATGCGCTCGTACATGCGCTACTGGATGGAGTCCTTCCGGCTGCCCACCTGGAGCAGCGAACGGGCGGCGAACAGCTTCGACCCCAAGGACATCCATTACCTGACCGACGGGCTCGCGGCCGGCAAGGGCGTCGTCCTCGCGCTGCCGCACATGGGCAACTGGGACCTCGCCGGCGTGTGGGTCACCCGGGCGCTCGGCGTGCCCTTCACCACCGTCGCCGAGCGGCTCAAGCCCGAGACGCTGTACGACCGGTTCGTCGCCTACCGCGAGTCCCTCGGCATGGAGGTCCTGCCGCACACCGGCGGGGCCGCCTTCGGCACCCTGGCACGGCGGCTGCGGGCCGGCGGGCTCGTCTGCCTGGTCGCCGACCGCGACCTGTCCGCCTCCGGCGTCGAGGTGGACTTCTTCGGCGAGAAGGCGCGGATGCCCGCCGGGCCCGCGATGCTCGCCCAGCAGACCGGGGCGCTGCTGCTGCCGGTGACGCTCTGGTACGACGACAGCGACGTCATGCAGGGCCGTGTCCACGCGCCCGTCGAGGTGCCCGAGTCGGGCACGCGCGCCGAGAAGACGTCCGTCATGACACAGGCCCTCGCCGACGCGTTCGCCGGCGGGATCGCGGACCACCCGGAGGACTGGCACATGCTCCAGCGGCTGTGGCTGGCGGACCTGGAGGCGAACCGCTCTTGAGGATCGGCATCGTCTGCCCGTACTCCTGGGACGTGCCGGGCGGCGTCCAGTTCCACATCCGCGACCTCGCGGAGCACCTGATCCGGCTCGGCCACGAGGTCTCCGTCCTCGCGCCCGCCGACGACGACACGCCGCTGCCGCCGTACGTCGTCTCCGCCGGGCGCGCCGTGCCCGTGCCGTACAACGGCTCCGTCGCCCGCCTCAACTTCGGCTTCCTCTCCGCCGCGCGGGTCCGGCGCTGGCTGCACGACGGCACCTTCGACGTCGTCCACATCCACGAACCGACCTCCCCGTCGCTCGGGCTGCTCACCTGCTGGGCGGCGCAGGGCCCCATCGTGGCCACCTTCCACACCTCCAACCCGCGCTCGCGGGCGATGATCGCCGCGTACCCGATCCTGCAGCCGGCCCTGGAGAAGATCAGCGCGCGGATCGCCGTCAGCGAGTACGCCCGGCGCACCCTGGTCGAGCACCTCGGCGGCGACGCCGTCGTCATCCCCAACGGCGTCGACGTCGACTTCTTCGCCCGCGCCGAGCCGAAGAAGGAGTGGCAGGGAGGAACGCTCGGCTTCATCGGGCGCATCGACGAGCCGCGCAAGGGCCTGCCCGTCCTGATGCGCGCCCTGCCGAAGATCCTCACCGAGCGCCCGGACACCCGGCTCCTCGTCGCCGGCCGCGGCGACGAGGAGGAGGCCGTCGCCTCCCTGCCCGCCGAGATGCGCTCGCGCGTCGAGTTCCTCGGCATGGTCAGCGACGAGGACAAGGCGCGCCTGCTGCGCAGCGTCGACGTGTACGTCGCCCCCAACACGGGCGGCGAGAGCTTCGGCATCATCCTCGTCGAGGCGCTGTCCGCGGGCGCGCCCGTGCTCGCCGCCGACCTGGACGCCTTCGCCCAGGTCCTCGACCAGGGCGCGGCCGGCGAGCTCTTCGCCAACGAGGACGCCGACGACCTCGCCGACCGCGCGATCCGCCTCCTCGGCGACAAGGCCCGCCGCACCGAACTCAGCGAGCGCGGCTCGGCGCACGTGCGCCGCTTCGACTGGTCCACGGTCGGCTCGGACATCCTCGCGGTGTACGAGACGGTGACGGACGGCGCGGCGTCGGTGGCGACGGACGAACGAACGGGCGGCGGCTTGCGGGCGCGGCTGGGCCTGTAGGGGGCGCCCGCCGGGGGCGGGCGCGGGGCCGGGGGCCGTAGTGGAGCCGACGGGCCGCCGTGCACCGCCCGGTAGCCTGTGCGCCCGTGACCGAAACACTGATCTGGACCGTCTTGGCGCTGATCCTCGTCGGCGTCTATCTGAGCTGGACCGCCGGCCGCCTCGACCGCCTCCACACCCGCATCGACGCCGCCCGCGCCGCGCTCGACGCGCAGTTGCTGCGGCGCGCCTCGGTCACCCAGGAGCTCGCCACGTCGGGGGTCCTCGACCCGGCCGCGTCGATCGTGCTGTACGAGGCGGCGCACGCGGCCCGGCAGGCCGAGGAGGACCAGCGGGAGGTCGCGGAGAGCGAGCTCAGCCAGGCGCTGCGGGCGGTGTTCGGGGAGCCGGAGCAGGTGGACGTCCTGCGGCAGGCGCCGGGCGGCGAGGAGGCCGCGGGAGAGCTCGCGGCGGCCGTGCGCCGCGTGCCGATGGCCCGGCGGTTCCACAACGACGCCGTACGGGCCGCGCGGGCGCTGCGCCGGCACCGCAAGGTCCGCTGGTTCCGGCTGGCCGGTCACGCCCCGTTCCCCATGGCCTTCGAAATGGACGACGAACCGCCCGTCGCCCTTGCGGATCGCCCGGCCTGACGGCCCTTCGCCTTCGTAACGAGCCAAAACGAGCCACCGGGTCCGCATTGGCCCTTGATGTGGACCGCCCGTGGCCTGTTTCCTCGCTCTAGTCGTCAACCCCGTTGTCACGAGTGAGGTACCCCGTGTCCACCACGCCTTCCACCAACGTCCAGTCCCCCGAGACCGGCACCGCCCGCGTCAAGCGCGGCATGGCCGAGCAGCTCAAGGGCGGCGTGATCATGGACGTCGTCAACGCCGAGCAGGCGAAGATCGCCGAGGACGCGGGCGCCGTGGCCGTCATGGCCCTGGAGCGGGTCCCGGCCGACATCCGCAAGGACGGCGGCGTGGCCCGCATGTCCGACCCCAACATGATCGAAGAGATCATCGAGGCCGTCTCCATCCCGGTCATGGCCAAGTCCCGCATCGGTCACTTCGTCGAGGCCCAGGTCCTGCAGTCCCTCGGTGTCGACTACATCGACGAGTCCGAGGTCCTCACCCCGGCCGACGAGATCAACCACTCCGACAAGTGGGCCTTCACCACCCCCTTCGTCTGTGGCGCCACCAACCTGGGCGAGGCCCTGCGCCGCATCGCCGAGGGCGCGGCCATGATCCGCTCCAAGGGCGAGGCCGGCACCGGCAACGTCGTCGAGGCCGTCCGCCACCTGCGTCAGATCAAGAACGAGATCGGCCAGCTGCGCGCCCTCGACAACAACGAGCTGTACGCCGCCGCCAAGGAGCTGCGCGCCCCGTACGAGCTCGTCAAGGAGGTCGCCGAGCTCGGCAAGCTCCCGGTCGTGCTGTTCTCCGCCGGTGGCGTCGCCACCCCGGCCGACGCCGCGCTGATGCGCCAGCTCGGCGCCGAGGGCGTCTTCGTCGGCTCCGGCATCTTCAAGTCGGGCGACCCGGCCAAGCGCGCCGCCGCCATCGTGAAGGCCACCACCTTCTTCGACGACCCGAAGGTCATCGCGGACGCCTCCCGCAACCTGGGCGAGGCCATGGTCGGCATCAACTGCGACACCCTGCCCGAGGCCGAGCGCTACGCGAAGCGCGGCTGGTAAGCACCATGAGCCACACTCCCGTCATTGGTGTCCTGGCCCTCCAGGGCGACGTACGGGAGCACCTGATCGCCCTGGCCGCGGCTGACGCCGTGGCCAGGCCGGTCCGGCGCCCCGAGGAGCTCGCCGAGGTCGACGGCCTGGTCATCCCCGGTGGCGAGTCCACCACCATCTCCAAGCTGGCCGTGCTGTTCGGCCTGATGGAGCCGCTGCGTGAGCGGATCGCCGCGGGCATGCCCGTCTACGGCACCTGCGCCGGCCTGATCATGCTCGCCGACAAGATCCTCGACCCGCGCTCGGGCCAGGAGACCTTCGGCGGCATCGACATGATCGTGCGCCGCAACGCCTTCGGGCGGCAGAACGAGTCCTTCGAGGCGGGCGTCACCGTCGCCGGAATAGACACCCCCGTCGAGGGCGTCTTCATCCGTGCGCCGTGGGTGGAGTCCGTCGGCGCCGAGGTCGAGGTGCTCGCCGAGCACGGCGGCCACATCGTCGCCGTGCGGCAGGGCAAGGCCCTCGCCACCTCGTTCCACCCCGAGCTCACCGGCGACCACCGGATCCACGGCCTGTTCGTGGACATGGTGCGCGCCGAGCGCTGATCCGTTCCCGGTAGGATCTCTGGGGTTCGTTCAGAAAATGGTTACGCGAAGGAGACAGGCAGATGTCCGGCCACTCTAAATGGGCTACGACGAAGCACAAGAAGGCCGTGATCGATGCCAAGCGCGGCAAGCTCTTCGCGAAGCTGATCAAGAACATCGAGGTCGCGGCCCGTACCGGCGGTGCCGACCCCGAGGGTAACCCGACGCTCTTCGACGCCATCCAGAAGGCGAAGAAGCAGTCGGTCCCGAACAAGAACATCGACTCCGCGGTCAAGCGCGGCGGTGGTCTCGAGGCCGGCGGCGTCGACTACGCGACGATCATGTACGAGGGTTACGGCCCGAACGGTGTCGCGGTGCTCATCGAGTGCCTCACCGACAACCGCAACCGCGCCGCCTCCGACGTGCGTGTCGCCATGACCCGTAACGGCGGCTCGATGGCCGACCCGGGCTCCGTCTCGTACCTGTTCAACCGCAAGGGCGTCGTCGTGCTGCCCAAGGGCGACCGGACCGAGGACGACGTCCTGGAGGTCGTGCTCGACGCGGGTGCCGAGGAGGTCAACGACCTCGGCGAGAGCTTCGAGGTCATCAGCGAGGCCACCGACCTGGTCGCGGTCCGCACCGCGCTCCAAGAGGCCGGCATCGACTACGACTCGGCCGAGTCCAGCTTCGTCCCGACCATGCAGGTCGAGCTCGACGAGGAGGGCGCGCGCAAGATGTTCAAGCTGATCGACGCCCTCGAGGACAGCGACGACGTGCAGAACGTCTTCGCCAACTTCGACGTCAGCGACGAGGTCATGGAGAAGGTCGACGCCTGATCACGACCTGATCGCGGATTTCCGGCAGCGGGCCGACGGGGACACATCCCGTCGGCCCGCTGCTTTGTCACGCGTTGTCAGTGGCAGCCGATAGCCTGCACAAACAGACTTGCGAACAGTGCGATCAGGGAGGGGCGGCGTGCGCGTACTCGGGGTGGACCCCGGACTCACCCGGTGCGGTGTGGGCGTGGTCGAGGGCGTCGCGGGACGCCCGCTGACCATGCTCGGCGTCGGTGTCGTCCGCACGCCCGCCGATGCCGACATCGGGCAGCGACTCGTCGGCATCGAGCGCGGCATAGAGGAGTGGCTCGACCGCTTCCAGCCCGAACTCGTCGCCGTGGAGCGGGTGTTCAGCCAGCACAACGTGCGTACGGTGATGGGCACCGCCCAGGCCAGCGCCGTCGCCATGCTGTGCGCCAGCCGCCGCGGACTGCCCGTCGCCCTGCACACCCCCAGCGAGGTCAAGGCCGCCGTCACCGGCAGCGGACGCGCCGACAAGGCCCAGGTCGGCGCCATGGTCACCCGGTTGCTCCGGCTCTCCGCGCCGCCCAGACCGGCCGACGCCGCCGACGCCCTCGCCCTCGCCATCTGTCACATCTGGCGCGCCCCCGCCCAGAACCGCCTCCAGCAGGCCGTCGCCCTGCACGCCTCGAAAGGCCGCACGTCATGATCGCCTTCGTCAGCGGCCCGGTCGCCGCGCTCGCCCCCACGACCGCCGTCGTCGAGGTCGGCGGCGTCGGCATGGCCGTCCAGTGCACCCCGAACACCATCGCCGGCCTCCGGATCGGCGAGCACGCCCGCCTGGCCACCTCCCTGGTCGTACGGGAGGACTCGCTCACCCTGTACGGCTTCGCGGACGACGACGAGCGCCAGGTCTTCGAGCTGCTCCAGACCGCCAGCGGCGTCGGCCCCCGGCTCGCCCAGGCCATGCTCGGCGTGCACAGCCCCGACGCGCTGCGCCTCGCCGTCTCCACCGGCGACGAGAAGGCGCTGACCGCCGTCCCCGGCATCGGCAAGAAGGGCGCCCAGAAGCTCCTCCTCGAACTCAAGGACAAGCTCGGCGCCCCGCTCGGCAGCAGCGGTCTCGTCGGCGCCCAGCGCGCGGCCGCCACCGGCCCCGCCCCCTGGACCGAACAGCTCTCCGCCGCCCTCATCGGCCTCGGCTACGCGAGCCGCGAGGCGGAGGAGGCGGTGGCGGCGGTGACGCCGCAGGCCGAGGCCGCGATCGCCGCGGGCGGCTCCGCCCCGGTGCCGCAGCTGCTGAGGGCCGCGCTGCAGACCCTGAACCGCGCGCGCTGACGGGCTGATTTTCAGCCCGTCCGGCGTTCGAGGCCACGGCCGCAGGCCGTTCGGGGTCCGGGGCGGAGCCCCCCCCACGCGGCGGAGCCGCACATGTCACAGCCGGGAAGGGGCGGGGTGGGGAACGGCCCGCCGCAGGCGCCCCCCACCGCCCCGCATCCCACCGCCCCGCACCCCACACCCCACCGCACCACCACCGAGAAGGCAGACACCGTGAACTGGGACGACGAGACGGACACCGCCGAGCCGGACGCGCGCCTCGTCGGCGCCTCCGCCGAGGGCGACGACCAGGCCGTCGAGGCCGCGCTGCGCCCCAAGGACCTCAGCGAGTTCGTCGGCCAGGAGAAGGTCCGCCAGCAGCTCGACCTCGTCCTCAAGGCCGCCCGCCAGCGCGGCGCCACCGCCGACCACGTGCTGCTCTCCGGCGCCCCCGGCCTCGGCAAGACCACCCTGTCGATGATCATCGCCGCGGAGATGAACGCGCCGATCAGGATCACCAGCGGCCCCGCCATCCAGCACGCCGGCGACCTCGCCGCGATCCTCTCCTCCCTCCAGGAGGGCGAGATCCTCTTCCTCGACGAGATCCACCGGATGTCCCGGCCCGCCGAGGAGATGCTCTACATGGCGATGGAGGACTTCCGCGTCGACGTCATCGTCGGCAAGGGCCCCGGCGCCACCGCCATCCCCCTGGAGCTGCCGCCCTTCACCCTGGTCGGCGCCACCACCCGGGCCGGCCTGCTGCCGCCGCCGCTGCGCGACCGCTTCGGCTTCACCGCGCACATGGAGTTCTACGAGCCGCACGAGCTGGAGCGGGTGGTGCGCCGCTCCGCCGGGCTCCTCGACGTCGAGATCGACACCGACGGCGCCGCCGAGATCGCCGGCCGCTCCCGCGGCACCCCCCGCATCGCCAACCGGCTCCTGCGCCGCGTCCGCGACTACGCCCAGGTCAGGGCCGACGGCGTGATCACCCGCGAGATCGCCGCGGCGGCCCTCGGCGTGTACGAGGTGGACAGCCGCGGGCTCGACCGCCTCGACCGCGCGGTCCTGCAGGCGCTCCTCAAGCTCTTCGGCGGCGGACCGGTCGGTCTGTCCACCCTCGCCGTCGCCGTGGGGGAGGAGCGCGAGACCGTCGAGGAGGTCGCCGAACCCTTCCTCGTACGGGAGGGACTCCTGGCCCGTACGCCCCGTGGCCGGGTCGCCACTCCGGCGGCCTGGAGCCACCTCGGAATGGTTCCGCCGCAGGCAGCGGGCCCGGGGCCGGCCGGCGGCGGGTCGGGAACGGGACAACAGGGTCTCTTCGGGGCGTGACGGCGCGGAGACTCGCCCATTAGGGAACCGGGGTGCGATGCTGGGCGTTGTTCCATCGATGCGGACTCGCCTAGACTCCGCCGATGCCGCCCTTATGGTCGGCGCATCCACCCCCGAATCAGGCCGCGGAGTCTTCCCCGGCCTTGCGAAGGAAATTCCGTCCCGTGAATAACATCGGCATGCTCCTCCCGTTCATCGTGCTCATCGGGGCCATGTTCCTCATGACCCGCTCTGCCAAGAAGAAGCAGTCGCAGGCGGCGGAGATGCGCAACCAGATGCAGCCCGGAACCGGCGTACGCACGATCGGGGGGATGTACGCCACCGTCAAGGAGATCGGCGACGAGACCGTCCTCCTCGAGGTCGCGCCCGGCGTCCACGCGGTCTACGCGAAGAACGCCATCGGCGCCGTCCTGGAGGACTCCGAGTACAACCGGATCGTCCACGGCGACGACCCGGAGACCGTCGTCCCGGACGACGCCTCGTCGCTGACCGAGACCGTCGACGCGGCCGCCGAGGAGACCTCGGCCGAGGTCAAGACGGACCTCACCAAGAAGGCCGACGCCGGCGAGGGCGACAAGGACGGCAAGGCGGACGGCGAGACCGAGGCCAAGTAGTCGAGCGCGGGAGCCGCGCGTCCGCCCACCCGGCGGCGCGCGGCTCCCGCGACGGTCTCACGTCTGCGGGGGCAGGTCCCCGGGGGCACGTCCCCACACACACTTCGTGGCCGTCTCCCGCCCAACCGGTGGGGGCGGTTTGGACAGGGAGAAACGACAAGGTGGCAGCACCGAAGAAGGGCCGAAGGCCGGCGGGGGGCCAGAGCCGGCCGGGCCGCGCCCTGGCACTCATTCTGATCGCCATGGTCGCGCTCACCGGCGGCATGTTCTGGTCGGGGCACACCACCCCGCGCCTGGGCATCGACCTGGCCGGCGGCACGTCGATCACGCTCAAGGCGAAGGCGGAGCCCGGACAGGAGTCCGCCGTCAACGAGACCAACATGAACACGGCGGTCGGCATCATCGAGCGCCGTGTCAACGGTCTGGGTGTCTCCGAGGCCGAGGTCCAGACGCAGGGCCGCGAGAACATCATCGTCAACATCCCCAAGGGGACGAACGAGAAGCAGGCTCGCGAGCAGGTCGGCACCACCGCCCAGCTGTACTTCCGGCCGGTCCTCGCCGTGGCCGCGGCCGAGCAGCCGCAGCCGAAGCCGAGCGCCACCCCGAGCGGCACCAAGTCCGGCTCGCCCAAGCCCACCGCCTCCGCGCCCACCGCGGACAAGGGCAAGGACGACAAGGCCAAGGACGGCAAGACCGCCACCCCGACGGCCACCGCCTCCACCCAGGGCCGCGCCGTCACCGAGGCCCTGAAGGCCCCGAGCCCGACGGCCACCGCGAGCTCCTCTTCGTCCCCGTCGCCGAAGGCGACCGGCACGCCGAAGCCGAACCCGACCGCTGACGCCGCCACCGCGGCCCTGCAGCAGAAGTTCGCCTCGCTGAACTGCCTCGACGCCAAGCAGCGCTCCGCCGCCGGTCAGGGCGTCAAGCCGACCGACCCGACCGTCGCCTGTGGCAAGAACAGCATCGGCCAGTGGGAGAAGTACCTGCTCGGTCCGGCCGAGGTCGAGGGCACGGACGTCGACGACGCCAAGGGCGTCTTCGACCAGCGCCGTGGCATGTGGATCGTGACCATGGACTTCACGGACGCCGGTTCGAAGAAGTTCCAGACGATCACCAGCAAGCTGTCGGCGCAGACCGAGCCGCAGAACCAGTTCGCGATCGTCCTCGACGGCGAGGTCGTCTCGGCCCCGTCCGTGCGCCAGACGCTGTCCGCCAGCGCCGAGATCTCCGGCAGCTTCAACCAGCAGTCGGCCCAGGACCTCGGCAACATCCTGTCGTACGGTGCCCTGCCGCTGTCCTTCCAGACCCAGAGCGTCGACACCGTCACCGCCGCCCTCGGCAGCGACCAGCTCCAGGCGGGTCTGATCGCCGGCGCCATCGGCCTCGGCCTGGTCATCATCTACCTGGTGGTCTACTACCGCGGCCTGTCGGTGATCGCCCTGCTCAGCCTCGGCGTCTCGGCCCTGCTCACCTACGTGATCATGGCCCTGCTCGGCCCGGGCATCGGCTTCGCGCTGAACCTGCCGGCCGTCTGTGGCGCCATCGTGGCCATCGGTATCACCGCGGACTCGTTCATCGTGTACTTCGAACGCATCCGGGACGAGATCCGCGAGGGCCGCACCCTGCGCCCGGCCGTCGAGCGCGCCTGGCCGCGGGCCCGCCGCACCATCCTGGTCTCCGACTTCGTGTCGTTCCTCGCCGCCGCGGTGCTCTTCATCGTCACCGTCGGCAAGGTCAAGGGCTTCGCCTTTACGCTCGGCCTGACCACGCTCCTCGACATCGTCGTGGTGTTCCTCTTCACCAAGCCGGTCATGACGCTGCTGGCCCGTACGAAGTTCTTCGGCAATGGCCACAAGTGGTCCGGCCTGGACCCGAAGAGCCTCGGCGCCAAGCCGCCGCTGCGCCGCACCCGCCGTACGTCCGCTTCCGCCGCTGGCGCTGTCGACACGAAGGAGGCGTGAGATGTCGAAGCTCGGAGATCTCGGCGCCCGGCTCCACCGAGGTGAGGTCGGTTACGACTTCATCGGCAACCGCAGGATCTGGTACGGCATCTCGATCCTGATCACCATCACGGCGATCGTCGCGCTCGCGGTGCGCGGACTGAACATGGGCATCGAGTTCCAGGGCGGTGCCGTCTTCACCACCCCGAAGACGGACGTCTCGGTCTCGCAGGCCACCGAGTACGCCAAGGAGGCCTCCGGCCACGAGGCGCTCGTCCAGAAGCTCGGCAACGGCTCGCTGCGCATCCAGGTCGGCGGCCTCGACACGGACAAGTCCGACCAGGTCCGCGCGGAGCTCGCCAAGGACCTGAACGTCTCCGACGAGACGAAGATCGCGGCCGAGATCGTCGGCCCCAGCTGGGGTGACCAGATCGCCACCAAGGCGTGGACGGGCCTCGGGGTCTTCATGATCCTCGTGGTGATCTACCTCGCCATCGCCTTCGAGTGGCGGATGGCCGTCGCGGCGCTCGTCGCGCTCATCCACGACCTCACCATCACCGTCGGCATCTACTCGCTGGTCGGCTTCGAGGTCACGGTCGGTACGGTCATCGGTCTGCTGACGATCCTCGGTTACTCGCTCTACGACACGGTCGTCGTCTTCGACTCCCTCAAGGAGCAGACGAAGGGCATCACCAAGCAGACCCGCTGGACCTACAGCGACATCGCCAACCGGTCGATCAACGGCACCCTGGTCCGCTCGATCAACACCACCGTCGTGGCCCTGCTGCCGGTCGCCGGTCTGCTCTTCATCGGCGGCGGCGTGCTCGGCGCCGGCATGCTGAACGACATCTCGCTGTCGCTGTTCGTGGGTCTCGCCGCCGGTGCGTACTCCTCGATCTTCATCGCCACGCCGCTGGTCGCCGACCTCAAGGAGCGCGAGCCGGCCATGCAGGCGCTGAAGAAGCGCGTCCTGGCCAAGCGGGCCGCCGCTGCCGCCAAGGGCGAGAGCGTCGACGGCGACGAGTACGGCGACCCCGAGCCGGCCGTCGTCGGCCAGCGCTCGCGCCGCGGCCGCTCCTCGGAGCGCCGCGGATGACCGCCGAGCTGCTGCTGAGCCGCATCCGGGACGTCCCCGACTACCCGAAGCCCGGGGTGCTGTTCAAGGACATCACCCCGCTGCTCGCGGACCCGGAGGCGTTCACGGCGCTCACCGACGCGCTCGCCGGGCTCTGCAAGGACGCCGGCGCCACGAAGATCGTCGGCCTGGAGGCCCGCGGCTTCATCCTGGCCGCTCCGGTCGCCGTCCGCGCCGGACTCGGCTTCATCCCGGTCCGCAAGGCCGGGAAGCTGCCCGGGGCCACCCTGCGGCAGGCGTACGAGCTGGAGTACGGCACCGCCGAGATCGAGGTGCACGCTGAGGACCTGGCCGCGGGCGACCGCGTCATGGTCATCGACGACGTCCTCGCCACCGGCGGCACCGCCGAGGCCTCCATCGAGCTCATCCGCCGCGCCGGCGCGGAGGTCGCCGGCGTCGCGGTCCTCATGGAGCTCGGCTTCCTGCCGGGCCGCGCCCGCCTGGAGCCCGCACTGTCCGGCGCCCCGCTCACGGCGCTGATCACCGTCTGACCCCAGACCGGTACGAAACCGCCCCGGCCCGAGGCCCACGCCTCGCGCCGGGGCGGTTTCGTATGGTGACGGGCCCGTTCCCCGCGCCCCGTGGCCGGGACCGGGTGGTCGGCGTCCCGGGGCGGCGCCGGGAATTCCCCGGCCCGCCCCCGTCGTTTTCCGGACAAGCCCCGCAACGGGTCCCGGGCGGAGCACCATGGTCTTGACGGCGGCCGTCTCAGCACTCAGCCGCGTGAGCACCGGCACCGTCAGGTCGATACGATGGCCTTTCCGGGCCTGACCGGGGGACCCGGAACCTCCCCCAGACCCCGTCCGGGGGGACCCCCAGAGGAGCGCTCTTGCCAGACGAGGCCCAGCCACTCTCCGCCGCGCAGCCCGACAAGCAGGCCGGCCAGGCCGCGCCGGGAGCCGGCGCGTCCCAGAACCCGCCTGCGGAGACCAGGCCCAGGCCCTCGGCGCCCGCACCGGCTCCGGCCGCCCGGCCCACGCCGGCGCCGCCGGCCCGCTCGGGCGGCTCCTCCAGCCGCGTCCGCGCGCGCCTCGCCCGGCTGGGCGTCCAGCGCTCCTCCCCGTACAACCCGGTCCTCGAACCGCTGCTGCGGATCGTCCGCTCCAACGACCCGAAGATCGAGACGGCGACCCTGCGCCAGATCGAGCGCGCCTACCAGGTCGCCGAGCGCTGGCACCGCGGCCAGAAGCGCAAGAGCGGCGACCCGTACATCACGCACCCGCTCGCCGTCACCACGATCCTCGCCGAGCTCGGCATGGACCCGGCGACCCTGATGGCCGGGCTGCTGCACGACACCGTCGAGGACACCGAGTACGGCCTGGAGGACCTGCGCCGGGACTTCGGCGACCAGGTCACGCTCCTCGTCGACGGTGTCACCAAGCTCGACAAGGTCAGGTTCGGCGAGGCCGCGCAGGCCGAGACCGTCCGCAAGATGGTCGTCGCCATGGCCAAGGACCCCCGAGTCCTCGTCATCAAGCTCGCCGACCGCCTGCACAACATGCGCACCATGCGCTACCTCAAGCGGGAGAAGCAGGAGAAGAAGGCCCGCGAGACCCTGGAGATCTACGCCCCGCTGGCGCACCGGCTGGGCATGAACACCATCAAGTGGGAGCTGGAGGACCTCGCCTTCGCGATCCTCTACCCCAAGATGTACGACGAGATCGTCCGGCTGGTCGCCGAGCGCGCCCCCAAGCGCGACGAGTACCTGGCCATAGTGACCGACGAGGTCCAGGCCGACCTCCGGGCCGCCCGCATCAAGGCCACCGTCACCGGCCGCCCCAAGCACTACTACAGCGTCTACCAGAAGATGATCGTCCGCGGCCGTGACTTCGCGGAGATCTACGACCTGGTCGGCATCCGCGTGCTCGTGGACACCGTCCGCGACTGCTACGCGGCCCTCGGCACCGTCCACGCGCGATGGAACCCGGTCCCCGGCCGGTTCAAGGACTACATCGCGATGCCGAAGTTCAACATGTACCAGTCGCTGCACACGACGGTCATCGGACCCAACGGCAAGCCGGTCGAGCTGCAGATCCGCACCTTCGACATGCACCGCCGCGCCGAGTACGGCATCGCCGCGCACTGGAAGTACAAGCAGGAGGCCGTCGCCGGCGCCTCCAAGGTGCGCGCCGACGTGCCGAAGAAGGCCGGCAAGGACGACCACCTCAACGACATGGCGTGGCTGCGCCAGCTGCTCGACTGGCAGAAGGAGACCGAGGACCCCTCGGAGTTCCTGGAGTCGCTGCGCTTCGACCTCTCCCGCAACGAGGTCTTCGTCTTCACGCCCAAGGGCGACGTCATCGCGCTGCCCGCCGGCGCGACCCCCGTCGACTTCTCGTACGCGGTCCACACCGAGGTCGGCCACCGCACCATAGGAGCCCGGGTCAACGGCCGGCTGGTGCCGCTGGAGTCGACCCTCGACAACGGCGACCTGGTCGAGGTCTTCACCTCCAAGGCGGCCGGCGCCGGACCCTCCCGGGACTGGCTCGGCTTCGTCAAGTCGCCGCGCGCCCGCAACAAGATCCGCGCCTGGTTCTCCAAGGAACGCCGCGACGAGGCCATCGAGCAGGGCAAGGACGCCATCGCCCGGGCCATGCGCAAGCAGGGCCTGCCGATCCAGCGCATCCTCACCGGCGACTCGCTGGTCACCCTCGCCCACGAGATGCGCTACAGCGACATCTCCTCGCTGTACGCGGCGATCGGCGAAG
Organism: Streptomyces sp. NPDC101160; assembly: GCF_044768205.1. NCBI lineage: Bacteria > Bacillati > Actinomycetota > Actinomycetes > Kitasatosporales > Streptomycetaceae > Streptomyces > Streptomyces sp. NPDC101160. Next base: position 143,035 of record NZ_JBIWPJ010000008.1, on the reverse strand, counting down.
GCCATGTCACGGCCCAGTCCATCGTGCAGAAGCTGGTCCAGGCGCTCGGCGGCGAGGAGGCCGCGACCGAGGACATCGCCGAGACCCACCCGCCGGTCCGCGGCCGCTCCAAGCGGCGTGCCGGTTCCGACCCGGGCGTGGTGGTCAAGGGCGTCGACGACGTGTGGGTGAAGCTGGCCCGCTGCTGCACCCCGGTGCCCGGCGACCCGATCATCGGCTTCGTCACCCGCGGCAGCGGCGTCTCCGTCCACCGCAGCGACTGCGTCAACGTGGAGTCGCTGTCCCGGGAGCCCGAGCGGATCCTGGACGTCGAGTGGGCGCCCACGCAGTCCTCGGTCTTCCTCGTCGCCATCCAGGTCGAGGCCCTGGACCGGTCCCGGCTCCTCTCGGACGTCACCCGGGTCCTGTCGGACCAGCACGTCAACATCCTGTCGGCGGCCGTGCAGACCTCCCGCGACCGGGTGGCCACCTCGCGCTTCACCTTCGAGATGGGCGACCCCAAGCACCTGGGCCACGTCCTGAAGGCCGTGCGGAGCGTGGAGGGCGTTTACGACGTGTACCGCGTGACCAGCGCGCGCCGGCCGTAGCGGTCGTACGAGGCGGTACGAGGAAGGGCCCCCGGCGGGAGTCGCCGGGGGCCCTTCCTCGTACCGTACGGCTACGGCAGCGGACGACTCAGCCGCCGAACTCCTGCAGACCCTTCAGCGCCTGGTCGAGCAGCGCCTGACGGCCTTCGAGCTCCTTGGCGAGCTTGTCGGCCTTGGCGTCGTTGCCCGCCGCACGGGCCGCGTCGATCTGCTTGCGCAGCTTGTCGACCGCGTCCTGGAGCTGGCCCGTGAGGCCCGCGGCGCGGGCCCGCGCCTCCGGGTTGGTGCGGCGCCACTCGGCCTCCTCGGCCTCCTGGATCGCGCGCTCCACGGCGTGCATCCGGCCCTCGATGCGGGGGCGGGCGTCGCGCGGGACGTGGCCGATGGCCTCCCAGCGCTCGTTGACGGCACGGAACGCGGCGCGGGCCGCCTTCAGGTCCGTCACGGGCACCAGCTTCTCCGCCTCGGCCGCGAGCTCCTCCTTCAGCTTGAGGTTCTCGGTCTGCTCGGCGTCGCGCTCGGCGAACACCTCGCCGCGGGCCGCGAAGAACACGTCCTGGGCGCCGCGGAAGCGGTTCCACAGGTCGTCCTCGTGCTCGCGCTGGGCCCGGCCCGCCGCCTTCCACTCCGCCATCAGCTCGCGGTAGCGGGCGGCCGTCGCGCCCCAGTCGTTCGAGTTCTGCAGGGACTCGGCCTCGGCGACCAGACGCTCCTTCGTCTTGCGGGCGTCCTCGCGCTGCGCGTCCAGCGCGGCGAAGTGGGCCTTGCGACGCTTGGAGAAGGCCGAGCGGGCGTGCGAGAAACGGTGCCACAGCTCGTCGTCGGACTTGCGGTCGAGCCGGGGCAGGCCCTTCCAGGTGTCCACGAGCGCCCGCAGCCGCTCGCCGGCGGCGCGCCACTGCTCGCTCTGCGCCAGCTCCTCGGCCTCGGTGACCAGGGCCTCCTTGGCGGAGCGGGCCTCGTCGGCCTGCTTCGCCTTCTGGACCTTGCGCTCCTCACGGCGCGACTCCACCGTCTCGGCCAGCTTGTCCAGCCGGGCCGAGAGGGCGGCCAGGTCGCCGACCACGTGGTGCTCGTCCACCTGGTGGCGGATGTGCTCGATGGCGGCCGTCGCGTCCTTCGCCGAGAGGTCGGTGGTCCTCACCCGCTTCTCGAGGAGGCCGATCTCGACCACCAGGCCCTCGTACTTGCGCTCGAAGTAGGCCAGCGCCTCCTCGGGGCTGCCGGCCTGCCACGATCCGACGACCTGCTCGCCCTCGGCCGTACGCACGTACACGGTGCCCGTCTCGTCGACGCGGCCCCACGGGTCGCTGCTCACAGCGCCTCCTCAACATGATGCCGGCGCGGGGTTCCCGCCCCTGGCATCGTCCACGGTTTCCCGGCGGGCCTCGCCCGCCCTCCACAGCGCGGCCGGCGGCCTGCGCTGCACAACGCCAATCTAGGCGAACGGCGGCCCGGCTGTCCGCACTCAGCGCGACCGAAATTCAACGGTCACGCCCGGGTGCGCCCGCCGGGCCGCCTCCGTCCCGCCCACCGGCTCACTTCTTGGCGACGGTGGCCTTCTCGATCGTGACGGCCTTCTGCGGCGCGCCGTCGCCCGAGCCGCCCTGGACGCCGGCCTTGGCCACGTCCTCGACGACCTTGACGCCCGCCGGGTCGAAGGTGCCGAACGGGGTGTAGTTCGGGGGCAGCTTGGTGTCCTTGTAGACGAGGAAGAACTGGCTGCCGCCGGTGCCCGGGCCGGCGTTCGCCATCGCCACGGTGCCCTTCGGGAAGGTGACCGTGCCGTCCTTGCCGGCCTTGCCGAGGCCGTTCAGGTTCTCGTCCGGGATGGAGTAGCCCGGGCCGCCGGTGCCGTCGCCCTTCGGGTCGCCGCACTGGAGCACGTAGATGCCCGAGGTGGTGAGGCGGTGGCACTTGGTGCCGTCGAAGAACTTCTTGTCGGCGAGGTGCTTGAAGGAGTTCACGGTGTGCGGGGCCTTCGCCGCGTCCATCGTGACCGTGATGTCGCCGACGTTGGTCTTGAGGGCCATCGTGTACGTGGCCTTCTTGTCGATCGCCATCGCGGGCTCGGGCTGCGGGGGCGTGGACGGCTCCGCGCTCGGCGTCTTCGAGGCCTCCGACGCCACGTTGTCCGTGCCGTTGGAGTCGTCGCCGGACAGTGCCACCGAGGCCCACACGGCGCCGCCCGCCGCGAGCACCACCGCGAGCGAGGAGGCGATGACGGTGTTCCGTCGCGCCTTGCGCCGCGCCTCCTCCCGGCGCTGCTGCTGCCGCACGTACTTCTCCCTGGCGAGCTGCCGCCGCCGCTGATCGCTGCTGACCACCGGGTCCGCTCCTTGTCGATGTCGATCGTCTGTTCAGTCCTGGCCGGATGTGCCCGTACCGTATACGGGTTGGCTGTGGAACAGACACCGCCGGTAGGCTCTGATCTGCTGCATTCCGTTGCTTTCCGCACCGCCGCAGCCATCTGCCGGACGACACAGAAGGACGATCGTGCTGATTGCCGGGTTCCCCGCCGGGGCCTGGGGCACCAACTGCTACGTGGTCGCCCCCGCCGCAGGCGAGGAGTGCGTCATCATCGACCCGGGCCACCAGGCCGCCCAGGGAGTCGAGGAGACGCTGAAGAAGCATCGGCTCAAGCCCGTCGCGGTGGTCCTCACCCACGGCCACATCGACCACGTCGCCTCCGTCGTCCCGGTCTGCGGCGCCCATGACGTACCCGCGTGGATCCACCCCGACGACCGGTACATGATGAGCGACCCGGAGAAGGCCCTCGGCCGCTCCATCGGGATGCCCCTCATGGGCGAGCTGACCGTGGGCGAGCCGGACGACGTGCGCGAGCTCACCGACGGCGCCGAGCTGAAGCTCGCGGGCCTCGAACTCGGCGTCGCGCACGCCCCTGGTCATACCAAGGGGTCGGTGACCTTCAGGACCCCGGAGACCACGGAGATCCCCTCCGTGTTCTTCTCCGGCGACCTGCTCTTCGCCGGCTCCATCGGACGCACCGACCTGCCCGGCGGTGACATGGACGAGATGCTCGCGTCGCTGGCCCGTGTGTGCCTGCCGCTCGACAACTCGACCGTGGTCCTGTCGGGGCACGGTCCCCAGACGACCATCGGCCAGGAGCGCGCCACCAACCCCTATCTGCGGCAGGTGGCGGCCGGCCTCGGGAGTGACTTCCAGGCTCCCCGACGAGGAATGTGACGAGAGACTTCCGTGAGCACCTTCAAGGCCCCCAAGGGCACGTACGACCTGATCCCGCCGTTCTCGGCGAAGTACCTGGCGGTCCGCGACGCGATCGCCGCGCCGCTGCGGACGTCCGGCTACGGCTATGTCGAGACCCCCGGCTTCGAGGACGTCAACCTGTTCGCCCGCGGTGTCGGTGAGTCCACCGACATCGTCACCAAGGAGATGTACGCCTTCGAGACCAAGGGCGGCGACAGGCTCGCCCTGCGTCCCGAGGGCACCGCGTCCGTGCTGCGCGCGGCCCTGGAGGCCAGCCTGCACAAGCAGGGCAACCTCCCGGTCAAGCTCTGGTACTCGGGCTCCTACTACCGCTACGAGCGCCCGCAGAAGGGCCGCTACAGGCACTTCTCGCAGGTCGGTGCCGAGGCCATCGGCGCCGAGGACCCGGCGCTCGACGCCGAGCTGATCATCCTGGCCGACCAGGCCTACCGCTCGCTCGGCCTGCGGAACTTCCGCATCCTGCTGAACTCGCTCGGCGACAAGGAGTGCCGCCCCGTCTACCGCGAGGCCCTGCAGACCTTCCTGCGCGGTCTCGACCTGGACGAGGAGACCCTGCGCCGCGCCGAGATCAACCCGCTGCGGGTCCTCGACGACAAGCGGGCCGACGTGCAGAAGCAGCTGGTCGACGCGCCGCTGCTGCGCGACTACCTGTGCGACGCGTGCAAGGCGTACCACGAGGAGGTGCGCGCGCTGATCACCGCGGCGGGCGTGGTCTTCGAGGACGACCCGAAGCTGGTGCGCGGCCTGGACTACTACACCCGGACCACGTTCGAGTTCGTCCACGACGGTCTCGGCTCGCAGTCCGCGGTCGGCGGCGGCGGCCGCTACGACGGCCTGTCCGAGATGATCGGCGGCCCCGCGCTGCCGTCCGTCGGCTGGGCGCTCGGCGTGGACCGCACGGTCCTGGCCCTGGAGGCCGAGGGCGTCGAGCTCGACATCCCGCCGGCCACCAGCGTCTTCGCCGTGGCGATCGGCGAGGAGGCCCGACGGGTGCTGTTCGGCAAGGTCACCGAGCTGCGCCGGGCCGGTGTCGCCGCTGACTTCTCCTTCGGCGGCAAGGGCCTCAAGGGCTCGATGAAGGACGCCAACCGCTCCGGTGCCCGCCTCACCGTGGTCGCCGGCGAGCGCGACCTCGCCGAGGGCGTGGTCCAGCTCAAGGACATGGAGTCCGGCGAGCAGCAGCCGGTCGCGCTGGCCGAGCTGGTGGACGCGGTGAAGGCGAAGCTCGCCTGAGTCCGTCCCGTACGGCTGTACCGAGAAGGGCCCCCGGCACCGCGCCGGGGGCCCTTCCGGCAGTACGGGCGGCCGCTCGGCCGTCGAGATCCCGCCCTTACCCACCGCTCACGCCGCCCGTGCGAACGTGTGCGGCAGAATGACCGTGCCTGTGCCCCGAGTGAGAAGAGCGAGTAGACCGACATGACGAAAGCAGCGGCCGCGAACGAGACCGCCGGGCGGGAGGACTCCCGCACCATCGGCGCCGGCCGTGGCCTCGCCTGGCTTCTGGTGATCACCGGCGCCGCCGGGCTGCTGGCGTCCTGGGTGATCACGCTCGACAAGTTCAAGCTCCTGGAGAACCCGAACTTCGTCCCCGGGTGCAGCCTGAACCCGATCGTCTCCTGCGGCAGCGTGATGAAGAGCGAGCAGGCCTCGGCGTTCGGCTTCCCGAACCCGATGCTCGGCCTCGTCACGTACTCCGTGGTGATCGCCATCGGCGTCGGCCTGCTCGCCGGCGCCCGCTACCGCCGCTGGTACTGGCTCGGCCTCAACGCCGGCACGGTCTTCGGCGTCGGCTTCTGCACCTGGCTGATGACCCAGTCGCTGTACGAGATCAACGCCCTGTGCCTGTGGTGCTGCCTGGCCTGGGTCGCCACCATCGTCATGTTCTGGTACACGACCTCGCACAACGTCCGCCGGGGCGTCATCCCCGCCCCGCAGGGCCTGCGCACCTTCTTCGACGAGTTCACCTGGGTCCTGCCGGTGCTGCACATCGGCATCATCGGCATGCTGATCCTGACCCGCTGGTGGGACTTCTGGACCAGCTGAGGTCCACGGAGGCACACCGCGCTGTCAGTGGTCTCGCTTAGGCTTCATCAACGTGGAGCCCGACCTTTTCACCGCCGCCGCGGAAGAACGCCAGGAGAAGGACCCGGCCAGCAGCCCGCTGGCCGTGCGGATGCGCCCGCGCACCCTCGACGAGGTCGTGGGCCAGGGCCATCTGCTCAAGCCGGGCTCGCCGCTGCGCCGCCTCGTCGGTGACGGCACCGGCGGCCCGGCCGGTGCCTCCTCGGTGATCCTGTGGGGGCCGCCCGGCATCGGGAAGACCACCCTCGCGTACGTGGTCTCCAAGGCCACCAACAAGCGCTTCGTCGAGCTCTCCGCGATCACGGCCGGCGTCAAGGAGGTCCGCGCCGTCATCGACGGGGCCCGGCGGGCCGTGGGCGGCTTCGGCCGGGAGACCGTCCTCTTCCTCGACGAGATCCACCGCTTCTCCAAGGCCCAGCAGGACTCGCTGCTCCCGGCCGTCGAGAACCGCTGGGTGACGCTCATCGCCGCGACCACGGAGAACCCGTACTTCTCGGTGATCTCCCCGCTGCTCTCCCGCTCGCTGCTGCTCACCTTGGAGCCGCTCACCGACGACGACCTGCGCGGACTGCTCCACCGGGCCCTGACGGAGGAGCGCGGACTCGGCGGGGCGGTCACCCTCGACGAGGACGCCGAGTCGCATCTGCTGCGGATCGCCGGCGGCGACGCCCGGCGCGCCCTGACGGCCCTGGAGGCGGCGGCCGGCGCGGCGCTCGCCAAGGGGGAGCCGGCGATCAGTCTGGAGACGGTCGAGGAGACCGTCGACCGGGCCGCGGTGAAGTACGACCGGGACGGCGACCAGCACTACGACGTGGCGAGCGCCCTCATCAAGTCGATCCGCGGCTCGGACGTGGACGCGGCGCTGCACTACCTGGCGCGGATGATCGAGGCGGGCGAGGACCCCCGGTTCATCGCCCGGCGCCTGATGATCTCCGCGAGCGAGGACATCGGCCTCGCCGATCCGAACGCGCTGCCGATCGCCGTGGCCGCCGCCCAGGCCGTCGCCATGATCGGCTTCCCCGAGGCGGCGCTGACCCTGAGCCACGCCACCATCGCCCTGGCCCTGGCCCCGAAGTCCAACGCGGCGACGAACGCGATCTTCGCCGCCCGGGCCGACGTCCAGGCGGGCCTCGCCGGCCCGGTCCCGCCGCATCTGCGCGACGGCCACTACAAGGGCGCGGCCAAGCTCGGCCACGCCCAGGGGTACGTGTACCCGCACGACGTCCCGGGCGCCATCGCGCCGCAGCAGTACGCCCCGGACACCGTCCACGGCCGGCGGTACTACGAGCCGACGCGCTACGGCGCGGAGGCGCGGTACGCGGACGTGGTGGAGAAGGTCCGCGAGCGCCTCAGGGGCGAGGGCTGACGAGGCCGGGGTACGGGGCGTCCGGCGGACCCGGTACACTCGTCTGAAGTGCTGCGTCCCGTGTCCGGCTTCGGCCGGCATCACCAGAACGGGACAGGCAGCCGGAGCCCCGGCCTTCGGGCGGGGACTCCAGGAGCGTCGCGCACCTTCGAAGGTGTCGCGGGCAACCCACCACCACCGGGAATCCCCGGAGCGGGCGGTGGGTCGTTCGCGTGCTGCACGTATGTGCCCAGACCAGGGAGCGGCTGCCCGGCAGGTCCCTCGCGGACCCGACGGGTTTCCCCGGCTGCGGATTGCGACCTCCCTAACCCTGGTGAAGCCGTATTCGAAACAGTGAGAGAGGTTGGTTCATGGCGAACCAGTCCCGTCCCAAGGTCAAGAAGTCGCGTGCCCTCGGCATCGCGCTGACCCCGAAGGCCGTCAAGTACTTCGAGGCCCGCCCCTACCCGCCGGGCGAGCACGGCCGTGGCCGCAAGCAGAACTCGGACTACAAGGTCCGTCTGCTCGAGAAGCAGCGTCTGCGCGCCCAGTACGACATCAGCGAGCGCCAGATGGCGCGCGCCTACGACCGCGCCAAGAAGGCCGAGGGCAAGACGGGCGAGGCGCTGGTCGTCGAGCTCGAGCTGCGCCTCGACGCCCTGGTCCTGCGTTCGGGCATCGCCCGCACCATCTACCAGGCCCGTCAGATGGTCGTCCACGGCCACATCCAGGTCAACGGTGGCAAGGTCGACAAGCCGTCCTTCCGCGTCCGTCCCGACGACGTCGTGATGGTCCGCGAGAAGTCGCGCAACAAGACCCTCTTCCAGGTCGCTCGTGAGGGTGGCTTCGCCGCCGAGGGCGAGACCCCGCGCTACCTGCAGGTCAACCTGAAGGCCCTGGCCTTCCGCCTCGACCGCGACCCGAACCGCAAGGAAATCCCGGTCATCTGCGACGAGCAGCTGGTCGTCGAGTACTACGCCCGCTGATCTCCAGCAGGCCGTAGTACCACCCCCGCGGTGTTCAGCCCGCCGCTTCCCCACCCGACGTGGAGGGGGAGCCGGCGGGCTTCCGCGTGTCCGGGACCGGTGCCCGGCCGGTACGGAACGGGCGCGGCTGCGCCCCGGCGCCCGCACCCCCGGGGCCGGCCGGATCCCGGCGCTCGGCGAGCGCCCGGTCCACCGCCGCGTCCAGCGACAGCGCCTGCCCCTCGCCGTACCAGGCCGCGTACCCCTCGGCGCCGAGCGCCTCGCTCGCCTGCCGCTCGCACAGCAGCCGCGGCCCGTTGAAGTTCGCCGAGCCGAACAGCGGCAGACCCACCGCGTCCCACACCGGCATCGCCGCGCCCTGCAGCACCGCCGCCTCCGCCGGATCGCCCTCCGCCATCGTCACCAGGGCGAGCAGTTCGAGCGCGAGCACCAGGCCCACCAGGTCGTGGAAGAGGTGGTTGATCGTGAGGCACTCGGTGAGCAGCTCGCGCGCCGCCGCGTGGTCGCCGCCGGTCAGCGCCGCGTACGCCAGCACATAGAGCGCGTACGCCCGGGTCCAGCGCTCGCCGCGCTCCTCGCAGATCTCCCGGACCTCCGCGCACAGCGCCACCGCCCCCTCCAGATCACCCTGGAAGGCCCGCGCGAGCGCCAGCTCGACCTGGCCCATCAGCACGTTGCTGTTCAGCTCGCCCAGCTCCCGGTACGCCTCAAGGGACCGGCCGATCAGTTCCTCGGCGCGCGGCAGGTCGTCCGAGAGCAGCGCCAGACAGCCCAGCCGGTGCGTCGCGTACGCCCCCGCCATCGCGTTGCCCGAGTCCCGCGCCCGCTCCGCGCACTCGTGCAGCGCCGCCACCGCCGCCGTGTCGTCGCCCTGCAGGATCGCCACATAGCCGAGCACCCACAGCGCCTTGAGCCGCGCGTCCTCGTGCTCCGCGGCCACGCCGAGCGAGCGGTCCAGCCAGTGCCGGCCCTCCGAAAGGCGCCCGCACCCCGCCCAGTAGAACCACAGCGTCCCCGCCAGATGCTGGGCGAGCGAGGCGTCCTCCGGCACCTCCAGGCACAGTTCGAGCGCCGCGCGCAGATTCGGCAGCGCCACGTCCGTCGCCGCCGCCACCTCCGCCTGCCGGGGACTGAACCACTCCAGCTCGCACCAGGTCGCCAGCCCCATGTACCAGTCCCGGTGCCGGCGCCGCATCCGCTCCGTGTCGCCGAGCGCCGACAGCCACTCCGCCCCGTACGCGGCGACCGTGTCGAGCATCCGGTAGCGCGGGCCCGCCGCCGTCTCCTCGCGGGCCACGAGGGACTGCGCGAGCAGTTCGCCCAGCACGTCGAGGACCCGGTCCGCGGGCAGTTCGGTGCCCCCGCACACGTACTCCACCGCCTCCAGGTCGAACGGCCCGGCGAACACCGAGAGCCGCGCCCACAGCAGCCGCTCCTCCGGCGTGCACAGCTCGTGGCTCCAGCCGATCGCCGTGCGCAGCGTCTGGTGCCGGGCGAGCGCGCCCCGCCGCCCGCCGTCGAGGAGCCGGAAGCGGTCGTCGAGCCGGCGGAGCAGCTGCTCCGCCGTGAGTAGCGGCAGTCGCGCCGCCGCCAGTTCGAGCGCGAGCGGGATCCCGTCGAGCCGCCGGCACAGCTCCCGCAGGATCCCCGCGTCGGCCACCCGCGGCGCCCCCGCCTCCGCCGCGCGGCCCGCGAGCAGCTCCATCGCGTCGGCGTCCGCCATCGGCGCCAGCGTGAGCACCGCCTCGCCGTCCACGCGCAGCGGCCGGCGGCCCGCCGCCAGGACGGTGAGCCCCGGGCAGCCGCGCAGCAGCTCCCGCAGCAGCGCCGCGCACTCCTCCACCAGGTGCTCGAAGCCGTCCACCACGAGCAGCAGCCGCAGCTCGGCGAGGTGCTCCACGAGCACCTCGCGCGGCCCGCGCACGGTGTGGTCGGTCAGACCGAGCGCCTCGACCAGCGCGTGCGCCACCAGCTCGGGGTCGCGCAGGGAGGCCAGCTCGGCGAGCCGGACCCCGTCGGCAAAGCGTTTCTGCAGTGCCGCCGCGGAGCGCAGCACCAGCCTGGTCTTGCCGACCCCGCCCACCCCGACGACCGTGACCAGACGGAACTCGCCGAGGAGCAGGGCCAGTTCGTCCTGTTCGGCGGCCCTTCCCACGAACCGGTTCAGCTCCGCCGGGAGATTGCTCCGTCGCATGGGACACGGAGCGTACTCACCCGCGCGCGCTCCGTACAATCGACTGCGTGCAACTCCCGTCCCACGAGCGCTAATGCGGTACGGCGAGAGACCTCCGGCGCGATAGGGTCGGAGGACGTTTATCAACAGGGTTCCGACGACCGTCGGGGGCCCGACGACAGCAGAGAGCGGTGCGCAGTGACCGGTGGTGAGGTTGCCGGGATCCTGGTGGCCGTGTTCTGGGCGATCCTCGTCTCCTTCCTCGCCGTGGTGCTGGTGAGGCTGGCGCAGACGCTCAAGGCGACCACGAGGCTCGTCGCGGACGTGACCGACCAGGCCGTTCCGCTGCTCGCCGACGCCTCCACGGCCGTACGCGCGGCGCAGACCCAGCTCGACCGGGTCGACGCCATCGCCTCGGACGTCCAGGAGGTCACCGCCAACGCCTCCGCGCTGTCCACCACCGTCGCCTCCACCTTCGGCGGCCCGCTCGTCAAGGTCGCCGCCTTCGGTTACGGCGTGCGCCGCGCGCTGGGCCGCGGCCGGCCGGACGCACCGGCCGCGACCGAGCGGCGTACGGTGATCGTCGGCCGCGCCGTGCCGTCCGCGAGGCGCCGGAAGCAGAAGGGCTGAGCACGATGTTCCGCCGTACGTTCTGGTTCACCGCGGGCGCCGCAGCCGGCGTGTGGGCCACCACCAAGGTCAACCGGAAGCTCAAGCAGCTGACCCCGGAGAACCTGGCGCTCAAGGCGGCCGACAAGGCCGTCGAGGCCGGTCACCGGCTCAAGGACCGCGCTGTGGACTTCGCCCTCGACGTGCGGGCGAACATGGCGCAGCGCGAGGCCGAGCTCGGCGAGGCGCTCGGCCTGGACGCGCCCGTGGAGCCGGAACCGGGCCGGGCCCTGCCGGCCCCGCGCGGCCGGGCCGCGCTCGGCGCCCGTAACACCGCAGACACGACAGACACGACAGGCGTATACACGCTCTCGTACAACCGGAATGAGGACCACTGATGGAGTCGGCTGAAATCCGCCGCCGCTGGCTGAGCTTCTTCGAGGAGCGCGGGCACACCGTCGTCCCTTCGGCGTCGCTCATCGCGGACGACCCGACTCTGCTGCTGGTCAACGCGGGCATGGTGCCGTTCAAGCCCTACTTCCTGGGGGAGACGAAGCCCCCCTTCAAGCGCGCCTCCAGCGTGCAGAAGTGCGTGCGCACGCCCGACATCGAAGAGGTCGGCAAGACCACCCGCCACGGCACGTTCTTCCAGATGTGCGGCAACTTCTCCTTCGGCGACTACTTCAAGGAAGGCGCCATCAAGCTCGCCTGGGAGCTGCTGACCAGCCCGGTGGAGCACGGCGGCTACGGGCTCGAGCCGGAGAAGCTCTGGATCACCGTCTACCAGGACGACGACGAGGCCGAGCAGATCTGGCGCGACGTCGTGGGCGTCCCGGCCGAGCGCATCCAGCGCCTCGGCAAGAAGGACAACTTCTGGTCCATGGGCGTCCCCGGCCCCTGCGGCCCCTGCTCCGAGATCAACTACGACCGCGGCCCCGAATTCGGCGTCGAGGGCGGCCCGGCCGTCAACGACGAGCGGTACGTCGAGATCTGGAACCTCGTCTTCATGCAGTACGAGCGGGGCCAGGGCATCGGCAAGGAGGACTTCGAGATCCTCGGCGACCTGCCGTCCAAGAACATCGACACCGGCCTCGGTCTCGAGCGCCTGGCGATGATCCTCCAGGGCGTGCAGAACATGTACGAGACGGACACCCTCAAGGTCGTCATCGACAAGGCCACCGAGCTCACCGGCGTCTCCTACGGCAAGGCCCACGACTCGGACGTCTCGCTGCGCGTGGTCGCCGACCACATGCGCACCTCCGTCATGCTCATCGGTGACGGCGTCACCCCGGGCAACGAGGGCCGCGGCTACGTGCTGCGCCGCATCATGCGCCGTGCCGTCCGCAACATGCGCATGCTCGGCGCCACCGGCCCGGTCGTCGGCGAGCTCGTCGACACCGTCATCCGGACGATGGGCGAGCAGTACCCGGAGCTGGAGACCGACCGCAAGCGCATCGAGACGGTCGCCCTCGCCGAGGAGGCCGCGTTCCTGAAGGCCCTCAAGGGCGGCACCAACATCCTCGACACCGCCGTCACCGAGACCAAGGCCGCCGGCGGCACGGTCCTCTCCGGCGACAAGGCGTTCCTGCTCCACGACACCTGGGGCTTCCCGATCGACCTCACCCTGGAGATGGCCGCCGAGCAGGGCCTCTCCGTGGACGAGGCCGGCTTCCGCCGCCTGATGAAGGAGCAGCGGGAGCGCGCCAAGGCCGACGCCCAGGCCAAGAAGACCGGCCACGCCGACGTCACCTCGTACCGCGAGATCGCCGACACCGCCGGCGCCACCCAGTTCACCGGTTACACCAACACCGAGGGCGAGACCACCGTCGTCGGCCTGCTGGTCAACGGTGTCCCGTCGCCGGCCGCCTCGGAGGGCGACGACGTCGAGGTCGTCCTCGACCGCACCCCGTTCTACGCCGAGGGCGGCGGCCAGCTCGCCGACCACGGCCGGATCAAGCTGCACTCCGGCGCCGTCATCGAGATCCGCGACGTGCAGCAGCCGGTCCCCGGCGTCTCCGTGCACAAGGGTTCGGTGCAGGTCGGCGAGGTCACCGTGGGCGCCACCGCCTACGCCGCCATCGACGTGCGCCGCCGCCGGGCCATCGCCCGCGCCCACAGCGCCACCCACCTGACCCACCAGGCGCTGCGCGACGCCCTCGGCCCGACCGCCGCCCAGGCCGGTTCGGAGAACTCCCCGGGCCGCTTCCGCTTCGACTTCGGCTCGCCGAACGCCGTCCCCGGCACCGTCCTCACGGACGTCGAGCAGAAGATCAACGAGGTGCTGTCGCGCGAGCTCGACGTGCACGCCGAGGTCATGCCGATCGACGAGGCCAAGCGCCAGGGCGCCATCGCCGAGTTCGGCGAGAAGTACGGCGAGCAGGTCCGCGTCGTCACCATCGGCGACTTCTCCAAGGAGCTGTGCGGTGGTACGCACGTCCACAACACCGCCCAGCTGGGCCTGGTGAAGCTGCTCGGCGAGTCGTCGATCGGCTCGGGCGTGCGCCGCATCGAGGCCCTGGTCGGCGTCGACGCGTACAACTTCCTCGCCCGTGAGCACACGGTCGTCGCCCAGCTGCAGGAGCTGGTCAAGGGCCGCTCGGAGGAGCTGCCGGAGAAGATCTCCGCCATGCTCGGCAAGCTGAAGGACGCCGAGAAGGAGATCGAGAAGTTCCGCGCGGAGAAGGTCCTGCAGGCCGCCGCCGGTCTGGTCGACTCCGCCCAGGACGTGCGCGGCGTCGCCCTCGTCACCGGTCAGGTGCCGGACGGCACCGGCGCCGACGACCTGCGCAAGCTGGTCCTCGACGTGCGCGGCCGCATCCCCTCCGACCGTCCCGCCGTCGTGGCCCTGTTCACCACGGCCAACGGCAAGCCGCTGACGGTCATCGCCACCAACGAGGCCGCCCGCGAGCGCGGCTTCAAGGCCGGCGAGCTGGTCCGCACGGCCGCCAAGACCCTCGGCGGCGGCGGTGGCGGCAAGCCGGACGTCGCCCAGGGCGGCGGCCAGAACCCGGAGGCCGTCGGCGCCGCCATCGAGGCCGTCGAGCGTCAGGTGCTGGAGATCGCGTGACGATGCGTCGAGGCCGCCGCATCGCGGTCGACGTCGGGGACGCCCGGATCGGGGTCGCCTCGTGCGACCCCGACGGGGTGCTCGCCACGCCGGTGGAGACCGTGCCGGGGCGTGACGTCCCGGCCGCCCACCGGCGGCTGCGCCAGATCGTCGAGGAGTACGAGCCGATCGAGGTCGTCGTGGGCCTGCCCCGCTCGCTGAGCGGGCGGGAGGGCCCGGCCGCGACGAAGGTCCGCGCCTTCGCCCGCGAGATGGCGAAGGGCATCGCCCCGGTCCCGGTCCGGCTGGTGGACGAGCGGATGACCACGGTGACGGCGACCCAGGGGCTGCGGGCCTCCGGTGTGAAGTCGAAGAAGGGACGTTCCGTCATCGACCAGGCCGCCGCTGTGATCATCCTTCAGAACGCTCTTGAGTCCGAACGGGTATCAGGTAATCCGCCCGGTGAGGGCGTCGAAGTGGTCATCTGATCGCGATACGGTAACGTTCCGCGCGATGCGGCGGTGTTCGAACAGCTGCCGCACTACGTAGAGGCGGAACGTCCGGAAGCCTCGCGGCTGTTTGGGGATCGATGACTGAGTATGGCCGGAGCCCCGGCTCCGAACCGTGGCACCCCACGGACCCGCTGTACGGGGACCAGGGGTGGGAAGGCCAGCAGCAGCAGTACCCGCAACAGGCGCAGTACGGCCACCAGGACCCGTACGCCCACCAGGACCCTTACGGGCAGCAGCACGCCCAGCAGCCCCAGCATCCGCATGCCGACGGCATGTACCAGCAGCAGGCGCAGGGCTACGGCGCGCAGCAGTACGCCGAACAGCAGTACGGGGAGCAGCAGTACGGACAGGGGAACCCGGGCGGTTACGACACGCCCGGGTATCCCGCACAGCAGTACGACGGCGGCAACTGGGAGACCGGTCAGGCCGCCATGCCGTACAACGCCCCGCCCGCCGACCCCTACGGCGGCCAGCAGCCCGACCTCTACGGCACCCCCGAGGCGTACCCCCCGCCCCAGCCTCCCGGCCGGCGCCAGGTGCCGCCGCAGCCGGTCGACGACTGGCAGACGCAGCAGGATCCGTCGGGACCGTCGGAGCCGTCGGGGCCGGAGTCCGAGCCGGAGGAGACCCACCCCTTCTTCACCGGCGGCGACGACGGTCGCGACGACGAGGACGAGGACGGGTACGCGGAGGAGCCGGGCGGCCGCCGCGGCCGCCGGAGCGGCAAGGGCGGCAAGTCCGGCAAAGGCAACAAAGGCCGCAAGGCCAAGAACGGCATGGCGTGCCTGGTGGTCGCCGCCGTCATCCTGGGCGGCGTGGGCGGACTCGGCTACGTCGGCTACAAGTTCTACCAGGGCAAGTTCGGCGCGGCCCCCGACTATGTCGGCGAGGGCACGGGCGACATCCAGGTCGAGATCCCGAACGCCGCCGGCGGTTACGAGATCGGCAACATCCTCAAGAAGGCCGGCGTGGTCAAGAGCGTCGACGCCTTCGTGTCGGCCCAGCAGAAGAACCCCAAGGGGATCACCATCCAGGCCGGCGTCTACACCTTGAGGAAGGGGATGTCGGCCGAGAGCGCCGTGGCTCTCATGCTGAACCCGGTGAGCCAGGCCAACTTCGTCATCCCCGAGGGCCGCCGGAACGCCTGGGTGTACGCGGAGATCGACAAGCGCCTCGACCTCAAACCGGGCACCACCAAGGACGTCGCGGTCAAACAGGCGAACAGCCTCGGCCTGCCCGACTGGGCCAAGAACCACGAGAACGTGAAGGACCCGCTGGAGGGCTTCCTCTTCCCGTCGAGCTACCCGGTCGCCAAGGGGAACAAGCCCGAGGACGTGCTGCGCAAGATGGTCGCGCGCTCGAACGCCGAGTACATCGAGCTCGACCTGGAGTCGAAGGCGAAGGACCTCGGGCTCAAGGGCCCCTGGGAGCTGCTGACCCTCGCCAGCCTGGTGCAGGCCGAGGGCAAGACCCACGACGACTTCACCAAGATGGCCGAGGTCGTCTACAACCGCCTGAGTCCGGAGAACAAGGAGACCTACCAGCTCCTGCAGTTCGACTCGACGTACAACTATCTGATGGGTCAGAGCAAGATCAAGATCACCCGCAAGGAGATCCTGAACAACCCCGACCCGTACAACACGTACCGGCAGAAGGGCCTGACACCCGGGCCGATCGACAACCCGGGCAAGGAAGCCCTGGTGGCCGCGATGAACCCGACGAAGGACGGCTGGATGTACTTCGTCGCCACCGACGGCATGAACAAGACCGAATTCGCCAAGACCCTCGCCGAGCACGACAGGCTCGTCGAGAAGTTCAACGCGGGAAACTGAGATGACCACCAGCCGACGGGCGGCCGTGCTCGGCTCGCCCATCGCCCACTCGCTCTCCCCGGTCCTGCACCGGGCCGCCTACCGGGAGCTCGGCCTCGACGACTGGTCGTACGACCGCTTCGAGGTCGACGAGGCCGCGCTCCCCGGCTTCGTGCGGGAGCTCGACGCGTCGTGGGCGGGGCTCTCGCTCACGATGCCGCTCAAGCGGGCGATCATCCCGCTGCTCGACGAGATCACCGACACCGCGGCCTCGGTCGAGGCGGTCAACACGGTCGTCCTCACCGAGGACGGCCGCCGCGTCGGCGACAACACCGACATCCCCGGCATGGTCGCCGCGCTGCGCGAGCGGGGCGTCGAGAAGGTCGACTCGGCGGCGGTCCTCGGGGCCGGCGCCACCGCCTCCTCGGCGCTGGCCGCGCTCGCGCGGATCTGCTCCGGGCCGGTCACCGCGTACGTACGGAGCGAGGCGCGCGCCGAGGAGATGCGCGGCTGGGGCGAGCGGCTCGGCGTCGACGTGCGCACCGCGGCCTGGGAGGACGCGGCCGAGGCGTTCGCCGCGCCGCTGGTGATCGCGACCACGCCCGCCGGGACCACGGACACGCTGGCCGTGGCCGTCCCCGACGCGCCCGGCACCCTCTTCGACGTGCTGTACGACCCGTGGCCGACCCGGATCGCGGCCGCCTGGTCGGCCCGCGGCGGCAAGGTGGTCGGCGGCCTCGACCTGCTCGTGCACCAGGCGGTGCTCCAGGTCGAGCAGATGACCGGCCGGGCGCCCGGGCCGCTCGCGGCCATGCGGGCGGCGGGGGAGAAGGCGCTCGGCGAGCGCTGACGGCTGGGCGGGAAGACGGAAGACAGACAGGGGGACGGGGACGTGCTGCTCGCGTCCAAGTGGGAAGCCGGATTCGACCTGGTGCGCCTGCTGCTGGGGCTGGTGAGGGTCGCGCTCATGGCGATGCCCGACTGGGTCCGGTATCCCGTGCTCGCCCTCGGTGGCGCTCTGCTCGTCTACGAGGTGGTGACCCGCGGCCGCACATGGTGGCGGGCGCGGCGGAAGCCGCTCGGCGAGAGCTGATCCCCGCCGGCGTCCGCTCGCCCGGCTCTGACGTTCCCGGCCGCGGTCTGACGTTTCCGACCGTGTCCTGACATGAGTGTGGCGCTCGCCACGCGAGACTTGCGTTCCGACCCGTGGACCGGCGATCGATCGGCGCGCCGGACGTGGGAGGATCGGGGGCGGCGGACCGGGGCCGCGCACCCGGGTCGCGCCGCAGTGCCCAGGCGCGAGCATGAGGAGCATCGTTGAGCAGGTTGCGTTGGCTGACGGCGGGGGAGTCGCACGGCCCCGCGCTGGTCGCGACCCTTGAAGGACTTCCGGCAGGCGTTCCGGTCACCACGGAGCTGGTGGCGGACCATCTCGCACGGCGGCGCCTCGGCTATGGACGCGGTGCCCGCATGAAGTTCGAGCAGGACGAGGTCACCTTCCTCGGCGGCGTCCGGCACGGCCTCTCGCTCGGCTCGCCGATCGCGGTCATGGTCGGCAACACCGAGTGGCCCAAGTGGGAGAAGGTCATGTCGGCCGACCCGGTCGACCCCGCGGAGCTCAAGGAGACGGGCCGCAACGCGCCCCTGACCCGCCCGCGCCCCGGCCACGCCGACCTCGCCGGCATGCAGAAGTACGGCTTCGACGAGGCCCGGCCGATCCTGGAGCGCGCCAGCGCCCGGGAGACCGCGGCCCGCGTCGCGCTCGGCGCCGTGGCCCGCTCCTTCCTGAAGGAGGCGGCCGGCATCGAGATCGTGTCGCACGTCGTGGAGCTGGCCGCCGCGAAGGCGCCGTACGGCGTCTACCCGACCCCGGCCGACGTCGAGCGGCTCGACGCCGACCCGGTGCGCTGCCTCGACGCCGACGCGTCGAAGGCGATGGTCGCCGAGATCGACCAGGCCCACAAGGACGGCGACACCCTCGGCGGCGTCGTCGAGGTCCTCGCGTACGGCGTGCCCGTCGGCCTCGGCTCGCACGTCCACTGGGACCGCCGGCTCGACGCGCGGCTCGCCGCCGCGCTCATGGGCATCCAGGCCATCAAGGGTGTCGAGGTCGGCGACGGCTTCGACCTCGCCCGCGTGCCCGGCTCGAAGGCCCACGACGAGATCGTCAAGGGCCCGGACGGCATCACGCGCGCCTCCGGCCGCGCCGGCGGCACCGAGGGCGGTCTGACCACCGGTGAGCTGCTGCGCGTACGCGCCGCGATGAAGCCCATCGCGACCGTCCCGCGCGCCCTCGCCACCGTCGACGTCGCCACCGGCGAGGCCGCCGCCGCCCACCACCAGCGCTCCGACGTCTGCGCCGTCCCGGCCGCCGGCATCGTCGCCGAGGCGATGGTCGCGCTCGTCCTCGCGGACGCCGTCGTCGAGAAGTTCGGCGGCGACAGCGTCCCCGAGACCCGCCGCAACGTCCAGTCGTACCTCGACAACCTGCACATCCGGTGACCGGCGGACCCGTCGTCGTCCTCGTCGGCCCCATGGGCTCCGGCAAGTCCACGGTGGGCGCGCTGCTCGCCGAACGGCTCGGCGCCGCCTACCGGGACACCGACGCGGACATCGTCGCCACCGAGGGACGCGAGATCGCGGACATCTTCGTCGAGGACGGCGAGGAGCACTTCCGCGCCCTGGAGCGGGAAGCCGTCCGCACCGCCGTCGCCGAGCACGAGGGCATCCTCGCGCTCGGCGGCGGCGCCGTGCTCGACCCCGGCACCCGCGCCCTGCTCGCCCCGCTGCCCGTCGCGTACCTCTCCATGGACGTCGAGGCGGCCGTCCGTCGCGTCGGACTCGGCGCCGCCCGGCCGCTGCTCGCCGTCAACCCGCGCCGCCAGTGGCGCGAGCTGATGGACGCGCGCCGCCATCTGTACGAAGAAGTCGCGAGCGTCGTCGTCGCCACCGACGAGCGCACCCCCGAAGAGGTCGCCCAGGCGGTCCTCGACGCACTGGAGTTGAAGGACGTATGACGGACCAGGAAGTGACCCGTATCCAGGTCGGCGGCTCCGCGGGCACCGATCCGTACGAGGTGCTGGTCGGCCGGCAGCTGCTCGGCGACCTCGCCGGGCTCATCGGCGCCGGCGCCAAGCGCGTGGCGGTGATCCACCCCGAGGCGCTCGCCGAGACCGGTGAGGCGCTGCGCGCCGACCTCGCGGACCAGGGCTACGAGGCCGTCGCCATCCAGGTACCCAACGCCGAGGAGGCCAAGACCGCCGAGGTCGCCGCCTACTGCTGGAAGGCGCTCGGCCAGACCGGCTTCACCCGCAGCGACGTCATCGTCGGCGTCGGCGGCGGCGCCACCACCGACCTGGCCGGCTTCGTCGCCGCGACCTGGCTGCGCGGCGTGCGCTGGATCGCCGTGCCGACCACCGTGCTCGGCATGGTCGACGCGGCCGTCGGAGGCAAGACCGGCATCAACACCGCCGAGGGCAAGAACCTCGTCGGCTCCTTCCACCCGCCGGCCGGCGTCCTCTGCGACCTGGCCGCGCTCGACTCGCTGCCGGTCAACGACTACGTCTCCGGCCTCGCCGAGGTCATCAAGGCCGGCTTCATCGCCGACCCGGTCATCCTCGACCTGATCGAGGCCGACCCCGAGGCCGCCCGCACCCCGGCCGGCCCGCACACCGCCGAGCTGATCGTGCGGTCGATCAAGGTCAAGGCCGAGGTCGTCTCCGGCGACCTCAAGGAGGCCGGCCGCCGCGAGATCCTCAACTACGGGCACACCCTCGCGCACGCCATCGAGAAGAACGAGCGGTACAAGTGGCGTCACGGCGCCGCCGTCTCCGTCGGCATGCTCTTCGCCGCCGAGCTCGGCCGGCTCGCCGGCCGCCTCGACGACGCCACCGCCGACCGGCACCGCACCGTCCTGGAGTCCGTCGGACTGCCGCTCACCTACCGCTACGACCAGTGGCCCAAGCTCCTGGAGACCATGAAGGTCGACAAGAAGTCCCGCGGCGACCTGCTGCGCTTCATCGTCCTCGACGGTCTCGGCAAGCCGGTCGTCATGGAGGGCCCCGACCCGGCCGTCCTCCTCGCGGCGTACGGCGAGGTGGCCGCGTGACCGGGCTGCGTCGCGTCCTCGTGCTCAACGGCCCGAACCTGGGCCGGCTCGGCTCCCGCGAGCCCGACATCTACGGCGCCACCTCCTACAAGGGGCTCGTCGAGTCCTGCCGGAGCCTCGGCGAGCAGCTGGGCCTGGACGTCGAGGTGCGCGAGACCAACGACGAGGGCGAGATGATCCGCTGGCTGCACGAGGCCGCCGACGGCTCGATCCCGGTCGTCCTCAACCCGGGTGCCTTCACCCACTACTCGTACGGGATGCGCGACGCGGCCGCCCAGCGCACCGCGCCGCTGATCGAGGTGCACATCTCGAACCCGTACACCCGCGAGGAGTTCCGGCACACCTCGGTGGTCGCCGCCGTGGCCACCGGGACCGTCGCCGGCTTCGGCATCGGCTCCTACCGGCTCGCCCTGCGCGCGCTCGTGGAGGAACTGGACGCCTGACCGTCCCGCCCTCCCGGGCACCTTCAGCCGCCCCCGGCCGTTTCCCTTGCGGAAGCCGGGGGCGGTAACGTTCCGGCAACGGAACTGACGGCGGACGAGACGGAGTGGCACCGGATGCAGCACGGGATGGGGGCTCCGCTGCCGCCGCAGGTACCGGTGGGTCACCCGGTGGGACTGCCGCACGACCCGCAGGCCCCCGCCCCCGCCCCTCCCCAGGCGCCCGCCGCCGTACCGGCTCACCATCCCCAGGCGCCCGCCTCCGCCGTGCCGGCTCACCATCCGCAGGCTCCCGCCGCCGCCGTATCGGCTCACCATCCGCAAGCCCCGGCCCCCGGCGCACCGGCGCACCATCCGCAGGCCCCCGCCTCCGCCGTGCCGGCTCACCACCCCCAGGCGCCCGCCCACGGTCCGCACCCGCCGGTGCCCCCGCCGCCCGGGCACCACCCGTACCCGCCGCCGGGCGCGGCCCCGGCCCCGGGCACGCACGGGGCCCCGGCCGGCTGGAGCGGCGGCCCGGCCACCGGGCACGTCGTGCTGCCGCCGCCGGTCGCCGGCACCGGTGCGGCGACCATCGCCGTGCTGCTCATCGGCCCGGCCGGAGCGGGCAAGACCACCGTCGCCCGGCACTGGGCCGCCCGCCGGCCGGTGCCGACCGCCCACATCAGCCTCGACGACGTGCGCGAATGGGTCTGCTCCGGCTTCGCCGACCCCCAGTCCGGCTGGAACGAGAACTCCGAGGCGCAGTACCGGCTCGCCCGCCGCACCTGCGGCTTCGCCGCCCGCAACTTCCTCGCCAACGGGATCTCCTGCATCCTCGACGACGCCGTCTTCCCCGACTGGCCGGTCGTCGGCCTCGGCGGCTGGAAGCGCCATGTCGGCCCCGGCCTGCTGCCCGTCGTGCTGCTGCCCGGCCTGGACGTCGTCCTGGAGCGCAACGCCGAGCGCAGCGGCAACCGGCGCCTCTCCGACGAGGAGGTCGCCGCGATCCACGGCCGGATGGCCGGCTGGTACGGCTCCGGGCTGCCGATCATCGACAACTCCTCGTACGACGTGGAGACCACCGCCCGGGTCCTGGACGACGTCCTCGCCCGCGCGATATCCGGCCAGCCCCTCGGCTAGGACCGGTCGGCCGCGCCCGGTCGGCGGCGCACAACAGGCCGGGGTGTCCGGGCGCTCGTAGGCTCGGAACATGTCAGAGGTGTATGCGGAGCGTCGGGTACGGCTGCGTGACCGGTGCGCGGCCACGGGCAGCCCGGCGGCCCTGGTCTCCCGGCCCGCCAACGTCCGCTATCTCACGGGTGGTTCGCCCGCCGGCGCCGTGCTGCTGCTCGGCCCCGACGAGGACGTGCTGCTCCGTCCGACCGCCCCGGCCGGCGATCCGGCCGACGGGCACGTCGACGAGCTGCTGCGGCAGCTGGTGCTGCCCGTCGACGGCGGCGATCCGGCGGTCGCGGCCGTCGACTTCGCCCGCAAGGCGGGCACGGACGCCCTCTCCGTGGAGGAGCACCACCTGACCGTCGCCCGGCACCGGGCCATGGGCTCCGTGGCGCCCGGCCTGCGGCTCGCCGACCTGTCGACGGCCGTCGAGCAGCTGCGGATCGTCAAGGACGAGGACGAGATCGCCTGTCTGCGGATCGCCGCCGAGATCGCCGACCAGGCCCTCGGCGAACTCCTGGAGTCCATCCTGGTCGGCCGGACCGAGCGGCACCTCGCGCTGGAGCTGGAGCGGCGACTGGTGGACCACGGCGCCGACGGCGCCGCCTTCCCCACCTCCGTGGCCACCGGGCCGCACTCCGGACGGCCCGGGCACAAGCCCACCGACCGGCGGGTCGAGGAGGGTGACTTCCTCTCCGTCTGTCTCGGTGCCAGCTACCGCGGCTACCGCTGCGAGATCGGCCGCACCTTCGTCATCGGCACCACACCGGCCGACTGGCAGATCGAGCTCTACGACCTCGTCTTCGCCGCTCAGCGGGCCGGCCGGGAGGCCCTCGCGCCCGGCGCCGACTACCGCGACGTGGACCGCGCGGCCCGGCAGATCCTCGCCGCGGCGGGCCACGGAGACGCGACCACGGCCCTCACCGGGCACGGCGTGGGCCTGGAAATCGACGAGGACCCGCAGCTCGCACCCGCGGCCATGGGTAAACTGGACGCTTGTGTGCCGGTCACCGTCGAACCGGGGGTCCACCTCCCGGGCCGGGGCGGGGTCCGGATCGATGACACGCTCGTCGTACGCCAGGAGGCGGACGGCGGACCCGAGCTACTCACCATCACGACCAAGGAGCTGCTCGCGCTGTAGCGCGCGCCATGCCTCTTGGTCCGTCAGTCCAGGAGATTCCGCAACCGTGGCTTCCACGAACGACCTCAAGAACGGCATGGTGCTCAAGCTCGAAGGCGGCCAGCTCTGGTCCGTCGTCGAGTTCCAGCACGTCAAGCCCGGCAAGGGCCCGGCCTTCGTGCGCACCAAGCTCAAGAACGTGCTGTCCGGCAAGGTCGTCGACAAGACCTTCAACGCTGGCGTGAAGGTCGACACCGCCACCATCGACCGCCGTGACATGCAGTTCTCCTACATGGAGGGCGACTACTTCGTCTTCATGGACATGGAGACGTACGACCAGCTGCACGTCGACCGCAAGACCGTCGGCGACGCCGCCAACTTCCTCATCGAGGGCTTCGAGGCCTCCGTCGCGCGCCACGAGGGCGAGGTGCTCTACGTCGAGCTCCCGGCCGCCGTGGTCCTGGAGATCAAGCACACCGACCCGGGCGTCCAGGGCGACCGCTCCACCGGTGGCACCAAGCCCGCCACGCTGGAGACCGGCCACGAGATCCAGGTCCCGCTCTTCGTCACCACCGGTGAGAAGGTCAAGGTCGACACCCGCACCAGCGCCTACCTCGGCCGGGTGAACGACTAACCGTGGCTGCCCGGAGCAAGGCCCGCAGGCGGGCCTTCCAGATCCTGTTCGAGGCCGACCAGCGCGGTGCCTCGGTGCAGGAGGTCCTCGCGGACCAGGTCCGGATGCACCGGAACGACGACCGCCAGCCGCCGGTCAACGAGTTCACCATGCAGCTGGTCGAGGGCTACGCCAAGCACGTGGCCCGGATCGACGAGCTCATCGCCACCTACGCGGTGGACTGGGACCTCGACCGGATGCCGGCCGCCGACCGGAACATCGTGCGCCTCGCCGCGTACGAGCTGATCTGGGAGGACGGCACGCCGGACGCGGTGGCGATCGACGAGGCCGTGAACCTCGCCAAGGAGTTCTCCACGGACGAGTCGCCGACCTTCGTCAACGGTCTGCTCGCGCGCTTCAAGGACCTGAAGCCGCGGCTGCGCCGGGACGCGGACGCCTAGTCCGTCCACGAGCCCTCAGGCAGTCGAAAGGGGCCCGCAGCACCTCGTGTGCTGCGGGCCCCTTCGTCGTACCGCCGCACTGGTAGGCGAAAGCGCCGGGGCCCCGGGAGTCGTGATGACTCCCGGGGCCCCGGCGGCACGTTTCTGCGACGACCCTGAAGGTCAGCTCGCGTCCTCATGGGCGACCGCGCGGCGCGCGTCCGCGTCGAGCACGCCCCAGCTGATCAGCTGCTCGGTGAGGACCGAGGGGGACTGGTCGTAGATCACGGCGAGGGTGCGCAGGTCGTCCTGGCGGATCGACAGCACCTTGCCGTTGTAGTCACCGCGCTGCGACTGGATCGTCGCCGCGTAGCGCTGCAGCGGGCCGGCCTTCTCGGCGGGCACGTGGGCCAGCCGCTCCAGGTCCAGGACCAGCTTCGGCGGCGGCTCGGCGGCCCCGCCCGGCGTGGTGCCCGGCAGCAGTTCCTGCACCGGCACCCCGTAGAAGTCAGCGAGCTCGGCAAGCCGCTGCACGGTCACGGCGCGGTCGCCGCGCTCGTAGGACCCCACCACGACCGCCTTCCAGCGGCCCTGGGACTTCTCCTCCACGCCGTGGAGGGAAAGGCCCTGCTGGGTGCGGATCGCACGGAGTTTGGCCCCGAGCTGCTTTGCGTATTCGCTTGACATAACGCTCCCGCTCGCTGTGACGAAGTGCGGCTGCGCCGCGCGGCTGGTAACTCACTGTGAGGTTACGCAGCGTGACACTCTCCCGTCAAGCCGAATGGTCCATACCGCCCCCTCCCGAGGGACGGCGTCCGGAGTGGCGCCCGGGTGGTGAGCAGGCACGCCGTCCGCCCCTGGTAAGGTGGACGGCGCAATTCCGACGTCCTTTAAGGTCCGTCCCGTGAGGCGGAGAAGGAGGTCCGTTTCCACATGGACGCTCAAGCGCAGTACGCCGATACGGCGAGGCCCGTTCTCGAGGCCCCCGACATCGCGCGGGTCCTGACCCGCATCGCCCACGAGATCGTCGAGCGCGCCAAGGGCGCCGACGACGTGGTCCTCCTCGGCATCCCGACCCGCGGTGTGTTCCTCGCCCGGCGGCTCGCCGAGAAGCTCGAATCGATCACCGGCACCGCCATCCCGGTCGGCTCCCTCGACATCACGATGTACCGGGACGACCTGCGGCTGAAGCCGGCCCGCGCCATCGGGCGCACGGAGATCCCCGGCGACGGCATCGACGGCCGTCTCGTCGTCCTCGTCGACGACGTCCTCTTCTCCGGCCGCACCATCCGCGCCGCGCTCGACGCCCTCGGCGACATCGGTCGCCCGCGCGCCGTCCAGCTCGCGGTCCTCGTCGACCGCGGCCACCGCGAACTTCCGATCCGCGCCGACTACGTCGGCAAGAACCTCCCCACGTCGCTGCGGGAGACGGTCAAGGTCCAGCTCGCCGAGGAGGACGGTCGCGACACCGTGCTGCTCGGCAGCAAGCCCGCCTCCTGACACCTTCACCGGCCTCTGACGGGACCGGGGCACACCCCTGCGCACCCGTCTGCCCTCATCCTCCCCACCACGGAGAAAAACCCCGATGATGCGTCACCTCATCTCGGCCGCCGACCTCACCCGCGACGACGCCGTCCTGATCCTCGACACCGCCGAGGAGATGGCCCGGGTGGCCGACCGGCCCATCAAGAAGCTTCCGACCCTGCGCGGCCGGACCATCTGCAACCTCTTCTTCGAGGACTCCACCCGCACCCGGATCTCCTTCGAGGCGGCCGAGAAGCGCCTCTCCGCCGACGTGATCAACTTCGCGGCCAAGGGCTCCAGCGTCTCCAAGGGCGAGTCGCTCAAGGACACCGCGCAGACCCTGGAGGCGATGGGCGTCGACGCCGTCGTCATCCGGCACAGCGCCTCCGGCGCCCCGTACCGCCTGGCCACCTCCGGCTGGATCGACGCCCCCGTCATCAACGCCGGTGACGGCACCCACCAGCACCCCACCCAGGCCCTGCTGGACGCCTTCACCATGCGCCGCCGCCTGGTCGGCCGCGACGCCGGTCTCGGCAAGGACCTGGCCGGCAAGCGCATCACGCTCGTCGGCGACGTCCTGCACAGCCGGGTCGCCCGCTCCAACGTCGACCTGCTGCACACCCTCGGCGCCGAGGTCACCCTGGTGGCCCCGCCCACCCTGGTCCCGGTCGGCGTGGAGAGCTGGCCCTGCGAGGTCTCGTACGACCTCGACAGCGTGCTGCCGAAGTCCGACGCGGTGATGATGCTGCGTGTGCAGCGCGAGCGGATGAACGCCGCCTTCTTCCCGACCGAGCGCGAGTACTCGCGCCGCTACGGGCTCGACGGCGACCGGATGGCGAAGATGCCCGAGCACGCGATCGTCATGCACCCCGGCCCGATGGTCCGCGGCATGGAGATCACCGCCGAGGTCGCCGACTCCGACCGCTGCACGGTCGTCGAGCAGGTCGCCAACGGCGTCTCCATCCGGATGGCCGTCCTCTACCTGCTGCTCGGCGGCTCCGAGCCCGCCGCCCCCGCCACCACCGCCTGACCACCGAGGAGAACCGAACCCCATGAGCAAGATCCTGATCCGTGGTGCGAAGGTGCTCGGCGGCGAGGCGCAGGACGTCCTGATCGACGGCGAGACCATCGCTGAGGTCGGCACGGGCCTGTCGGCCGACGGCGCCCAGGTGATCGAGGCCGAGGGCCAGATCCTGCTGCCCGGCCTCGTCGACCTGCACACCCATCTGCGCGAGCCGGGCCGCGAGGACTCCGAGACCGTCCTCACCGGCACCCGCGCCGCCGCCTCCGGCGGCTACACGGCCGTCTTCGCCATGGCCAACACCCACCCGGTCGCCGACACCGCCGGCGTCGTCGAGCAGGTCTACCGCCTCGGCAAGGAGGCCGGCTACTGCGACGTGCAGCCCGTCGGCGCCGTCACCGTCGGCCTCGAGGGCAAGAAGCTCGCCGAGCTCGGGGCCATGCACGACTCCGCCGCCGGCGTCACCGTCTTCTCCGACGACGGCAAGTGCGTCGACGACGCCGTGATCATGCGCCGCGCCCTGGAGTACGTGAAGGCGTTCGGCGGTGTCGTCGCCCAGCACGCCCAGGAGCCCCGGCTCACCGAGGGCGCCCAGATGAACGAGGGCGTCGTCTCCGCCGAGCTGGGCCTCGGCGGCTGGCCGGCGGTCGCCGAGGAGTCGATCATCGCCCGCGACGTCCTGCTCGCCGAGCACGTCGGCTCCCGCGTGCACATCTGCCACCTCTCCACCGCCGGCTCCGTCGAGATCGTCCGCTGGGCCAAGTCCCGCGGCATCGACGTCACCGCCGAGGTCACCCCGCACCACCTCCTCCTCACGGACGAGCTGGTCCGCTCGTACAACCCGGTCTACAAGGTCAACCCGCCGCTGCGCACCGAGCGTGACGTGATGGCGCTGCGCGAGGCCCTCGCCGACGGCACGATCGACATCGTGGCCACCGACCACGCCCCGCACCCGCACGAGGACAAGGACTGCGAGTGGGCCGCCGCCGCCATGGGCATGGTCGGCCTGGAGACCGCGCTCTCCGTGGTCCAGCAGACGATGGTCGAGACCGGGCTGCTCGACTGGGCCGGCGTCGCCGACCGGATGTCCGTCAAGCCCGCGCAGATCGGCCGGGCCACGGAGCACGGACGCCCCGTCTCGGCAGGTGAGCCCGCCAACCTGACGCTGGTCGATCCGGCATACCGTGGTGTCGTGGACCCCGCCGACTTCGCCTCCCGCAGCCGCAACACCCCCTACGAGGGCCGCGAGCTGCCGGGACGCGTCACCCACACGTTCCTGCGGGGCCGGGCAACGCTCGTCGACGGGAAGCTGGCGTGACACCACTCGTACCACTCGCACCGCTCGTCCCCCTCGCGGCCGGACAGAAGTCCGCCGAGGTCACCGACTGGGCCGGACGGCTCGGCTGGGTCGCCGGACTGCTGCTCTTCGTCACCCTCGTCTACTGGCTGATGCGCCAGGGATGGAAGTGGCGCGGCAGCCTCCAGTCCGACCTCCCGGAACTCCCCGAGGTGCCGCAGGCCCCGGGTGAGGCGAAGCTGAGGCTCAGCGGCCGCTACCACGGCTCCACCACCGCCGGACAGTGGCTCGACCGGATCGTCGCCCACGGCCTCGGGCTGCGCAGCCGCGCCGAGCTCACCCTGACGGACGCCGGGATCGGCGTCGTACGCCCCGGGGCGAACGACTTCCTCATCCCGGCCGCGGCCCTGCGCGAGGCCCGCCTCGACAAGGGCATCGCCGGGAAGGTCCTCACCGAGGGCGGCCTCCTGGTCGTCACCTGGGAGCACGGCGGCAAGCTGCTCGACTCCGGCTTCCGCGCCGACCGGGCGGACGAGCACGCCGCCTGGGTCGAGACCCTGAACAACCTGAACACCGCAAGCACGACGGAAGGCATCGCACGATGACAACCTCCACCAGGGGAGCCAGCAAGGTTCCCGCCGTACTCGTCCTGGAGGACGGCCGCATCTTCCGCGGCCGCGCCTACGGGGCCGTGGGGGAGACCTTCGGCGAGGCCGTGTTCTCCACCGGCATGACCGGCTACCAGGAGACCCTCACCGACCCGTCGTACCACCGCCAGGTCGTCGTCATGACCGCCCCGCACGTCGGCAACACCGGCGTCAACGACGAGGACCCCGAGTCCGCCCGCATCTGGGTGGCCGGCTACGTCGTCCGCGACCCCGCCCGCGTCTCCTCCAACTGGCGCGCCCAGCGCTCCCTCGACGAGGAGCTGCGCCACCAGGGCGTCGTCGGCATCCAGGGCATCGACACCCGCGCCCTCACCCGCCACCTGCGCGAGCGCGGCGCCATGCGCGTCGGCATCTTCTCCGGCAGCGCGCTCCCCGACGAGGGCACCATGCTCGCCGAGGTCCGCCAGGCGCCCGAGATGAGCGGCGCCGACCTCTCCGCCGAGGTCGCCACCAAGGAGACGTACGTCGTCCCCGCGATCGGTGAGAAGAAGTTCACCGTCGCCGCCGTCGACCTCGGCATCAAGGGCATGACCCCGCACCGGATGGCCGAGCGCGGCATCGAGGTCCACGTGCTGCCCGCCACCGCCACCGCCGAGGACGTCTACGCCGTCAACCCCGACGGTGTGTTCTTCTCCAACGGCCCGGGCGACCCGGCCACCGCCGACGGCCCCGTCGCCGTCATGCAGGAGGTCCTGCGCCGCAGGACCCCGCTCTTCGGCATCTGCTTCGGCAACCAGATCCTCGGCCGCGCGCTCGGCTTCGGCACCTACAAGCTGAAGTACGGCCACCGGGGCATCAACCAGCCGGTCCAGGACCGCACCACGGGCAAGGTCGAGGTCACCGCGCACAACCACGGCTTCGCCGTCGACGCGCCGCTCGACAAGGTCTCCGACACCCCCTTCGGGCGCGCCGAGGTCTCCCACGTGTGCCTGAACGACAACGTCGTGGAGGGCCTGCAGCTGCTCGACCAGCCGGCCTTCTCCGTCCAGTACCACCCCGAGGCGGCCGCGGGCCCGCACGACGCCGCGTACCTCTTCGACCGCTTCGTGACCCTCATGGAGGCCGAGCGTGCCTAAGCGCACCGATATCCAGTCCGTCCTGGTCATCGGCTCCGGCCCGATCGTCATCGGCCAGGCCGCCGAGTTCGACTACTCCGGCACCCAGGCCTGCCGGGTCCTCAAGTCCGAGGGCCTGCGCGTCATCCTGGTCAACTCCAACCCGGCCACGATCATGACCGACCCGGAGATCGCCGACGCCACCTACGTCGAGCCGATCACCCCGGAGTTCGTCGAGAAGATCATCGCCAAGGAGCGCCCCGACGCCCTCCTGCCGACGCTGGGCGGCCAGACGGCCCTCAACACGGCGATCTCCATGCACGAGCAGGGCGTCCTCGAGAAGTACGGCGTCGAGCTCATCGGCGCCAACGTCGAGGCGATCCACAAGGGCGAGGACCGCGACCTCTTCAAGGGCGTCGTCGAGGCCGTCAACGCCAAGATCGGCCACGGCGAGTCCGCCCGCTCGGTCATCTGCCACTCGATGGACGACGTCCTCAAGGGCGTCGAGACGCTCGGCGGCTACCCCGTCGTCGTCCGCCCCTCCTTCACCATGGGCGGCGCCGGCTCCGGCTTCGCCCACGACGAGGAGGAGCTGCGCCGCATCGCCGGCCAGGGCCTCACGCTCTCCCCGACCACCGAGGTGCTCCTGGAGGAGTCCATCCTCGGCTGGAAGGAGTACGAGCTGGAGCTCATGCGCGACAAGCACGACAACGTCGTGGTCGTCTGCTCCATCGAGAACTTCGACCCCATGGGCGTGCACACCGGTGACTCGATCACCGTCGCCCCGGCGATGACGCTCACCGACCGTGAGTACCAGGTGCTGCGCGACATCGGCATCGCGATCATCCGCGAGGTCGGCGTCGACACCGGCGGCTGCAACATCCAGTTCGCGGTCAACCCGGACGACGGCCGCATCATCGTCATCGAGATGAACCCGCGCGTCTCCCGCTCCTCCGCGCTCGCCTCCAAGGCCACCGGCTTCCCGATCGCCAAGATCGCCGCCCGGCTCGCCGTCGGCTACACGCTGGACGAGATCCCGAACGACATCACCGAGAAGACCCCGGCCTCCTTCGAGCCGACCCTCGACTACGTCGTCGTCAAGGCCCCGCGCTTCGCCTTCGAGAAGTTCCCGTCCGCCGACTCCACGCTGACCACGACCATGAAGTCGGTCGGCGAGGCCATGGCGATCGGCCGCAACTTCACCGAGGCCCTGCAGAAGGCCCTGCGCTCGCTGGAGAAGAAGGGCTCGCAGTTCGCCTTCACCGGCGAGCCGGGCGACAAGGCCGAGCTGCTGCGCGAGGCGGTCCGCCCGACCGACGGCCGGATCAACACGGTCATGCAGGCCATCCGCGCGGGCGCCACGCCCGAGGAGGTCTTCGAGTTCACGAAGATCGACCCGTGGTTCGTCGACCAGCTCTTCCTCATCAAGGAGATCGCCGACGAGCTCGCCGAGGCCGAGAAGCTCGACCCCGAGCTGCTCGCCGAGGCCAAGCGGCACGGCTTCTCCGACGCCCAGATCGCCGACATCCGCGGCCTGCGCGAGGATGTCGTCCGCGAGGTCCGGCACGCCCTCGGCGTCCGCCCGGTCTACAAGACGGTCGACACCTGCGCCGCCGAGTTCGCCGCGAAGACCCCGTACTTCTACTCCTCGTACGACGAGGAGAGCGAGGTCGCGCCGCGTACCAAGCCCGCCGTGATCATCCTGGGCTCCGGCCCGAACCGCATCGGCCAGGGCATCGAGTTCGACTACTCCTGCGTCCACGCCTCCTTCGCGCTCAGCGACGCGGGCTACGAGACCGTGATGGTCAACTGCAACCCGGAGACCGTCTCCACGGACTACGACACCTCCGACCGCCTGTACTTCGAGCCGCTGACGCTCGAGGACGTCCTCGAGATCGTCCACGCCGAGTCGCTCGCCGGCCCGATCGCCGGTGTCGTCGTCCAGCTCGGCGGCCAGACCCCGCTGGGTCTCGCCCAGGCGCTCAAGGACAACGGCGTGCCGGTCGTCGGCACCTCCCCGGAGGCCATCCACGCCGCCGAGGACCGCGGCGCCTTCGGCCAGGTGCTCGCCGACGCGGGCCTGCCGGCCCCGAAGCACGGCACCGCGACCACCTTCGCCGGCGCCAAGGCCATCGCCGACGAGATCGGCTACCCCGTGCTCGTACGCCCGTCGTACGTGCTCGGCGGCCGCGGCATGGAGATCGTCTACGACGAGGCGCGCCTGGAGGCGTACATCGCCGAGTCCACCGAGATCTCCCCGACCCGCCCGGTCCTCGTCGACCGCTTCCTCGACGACGCCATCGAGATCGACGTCGACGCGCTCTACGACGGCGAGGAGCTGTACCTCGGCGGTGTCATGGAGCACATCGAGGAGGCCGGCATCCACTCCGGCGACTCGGCCTGCGCCCTGCCCCCGATCACCCTCGGCGGCTTCGACATCAAGCGCCTGCGCGCCTCCACCGAGGCCATCGCCAAGGGCGTCGGTGTGCGCGGCCTGATCAACATCCAGTTCGCGATGGCCGGCGACATCCTCTACGTCCTCGAGGCCAACCCGCGCGCCTCCCGCACCGTCCCCTTCACCTCGAAGGCGACCGCGGTGCCGCTCGCGAAGGCCGCCGCCCGCATCTCGCTCGGCGCCACCATCGCCGAGCTGCGCGCCGAGGGCCTGCTGCCGAAGACCGGCGACGGCGGCACCCTGCCGCTCGACGCGCCGATCTCCGTCAAGGAGGCCGTGATGCCGTGGTCGCGCTTCCGCGACGTGCACGGCCGCGGCGTGGACACCGTCCTCGGCCCGGAGATGCGCTCCACCGGTGAGGTCATGGGCATCGACGCGGTCTTCGGCACGGCGTACGCCAAGTCGCAGGCCGGCGCCTACGGCCCGCTGCCCACCAAGGGCCGCGCCTTCATCTCGGTCGCCAACCGCGACAAGCGCTCGATGATCTTCCCGGCCCGTGAGCTGGTCGCCCACGGCTTCGAGCTGCTCGCCACCTCCGGCACGGCCGAGGTGCTCAAGCGCAACGGCATCAACGCCACGATCGTGCGCAAGCAGTCCGAGGGCGAGGGCCCGAACGGCGAGAAGACCATCGTCCAGCTCATCCACGACGGCCAGGTCGACCTGATCGTCAACACCCCGTACGGCACCGGCGGCCGCCTCGACGGCTACGAGATCCGTACGGCGGCGGTGGCCCGCTCCGTCCCGTGCCTGACCACGGTCCAGGCCCTCGCGGCGGCCGTCCAGGGCATCGAGGCCCTCGGACGCGGCGAGGTGGGCGTCCGCTCGCTCCAGGAGCACGCGGAGCACCTGACCGCGGCCCGCGACTAAGCAGCCCGAACGACGAGGGGGGCACCGGCACGACCTGCCGGTGTCCCCCTCGTCACGAGCAGACCTGGACATCTGAGACATATGTACAAGTTCTTCTTCAACCTGGTCTTCAAGCGGATGGACCCCGAGAAGGCCCACTACCTGGCCTTCCGCTGGATCCGGCTCGCCGCCCGCACCCCGGTCCTGCGCACCTTCGTCGCGGCCGTCCTCGCCCCGCGCCACAAGGAGCTGCGCACCGAGGCCCTGGGCCTGCGCATGCACGGCCCCTTCGGCCTCGCCGCCGGCTTCGACAAGAACGCCGTCGCCATCGACGGCATGTCCATGCTGGGCTTCGACCACGTCGAGATCGGCACCGTGACGGGCGAGGCCCAGCCGGGCAACCCCAAGAAGCGGCTCTTCCGGCTGGTCCAGGACCGCGCCCTGATCAACCGCATGGGCTTCAACAACGAGGGCTCGGCCGCCGTCGCCGCCCGCCTGGCCGCCCGCAACCCGGTGTTCAGGACGGTCGTCGGCGTCAACATCGGCAAGACCAAGGTCGTGCCCGAGGCCGAGGCCGCCGCCGACTACGTGAAGTCCACCGAGCGGCTCGCCCGGCACGCCGACTACCTGGTCGTCAACGTCTCCTCGCCGAACACCCCGGGCCTGCGCAACCTCCAGGCCACCGAGTCGCTGCGCCCGCTGCTCACCGCCGTACGCGAGGCCGCCGACCGCTCCGTGACCGGCCGCCGCGTCCCGCTCCTGGTCAAGATCGCCCCCGACCTCGCCGACGAGGACGTGGACGCCGTCGCCGACCTGGCCCTGGAGCTCGGCCTCGACGGCATCATCGCCACCAACACCACCATCGCCCGCGAGGGCCTCGGCCTGAAGTCCGACCCGGCCCTCGTCAAGGAGACCGGCGGCCTGTCCGGCGCCCCCGTCAAGCAGCGCTCCCTGGAGGTGCTGCGCCGCCTCTACGCGCGCGTGGGCGACCGGATGGTGCTCGTCGGCGTCGGCGGCATCGAGAACGCCGAGGACGCCTGGCAGCGGATCCTGGCCGGCGCCACCCTGATCCAGGGCTACAGCGCCTTCATCTACGAGGGCCCGTTCTACGCCCGCGCCATCCACAAGGGCCTCGCCGCGCGCCTCGCGGCCTCCCCGTACGCCACCCTCGCCGAGGCCGTCGGCGCCGACACCCGAAAGGCCGCGAAGTGACCCTGGAGAACACCCCGGCCCCCGCCCTGGCCCCCTTCGGCACCCGCCTGCGCGCCGCCATGGACGAGCGCGGCCCGCTGTGCGTCGGCATCGACCCGCACGCGGCGCTGCTCGACTCCTGGGGCCTGGCCGACGACATCGCGGGCCTGGAGCGCTTCACGTACACCGTCGTCGAGGCCCTGGCCGGCACCGTCGCCGTCTTCAAGCCGCAGGCCGCCTTCTTCGAGCGCTTCGGCTCGCGCGGCGTCGCCGTCCTGGAGCGCGCGACCGCCGATCTGCGGCAGGCCGGCGGTCTGGTCGTGATGGACGCCAAGCGCGGCGACATCGGCTCCACCATGGGCGCGTACGCGGAGGCGTTCCTGCGCCCCGACTCGCCGCTCTTCTCGGACGCGCTGACGGTCTCCCCGTACCTCGGTTACGGCTCCCTGAAGCCGGCCGTCGACCTGGCCCGCGCGTCCGGCGCCGGCCTCTTCGTCCTCGCGCTGACCTCCAACCCGGAGGGCGCGGAGGTGCAGCGCGCGGTCCGCGAGGACGGCCGGACCATCGGCGCGACGATGCTGGCGCACCTGGCCGAGGAGAACGCGGGGGAGACCCCGATGGGCTCCTTCGGCGCGGTCGTCGGCGCCACGCTCGGCGATCTGTCCGCCTTCGACCTGGCCATCAACGGCCCGCTGCTCGCCCCCGGCATCGGCGCCCAGGGCGCGACCCCGGCCGACCTGCCGAAGGTGTTCGGCGCGGCCGTCCGCAACGTGGTCCCGAACGTCAGCCGCGGGGTCCTGAAGGCGGGTCCGGACGCCGGTGCGCTGCGCTCGGCGGCGGAACGTTACGCGAACGAGATCCGGGAGTCCGTGGCCGGCTGAGGCACCTCGGAGGCCTTCCGGGGCGCTTTCTCGCCAATCCGCAGGTCGGAGCGGCGTGTCTGAGCCGTCTCACTCCTTGACAAAAGTTGACCCAAAACTGGGGCGAAATGCCCGAAAAGTCCTGGTCGGTCGATGCTGACCAGGACTTTTCCTCTGTTCTCGCTGACTGGAGCGCCCGTGGCCGCTAGTCTCCGGGACAGAGTCGGCGTTCGGCGTACTCCACGCGGTTCGCTGCTCCACTGGTGTGGGTGCTCCACTCGTGTGGCGTGCCCGGCTTCCCACCGGTCCGTATCCGACAGTTCGACATCCGAGGTGACGTAGGCGTGGCTCTTCCGCCCCTTACCCCTGAACAGCGCGCAGCCGCGCTCGAAAAGGCCGCCGCGGCTCGCCGGGAGCGGGCCGAGGTCAAGAATCGACTCAAGCACTCCGGCGCCTCTCTCCACGAGGTCATCAAGCAGGGCCAGGAGAACGACGTCATCGGCAAGATGAAGGTCTCCGCGCTGCTCGAGTCCCTGCCGGGCGTGGGCAAGGTCCGCGCCAAGCAGATCATGGAGCGCCTCGGCATCTCCGAGAGCCGTCGTGTGCGCGGTCTCGGCTCCAACCAGATCGCCTCCCTGGAGCGCGAGTTCGGCGGCGCCGGCGCCTGATGGCGCCCCGGCGGCACCGGCGGCCCGGGACCGCGCGTCCCGGGCACCCCGGTGAAGCTGGAATAATCGCTGCATGGCAGCAGAGGTACGTCCGCGGCTGACCGTGCTCTCCGGCCCCTCCGGGGTGGGGAAGAGCACGGTCGTCGCTCATATGCGCAAGGTCCACCCCGAGGTCTGGCTCTCGGTGTCGGCCACGACACGGAAGCCGAGGCCCGGCGAGAAGCACGGCGTCCAGTACTTCTTCGTCACGGACGACGAGTTCGACAAGCTGGTCGCCAACGGCGAGCTGCTGGAGTGGGCCGAGTTCGCGGGCAACCGCTACGGCACCCCGCGCCGCGCGGTCCTGGACCGCCTGGAGGCCGGCGAGCCCGTTCTCCTGGAGATCGACCTCCAGGGCGCGCGCCAGGTGAAGGACTCCATGAGCGAGGCCCAGCTGGTCTTCCTGGCCCCGCCGAGCTGGGAGGAGCTGGTCCGCCGGCTCACCGGCCGCGGCACCGAGTCGCCCGAGGTCATCGAGCGCCGGCTGGACGCCGCGAAGATCGAACTCGCGGCCGAGTCGGAGTTCGACACCACGCTCGTCAACACCTCGGTCGAGGACGTCGCGCGTGAGCTGCTAACGTTGATGAACGTTGTCTGATCTTTTATCCGTCATGATCCGTGATCGGATATCCATCTTCGGAAGGTAGAGCGTGTCCTCTTCCATCACCGCGCCCGAGGGCATCATCAACCCGCCGATCGACGAGCTGCTCGAGGCGACGGACTCCAAGTACAGCCTCGTGATCTACGCCGCCAAGCGCGCGCGCCAGATCAACGCGTACTACTCGCAGCTGGGCGAGGGCCTGCTCGAGTACGTCGGTCCGCTCGTCGACACCCACGTCCACGAGAAGCCGCTCTCGATCGCGCTGCGCGAGATCAACGCGGGCCTGCTGACCTCCGAGGCCATCGAGGGCCCGGCTCAGTAAGCATCCGGAAGTATCGGCCACAGGCCCGGCGGAACATCCGCCGGGCCTGTGGTGTCTCATGGAGTCGTACGCATCCGAGTGCGGGGAGTGGCAATCGTGACCAAGCCGAAGGTCGTCCTGGGCGTGAGCGGCGGCATCGCCGCCTACAAGGCGTGCGAGCTGCTGCGCCGGCTCACCGAGTCCGGGCACGACGTCCGTGTCGTCCCCACCGACTCCGCCCTGCGCTTCGTCGGCGCGGCCACCTGGTCCGCCCTCTCCGGCAACCCCGTCTCCACCGAGGTCTGGGAGAGCGTCCACGAGGTCCCGCACGTCCGCATCGGCCAGGCCGCCGACCTCGTCGTCGTCGCCCCCGCCACCGCCGACATGCTCGCCAAGGCCGCCCACGGCCTCGCCGACGACCTGCTCACCAACACCCTGCTCACCGCCCGCTGTCCGGTGGTGTTCGCCCCGGCCATGCACACCGAGATGTGGGAGCACCCGGCCACCCAGGAGAACGTGGCCACGCTGCGCCGTCGCGGCGCCGTCGTCATCGAGCCCGCCGTCGGCCGCCTCACCGGCGTCGACACCGGCAAGGGCCGGCTGCCCGACCCCGGCGAGATCTTCGAGATCTGCCGACACATCTTGAACAGGCACCGTCTGGCGCGCGGTGCCGCGGCGCCCGACCTGGCCGGCCGCCATGTCGTGGTCAGCGCCGGCGGCACCCGCGAGCCCCTGGACCCGGTCCGCTACCTGGGCAACCGCTCCTCCGGCAAGCAGGGCTACGCGCTCGCCAAGGCCGCCGCTGCCCGCGGCGCCCGGGTCACCCTGATCGAGGCCAACACCGGGCTGCCCGACCCGGCGGGCGTCGACGTGGTGCGGGTCGGCACCGCCGTCCAGCTCCGCGAGGCCGTGCTGAAGGCCGCCGCGGACGCGGACGCGGTCGTGATGGCCGCGGCGGTGGCCGATTTTCGCCCCGCCTCCTACGCCACCGGAAAGATCAAGAAGACCGACGACGGCGGCGCACCCACCGTCGAGCTGGTCCGCAACCCCGACATCCTCGCGGAGATCTCCGCCGAGCGCGCGCTGCCCGGCCAGGTCGTCGTCGGCTTCGCCGCCGAGACGGACGACGTGCTCGCCAACGGACGCACCAAGCTCCGCCGAAAGGGCTGTGACCTGCTGGTCGTCAACGAGGTGGGGGAGCGCAAGACCTTCGGCTCGGAGGAGAACGAGGCCGTGATCCTCGCCGCCGACGGTGCCGAGACCCCCGTACCGTACGGGCCGAAGGAGGCCCTCGCGGAGACGGTCTGGGACCTCGTGGTGCCGCGTCTGCGTACCGTGTCGGAGTGAATTCCACGGCAACGCGGCACGGCGTGCGCACTGCGCCGAGCTGACGACGGCAAACCCGGCACTTTTGGACAAAGGGCCAGGTCTGCGGCCTGATCATCGCGCGGTTCAAGGTCGAATACCGCACAGATCACGCTATCCACGGCCGGGGACCTGGCCATCTGCCCGATCGTGCCCGATAGACTGTTCTCGGAACGTCGCGGGGCGCAGCCCCCTGCCGGTCCGCAATCGATAGCCAGCAGCCGCTGCAACCCCAGGGAGCGTTGTGTCCCGTCGACTGTTCACCTCGGAGTCCGTGACCGAGGGTCACCCCGACAAGATCGCTGACCAGATCAGCGACACCATCCTCGACGCGCTGCTCAAGGAGGACCCCACCTCCCGCGTCGCCGTCGAGACGCTGATCACCACCGGCCTCGTGCACGTCGCAGGTGAGGTCACCACCAAGGCCTGGGCGGACATCCCCACCCTCGTCCGCGGCAAGATCCTCGAGATCGGGTACGACTCCTCGAAGAAGGGCTTCGACGGCGCCTCCTGCGGCGTCTCGGTCTCCATCGGGTCGCAGTCCCCGGACATCGCGCAGGGCGTCGACAGCGCCTACGAGGCCCGCGTCGAGGGTGACGAGGACGAGCTCGACAAGCAGGGCGCCGGCGACCAGGGCCTGATGTTCGGCTACGCGTCGGACGAGACCCCGGAGCTCATGCCGCTCCCGATCTACCTCGCGCACCGCCTCTCGCGCCGCCTGACCGAGGTCCGCAAGAACGGGACCATCCCGTACCTGCGCCCCGACGGCAAGACCCAGGTCACCATCGAGTACGACGGCGACAAGGCCGTCCGCCTCGACACGGTCGTCGTCTCCTCGCAGCACGCCTCCGACATCGACCTCGAGTCGCTCCTCGCGCCCGACATCCGCGAGTTCGTCGTCGAGCACGTCCTCAAGCAGCTCGTCGAGGACGGCATCAAGCTCGACACCGAGGGCTACCGCCTCCTGGTCAACCCGACCGGCCGCTTCGAGATCGGCGGCCCGATGGGCGACGCCGGCCTCACCGGTCGCAAGATCATCATCGACACCTACGGCGGCATGGCCCGCCACGGTGGCGGCGCCTTCTCCGGCAAGGACCCGTCCAAGGTCGACCGCTCGGCCGCCTACGCCATGCGCTGGGTCGCCAAGAACGTCGTCGCCGCGGGCCTCGCCTCGCGCTGCGAGGTCCAGGTCGCGTACGCGATCGGCAAGGCCGAGCCCGTCGGTCTCTTCGTCGAGACCTTCGGCACCAACACGGTCGACACGGACAAGATCGAGCAGGCCATCGCCGAGGTCTTCGACCTCCGCCCGGCCGCGATCATCCGCGACCTCGACCTGCTCCGCCCGATCTACGCCCAGACCGCCGCCTACGGCCACTTCGGCCGTGAGCTGCCGGACTTCACCTGGGAGCGCACGGACCGCGTGGACGCGCTGAAGAAGGCCGCCGGCCTGTAGGAGGCACTGCTTCCCCGTGAGGGCCCCGGACCGCATTGCGGTCCGGGGCCCTCACGCGTGTCCGCCTCCGGCGGCCCCCGGGACCGGAGGGCCTCTGGGTCCGAGGCGGAAGGGAGGCCGCCGAGAGGGCGGAGAGAGGGCTCTGGGTGTTGATGGTGATCACAGATTCCAGAGTCTTCAGAGGAGAAGTGAGAAGAGTGCGGGGAAAGTTACGCCGGTTCCTGACGGCCGCCTCGGCCCTGTTCGGAATCGCGCTGCTCGGCGCGGCCACCGTGCCGGCCGCCGCGGTGACGGCCCAGACCAGACCGTGCCCGTCCAAGGGCTGTGACGGCGCCGACCCGAAGGCCGTGACCTCCTGGGCGTCGGCGCCCAAGGTGATCGACCAGTTCACCCTGAGCAGCGGCGCGAGCCTGAAGCTCTACCAGGGCAAGCCGAGCTGGGACAGCTCCGAGACCTACGCCTGGGCGGAGGTGACCCTGCCGGCGAAGCCGGGCGTCAAGGCGTGGCTGTCCGACATGATCGAGCCCAACGACTGGACCTTGGAGCCCGACCTGATCAAGCATCCGTCGGCGTTCCGTACCGTCTCGGGAACCACGGCCATGTTCGACGACGGAGAGTTCGTCCGGGCCTGTGTCAACGACGGCGTCCAGCAGGGCTGCACCGGCGGCTACGGCGCCGGCGTCAACCCCGCCAGGGAGGTCGCCCCGGTCGTCCCCTGCCAGGACCACTGCGATGAGGTCGACCCGGACACCGTCACCTCGTGGTCGTACGGCCCGACGCGTGACGCGGCCAAGAGGGTCCAGCTGGCCGGCGGCGCCTGGGTCCAGATCGTCACCGGGCAGGCCTATTACGGCACCCAGTACAGCTGGGCCGACACGGGTCTCCCCACCGCGGGCTCCCGCATGTGGCTGGAGCAGTACGAGGGCGCCGGCCGCTGGGGCAACATCTGGGTCTCCATCGGCGGGGACAACGGCCGCCGCACCACCTCCGGCCACACCCACGCCTTCGTGTCCCTCGGCGAGCTGCGGGCCTGCGTCACCGACGGCAGCGAGACGCGCTGCACCAAGGACGACGGCACGGCGGCCGTCGTGCCCACCCAGGCGCCGTGCGCCCAGCTGCCCTGCGAGGGCGTCGACGCCTCCACCGTCACCTGGCTCGAGAACCACGAGCCGCGTCAGGTCGCCGCGGTCTCCGCCTACCAGGGCGGCAAGGTCACGGTCTACGAGGGCACGCCCGCCTGGGACCCCGAGCACGAGTACCGCTGGGCCGAGGCCGAACTGCCGCCGAACAGCACCAAGGCGCGCGCCTGGCTCGAGTACCAGGACCGGGTGGGAGCCGAGAAGCGCCTGGTGCTCACGCCCCTCGCCCGGCCCGAGGCATCCCGCACCACCTCCGGCCGCACCGGGATGTTCGTCGCGAACTGGGCCGGCAACCGCCGGATCCGGGCCTGTTTCGACGACGGCAAGGAATGGGGCTGTGACGGCGGCTTCCCCCCGGGCAA
This sequence comes from Streptomyces sp. NPDC101160, assembly GCF_044768205.1. Taxonomy (NCBI): domain Bacteria; kingdom Bacillati; phylum Actinomycetota; class Actinomycetes; order Kitasatosporales; family Streptomycetaceae; genus Streptomyces; species Streptomyces sp. NPDC101160. Next base: position 101,911 of record NZ_JBIWPJ010000008.1, on the reverse strand, counting down.
CATCCAGCGCCCCGACGCCCCCTGCGCCGAGCCCTGCACCGGCCTCGACCCGACCACGATCACCGACTGGTGGTGGTCCGGCCCCACCGAGGGGCAGCGCGTCACCCTGAGCGGCGGCGGCTCGGTCGCCCTGAAGACCGGTGACCCGCGCTGGTCCCGCACCGGCGTCTACGCCTGGGCCGACGGCACCGTGCCCGCCACGGCCGGGGCGAGGATCTGGATCGAGGACAAGGGTGCCGACGGCGTCTACCGCACGATCGCCGAGCGCACCACCAGCGGTGCCACCGGCATGGCCGGCGTGCCGAGCCCCGCGGTCCGCGCCTGCGTGACCAACGGAACCAGCACGGTCTGCACCAAGCCGGGCAGCTGACCGGACGGCGGCCGCGGACCGTTCGCCGGCCCGCGGCCGTCTGTCGGTGGCGTCTGGTAGGTATGACGCTGTGAGCAGCGAGAACGAGAAGTCCGCGGGGGAGCCGGGGCCGGCCGGGCAGCCGGAGCCCGAGCAGCTCGCGCTCATCCGGGAGACCGTGCGGCAGGCGAAGGTGCCGCGGGCCAAGCCGCGGACGTGGCGGGGGGCCGCACTGGCGAAGGAGCTGCCGGTGGCCCGTGTCGTGGTGAACAAGGGCGTGCTCCATCTCGACCAGTTCTTCGACTACGCCGTGCCGGAGGAGCTGGACGCGGCGGCACAGCCCGGAGTGCGGGTGCGGGTGCGGTTCGGGGCCGGGGCGCACAAGGTGCGGGGCGGGCGGCGCGAGGGCGGGCGGCTGATCGACGGCTTCCTGGTGGAGCGGCGCGCCGAGTCGGACTACTCGGGGCCGCTGGCCGCGCTCGCCGACGTCGTCTCGCCGGAACCGGTGCTCGGGCCGGAGCTGCTCGGGCTCGCCCGCGCGGTCGCCGACCGGTACGCGGGAAGTCTCGCCGACGTGCTCCAGCTCGCCGTGCCGCCGCGCAACGCGAGCGCCGAGCGCAAGCCCTCGCCCGAGCCGCTGCCGCCGCCCGCCGCACCGGCGCCGGGGAGCTGGGTGCGGTACGAGCGCGGGGCCGCGTTCCTGGAGTCGCTGGCGCGCGGCGGCGCGCCCCGGGCCGTGTGGAACGCGCTGCCCGGTCCGCACTGGGCCGAGGAGATCGCCCGGGCCGTCGCCGCGACCCTCGCCTCCGGGCGCGGTGCGCTCGTCGTCGTCCCCGACGGCAGGGTCGCCGCCCGCGTCGACGCGGCCCTCACCGGGCTGCTCGACGAGGGCCGGCACGCGCTGCTCACCGCCGAGGCCGGCCCCGAGAAGCGGTACGCGCAGTGGCTCGCCGTCCGGCGCGGCGCCGTGCGGGCCGTCGTCGGCACCCGGGCGGCCATGTTCGCGCCCGTACGGGAGCTCGGGCTCGCCGTCATCTGGGACGACGGCGACTCCAGCCACAGCGAGCCGCACGCCCCGCAGCCGCACGCCCGGGACGTGCTGCTGCTGCGCGCCGCCCACGACCGCTGCGCCTTCCTGCTCGGCTCCACCAGCTGCACCGTCGAGGCCGCCCAGCTCGTCGAGTCCGGCTGGGCCCAGCCCCTGCTGCCAGCCCGCGACCAGGTGCGCACGGCAGCGCCGCTCGTCCGCACCGTCGGCGACACCGACCTCGCCCGCGACGAGGCCGCCCGCGCCGCCCGGCTGCCGACGCTCGCCTGGCAGGTGGTGCGCGAGGGACTGAAGACGGGCCCGGTGCTCGTCCAGGTGCCGCGCCGCGGTTACGTACCGCGGCTGGCGTGCGAGCGGTGCCGGACGCCCGCCCGCTGCCGGCACTGCTCCGGGCCCCTGGAGGCCCCCGAACAGCGGGAGCTGCACTGCGGCTGGTGCGGCCGGGGCGCGCCCGACTGGCACTGCGTTGCCTGCGGCTCCGACCGGCTGCGCGCCCAGGTCGTCGGCGCCCGGCGTACGGCCGAGGAGCTGGGCCGGGCGTTCCCGGCCGTGCCCGTACGGACCTCCGGACGCGACCACGTCCTCGACCGCGTCCCAGGACGCCCCGCCCTGGTGGTGAGCACCCCCGGCGCCGAACCCGTCGCCGACGGCGGCTACGCGGCCGCGCTGCTCCTCGACGGTTGGGCCATGCTCGGCCGCCCCGACCTGCGGGCCGGCGAGGAGGCGCTGCGCCGCTGGATCGACGCGGCCTCGCTCGTACGGGGCCAGGGGGACGGCGGCACCGTCGTGGTCGTCGCCGAGCCGACCCTGCGGCCCGTGCAGGCCCTCGTCCGCTGGGACCCGGTCGGCCACGCGCAGCGCGAACTCGCCGAGCGGGCCGAGCTGGGCTTCCCGCCGGTCTCCCGGATGGCGGCCGCCTCCGGCCCGCCGGAGGCCCTCGCCGCGTTCCTGGCCGCCGCCGAACTGCCCCCGGACGCCGAGATCCTGGGCCCCGTCCCACTCCCCGTCACCCGCCCCGGCGGCCCCCGCCGCCCCGGCGACACCCCGCCGGGCGAACAGTGGGAGCGGGCCCTGATCCGCGTCCCGCCGGGCAGCGGCGCGGCCCTGGCCACCGCCCTGAAGAAGGCCCAGGCGGCCCGCCTGGCACGGGGCGGCGGGGAACCGGTCCGGGTCCGGGTGGACCCGCCGGACATCGGCTGACAGCCCGTCCGACTGCCCGAGGCCGCGCGCGGGCTGAGGGGAGGCCGGCCCGCCCGCGCGGAGGCCCTACGCCCGCGCGGGGGCCCCACGCCCGCCCGCAGGGCCGACGACACGAAGGCCGCCCGCGGGGGCGGGCGGCCTTCGGGGGCGGCTGCGTGACCGTCAGCCGTTGCGCTCGGCGGGGAGCGCCGGCGGGCGGGCCGGGTGCCCTGCGGTGGTCAACCGCTGTGCGGGCACCGAGGGAACGCGGCGGGCGCGTGGGCCGCGCGGTGGCGGCCGGCCGTTGCACGGAGCGGGGGTCTGTCGGCTGTGCCGCGCCGGTCAGCCGTTGCGCGGGGCCGGGAACGCCGGCGGGCGCGGCTCCTCGCGCAGGGTCCGGCTGCCCGAGGTCGGCTGCGGCGGCATGCTGCGGGCCGACGGGACGACCGGCAGCGTGCGGGTCGCGCCCGCCTCCTGCGTACGGTCCTGCTCCAGCGGGCCGCCGCCCGGCTGCGGGGCGCGGCGGGAACCGTAACGGCGGTGCACCGCCTGCTTGGTGACTCCGAGCGCGGAGCCCACCGCGTCCCACGAGAACCCGAGCGAGCGGTCGAAGTCGACGGCCGCGGTCACCAGGGTCTCGACGCTGTCCCGCAGTTCCTGGGCGAGACGGACGGTCGGGGCGGGGGCGCGCCCGTAGACGACGAAGCCCGTCGAAGGGGCGGAGCGGCGAGGGCGGTAGACATTGCCCAGCTGGGCCGTCAGCGTGCGCAGTGCGTCCACCTGCCGCCGGACCCGCTCGATGTCCCGCACGAGCAGGTGCAGACTTGCCCGGGCCTGGGCGTCGTGGGTGGCGTGGTCGGCCATGGATGAGCCTCTCGAACCGGCGTGAAAAGGGGCGGGTCGCTGGGGGAGGGCGACCCGTTTCGGTCAATCTCTCTTGACCAACGCGCCACGGGGAGTTGGGTCACGCTGCGGGGGCGTATCCGCATATGCGCGGGGCGCTCGTCCTCGCGTACGCCCCCGAGGGCGTCGCGGGCGGACGCGGCCTAGACTGGTGCGCTGCCCTTCCTACGCCCCGAGATACGAGGTTTTCGCGCGTGAAGCTCGTCTTCGCCGGCACCCCCGAGGTCGCCGTACCCGCCCTGGACGCCCTGCTCGCCTCCGGGCGGCACGAGGTGGCCGCCGTCGTCACCCGGCCCGACGCCCCCGCGGGGCGCGGGCGGCGGCTCCTCGCGAGCCCCGTCGCCGAGCGGGCGGCGGAGGCCGGGATCGAGGTCCTGAAGCCGGAGCGGCCGCGCGACGAGGCGTTCCTGGCCCGGCTGCGGGAGATCGCGCCGGACTGCTGCCCGGTCGTCGCGTACGGCGCGCTGCTGCCCCGCGTCGCCCTCGACATCCCCACCCACGGCTGGGTCAACCTGCACTTCTCGCTGCTCCCCGCGTGGCGCGGCGCCGCGCCCGTGCAGCACTCGATCATGGCCGGTGACGAGGTGACCGGCGCGTCCACCTTCCAGATCGAGGAGGGCCTGGACTCCGGCCCGGTGTACGGCGTCGTCACCGAGGACGTCCGCCCCACCGACACCAGCGGCGACCTGCTCACCCGGCTCGCCTTCGCGGGCGCCGGGCTGCTCGCGGCGACCATGGACGGCATCGAGGACGGCTCCCTCAAGGCGGTCCCGCAGCCCGCCGACGGCATCACCCTCGCCCCGAAGATCCAGGTCGAGGACGCCCACGTCGACTTCAAGGCCCCGGCCCTCCGCGTCGACCGCGTCGTCCGCGGCTGCACCCCGGCCCCCGGCGCCTGGACCCTCTTCCGCGGCGAACGCCTCAAGCTCATCCAGGTCGCCCTCCTCCCGGACCGCACCGACCTCGCCCCCGGCGAACTCGCCGTCGGCAAGAACAACGTGCACGTCGGCACCGGCTCCCACGCCGTCGAACTGCTCTGGGTCCAGCCCCAGGGCAAGAAGCCGATGAAGGCGGCGGACTGGGCACGCGGCGTACGGATCGCGGCGGGGGAGCGGGTCGGGGCCTGACCGGGCCCCGCGGGCCCGTTTTCCCCGGTCGTGGCGCGCGGACGTAGGCTGAGGGGGTTCGACCCCTCATTTCGTCACGCGGAGCACCTTTGAGCGAGCAGGCACGTCGTCGTGCGCCCCAGCCCACCTCGGGCAAGGCCCCCAGGCCCCACCGCCGGCCCAAGAAGGATCCCGTGCGGATCCTCGCGTTCGAGGTGCTGCGGGCCGTGGACGAGCGGGACGCGTACGCCAACCTCGTGCTGCCGCCGCTGCTGAAGAAGGCGCGGGAGAAGAACGAGGGGTTCGACGGGCGGGACGCGGCGCTCGCGACCGAGCTGGTGTACGGGACGCTGCGGCGGCAGGGGACGTACGACGCGATCATCGCGGCGTGCGTGGACCGGCCGCTGCGGGAGGTCGACCCGCCGGTGCTCGACGTGCTGTCGCTCGGGGCGCACCAGTTGCTCGGGACGCGGATCCCGAGCCACGCCGCCGTGTCCGCGACCGTGGAGCTGGCGCGGGTGGTGCTCGGGGACGGGCGGGCCAAGTTCGTGAACGCCGTCCTCCGCAAGATCGCGCAGGACGACTTCGAGACCTGGGTGGCGCGGGTCGCGCCGCCGTACGACGAGGACGCCGAGGACCACCTCGCGGTCGTCCACTCCCACCCCCGCTGGGTGGTCTCCGCGCTCTGGGACGCGCTCGGCGGCGGCCGGGCCGGCATCGAGGCGCTGCTCGCGGCCGACAACGAGCGGCCCGAGGTCACCCTGGTCGCCCGCCCCGGCCGCGCCACCGTCGCGGAGCTGGAGCAGGCCGCCGAGACCGAGCCCGGCCGCTGGTCCCCGTACGCGCTGCGCATGGCCGAGGGCGGCGATCCGGGCACCATCGAGGCCGTGCGGGAGAGCCGGGCCGGCGTGCAGGACGAGGGCAGCCAGCTCGTGGCGATCGCGCTCGCCAACGCGCCGCTCGACGGCCCCGACACCCGCTGGCTCGACGGCTGCGCCGGCCCGGGCGGCAAGGCGGCCCTGCTCGGCGCCCTCGCCGCCGAGCGCGGCGCCGCCCTGCTCGCCTCCGAGAAGCAGCCGCACCGCGCCCGGCTCGTCGAGCGCGCGCTGGCCGGCAACCCCGGCCCGTACCAGGTCATCGCCGCCGACGGCACCCGCCCGCCGTGGGGCGAGGGCAGCTTCGACCGGGTCCTGATGGACGTGCCCTGCTCCGGGCTCGGCGCGCTGCGCCGCCGCCCCGAGGCGCGCTGGCGCCGCCGCCCCGGCGACCTCGACGGCTTCGCCCCGCTGCAGCGCGGGCTGCTCACCGAGGCGCTGCGCGCGGTCCGGATCGGCGGCGTGGTCGGCTACGCGACCTGCTCCCCGCACCTGGCCGAGACCCGGGTGGTCGTCGACGACGTCCTGAAGAAGGTCGGCGGCGCCGAGCTGATCGACGCCCGCCCGCTGCTGCCCGGCGTACCGGACCTCGGCGACGGTCCGGACGTCCAGCTGTGGCCGCATCTGCACGGTACGGACGCCATGTATCTGGCGTTGATCCGCCGCACGGCCTGACGCCGGCTCGGAGGCGCTCGGAGGTCACTTCGCGGCGGAGTTTTCTCCTGGTCTGTACCAGTACGCTCGGTACCCCCTAGGATTCAAACTCCGCAGCGGCAAAGAAGTCCTCAAGAACATGGCAGGCTTGGCACATGGCGCAGATCAATCCCAGCATCCTGTCCGCGGACTTCGCCCGGCTCGCCGATGAGGCGAAGGCGGTCGACGGGGCCGACTGGCTGCACGTCGACGTGATGGACAACCACTTCGTGCCCAACCTGACGCTGGGCGTGCCCGTCGTCGAATCGCTGGCCCGGGCCACCGACACCCCGCTCGACTGCCATCTGATGATCGAGGACCCGGACCGCTGGGCCCCGCAGTACGTGGAGGCCGGCGCCGGCTCCGTCACCTTCCACGTGGAGGCCGCGGCCGCGCCCGTACGCCTGGCCCGGGAGATCCGCGCCAAGGGGGCCCGGGCGTCGATGGCGCTCAAGCCGGCCACGCCCATCGAGCCGTTCGAGGACCTGCTCCCCGAGCTGGACATGCTGCTGATCATGACGGTCGAGCCCGGCTTCGGCGGTCAGGCCTTCCTCGACATCATGCTGCCGAAGATCCGCCGCACCCGTGAGCTGATCTCCAAGCACGGTCTCGAGCTCTGGCTCCAGGTCGACGGCGGCGTCTCCGAGGCCACCATCGAGCGGTGCGCCGAGGCCGGCGCGGACGTCTTCGTGGCCGGTTCCGCGGTCTACGGAGCCGCCGACCCGGCCGCCGCGGTCCGCTCGCTGCGGGACAGGGCGGAGGCCGCGAGCGCCTCCGCCGCGTGGGCGTGTGGCCACTGAGCCTCCACTGACCCACCGGTACGTGAACGCGGCCCGTCGGGCCGCCGACACGGCCGTTCTGGGCCCGCCGGATCTGACAGGATGAACAGTGGGTCCAGAGTGTGAACAGCACCAGGAACAGCAGTAGCACTGGCACCACCAGTGTCAGCACCAGTGGCAGCAGCACCAGCAGCAAATGAAGCGCGGCAGCGGCACGTGAACAGCAGTGAGGAGATCGCGGTGGCGGGTATGTCGGCGGGACGGTCAGCCCTGCGGATGGGACCCGCGGAGCTCGTGCAGGCGGCGGCCATGGCCCGTCGCTTCTACCTCGAGGGCAAGTCCAAGATCCAGATCGCCGAGGAGTTCGGCGTGAGCCGCTTCAAGGTGGCCCGGGTCCTGGAGACCGCCCTTGAGCGCGACCTCGTGCGCATCGAGATCCGCGTACCGGCCGAGCTGGACGCCGAGCGCTCCGACGCGCTCCGTGCCCGCTACGGCCTGCGTCATGCCGTCGTCGTCGAGTCCCCGGCGGAGGGCGAGGAGGAGTCGCCCGACCCGGAGAACCTCGGCGAGGTCGCGGCCGACCTGCTCGGCGAGCTGGTCACCGAGGGCGACGTGCTCGGCCTCGCCTGGGGCCGCTCCACGATCCACATGGCCGCCGCGCTCGACCGGCTGCCGCCCTGCACCGTCGTGCAGCTCACCGGCGTGTACGACGCGGGCACGGCCGAGCGCGGCTCGGTCGAGGCGGTCCGGCGGGCCGCACAGGTCTCCGGCGGCGAGGCGCACCCCATCTACGCGCCGATGCTGCTGCCCGACGCGGCGACCGCCAACGCGCTGCGCAGCCAGACCGGCATCGCCCGGGCCTTCGAGTACTTCGACAAGGTGACGGTCGCCTGCGTGTCCATCGGCTCCTGGGAGCCGGGCGTCTCCACCGTCCACGACATGCTGTCGGAGGAGGAGCGCGCCCACTACGCCTCGCTCGGCGTCGCCGCCGAGATGTCGGCGCACCTCTTCGACGCGGAGGGCCGCCGGGTCGGCCGCGACCTCGGCGAGCGGTGCATCACCGTCGAGACGGACCGGCTGCGCCGGATCCCCGAGGTCGTCGCCATCGCGGGCGGCCACCGCAAGGCGGCGGCGATCGGCGCGGTGCTCCGCTCAGGCCTCGTCACCAGCCTGGTGACCGACCGCTCGGCCGCCGACTACCTGCTCACCGAGTCCAGCCCCGGCCCCCGCCCGGCCCTCGACCGCGCGGACCCGGACGGCATCTGACCCGAAGGCGGCCGGGCCCCGGTGCGGTGGTCACCCCGGGGCCCGACCCGGCCCGCCTTCCTCCCCGCGGCGCGTCCCCGGAATGGGGTCGGCGTCGCGGTGGCAGCATCGGGGCATGTTCTCTCGATGCGCCCGGCTCGGGCTCGCCCTGCTCGCCGGGGCCTCGCTGTTCCTGACCGGGTGCTCCGGCGGCGGGGCGGGCAGCGACTCGGCGACCCCGACCCGTACGACGGCAGCGGTTTCGACGGCTGCGCCGTCCGCCCGCTCCGGCCTCCCCACCGTCCGGGAGTCGCAGCTGCCGGCCGAGGCGCGGAAGACGCTGGTCCTCATCCGGGCCGGCGGGCCCTTCCCATACGCCAAGGACGGCGCGGTGTTCTCGAACTTCGAGCGCGTCCTGCCGAAGGAAAAGCGCGGCTATTACCACGAGTACACGGTCAGGACCCCGGGCGAGCGCGACCGCGGGGCCCGGCGGCTCGTCACCGGCGGCGACGGCGAGGTCTACTACACGGACGACCACTACGCGAGCTTCCGGGAGGTGGTCGCGGGATGACCGGGATCGGGGCGAGACTCGAGGAGCTCGGGGACCTCACCGTCCTCGACCTCCACGGGGTCACCGACAAGACGGCCTTCATGAACCGCTGTGTCCGCGCGCTCCCGCTGCCGGTCTGGTTCGGCCGCAACTGGGACGCGCTCGCCGACTGCCTCGCGGATATGCGCCGACCCATGGCGATCGTGGTGACGGGCTGGCAGGCTTACGCCGAGGCCGAACCGGAGGAGTGGACCGTCGCCCAGGAGGTGTTCTCGGCGGCTGCCCGGGCCAGCTCGGCCGGCCTCGCGGTCCTGCTCTGGCTCGGCGGCGAAGTCGCCGGATTGGAGGATCCGACAGACGCCCCGTCGTCAGGCTCGGATGATCCGTCCCCTCCGCCCGCGGCACCCCCCGTGCAACACTGAACTACGTGCTTTTTCCCCTGGCTGAAATGCCTAGGGGCCGATCCGAACGACTGGGATGTCAGCACGTGCGTTTCCTCAATGACGTCAAGCCGCCGTACGACCTCACGTACGACGATGTGTTCATGGTGCCGAGCCGCTCGGCCGTCGGTTCCCGCCAGGCCGTGGATCTCTCCTCGCCCGACGGTACGGGTACGACGATTCCGCTGGTCGTCGCGAACATGACCGCCATCGCCGGCCGTCGCATGGCCGAGACCGTCGCCCGTCGTGGCGGCCTGGTCGTCATTCCGCAGGACATCCCGATCGACGTCGTCACCGACGTCATCGCCTGGGTGAAGTCCCGCCACCTGGTCCTGGACACCCCGATCGTCCTGGAGCCCCACCAGACCGTCGCCGACGCGCTCTCGCTGCTGCCCAAGCGCGCGCACGACGCCGGTGTCGTCGTCGACGAGGACCGGCGCCCGGTCGGCGTCGTCACCGACGCCGACCTGTCCGGCGTGGACCGCTTCACCCAGCTGTCCGAGGTCATGTCCAGGGACCTGCTGCTGCTCGACGCCGACATCGAGCCGCGCGAGGCGTTCAACACCCTCGACGCCGCCAACCGCCGCTACGCCCCGGCCGTCGACGCCGACGGCAAGCTGGTCGGCATCCTCACCCGCAAGGGCGCGCTGCGCGCGACCCTCTACAACCCGGCCGTGGACGGCGAGGGCAGGCTGCGCATCGCCGCCGCCGTCGGCATCAACGGTGACGTCGCGGGCAAGGCCAAGCTGCTGCTCGACGCGGGCGTGGACACGCTCGTCATCGACACCGCGCACGGCCACCAGGAGTCGATGATCAGCGCGATCAGGACCGTCCGGGCGCTCGACCCGCACGTCCCGATCGTGGCCGGCAACATCGTCGCCGCCGAGGGCGTCAAGGACCTCATCGAGGCCGGCGCGGACATCATCAAGGTCGGTGTGGGCCCCGGCGCCATGTGCACCACCCGCATGATGACCGGCGTGGGCCGCCCGCAGTTCTCGGCCGTCCTGGAGTGCGCCGCCGAGGCGAAGAAGTACGGCAAGCACGTGTGGGCCGACGGCGGTGTCCGGCACCCGCGCGACGTCGCCATGGCGCTGGCCGCCGGCGCGTCCAACGTGATGATCGGCTCCTGGTTCGCCGGCACCTACGAGTCCCCGGGCGACCTCCAGCACGACGCCAAGGGCCGTGCCTACAAGGAGTCCTTCGGCATGGCCTCGGCCCGCGCCGTCAAGAACCGGACCTCCGACGAGTCCTCGTACGACCGCGCCCGCAAGGCGCTGTTCGAGGAGGGCATCTCCACCTCCCGGATGTTCCTCGACCCGCAGCGCCCGGGCGTCGAGGACCTGATCGACTCGATCATCGCCGGTGTCCGCTCCTCCTGCACCTACGCCGGTGCGGCCTCGCTCGCCGAGTTCGAGGAGAAGGCCGTCGTCGGCATCCAGTCCGCCGCCGGTTACGCGGAGGGCAAGCCGCTGCACGCCAGCTGGAGCTAGTCGCCGAAACGTATCGGCGGCATCGGCCGAATCCGTCCGCAGGGCCCCCGGGAATCCGTTCCCGGGGGCCCTGCGGCGTTCTCAGCCACCCCGCCCCACCCGGCTCTCCCGGCCCGCTCGCCCCGCCCAGCCCGCCGCCCGCAGCGCCGCCGCCACCGCCGCCGCGATCCGCGCGTGGCCCCGGTCGTTCGGGTGCAGGCCGTCGGCGAGGTCCTCGGGGCCGAGCAGCGGGCGCCCGGGCAGCAGGGCGAGGCGGGTGTCGCCGGCCGCCACCAGGTCCCGTACGGCCTCCTCCATGGCCGTACGGAGCTCCGCGAGGCCGGCGCCGAGGGCGTTGCGGGTGTGTTCGGCCGCCGGGCGCAGCACGGGGGAGAGGAGCAGCAGCGGGGTGTCCGGGTGGCCGCGGCGGACCAGGGCGACGAAGGCCCGGGTGGTCTCGTACAGCAGCGGCGCCGAACTGGGCACGGAGGCCCAGCAGTTGGTGCCGAAGGCGAGGGTGATCAGGGCGCCGGGGAGGCGGGCGAGCTGCTCGGCGAGCGGGAGTTCGCCGCGCGCCCCGCCCGCGTAGCCGAGGTTCACCGGGTCGAGGCCGAGCGCCCGGCCGGCCACGGCGGGCCAGGCGTGCGCGGGCCGGGTCGCCCACCAGCCCTCGGTGATCGAGTCGCCGTGAACCAGCCAGCGCGGGCGGTGCGGCGCTGGGGAGAGGGCGCCGCCGCGCGAGGGTCGCAGTCCGAGGACGAGCGGCCGCTGCTGCTCCGGCAGCCGCACCGTGAACTCTCCGCCGTCGGACGGGAGTTCGATGCGCACGGTGGCCTGCTCGGCGGGCTCCGCGAACACCTCCGCGAGGCAGCGCGCGCCCCGCCAGAGCGCGAAGCCGTGCCGCAGTGCGCGCAGCGGATCGCCCGCCCCGGGCACGGCCGCCCGGTAGCGCACCTCGACCGCCCTGGTGCCGGGCGCCGCCGTGAACTCGAGGCGCACCCCGACGGGCAGTCCGGCCCGCTCGGCGATGTCCCAGGGCAGGCGTGCCAGGTCGGCCGGATCGGCCCGTACCGGCCGGCCGGCGCCGTCCCGCCAGGCCGTGCCGCGCAGAAAGGGTTCGGGCTCCAGCCAGGGTGCCGACGGGCTCACGGGACCTCCTTCGGGCGGGTGCAGAGTGGTCGATCCGGCCCGAGGAGTCAAGGTGTGCGGGCAGGGTGCCCCATTGCCCCCGATGTGTCGATTCATGCGGCAGCGCGCAATGTTTCCCCGTCTGTGCCCCAAGCGCGCAATGATCATCCACCACTGCGCAACAACCCTGCATTACGAGTGCGAAGCATTAGCGCTTAGGCTCATGCCCCGTACCAGGAGTGGCGGCGACCGCCTGCTCGGCGGTTCCCCCTTCCCCCGTGGGCTTTCTTCTGTCTGCCCACGTCACCGCCGCGGTCCCCGCTCGTCGACAGGCAGCGATAAGGAGCCCCCGCAGTGCTTGACCACGGCGCAGCCCCACCCGTCGAGGACATGTCCGTCCCGACCGCCCGCAGGACCTCCGGGCTCTCCGCCCTCATCCGTCGCAAGCCGGTGGAGAACCTGGTCGCAGAGGGTGGGCAGGGCGAGGGCGGCTCGCTCCGCCGCTCGCTCGGCATGTGGCAGCTGACCATGATCAGCATCGGTGCGACGCTCGGCACCGGCATCTTCGTCGTGCTCGGCTCGGCGGTCCCCAAGGCCGGCCCGGCCGTCACGCTGTCCTTCGTGATCGCCGGTCTCACGGCGCTCTTCTCGGCCCTCTCGTACGCCGAGCTGGCCGGCTCCATCCCGGTCGCGGGCTCCTCGTACTCCTACGCGTACGCAACGATGGGTGAACTCGTCGCCTGGGTCTGCGGCTGGTGTCTGGTCCTCGAGTACGGCGTCTCGGTCGCCGCCGTGGCCGTCGGCTGGGGTGAGTACCTGAACGAGCTGCTCGACGGCACCATCGGCGTCACCATCCCCGACGTGCTGTCGTCCGCCCCGGGCGAGGGCGGCATCATCAACCTGCCGGGCCTCATCGTCGTGCTGCTCGCCATGGTGTTCCTGCTCGGCGGCGCCCGTGAGTCCGCCGTCGTCAACACGATCATGGTCGTCGTGAAGATCGCCGCGCTCGCGCTCTTCTGCGCCATCGGTTTCATGGGCTTCAAGTCCGGCAACTACAAGGACTTCATGCCGCTCGGCATGTCGGGCGTCGGCGCCGCCAGCGCCAGCCTGTTCTTCTCCTACATCGGTTTCGACGCCGCCTCCACGGCCGGCGAGGAGGCCAAGAACCCCAAGCGCGACCTGCCGCGGGCGATCATGCTCTCGCTGCTCATCGTGACCGTCCTCTATGTGCTCGTCGCCGCCGTCGCGGTCGGCGCCTGGCACTGGAAGGACTTCGCGGGCTCCGAGGCCACCCTGGCGGCGATCATGAACGACGTCACCGGCCAGACCTTCTGGGGCACCATGCTCGCCGCCGGCGCCGTCATCTCCATCGCGAGCGTCGTCCTCACCGTGCTCTACGGCCAGACCCGCGTCCTCTTCGCGATGTCCCGCGACGGCCTGGTGCCGAAGGTCTTCGGCAAGGTCAGCGCCAAGACCGGCACCCCGCGCATCAACACGGTGATCGTCTCCCTCTTCTGCGCCGTCCTCGCCTCGGTCATCCCGCTGGGCAAGCTCGTCGACGCCACCAGCATCGGCACCCTCTTCGCCTTCGGTCTGGTCAACATCGCGGTGATCGTGCTCCGCTACACCCGCCCCGACATGCCGCGCACCTTCAAGGTGGCGTTCGGCCCGGTCTTCCCGGTGCTCGGATTCTTCTTCTGCGCGTACAACATGTTCAGCCTCGACACCGTGACCTGGGTGGTCTTCGGTTGCTGGATGGCCGCGGGACTCGTGTTCTACTTCCTGTACGGCATGCGCCGCTCCCGTCTGGCCACGGCCACGGCCGACGCTCCGGTCCTGGCAGAGGCCCCTGCAGAGAAGTGATCCACCCGTAGTGCGACTCAACGACCTCGACGAACGCATCGTCCACGCCCTCGCGGAAGACGCCCGCCGCAGCTACGCCGACATCGGCTCGCTGGTCGGTCTCTCCGCGCCCGCCGTGAAACGGCGCGTGGACCGGCTCAGGGCCGAGGGCGCCATCACCGGCTTCACCGTACGGGTGGACCCGGCGGCGCTCGGCTGGGAGACGGAGGGGTTCGTCGAGATCTACTGCCGCCACAACACCTCGCCGGAGGACATCCGGCGCGGCCTCGAGCGGTATCCGGAGGTGGTGTCCGCGTCGACCGTGACCGGTGACGCGGACGCCGTCGTCCAGGTCTTCGCCTCGGACATGCGCCACTTCGAGCGCGTCCTGGAGCGGATCGCGGGCGAGCCCTTCGTGGAGCGCACCAAGTCCGTGCTCGTGCTGTCGCCGCTGCTGCGGCGGTTCTCCTCGGGCTCGCCCGCGTAGGGCCTTCGGATCGCCGGAAGGGGGGGCCCCCCCCCCCCCGGGGGCGGGGCGCCCCTACGCCGCCGAAAAGGGGCCGTTGTAGGGGGTGCACGGGCCCCCCGGGGAGTAGGACGGGCGCAACCTGTGCA